>CAVXUY010000001.1:0-319779 GCA_963765175.1 uncultured Actinomycetes bacterium
CTCGCGCGCGAGCTCGAGGACGAGCCGCAGGTCCTTGCGCATGAGGTCGACCGTGAAGGCGACGGGCGTGTCTTCCGGACGCACGAATGAATCGCGCTTGTAGAGGACATAGGGCGCCGCGACCACGCCGCCCGCGAAGACGTCGTAGGCGGCATCACGAGCGATTCCGGCACGCTCGGCGAGCACGAGGCCCTCCGCGACGGCCTCGTTGAGGACGGCCAGGACCGCCTGGACCGCGAGCTTCATCGCCGCGCCGGCTCCGGCGTCGCCGAGATGGAACCGCTGCCGAGAGATCGCGTCGAACACCGGCGCCGCACGCTCGATGGCGCTCGCCTCGCCGCCGAGCATGAGGGTCAGCTCGCCTTTCTCCGCGAGCGCAGTGCTGCCGGAGACCGGGGAGTCGATCCAGTGCGCGCCGCGCTCGCGTCACCGCGGCGGCAAGCTCGACAGCAGCCGCCGAGCCGATCGTGCTCGTGTCGATCAGGATCGAGCCCGGGCGGAGGCCGGCGAGCAACGCCCTCGTCGCCGTCGCAGGACGGCCCGGAGCGCGTCGGCGTCGGCGAGCATCGTGACCACGATCTCCGACGTCTCAGCGAGCTCCCTCGGGCGTCTTCGCCGCGGCGGCGCCCGCCGAGGTCAGCGCCTCGAGGCGCTCGGGCGAGCGGTTCCACACCGTCAACGGGAGCCCCGCGCCGAGCACACGGAGAGCCATCGGAGTCCCCATGCGACCGAGACCGGCGAATCCGACGGTCGGGAGCTGCGCGCTCGGTCACGTCGTCGTCTGCTCGAGATCCTTCTCGGACTCGAGCCGCGCCACGAGGTAGTCCCAGTCGCGGTTGAAGCGGTACGAGTGGCGGTCGGGCGGACCGGGGGCGGACGTCTCCAGCCACGTCACGCGGTTCCCGCGCGTGTTGTAGAAGGCGTGGATGCACCCCACGCCCGTCCAGAACACGTCGCCGGGGCGAAGGGTGTACCGCTCGTCGTCCGCGACGACGTCGACCTCGCCCTCGAGCATGTAGTACGACTCCTCGAACGGGTGGTCGTGCGGAAGCGCCATCCCGGTCTCCTGGTACTGGACCATGAACATCGTGTGGAGATGCGCGTCGAGACGCTTGTCGACGAGCATCTTCACGGCGATGCCGCTGTAGGCGAGCAGCGCGGTCGCCATGCTCGCGGAGACCGTCGGCTGGTCGACCGGCGCGCCCTGCTTGAGCTCGTCGACGTCCATCTGCCAGTCGTCCAGGCGGAAGAGGTTTCGGTTCCGCGGGTCCCGCACGTCTAGCTGCGACGTCGGGGACGAGGGAACGCCTCCGTGGAAGAACGTGTCCGGCTGGCCCTCGCCGGGAAGGCGCGGCTGCGGCGCCATCATGTCGATCCAGGACGCGCGCCCCTCCTCGATCCGCCACGCATGCGGGACACCGACGGGCACGACGCCGCAAGCGCCCGGGAGGAGCGTCACGCCGCGCCCGTCGAGATACAGCGTGGGCGTCCCCTCGAGAACGTAGAAGCTCTCCTCGAAGGAGTGGACATGCGTCTCGACGTGACCTTCCTCGAGCCCGCAGAGCCCGAGCCCCATATGGACCGATCCCGTGGAGCGATCGATGAGCGTCGCGCGCTCGAAGCCGTCGCTCGTCGCCTCGTACTCCTGCGCGAGGACGATCTCCTCGCGTCGCTTCAGGTGGTGCACGCTCGCCTCCTCCTCGCCTTCGTCACTGCATCATCCACCCTCCGTCGACCTCGAGATTGGCGCCGTTCATCGCCTCGTTCTCGAGCAGGAACACCGAGGCCTCGACGATGTCCTGCATGCGGACGTTGCGGCCGGTCGGCGTGCGCGCACGGACGTTCGCAAGGAACTCGTCCTTGCCGCTCCAGTACGGCGAGTCGCCGACGATGCCGGGGTGGATCGCATTGACCCGGACGGGGGCGAGCTCGAGCGCCAGCGTCCGGATGAGGGTCGAGACGGCGCCGTTCACCGTCGTGACGGTCGTCGAGCCCGGATACGGCCGGTCCTTCGCCAGCCCTCCGAAGATCAGGATGGACGCGTCCGGAGTGAGCCGGTCCGCGAGCTGGTGGACGACCTCCGTGTAGCCGACCAGCTTGAGGGTGGCGAGCCGGATCGCCCGGTCGACGTCGTACGCGGCCACCGTGTTCTCGTCGCGGTCCACGGCCACGAGCGCCAGCCGGTCCACGCTCTCGACGTCGCGAGAGCGCCTGCGATCGTGTGCGGCTGCCGCGAGGTCGAACGCGATGCCTCGGGCCCCGTCTCCAAGGCCAGCGGCGGCCTCTTGCGCGCGAGCCGCGTCGCGTCCACTGAGCGTGACGCGCGCACCGCGCGCGACGTAGGTCGCGGCGAGCTCGCGGCCCATCCCCGAGGTGCCTCCGATCACGACGACGTCAGCGGCCAGCTCTGGCTCCCTGTTCGATGAGATCGATCACGTCCGTGTTCGTGTTCGATGCAACTCTACAACTGCGCCGGCGCCGGCTCCGGGAGGCAGTCGGCGGCACGGACGTATAGTGAGCCCATGGCACGGCAGGCGACGAGCTCCGCGACGAAGGCGCCTGCTCGCCCTGCTCCCGCGGCGAGAGTGGCCGAGGCCGCCGTCCCGGGAACGCTCGGAGCGAGGATCCGCCACGAGCGGCAGGCGGCTGGGCTCACCGTGCGGAAGCTCGCCGCGCAGATCCAGGTGTCGCCGAGTCTCATCTCACAAATCGAGCGAGGTCGCGCGTCGCCCTCCGTCGCCACTCTGTGGGCGATCGCGACGGAGCTCGGGCAGCCGGTAGGTGACCTCTTCAGCGACGCGGAAGCCGCTCAAGCCACGCCCGCGTCGTCCACCGCGGTGCAGCAGCGGAACACCCGAACGGCGATCACGCTCGCCGGAGGCGTCCGCTGGGAGCGCCTGACCCCCGCTCCCGACCACGAGGTCGACTTCATCTACGTCGTCTATCCGGTCGGGTCCGAGTCCTGCCCGCCGGACGCCCTGTCGCAACACGGCGGCAAGGAGTACGGCTACGTGGTCAGCGGCGAGCTCGGCGTGCAGATCGGGTTCGACGAGTACGCGCTCCGGGCGGGTGACTCGATCAGCTTCGAGTCGCATCGGCCGCACCGCCTGTGGGCGATCGGGAACGAGCCCGCGGTCGCCGTCTGGACCGTGCTGAACCGCAAGGGCGACGACCGCGCGGCACCGCTCCGCGCCGAGACCTAGCCGCTCAACGCCTCGCGAGCACTTCTGCGGCGATTCGCTCCGCTCCGGGCAGGAAGGCGTCCTCCAGCGGCGGGCTGTACGGGATCGGCGAGTTGGGCGTCGCGATCCGCCACGCGTCGTCGAGGTCGCCGAGGCCCTGCTCGGTGACCAGCGCGAGGACTTCTCCCGCCCACCCGCCGGTCAGGGGGCCCTCCTCCACGACGGCGATCCTGTTCGTCTTCACGACCGACGCCAGGATGCCCTCGAGATCGAGCGGCCGGAGCGTACGCAGGTCGAGGACCTCCGCGCTCACTCCCTCGGCCGCAAGCCGCTCGGCCGCCTCGAGGCAGTCGTGCACCCCCTTCATCGCGCTGACGAGCGTGACGTCCGTCCCCTCGCGCGCGATTCGCGCCCGCCCGAGCGGCACCGTCTCGCCGTCGACGGCTCCCTTCACCGTGTACAGGCGCTTGTGCTCGAGGAAGACGACGGGGTTGTCGTCCCGGATCGCGGCCTTGAGCAGCCCCTTCGCGTCGGCCGGCGTCGCGGGCGCGGCGATCTTCAGGCCGGTGATGCCCGTGAGCCACGAGGCGGGCATCTGCGAGTGGATGGCGCCGAAGCGCCCGCCGGCGCCGACGACGGAGCGGATGACGACCGGGCATCCTTGCCTCTCGCCGGTCAGGAACCAGTACTTCGTCATCTGGTTGATGATGCTGTCCATCGAGAGCGCGAGGAAGTCGCCGAACATGATCTCGAGGACGGGCCGGAGCCCCGAGATCGCCGCGCCGTAGGCCGCGCCCGTCAGGGCGAGCTCCGAGATCGGAGTGTCGAACACGCGCCTCGGCCCGTACTTCTCGTACAGCCCAGGGGTGACCGCGAAGACGCCTCCCGCGATCGCGACGTCCTCGCCGAAGAAGATCACACGCTCGTCGCGCTCGAGCTCCTCGTCGAGCGCCTGCCTCACCGCCTCGCGGAGCTCGATCTCGGTGGCGTCGGCCGCCGGCCGTGCCGATGCCTCGGCGGGACGCGGGGACGCCGGCTCGAGCGGCTGCGGCCTGGCCCCGCCCGGTCGCACGCGCGCGATCACGGACCCGAGCGCGACCGTGTCTCCCTCCGCGGCGACGATCTCCTCGAGCACGCCGTCGAGCTCCGCCTCGTAGACGGCGGTCGCCTTGTCGGTCTCGACCTCGACGAGCGGCTCGCCGCGGACGACGGCGTCGCCCGGGCTCTTGAGCCACCGGAGCACGGTCGCCTCCTCCATCGAGTCGGAGAGCCGCGGCATCCCGATGTCGACGAGCTCGCTCACAGCGCTCACTAGTGCCGGTCGAGCACGATCCAGACGGCGGTCACGACCTCGCTGCCCGCGTTGTGGAGCCGGTGCGGAAGCGTCGACTCGAAGGACACGGAGTCGCCCGGGCCGAGCACGTACTCCTCGAAGCCGAGCGTGACGCGTGAGCTCGCCGGTGCGCACGAAGCCGAGCTCCCTTCCGCTGTGGCGCACGAGCGCGTCGGCAGGGGCGGACTCGCTCCCGGGCGGATACACGACGTAGAGGAACTCGACGCCAGGCACGTCGTGGGTCGTCAGGCGCTCCCAGCGAACGCCGGTCTCGAGATCGATCGCGCTGCGCTCGCTCGCCCGCTGCACGAAGCGGCCGCCGTCCTGCACAGCTCGCGCGTCGCGCGCCCGCGCCGTTGTCCGATGCGGTTCGCGCCGGGCTCCTCCGATCGGTCTCGAGCTCGGGCTCGTCCAGCTGGAAGACCTCGTCGAGCGAGACGCCGAGCTCGCTCACGATCGCGTACAGCGTCCTGACCGACGGCTGGATCCGGCCCGTCTCGATCTGGGAGACGAGGCTCGGGGACACCTCGAGCAAGCGCGCCAGGGCGCGGAGGCTCAGGCCGCGCTCGAGCCGCGCCCGGCGCAGGTTGCCGCCCAGCGTCGACGGAGGCCTCGCTCTTCGCTGCGACCGCTCACGTCGCGAACTCCCGTCGGTCGCTCGGCTCCGGGAACGGGGATGCGAGAGCCGCCTGCTCGATCTCGTCGAGCTCGCGCTCGACGTCGCCTCGGATCGCCGCGACCTCGTCCTCCCCGAGCCCGTACTCCTCGCGCAGGCGGGTCGCTGCGACGAGCAGAGGATCACGCTCCTTCCAGCGCTCGAGCTCCCCGTCGGGCCGGTACTTGCCCGGATCGCTCCGCGAGTGGCCGACGAAGCGGTAGGTCGCGGCCTCGACGAACTCAGGCCCGCTGCCGCTCCGTGCGCGCTCGACGACCTCGGTCGCGAGCGGCGCGAACCGCCCAGACGTCCATGCCGTCGACAGTCGAGGTCGGAGACCTCGAGCGCGGCGGCGCGCGGCACGATCCCGCCGGGCGTGACGGCCTCGGTCGGCGTGTACTCGCCGTAGCGGTTGTTCTCGCAGACGAACACGACCGGCAGCCCGAGCACCTTCGCGAAGTTCAGGCACTCGAAGAAGTACGCCTGGTTCACGGCGCCGTCGCCGAAGTACGCGACCGCGACCCGGCCGGAGTCGCGGAGCGCGAGCGCGGCGCCGGTGGCGGTCGCGATGCTGCCGCCGACGATGCCGTAGCAGCCCATGACCCCGTGGTCGGGGTCGACGACGTTCATCGAGCCGGCGAGCCCGCCGTTCACGCCCGAGGCCCGCCCGAGGAGCTCGGCGAGGAGCGCCGTCGGATCCGTCCCCATGGCGAGGAGGTGCCCGTGCCCGCGGTACGTGCAGGCGATGCGGTCGCCCTCGCGGAGCACGCTCGCGAACCCGACCGCGACGGCCTCCTGACCCGAGTACAGGTGCGTCGTGCCGTAGACCTCACCGCGGAGGAAGAGGCTCTGGACGCGATCCTCGAAGCCGCGGATGAGCAGCATCCGGCGGTAGAGGTCGAGGGCGAGCCCGTCGTCTACCGCCGCGTGCTGTGCGTCCTTGGTCGCCACGGCTCGCGACCCTACGGAACTTCGACCGCCTCGCGGACGACCCGGCCGTCCACGATGTCCGCGCCGCGCACGTACGTCCTGCCGGTCACGAGCAGCTCGTCGGCCGGGAAGCGCGTGATCACCTCCGGGCCGGTGGGCGTGACCACGACCTCCTCCTCGATCCGTGCCGCCGAGCGCCCGTCGGTCGCCGGGCAGTACGTCTCGAGGGCGAAGACCATCCCCACCTCGAGCTCGGCCGGCGCGTCCAGCGAGTGCAGGCGCGAGATCATCGGGAACTCGTACAGCCCGACTCCGAGGCCGTGCCCGAACTGGAGCCCGAACGCCGCCCGCTCGTCCGGCATCCCGATCTCGTCGGCCGTCGGCCACGCCGCGGCGATCTCGTCCGTGGTCACGCCGGGCCGGACGAGCTCGATCGCGGCGTCGAGCCACTCGCGGCAGCGCGTGTAGGCGTCGATCTGGGCCGGCGTCGCGTACCCGACGTTGAACGTGCGGTAGTAGCACGTCCGGTAGCCCATGAACGAGTGGATGATGTCGAAGAACGCCTGGTCTCCGGGTCGGATCAGTCGGTCGGAGAACGTGTGCGGATGCGGGTTGCAGCGGTCGCCCGAGATCGCGTTGATCGCCTCGACGTGCTCGGAGCCGAGCTCGAAGAGCAGCTTCATCGCCGCGGCGACGACCTCGCTCTCCTTCACGCCCGGCCGCAGCATGCGGTAGATCTCCTCGTAGACCGCGTCGACGATCCCGGCGGCGTGGTCGAGCAGCGCGAGCTCGTCCTCCGTCTTGAGCTTCCGCGCCTCGAGCATCACGGGCTGCGAGTCGACGATCTCGAGCCCGGCGCGCTGGAGGGCGAGCAGCGTGGTCACGTCGGGTACGTCCATCCCGATCGGCTCGCCGGCGAGGCCTCGCTCCCTGAGCTCCTCGAAGACCATCGAGGCCAGCGCGTCGGGCACGCCGGTCTCGTCGGGCATCGCGCCGCGCATCGGCGACACCCACGCGCGCCAGCTCTCCTCGGGGAGCCACGGGCAGTAGAGCTTGTGGTGGCGGGCGGCGGATCCGAAGTCCCAGAGGATCGGGTCCTCCTCGCGGAAGACGAGCGCGAAGCGGATGTTCTTGTCCCGCTCCCACGTCCCGATCGCGGTGCTCGTGACGTAGCGGAGGTTGTTCGGGTCGAAGAGGAGGAGGGCGCCGAGATCGGACGCTGCGAGCGTCGCCTTCGTCTTCGCGAGCCGGGCCTTGCGGAGCCGGTCGAAGTCGACCCGCTGCTCCCAGTCGACCGCCATTGTCGCGCCGCGCGAAGCGATGTTCATGAACGCTCCCTCGGGATAGCTCGAGTCCGTTCTTGCTCCTGCCTGTTCAGCGATTCTGCACACGCTCCTCGTGCTGAGTCAACCTCGCAGACGGCCTCTGCACGCCATTCTCAGTTGCCTCGTCAGGCTCCGGCGCACGCCGCTCCGACCCGCTTGACTCGTGACGGGCGAGACATTAGCGTTGAACGTCAATGGACAGCGAGTGCCCGACGTTCGACGTCGCTGGACAGCACTCAGGTGCTCGCTCCCACCCCGTAGGATTCCGCAGCAGCAGGCGGCCGCGGGACCTCGCGTGTCCCGCTCGACGAAGGAGGGTGACCTGATGTTGAACAACCGCCGATGGCGCGGTCGGCCTCGCCGCACCGCGCTCCTCGCTCTCGTAACGGTAGGTGCCGTAGCGGCCGCGAGCCTCGCGAGCGGAGCGAGCAGCCAGGAGCGCCCGCGCATCGCGTTCCTGTCGTTCGCGGTCGCCAACAGCTATGACGCGCCGATGATCAAGGCTGCGAAAACCGTGGCGAAGCAGCGCGGCGCCACCGTGAACCTCTTCGATGCCGCGAACGACCCGAAGAAGCAGCTCTCGCAGCTCCAGACCGTCTCGTCGTCGGGGCAGTACGACGGCATCCTCCTGCAGCCGATCTTCGGGCCGCAGCTCATCCCGACGGTCCGGCAGGCGATCAAGCGAGGGATCAAGGTGGTCAACATCGACCAGATCCTCGGGGCGAACCCCGGCGACTGCGCAAGCCCCCGGTGACCGGCATGTCGGGAAACGTCGTCTTCATCCAGACCGACATCGGACAGAAGCAGGGTCAGCTCGTCCGCGCAGCGTGCCGGGCCAACAAGCTGAACCCGTGCAACGTCGGCTTCCTCTACTCCGTGAAGGCCTCCTCGCTCGACTCGGCGATCCGACGCGGGTTCAACGCCGCGATCAAGGGCACGCGCGTCGATCAAGGTCGTCGCCGAGGGCGAGACCTTCTACCAGCACGCCGTCGCGCTGAAGGCGGCGCAGACGATGCTCCAGGCCAACCCGAACATCAACCTCATCGTCGGAGCCGATCAGGGCGCCACCGGCGCGGAGATCGCGGCGCGCGGAGCCAACCGAGACGTGGTCTTCGTGGGCTACGGCGGCGGCGGCGTCGGCCTCAAGGCCGTCAAGTCCGGAAGGTGGTACGGAACCGTGATGCAGCGGCCCGCGACGGAAGGTCGGCGCGGGATGCAATGCCTGGTCGCGGCCGTCCGGAGCAACGCCCGCTGTGGCGGCATCGACGTACTGAAGGGCCTGCCCGACGGCGGCGTCGTCACGAGGGCGAACGCTTCGAAGTTCAAGGCGGAGTGGCCCGGCTAGGGCGCATGTGACGGCGGTGTACGGGAGGTGGCACACCTCGAGCTCCAGGGCGTCTCGAAGCACTTCGGGGGCGTCCGTGCGCTCGACGACGTGTCGCTCGCGGTTGCCGGCGGAACCGTTCACGCCATCGTCGGCGAGAACGGCGCGGGCAAGTCCACGCTCGGCCGGATAGTCGCGGGTGTGCTCTCCGCGGAGGGAGGTCGGATGCTCCTCGACGGGGCGTCCGACCTCCTTCCGCTCCCCGCGGGACGCGCTCGACCACGGCGTCGCCGCGATCTCCCAGGAGCCGTCGCTCGTCCCGCAGCTGACCGTCGCCGAGAACGTCTGCCTCGGCAGCGAGCCCCAGCGGCTCGGCTTCGTGCGGCGCCGCGCGTTGCGGCGGGCGTACGCCGACCTCGCTGCCCGAGCGGGCTTCGACCTGTCCGGCCAGGCGCGAGCCGGGAACCTGCGAACGGCGGAGCAGCAGAAGGCGGAGATCCTCCGCGCCCTCTCGCGCGACGCCCGGATCATCGTCATGGACGAGCCGTCGGCGGCGCTGAGCGCGCCTGAGACGGCGCAGCTCCACGAGATCGTGCGCGCCCTCGCCGAGCGCGGGACGACGATCCTCCTGATCTCGCACTTCCTCCGCGAGGTCCTCGCGCTCGCCGACGCCGTCACCGTGCTTCGCGACGGCAAGGTCGTGCGAACCGCCGCCACGTCCGAGGAGACGGAGGCGTCGCTCGTCGAGGCGATGCTCGGGCGCCCGTTGACGACGACGTTTCCCGAGAAGCGCCCCGCCGGCGCCGGACGCGCCGCTCGCGCTCTCCGTCCGGGAGCTCGTCGCCCCCGGCGTGGCCGACGTCTCGTTCGAGGTGCGCGCAGGCGAGATCGTCGGGATCGCGGGCCTCGTCGGCGCGGGCCGCACGGAGCTCGCCCGCACCGTCTTCGGCGCCGAACCGGATGAAAGAGGGTGACGCGCGGCTCGGCTCGGGCCGGGCGGTGGGCCGAAGCCCGCGCCGGAGCCTCGACGCCGGCGTCGCGATGATCCCCGAGTCGCGGAAGGACCAGGGCCTCTTCTTCGGCCGTTCCGTCATCGAGAACGTGACGCTCGCCGAACTCGCGAAGCTCAGCACGGTCGGCGATCGTCCGGCGGCGGGCCGAGCGGCGCTCGGCGACGCGCATCCTCGATCGCTGCGAGGTGCGCGGGGCGAGCTACTCAGCGCCCGTGAGCACGCTCTCCGGCGGCAACCAGCAGAAGGTCCTGTTCGCGCGGATGCTGCTCGGCGAGCCGAGCGTCCTGCTCGCCGACGAGCCGACGCGGGGAGTGGACGTCGGCGCGAAGCTGGCGATCTACGAGCTCCTCGTATCGCTCGCGGAGTCGGGGATGGCGGTCGTGCTCATCTCGTCTGAGTTCGAGGAGATCCTCGGGCTTGCGCACCGGGTGCTCGTCATGCGCGCCGGCCGGATGGTCGCGGAGCTCGAGGGCGACGCGATGACGGAGTCGGCGATCCTCGCTGCAGCATTCGCGGATCGGTCCGCCGGAGGAGTCGCCGCCTGAGCGTCGAGGCCGGCACCGAAGAGCAAGAGCGGCAGGATCGCCTCGCGAGGGCGCGCAGAGGCGCGCGCTCGCTCGTGAGCCTCGAGCGTCTGCGCCAGGGCGGGATCCTGATCCCGTTCGTCATCCTCTTCGTCGTCCTGACGGTCACGAGCGAGCCGTTCGCGACGAGGGTCAACCTCCTCAACATCCTCGACCAGCAGTCGGCGATCCTGATCATCGCCGCGGCGGGCACGCTCGTGCTCGTCGCCGGCGGCATAGACCTCTCCGTCGGCGCGACGTACTCGCTCGCCGCGGTCGTGTCGGCGCACTACGCGCTCGAGACGGATCCGGCGCTGGCGATGCTGCTCGGGGTCGGCGCCGGCGTCCTCGTCGGCGCCGTCAACGGCTTCGTCTCGACCGTGCTCCGCATCAACTCGCTGATCACGACGCTCGCGATGGCCTTCATCGTCGGCGGCTGCGCGAGCCTCATCACCGAGGGCTCGCTCCTCGTCCTCTTCGACGAGCCAGACTTCGGCAAGCTCGCGCAGACGGAGTGGCTCGGCGTGAAGACGTCGATCTGGATCATGGCCGTCGCCGTCGTCCTCATCGGGCTGCTGCTCGCGCGCACCACGGCCGGGCGCTACATGTACGCGGCGGGAGGCAATCCCGAGGCTGCCCGCCTCGCGGGCGTGCGCGTCGACGGCGTGCGCATCCTCGCGTTCGTCCTCAGCGGGACCGCGGCCGGGCTGGCGGGCGTGATCGACACCTCACGGGTACTGAGCGCGCAGGCGGGCCAGGCGGACACGACGCTCGCCTTCACCGTCCTCGCCGGGATCGTCGTCGGGGGCACGAGCATCCTCGGCGGGGAGGGCGCCGTCTGGCGGACGGTCGTCGGCGTCCTCTTCATCGCCCTGATCGGGAACGGCTACATCCTGCTCGGGCTCGATCCGCTCTACGAGCAGATCACGCTGGGCGCGATCCTGCTCGCCGCGGTCGGGCTCGACGTGTGGACGCGGCAGCGCCGCACCTAGCGCCGCTCGACGCCCAGGGGCGACAGGTCGTGCGCAGACCTAGGCCGCGCGCTACGAGCGGAGACCGGGAGCGCTGTCGCCGCGGGTCGCGGCCTGCGCCACGTAGGGTTGAAGAGGTGAGCGTGGGCGTGCCAGATCGGAGGCGCGCCGCGTGGAGGTTCATCTGGAGCCTGTCGTGCGCGAGCGGCGCGGGATCGGGCTCGCGGTCCTCTCGGGCCTGTCGTGGCAGGGCGCCGCGATCCTGACGCCGGTCTTCGCCGCGGAGGCGATCGACGCGATCGGCGAGGGCGACCGCAACGCCGTGTACGTGTGGGCCGCGATCGTGGTCGTGCTCGGGCTCCTCGAGTCGGCCGCCGGCGCCGGCCGCCACGTCTTCGCGATGCGCAACCGCGCGCGCGGGCTCGCGCACGTGCGCGACGCCGTCCTGCTGCAGGCGCTCCGGCTCGACGCGCGCTTCCACGACCGCTTCCCGCCCGGCGAGCTGATGAGCCGCTCGGCGGCCGACGCCGAGGTCGTGAGCCGGGTGCTCGACGCGAGCGGCCACACGTTCGGCTACCTCGTGACGGTCGTCGGCGTCTCGATCGTGCTCCTCGTGCTCGACGCGACGCTTGCGCTGATCATCCTCGCGCCGCTGCCGATCCTCGTCGTCGGCTTCTGGCGCTATGCGCGCCGCTACTCCTCGCGGACGAAGCTCTACCAGGAGGAGCTCGGCCACACGAGCGCGCTCGTCGAGGAGACGGTCGCAGGCATCCGCGTCGTGAAGGGGCTCGGCGCGAGCGCGGCGCTGTCGGGCAGGTTCCTGGACGCGAGCGAGCGCGTGCGCCTCCGCGCGCTCGACGTGGCGTCCGTCGACGCGGTGTTCCTCCCCGCGCTCGAGCTCGTCCCGGCGCTCGTCCAGGTGCTCGTGCTCTGGTTCGGCGGGCAGCGCGTTCTCGACGGCCAGCTCTCCGTCGGCGAGTTCGTCGCGTTCAACGCGTACGTCGTCATCCTCGTGTGGCCGCTGCGCGTGCTCGGGCAGCGGATCTCGACGCTCCAGAACGCGCTCGCCGCGGCCGAGCGAATCGTGGAGGCGGTCGAGCAGGAGCCTGCCGTCGTCGACCCGGCCGAGCCGCGCTCGCTCGACACGGCGCCGCACGGCGCCGAGGTCCGCTTCGCCGGCGTCCGCTTCGGCTACGACGAGCGCTCGCCCGTGCTCGACGGCTTCGACCTCCACGTCGAGGCCGGCGCTTCGGTCGCGCTCGTCGGCGGGACGAGCAGCGGCAAGAGCACCGTCGCCGCGCTGCTCGCCCGTTTCTACGACGTGCAGGAGGGCGCCGTCCTGCTCGACGGCATCGACGTCCGCGAGCTCCCGCTGGGGCAGCTTCGCAAGGCGATCGCGCTCGTGAGCGACGAGACCTACCTCTTCACCGACACCGTGCGCGCGAACATCGCGTTCGGCCGCGAAGGACGCGAGCGACGACGAGATCGAGGCCGCCGCGCGGGCCGCAGGCGCGCACGAGTTCATCGAGAAGCTGCCGGACGGCTACGACACGCTGCTCGGCGAGCGCGGGTACTCCCTCTCGGGCGGCCAGCGCCAGCGGGTCGCGATCGCGCGCGCGATCGTCGCCGACCCCGACGTGCTCGTCCTCGACGACGCCACCTCGTCCGTCGATGCGACGAAGGAGCACGAGATCCGCGCTGCGCTCGGGGACGTGATGCAGGGCCGGACGACGATCGTGATCGCGCACCGGCCGGCCACGATCGCACTGGCCGAGCGCGTCGTCGTCCTCGAGGGCGGACGCGTCGTCGAGGAAGGCACGCACGGTGAGCTGCTGGCACGCTCGGCGCGGTACCGGGCGCTGCTGGCGCTCGACGAGGAGGCGGTCGCGTGAGAGAGCACGTCTGGCCGCTTCTCAAGCCGCGCATGCCGATGCTCGCCGGCAGTCGTCGTCGCCGTGCTGCTCGCGACCGCGGCGACCATCGCCGCTCCGCTGCTGATCCGGTACGCGATCGACGACGGCCTCGAGGATCGGGACGAGAACGTGCTCGAGCAGGTCGCGCTGGCGTTCATCGCGCTCGCGATCGTCAGGCCGATCCTCCAGCGGTTCATCGTCCTGTACACGGCGCGCGTCGGCGAGGGGTTCCTCGCCGACCTGCGCACGGCGACCTACGACCGGCTGCAGCAGCTCTCGCTCCCGTACTTCGAAGGCGAGCGCGCAGGCGTCCTCGTCTCTCGATTGACCGCGGACGTCCAGTCACTGACGACGTTCGTCCGCCTGGCGCTGCCCGAGATCGTGACGAACCTGATCCTGCTCGTCGTCACGCTCGTCGTCCTCGTCGTGCTGGCGCCGCAGCTGCTCCTCTTCGCGATCATCTCGCTGCCGATCGTGGTCGTCGCCTGGGCGATCTACCACCGCCGCTCCGAGCCCGCTTATCTCGCGATCCGCGACAGCGTCGCCGACACGCTCGCCGCGCTCCAGGAGCGGTTCGCCGGCGTGCGCGTGATCCAGGCGTTCCGCCGCGAGCGGGACGCGTTCACCGGCTACGACGTGCGGAGCCAGGAGCAGATCGACGCGTACAAGCGCGCTTCGTACGTCAACATCGGCTTCTTCCCGCTCATCGCGCTCGCCCAGGCGATCGCGCTCGCGGGCGTGCTGGTCGGCGGCGCCGTGCTCTACGACCGCGGCGAGATCAGCATCGGCACCGTCGCCGCGTTCGTCCTCTACGTCGCCTCGCTGTTCGAGCCGCTCGCCCGGCTCGCGGAGTGGTTCAGCGAGCTGCGCTCCGGCCAGGCGGCGCTGAAGAAGATCGTCGGCGTGCTGGAGACGCCGGTGTCCGTCCCCGAGCACGAGGAACCGCGGTCGCTGCCGGAGCAAGGCGACCACGCGGCGGACGAGATCGCGTTCGCCTACGACGAGGGACGGCTCGTGCTGAACGACGTTGCGATGGCGATCTCACCGGGCGAGCGGGTCGCGCTCGTCGGCCCCACCGGCGCCGGGAAGTCGACGTTCGCGAAGCTGCTCACGCGCAAGTACGACCCGCTGGGCGGAGCGGTCGCGTTCGGCGACATCGACCTGCGGACGGCGTCGTACGAATCGCTCCGCGACCGCATCGTCTTCGTGCCGCAGGAGGGCCACCTCTTCAGCGGCTCGATCGCGGACAACGTGCGGCTCGCGCAGCCGGACGCGACAGGCGAGGAGGTGCAGGACGCCCTGAGCTCGATCGGCGCGCTCTCTCGCTTCGAACGCCTGCCTGAAGGGCTCGATACCGACGTCCGCTCCCGCGGGGTGCGCCTGTCGGCGGGCGAGCGCCAGCTCGTGTCGCTCGCGCGCGTGCTGCTCGCGGACCCGGCCGTGATCGTGCTCGACGAGGCGACGTCGTCGATCGATCCGGGCACCGAGCGAGCGGTCGAGCGCGCGCTCTCGGTCGTCGCGAAGGGGCGGACGGTGATCACGATCGCGCATCGGCTCTCCACCGCCGCGCGCGCCGACCGGGTGGCGGTGCTCCAGGACGGGCGGCTCGTCGAGCTCGGGACGCACGAAGACCTCGTCGCACGCGACGGGTTCTACGCGCAGCTCTGGCGGAGCTGGGTCCGCAGCGGCGCGGACGTCTAGGCGAGGAGCTCGCGGAGCCACGGCCGCACCGCGTCCACGATCGCGTCGCGGCCGGACCGCAGGCTGTGGTCGCCCGCGACCTGAGCGATCGTGCGCGACGGAGACCCTGGCGGCATACCGAAGCGGTCGCGCTCGCCCTGGACGACGAGCGTCGGAACCGTGACCGCGTCGAGCTCGGGAAGCCGGCTCGGCGACTCGGCGCCGGACTTGCGGCGCGGCGGCTGCAGCGGGAACGCGAGGCAGAGCACCCCGACCGCGCCCGTCTCCTCGGCTGTGCGGCACGCGACCCGTGCGCCCGCGGAGCGGCCGCCGACGACGAGCGGCAGACCGCTCAGCGGGCGGCACGCAAGGCCTCGACGACCGCGATCCACGCGGCATCCAGCTGCTGCGCTCGAGGCGACGACCGCCGCCCGGCCACCCGGTACGGCTGCTCGACGAGCGCGACGCTGAGCCCTTCCGACCGGGCCGCTTCCGCCGCCGCGACGAGATCCGGCGCCGAGACCCCGCCGCCCGCTCCGTGGCCGAGTACGAGCGCGGCCTTCGGCTCGGGGACGGCCTCGAGGTGGGCTCGCGCGAGGCCGTGCGGCGTCTCGACGTCGATCGTCATCCGAAGGATGCTAGGCGCTCCTCTGAGTCTCGTCAGTCGTCGCCGCCGCGTCCGCGGCCGCGACCCCGACCCTTGCCCGTCGTCGTCGTCGGCCATTGCCGCCCGTCCCCTTGCCGGACGAGTCGCTCGGGTCTCGTCGGTCTCGGTCGTGGTCCCGTCCGTCGTCGTCTCGTCGGTCGTCGTCTCGCCTCGTCGTCGTCGAGAGCGGCGGCAGGCTCGGCTCCGCGATCGTGCCGGTGGGCACGCGCGCGCTCGCCGCGGGCGGCGCGAGCGTGCTCCGGATGCCATGTAGACCGCGAGACCGAGGCCCCAAGGGGAAGCCGAGGCCGATCACGGCGGCTGCGAAGAGGGCTGAGGCGTGCTCATGCGGCCAAGCTAGCGATCCGCTCTCCATGCGTGGGCAAGGCGATGGTTAGCGTTCGGTAGGTGGCGGCCTGAACACCGCTTCGATGCGGGTTCCGGGCCCGTCGAGGAGCCGGACTTCGCCGCCCCAGCGCTCCACGAGCGCGGCGACGATCGGGAGCCCGAGCCCCGAGCCCGGGGCCCGCGCGCCGGCCGGTCGCCCCGCGGTAGAAGCGCTCGAAGACACGTGCCCGCTCCTCCGGCGGGATCCCGGGGCCGGTGTCCGCGACGAGCAGCACGCCGGCGCCGTCTCGGCGCTCGGCGTCGACCCGGACCTCTGAGCCCTCGGGCGAGTAGCGGATGGCGTTGTCGACGAGGTTGTCGAGGACGTGCGCGACGTCCTCGCGGTCCGCCCATGCGACCGGGCGACCGCGCGTCTCGAGCTCGATGTGCTTGCCCGCCGCCTCGGCCGCCTGGCGCCAGCGGCCGGCGGCCTCGTGCGCGAGCTCCGCGAGATCGACGGGCGAGGCGGTCGCGTCGCGGCGACGACGCGCCCGCGAGCGCGAGCAGGTCGTCGACGATGGCGCTCAGTCGGTCGAGGTCGGCCTCGGCCTTCGCCGCCTGCTCCGCTGCGAAGCCGCCTTCGCTGGCGGATCGCCTCCAGCCGCAGGCGCAGCCCGTCAGCGGCGTCCGCAGCTGGTGCGACGCGTTGGCGACGAACTCGCGCTGCGCCTCGAGGTTCCCGCCGAGCGAGTCCGCCATGCGGTTGAACGAGCGTGCCAGCGACTCGAGCTCCTGCGGCCCTTCCTCCGGCGCCCTCGCGTCGAGCTCGCCGCGGCCGAGCCGCGTCGACGCATCCGAGAGCTTCGGATCTGGCGCGAGAGCGGCACGGCGAGGAGCCACGCGAGCAGGAGCCCGGCGGCGATGACCGCGACGCCGAGCGCGGCGAGGCGAAGCCAGCTCCCGCGCACGCTCGCCTGGATGTCTCTCGTGCTCGCCGAGACGCGCACGGCGCCCGCCACCCTTCCCGGTCGACCACGGGAACGGTGACGAGAGGAGCTCGTCGCCGACGGTCTCGCTCGCCCGCTTGCGCGTGTCGATGCGGCCCTCGGAGTGCGCGACACGGAGCTCCGGGCGCGCGTCCGTCGCGAACGGCGTCCCCGGCGAGCCCCGCCCTGCGCTGTCCGCGACCACGCGCCCCTGCGCGTTCACGACGACGACGCGCCTCGTCGGGTCGCGTCGCGCTCTCCTCGACGAGCGACTCGCGCCGACCGCCGGCCCGCCGGCGCGGCTCGCCTGCGGCACGAGGTCCGCGACGCGCGCAGCGAGGATCGCGGCGTCCCCGAGCACGGCCGAGCGGAAGTCCGACTCCGCGCGCCGCTCGACGGTCAGCGCGAGCGGGATGACCAGCGCCAGCACGACCGCAGTCAGGACGTAGAACGCCGCGAGGACGAGCCGTGTGCGGAAGGTCACGGAGCCAGCTCGTCGGCGGACGCAAAGCGGAAGCCCACACCGCGCACCGTGTGGATGTAGCGCGGGTCGGCAGGGTCGTCGCCGAGCTTGCGCCGGAGCGCGCTCGACGTGGACGTCGAGCGTCTTCGTCGAGCCGAACCAGCTCGTGTCCCACACCTCGCGGATCAGCTGCTCGCGGGTGACTACGCGACCCGCGTGCTCGAGCAGCATCCGCAGGAGCTCGTACTCCTTCACCGTGAGCTCGAGCGGCTCGCCGCGCAGCGTCGCCTCGTGCCGTTCGAGCTCCATGCGAACGTCGCCGACCTCGAGCACCGAGCCTCGGCGGCGGCCGGCGGCGCCTCGGCGCGGCGGAGGACGGCCCGCACGCGGGCGGCCAGCTCGGCCGAGCTGAACGGCTTCGTCACGTAGTCGTCCGCGCCGAGCTCGAGCCCGAGCACGCGCTCGAGCTCCTCGCCACGCGCAGTGAGCATCACGACGGGCGTCCGCGAGTGGCCCGGATCTCGCGGAGGATGTCGCGGCCGTCGCCGTCGGGGAGCATGACGTCGAGGAGCACGAGGTCGGGCCGGTCGTCGCGGAAGCGCTCGCGGCCCTCGGCAGCGGTCGCCGCCACGGCGACGTCGAATCCCTCCCGCCCGAGCGCGCGCTCGAGCGGCTCCGAGATCGACTCCTCGTCCTCGATGAGCAAGATGCGGCGTCGCACGCTGGATCGGTACCCAGATTACGTTCGCCGTAGCCCCGTTTCGCGCGCCTTCCAACTCTTTACCCGTTTCGCAACGAGTGCTGGGCGCACGCGGGAACGCGGCTGGAAATCCGGTCTCTACGGTGGGCGACTCACCGAAAGCAACCTCGAAGGGGACTCACACATGTCGTTGAGAAGCCGCGGTCGGCACGGCGCTCGTCGCGAGCCTGCTGGCCGCACTCGCACTCGCGACCTGGACGACTGCGAGCGCGGCGCCCTCGAAGCTCAAGGGCTCGTCGGGCCAACGAGACGATCTCGCTGAAGACCGCCAGCGGCAAGAAGCTGTCGATGGCGGCCCGCGGGACGTACCTGCTCACCGTCACCGACCGATCGGACGAGCACAACTTCTACATCTCGGGCCCCGGGCTCCGGAAGCAGGTCACGAGCGTCGGGTTCACGGGCACCAAGACCGTGAAAATCACGCTTCGGCCGGGCAAGTACGCGTTCGTGTGCACGCCGCACTCGGACGACATGAACGGCACCTTCCGCGTGCGCTAGCGAGCTGCCGGCTCGCCTGGCTGACGGCCGGGCGAGCCACCCGCACTCCAACGACCCTCCAAAAGTCCTCCAACGGCCCCCAGGGGATCCCCGAGATCCCTGCGGTCAGGGTATCGACTATCCGCGCGCGCATGGGTCACGATGCCGTGCCAACTTCGTCCCACCCGTGATCCGGTCCCCCGAGCGGGTCGGGTATGACATCGATGACTCGCAGTCATGCTCGACGACTCGCTCGGCACCTCTTCACCGCGTCTCCACGGGTCGGCAACACGACGCCGAGGTGGACCGCCATACCATCGCTCCGACCGCGCGAGCGGAGGGGAGACGTCGGACGGGGCGGGGACGAGTGGGGACGAGGCGGGCGGGGCGCGCCGGCAGGCGTCGCGTCCCGCCCGTGGTTCTCGCTGGGCCGCGCCGCCGTGGGGATACTCCTCGCGTGAGCACCGCCGAGCAGGAGGCCGGCCCGAACTGGTCGCGCAGCTTCCTCTTCGCGATCGCGCTCGCGTCGTCGTCCTGCTCGGGCTCGCGGCCTCGGCCACGATCCCGCGCTGGTGGGCGCAGCGGATCGGCGAGCAGGTCGACGGGAGCATCGTCACGGGGACCCTCCTCGGGCTCTTCTACGGCTTCGTCTTCACGCTGCTGCCGCTGCTCGTGCTCGCGGCCGCGTTTCGCTGGCGGCGGACGTGGCGCGTGCTCGTGCTCGCGCTCGGCGGTCGCGGCCGTGCTGGCGCTGCCGAACCTGCTCACGCTCGGAATCGTGGTCGGGACAGGGAACGCGGCGCATGCGGGAGACCGCATCCTCGACGTCGAGGCGCCGGCATTCCGCGGCGGGACGCTCGGCGGCGCGCTCTCGCGGCTGCACTCGTCGGGCTGGTCGCGTCGTCTTCGCGTCGCCGCGGCAGCCCGCGAAGCCGCTCAGACGCGGCCGGAGAACGTGTCGCAGGAGTTCGGGCCTCCGCCCTCGATCCCGCGGACGAACCAGCTCTGGCGCTGCTCCGCGGAGCCGTGCGTCCACGCCTCGGGCGTGACGCGGCCCTGCGATGCGCTCCTGGATGCGGTCGTCGCCGATCGCGGCCGCCGCGCTCAGCGCGTCCTGGACGTCCGCGCGCGTGATCTCCTCGATCAGGCCGGTGCGCATCGCATTCGCGACCCACGCGCCCGCGTAGCAGTCGGCCTGGAGCTCGACCCGCACGGCGTCGCTCTGCGGGCCGGTGTCGCCGGCTCTGCGCCGGCTGGAGCGTCGCCGGTGAGGTTCTGCACGTGGTGGCCGTACTCGTGCGCGAGGACGTACGCCTGCGCGAGCGGCGCCGCCGGACGCGCCGAACTGCGACTCGAGCTGGTCGAAGAAGCCGAGGTCGATGTAGACGTAGCGGTCGGCCGGGCAGTAGAACGGCCCGACAGCCGAGGTCGCGTTGCCGCAGCGCCGTCGAGACGCCGCCCTCGAAGAAGCGCGTGCGCGCGGGCTCGTAGCTGCGGAGCGCGCTCTCCCAGTACTCCTGAACGCTGTTCACGACCGCGAGGATCCGGCAGTCCTCGTGCTGGTTCGCGTCCTCGCCCGTCTGGCAGTGGTCGAGCGTGCGGCGGGCGGCTGCGTGCCGGCGGTGATGTCGTGAGGTCGCCGAGCCCGCCCGTGCCCGCGTCGAGCGGGTTGCCGCCCAGCAGGACGATGGCGAGGACGATGACGAGCGTCACGATCCGCCGCCGCCGAGCGCCATCGCCGCGCCGCCCATGCGGCGCCCGCGCAGGTCCTCGACCTGCGACGGGTCGAGCCGCGCACCCTTGCGAAATCGCATCGCTCGACATTACCCCGTTCGCGGCTGCGCCACTCATTAGGCTGGCTGCGATGCGCGTCCGCAGCTCGTCCCCGGCCTCGAGGGCTCCCCGCTCGCGCTCTCGCTCGTCGAGCTCGACGGCGACGCGCTGACGCTCGACGACGCCGAGCGCGACTCGCTGCTCTTCGTCGTCTCGGGGTCGGGCTCGCTGTCGCTCGCGGCGAGAGCACGCGCTCGCGGCGGGCTCCGCTGCGCTCGTGCTCGCCGGCGAGGAGGCACGGTCCGGCGAGGGCGCGCTCGCCTTCCTGCGCGCGACCGTCGGCGAGGAGGCCGACCGGCACGCGCCGCTCGGGCCGCGCGAGACCGTCGTCGGCTCGACGCCGCGGCTCCGAGGGGGCGACCGGCGCGCGCTCGTACCAGGTCCTCTTCGGCCCGGCGAACGGCTCGACCCGCGCGACGCTCTTCGCCGGCTACCTGCCGCCCGGCCGCGCGCCGTGGCACTTCCACCTCTACGACGAGATCGTCTGGGTCCCCGACGGGCCGGGGCGGCTCCACCTCGCCGAGGAGTCGAGGAGCTCGGGCCCGGCTCGGCGTTCCGGCTGCGGCCGCGGCAGGTGCACATCGTCGAGAACGCGAGCGCGGACCGCGAGCTGAGCTTCTCGGCGTCTTCACGCCCGCCGGGCAGCCCGTCCGCGGCGTACCTCGCGCCGCGCCCTGATGGCTCTCACGGCGCGCCGGTGCTCCTCTACGACGCCGACTGCCGCTTCTGCCGCTTCGCGGCGCGCGTCGTCGCGCGGCTCGACCGGGCGCGAGAGCTCGCGCTCCTGCCGCTCCAGGATCCCGACGCGGAGGCGCTCCTCGCGGCGCTGCCCGAGGCGGAGCGCCTCGCGAGCTGGCGGCTCGCGCGCCCGACGGCTCGCTCGCCGGGTACGGGGCGGGGCTTCCGGCGCTGCTCGGGGCGCTGCGGCTCACGCGACGGCCGGGCGGCTGCTCGGGCTGGTCCCCGCCGGCGCGCTCGACGGCGCGTACGAGCTGGTCGCGCGGAACCGCGGCCGGCTCGGAGGCTCGTCCCGGACGGCCCGGCACCGCGCCGGTTTCCCTAGCGGGCGAAGCCCGGAGGCGTGCACGGCGAGCCAGACGCACGGCGGATCCGCGCTCGTCGACTCGACGCGATGGCGCTCGCCGGCCGGGATCAGGACCCAGTCGCCGGCCTCGAGCCGCAGCCGGGAGCCGTCCTCGTACGCCAGCTCCGCCTCGCCGGTGAGCAGTACGACCCACTCGTCGCTCTCGCCCGCCAGCCACTCGCCCGGCGCGGTCGCCTGCCCGGTCGAGACGATCCGCTCGACGACCACGCCCTCGCTGCGCGCGAGCGCGTCGACGAGCTCCTCCGGCGGCAGCTCGCCCGGAAGCCGGAAGAGATTCCGGCTCTCAGGCGGCGGCGACGGCACGCGCGAGCGAGTCGACCGAGAGCGGCCTGCCGGACGCCTGCTCGACGAGCCGGTCCCAGCGGACCGACTGCCCCGGGGAGAACAGCTTCGCCCCGAGCACCTCGCCGGCCTCGGGGCGGTCGACGAGCCCGCCGGCGGCCGCGTCGAGCGCGTCGCGAAGCTGCGCCGCGACGATCGCCCCGTACAGATACGTGTGGTAGTAGACCGGCGCGACCGCGATGTGGATCTTCGCGGCCCAGTCCGGCGCGGCGCGGCCGTCGGGAGGCGTGAGGAGCTGGTGGCGCGACGACGAGCTCCCACCAGGCGCGCGTCGAGATCGGCCTCCGGATCGCCGTAGAGGACCCGCTCGAAGCCGGTCATCACGAGCACCCAGCGGGTGAAGACGAGCAGCTCGGCCGCGCGCGCGGCGCGGAGCCGGCCGTCGAGCTCCTCGCGCCTCCTCCGCGTCGAGCTCGAGCACGCGCTCGAGCCACTCGCGTCCCCGGCGAGCGCGCCGAAGAGGAGCGCCGCCGCCTCCGTCGTGACGAGGTGCGTGTCGCGGAGGAGCCAGGGGAGCGCGCCGTCGAAGCCGAGGGCGTAGACGCCGTGCCCGAGCTCGTGGAGCATCGTGTCCGCCCAGCGCGTGGTTGTCGGTCACGTTCGCGAGCACGCGCACGTCCCCGTCGCGGTCGACGTCGATGCAGAAGGCGTGCTGGTTCTTGCCGGCGCGCGGGAAGAGGTCGCTGCGCTCCAGGATCGCGTCGACCTCGAGCCCGATGCCCTCGAACGTCCGGCGCGCGAGCGCGACGACGTCCTTGCCCTTGAAGAGCGGGTCGAGGTCGACCGAGCCCTCCGCCGGCGGCTCCTGGAAGAACGGATCGGCGTAGTGCCATGGGCGGAGCTCCGAGACGGCGCAGCCGAAGCGCTCGGCGAGGCGGGCGTCGAGGGCGCCCTTCCAGCGCGCGAACGGCTCGGCCGTCGCGCGGTCGCACGTCGGCGAGCGTCTCGAGCAGCTTCGCCTCGTCGAGCTCGTCGACGGCGAGCGAGAGCGCGAACCAGTCGCGCTGGCCGAGCGAGCGCGCAGCCTCGTTCCGCAGGCGCGCGAGCTCGCGGACGTCGTCCGCAACGGCCGCGCCGACCGTCTTCGACGCCTCCCAGGCCTCGCGCCGCTCGCCCGCGTCGTCGCTCTCGCGGAGGATCTGCTTGATCTCGTTGTCGTCGACCTCGCGGCCTGCGACGACGCCGCGGTGCCGGGAGAAGCGCGCCTCGACCGAGGCCTCGAGCTCGACGATGCGCGAGCGGAGCGAGTCCGGGATCTGGTGCGGGAGCATCAGCGCGTGCAGGAGCTCGAGGCTGCGCGCGGACCCGGGGTCGCCGTTCGCGCTGCGCGCGCGCTCGATCTCGGCGAAGAGCTCCGGTCGGCGAGAGCGTCCGAGTACGCGAGCTCGGCCTCTGCGCGCCGATGCTCGTTCTCGTCGGTCGCGTCGACGTTCGACGTCCCACCAGGCGGTGTTGCGGGCGAGCGTCGAGCGGCTCGAGCCGCTCCTCCGCGGCCGCGACGAGAGGGTGCACGTCGCGGAGCATACCCGGGTCCGCCTGGCCTACACGCGCATCTTTCTCCCTGGAAATCAACCACTTTTACTCCCACGCCGAGCGCGTCGCCGCACCATGGCGGCATGCGGAGACCGGACCCCTCTCTGCGAGCTCCACGCCCACACGCCTGGAGCGACGGCGCGCTGACGTCGCCGAGCTCGTCGACCTGCACGGCGCAACGGCTTCGACGTGCTCTGCGTCACCGACCACGTCATCCGGACGGGCGACCCGGCGGGCGCGAGCGGCTGGGCTGGCTGCGTCGACGCAGGAGCTCTGGACGCGCTACCTCGCCGAGATCGAGCGCGAGGCCGCGCGGGCGTGGCGGACGTACGGCATGCTCGTGATCCCCGGCCTCGAGCTGACGTTCAACGACGACGAGCCGGTCAGTCCGCGCACGCGGTCGCGATCGGTCTCCGAAGCTTCGTCTCCGTCGATCGCGGCATCGCGGAGGCGATGAGGACGGCCGCCGAGGCCGGCGCCGCGATCATCGCGGCGCACCCGTATGCGACGAGCACGCGGCGACCGGCCTCCGCCGCGCCTGACCAGCGGTTCGCGCGGGACGCGGGCCTCCGCGCGCTCGTCCATCGCTTCGAGCTCTTCAACCGCTCGCGGCTCTTCGGCTGGGTCGCCGAGGCGGGGCTCCCCGCCGTCGCGACGCGGCGACTTCCATCGGCCCGAGCACTCGCGGGTGGAAGACGCTCTTCCCGAGCCTCCACGACGAGGCCGCTCGTCGACTACCGCTCGCGCCGCCGCGGCCCGCGGCTCGACGCCGACGCGTCGCGCTCGCCGCCTGAGCTGGGCGTTCTCGCGCACTTCCAGTGCCTGGCACTGAAACGCCAAGAGTGCGCCAATCGCTCCACAGGCGGCCGGTAGAGTCGGGGCGTGGCCGTCGGCGGCGCGACTCGCACGCTTCCGTGGAGCTGGTACATCGACCCGGCCGTCCTCGAGCTCGAGCAGGAGCGGATCTTCCGCCGCTTCTGGCAGTACGCCGGCCGGGCCGACGAGGTCGCGGAGCCGGGCTCGTTCAGCGCGACGCGCGTCGGGCACGTGCCGGTCGTGCTCGTGCGCGACGAGGAGGACACGCTCCGCGCGTTCCTCAACGTCTGCCGCCACCGCGGCTCGATCGTCTGCGAGGGCTCGGGAAAGAGATCGACGCTCCAGTGCCCGTACCACGCCTGGACGTACGGGCTCGACGGACGGCTGATCACGGCGCCGCGCTCGGCTCGCGAGGGTGGGATCGAGACCGGCGAGCTCGGCCTCGTCGCGCTCCGCGCCGAGACCTGGGGGCCGTTCGTCTTCGTCAGCCCCGATCCGGACGCCGGCCCGCTCGCCGACTTCCTCGAGGACGTTCCCGAGCGCATCGCCGCGGCGGGGATCGACGTCGACGCGCTCCGCTTCCTCGAGCGCTCCGAGTCGGAGCTCCAGGCGAACTGGAAGATCTGCGCCGAGAACTTTCTCGAGTGCTACCACTGCCCGGTCGCCCATCCGGGGTTCTCGGCAGTCGTAGACGTCTCGCCCGAGTCCTACCTGCTCGAGACCGAACGGCTTCCGGATGACGCAGACCGGCCCGCCGCGACCCGAGCCGCGCGGCTCGTACGACCTCGACGGGCGAGGTCGAGCGCGGCCAGTTCCACTTCCTCTTCCCGAACACCGTCATCAACGTCATGCCGGGCCGGCCGAACCTCTCGATCGGCCCGATCGTCCCCGTCGAGCCCGAGCGGACGTACCGCTTCCTCGACTACCTCGTCGACCCCGACGCCGACGACGCGTGGGTCGAGGAGATGCTCGCGTTCGACGCGGAGGTCGGCGCCGAGGACACGCGCCTCGTCGAGCGCGTCCAGCAGGGCGTCGCGCAGCGGGCTCATCGAGGAGGGCCGCCTGCTGCCCGAGTCGGAGCGCCTCGTCGCCCACTTCCAGGCGCTCGTCGTCGACGCGCTCGCCTAGTTTGCGGCGAACTCGGCACGGCCGTTCACCGGACCGTAACCCCGCGACGCGCCTGCCGATGCATGATGTCGTCATGGCCACCCCGCGTCCGCACCGAGCCCTCGGAGCGCCTGCTCAACCGCGAGCTCTCGCTACTCGAGTTCCACGCGCGCGTCCTGGAGCTGGCCGCGGACGACTCTGTGCCGCTCCTCGAGCGCGTGAAGTTCGCGCGATCTTCTCCTCCAACCTCGACGAGTTCTTCCAGGTGCGGGTCGCCGGCCTGCTCGGCCAGGCCGAGTCCGGCCTCGCGGTGCGCTCCGCGGACGGGCTGACGCCGCAGCAGGCGCTGGCCGCGTCCGCGAGCGCGTCCTCGAGCTCCTCACGCTGCAGTCGCGGCTCTGGAAGAAGGAGCTGCGCCCGGCGCTCGCCGCCGAGGGCATCGTCGATCGGCGGCATCGAGGACGCGACGAGAAGGAGCTGAAGAGCCTCGAGCGGCACTTCCACCGCGAGATCTACCCGGTGCTGACGCCGCTCGCGGTCGGCCCGGGCCAGCCGTTCCCCTACATCTCCGGCCTGTCGCTCTCGCTCGCCGTCTTCGCCGCGCGACCCGGAGACCGGTGAGGAGCGCTTCGCGCGCGTCAAGATCCCCGAGGGCCTCCCGCGCTTCCTCGAGATCGGCGGCGCGCGGGCTCTACCTCCCGCTCGAGCAGGTCATCGCGCACTTCCTGCCTGCGCTCTTCCCGGGCGCGACGATCGTCGAGCGCGCCGCCTTCCGCGTGACGCGCGACGCCGACTTCGAGGTGTCGGACGATGCGGACGACCTGCTCGAGGCGGTCGAGAGCCAGCTCCGCAAGCGCCGCTTCGGCGACGTCGTTCGCGTGGAGGTCAGCTCGTCCGCGTCGGCGGAGATGGTGGAGCGGCTCGCCCGCGGCCTCGGCGCCGACGAGAGCCAGATCTACCGCATCGAGAGCCCGCTCGACCTCGCGGACCTCGACGGAGCTCGTCGTGCTCGACCGGCCCGAGCTGAAGGACGAGCCGTGGGTGCCCGTCGTGCCGCCGCGCCTCGTCTCCGCCCAGGGCGACATGCCGCGCATCTTCGACGAGATCCGCCGCGGCGACGTCGCCGTGCACCAGCCGTACGAGTCGTTCCGCGCGCAGCTTCGAGGTGTTCGCGCAGGCGGCGGTAGAGCGACCCGAACGTGATCGCGATGAAGACGGCCGTGTACCGCACGAGCGACGACAGCGCGCTCGTCGGGTCGCTCATCGAGTGCGCCGAGGACGGCAAGCAGTCCGTCTGCCTCGTCGAGCTCAAGGCGCGCTTCGACGAGCGCCGGAACATCGAGTGGTCGCGCGCGCTCGAGCAGGCGGGCGTCCACGTCGTCTACGGGTTCCCCGACCTCAAGATCCACGCGAAGATGACGCTCATCGTCCGCCGCGAGGGCGACGAGCTCCGCCGCTACGCGCACATCGGCACCGGCAACTACCACTCCGCCACGGCGCGCCTCTACGAGGACGTCGGGATCTTCACCGCCGACGAGGAGATCGCGGCCGACGTGGCCGACCTCTTCAACTTCATCACCGGCTTCGGGAAGCCGCACGCGCTTCCGGAAGCTGCTCGTCGCGCCGTTCACGCTGCGCAGCGGGCTCGTGGAGGAGATCCGCGCGGTCGCCGCGGCGGCCGCCGAGGGCGAGCACGCGCGCATCCGGATCAAGGTCAACCACCTGGTCGACCCGCGCTCGTCGACGAGCTCTACCTCGCGTCGCAGGCGGGCGCGCAGATCGACATCATCGCCCGCACGACCTGCGCGCTACGGCCCGGCGTCGAGGGGCTCTCGGAGAACATCCGCGTCCGCTCGATCGTCGGCCGCTTCCTCGAGCACAGCCGGATCTACTCCTTCGAGGCGGGCGACGGGGCGACGACCTACATCGGAAGCGCCGACCTCATGCAGCGGAACCTCGACCACCGGATCGAGGTGCTCGTGCCCGTCGAGAACGCGCGCATCCGCCAGGAGGTGCACACGATCCTCGACAGCGCGCTCGCCGACGACACGAATGCCTGGCTGCTCGACGCCGGACGGCACGTGGACGCGGGCGACTCCCGGCGACAAGCCTCACTCCCACCACGCGACGATGATGCGGCGGGCGTTGACGCGGGCCCGGCGCAGCGCCCGCGCTCGCCGCGGCGTCTAGCCCAGCCGACGACGGAGGCGACAATGCCGCCCGTGAACGTCGCGATCATCGACGTCGGCTCGAACACCGCTGCGCCTGCTCGTCGCCTCGGTCGACGACGCGGCAGCGTCGGGCAGCTCCACCGCGAGCGCGTACTACCTCCGTCTCGGCGACGACGCCACGCGCTCGGCCGGATCGGCGAGGCGAAGCTCGTCGAGACCGAGAGGTCGCGGAGCGGTTCGCGCGCGGTCGCGCGGAAGGCCGGCGCCGAGCGGCTCGAGACCATCGTCACCGCCCCCGGCCGGCAGGCTGCGAACAGCAAGGAGCTCGTCGAGTGCTCGGCCGACGCGACCAGGCGCCGGTCGTCGTGCTGACCGGCGAGGACGAAGGCCGGCTCGCGTGGGAAGGCGCGGTCGCCCGCATGGAGGATCCACCGGAGGTCGTCGCGGTCGTCGACCTCGGCGGCGGCTCGTGCGAGCTCGCGGTCGGGACGCCGGTCGCGGGCCCGCGTGGGTGCGCTCGGTGGACGCCGGAGCGCTGCGCGTCACGCGCGCGTACCTCGGCGGGGACCCGCCGTCCGCGGAGCGGATCGCGAACGCGCGCGCGCGAGATCCCGACGCTCCTCGACGAGCTTCGATCCGCCCCGCCCGGACGCGGCGCTCGCCGTCGGGGGGACGGCGCGCGCGATCGGCCGGATCGTCGGCCGGCGCTACGGCGTCGACGAGCTCGAGGAGCTCGCGGCCACGCTCGCGAAGTTCCCGCAAAGACGATGACCGAGTCGCCACGGCATCACGCCCGAGCGCGCGCACACGCTGCTCGGCGGCACGCTCGTGCTCGCGGAGACCGCGCGGCGGCTCGGCTCCGGCCTCGAGGTCGGCCGCGGCGGTCTGCGCGAGGGCGCCGCGCTCGCGCTGGCGCATGCCGCCAGCCGTCGCAGCCTAGGATCGGACGACCGGCGGGCAACTAGGCTCGGGCTGGCCGCGCGCTCGGGCGCGCGGACCGCGGCCGAGGGAGGAGGGAGGTACGCCACGGGCTCGTGCACCCCGTCTCGCCGCTCGAGCATCCACGTCGCCGCCCTTCTCGCACGTCAGCCGCTGCCGAAGAGGCTCTCGATCATCTCGCGGTGCGTGCAGAGGAGGGCCGCCTCGGGCAGCTCGTCCAGCAGGCAAGCAGGTCCTCGAGGGATGCGTCGGGAACAGCTCGTCGCGGATCTCGACGCGTAGGTCGCGGCTCCGGGCGAGCGCTCCCACGGTCTCGACGCAGCGCGCGTGCGGGCTCGAGACGATGCGCTCGATGGCGTGCTCCGCGAGCGCGTCTGGCAGCTCACGCGCGTCCGCCCGGCCGACTCGGTCGAGCCGGCGGGCTCGGTCCAGGCTCGCCGCCGAGGCCGTTCTCCCGCGCTCGCGTGTCTGAGTAGCAGCATCTCCCCTCCCGATGGCGTGGAGGCGAGGATTCTGGGGCTCTTGCGCCTTCGGTCAAGGAGAAAACGTAAGATGGTCGTCGGGAATCCCGTCGGGGCCGGGATGTCTGAGACCGTCGGCACGACGCCGTCAAGCGCGTCTCGGGCTTCCGGAGAGGTCGTCGAGCAGCCGGCGATGCGTCTCAGCTACTGTACGCTCAGCCTGGTATTCGGGATCATTTATCACATGCTGTCGACGAGCCCGCGGTCGCGCTCGTAGCTCAGCAGCGCCCGCGCCTCCTCGGGCGAGACCCAGCGCGCGCCGTCGACCTCGTGGTGGAACTCGAGCTCGCCGCCCACGGGCCGCATGAGCCAGTAGCGGACCCGTTTCGGCCTCCCCTGAGCGTCGACGTACTCGGTCGCGGGCAGCTCCTCGGCGAGCTCGCAGACGAGCCCGGTCTCCTCGGTGACCTCGCGGAGTGCGCAGTCCTCGTCGGTCTCCCCGGGCCCGGCCTTGCCCTTCGGAAACGACCAGTCGTCGTAGCGCGGGCGGTGCACGACGAGCACCTCCGCCCGCCGTCGCCGTCGCGCACGACGAGCCCTCCGGCGGCCCGGATCACACGTTGACCTTGCGCGCCTGCTTCTTCAGCTTCTTCCACGCGTCGGGCCATGCCGAGCGAGCGTCATCGCGCCGTTCCCGCTCTCGCTGGAGCGGCTTCGGCGCGCTTCGCCGCGCGGGTCGCCGCCCGCCCACTCCTCGATCTTCTTGTCGCCACCACCGCGTCCTGGTGCTCGCCGAGGACGTCCTGGAGGTCCTTTGCCGACGCGACGAACCGCTTACCCCGGCGGCCGAGCTCGGGCTCGGCCAGCTCGGCCGCGTACCGCGCACGCTTGGCCTTGATCCGGGCTGCGTGCAGCTCGTCGTCGGCCGACTCGGAGTCGAGCTCTGGAACGCCTTGCGCGTGCGCTGGAACTCGTCCCGCCACAGCTTTCCGAGCGTCTTGTTCCTGCCGTTCCCGAGCTTCGGATCGACCGCCTCGAGGCGGTCGAGGAGCGCGAAGTAGCGGTTCTCGGAGAGCGCAGCGACCGCTCTGGCGCGCGCTCTCGTGATCGCGCTCGAGCGACTCGACGAAGCCGTCGAGCTCGTCGGCCCGCCGAGCGCCTCGACTCCCCCCGGACGTGCTCGAGGAGGACGTCGAGATCGCGGGCCGGGCCGAGCGTGGAGCCGAGCCAGCCGAGCTCGTCGCGAAGCTCGGAGGCCCATTCGGGGTCGAGCAGCGGCCGTGCGGCGCGCAGGAACGCCCGCGCGCGCCGCGTCGCGACACGCATCTGGTGCAGGTCCTCGGGATCGCTGCCGAGCCGGGTGCCGGGATCGTGCGCGAGCAGGCGCTCGTACTGCGCCGCGAGCGCGGCGCGGAGCACATCGCCGGGGGCGCGTCCGCCGCCGGCTCGACCGCCTCGAGCGGGTACGCGAGCTCCAGCGCACGGTAGAGCTTCGGCCGGAATTCGCCGGGTTCCGCGCCGGCCGCCAGGAGTGCCTCTCGAGCCGGCGAAGGCCTCCTCGTCGCCGTCGATCAGCTCGATCTCGAGCTCGCGGAAGCGGGACTTGACCCGCTGGCCGTCGAGGACCGCGACCGAGTCGTCGACGATCTCCGCGCCGTCGGCGCGGCGGCGCTGGCGGCGCGTGCGCAGCCGCGCGACGCGGAAGAGCTCGCGCCCGCGCAGGTAGGCGGCGAGCAGGTCGAGGAGCTCCGCCGGCGGCCGAGCGGGCGGGCCTGGCACCTCGAGCTCGATCCGCGAGGCGCCGCGCGGGAGCTTGAGCTGCCAGAGGCCCGTGCCGTCCTCGAGGCGATGGCGGAGAGTGACGCCGCGCGGCGCGAGCCGCAGGTCGGGCGTGTCGAAGTACGTGGAGACGAACGTCGCGGGGGCAGCTCCGTCCCGAGCTCGGGCAGCTCGAACCCCTCGCCCGGAACGAGCTTCACCTCCCGCTCGACGCTCTCGCGCATGCTCAGCGTAGAGAGTCCCGAAGCGAGGGGCGGCCTGGGCCGCCCCCTTCTCGACAGGCAGTCGGTCAGCGGGTGGGCTCAGCCGCCCCTCTGCAGCTTCAGCAGCTGGAAGTGGAAGTGGTGCCTCGCCCGCTTCAGCTGCGCCGGCGTGAGCGAGATGAACCGCGCGCGGTTCGCGATGCGCACCTCGTTGTCGAACATGTAGTCGAGGAACGCCTGCACGTGCCGCTTCTTGAACGAAGAGCCCTTCACGTAGACGAAGAGCGGCCTGGAGAGCGGCTTGTAGGCTGCTTGTGCACCGACTTCTCGCTCGGCGCGACGCACGCGTTCGTCTTCGGGTTCCGGATCTGGACGGCGTTCAGCCGGCTCCGGTTCTCGACGAAGTACGAGTAGCCGAAGTACCCCATCGCGCCACGCTCACCGGCAACGCCCTGCACGAGCACGTTGTCGTCCTCGGACGCCTGGTAGTCGGTGCGGCTCGCCGCGCCCTCCCGTTGATCGCCTCGGTGAAGTACTCGAACGTGCCGGAGTCCGTTCCCGCCCCGAAGAGCCTGAGGGGGACATCCGGGAATCCCTGGCGGACGTCCTTCCAGTTGTTGACCTTCGAGCCCGGCTCCCAGATCTTCTTCAGCTCCGCGACGGAGAGGCAGCGCGCCCAGGTGTTCTGCCTGTTCACGACGACGGTCAGCGCGTCGTTCGCGACCGTGAACGCATTCCAGGGGACGACGCCGTTGTCCTGGCAGAGCTTCGCCTCGGTGCCGCATCGGCCGCGAGGCGTCGGAGAGGTCGGTCTCGCCTCGGCAGAAGCGCGGGAAGCCGCCGCCGGTGCCGGAGATGCCGACGGTCACCCTCACGTTCGACGCGCCGGCGCGCCTGAAGAGCTCGGCGGCCGCCGTCGTGTACGGACCGACCGTCGACGATCCGTCGGCTGTGATCGAGCCGGAGAGCCTCTTGAGGTTGTACGTCGGGTTCTTGACCGCGCCGCGCCCACGGCGACGGACGCCAGCACCAGGCAGGCGACGGCACCGGCCGCCACCGCGACGCTGCGGCGCAGCACTGAAAGCTTCATGTGTCTGACCCCACTCCTCTCTCGGAAATTGCCCTTGACGCCGCGATCGTCGCCGCCTGCGCGGTCCGGGTGGGGCGAGAAAACGTGAAGGTCTGGTCGCGTAGTGGTGAACGCGAAATCCGCTGCGAGAAGCGCTCTTTCAGACCAGCGGCCGCGGGTCGTGCGAGGCGTCCGTGAACTCGGCGAACTCGCCCGTCACGATGAACGCCGTCTGCTCGCCGATGTCGACCGCGTTGTCGCCGATCCGCTCGAAGCAGCGGGCGACCGTGATCTGCCGCATCCCCCACTCGAGCGCCTCGGCGTCGTGCACGTAGCCGAGCACCTCGTGGAAGACCTGGCGGTTGGCGTTGTCCACGAGCTCGTCGAGCTGATGCAGGCCCCGCGCCGCCTCGACGTCGCGCTCCGAGAACGCGGTGAGCGAGACCTTGACCATCTCGGCGCAGCGCTCGCCCATGTCCACGAGGCTCTCGACGACCGCGTGCTTCGTCCCCAGGTGGCTCGAGAGCTTCGTCAGCTTCGCGATCGTCACGCACTGGTCGCCGACGCGCTCGAGATGGAGCGCGGAGTGGAGCATCGCGAGCACGAGGCGGAGGTCGCTCGCGACCGGCGTCTGCCGCGCGAGCGTCATCTCGACCTGCTTCTCGAGCGCGAGGTAGCGCTGGTCGACCTCGTCGTCGAACGCGATCACCTCGTCGCAGAGCTCGACGTCCTGCGTGCGCAGGGCGTCGACGGCGCCGCGGATCGACCGCAGCACGATCTCGCCGGTCTCCTGGAAGCCCGCCTCGAGGGCGTCCAGCTCGGCCTGGAGCTCGATTCTCATCCGAACCGTCCCGTCACGTAGTCCTCGGTCCTCTTGTCCGAAGGAGTGGTGAAGATCTTCGCCGTCGCGTCGTACTCGACGAGGATCCCGCGGCGCGCGGCGCCCTCGTCGTCGACGAGCACGCTGAAGAAGGCCGTCATGTCGGCGACGCGCGCGGCCTGCTGCATGTTGTGGGTCACGATCACGATCGTGTAGTTGCGCTTCAGATCGTGCATGAGATCCTCGATGCGCGTCGTCGAGATCGGGTCGAGGGCCGACGCGGGCTCGTCCATGAGGATCACGTCCGGCTCGACCGCGAGCGCGCGCGCGATGCAGAGGCGCTGCTGCTGGCCGCCCGAGAGCCCGAGCGCGCTGTCCTTCAGGCGGTTCTTCACCTCGTCCCAGAGCGCCGCCTGCTTCAGCGCGGCTTCGACGCGGTCGTCCATCGAACCCTTCAGGCCGAGCACGCGCGGCCCGAAGGCGATGTTGTCGTAGATCGACTTCGGGAACGGGTTCGGCTTCTGGAAGACCATGCCGATGCGGCGCCGGATCTCGACCGGGTCGACGTCGCGGCCGTACAGGTCCTGACCGTGGTAGAGCACCCTGCCCTCGACCTTCGCCCCCGGGATGAGGTCGTTCATGCGGTTGAAGCAGCGGATGAACGTGCTCTTCCCGCAGCCGGACGGTCCGATGAACGCGGTGACCGTGTTCCGGTGGACGTCGAGCGAGACGTCCTGGAGCGCGACCTTGCCGTTGTACGAGACCGCGAGGTCGTTCACCGAGAAGACCTTCTCGCGCCCCTCGATCTCGGTGCGGTCGAGCCCCCGGGCGACCTCGGCGATGCGGGAGCTGTCGATGTGGGGCTGCGTCTCCATCTGCGTCATGCTCACCACCGTTTCCGATAGCGGTTTCGTACGAAGATTGCCAGGGCGTTCATGCTGAGGACGATGACGAGCAGGATCATCGCGCCCGCCGCCGCGAGCGTCTGGAACTCCGGATCGGGCAGTCGATCCAGTTGAAGATCTGCACCGGCAGCGCGGTGTACGCGCCGAGGAGCTCCGGATCGAACGCGACGTAGCGATCGCACCGACCATGATCAGCGGCGCCGTCTCGCCCACGGCCCGCGAGAGCGCGAGGATCGAGCCCGTCGCGATGCCGGGGATCGAGGCGGGGAGCACCTGCCGCCAGACGACCTGCCACTTCGTCGCGCCGAGCGCGAACGCGCCCTGCCGGATCGAGTCGGGGACCGACCGGATCGCCTCCCGGGACGCGACGACGACGGTCGGGAGGACGACGAGGGTCAGGATGAGCCCGCCGGCGAAGACGACGCGGCCGATGCCGATGCCGCGCACGATGAACGCGAGCCCGAGGATCCCGTAGACGATCGACGGTACCGCGGCGAGGTTCTGGATGTTGACCTCGATCAGGCGGTTCCACCAGCGCGTGCGGTCCGCGTACTCCTCGAGGTAGATCGCCGTCAGCACGCCGATCGGCACCGACAGGAGGAGCACGATCACGCCGAGGTAGAGCGTCGCGAGGATCGCCGGCCGCGCGCCCGCCTCCTCCGGCACCGTCGACGGGGCATCGGTGAAGAGCTCCCACTAGATCGCGGGCCAGGCCGTGACGACGTGTCGACGAGCAGGACCGCGAGCGTCCCGAAGGCGACGAACATCGAGAAGAGCATCGCGGCCTTGAAGAGGCCGTTTTCCACGCGCGGCTGCGGCGCGGCTCGTCCGCTTGCGCGAGGCTCGTCATTCGTACACCTCGCGGTACTTGCGGACGAGCCTGATCGAGATCAGGTTCATGACGAGCGTGATCACGAACAGCGTGAGGCCGACCGCGAAGATCGTCTTGTACTCGATCGAGCCCGTCGGGACGTCGCCGTTGCCGGTCGCGCCGATGAACGCCGTCATCGTCTCGATCGTCTCCCGCGGGTCGAAGGTGATCTGCGCGAGCTGTCCGGCGGCGATGAGCACGATCATCGTCTCGCCGACCGCGCGCGAGAACCCGAGGACGAACGAGGCGATGATCCCCGAGATCGCCGCGGGGACGACGATCCTCGTCGAGACCTGCAGCTTGTCGGCGCCGAGCGCGTAGCCGCCGTCCCGAAGGTCGTTCGGAACGGCCGCCATCGCGTCCTCGGACAGCGAGGCGATCGTCGGGATGAGCATGACGCCGAGCACGAGGCTCGCGGAGAGCGCGTTGAAGATCTCGACCTGGATCCCGATGTCCCGGAGCAGCGGCGTCACGAACGTCAGCGCGAAGTACCCGAGGACGACCGTCGGGATCGCGGCGAGGATCTCGAGGATCGGCTTGAGGACGCCCGCGACGCGCTGGTTCGCGTACTCACTGAGGTAGATCGCGACGCCGAGCCCGAGCGGGAACGCGACGAGCGCGGCCAGAGCGAGATCATGAACGTCCCGACGACGAGCGGCACGACGCCGAACTCGCCGTCGAGGAAGAGCGGAGTCCACGTCGTGCCGGTCAGGAACTCGCTGATGCTGATCTCCCGGAAGAAGTCGATCGCCGGAGGCAGCAGCGAGACGACGATCCCGACCGTCGTCAAGACCGAGATCGCCGCCGCGAGGAAGAGGATCGCCCTGGACGAGCTGCTCGCCCCAGCGGATCTTCTTCTTCGGGAGCGCGTACGCGGAGGGCTGCCGGCGACGGTGTCTTGGGTGGTCATCGGCCGCTCCGCAGCGAGGGCGCGTGCGGGGCGACCACAGTCTTCCCCGCACGCGCGGGCCGTAGGCGAGCGTCGGTCACTACGCGTCGCTTCCTCGAACTTCGTCTGCTCCTCGGCGAGCTGCTCCTCGGAGAGCGGGACGAACAGAGCCTCCTCCGCGATCGTCTCGTTGTTGTCGAGCATGAACTGGACGAAGTTCCGCACGTCCTCGTTGTCGTCGAACGAGCTCTGCTTCACGTAGACGAGAGCGGGCGCGAGAGCGGCGTGTACGTGTCGTCCTGCGCCGTCTCGAAGCTCGGCGCGACGCAGCCGCTTCCCCCGTCGACCTCGAGCGCCTTCAGCGTGTCCTGGTTCTGCTCGAAGTACGAGAAGCCGAAGTACCCGAGGCCGCCACGATCGCCCGAGACGCCCTGCACGATGACGTTGTCGTCCTCGCTCGGCGAGTAGTCGGTGCGGCTCGCGCCCTCCTCGCCGTTGATGACGTCGGTGAAGTAGTCGAACGTGCCGGAGTCGGTGCCCGCGCCGTACAGGCTCAGCGGGACGTCGGGGAACGACGGGTCGACCTGGTTCCAGTTCGTCACCTTCGAGCCCGGCTTCCAGATCGCCTTGAGCTGCTCGACGGTCAGGCACGTCGCCCAGTCGTTCTCGGCGTTCACGACGTTCGTGAGCGCGTCCGTCGCGACGCGGAACTCGAGGTACTCGATGCCGGCCTCCTCGCAGAGCGCGACCTCGTCCTCGTCGATCGGGCGCGAAGCGTTCGAGAGGTCGGTCTCGCCGGCGCAGAAGCGCTCGAAGCCGCCGCCGGTGCCGGAGATGCCGACGGTGACGTCGACACCTCCGCGGCCTTGAAGTCCTCGGCGGCCCTCGTCATGAACGGGCCGACGGTGCTCGAGCCGTCGGCGGTGATGACGCCGCCGCCTCCGTCGCCGTGCCGTCGTCGTCCCCGCCGCAGCCGGCGGCGGCGATCGCGACGAGCGCGACGAGCGACGGCAGCTGCCAGAGTCTTGATGAGTCCGCGTGTAGTCATGGCGCAAGTCTCCCCGCCGCCGCGAGCCGTCGGGCGGTCGCCTGGTGAATATTCGGTGAAAGGCTGGTGAAAAGCTACGCGTCGCGTCTGCTGCGGCTCAGCGAAAGGCGCAGCGGATCTCGAGGCCGCGGCCCGGGCCGCCGGTCGCCTCGACGGTGCCGCCCGCCTGCGTGACGACGTGCTTGACGATCGCGAGGCCGAGCCCGGTCCCGCGGGACGCGCGCGCGGCGTCGGCGCGGAAGAAGCGCTCGAAGAGCCGCGGAACCTCGGCCTCGGCGACTCCCACGCCGTCGTCGCGTCCCACGATGACGACTCCCCCGGGCGCGTCCTGCTCGACCGCCAGCGTGAAGGTCGCGCCCGGACCCGCGTAGCGGATCGAGTTCTCGGCGAGGTTGCGCGCGACGACCCGGAGCATGCGCGGGCGAATCGCGAGCTCGATCGACGGGTCGCAGTCGAGGCGCAGCGCGACGCCGGCACGGGCGGCGCGCTCGGCGAGCTCGTCGAGCGCCTCTTGGAGGACCGGAGCGACCGGAGTGGCGCCGAGCGAGACGACGCGCGCGCCCGACTCGAGCTCGCTGAGGAAGAGGACCTCGTCGATGAGCTCGGTGATCTGCTCGACCTCGCGGGTCGCCTGCTCGACGAGCGCGAACGCGTCCTCTCCGGGCAGCGTGGCCGTCTCGAGCAGGGTCAGCAGGCGCGCGAGCGGCGTTCGCAGCTCGTGCGAGACGGCGGCCGTGAAGCCCGAGCGCAGCTCCTCGTAGGCGGCGAGGTCGCCCGCGCTCGAGAAGTAGACGAGCCGCTCGCGCCGCCCGTCGACCTCGTACGGGACGACGAACGGGATCACGCCGCGCCCCCCGGACATCAGGTCGGCCGGGAGCGGGTCGCCCTCGCGGATGCCCTCGATCGACTGCCGCGCGCGCCGGCTCGCGAGGAGGACACGGTCCGACTCGTCGAGGACCACGACGGCCTCGCGGCTCTCCTCGACGACCATGCGCCCGCGAATCGCCTCCGCATCCATGACTCACACCCTTCTAACACAAGGTTTGCCCAATGCTTTCGCGCGCTTCACGGGGCCCAAACCCACATGTCGGTCAATGCAGTGGTCCCACTACGAAGGAGCGACGGCATGCACCTCAAGCCACTCGCGATCGTGTCCGCCGTACTCGGCACGCTCGCACTCGCAGCGGTCGCCTCGGCCGCCGTGATCGTCGGCACGCCCGGCGACGACGTGCTCCGCGGCACGCCCGAGGCAGACCAGATCACCGCTCTCGCGGGCAGCGACATCGTCTACGCGGGCGACGGCGACGACGCCGTGCGTGCCGGCGCCGGGAACGACGCCGTCCGCGCGGCGCACGGCAACGACGGCGCGTTCGGCGGCCACGGCGGCGACCTGCTCATGGGCGGGCTCGGCGACGATCGCGTCGCCGGAGGCTCCGACAACGACTGGGTCTCGGGCGGGCACGGGCAGGATCGCGTGTCCGGGAACCGCGGCGACGACGCGGTGTGGGGGAACCGCGGACGCGACTCCCTCTTCGGCGGCTGGGGCGCCGACTACGTCTTCGGCGGCTGGGGGCCCGACCAGCTGCACGCGCTGGCGCCCGACGGTCAGCGCGATCTCCTCGACTGCGGGCTCGGTCGCGACCGCGCGTTCGTGCTCCGGTCCGAGCGCCGTCTGACCGTGCTCGTCGCGTGCGAGCGGGTCTACCTCGTGGACGTCCTGACCGCCGACCAGCAGGAGGGCGAGCTCGCGGACGCCGACGTCGAGGCGGGCGGCTGATCGGCTTATTGGCCTTCACCACTCGCTCACCAGCTCGTAACCACCCTGCGGCCCCCGGAAACCCCGGGGGCCGCAACTATCGTGTTGCCAGATGGCGAAGGTCTTGATCATCGAGGACGACGACGTGATCGCCCGCGGCATCGCGCGCCATCTCGAGACGGCCGGCTTCGACGCAGTCGGGGTCGCGAACGGCGAGACGGGGCTCGCCCGGCTGCGCTACGAGCGCCCGGACGTCTGCGTCCTCGACCTGATGCTGCCCGGCATCGACGGCTGGCGCGTCATCGAGCAGGCGCGGTCCGAGGGCATCGGCACGCCGATCGTCGTCGTCTCCGCCCGCGGCACCGAGCACGACCGGGTGCACGCCCTCGAGATCGGCGCCGACGACTACCTCGTGAAACCGTTCTCCCTGAAGGAGTTGACTGCACGCGTGCGGGCTGCTGCCCGCCGCGGCGTAAGCGAGGCCGAGCCGAGACGCGGCGAGGCGATCGAGATCCAGGAGCTCCGCCTCGACCCTGACAACGTGCAGGCCTTCGTCGACGGCGAGAGCGCCGAGCTGACGCCGACCGAGTTCCGGCTCGTGTACACGCTCGCGCGGGAGCAGGGCCGCGTTCTCACCCGCGACGAGCTGCTCCAGCGCGTCTGGGGCCGCCGGGCGACGCATCGCGACCGAACGGTGGACGTGTTCGTCCGCAAGCTCCGCGAGAAGATCGACCGCAAGGCGCCGCGGCACACGTTCATCCACACGCGCTACGGCGTCGGCTACAAGCTGGAGGCGCTGCCGAAGTAGCGATTAGGCTCGGGCGGCCATGGATCAGGCCGCGCCGACACCGACGCCTCGCGAGTACCTGCACGCCGTCCTGCTCGCCGCACTCGTCGGCATCCCGGCGGCCTTCGCGGCGGCGCTCTTCCTTGCAGCCGTCCACTATGTCGAGGACTGGCTCTGGGTCGACCTCCCGGACGCGCTCGGGGAGTCGTCCCCGCCGTGGTACCTCGTCATCGGACTGCCGGTCGTCGGCGCCGCGATCGTGCTCGTCGCGCGCCTCTCGCTTCCGGGCGACGGAGGCCACGAGCCGCTCGAGGGCCTCGCCGTTACCCCGACGCCGATCGCGCACGCGCCGGGGATCGTGCTCGCCGCCCTCGCGACGCTGTCCTTCGGTGCGGTCCTCGGGCCGGAGGCGCCGGTCGTCGCGCTCGGTGGCGCCATCGCGATCGCGCTGACGTCGTTCGTACGGCTCGGCCAGCATCAGCAGGCGCTGCTGTCGCTCGCGGGCTCGTTCGCGGCGCTCTCGGCGCTCTTCGGCGGCCCGCTCGTCGGAGGCGTGTTCCTCCTGGAGAGCGCCGTCGGGCTCGGCGCCCAGGCCATCCCCGTCCTCCTCCCCGGATTCGTCGCCGCTGCGATCGGCTACCTCATCTTCATCGGGTTCGGGGACTGGGGAGGGCTCGACGCCCCTGGTCTCGTCGTGCCGGCGCTCCCGCTCTACGACGGGACGTACCTCGTCGATCTCGCGCTCGCTGTCGGCGTCGGCGTCGTCGCGGCCCTCGTGATCGTCCCGCTCAAGCGCATGGCCGCCCGGCTGGAGGCACTCGGAAAGGCGCGCCTCGGCATGCCGGCGCTCCTGCTCGCCGGAGGTCTCGCGATCGGGCTGCTCGCCTTCGCCGCGGACCTGCTCGGAGCGGACTCCCAGGACGTGCTCTTCTCGGGTCAGGCGGCGATCCCGGCACTGCTGGCGGAGACCTCGACATTCGTGGTCGTCGTGCTCCTCGTGGCCAAGGCGATCGCGTACGCCGTCAGCCTCGCCAGCGGATTCCGCGGCGGACCGATCTTCCCGGCCATCTTCATCGGCATCGGCATCGCGACGTTCCCGGTCATCTGGTTCGACATGTCGCCGACGGTCGCGCTCGCAATGGGCGCCGCGGCGGGCATGGCCGCGCAGAGCCGCCTGCTCCTGTCGTCGATGCTGCTCGCCGCGATCCTCGTCGGGAGCCAGGGCTCCGACGCCGTTCCTGCTGCCGTACTGGCCGCCGCTGCGGCCTGGCTGAGCGCCACCGCGCTCGAGCGCCGCACGTCGACTGCTGCCTAAGCTCGCTCTTCAGCTACCCTTCGCTAGGTTAATGATTAGCGAGGTTACGCTTACGCCCGAGGTCATCGCCGACGAGCTTCGGCCCGTGCTCTTACGACTGACGCGAGAGCTCCGCAAGGAGTCCGAGCAGCTCGGCGTGACCACCCGGCAGGCGACGCTGCTCTGGCTCGTCAAGCGGAGCCCCGGCCTCTCGCTCGCCGAGCTGGCCGCCGAGGAGGGGATCTCCCCGCCGGCGCTCTCGGGCCACGTCGACCGCCTCGAGCGCGCCGGGCTCATCGAGCGCGTCCGGTCGAGCGAGGACCGGCGACGCGTCGGGCTCGCGCTCACCGACGAGGGCGTGAAGCTGCTCCGCCGGATCCGCGCCCGCCGCACGACCTGGCTCGCCGAGCGACTGGCCGAGCTCGACCAGGCCGAGCTCGACGCGCTCGCGACCGCGCTCCCGGCCCTGCGCCGACTGCTCGAGGACGCGTCGTGAGACGGATCGCGATCGCGCTCCGCACGCGGACGTTCCGGAGCCTTCGCCGCCACCGCAACTACCGCATCTTCTTCGCCGGCCAGCTCGTGTCGCTCGCCGGGACGTGGATGCAGAACGTCGCCCTCGCCTGGCTCGTGCTCGAGCTCTCGGGCTCGCCGCTCGCCGTCGGGGCGCTCGCGTTCTGGAGGTTCGTCCCCTTCACCGTCTTCGGCCTGCTCGCGGGCGTCGTCGCCGACCGCGTCGACTCGCGCCGCCTCGTGATGGCGACGCAGGCGATGGCCATGGTCGTCTCGGTCGTGCTCGCGGTCGTCACGCTGACCGACACCGCGACGCTCCCGATCGTCTACGCCCTCGCCGCGCTCGGCGGCATGACGCTCGCGTTCGACGCGCCCGGAAGGCAGTCGCTGACGTTCCAGATGGTCGGCCGCCACTCGCTGCCGAACGCCGTCGCGCTCAACGCCGGCCTCTTCAACGGCTCGCGCGTGATCGGCCCGGCGATCGCCGGGCTCGTGATCGCGGCCGCCGGCACCGGGATCTGCTTCGTCCTGAACGCCTTCAGCTTCCTCGCCGTCTTCGTCGCGCTCGCGAGCCTCCGCACGGGCGAGCTGCACCCGGTCGTGAAGGACCCGTCGGCGCGGGTCTTCGACGGCCTGCGCCGCGCGTTCGACTACGCGATCCACGATCCGCAGCTCCGCGCGATGCTCGGCGTCGTCACGATCGTCAGCACCGTCGGCTTCAACTTCCACGTCCTCGTGCCGCTGCTCGCCGCGGACACGCTCGACGTCGGGCCGGAGGGGTTCGGCTTCCTCTCGGCGTCGTTCGGCCTCGGCGCGCTCGCCGGAGCGCTCGTCACGGCGACGTTCCGCGGCGCGAGCTGGCGCCTCTTCGCCGCCGGGGCCACCGGCTTCGGCGATCTTCGCGCTCGCGCTCGCCCCGGTCGAGAACGCGGTGGTCGCCGGCGTGCTCCTGTTCGCCGTCGGCGTCAGCTTCACGCTCTTCACGGCGAACGCGAACGCGCTCGTCCAGCTCGGCGCGCCGGACCAGCTTCGCGGCCGGCTCATCGCGATCTACCTCTTCGCCTTCGTCGGCCTCGCTCCGGTCGGCGGCCTGCTCGCCGGCTGGCTGGCCCACCTCGGCGGAACGCCGCTCGCCTTCACGGTCGCCGGCACGACCTCGCTCGTCACGATCGCCGTCGCGAGCGCGCGCCGCTCGCAGGCCCTCGCGCTCCGGCAGGCGTCCGCCTGAAGTCTCGAACGCGCCCCAGGGGCCCTCCCGTGTCCCTGGAGTACACGCTAGCGCTGGAACCGCTCACGGCTGTGGATCTGCTTGGACGCCAAAAGCGTGTCAATCGCCGCCCACTAGGATGCCGCGATGGAGGCCTACCGCACGCCGGACGAGCGCTTCGAGGGCCTCCCCGGGTACGACTTCGCGCCGCACTACTTCGAGCAGTACGGGCTGCGGATGCACTTCCTCGACGAGGGCGAGGGCTCGCCGATCCTCCTCCTCCACGGCGAGCCGACCTGGGCGTTCCTGTACCGGAAGCTGATTCCGCCGCTCGCGGACGTCGGCCGCGTCATCGCTCCCGACTACTTCGGGTTCGGACGCTCGGACAAGCCGACGCGGATCGAGGACTACTCCTACAACCTGCACTACAACTCGATCGAGCGGCTCGTCGACGAGCTCGACCTCCTCGACGTGACGGTCGTCGTCCACGACTGGGGCGGCCCGATCGGCCTCAGGCTCGCCGTCGAGCGCCCCGACCGCGTCGAGCGGCTCGTGATCCTGAACACGGGGATCGGCGCCGGCCGCGCGCCGTCGGACGAGTGGCTCCGGTTCCGCGAGTTCATGCGGCGCGTCGGGCCGGACCTGATCCCGGGCAGCTGATCCGGATCTCCGCCGTGAACGAGCTCGCCGACGAGGTCGTAGAGGCGTACAACGCGCCCTTCCCGACGCCCGAGTCGAAGGCAGGCGTGCTCGCGTTCCCCGAGCTTGTCCCGACCGAGCTGGACCACCCGAACGCCGCGGCGATGCTCGAGGTGCGCGCGGCGCTCGAGCGCTGGGAGAAGCCGGCGCTCGTCCTCTTCTCCGACTCGGACCCGGTGTTCTCGCCGCGGGCGGCCGAGCGGATGGCGGCGCGGATCCCCGGCGCCGGCCCCGCCGAGTTCGTCGGGCGCGGGGCACTTCCTCCAGGAGGAGAAGGGCGAGGAGATCGCGGAGCGGATCGTCCGCTTCCTCGCCGAGACCTAGGGCGAGGCGAGCCTCGCCCCTACAGCCGACGGTCCAGGTGTCGCCGGAGTGGAGCAGCGCCTCGAGGTCGCCCTCGCCCGCTCGCTCGCGCGCCGCCTCGAGCTGCTCGCTCATGAGGTCGTCGTAGACCGGCCGCTCGACGCTGCGGAAGACGCCGAACGGCACGGCGCCGTCGGTCTCGTACGTGATCCGCGAGAGCGCGAACGCGAGGCTCGGCTCGCGCTGGCCGGCGTCGTGCACGAGGAGCGAGTCCTCGTCGGCGTCCGCCACGTCCACGACCCGCGCGGACCCGTCCGCGTCCTGCACGACGCCCTTCTCGCCGTCCGCGCCGAAGCGGATGGGCGCGCCGCTCTCGAGGTAGATGCGGTTGTCCTTCTCGTCGCGGACGTAGTCGAACGCGCCGTCGTTGTAGATGTTGCAGTTCTGGAGGATCTCGACGAACGCCGAGCCGCGGTGGCGGGCGGCCGCGCCGAGCACCTCGGTCAGCCCCTTCTTGTCGGTGTCGATCGCGCGCGCGACGAACGACGCCTCCGCGCCGATCGCGATCGAGAGCGGGTTGAACGGGTAGTCGAGCGAGCCCATCGGAGTCGACTTCGTCACCTTGCCGAGCTCCGAGGTCGGCGAGTACTGGCCCTTCGTCAGGCCGTAGATGCGGTTGTTGAAGAGGAGGATCTTCAGGTTCACGTTCCGGCGGAGCGCGTGGATGAGGTGGTTGCCGCCGATCGAGAGCGCGTCTCCGTCCCCGGTCACGACCCAGACGGACAGGTCCGGCCGGGAGACCGCGAGCCCCGTCGCGATCGCGGGCGCGCGGCCGTGGATCGAGTGCATCCCGTAGGTCTGCATGTAGTACGGGAAGCGCGCGGCGCAGCCGATCCCGGAGACGAACACGATCCGCTCGCGCGTGAGGCCGAGCTCGGGCATGAAGCCCTGGATGACGTTCAGGATCGCGTAGTCGCCGCAGCCCGGGCACCAGCGCACCTCCTGGTCGGACTTGAAGTCCTTCGCAGTCAGCTGAGGACGTCGCCGTTGCCGTCGTGCTGCTCATGAGTCCACCAGCGCCGTCATCGCGTCCGCGAGCTCCGCGGACCGGAACGGGCGCCCGCGCACCTTGTTGTAGCCGGCCGCATCGACGAGGAACTCGGCGCGGATCAGCATCCGGAGCTGGCCGAGGTTCATCTCCGGGATGAGCACCTTCTCGTAGCCGCGCACGACCTCGCCCGTGTTCCGCGGGAACGGGTTCAGGTGGTGCAGGTGCGCCGTCGCGACCTTGCGGCCGTTCGCGCGCACCCGCCTCGCCGCGGCGCCGATAGCGCCGTACGTCGAGCCCCAGCCGAGGACGAGCGTGTCGGCGCCGTCGGGGTCGTCGACCTCGAGCTCGGGGATGTCAGCCGCGATGCCCGCGACCTTCGCGGCGCGGAGCCGCGTCATCAGGTCGTGGTTCTCGGGGTCGTAGGAGACGTTGCCGGTCTCGTCCTGCTTCTCGAGGCCGCCGATCCGGTGCTCGAGGCCCGGCGTCCCCGGGATCGCCCACGGCCGCGCGAGCGTCTCGGCGTCGCGCCGGTACGGGAGGAACGTCTCGCCGTCGTTCGGCTCCGTCGCGAACTCCGTCGAGATGTCGGCCAGCTCGCCCACGTCGGGGATGAGCCACGGCTCGGATCCGTTCGCGAGGTACGCGTCCGAGAGCAGGAAGACGGGCGTCCGGTACTTGATCGCGATGCGCGCCGCCTCGATCGCGGCGTCGAAGCAGCCGGCCGGCGTCGACGCGGCGACGACCGGAACGGGCGACTCCGAGTTCCGCCCGAAGAGGACCATGAGCAGGTCGGCCTGCTCCGGCTTCGTCGGCATCCCGGTCGAGGGTCCCGCGCGCTGGATGTCGACGACGACGAGCGGCAGCTCGAGCGTCACCGCCAGCCCGACGGTCTCCGACTTCAGCACGATGCCCGGCCCGGCCGAGGTCGTGACGCCGAGCGAGCCGCCGAACGCCGCGCCGAGCGCGGCGCCCGAGGCGGCGATCTCGTCCTCGGCCTGGAACGTGCGCACGCCGAACTGCTTCAGCGCCGCGAGCTCCTCGAGGACGCCCGAGGCCGGCGTGATCGGGTACGCGCCGAGGAAGAGCGGGAGCCCCGAGAGCTTGCTGCGCCGCGATGAGCCCGTACGAGAGCGCCGTGTTCCCGGAGACCTGGCGATACGTCCCGGGCGCGAGCTGCGCGGGCGCGACCTCGTACGAGACCGCGAAGTCCTCGGACGTCTCGCCGTAGTTCCAGCCCGACCTGAACGCGCGCGCGTTCGCCTCGGCGATCTCGGGGCGCTTCGCGAACTTCGTCTCGATGAACGCGAGCGTGCCCTCGAGCGGGCGGTGGTAGAGCCACGACATGAGCCCGAGCGCGAAGAAGTTCTTCGAGCGCTCGGCCTCGCGCGACGTGATCCCCTCGACCTCCTTGAGCGCCTCGATCGTCATCGACGAGAGCGCGACCTCGTGCACGTGGAAGTCGGCGAGCGAGCCGTCCTCGAGCGGGTTCGCCGGATACCCGGCCTTCTGCAGGTTGCGGTCGTTGAACGCGTCGGTGTTGACGATGACCGTGCCGCCCTTCGCGAGGTCGCCGAGGTTGACCTTCAGCGCGGCCGGGTTCATCGCCACCAGCACGTTCGGCTGGTCGCCGGGGGTGAGGATGTCGTGGTCGGCGAAGTGGACCTGGAAGCCCGAGACGCCCGGTAGCGAGCCGGCGGGCGCGCGGATCTCGGCCGGGAAGTCGGGCAGCGTCGCGAGGTCGTTCCCGAAGACGGCGGTCTCGCTCGTGAAGCGGTCGCCGGTCAGCTGCATGCCGTCGCCGGAGTCGCCGGCGAAGCGGATCACGACCCGCTCGAGCTGCTCGACTGGCTTGGCCTTGGCGATGCCCCAGGTATAGCTGAGCGGGGGACCAGGTTCCCGCGGCCATCCTCAGCAACCGGTACCGAGCATGGCCTTGCCAGCCTGCGGGCGAGTGATCGCCTCAGGCCTAGCCGTCTACGCCATCTCGCGCTGACCAGGTGGTCAATCGAGTTCGGCGAGCAGCGCTCGGAGATCGAGCGGGCGCGTGAACATCGCGACCTGCGTCCCGTCCGGCGTCATCGGCCACTCCTCGCGCGGCCGGTCGCGATACAGCTCGACGCCGTTCCCGTCCGGGTCGCGCAGGTAGATCGCCTCGCTGACGCCGTGGTCGGAGGCGCCCTCGAGCGGGATTCCCGCCTCGAGCACGCGCTGCACCGCCTCCGCGAGCGCCTTCCGGTCGGGGAAGCGCACGGCGACGTGGTAGAGCCCGGTCGTGCCGGGAGGCGGCGGCGAGCCGCCCTCCGACTCCCACGTGTTGAGCCCGATGTGGTGGTGGTAGCCGCCCGCGGAGACGAAAGCGGCCTGGTCGCCCAGCCGCGCCTGCTCCTCGAACCCGAGGACGTCGCGCCAGAAGGCGAGCGCGCGGTCGAGGTCGGCGACCTTGAGGTGCACGTGGCCGATGTCGACGCGCGGGTCGATCGTGCTCATCACTGCACCGTATCCGCAGGCCGCGGCGAGACGGCGATCCCCGCCGCCGCCCAGACCCCCACCGCGAGCCAGTGCACGCCGATGACGTCCGTCTGCAGCCCGAGCAGGAGCACGGCCGCGAACGCGGCACCGACCCAGGCCTCGCGCCTGAGCAGCGCAAGGAGCAGCGCGAGGTTCCAGACGACGAACGCGAGCGCGCCGAGGAGCCCGGTGTCGACTCCGAGCTCCGTGTACGTCGGACTCGCCCGCTCTGATCTCGACGCCGGTGCGCTTCGCGACGGTTCCCGCGTTCCCGAGCCCGTAGCCCTGCGGGTGCCGCACGACCGCTTCGACGCCGTCCCGCAGGTTCCGCCAGTGGCTCTCGGTGGAGGACTCCGAAGGCGAGAAGGGGTCGGAGCTCGGTTCGCCCGGGTCTTCCGCCGCGTTCTGGCGCAGGAACTCGAGCTCCTCGTCCGTGTAGCTGCGTCGACGGGCCGAGGGACGGATACGCGGCGAGGAAGGCGCCACCCACGGCGACCGACGCGACGGCGAGGACCAGAGGCGCGAAGCGCCGCTGGACGACCGCGAGGAGGACGAGCCCGAAGGCGAGCGCGACGAACGCGGCGCGCGTGTGCGTGTACAGAAGGCCGGCGTAGAGGATCAGCCCGACGACTCCCCACCACCAGCGGAACGGCTGCCGCCCGACGACGAAGACGAGCCCGACGACGAACGCGTACGCGCTCGCGAGCGGGGACAGGAACGTCGAGACGAGGCGCCGGATCGGGTTCTCCTCGTCCCCGGTGTTGTAGATCCAGTTCTCCGGAAGCCCGGAGAGGCCCTCGTAGTCGAGCGCGAGCTGCTCGCGGTACCAGCCGGGGACCCCGGACTCGCGCCACGCCTGGAGCTCGATGAGCGCGAGGTCGACGAGGCCGATGACCGCGACCCCGGCAGCCACCAGCGCGAGCGTCGCGCCCACGCGGCTGCGGTCGGCCCACCAGACAGCAGTCAGCCGGCCGAGCACGTACCCCGCCACCGGAAGCAGGTGATGCCTGATCGCGAGGAGCTCGCCCTTCGCCGTCGCCTCGCCGCCGAGCCAGTCCTGCGGGATGAGCGCGTAGAGGAGCACGGGCACCGTGTAGACCGCCGCGAGCACGTCGACCGCCGTGATGCCCGGCAGCCTCCGCACGGCCGCGAAGATTGCGACGACGAGCGCGAGGAGGAGCAGCACCTCCTTCCACGCGGCGATCGCGTCGAGCGTCTCGCCGCGGACTCCGAGCTCCCAGAGCTGCGCCATGGCCGCGTTGTGGAGCGCGAGCCCGACGATCAGGCCGACGAGCGCGACCCGGGCCAGCGCCGAGGCGCTCAGTCGACAATGGCCACCAGCGTGAGCCCCAGGTTCACGATGCGCACGCGGCCGGGGAAGAGCGACTCGAGCTCCCGCTTCGAGAGGATCCGGAGCTGCTTCGCCCACTGCTTTCCGACCGCGTCGTAGACGCGGTGTGCGATCCGGTCCGGGAAGCCAGTGCACGAACGGGAGCCGCGTGTGGACCTCGATCGGGAACCAGCGGTTCGGCGTCGTGATGAAGACGCGCCGGCCGACGCGGAGCGCCTCGGAGACGAGCTGTCTCTGGCGCTCACGTTCGCCGACGTGCTCGACGACGGCGTTCGAGAAGACGACGTCGAACTCGCCGTCCGCGAACGGCAGCGCGCACGCGTCGCCCTGGACGTAGCGGATGTGCGGGTAGCGCGCGCGGAACCCCTCGCCCTCGTACAGGCCGAGCGCGGTGATCTGCTCCGGCCACGGGTAGTGCTCCTCGAAGAAGTTCAGCGTCCCGCAGCCGTCGCCCTCGCCGAACACGAGCTCGTCGACGCCGACGTCGAGCACGCTCGTCTCGCTCGGTCGGCCGGAGCTCGTCGAGGAAGAGCTGCAGCTTGCGCCTGCGGGAGCGCAACGAGATCGCGTCGGCGAGCCGCATGCGGGAAGTAAATCGCGTAGCGACGCGAGCCGGTCAGGCGCTTCTCGGCTTGCGCTGACAAGCGCCTAATGGGTGCACACGTACTTTCACGCCATTAGGCCGAGGTCGGGCGAAGCCCGAGATCGGCTCCGGCCTCGTCTTACACTCCCGCGTGGTCGAGGCGGCGCTCACGCCGGCGGGCCCATACTCCCTGAGGCTGACCGCGCGAACCGAGGTCTGGCGGTCGCGGCTGCCCGAGGGGAGGTGGGCGGAGGCGTGCCAGGCCTACGACGGGACGGTCATCGTGCACGCGTCGTGCGAGCGCGCGGTCGAGGAGACGCGCTTCTGCCTCGCGCTCGACGACGACACGGCCGAGTTCCACCGCCGCTTCGCGCGCGACCGGCTCCTCGGGCCGTCGGTCCGCGCCCTCCGCGGGCTCCGGCCCCGACGGAAGGCCACCGTCGCGCACGCGGCGCTGCGCGCCGTATGCGGGCAGCTGATCCAGGCGAGCCGCGCACTCGAGATCGAGCGGGCAGTGCTGCGGGCTGTCGGCGAGGATCCGCCGTCGCGGGAAGGCGCTGGCGCGGCTCTCGCCCGCCGAGCTCGTTCGCTGCGGACTGGCCGCAAGTCGTGCCGCGACGCTCACGAGGCTCGCGCGGACGATCGACCTCGAGGCGCTCAAGCTCTCGCCCACGACGGCGCTTGACTCGGCTCGGGCGCGAGCGGGGCGTCGGCCCGTGGAGCGTGGGCGTCGTCGCCCTCCAGGGCCTCGGGCGCTACGACGCCGGCCTCGTCTCCGACCTCGCGCTCGTCAAGCTCATGGCCTCGCTCCGCGGCCGCTGGCCGGAGCGGCCGGACGAGACCGCGGAGCTGCTCGAGCCGTACGGGGAGTGGCAGGGGCTCGCGAGCGTCTTCCTCATGGCCGGCTTCGCGAAGGGGCTGGTGCCGGGTGCGAGCGCCGACCGCGCGCGGCTCGTCCGCGCGAGCGTCGACGCCGCGCTAGGCGCCCGGTCGACCAGGCTCTCGGGCTGCACGCCGCCTTACGACTCCGACGATGGTCGATCGCGCAAGATCGCCATCCTCGGCGCCGGGCGGATCGGCGAGGCACTCATCTCCGGGCTGCTCTCGTCCGGCTGGCGGACGCCCGACGAGATCGCGGCGACGTCGCGTCGCGCGGAGCGCGTCGCCGAGCTGCGCGAGCGTCACGGGGTCACGGCCACGCTCTCGAACCACGACGCGGCGGCGGGCGCCGCGCTCGTCGTCATCGCGGTGAAGCCGCAGGACATCGAGGGCCTGCTCGGCGAGATCGGCGGCCTGCTCCTGCCCGAGCAGACCGTGCTCTCCGTTGCCGCCGCGATCCCGACCTCGCTCATCGAGAACCGGCTCTCGTCCGGGGTGCCGGTCGTGCGCGCGATGCCGAACACGCCCTCGACCGTGCACGAGGGGATCGCGGGGCTCGCGGCCGGCGCGCACGCGGGAGACGAGCACCTCGACCTCGCCGAGGAGGCGCTCTCGCACCTCGGCAGCGTCGTCCGCGTCCCCGAGAGCGCGATGGATGCGGTCACCGCGGTCTCCGGCTCCGGCCCCGCGTACTTCGCGCTCCTCGCCGAGGCGATGATCGAGGCCGGGATCCTGCTCGGGCTCTCGCGCGAGATCTCGACGCAGCTCGTCGTGCAGACGATGCTCGGGACCGCGAAGCAGCTCCGCGACGAGAAGATGCACCCGGTCGAGCTCCGCGAGATGGTGACCTCGCCCGGCGGGACGACGATCGCGGCGATCCGCGAGCTCGAGATGGCCGGCGTGCGCGCGGCGTTCCTGAACGCGATCCAGGCCGCGATGGTGCGCGCGCGGGAGCTCGCCGCCGGCAACAACTCCTAGGCACCCACCGAACGCCCCAGGGGCACGCCGTGTCGCCTACATGCACGCTATCGAGGCAAGCCTCGCGTGTGGTCAACGACTTCGTGCGAAAAGGGCGATCGATCCCCTGGCCTTGGCGCGGCCTAGTAACGGTCGCGCCTCACGACGGCAGGAGCCGGCTGCCCAGGCGACCTCGAGGCCGCGCTCCCGGCGAGAACCTGGAGCGCGAGCACGGTGTCCGCGACCGGCGTGTCCTCGAGGTACTCGTCGCGCGCCTCGAAGTCGGCGAGCAGCGCACGGATCGCCGCCTCGTAGCGCGTCCGCATCGCCCGCCGCCAGCGCCGCGAGCGAGTCCGCCACCGGCGCGGGAAGTCGTCGCGGCCGCGCAGGGTCGCCGCCAGCTCTCCGCGCGCCGCGCGTCCTCACCGAGCACGAGGATGGCGAGCACCGCCGCGTAGCGCCCGATCGGGCTCTCCGACTCCTCCGCGCCGGCGTCGAGAGCCCAGCGGGCGTCCTCGCGCGCGCCCGCTCGAGATCGCCGGCGATCAGCCGCGACTTCATCGCCCCGATTGGCCGCCCCCAGCTCCCCGGCGGCGCGTCCTCCCAGCTCCGCCGATACGTCTCCGCCGCCCGCACGAGCCACTCGCGCGACTCCTCGCCATGGCCGGCCATGAGCAGCGAGAGACCGGCCGCCCACGCGGCGTTCCCCATCCGCGTCAGTTGGCGCTGGCGCTCGTCGCCCCCGTCCGGGAGCCGTGCCTCTCCGTCCTCGAACCGCGACCTCGCGCGCGCCGCGCGTTCCTCCCAGTCGCTCGCCACGCGCGAAGTATCGTCTCCGCCGATGGCACGCACGCTCCGAGAGGTGGTCTACGTCGACGGCGTCCGGACGGCGTTCGGCAAGGCCGGCCACGGCGGCGCGTTCTGGAAGACGCGTGCGGACGACATGGGCGTGAAGGTCGTGCGCGAGCTGCTCCGGCGGAACCCCGAGCTCCCGCCCGAGCGGATCGACGACGTCGCCTTCGCCGCGACCGCGCAGGTCGGCGACCAGGGCCTGACCCTCGGCCGCGACGTCGCGCTCCTCGCCGGGCTCCCGAAGACGGTCCCCGGCTTCGCCGTCGACCGCATGTGCGCCGGAGCGCTGACCGCGACGACCGCCGGCGCGGGGGAGATCGCGATGGGCGCGGCCGACGTCGTCCTCGTCGGCGGCGTCGAGCACATGGGCCACCACCCGATGGGCGAGGACGTCGACTTCAACCCGCGCTTCGTCTCCGAGCGGATCGTGGACGAGTCCGCCGCGGTCATGGGCCAGACCGCGGAGAACCTCCACGACTCCTTCCCGCAGCTGACCAAGGAGGACGCGGACGCGTTCGCGGTCGAGAGCCAGCGCAAGGCCGCTGCCGCCTGGGACGAAGGCGTGATGGACGAGATCGTCGTCCCCATGTCCGTCTTCAGCGAGGAGGGCTGGAAGGTCGCCGCGCGCGACGAGTTCCTGAGGCGCGACACGACGATGGAGGGCCTCGCCGAGCTGCGCACGCCGTTCCGCGCCGGCGGCCGCGTCACCGCCGGGAACTCGGCCGGGCTCACCGACGGCGCCACCGCGGCGCTGATCGCGTCCGAGGACGCCGCCCGCGACCTCGGCCTCGAGCCGAAGATGCGGCTCGCCGGCTTCGCCTATGCCGGAGTCGAGCCGCACCTCATGGGCCTCGGCCCCGTGCCCGCGACGAAGAAGGTCCTGGCGCAGACGGGAATCTCGCTCGACGACGTCGGGCTCTTCCAGCTCAACGAGCCCTTCGCGGTACAGGTGCTGACGTGGTGCGACGGGATGGGCGTCGCGCCGGACGACCCGCGGCTCAATCCGTACGGCGGCGCGATCGCCTGTGGCCACCCGCTCGCGGCGACCGGCGTCCGGCTCATGGCCGAGCTCGCGCGCGGCTTTCGCGACCGGCCGGAAGCGCGCTACGGCCTGACTGCGCTCTGCATCGGCCTCGGCATGGGCGCTGCCGTGCTCTGGGAGAACGTCCAGAACGGCGGGCATGGCTGAGAGCCGCCCGACCGAGTTCAAGCTTCAGCGGATCGACACGCACGCCGGCCCGGTCGCGCTCGTGACGATCGACAACGGCGAGGACTGGCAGAAGCCGAACACCTTCGGCGAGCACGCGCTGCGCTCGCTGGAGGCGACCCTCGACCAGCTCCGGACCCGCGACTGGCGCGGGTCTCGTTCTCACGGGCAAGCCGTTCGTCTTCGCCGTCGGCGCGGACATCGACGAGTTCGGCGAGATCACGCCCGAGCGCGCCCGCGAGGGCGGCGAGGCCGGGCACGAGCTCTTCGGCCGGATCCGCGATCTCCCGTTCGTCACCGTCGCGGCGATCAACGGCGCCGCGGTCGGCGGCGGGGTCGAGATCGCGCTCCACTGCGACTACCGCACGATCTCCGCGGACGTGCGCCACTTCGCCTGCCCCGAGGTGTTCCTCGGCCTGATCCCCGGCTGGGGCGGGACCCAGCTGATCCCGCAGCTCGTGGGCGCCGAGCAGGCGGTGAAGTTCATCGTCGAGAACCCGCTGCGCCAGAACCGGATGCTGAACGCGCAGCAGGCGTTCGAGGCGGGCTTCGCGGACGCACTCTTCGAGCCCGTCGAGTTCCTCGACGAGTCGCTCGCCTTTCTTCTCGAACGGATCGAGTCGGGCAAGCGACGGCCCGCTGCCGATCTCTCCGACGCGGCGGAGGTCGTCCGCAAGGCGCGCTCGCGCGTCGACGGGCAGGTGCACGGAGCCGCGCCGGCGCCGTACCGCGCGCTCGACCTCATCGAGGGCGCCGCGACGCTGTCGCTGGAGGACGGCTACCGCGCCGAGGAGGACGCGCTCGCGGAGCTCCTACCGGGCCCGCAGGCGCAGGCGTCCGTTTACGCGTTCGGCCTCGTCGAGCGCCGCGCGAAGCGCGGAGTCGGGATCCCGGACGCCGAGCCACGGCACGTGTGGCGCATCGGGATCGTCGGCGCCGGGCTCATGGCGCGCCAGCTCGCGCTGCTTGCGCTCCGCCGCCTCGAGGTGCCCGTCGTCCTGCGCGACCTGACGCAGGAGCAGGTGGACGAGGCGATCTCCTGGATCGCGGACGAGCTCGCGGATCTCGTCCGCCGCGGACGGCTCGGCGAGGGCAAGGCGCGCTTCCTCGGCTCGCTCGTCACCGGCGGCACCGGGTGGGACGTGTTCCGAGACTGCGACCTCGTGCTCGAGGCGGTCTTCGAGGAGATGTCGGTGAAGAAGGACGTCTTCGCGGAGCTCGAGCGCGTCGTCTCGCCGGAGTGCGTCCTCGCGACGAACACGTCCTCGCTCTCGGTCACGGAGATGGGCGCCGACCTCGAGCATCCGGAGCGCGTCGTCGGGATGCACTTCTTCAACCCCGTCGCGGTGCTCCCGCTCGTCGAGCTCGTGCGCACGCCGCAGACCGACGACGAGACTCTCGCGACCGCCTGGGCCGTGACCGGCAAGCTGCGAAAACGCGGCGTGCTCGTCCGCGACGCGCCCGCCTTCGTCGTGAACCGCCTGCTCGGTCGGCAGGGCTCCGTCGTGACCGAGGCGCTCGACCACGGGAACACGCGTCGACGAGACCGACGAGGCCGTCCTCCGGCTCGGGCTGCCGATGGCGCCGTCGGTCCTCCTCCAGCTCGTCGGGCCGAAAGTCGCGAACCACGTGCGCCACACGCTGCACGCCGCCTGGCCCGACCGCTTCCCGCTCTCAGCGACCCTGGAGAGCCTCGCCGACGGAGGCGAGCTGGTCGTCGTCGAGCACGCGCCGCGGACCGTGGACGAGATCCACGAGGCCGTGCTCGAGGCGCTCGCGGACGAGTGCCGGCACATCCTCGAGGACGGCGTCGTCGCGGAGGCCGCCGACATCGACACCTGCCTGCTCCTCGGCGCCGGTTTCCCGTTCTGGCTCGGCGGCATCACGAAGCATCTCGACCAGACGGGCGTCTCGCAGCGCGTCGTCGGCCGCCCGCTGGCGGAAGCTCGGCGCTGGAGTTCACGCCTAGTTCGATTTGACACAACGCTTGCCGTTTGACCGCCCGTAGCTGAGGTATGCTCTGACGGCACCGCTCGCCGGTTAGGGGCGAGCGTCAACTCTTCGGAAGGAGCGGCACGGACTTCTACGTGCTGCGCGCATGCACGAAGCAACGACTACCCCGACGCGACGTCGGATACCCTGAGGACCTGACCGCTGCGGCGCGGCGCGCCGAGAAGTGGTTCGGTGAGCCGTTCCTGCACGCGGGAGAGGAGCCCGAGGTCGCGCTCGCGCCGGGCACCGCCCGCCGCGCGGCGCTCGACCACGCGCTCGAGGAGATGGCCACGGGCCTCCCCGCGCCGTCCGCCCGCTGGAAGGTGCGCTACGGGCTCATGCTCGGCCTCGAGCGCGTCCTCACCGAGAACCAGCCGCGCACGGCCGCCGGGACGGAGCTCCGCCGCCACCAGGTGGACGCGCTCGCCGGGATGCTCGCCGAGCTCATCGCCTCGACCCAGCGCTCGGTTGAGGAGAACGGAAACGGCGGGAACGGCGCCGTCGCCGAGGCCGAGGTCGACGAGGACGCGGACGACGACTTCGACGCCGGCTTCATCGAGGACGGCGAGGTCGAGCCCGAGTTCCACGGCGCCGACCCGGGCGCCGTCCGGCGCTACCGCTTCCGGCACCCGACCGCTTCCGGCAAGACGATCGCAGCCGCCGGGTTCGTCGAGGGAGCGCGCGAGCTCGGCGTCCTGATCCTCACGCACCGGCGGCTCCTCGTCACGCAGTTCACGCGCGACCTGACCACGGAGGGCTACGGCGACCGCTTCGCCGAGGCCGTGCTCAAGGGCCAGAAGGCGCCGCGCGACAACCCGATCACGATCCAGACCTACGCCTGGTTCGCCCGCCACGGCTCGGAGCTCGACCGCGAGACGTACCACCTCGTCCTCTGCGACGAGGCGCACACCGCGCTCGGGGAGAAGACGAGCGCCGCGATCCGCGCGTTCCACGAGCCGCTGTACATCGGGATGACCGCGACCGAGCAGCTGATCGCGAAGCAGGTCTCGGACGTCTTCCCCGCCTCGGTCGACGACCTCCCGCTCGGCGATGCCGCTCGCCGCGGGCTCATCGCGCCGCTTCGCTGCATGCGCGTCCCGCCCGCGGCCGCGATCAACTCGGTCCCGATCGTCGGCGGCGACTTCGAGGAGCGCGCGCTCGCCGCAGCTCTCGACCACGAGGCGCTGAACCAGGCCGCCGCCAGCCTGTATCGCGACCGCTTCGGCTCGACGCCGGGGATCGTGTACGCGGCCGGCGTCGACCACGCGTACAACCTCGCGCAGGAGTTCCGCGCGGCCGGGCTCAAGGCCGAGGCCGTCTCCGGCCGCACGCCGCCTGCTCGCCTCGCGGAGACGCTGGCCGCGTACGAGCGCGGCGAGATCAACGTGCTCGTCAACGCGCAGCTTCTCGCCGAGGGCTGGAACTCTCCGCGAGCGACCGTCTGCATGCACCTCGCGCCGACGGCCTCGCGCCGCGTCTACCAGCAGCGGATCGGCCGGATCATGCGCATCCACCCGCGCAAGGAGGCCGGCGTCGTCGTCGACTTCGTCCCGAAGGCCTCGACGCACAACGACCGCGTCGTCTCGCTGCACGCGCTCCTCGGCGCCGACTTCTACCGCGAGGGCGCGCGCGTCACGCCCGCGCCGCGCCGCCGGCAGCAGCGCCGGGCGCGCCGCAAGCTCTCGCCGGTCCCGTGGCTCGTCCCGGTCACGCCGGACGTCGCCCGCCGCCTCGCCGTCATCCAGCGCGAGTGGCAGCGGATCGACCCGAAGTACCTCGACGACGACGAGCAGCGCTTCTGGGCGACGATCGCGGGCCGGCAGATCCGCTTCGACCAGCGCAACGACTTCGCGAAGAAGTTCACGGAGGGTCGCGCGAGCCGGGGTGCACTCGAGCAGTTCCTCGCGACCTGCGCAGCGGAGAACCCGAACCGGCGGCTCCGGATCACGGCGCTTCTCGACCGCGTCGCGATGCCGGTCGAGCGCGCCGACTTCGACGACCTCGTCACGCTCGTCACGCAGGCCCCGACCTGGGACAAGGACCGCGCGTCGGGCGTTCGCGTGCTCCTGCGCGCGATCGCCGATGGCAAGGCGAACGCGCCCGACCAGATCCTCGCCCGCTGGACGTGGCGCCTCGCGCGCGCGACCCGCAAGGTGCAGGACCGCCGCGTCTCGACCGAGTTCCCCGAGGCGAAGCGCCTGCTCGGCGCGGTCGCGAACTCGCGCGGCTACCGGCACGAGGAGAACGTCAACCGGCTCGTCCAGGTCGCGACCTCGATGCCGATGGGAGTCGGCGCCGCGCTGCTCGCCTCCGCGGACGGCTACACGCCGCGCGCCGAACGCAGCGCTCGACAAGGCGCGCGAGGAGCTCGGCACGACCGGCGAGATCGCGAACGCGCTGGCGGACAACCTCCCCGCTCCGAAGCTCACCGCGCGCAAGTCACGCCGCCGTCGCCGTAAGCGCAAGGACCAGCAGCAGCCCGCGGCCGCTGCCGCGAACGGCGACGCCGCCACGGACGGAAAGTCGCCGGAGACGACCGGGGACGACAGCTCAGAGCCGGTGCCGATCGTCGCCGAGGCCGCCGCCGGACGAGCCCGCGCCCGAGTCGGCCGAGGACGCGGCCTAGGTCAGTTCCCGCCGTTGGCGTCGCGCTCGCGGAGGTAGCGCGTGATCTCGTTGGCGAGCGCCTCGCCCGGACGGGAGGTCACCCGACTCCTCGAGCCAGTCGAGCGAGTCCGCGCGCTGCTCGAGCTCCTCGACGTACGCCTGCGTGTCGGCGTCGCTCGCGACGGCCTCGGAGACCTGCTCGACGTAGCTCGTCTCCGCCTCCGCCAGCTCGCCGACCTCGATCCCGATCCCGAGCATCCCGCCGAGCCGCTCGCAGAGCGCCCGCGCCGCCCGCGGGCTCGGCGCGAGCGAGACGTAGTGCGGCACCGCGGCCCAGAGGCTGACCGAAGGAATACCCTCGCGCCGGCACGCGTCGAGGATCACGCCGACGATCCCCGTCGGGCCCTCGTAGCGCGAGAGCTGGAGCCCGAGCTCGTCGACGAGCTTGGGATCGCTCGCAGCGCCGGTCACGGGCGCGGGCCGCGTGTGCGGCACGTCCGCGAGCAGCGCGCCGAAGCGTGACGACCATCTCGATCCCGAGGTCACGCACGAGATCGGCGACGAGCTCGGTGAACGTGCGCCAGCGGTAGTTCGGCTCGACGCCGACGAGGATCACCGCGTCGCGGTTCGTGCCCGGGATCCGCGCGCGGTAGAAGACGTTCTCGGGCCATTCGATCTTCCGCGTGCTGCCGTCGGTGAGCGTGACACGCGGGCGCGTCGCCTGGAAGTCGACGAAGAGCTCCGGGTCGATGTCCGCGAACTTCCGCGCTCCCCACAGCCGCGCGAGGTACCCAGCCGCCAGCGTCGCCGCCTGTCCGCCGTCGTTCCAGCCCTGGAAAGCCACGATCAGAACGGGCCGCTCGAGCGTGGGGCGCTCGTAGACTCGCAGCTCCCTCCCCATGGGAGGAGCTTACTGGCGGGCCAGAGGGGCGGGCGGGCGCCACAGCGCGTACGCCAGCGCGACGCCGAGCGCCCAGATCGCCGCCGCGAGGAAGACGTGCACGAGGACGAGGCCCCACGGAAGCGCGGTTCGGTACTGCACCTCGCCCACGATCGCCTGCGCGCCGAGCGCTGCGACGAGCGCGCCCCAGAGCCAGACGAGCCCCGGGTAGCGGTCGCGCATCCGCAACACGAACCAGCCGATGAACAGCACGCCGAGGCCGAACGCGGCGGCGACGCGCACGTGGACGTACACCGTGTCCGCGATCTCGAGCCCGAGCCGCTCGACGTCCTCGTCGGCGCCCGGATGCGGCCCCGACGCGGTCGCGACCGCGCCCGTGACGACGAGCGCGGCGCACGTGGGGACGCCGACCCACGTGACGAAGCGTGCGGAGCCATGAAGGGCCGGCAGGCGTCGCGAGCCCGCCGGCGAGGCTCCCCGCCTCGATCGCGACGACGACCGCGAGCGCGAGGACGACGAGCGCAAGCAGGAAATGCGCCATCACCGCGAGCGGGTGCAGATCGAGCGCGATCGTGACGGCGCCCAGCGGAACCTGCGCGAGCGTGAAGAGGAACGCGCCGAGCGCGGCGAGCCTCGCACCGCGCGGCAGTCCCGCGACTCGCGCCGACCCGAGCCAGGTCACGAGCGTCAGCAGGAGCCCCGTGAGCGCCACGAGCCGGTTCCCGAACTCGACGAACGCGTGGAACCCCTGCTCCGGGTACGGCTTGTCCCCGCACTGCGGCCAGTTCTCGCACCCGAGCCCGGAGCCCGTGAGGCGCACGAACGCACCGGAGGTCACGACGAGAAAGAGAACCGCGCACGACGCGAGCGAGAGCTTCAGGAACGCCGCCGGGGAGAGCGTCCGCGCCCGTGCGAGGACGGTCGCGTTCAACGCAGCACGATCCCGGCGCCGGCCTCGACCGCGCCGATGCGCGAGAGCCCCAGCCCCGCGGCGGCGAAGGTCGCCTCGAGCGCGACCGCGCGGTCCGCCGGCAGCGAGACGAGCAGGCCACCTGCCGTCTGCGGGTCGTACGCGAGCGCCTCGCGCGCGGCGTCAGCGCTGCTCTCGACGTGCATGGCCCGCGAACTCGCGGTTGCGCCGGTCGCCGCCGGTCACAACGCCTTGCCCGGCGAGCTCGAGCGCGCCCGGGAGCGCGGGCAGCGCATCCGCTTCGAGCACGACCCGGACGCCGCTTCGGGTCGCGAGCTCGTGCGCGTGCCCGAGGAGCCCGAAGCCGGTCACGTCGGTCACGGCAGTTGGGCTCGAACGGCCTGAGCACGTCCGCCGCATCGCGATTCAGCTCCACCATCGTCGCGACCGCCTCGTCCAGGGCGCCCGGCGGCGCGATGCCGTCCCGGACCGCCTGCAGCACGATCCCGGTGCCGAGCGGCTTCGTGAGAAAGAGCGCGTCGCCCTCCCTGGCCCCGGCCTTCGGCCAGATCGCCTCCGGATGCACGGTGCCGACGACTGCGAGCCCGTACTTCGGCTCGTCGTCGCGGATCGTGTGCCCGCCCGCGAGGATCGCCCCGGCCGCGCGCACGCGCTCGTCCGCGCCCGCGAGCACCTCGCCGAGGACCTCGGTCGGCAGCTCCTCCGGGAACGCCGCCACCGAGAGCGCGAGCAGCGGCGCTCCGCCCATCGCGAAGACGTCGTTCAGGGCGTTCGTTGCCGCGATCGCCCCGAAGGTGCGTGGGTCGTCGACGAGCGGCGGGAAGAAGTCGACGGTGAAGACGAGCGCGCGCTCGTCGTCGAGACGGTAGACCGCGGCGTCGTCCGCAGGATCGAGCCCGACGAGCAGGTCGTCCGCGTCAGCCGGGACGAAGCCGGCGAGGAGCGTCTCGAGCCGCCCGGCTGCGTACTTCGCGGCGCACCCGCCCGCGCGGGCGAGCGACGTCAGCGGAACGGTCTCCACACAGTGAAGGGTAGGCGGAAGGACAGCGGGCCGGAACGTGGAAGAGAGCTGGCGGAGAGCCTCCCCCTTCCTCTCTCCCCCAGCACCACGACGGCCGCCGCCCCCACGGCGGCCGTTCCTTTCTGGGGCTTAGACTCGCCCGGTGAAGTCCGCGCTCGTCACCGGAGGCTCCGCGGGAATCGGCTTCGCGCTTGCTCGGATGCTCCGCGACGAGGGACACGAGCTCACGCTCGTCGCGCGCCGCCCGGAGCCGCTCGCGGAAGCCGCGCAGGAGCTCGGCGCAGAAGCCGTCGGCGCGAACCTCGCCGACACGGACGAGTGCGTACGCGCCGTCGCCGCCCACGCGGAGCGCTTCGGCGGCATGGACGTCCTCGTGAACTGCGCCGGCATCGGCATCGGAGGCTCGTTCGGCGACCAGTCGACGAAGGCGATCGACCTGCAGGTCGACGTCAACCTCAGTGCCGCGCTCGTCGTCACGCGCGAGTCGCTCCCGCTCCTGCGGGCGTCGGGCGGCCACGTGATCAACCTCGCCTCGATCGCCGGGACGATTCCGACGCCTGGCCTCGCCGTCTACGGCGCGACGAAGGCCGCGCTCATCTCGTTCACGCGCTCGCTGAACCGCGAAGAGGAGGAGCACGGCGTCCGCGCCACCGCGATCTGCCCTGCCTTCGTCGCGACGAAGATGACCGAGTGGACCGGGCTCCCGGTCGAGGAGCAGATCCAAACGTCCGACGTCGCCGAGCTCGTCCGCACGATCCTCCACCTGAGCCCGAAGGCGCGCGTGCCGCAGATCGTGATCGAGCGCCTCGGCGACGTCGTCTGAGCCAGGCTCAGCTCCGCTCGAGCACCGCAGTCGATCGCCGCTTCGAGCTCCAGCGTGGAGACGGCGCCCTCGAAGCGGTCGACGATCCGGCCGTCCGCGCCGACCAGGAACGTCCACGGCTCCGTCGCGAGCTTCCACTCCCGCATCCACTCGTTGAGGCCCTTCCCCGGATCGTTGTCCTTGTACACCTCGACGTGGATGAAGCGAACATTCTCGTCCTCGTAGCGGTCTGCAACGGCCTCGACGACGTCGACGGTCGGGCCGCACGTCCGGCTCGAGCAGAACTCGGGCGTCGCGAACGTGACGACGAACGGGACCTTCGCCCGAATCGAGTCGGCGACGGAGTGCTCGAGCAAGACCTCGTCCGGCGGCGTCTTGGTCGTGAGCTTCGTGAAGTCTCCGCCAGTGGAGGCGATCGTCGGCGTGTCCGAGGCGGGGGCCGGCTCGCCGACGTCAGGGACGGGGCTGTCGCCGACGACGACGTTGCCGATCGCCTGGACACTCTCCGCCCCGCCCTCGGGCTGCGCGAGCAGCCAATACGTCCCCGGGTCGGTCGAGACGAAGTCGCGAGACGTACAGGTGCGTCGCATCCGCCTCCGCCCCTCCGGGAACGCCGATCCGCTCGAGCTTCGCCTCGCCCTCGAGGAACGGCTTCGCCTCGAGTTCCTTCGCGACCCACACGTGCGCCGTCGGAAGCGTGACAACGCGGTTCTCCTTGTCCACGACAAGGAACGAGACGCGCACGTTTCCCGGCTCGTGGGTGGCCGTCCCGGCGATGATCGCAACATCATCGCCGGGAGACTCATAGATCTCCTCGAGCGTGGAATCCCCCTCTACTGCTTCCGTGTCGTCGCCCCCTCCCGAACCGCCGCAGCCGGCGAGGAGAAGCAACAGGAGCACGGTCGAAGCCGCAGCAGGGCGCATGCGCCCGAGTGTAGCCCGTGCGTTTCTAGTTACCTTCGGGCCACGAGAACAGCCCGAACCGCTGGAGCCACGCGCCAAACAGCGCCAGGTTGACAATCAGGACCAGCCATCTCGGCGTCACAGCGACCTCCTCTCTAGAAGCGGATTTCCTGGAGCGCCTCGGCGGCGTTCCGATAGAGACGCGACGCCTCGCGGTCATCTCCCCGACGCGCCGCGAGATCGCCGAGTGCAACCCACGCCTCCGTCCGGTGACCAAGTGACGTCAGCTGTTCGCCAGCCGCGTCGGCCGCCCGGAAGCACTCTTCCGCCTCGTCCAACCGCCCGCGCTCGAGAAGCGCCCGTCCCAGTACGAGCTGCGATGCGCTGACTTCGTAGAGGTAGTCCTCCCGATCCCGGATGAGCTCGAGCGCCTGGCGCGCGAGCGCATCCGCCTGGTCGTACTCGCCCCGGTTCAGGTGAACCCGGGCGATCCCTTCGAGCGCCTGCGCGGCGTCCGCGGGAGAGTCCGTGTCCAACGCCCGCGCGTACGACGCCTTGAGGTGCTCGACCGCACGCTCCTCGTCCCCCAGCATGAGCGTGAGGCCGCCGAACATGAGAAGGAGCCGTCCGACGCTACGCTCGTCGTTCAGCTCCTGGTACAGCTCCTTGGCGCGCTGCGCGTAGTTGCGCGAAAGCAGGTAATGCCCTTGCCGCTGGGCGATGAGCGACGCCTGGAAGTACGTGTTGGCGATCGCGCCCCGGTCTCCCATGCCCTCGGCCAGCTCCAGCGCAAGCTCGACGTCCTCACGCGCGGCCACGTAGTCGCGGTGGCGGCGATGGCACCTCGAGCGGTACTGGAGGATGTCTGCCCGGAGGAGGTCACACGGGAAGCCCGAGCGTTCGGCCAGAAGCAGAGCCTCGTCGAACAAAGAGATCGCGGTCGTGATGCTCGACAGCTGCCAGCGGCAGACGCCGAGCCTGAAGAGCACGTCCGCGCGATCGACGTCGGAGTGCTCCGGGCGCTCGGCGATCTCGCGAGCGCGCTGGAGGAGCTCGAGCGAGTCCCGCAGCTCGCCGATCTGGCCGAGTGACCACGCCTCGCCGGCCAGCAGGCGGAGCATGAGAGCCGACACGCCGGTGCTCTCGACGCTCGGACGCGCCTCGCGGAACACCTCGATCGCCTCCTCGTACCGGTGCGCCTGGGCAAGGGCCTCGGCCCGCTCGAGCGCAGCCTCGACCTTCGTGCGCTCCTCCGTCGAGATCCCGGACGAGATGTAGGCGGGCTCGACGCCGAGCCGCTGCGCGAGCCACTCGACCGTGGCCTCGGTGGGGCGCGTCTTCCCCCGCTCGATCTGGCTGATGTACTCCTTCGAGAACCGCTCGCCCGCGAGCTGCGTCTGAGTCAGGCCGCTCGAGGTGCGCAGCGCGCGAACGCGCTCACCAAGCCGAGAACGGCCGGAGGAACCTCTGGCGGCGGTCGTTGCGGTGTCTGGCATGCCCATCTGAGTCAACTCGGGAACCGTAACTAGCCGCGCTCCCCCGGGAGGGGGATGTCCGCCGCCGCTCCAGAGTCAAGTAACCCTAGCGGAAATCACTTGACCAAGCTACTTGACTTTTCTGGACGTGGCTCCTATAGTCAGCCCACACCGCACGACCGACGCCAGGTCGATGCGAAAGGCGCCACCGCCGGATCCGCCGGTGAGCCCTGGACGAACGTGGCTGGGCCGCAGAGCCACGATTTCTCCGGCTCACCGCCCCGGGAAGGGGTTGCCTCGAACGGAGAACGCCCCCGGAGCCGCAGCCGGGGGCGTTTTCGTTCGTGGGGGGAAACGACGTTTCCCCCCACGTGCCCCCCTTCCTGGCTGTGGGTCACGAGTGACGTCGGGACAGGCCTACGGGCGAGTGAATCGCCCTTCGGCCCTCGGGAGTGCCGCTTACTCGGCGCGATCTTCTGGGTCAGGCTTCAGCCTGAGCAGCCGTGGCGCTGAGCCAGCGCTGACGCTCGCGCTTGATCGCGTCGAAATCCGACGGGCCGAGCGGGCCGCCGAGGCGGTCGGCGACGGAGACGAGGAGCGTGCCTGCCACGAAGATCCACGCCTCCGCGTCCGGGTCGCGATCCGGATGAATCGCGCCGGCGGCCTGCACGCGGCGGAGGACGTCGGCGAAGTAGTCGTGCACCTCGCGCATGTGCCCGCGGACGTGGCGGCGGATCTCGGGATCCTGGCCCGCCTCGGTGATCGCCTGCATCCAGAGGCTCGGCACCAGCACCTTCACCTCGCGCATCGTCGCGGGACCGATCGCGCGCCAGCCGTCCGCGGGTCCGAGCTCCTCGATCTTCTCCTCGATCCTCGTGCGGATCCGGCTCCACGCCTCGTCCAGGCACGCGAAGTACAGGTCGCGCTTCGACGCGAAGTGGCGGTACAGGATCGGCTCGGACACGCCTGCCTCGCGCGCGATCTGCGCCGTCGTCGCGCCCGCGTAGCTCCCCTCCGAGAAGACGCGCAGGGCAGCCTCGACGAGCGCGCGCCTCCGCTCCACGGCCGGCAGGCGGGTTCCGGTCGGCACGCTCACGCGACCGGCTCCGTGACGCCGTGACCAGGCGCGCGGCCCGCGCCCTCGTGCGGCCGGACGAGGGCAAAGGCGACGATCGCGCCGACGGCGGCGATGACCGCGGCGACGAGGAGCGCGCTCTGGAAACCGTCGATGAACGCCTCCGTCGTCCGCTGGCCGCCGGCCGCGCCGGCCACGATCGCGCCCATGATGGCGATCCCGAGCGAGCCACCCACCTGGCGTGAGGCGTTCAACACCGCGGAGCCGACCCCGGACTTGTCGACCGGGACGTTGCGGGTCGCGGCTGCAGCGCTCGGGGTCATGGTCAGCGCCATGCCGACGCCGCCGACGAGGAACGCGGGCAGGATGTTCCAATAGGTCGCGTCCGCGCCGAGGGTCGAGAAGTAGAGGAGCTGCGCTGCGATCAGCGCCATCCCGGTCGTCATCAGCCCACGGGAGCCGATGCGGTCGCTGGTCTTCCCGGCGATCGGGGCGACGAGGATGATCAGCACTGTCATCGGCAGGAACGCGGCCCCGGTCTGCACGGCCGAGTAGCCGAGGATCTGCTGCATGTAGAGCGACATGAAGAAGAAGACGCCGAACATCGCAAGAGCGACGAACAGCACGACGAGGTTCGCGCCCGTGTAGGTCGGGTTCCGGAAGAGCTCGAGCGGGAGCATCGGCGCCCGCTGGTGCCGCTCGAGAAGGTAGAAGCCCGCGAGCGCGATCCCCGCGATCGCGAACGCAGCCAAGGATGCGCAGCGAGCCCCAGCCGTACGTGTTCGCCTCGATCAGCCCGTACGTCAGCGCGAACAGCCCGATCCCGGAAGTCGCAAGCCCGGGTAAGTCGAGGCGCTCGTGCGTCTCGTCGCGCGTCTCGTCGATGAAGAGGAAGCTCGCGGCGATCGCAAGGATGCCGACCGGAACGTTCACGAAGAAGATCCAGCTCCAATCTGCATGTTCGGTCAGCAGCCCACCGACGAGCGGGCCGATCGCGAGCGCGAGCGCGGACACGCCGGCCCAGATCCCGATTGCGGTTCCGCGCTGGTGGAGCGGAAAGGTCGCCGCGATGATCGACAGGGTCGCCGGGTTCATGAGGGCGGCGCCGACGCCCTGGAGCACGCGCGCGGCGATCAGCTCGTTGCTCGTGTCGGCGAGACCGCACCAGAGCGACGCGGTCGTGAAGACGGCGATGCCGATCACGAAGATCAGCCGACGGCCGTAAGCGTCGGCGACCTTTCCCCCGATCAGCATCAGCGCGGCGAAGGTCAGCGCGTAACCGGCCACGACCCACTGCAGCTCGGACAGGTCGGCCCCGAGATCCTGCTGAATCGCCGGCAGCGCGACGTTCACCACCGTGTTGTCGAGCATGATCATGAAGAGGCCGAAGGAGACCGCGACCAGCGTGAACCACTTGCGTGTCTCCTCTGCGAAGATCCGAGCGCGCATCCAAAGCCTTTCGCCGAAGTTAGTGGATACTAAGCTAGCCGATACTAACCTTGACGCGCGGCAGTTCGCGTGGATCCCGAGCGCCGAGCAGCTCGAGGCGGCGAACGTCACGCGCCTTGCTCGGCTCCTCGGTTGCGAGGACTTCGCCGCGCTCCACCGGGTGTCGGTCGAGGAGCCGGACCGCTTCTGGCGAACGGTCCGCGACGACCTCGCGATCCCGCTCCATCGCGACTGGGACGAGGTGCTCGACGACTCCCGCGGCAGTGAGTGGACCACGTGGTTCACGGGCGCGCGGCTCAATCTGGCGAACGCGTGTGTGCACCGTTGGGCCGGCGAGCGGCCGGGCGAAGAGGCCGCGGTCTGGCTCGCCGAGGACGGAGTGCGCAGCGCGCTCACGTGGAGCGAGCTCTCGCGCGAGGTGACGCGGTTCGCGGAGGCACTCGTCGCGCTCGGCGTCGGCGAGGGGGATGCGGTCGGGATGTACCTGCCGATGTCGCCGCACGCGGCCGTCGTCTCGCACGCCTGCGCGCAGGTGGGCGCGATCCAGGTGCCGATCTTCTCCGGCTTCGCGGCGCCCGCCATCGCGGCGCGGCTCGCGGACGCCGGCGCGAAGGTGCTCGTCACGGCGGATGCCACGCTCCGCCGGGGAGCGACAGTGCCGCTCAAGGAGATCGCCGACGAGGCCCTCGTCGAGGCTCCGTCGGTCGAGCACGTCGTCGTCTGGAGCCGGCTCGGCGTCGACGCGCCGATGACGCCTGGGCGCGACCACGACTGGGACGAGCTCGTCGCCCGCTCGCCGGGGGAGCTCCCGCCGGCCGAGCTCGAGAGCGAGGCGCCCTACCTCCTCGCCTACACCTCGGGTACGACAGGCAGGCCGAAGGGCGCGCTCCATGTACACGGCGGGTTCCTGCTCTCGATCGCGCGCGAGGCCGCGTACCAGGCCGACCTGCGCGCGGGCGACCGCGTCCTCTTCGCGACGGACATGGGCTGGATCATGGGCCCGTGGACCGTGGTCGGGGCGGGCGCCGTCGGTGCGGCCGTCGTCTACCTCGAGGGCGCGCCGGACTACCCGTCGGACCGGATCTGGAGTGCCGTCGAGTCGGAGCGCGTGACCATGCTCGGCGTGTCCCCAACCCTCGTCCGTGCCCTCATCCCCCACGGTGAGCCGGCGGCGGAGCTTTCCTCGCTGCGCGCGGTCACGACGACGGGCGAGCCGTGGAACCGCGGGCCGTACGACTGGCTGAACGAGCACGTCTGCGGCGCCGGCCGCATCCCGATCGTGAACATCTCCGGCGGGACCGAGGTGGGCGCCTGCTTCCTCTCGGTCTCGCTGCTCCGGCCGACCAAGCCCTGCTCGCTCGGCTTCCCGGCCCTCGGACAGGACATGGACGTGTTCGACGATGCGGGCCGGCCGTTGCGGGGAGAGGTCGGCGAGCTCGTCTGCAAGCGGCCCTGGCCCGGGATGACCCGCGGGATCTGGGGCGACCCCGAGCGCTATCTCGAGACGTACTGGCGCCGCTTCCCCGGTGTCTGGACGCACGGCGACTGGGCCTCGGTCGACGAGGACGGCTACTGGTTCCTGCACGGGCGCTCCGACGACACGCTGAACATCGCGGGCAAGCGCATCGGGCCGGCCGAGCTCGAGTCGGCCGCGGTGAACCACCCCGCGGTGGCGGAGGCCGCTGCTATCGGCGTCCCGCACGACGTGAAGGGCGAGGTCGTATGGCTCTTCTGCGTCCTGCGGCAGGGGGCCAAGGCGAACGCCGACGACGTCGCGCGCGCCGTGACCGACGAGCTCGGCAGGGCGTTCAAGCCGGAGCGCGTCGTCTTCGTCCCGGCCCTGCCGAAGACCCGGAGCGCGAAGATCGTGCGTCGCGCGGTCCGCGCAAAGGCGCTCGGCCAGGATCCCGGCGACCTGTCGACGCTCGAGAATCCCGAGTCGCTCGAGGCGATCGCGAATGCCGTCTGAGCGGCTCGAGGGCGTCGCGCTCGTGACGGGCGGCGGCCGCGGGATCGGCGCCTCGATCGCACGGGAGCTCGCGGATGCGGGGATGCGCGTGGCGGTGACGGGACGCACGCCGGAGCAGGTCGAAGCGGTCGCGGCGGAGATCGGCGGGCTCGCGCTCGTCGGTGACGTGTCGCGCCGCGAGAACGTTGAAAGCTGGGTCGAGCGTACGGAGACCGAGCTCGGCCCCATCGACCTGCTCGTCGCGAACGCGGGGATCTCGAAGGCCCATGAGGACGTGTGGAAGGTCGAGCCCGAGGACTGGTGGCGCGTGCAGGAGGTGAACGTCCTCGGCGTCTTCCTCAGCTGCCGCGCGGTGATCCCTGCGATGCTCGGGCGCGGCGCGGGGCGGATCGTGATCGTCGCCAGCGGCGCGGCGTACCTGCCGGGCGCGCAGTCGACCGCCTACCCGTCCAGCAAGGCAGCGGTGCACCGCTTCGCAGAGACGCTCGCGAACCAGCTCCAGGGCCGGATCCCCGTGTTCTCGATCAGCCCGGGTCTCGTGCGGACGGCGTTGACCGAAGACTGGTTCCCGGACGACGCGCCGTGGACGCCGCCGGAGCTCGCTCCGAGGCTGGTTCGGGTGCTCGCGTCCGGGCGCGCCGACGCGCTCGCAGGTCGCTACCTCCACGCCGAGCACGATGACATCGAGGACCTCATCGCGCGGGCCGACGAGATCGTGGCGAAGGATCTGAACGCGATCCGCCTCCGTCGTTGAGAAGAATCCTCGGAGGTCGCGCGCGGCGCTCGCGCTGCGAGCCTGTGGATGGATAGGCACGAAGTCGGCGCGGACCCGTACACCATGCGTTCGCACTTCGGCGTTACGCTCGGCAGCGGGTGGAGGGTGGCCGAACACCCCACCCTGGGTGGGGAACGGGACCGACGGCGCCGTCTCGCGGAGTGCAGCTGCGACTGCTCCTCCTGACCACTCTCTGGACGAGAGCGCCGGTACTGAACGATGCGCCTACCGTCGCTTAACGCTCCGCGAACCGCGCCAGCCTTACTCTGCCGCGAGTGCCGTACTTCATCTGCCCCCACTGCAAGCGCCGGTCGATCGACAACGACGGCTACGAGGGTTTCTCGACGCAGGCCGTCCAGTGTCGCGAGTGCGGTTTCGGGTTCCTGTTCGAGCTGCTCGAGGACTACTACCCGGCGCCGGAGACGGGGTTCGTGGTCTGCGACAGCGATCGGCGGGTGCTTGCCGCGGGGCGGGGCGTGTTCGAGTTGACCGGCTACCGCGACGCCGACCTGATCGGACGCGAGATCGCCGAAGCGCTCGCCCTCTCCGACACGTCGCCGATCGGAGTCGTACAGGAGTGGGGCGTGCGCAAGATGGGGCAGGAGCTCGCGATCAAGACGCGGTCCGGCTTCGACAAGCCCGTCACGATCGACTTCTTCCCGGCGTACGACGACGATGGCGGGCTCTTGCTGGCGCTGACTCCCCGGTAGCGCGCGCCTCGCCCTACGACGACCTCGGCACGATCCAGGTCTGGCGCGCGACCGCCAGCACGTCGCCGTCGGCGCTCAGCAGGGCGGTGCCCGCGAAGAGCTTGCGGCCGTCCTCTTCGAGCGGCCAGGAGATGACGACGCAGCGCTCCCCGTCGGCGGGCGGGCGTTCGACGCGGGCGGTCATGCGACCGAGGACCGTCTCGCCCCGGCCGTCGGCGCCGACCGCGTAGGCGCCGGGACAGTCGATCGCGGCCCAGACGATCTCTGCGCTCGGCTCGTGCGCGACCCACGGCGCTGCATGCAACGGCTCACGGCCGGGCACCGGACCGGCGTACACCTCGAGGCCGTCGTGCTCAGCCCTGATGCCGCACGTGAAGCACTCGCGGAAGCGATCGCTGCCGACACGCAGGTGACGGGTGGCCGCCTCGGTCGCCTCCGCGAGCGAGACGGTCGCCGGCGGCTCAGCATCGACTCGACCCGGCCGCGCCTCGGCGACGACGTCGTTCCCGTCGAGGAGCGTGACCGCCTCGCCGTCGCGGCGGACGGCGAGCGGCCGCTCGAGCGGCGGCGGAAGCCGCAGCGTGACCTCGACCTCGTCGGCGTCCACGAACGCCGCCAGTCGGCCTGCCGCGTAGCCGCCGTTCGCGGACGTGAGGGGGCCTCGGTACCGGTACGGGATCGTGACCTCGATGTCGCAGTTCTACCTTCGCCCGCGCCGCAGCATGCGGATGCGATAGGTTTACGACTGTGAGGCAAAAACCTTGAGAATCGCGCTCGCCCAGCTCAACGTCGTCGTCGGGGACCTCGCCGGGAACCGTGGCCGGATCGTCGCGGCGATCGGCGACGCGCGTGACGCCGGCGCTGACCTCGTCGTGCTCCCTGAGCTCGCCGTCACCGGCTATCCGCCGGAGGATCTCCTGCTCCGCCCCGGCTTTCTGCGCGCGGCCCGCGAGGCGCTCGACGAGACCGCTCGCGCGGCGACGGGCATCGTCGCGTTCGTGGGGACACCGTGGTTCGACCGCGACCTCGCGAACGCGTGCGCGGTATGCGCCGACGGGCGCGTGCAGTCCGTCTACCGGAAGCACTTCCTTCCGAACTACGGCGTCTTCGACGAGCACCGCTACTTCCTCGAGGGCCGCGACCTCGTCCTCGTCCAGATCGGGGACGTCCTCGCGGGGCCGACGATCTGCGAGGACGTCTGGCAGCCGGGTCCTCCCGCGACCGACCTGGCTCTCGCGGGCGCCCAGCTCGTCGTGAACCTGTCCGCCTCGCCGTTCCACGTGGGGAAGGCCGAGGACCGGGAGGAGATGCTCGTCACCCGCGCGCGCGACTCGACGGCGTTCCTCGCGTTCTGCAACCTCGTAGGCGGTCAGGACGAGCTCGTCTTCGACGGCCACTCGGTCGTCCTCGACGACGCGGGCGAGGTCGTCGCGCGCGCACCCGGCTTCGAGGAGCACCTGCTCGTCGCCGACATCGACCCGGGGGCCGCGCTCGGCCGGCGGCTCCGCGACGTCAGGAGGCGCGAGCTCGACCGCTCGCGCGAGAGCGTGCCGGAGGTCGAGCTGGTCCAGCTCGCCGCGCCGGCAGTTCCGAGCCGCGCGGAGCCCACTCCGGCTTCCGTCGTCCCGTTCGAGCCCGAGCTCGAGCAGATGCGCCGCGCCCTGACGCTCGGCCTCCGCGACTACGTCGAGAAGAACGGGTTCACCGAGGTCGTCGTCGCCGTCTCCGGTGGCATTGACTCCGCCGTGACCGCCGCGCTCTGCGTCGACGCGCTCGGCGCCGAGCGCGTGCATCTCGTCTCGATGCCGTCCCGGTTCTCGTCCGCCGAGACGAGGAGCGACGCGGAGCGGCTCGCGGAGAGCCTCGGCGCGGCGTTTCGGGAGATCCCGATCGAGACCGTCGTCGAAGCGTTCCACGATGTGCTCCGCGAGCCGACCCGCGGCGGCCTGGAGGGGCTCGCGGCCGAGAACCTCCAGGCCCGCGCGCGCGGCGTGACTCTCATGGCGCTCTCGAACACCTACGGGTGGCTGGTGGTCTCGACCGGTAACAAGTCGGAGCTCGCAGTCGGGTACGCGACGCTCTACGGGGACATGGTCGGCGGGTTCGCGCTCCTCAAGGACGTGTTCAAGACGGACGTGTTCCGCCTGGCGCGGTACCTGAACGAGCGCGCCGGACGCGAGCTCATTCCCACGACGACGATCGAGCGCGCGCCCAGCGCGGAGCTCCGAGACGATCAGCGCGACGAGGACTCGATCCCCGCCTACGACGAGCTCGATCCCGTACTCGAGGCGTACGTGGAGCTCGACCGCTCGCGCGAGGAGCTGCTCGAGGAGTTCGATCCCGCGGTCGTCCAACGTGCGCTCGACCTCGTCGACCGCGCGGAGTACAAGCGCCGGCAGGCTCCGCCCGGGGTCAAGCTGCGGCCGAAGGCGTTCGGCCGCGACTGGCGCACGCCGTTGACCAATCGCTTCCGCGGTTGACGCGGCTCGGTTGAGACCGACTTTCGACGAGCGAGAGGGCGGGGCGCGCGGGCGGCTACGAGACGATGTCCCGCAACGCGAGGAAGCACCGCAACCGCTCGTCCCAGGTCACGGCACGCCGGCGAGGTCGACGGGAGCACGAAGAGCGCGGTGTCGCCGAGCCGCCGCTCTTGGGCGCCCGCGAAGTCCGCTCTGCGCAGGTCACCCGATTCTCGTGTCGTCCTTCGCGCCGCGTTCGTGAGCCCACGCCGTACTCGAGCAGCTCCTGGGACTCCTCGGGCAAGAGCTCGCGTGGCGTGAACCCGGCGGCATGGAGCAGCCGCCAGAAGTCGTTCCGCGGATTTGCGATGGGCGCTCCCGTCGCCGCGCTCCGGCGTCCGGGGTTGATGCCGCAGAAAGAACGGAGAGGACCCGGCAAGCCGGGCCCTCTCTGTCGAAGTACTTCCGTCGAGCTAGACGGCGACCAAGACGCGGTCGCTGGTAGCGACGACGCGGCCGCTCGTGATCTTGGGCTCGTTGGGGATGATCGCGTCGAGCTTCTCGTCGCGGATCCAGGTTGCGACGAACTTCGACGACTCCCTGCCCTGCTCAGGTGTCTCAAAGAGACCGAGCGAGCTGAGGACGCCGTTGTCAGCCTCGATGAGGAAGTAGCCCTTGAACCCGGGCATCTTCTCGAGCTTGGGTACGAGGCTCTCGTTGACCTTGCTGGTCAACTCGGTCGAGCGATTCTGGTCCACACCGTCGTAACGGCGAATGGTGGCATGCATGTGATGTTCCCTTCGTTTCGATCAGTGCAGGAAAGTCCAGACGAACCCCTGCTGCGCTCGGCCGGTGGTACTACCAAAGAGGAAAGAAAAACCTCGGCGGCCTCAAAAACAGGCCAAGCGCTAAGGCAACTATAGCCGCGATACGCCACGCGCTCTGTTGCGTCTCGCAAAGCCGCTCCCCGACTGCTCGTGCTGGTTCCGCTGGCCGCATGCTGGCTCCGTTGGAACACGAGGAATACTCCTCAAGACGACCCGCATGCCCGGCCCCAGCGCGTCGGGAACCGGCTTCTCGACCGCCTCGGTCACGCGACGAGTTCGAGCACTCGCGGGAGCGACGTGATCCTGAGGCCGTCCCAATCGCGCACCTCGTCCCAGTGCGGCTCCCTCCCGTCGAGGTGGATCAGCACGGGTGTCATGCCTACGTCGCGGGCGCCGCGCAGCTCGTCGTTGGCGCCGTCGCCGACGAACAGGCACTCCTGGAGCTCGACGCCCAGCCCGTCCGCCGCGAGCCGGTAGATCGCCGGGTCCGGCTTCGCGAGCCCGGCCGTGGCCGAGAACACCGCGTCGTCGAAGAAGCGCGCGAAGGACGTGTCCGCCCAGACGTCGGCGACCTCCTCGGAGCAGTTCGAGATGAGCCCGATGCGAAGCCCGCGCTCGCAGAGCTCGGCCAGAGTCTCGAGCAAACCGTCGCGTGGCACGAGTGAGCGACGCGTCAGCTCGAGACGCCAGCCGAGGATCTCGTCGATGTCCGCCTCGACTCCGAGGGTCTCGCACGCCGCCGCGAAGCAGGGTCCGATCGGCCCGACGTTGCGGTTCCGGAACGACTCGGCCGAGTACCAGACGTCGACGAAACGGTCGTACGGGACGTCGAGGTGCTCGGCGATGCGATGGTTGAGCGCTTCGCTCGCATCCACGTCGAAGTCGACGATCGTGTCCCAGAGGTCGAAGACGACGGCGCGCACCGGCACGCCCTGATCCTGCCCGAAGCGAGGCGCGTCAGGCCGCGTCGCGCTCGTCGAGCCGGAGCTCGAGCAGGCGGCGAAGGCGCTCGCCCATCTCGGACGGATCGTTCTCGCGGGTCCGACTCTTGGCCGAGGACTCTCACGGTGTCCTCGCTCCACCGCCACCCGTAGCAGCGCTCGTAGCACTCGGCCTCGCTGAGCGTCCGCAGGCGCCCTTCCACCCCTCTCACGGTAGGTACGGGTGCGGACGGCGCGGGGTAGATTCGCGGGCGTGCCGCACAAGGCCCGGAGACTCGAGTTCGAGGTCGTGGTCGCGACGGACAGGTCGGCAACGAGCGGTCTCGGCGGCCCGCCGATCTCGGCCGCGGACGAGTGGCAGGCCGAGCACCTCGTCCTCGCCGGGCTCGTGCGCTGCACGCTTGCCAGCCTCGACTACAACGTCCGGAAGCACGACCTTCGGGTGACCGCGTCGGGCACCGCTCACGGCATCGTGACGAAGCGGGAAGAGGACGGCCTGTACGCCTTCGTCGAGATCGACACCGAGCTCGTCGTCGACTTCGAGCCGCCCGTCGAGAACGGCTTCGCGCGCGAGCTGATCGCGAGCGCCGAGCGCGGCTGCTTCGTCGGCAACTCGCTGACAGCGCGGCCGCGCTACCGCTGGATAGTGAACGGTGAGCAGGTGCTGTAGCGCCGCGTCTGCTGCTCGGAGCAAGCCTCCACACGCCCTCCCCCGCCCGTCGACCATGCGCATGGCTTCTCTCGATCGCGTCCTTGGGCTGGCTTCGGGCGTGCGCGCGTGGTCCCTACGCTCGCTCCGATAGCCTCGTTCGCCGTGAGCTCTCCGACCTCCGAGCGCCTCGACGTCGCGGCCGTGCGGGCGCGGTTCTCGGCGCTCGACCGCCCGCTCGCGTTCTTCGACGCGCCCGGCGGGACGCAGTGCCCCGACGAGGTGATCGACGCGATCGCGCGCTACCTGCGCGAGTCGAACGCCAACCTCGACGCTCCCTACGAGACGTCGCGGAGGACGAACGAGCTCGTGGATCTCTCGCGCGAGCGCGCCGCGTCGTTCCTCGGATGCTCGGTCGAGGAAGTCGCGTTCGGGCCGAGCATGACCGGGCTCAACTTCCTGCTCACGCGGGCGCTCGGGCGCACTCTGCGCCCGGGAGACGAGGTGGTCGTGACGAAGCTCGACCACGACGCCAACGTCGCGCCGTGGCTCGAGCTGGCACACGACGTCGGCATCGTCGTCCGTCACGCGGGGCTCACCGAGGAGCTCGAGCTCGACTACGACGATCTCGCCGCGCAGATCTCGGAAAGGACGCGCGTCGTCGCGTTCCCGGCCGCGGCGAACTCGGTCGGCACGGCGCCCGACGTGAGGCGGGTCGTCGACCTCGCGCACGAGGCCGGTGCGCTCGCGTGGGCGGACGCGGTCCACTACGCGCAGCACGGCCCGATCGACGTCTCGGCCTGGGACGTCGACGTCCTCATCTGCTCGCCGTACAAGTTCTACGGGCCGCATCTCGGGCTGGCGTTCGGGAAGAGCGAGCTTCTCCGGTCGTGGCGGCCGTACAAGGTGCGGCCGGCGGCAGACGAGCCCGTCGGAAGGCGGTACGAGCTGGGCACGCTTCCGCACGAGCTCCTCGCGGGCTTCGTGGCCGCGGTGGACTACATCGACTCGGTCGGCTGGGAAGCGATCCACGCGCACGAGCACGCGCTCGGTCGGCGGTTCCTGTCAGGACTGTCCGAACGAGTGCAGCTCTACGGTCCGCGGACGATGGTCGGACGCGTCCCGACGTTCTGCTTCAACCTGCCCGGTCGCACGCCCGAGGAGGTCGCCACCCGGCTCGCCGAGCGCGACGTCGCCGTCTGGCACGGCGACTACTACGCGCTCGAGACGATGCGTCACCTCGGGCTCGACGACGGCGCCGTGCGCGCGGGAATCGTCCACTACAACACCGAGGACGAGGTCGACCGGCTCCTCACCGCCCTGACGGAGCTCGCATGAGGCTTCTCCTGCTCGGCGGGCCGAAGTTCCTCGGACGGGCGATCGCCGACGCGGCACTCGCCGGCGGCCACGAGCTGACCTTCTTCAACCGCGGCCGGACGAACCCGGAGCTCTACCCCGAGGTCGAGAAGCTGCGCGGCGATCGCGACGGAGACGTCGCCGCCCTCGAAGGGCGGAGCTGGGACGCCGTCGCCGACACCTCCGGCTACCTGCCGCACGTCGTCCGTGCCTCGGCCGAGGCACTCGCGCGCTCGGGCCTCTACTGCTTCGTGTCGAGCATCTCGGTCTACGCCGACTTCAGCCGGCCGATCGACGAGGACAGCGAGCTCGCGCCGCTCGGCGACCAGCCCGCCGAAGAGCTGGCGCCGGACTACTCGAACTACGGCGCGCTCAAGGCGCTGTGCGAGCAAGAGGTCAGACGCCGTCTTCGGAGAAGGGGCGCTCATCGTCCGGCCTGGCCTGATCGTCGGCCCGCACGACCCGACCGGCCGCTTCACGTACTGGCCGCACCGCGCCTCGCGCGGCGGCGAGATCCTCGCTCCCGGGCCGCCCGAGCGCAGGTCGCAGTTCGTCGACGTTCGGGATCTCGGCGAGTGGATCGTCGCCCTCTGCGAGCGCAGCGCCAATGGGACGTTCAACGCGACCCACCCCGGCGTGTCGCTCGACGAGCTGCTCGCGGCGTCGGTCGCCGTGGCCGGGACCGACGCGAGCATCACCTGGGTGACCGACGAGTTCCTCGTCGAGCAGGAGGTCGGCCAGTGGATGGAGCTGCCGCTCTGGCTGACGGGCCGCGAGACCGCGTACATGGACCGGGCGGACGTCAGCCGTGCGCTCGGCGAGGGGCTTTGCTTCCGCCCGCTCGAGGAGACGATCAGCGGCGCGCTCGTCGAAGCGGCGGCGACGGACGCCGCCGGGCTCGCTCCGGAGCGCGAGGCCGAGCTGCTTGCGGCCTGGCATGGCCGCTGACTACTCGGGCACGCCGCTGGGGAAGAAGCTCGGTGCAAAGCCGGGTGCGGGCGTCGTCGTCTTCTTCACGACGAGTCGCGACGACCTCGAACGCCGCTTCGAGGGGCTGAAGGCGACACTCGACCCGGCCGACGGGCTCTGGATCGCGTGGCCGAAGAAGGCATCGAAGCTGGAGACCGACCTGTCGTTCGACATCGTCCAGGAGACGGGCCTCGCGCGCGGGCTCGTCGACAACAAGAGCTGCTCGATCGACGAGAGCTGGCAGGCGCTTCGCTTCGTCTACCGGCTCGAGGACCGGTAGGGCCTCAGTCGTAGGCCTTGCGCGCCCGGTCCCACGGCTCCTCGTCCCAGCGGATGAGGTCGGGGTCGACCCCGCGCGCGTCCGCGAGGTCGACGGTAAGCCGCTGGAAACGGACGATGTCGACGACCGGGTGGCTCGTGTGCACCATCGCGGCCTCGCACCCGAGCTCGGCGAGCGCCCGCAGGACGTCGTGCGCGCGCTGGGAGGCTCGGCCCTCGCCCTCCAGGACGACGCAGCGAACGGAGGAGTCGATCGCGGCGAGGTGGCCGTGCAGAAGCTGCTCCGTGTGATGCGCCTCCGCGGCGACCCGCGCTCCCTCGCGGAGCTTGAGCACGGCCTCGAGAACCGTCGCCACGTCACGGCCGGCGCCGATCACGGCGAACCGCTCGTGCGGTGACGGACCGAGCGGCATCGCGTCGAGCTCCGCCGCCACGGCGTCCGCGAGGCCGCCGACGTCCTCACCGAGCAGCGCCCGCCCCGCGGCGATCCCGCACGTGTAGCTGACGGTGTGGCAGTAGCTCTTCTCGATCTCGGGCGTCGCGACGACGACGTGGTCGACCGCTTTCGCGAGCGTGCTCTCCGGGGCGCCCGTGATGAGCCATGTCTCTCCCGCGAACGACTCGACGGCCTCGAGAGTCAGGCGCGTCCCGCCCTCGTGGCTGATCGCGACGAGGACGTCGGCCTCGGGCGCGTTCCCGAGGACGACCTCGAGCGCCTGCGCCGCCGGCCCCGACGCGAGCGCCGCGTGATACGACGTCCCGCAGCCGGTGAAGAGGACGCGCGCGCCCTCGGGCAACCGCCGCTCGCCGACCCGCTCGGGCACCCGTCGCAGCCACTCGGGCTGCGCGGTCATGGCCGCTCGGGTCAGCTGTTTCGCCACGAGGCCTGTCTATACCATCGAGGCGATGTCGATCTTCGAGAGAAGCACGCTCGGCAACGGCGTCCGCGTCGTGACGGCGCCGATCCCGCAGGTGCAGTCGGTTTCCTGCTTCGTGATGCTCGCGGCCGGGTCACGCTACGAGACGCCGGGCTCGAAGGGCATCGCCCACTTCTCCGAGCACATGTTCTTCAAGGGGACGGAGCGGCGCCCGACCGCGCGGACGATCGCCACGGAGATCGACGCGATCGGCGGCGAGTTCAACGCCTTCACGGGCAAGGAAATCACGGGCTACTACGTCCGCTGCGGCTCGGAGACGCGCGACACGGCGCTCGACGTGCTCACCGACATGCTCTTGAACTCGCGCTTCGAGGAGAGCGAGATCGCGAAGGAGAAGGGAGTGATCCTCGAGGAGATGAACGTGTATCTCGACACGCCTCAGCGCTACGTCGGGAGCGTCTACGACCGACTCATGTACGACGACCACCCGCTCGGCTGGGACATCCTCGGGACCAAGGAGACGATCGAGGAAGCGACCCGCGAGACGTTCTCGTCGTATCTCGACGCCTGGTATCGGCCCGAGCGGATCGTGGTCGGGATCGGCGGGCGGATCGGCGACGGCCTGAACGAGCGCCTGGAGGAGCTCCTCGGCGGCATCGAGCCCGGCCAAACCGGCGCGCCCGAGCCCGCCGCGATCCCCGCAGACCGCTCGCCGGTGATGCTCCACACGAAGGCCTCGGAGCAGGCGCATCTCATCCTTGGCGTGCGCGGGTACCCGATCGGGCATCCCGATCGTTACGCGCTCCAGCTCCTCTCGATCGTTCTCGGCGGAGGCATGTCCTCGCGTCTCTTCACCGAGGTGCGCGAGCGGCGCGGCCTCGGGTACTACGTGCACGCGGCCGGCTCCTCGTACACGGACGCCGGAAGCGTGTACTCGGGCGCCGGCGTCGACGTCTCGCGCGTCGACGAGGCGATCACGACGATCCTCGGCGAGATCCGGAAGATCGCAGCGGAGCCGGTGCCGTCCGACGAGCTCGAGAAGGCTCGCGGCTACGCCAAGGGGCGGTTCGTGCTCCGCCTCGAGAGCCCGCAGGGGACGATCCAGTACGGGCTCCGGCGCGAGGTTCTCGAGGGTGAGATCGAGGAGCCGGAGGAGCTCCTGCGTCAGCTCGACGCGGTCACGGTCGAAGACGTGCAGCGCGTCGCGAAGGACCTCTTCGAGGGCAAGCGCCTGTACCTCGCCCTCGTCGGGCCGTTCGACGAGCCCGAGCGCTTCGAGAAGCTGCTCGCCGCCTAGACTCGCTCTCGTGAGCGAGCGCGAGCTGCTTCGGCGCACGGCGGAGATCGCAGCCGACTTCCTCGAGACGCTCGACGAGCGGCCGATCTGGCCATCTGCATCGGTCGAGGAGCTGCGCACGGCTCTCGGTGGCGACCTGCCCGAAGGCCCCACCGATCCGCTCGAGGTGATCGAGGCTTTCACTGCCGCCAGCGAGCCCGGCGTGGTGGCGATCCCGAGCGGGCGCTACTTCGGATTCGTCATCGGCGGAGCGCTGCCGGCCGCGCTCGCGGCCGACTGGCTGACGAGCGTCTGGGACCAGAACGCCGGGCTCGTCGTCGGAGGCCCCGCGGCGGCGGTGGCCGAGGAGGTCGCCGGGCACTGGCTCCTGGAGCTCCTCGGCCTGCCCGCGACGGCGTCGTTCGCATTCGTCACGGGCTGCCAGCTCGCCCACGTGACCTGCCTCGCGGCGGCGCGGCACGCGGTGCTCGAGCGTGCGGGCTGGGACGTCGAGGCTCGTGGGCTCACGGGATCGCCGCCGATCCGGGTCGTCGTCGGCGGCAAGCGTCACATCACCGTCGATCGCGCGTTGCGGCTCCTCGGCCTCGGCAGGGAGTGGGTCGTGACGGCGGACGTGGACAGTCAGGGACGTACCTCGGCGGCGGCCGTCACGGCGGCGCTCGAGGGGTACGACGGCCCGGCGATCGTCTGCGCGCAGGTCGGCGAGGTGAACACCGGGAGCGTCGATCCGGTCGGCGAGATCGCCGATGCGCTCGAGCGGGACGGGCGCATGGGTGCACGTGGACGGGGCCTTCGGGCTCTGGGCGGCGGCGTCCCCTGCGACCCGCCACCTCGTGACCGGAGTCGAGCGAGCGGACTCCTGGGCGACGGACGCGCACAAGTGGCTGAACGTGCCCTACGACTGCGGGCTCGCGTTCGTCAAGGATCGCGCACCACACCGCGCCGCGATGGCCATGACCGCCGAGTACCTGGTCGCCGGCGCCGGCGAGGCCTGGGACGCGATGGACTGGACGCCCGAGTTCTCCCGACGTGCCCGCGGCCTCACCGTGTACGCGGCACTCCGCTCACTCGGCCGGTCGGGCGTCGCCGAGCTCGTCGACCGCTGCTGCCGCCACGCGCGAAGGTTCGCCGACGAGCTTGCGCGGCTCCCCGGCTGCGAGGTGCTGAACGACGTCGTCCTCAACCAGGTGCTCTTCCGCTTCGCCGACGACGCGACGACGGACGCCGTGCTCGCACACGTGCAGGCGAGCGGCGAGGCGTGGATGAGCGGCACGAGCTGGGACAGCCGCTCCGCAATCCGCATCTCCGTCTCGAACTGGCGGACGAGCGACGAGGACGTCGCGCGCACGGTCGCGGCGTTCGGGCAGGCGCTCGCGGCGCGCTAGCCTCGGGGAATGGACAGGCGCATGCGCGTTCTGCGCGACCCCTCGGGCGAGGACCGGTGGGAGCTCGTGTCGCGCCCGCCCGACCCGCGCCTGCGCGCGTTCGTCTCCAGGTACGAGGGGTATGTCGAGGCGAGCTCCGAGCCGGTGCTCCGGCAGCAGGTGCCCGTCACGCGCGTCCCACTCATCGTCAACTTCGGCGCGCCGTGGCGGATCGCCGGCTCGAGAGACGATGCGTCGCCCGTCGGTCGAGGAGCAGCTTCTTCGCCGGGCTCTACGAGAGGTCGGTCTGGGTCGAGGCGGCCGGGCCGGCGCGGTGCGTGCAGATCGACCTAACGCCGATCGGCGCGCACCTCGTCTTCGGCGTCCCGATGCACGAGCTCGCGAACCGCGTGGTCTCTCTCGACGACATCCTCCCGGCGGGCGCGCGCGGCCTGACGGAACGGCTCGCGGACGCGCCGACTTGGGCAGCGCGATTCGACCTGCTCGACGAGGCGCTCACGCGCCGCCTCGGCGAAGCGACGCGGCCGCCGGCTCCGGAGATCGTGTGGGCGTTCGACGCGCTCGAGCGGTCGGGTGGCCGCGTTCGGATCGGCGCGCTCGCCGACCGGATCGGCCGCAGCCGCCGCCACCTCGTCGCTCGGTTCCACGAGCAGGTCGGGCTCCCGCCGAAGACGGTGGCGAGGATCTTCCGGTTCCAGCGCGCGCTCCGACTTCTCCGCGAGGGGAGCGGGCTCGCCGCGCTCGCGTACGAGTGCGGCTACTTCGACCAGGCGCACCTGAACAGGGACTTCCGGCAGTTCGCAGGCGTGAGCCCGGGAGAGCTCGCCTCGCCGTCTCGACCCATACGGCGCCGCGACGCCCGGCTAGCCGGTCACATTCGTCCAAGACGCGGCCGCAAGCGCCCCCTACGCTCGGATCGTGGTCGAGACGAGAGGAGACGACGTGAACTGCATTCCCTTCCTGACCTACGAGGACGCGGCCGCGGCACTCGACTGGCTCGACCGCTGCGTACGCCTTCGAGCCGACGCAGGTGCACGAGGGCCCGAACGGCGAGAATCGCGCACGCGGAGATGCGCTTCGACGGCGGGCTGGTCATGCTCGGCCCGGCGGGAGCGAACGAGTTCGGCCTCAAGACCGCGCGCGAGCTCGGCGCGGTGAACCAGGGCGTGTACGTGATCGTGGACGAGGTCGACGCGCACCACGAACGAGCTCGGGCGGCCGGAGCGGAGATCGTGCGCGAGCCGAACGACACCGACTACGGCTCCCGCGAGTACATGGCGCGGGATCCGGAAGGCAACCTCTGGAGCTTCGGCACGTACCGGCCCGAGCAGGGAAGCTGACGCCGAATAATCCTCGGCTCCACGGCGGCGGCACCCGCTCGGGTCTTATGTGGGAAGCCGCCGCCGAAAAGCGGAGCTCACCGACGAGGCGCTCCAGCGCGTGCTCCCGCAGGCGCAAGCGGTTCCGCGCGCCAGGCGGTCACGCAATCGATCCGGCGGGACCGGCCGTGCTCGCGTTCGTGAAGAGGTGCTCTACTCCTCGGAGGGCTGAGCGACCGCGCGGTCCGCGATCTCGGCGACGACCGCGGGGTCCGCGAGGGTCGTCGTGTCCCCGAGCGGCCGATCCTCGGCCACGTCGCGCAGCAGCCGGCGCATGATCTTCCCCGAGCGGGTCTTCGGGAGCTCGGGCGTGAAGACGATGTTCGCCGGCTTCGCGATCGGGCCGATCTTGACGGCGACGTGGTTCCGGAGCTCCTCGAGCCGCTCGACGGAGCCCTCCTCCCCGCCCTTCAGGGTCACGAACGCGACGATCGCCTGTCCGGTCAGCGCGTCCGCGCGCCCGCAGACCGCCGCCTCGGCAACGCTCGGGTGGTCGACGAGCGCCGACTCGACCTCGATCGTGGAGATCCGGTGCCCGGAGATGTTCATGACATCGTCGACCCGGCCGAGGAGCCAGAAGTCGCCGTCCTCGTCGATTCGCGCGCCGTCGCCCGCGAAGTACATGCCGGGGAACCGCTCCCAGTAGGTCGCGCGGAAGCGCGCGTCGTCGCCGAAGATGCCGCGCGTCATCGCCGGCCACGGCCGCCGGAGCACGAGGTAGCCGCCGCCGCCCGGTCCCACCTCGTTTCCGCGATCGTCCAGCACGACAGCGTCCACGCCCGGGAACGGCTTCGTCGCGGATCCCGGCTTGAGCGTCGTGACGCCCGGCAGCGGCGTGATCAGGATCATCCCGGTCTCGGTCTGCCACCACGTGTCGACGACCGGCGTCTGGTCGCCGCCGATGTGCTCGCGGTACCAGACCCACGCCTCCGGGTTGATCGGCTCCCCGACGGTGCCGAGCAGCCGCAGCGACGAGAGGTCGTGCTTCGCCGCGTGCTCCGGCCCCCACTTCATGTGCGCACGGATCGCCGTCGGCGCCGTGTACAGGATCGTGACCTTGTACCGCTCGACGATGTCCCACCAGCGGTCCTTGTCCGGGAAGTCGGGCGTCCCCTCGTAGAGGACGCTCGTGGCGCCGTTCGCGAGCGGGCCGAAGACGATGTAGCTGTGCCCTGTGACCCACCCGATGTCCGCGGCGCACCAGTACACGTCGGTGTCCGCTTTCAGGTCGAAGACGTAGTAGTGGGTCGCGGCGACGCCGACGAGGTAGCCCGCGGTCGTGTGCGCGATCCCCTTCGGCTTCGCGGTCGTCCCGCTCGTGTACAGCAGGTACAGCAGATCCTCGGAGTCCATCGGCTCGCACGGGCAGCTCTCGGGGTTGGCCGGCTGGCCCTCGATGAGCTGGTTCCACGTGAGATCGCGCCCCTCGACCATCGGGACGTCACCGCGCGTCCGCTGGCCGACGACGACGCGGCGGACGGTCGGCGCCGACAGGAGCGCCTCGTCCGCGTTCCGCTTCAGCGGCACGACCTGCCCGCGCCGGTAGCTCTCGTCCTGCGTGAGCAAGACCTCGCAGCGCATGTCGTTCAGCCGGTCGGCGAGCGCCTCCGCGGAGAAGCCGCCGAACACGACCGTGAACGGCGCGCCGATCCGCGCGCACGCGAGCATCGCCACCGGGAGCCCCGGCCCCATGCCCATGTAGATCCCGACCGGCGTGCCCTTGCGGACGCCGAGCGCGCGCAGGCCGTTGGCGGCCATCACGACGTGCTCGAGTAGCTGGCCGTACGTGATCGGCGTCCGCTCGCCTTCGGGCTCGCCCTCGTAGAAGTACGCGACCTTGTCCCCGTGACCCGCCTCGACGTGCCGATCGAGGCAGTTGTAGGTCACGTTGATCCTTCCGTCGAGATACCACCTGGCGTACGGCGCCTCGAACTCGTACAGCTTCGTGAACGGCTCGAACCAGGTGACGCGCTCGCGGCCCTCGTGTTCCCAGAACACCTCGAACGGGGTGTCGTAGACGGCCTCGCTTGCGTTCGCGTGGCGCGCGAAGTCGCGCGGCGGCGGGTAGCGGCGCTCCTCGAGGAAGAGCGTGTCGATCGCGCTCTCGCGCACGGAGCCGTCGCCGACTCCCGCCGGGCGGAGCCCGGCTCCGCCGTCGCCTGACGCGCCTGAAGGCGTCGAGCTCTCCGGGCCCGTATTACTCATGCTGTGCCCTCCGGCTCGACACCTTCGGGCACGCCCGAGGAACGCGAGAGCTGGTCACCGGCCGAGACGTCAATGTCGTACGGGCAATCGGTGAGCCGCTCGTAGCCGTCGTCGGTCACGAGCAGCAGGTCTTCGACGCGAACGCCGCCGACGCCGTGGCGATAGAGGCCCGGCTCGATCGTGATCACGTCTCCCGCGACTAGCTCCTCGCCGAGCATCCCGAGCGACGGCGACTCGTGCACCTCGAGCCCGACGCCGTGCCCGAGGCCGTGGTAGAAGCCGTCGCGAAGCACCTCGCCCTCCTGCTTCGTGAGCTGCGTCGGGTGGCCGTGGTCGGCGAGGAACCGCGAGACGAGCCGGTGGATATCTCCCCCGTTCGCGCCCGGCCGCACCTCGGCCGCCGCGAGCTCGAGGGCCTCGAGACAGAGCGCGTGCCAGTTGCGCAGGTCACCGCCGCGGTCGCCGTCGCCGACGAAGATCATGCGCGTGATGTCCGCGAAGCAGGCGGACTCGAGGTCGACCGGGAAGAGGTCGAGGAGGACGACGTCGTCGGCGGCGATGGCGCCGGAGCCCATGTCGTGCCCGACCGCCGTCTGCGGCCCGTGCGAGACGATCATCTCCTCGGCAAGCGCGCCGTTCGCGAGGAAGGCGGCCTGGATGTGCTCCTTCAGGAGCTCGCAGGTGAGCGGCTCGCCGTCGACTGTGAGACCCCCGTTCGCGCGCTCGGCGCGTGCGAGGAGCTCGCGCGCGGTCTCGACGCCGGCCTCGGCGGCCTTCTGTGCGCGCCTGATCCCGGCAAGCTCCGCGTCGGACTTGCGGCGCCGGCGATCGTCGAACAGACCCTGGTCGACGGCCAGCTCGATGCCCGCGGCGCGCAGCGCGTCCGCGTGGCCGAGCGGGAACCCGGCCGGGACGGTGGCGCGCTCGATGCCGAGCCCCTGGACCGTCTGCACGGTCAGACGGAGGGCCGCCTCATGGAGACTCAGCCCGCTGCGGCGGATCTCGTCCGCGCCGAACTCCTCGGTCGGCCGCACTTCGAGCCCGGCGCCGAGCGCCTCGATCCGCATCGCCTCCATCGAGGAGACGACGACGATCCGCTGCCCGTCCTTCTCGGCGTACACGAACGGGTCGGGGATCCCGAGCGCCACCTCGTGCCGGAGCTCGGGCGTCCGGAGGGTGTCGCCGACGATGAGGACGTCGCCCACGCGCGCGATCCTACCCCGGCGGGTCATCGTCGCTCGGCGGCAGCACGTCGTGTGCCCACCCGGTCCCGCGCCAACGACCCCCAGGGGCACTCCCGTGTCCCTACACGCACGCTATCGGCGAAATCCTCGTGCGTGGGTGCCGATTCCGTGCCGGATGAGTGCGGGCCGGATCCGAGCCGACTCAGCGCGGAGCGCGGGCGCGAGGCTGCTTCGGTTCGCCAGACCCGGCCAACCTCCGCATCTATAGAGTCCTGAGCGGTGGACGCCGACCTGCGTACGCTGCGGGAGCGACTAGGGGAGATCTCGGACCTCACCCGCGCCATGGGCGTCCTCGGCTGGGACCAGCGCGTCATGATGCCGCCGCTCGGCACTCCGGCACGCGCCGAAGCGATGGCGACGCTCGGCCGCATCGCGCACGAGAAGTTCACGGACGAGGCGATCGGCGCGTTGCTCGAGAAGCTGCGCCCGCTCGAGGAGTCGCTCGACTACGACTCCGACGACGCGAGCCTCATCCGCGTCACGCGCCGCGACTGGGAGAAGAGCCGGCGCGTCCCGGCCGAGCTGCGCGCGGAGATGATCCGCGCGGGCTCGCAAGGCCACCACATCTGGGCGGAGGCGCGCCGCAACGACGACTTCGCCGCGTTCCTCCCCGTCCTCGAGCGCAACCTCGAGCTGAAGAAGCGCTACGTCGAGTGCTTCGAGTGGGACGACTCGCCGTACACGCCGCTGCTCGACGACTACGAGCCGTTCATGAAGACGATCGAGGTCGCCGAGGTCTTCGACGCGATCGAGCCGCAGCTCAAGGAGCTCGTGAGATCGGCGCCCGACGTCGATGCGTCGTTCCTCGACATGTCGTACGAGGCGGACAAGCAGCGCGAGTTCTGCCAACGCGTCGCGGAGACCGTCGGCTTCGATGAGGGCGCGTGGCGTCTCGACCCGACCGTGCACCCGTTCTGCACGTCGTTCTCGAACCGAGACGTGCGCCTGACGACGCGGTATCAGCCGACGGGGCTCGGCTCGCTCTGGGGGACGCTGCACGAGTCGGGGCACGGGCAGTACGCGCACGGAATCGCGTCGTCGCTCCAGCGCACGCAGCTCGCGGGCTCGCCGTCGCTCGGGCTGAACGAGTCGCAGAGCCGGACGTGGGAGAACCTCGTCGGCCGGAGCAGGCCATTCTGGATCCACTGGTACGAGCCGCTGCAGACGACGTTCCCGGACCAGCTCGGCGACGTCTCGCTCGACGCGTTCGTCGCGGGGATCAACCGTGCGCGGCCAGGCTTCATCCGCGTCGAGGCCGACGAGACGACGTACAGCCTGCACATCATCCTTCGCTTCCGCATCGAGCGGCAGCTGATCGAGGGGACGCTCGAGCCGAAAGACGTCCGCGAGGCCTGGAAGGCCGGCATGAAGGAGCTGCTCGGCGTCGAGGTCCCGGACGACGCGAACGGGGTCCTCCAGGACACGCACTGGTCGAGCGGGGGAATCGGCTACTTCCCGACCTACGCGCTCGGCAACGTGCTGTCGCTGCAGATCTGGGCGGTCGTGCAGGAGGCGCTCCCCGATCTCGAGGCGCAGCTCGAGGCAGGCGAGCTCCTCGAGCTCTCCGCCTGGCTCCGCGACAATCTGTACTCCCTCGGACGCAAGTTCAAGCCGATGGAGACGCTCGAGAAGGTCACCGGCTCCTCGCGCATCGACCCGGAGCCATACCTGACGTACCTGCGCGAGAAACAGTCAGCCCTCTCTGCCAGTGCGTGACCTGCTCTCGCTCGTCGTCAACGGCGAGCCGCGGTCGCTCGAGGTCGAAGGACGCACGCTCCTGGTGCACGCGCTCCGCGACGGGCTCGGCCTGACCGGTACGCACGTCGGCTGCGACACGAGCCAGTGCGGCGCCTGCACCGTCTTCGTCGACGGACGCGCGGTCAAGAGCTGCACGATGCTCGCGCTCCAGGCCGAGGGGGCCGAAGTCACGACGATCGAGGGTCTTGCCGCCGGAGATGGGCTCCATCCGCTGCAGAAGGCGTTCGTGGAGCATCACGGCCTCCAATGCGGCTTCTGCACACCGGGGATGATCCTCACCGCCGCCGATCTCCTCGCCCGCGACCCCGACCCGGACGACGAGACGATCCGCCGCTCGCTCCGCGGCAACTACTGCCGCTGCACCGGGTACCAGACGGTCGTCGATTCCGTGCGCGCGGCCGCAACCGAGCTCGCGAGATGATCCCCGCCGCGGTCGACTACCACCGCGCGACGTCGCTCGAGGACGCGTTCGAAGCGCTCGCACGGCCCGACGCCAGGGCGCTCGCCGGAGGGCAGTCGCTCGTGCCCATGCTGAAGCTGCGCGTCGCTCGCCCCTCGCTTCTCGTCGACATCGGCGCGCTCGACCTCCGCGGCATCGAGCTCGCCGGCGACGAGCTCCGGATCGGAGCGCTCGCGACCTGGGACGCGCTCGCCTCGGCGCCCGAGGTCGAGGCGCCGAGCCTCGTCGCCCTCGCCGAGTGCGCGGCCGGAATCGGCGACCTCCAGGTACGAAACCGCGGGACGGTCGGAGGGAGCCTTGCGCACGCCGACCCCGCATCCGACCTGCCGGCCGTCGTCCTCGCGCTCGGCGCCCGGCTGGAGCTCCGCTCGCCGGAAGGCGAACGGTCGCTCGCGGCCGCTGACTTCTTCCAGATGCCGTACACCACGGCGCTCGGGGAGCGGGAGCTGATCGTCGCCGTCGTCGTGCCCGTCCCACCGAGCGGGTCGGGCTCGGCGTACGTCTCGGTCGAGCACCCCGCGTCCGGGTTCGCCCTCGCCGGCGCAGCCGCGCTCGCCCGTCCCGACGGCTCGAGCACGGTCGCCCTCACCGGCGTCGGCGCGCGCGCGACGCTCTTGCCGGAGGACGGTAGCCTGCAGGCCGTCGAGATGTACGGGGACCGGTTCGCGCCGGAGGGGTACAAGCGCCACGTCGCCGAAGTCGTGGTGCGTCGCGCGCTCGAGCGCGCCCGCAAGCGGGCGGAGTCTCGATGAGCGTGATCGGCGTCGCGCGCCCGCGCCTCGACGCGCCCGACAAGGTCACGGGCGCAACGCGGTTCGCGGCGGACGGCCAGGTCCACGGGCTTCTGCACGCGCGGCTCGTTCTCGCAAGCGAGCCGCACGCACGCGTCCGCGGTATCGAGCGCGAGGCGGCTCTCGCGCATCCGGGAGTCGTAGCCGTGCTCGCCGCCGCAGACCTGCCGCTGGAAGCGAGCGGCGTCGACCGGACGGCCGAGCCGCTCGCCCGCGAGGAGGTCGTCTTCGCCGGGCAACCCGTCGCGATGGTCGTCGCCGACAGCGAGGCCGCAGCTGCAGATGCGGTCGAGCTGGTGTCGGTCGACTACGAGGAACTGGACGCAGTGGTCGACGTCGAGCAGGCGATGACTCCGGGAGCACCCCTCGCGCGCACAGCCGCGGACGACGAGGGTGGCGGCGACCTCGAGTCGATCCACGCGGGCGCCGACAAGGGTGGCGAGGACGAGGAGGAGGACCTCTCCGGAAACGTCCTCGACACGATCACGCGCAAGGAGGGAGACGCCAGGGCCGCGCTCGAGTCGAGCGACGCCGTCGTCGAGGGCACCTTCCGGACGCCGTGGGTCTACCAGGCGTACATCGAGCCGCAGGTCGCGACCGCCTGGCTCGAGCCGTCGGGCACTCTCGTCGTGTCCACCTCGACACAGGGCACGTTCGTGACCAGGAGGGAGCTCGCGCGCGCGTTCGGGCTCCCGCTGGAGCGAATTCGCGTCATCGCCGAGCCGCTCGGCGGCGCGTTCGGCGGGAAGTTCGCGCTGATGGAGCCACTCGCGGCGGGAGCGGCTCTCGCGCTCCGCAGGCCGGTACGCCTCGCGCTCACGCGCGGGGAGGACTTCCAGGCGACGAACCCGGCCTCGGCGCAGGTCACGCACCTGAAGGTCGGCGCGCGCAAGGACGGGACCCTGACCGGAATCGAGGCGCGGATGATCGTCGACCGTGGCTCGAACGCGGGCTGGGGAGTCGAGGGGGTCAGCTCGCTGCTCGTCGCCGGGCCGTACCGGTGGGAGGCACGCGACCTGCGTGGCTACGGAGTGCAGACCAACCGCTTCACCTTCGGCGCCTATCGCGCGCCAGGCGCCCCGACCGCCGCCTTCGCGCTCGAATCTCTGCTCGACGAGCTGGCGCAGAAGCTCGACCTCGATCCGTTCGACCTTCGCCTGAAGAACGCGGTCGTCGAGGGCGACATCGGCGTCAGCGGGAACCCTTTCCCGACGATCGGCGCCGTCGAGGTGCTCGAGCGGTTACGTGGACACCCACTCTGGGCGCAGCGCGACTCGCTGCCCGAGAACGAGGCCATCGGGATGGCGGCGGGCTACTGGCCGGGAGCGACCGAGCCGGCGGCGGCCGTGTGCCGCGTCGACGCGGACGGGACGATGACCGTCGTGACCTCGGCGGTGGACATGAGCGGCGTCGCGACTGGATTCGCGGCGATCGCTGCGGAAGCGTTCGGTCTGTCTCCTGACAAGGTCCGCGTAGTACAGGCAGACACGGAGAGCGGCCCGTACGCGGGTGCAAGCGGCGGCTCGAAGGTCACCTATTCGGTCGGCCCCGCTGTGCTCAAGGCGGCCGAGGTCGCGCGGCAGAAGCTCCTCGCCGTCGCCTCGCAGGAGCTCGAGATCTCGCCCGACGACCTCGAGGTCGTCGACGGCGAGGTCCGGGCGGTAGGCGCGCCCGACCGGTCGATCACTGTCGAGGAGATCGCCAGCAAGGCGCTTCGCTTCGGTGGCCGCTACGAGCCGATCGAGGGCCACGGCGGCCACGCGCCGCTTGTCGGCGCGCCGTCCGTCGCCGCGCATCTCTCGCACGTTCGAGTCGACCAGGAGACGGGCGAGGTCGAGCTGCTCCGGCACGTGATCGCGCAGGACGTCGGCCGCGCGCTCAACCCTGCGCTCGTCGAGGGTCAGATGCGCGGCGGCGCGGCGCAGGGGATCGGCTGGGCGCTCTTCGAGGAGCTGGCGCACGACGAGGACGGCCGCCTCGTCACGGGGTCATTCCTCACGTACGCAATCCCCGTCGCGGAGCGCGTGCCCGAGATCGACACGCTCATCGTCGAGGTCCCGGCGCCGGAGGGGCCGTTCGGGGCAAAGGGGATCGGCGAAGCGCCGGTCGTCGCCGCCCCTGCTGCAATCGCGAACGCCGTTGCGAGAGCGGCCGGCGTCCGGCTGTACGAGCTGCCAATGACGCCGCCGCGCGTATGGGCGGCGCTGGACGGTCAGGCGTGACCTCGTCCGAGAAGGCCACGGCGCTCCTCGAGACGTACCGCGCCGCCGTGCGGGCCGAGCTCCCCGAGGACGCGCGCCTGTTCGACGCGCACACGCACCTCGGCGACGACATCGACGGGATGAGGGGGCGCTACGAGGAGCTCGTGGGCGTGCTCGACCTCTACGGGATCGAGGGCGCGTTCGTCTTCTGCCTCGACGAGCCCGATCGCGACCCGGGCTTCTGCGTGCCCAACGACCGCACGCTCGCCTACGCCCAGCGCGCGGGGGGCAAGCTGCTGCCGTTCGTGCGCCTCGACCTGACGCACAAGCCGCTCGAGGAGGCGAAGCGCGCGCTCGACCTCGGAGCGAGGGGGATCAAGCTCCACCCGCGTGCCCAGGCGTTCGCGCTCGACGACGACCGCCTGCAGCCGATCTTCGCGCTGGCGAACGAGCGCAACGTGCCGGTCCTCATCCACGGGGGGCGCGGGCTCCCGCCGATCGCCGAGGACCTCGAGCTGCTCGTGAAGCGCAACGAAGGAGTGCGCCTGATCATCGCGCACGCGGGCATCGCGGACATGGCCGGGCTCGCCGGGCGCCTCGGCGGCATCCGCGGCGTCTTCTTCGATACATCGGTCTGGAGCACACTCGATCTCCTCGACCTCTTTCACCAGGTGCCGCCCGAGCAGGTCGTGTACGCGTCCGACTACCCGTACGGTCGCCAACCGAACTCCCTGCTCGCCTCCATTCGCGCCGCGAAGGCCGTCGGCTTCGACGAGAGGCAGCTGCGCGAGATGCTCGGGGAGACCGCACTCGCGATCGCCGCCGGTGCGGAGCCGCGCGAGCCGACCGAGCCGCGAGGTGGATCGTCCCTCGTCCAGCCGCTGACGTTCGCGCGCATCCACCAGTACATCTCGATGTCGGTGCCGATGCTGTGGACACGCCAGCGCGACGCGATCGGCGCGCTCGGGCTCGCGGTCAACGCCGCCCGCGAGCGCGACGGCCACGAAGAGGCATCTGAGCGGATCGAGGAGCTCCTGTCGACGGCGAATCAGCTCTGGCGGGAGGGCGGCGAGATGGAGAAGGGCGACGAGCGCGTCGCGACGATGCGCAAGGCGATCCAGCTCGTGAACCTCGCCGACATGATCGCGGTCACGACCCGCGCCTAGACACGAGCGGCGAACACGCGGCGGCGTCCGTCGACGCCCTTCAGCTCGTGCTCTCCGCGGTCCTCGAACTCGAGACCGGAGCCGGCGACGAGGTCACGTGTCGTCCCGCTCACCAGCACCTCGCCCGAGCCCGCTAGCGACATGACCCGGGCGCCGACGTGCACTGCGATGCCGCGCGGCTTGGCTCCTTTCGGACGCTCGACCTCGCCGGTGTGCACGCCCGCGCGGACCTCCAGGCCGAGATCGCGTAGCGCGTCCTGGACCGCCAGCCCGCAGCGAACGGCCCGCGCCGGCCCGTCGAAGAGGGCGAGGAACCCGTCTCCCGCGGTGTCGATCTCGTCCCCGGAGAACCGCCGCAGCTGCTGTCGCACCGCGCCGTTGTGCCGTTCGAGCAGCGCTGCCCAGGCCGCGTCGCCGAGCGCCGAGGCCCTCTCCGTCGACCCGACGATGTCGGTGAAGAGGATGGTCGCGAGCACGCGGTCCGTCGCGGCGACGGGGCGCACGCCCGTGAGGAACTCCTCGACCTCGTCCATGATCTGATCCGGGTCGAAGAACGGAACGTGGTCGTCGCCTGCGAGCTCGAGGAAGCGCGCGGAGGGGATGTGGTCGGCGATGTACCGGCCCTCGTCGACTCGCGCGTCGAGGTCGCCGGATCGATGGACGACGAGCGTCGGGCATTGGACGCTGCCGAGCACGTCCCGGACGTCAGCCTGCGAGTTCATGAGGATGAAGTCCCGCGCGCCGGCCGGGCTGAGGCCGCCTCTCCCGCGCCGTCTCATCCAGCTCACGAGCGCGTCGTCGGCGTTCGGCGCCATGTTCGCGACGTCGACGTTCTCGCCCCAGGTCCGCTCGAGCTCCTCCGCGTCCGCGACCCGCTGCTCCCAGGTCGGCGCCCACGGGTAGTCCTCGTCCGGATGGGAGCGCTTCGCGTAGGTCCCGTAGAGCACGAGCGCCCGCACCCGCTGCGGGAAGCTCGCCGCAAAGAGGACACTCATCGGGCCGCCCTCGGAGTAGCCGAAGAGCGCCGCGGACTCGCTGCCGACGGCGTCCATGACCGCGCGGATGTCGTCCATCCTCGTCTCGAAGTCCGGGAGGCCCACGTCGCGGTCGGAGAGCCCGGTGCCGCGCTTGTCGAAGCGGATGAGGCGCGCGATCGCCGCCAACCGGTCGAGCAGTTGCGCGTTGCCCGGATGCTCGCGGTCGATCTCGAGGTGGGAGAAGAAGCCCGGGATGAACACCAGGTCGAAGGGACCGTCGCCGGAAACCTCGTACGCAATGTTGACGTCGCCGCTGCGGGCGTAGCGGATCGGGGCGCTCATGGCCGCGCGCGGAAGCGGAAGCAGTCGACCGTGTGGTCGTCGACCATCCCGACCGTCTGCATGAACGCATAGACGATCGTCGGCCCGACGAAGCGAAAGCCGCGCTTCTTCAGGTCCTTCGAGATCGTCTTCGAGAGCGGCGTCTCGTCGGGAAGCTCCGAGAGCGAGCGCCAGCCGCCGACGATCGGCTCGCCGTCGACGAAGCCCCACAGGTACGCGTCGAAGCTCCCGAGCTCGTCCTGCACCTCGAGCACCCTGCCGGCGTTCGCGATCGTGGACTCGACCTTCAGCCGGTTGCGGACGATGCCGGGGTCGCCGAGCAGGCGCTCGACGTCCTTCTGCCCGAAGCGCGCAACCTTGGCCACGTCGAAGCCCGCGAACGCCTTCCGGTAGCCCTCGCGCTTGCGCAGGATGGTCGACCACGAGAGACCCGCCTGCGCGCCCTCGAGCGTCAGCAGCTCGAACAGGTGCCGGTCGTCGTGGGACGGCACGCCCCACTCCTCGTCGTGGTACGCGAGCATCTCGGGAGAGCTGCCCGCCGCCCATTCACACCTCGCGCGCTCTGCCACGTCGCTAGGATCGCACGCCGATGCGCGCTCTCGTCCTGGCACTGGCACTCCTGGCGCTCGCCGTCGGCTGCGGCGGCGACGACGACTCCGGTTCGGCGGACACAACCGCAGAGACCACCGAGTGCGAGAGCGTCGAGGCGCCAGACGCGCGTGAGGAGACGCGCGATGCACCGACCGAGCCGCTCACGGCCGGCACGACCTATGCACTCGTCTTCGACACGAGCTGCGGGTCGTTCACGGTCACGCTCGACCCGGAGCTCGCACCGGAGACCGCCCCGTCGCTCGTTGCGCTCGCTGAGAGCGGGTACTTCGACGACACGATCATCCACCGCGTCGTCCCGGACTTCGTCATCCAGGGCGGCGATCCGACCCAGACCGGCGCCGGCGGCCCCGGATACCAGACGGTCGATGCTCCACCCGACGACGCGAAGTACACGAAGGGCGTCGTGGCGATGGCCAAGGCCCAGACCGAGTCGGCGGGGACCTCGGGCAGCCAGTTCTTCGTGGTGACCGGCGCCAGCGCCGCCGTCCTGACCCCTGACTACGCGATCGTCGGCGAGGTGACCGATGGGATGGACACCGTCGACCGGATCGCCGCTCTCGGCGTGACGGACGGACCACCCAGCATGCCGGTCGTAGTGCGGACCGTCACGGTCTCCGAGAGCTGATGGCCAGCGTGGCCGCGGTCGTCCTCGCTGCCGGCGAGGCGACGCGGTTCGGCGCACCCAAGCAGCGGATCCTCCTTCCCGCGGTGCTCGAGCGCCTCGGACGCACCTCGGTCGACGAGATCGTGGTCGTGCAGGGCGCGTACGTACTGGAGTCGACGAGCGCCCGCGTCGTCGCCTGCGACGAGTGGACGCTCGGCCCCGGCGCGTCGCTCCGCTGCGGACTCGCGGCGCTCGCAGAGGACGTCGAGGCGGCCGTGATCGTCCTCGCCGACGGACCGAAGCTCGCGCCGGAGGCGGTCGAGCGCGTGCTCACGACCTGGCGCGAGCGCGGAGGAATCGTCGCGGCGTCCTACGAGCGGCGCGAGAGGCCACCCGCTGGTCCTCGGCCGCGCCGACTGGGACGGAATCCCGGACGAGGGCCTCCGCGACCGCCCCGTCCTGCTCGTCCCGTGCGACGACCTCGGCGCACCGGGCGACGTCGATACGCCCGAGGATCTCTCCTAGCCGGGGAGCCGCGAACGCACGCCCGCGAGCCCGGACGCGACGAAACGCTCCTGGTCGGTGTCGAGTCCGTACACCACCTCGTGCCAGGGGCCGAGCCGGTGGTAGAAGAGCGCTCGCTCGCGCGTTGCCGTGTCAGCGCCGTAGACCCGCCCAATCGCGGAGGCGAACGCGTCCGGCGTCCCGTTCAGGCACCAGGAGAGGTCGAGCGCCGGATCGCCGATCCGCGCGTCGCTCCAGTCGATCACGCCGACGACGCGGCCGTCGCGGCAGAGGACATGGTCGGGACCGAGGTCGGCATGCAGAACCACCGGTGTGAAGTCGAAGCCCGCGACCTGGGCGAAGAGCCTTTCGGCGCGCACGCGCTCACCCGCCGCAAGCAGAGGAAGGATGCGGCTTCGCAAGTCCGCGCAGAAGCCGTCGAGCCACTCGCGCCACTCGGTGGGGCCGAAGAAGGGAACGCCAAGCGCACGTGCACGCTCGACCGGGAACGCGTGCAGCGCGACCAGAAAACGCCCGAGGTCGACGCCCGTTCGCTCGGCGAGGAGCTCCGGTCGCAGGCACGCCGTCGAGCTTCCGATAGCCGACGTACGTGACGCCGTCCCCGACGAATTCGAACCGCGGCACCGCGACCGGCAGCGTCGGCGCGAGCTCGGGAAGAAGCGCGATCTCCCGCTCCATCCACTCCACGACCTCGGGCCTGCGAGGAAAGCGGAAGATGTAGCCGTCGACCTCGAGGACGAGGCTGTCCCAGCCGCCCTCGATCGTCCGGACATCGCGAAACTCGAGCTCGGGATGCCGCTCCCGTAGTACCTCAAGCGGCTCCATGCCCGCGACAGTAGCCCGAGAACCTGGAAGAACCAGGCGACTTCACACCACGAGAAGATCCAGGATTCGGGCACCCCATGAAGGGGTCTGCTTTCGCGATCGAAATCCGCGCTAGCGGATTTCGATCTTGCGCAATGACGCTACGCCGTAGCGTCGAGGCCCCGAAGCTCCTCGAGCTTCGCCAGGAGCCCGGGCGGCATGCGCTCGGTCGCGCTCGTCTTCACGTACCGCCGCAGCGTCTGCTCGAAGCGGTAGCGCCGCCGGCAGTAGTCGCAGCCGGCGAGGTGCGACTCGGCCTCGGCCCACTCCGCGTCGGTCAGCGTGCGGTCGAGGAACTCCTGGAGGATCTCCTCGCACTTCTCGCACGGATCGATGGTCATGTCACTGCATCCTCTGCGAGCTTCTGCTTGAGCGCGCGCCGACCGCGATGGAGCCGCGACATGACGGTCCCGATCGGCACGTCGAGGATCTGGGCCGCGTCGGCGTACGTGAAGTCGCCGATGTCGACGAGCACGACGACGTCACGGAACTGCGGCGGTATCTCGGAGAGGGCGTGCACGATGGAATCTTGCGACATCCGCTCGACGACCTGCTCCTGCTCGAGCGCTTCCTCGCCGGCCGCCGAGGCGAGCTTGTTCGCGAGGTAGTAGTCGCCTTCCTCGAGCGGCTGGGTCTGCGGGCTGCGCTGGATCCGGCGGCCGCGGTCGACGTTCAGGTTCGTGAGGATCCGCAGGAGCCAGGCGCGCATGTTGGTGCCGGGAGTGAAGGAGCGCCAGCTCCGGAATGCCCTCGCGTATGCCTCCTGCACCAGATCCTCCGCCTCCTCGCGCGAACCGACGAGCCTTCGCGCCACGCGGTAGACCTGGTCGGAGAGCGCGAGCGCCTCGTCCTCGAAGCGGGCTCGGTCGCGGGCTTCCGCCGCGATCCGGCGCGCCTCGGAGGCAGACTCGAGCTCGGGCTCGCTCACCGGCCTACCGTACCGCTGCTTTACCGGTTGTGTTACGGGAGGCTGCAACGCGGCGCTTCCGTGGGCTATTCCCTACGCGTCTCGGCTTCGCGGAATCCGGCGCGCGTGAGCTTGCCGAGAATGTCGTCCCGCGTCGTGAGTGCGTCGTCCCAGGAGAGCGTGACGTCGCCGACGAGATTGGCGCTCGCGGCCTCGAGCCCCTCGTGACCCTGGAGGGCGACCGCGAGCCTCCCGACGCACCGTTCGCAGCGGATCCCGTCGACCTTCACCGTCTCCGTCACCGTCGGCATCTACGCCGATGGTACCCCGGCGGGTCGGGCCAACAGAAGCTCGCGGTCGGCGAGACCGACCAGCAGCGGGTCGTGCGTCGCGCAGACGACCGTCGTCTGCGTCGAGCGGGCGAGCGTCGCGAGCAGGTCCCCGATCGCGAGAGTGGTCGCCGCGTCGAGCCGGGCGGTCGGCTCGTCCGCGAGGACGACGGCCGGCCGGCCGGCGAACGCGCGCGCCAGCGCGACGCGCTCGCGCTGTCCGGCCGAGAGCACGCCGACGCGCCGCTCTGCATGCTCGGCGAGCCCGACGGCCGCGAGTGCCTCGGCGGGCGCGGAGCTGCCGTCCCCTCCGCGCAGCGCCAGCGCGAGCTCGACGTTTTCGAGCGCCGTCTGGTAGTCGGAGAGACGAGGGCTCTGCAGCACGACTGCGATTGAGCGACGCCGCAGCTCCGCCCTGTCTCGCCGCGACAGTGCCGAGATCTCGACTGAGTCGAGCACGATCTCGCCCGCGTCCGGGAGGTCGAGCCCCGCCAGCAGCGCGAGGAGCGTCGACTTCCCCGAGCCCGACGGCCCCGTCACGACGGCGAGCTCGCCGGGCCGGAAGGTGGCGTCCACGGACGAGAGTGCGACCTCGCTGCCGAAGCGGCGCGACACGCCCCGAGCCTCGAGGACTCCGCCGCGCGTGCCCGCTACGACAGGTGCGACGACTGCGGCAGCGGTCTCACCGCCCGCGACCGGGTGCAGCTCGACGACGCCGTCCCGCGCCACGACCCGAGCACGCCTCACGATCCCGGACGCGGCGAGCGTCTCCTCCGGAACGCGCAGCCAGCCGCCGCTTCCGACCACGACCGTCTCCTCGCCGTCGCGTTGCTCCTCGCTCACCCGCCCGTCGCGCAGGTTGACGACCCGGTCGGCGATGCGGGTCGACGCCGGGTCGTGGCTCACGATCACCGCGGTCGCCCTCTCCTCGGCGACGAGCTCCGCGAGGATCGAGTACACGCCCGCGGCGGTGGCCGCGTCGAGCTCGCCGGTGGGCTCGTCCGCGATGAGCAACCGCGGGCGGTGCGCGAGCGCTGCGCAGAGCGCGATCCGCTGCTGCTCGCCGCCCGAGAGCTCCCCCGGCCTAGCGGTCGCACGGTCGAGAAGGCCGACCCGCTCGAGCAGCTCGCGGGCGCGAGCTCTCCTTTCCCGCGGCTCGACCGAGAGCAGGCCGAGCGGGACCCCGACCAGCTCCTCGGCGGTCAGCTCACCGGAGAGCGCCCGCCAGTAGTGCTGATCCGCGTAGCCGAGAGTCCGGCTCCGGTGTCGCGCCAGCGTTCCGGCCGACGCGTGGGCGAGGTCGAGCCCGTCGACTACCACCGAGCCCGCGGACGGGCGCTCGAGGCCGGCGAGGATCCGCATGAGCGTCGTCTTTCCCGAGCCGCTCGGACCGAGGACGACGCACGTCTCGCCTTCCTCGACCGCGAGCGTCAGACCGCGCAGCGCGGCGATCCCGCCCGTTGGCGAGGGGTACACGACGAAGAGCTCCCGCGTCTCGACGAGTGGAGCCACTAGACGCCTCCCCGCGAGGCCGGCCCGCGCGCCTCGGCGAACGCGCTCCTTGTCGTCATGCCGACGAGGAGGACGGAGACGAGTGCGAACGCGGCTATCCCCGTAACGACGACCGCGACGTCCACGGTCGCGACGAGCGGGGGCTCCGCGAACCCGCCGCGTGCTGTCACGGAGACCATCCGCGTGACGAGCCGGACGAGGACGAGCCCGACGAGGATTCCGGCGAGCAGCCCCGCGAGCGCGACCGCGAGCGCGCGCGAGCGGACGACGCGCCGGAGCAGCGAAGGTGGCGCACCGAGTGCCTCCAGCTCGTACAGCTCACCCTGGTCGTCGCGCAGGTCCGAGCGCACGGCGAGCGCGAGCCCGACCGCCGCCAGCGCGAGCGCGAGCAGCGCGGCGGCCCCAAGCGCGAGCAGCGTCCCGCGGGCGAGCGGGTCACGCCGCGCGTCGGCCTCGAGCTCGGCTCGGGTCGTCGTGGCGAGGACGTCGAACGGCCGCTCCGAGAACGCCGACTCGACGGCATCCGTCGACGTCCCCGCGAGGTCGAGCCAGACCTCGTTCTCCCGGGCGGAGCCCGGCGCCGCGGCGTTGATCGCCGTCGCCAGCGCGCCCCGGTCGCCGACGACGACGTCGCCGCTCGTGCCCGGGAACCGCTCCACGACGCCCGCAACCTGCACCGGCGCGACGGAGCCGCCGACGCGAACCGGCAGCGTGCCGCCGACTCCCACCCGCGACCTCGGCGAGCAGCGGCGTCGCGAGTACCTGGGGCGGCGACTCGTCCGTTGCCTGAGGGGCGCGAAGCCGGGTGACGCGCTGGGGCGTCAGGACGAAGTCGACGTCCACACCCCGCCAGAGGGCCGGACGGTCGCACCGTCGACTCCGACCCACGTCGCGAGCTGGTCACCCAGCAGGCCATCGAGGTGGACGGTGCCCGCGAAGGCGATGCCCGCGTCCGCGCCGCCTTCGATCAGCCGGCGCGGTGGCAGGATCTCGAGCGAGACGAGCCGCGAGCCGGGTGGCACGCGGGCGGCGAGTCTCGACGCGCCCGACGACCGTGCCCGCCCGAGATCGACTCGGCGGAAGTCGCCCGCGGGCGTCTTGGCGATCGCCGCGAGCCCCACGATGCCCGGACCGACCGAAATCTCGAGCTCGCCGTCGGGCAACGTCGCGCCGCTCAGCTCGACCTTGCGCCCCGGATCGACGAGCTCCGCCACATCGCTCCGTCCGGCTCCGCCGGCCCACTCCGGACGCCAGAGCACGAGGGACTCGAAGACAGGCCGATCGAGGCCGAGCACCGTGACGCCGGTGACGCGCTCGATCCGTCCGGCGCTCGCGCTGACCCGGAGCACCGGGTAGGCGTCTCCGCCTGCGCCGGCGAGCGCTCGGTACCGCTCGAGCGAGGCCGCGTCGAAGACCCGTACGAGCGAGCCCAGATCCTCCCGAACGACGACGTCCAACGGAACCTGGAACGCAGCTTGCTCCCGTTCGCCGCGCGCGAGCGTCGCCCGGTATCCCTCCGCGAGGATCGCGAGGCCGAAAGCGATGGTGAGAAACGACGCCGTGACGATCGCGGCGCCGGGCCCGCGCGCGAGACCGAGCGCCACGAGTCGCGCGGACACGGACGTGCGAGAGCGGTCTGCGACGAGCCGCGCCACTGCCGGGACGAGCCGCGCGACTGCGACAGCGCCCACGAGCGCGACGAGCCCGGGCACGAGGAGGAGGAGCAGCACGGTGTCACCACCGCGGGCGAGCCGCTCCTCGTCGAGCGCTCCCTCGAGGAGGGCCAGTCCGATCACGATCAGGGCGGCGCCCGCGACTGCTTCGGGCAGCCCGAGACGCGCGCCGTCGCGCGGGCGCAGCGACACTGCGAGCGCGACCAGGCCCGCCGCGAGCAGTGCCGAGGCAACTGCGACGGCGAGGCCGGTCGCGGACAGGGTGCTCTCGCGCAGCACACGCCACGCGGGTGCGTCCGCGACGACGGCGGCCACTGCGCCGGCCGCGCTTCCGACGAGCCATCCGAGAACGACGCCGCCGACCGCCACGAGCGCGCTCTCGACGCCTGTCAGCACGCCGAGCTGCCACGGGCGGGCGCCGTACCAGGTCAGACGCACGTGAGCCGCGCGCACGTCACGCCGAAGGCTCCGCGCCGCGAGCAGCGCGAACGCGAGCAGGAGCGCCGCTGCCTCGCCGCCGACGAGGAGCAGCCGCCCGGCCGCGACGTCGGCCCTGTGCTCTGCGGTGCGGAGCTCCTCCTCGGGCGCGTCGATCGCGAACCCGCTCGAGACCTCCGCGAGCTCGACCCGCGCCCGCTCCACCCGACCGAGCAGCGCGTCGACCTCCCACAGCCGCGGGCTCCCGGGCGCGAGCGGCCAGACCCACGCGTACGTGCGGTAGACGCGCGAGAGCGCGGGCGATCCGGCGAGCGCCTCCACCCCTTCGGCGGCGACGAGCGGGGCCGGCGCGGGCCGGTGATAGCGACCGGACTCCCGCAGCGCCGGCGCCACCTCCGCGTCCGCGGTCGCCTCGTCGGTCGGCGGGAGGAAGTCGCCGAAGAGCTGCCGCGACACGAGCGTCGCGGTCCCGACCTCGACGAGCCGGACGCCGGGCGCATCCGGAAGAGCGCCCCGGCCTCGCAGCCGGAGCACCTCGCAGCGTGCCGGCGTGCACCGCCGCGGGAGCCGCCCCGAGCGCAGGATCACGTGCTCCCCGAGCCCGTCCACGCCCGCTATCCCGACGAACCTGCCTGCGACCGTGCTCTCCCGGAACAGCACGAGCTCGGTCGGCCCCGCCACGGTGAGCTCGGGAAGCGCCTCTCGGACCTCACCGTCGAGAACAGGCTGCGCCTCGGCCGGCGTCGCCGGGACTCCGAACCAGACCGCGCGCACGGAGCGCTCGGCGGCCTGCATCCTCTCGACCTCGTGCGCGGTCGCGCGGTCAGCGGCGATCGTCCCACCGACGATGATGCCGGCCAGGATCGCCGCGGCTACGGTCAGCCCGAGCGCCGTGACCACCGCCCCGCTGTCCCGGCGGCGCAGGCGACGCCACGCGAGCCACGCGACGTACCGGGCCGACCTCACGAGCCCGCCGCCTTCCGCCGCCGGTACGCAGCCGTCTTGGTGCGGTTCCCGCAGATCGACATCGAGCACCAGACCGACGAGCGGTTGCGCGACCCGTCGTAGAAGAGCCAGCCGCAGCTCTCCTTGCGGCACGCCTTCAGGCGTCCCCACGTCCGATTCGTTTGTGCCTCGAGCACGACGGCCGCGATCTCGGCCAGCGCGCGCCGCGCCGGAGGGCCTGCCGGCACGGGCACCAGCCTCCCGGCCTCGTCCGCCTCGACGCGCAGCTCGCAGGCGGAGAACGCGGATGCGAGCCGAGCGCGGAGCTCGTCCCCTGCCCCCTCGCCCGTCGTGTTCAGGAGCGCGAGGCTCCGAAGCCCCGACCGCAGCTCGCGAGCGGCAACGAAGTCGTCTCCGCTTACCGGCTCGTCGAGCGCGAGGAGCCCGCGGGCACGAAGCCAGCCCGCGAGGAGGTCGGGCGTCGCGATGTCGTCACGAAACCACTCGGGGATCTCCGTGTTGACGAAGTCCTGGACGAGATCCAGCGGCGGCGGCGCCGCGGCGCGTCCAGCCGGCTGGAAGCCGTCTCCCACGCCGAGACGGTACGCGCGCAGCTCGTAGAGCGCAACACCAGCGAGTGTGCTTTACAGGTTTCGAAGAAACCAGCTACGTCCGCGCTTACGCGCGCTTCGGCTTGCGGTGCACGCCGTGCACGGGGCGCCCGGCCGCCTCCCACGCGTAGTACGACGCGCTCGGGCCGAAGCTCGACGCGTACTCGACGATGCGCGGGTTCCGCCCGACCTCCTTCGCGCGCTGCGCGTGCCAGAGGAGGTTCGGGTCGTCGCGCTCCTGCCAGACGAGGACGAGGTGCGCCGCCGTCATGTACTGCGCGACGAACGTGCAGCTCTCGGCCGGGCACGGGAACGGGTCGGTCTTCACGCAGAACCAGCCGCTGTGGTCGGCGTCGTCGCCCTCCCACCGCTCCTCGTCGACCTCCAGCTCGAGGTCGGACACTGTCGCCGTTCCGCGCCGGAGCTCCGGTTCCACGGGGGCACAATAGCCACGTGGACGGGGAGCAACACGACATCGCCGTGGTGCTCTCGGGCGGAGGGATCAACGGCGTGCTGCTCGAGCTCGGCTTCCTCCGGCGGCTCCGCGAGTCGCCGCTGTGGGACCGCGTCGGCTGGATCTACGGGACCTCGGCAGGGGCGCTCTCCGGGACGATGGCCGCGCTCGACCGCCTCGACGATCTCGAGGAGTTCCTGTTCGGGCTCCAGCCCGCCGACGTCTTCAGGCCGCGGCGCATGTGGCAGTTCGCAGGCGGGCTGCACGACTACACGCTCCCCGCGACGATCGCCGCCCGGCTCGGCGGCGCGGTCGAGCTCGGCTCCGCGCTCGAATCGTCGCCCGATCGAGCTCGTCGTCTACGCGACCGACGTGTCGATCCACGAGGATGGCGAGGAGACGAGGCACTACGAGCTCGCGTACTCCTCGCGCTCGACCGAGGCGGAGACGATGGGACGGGCGTTGCTCGCGTCGGCCGCCGTCAGCGGGCTGGTGCTCCCGATGAGCGTCGACGGCGTGATCGCGACCGACGGCGGCTGGGTTCGGAACTTCCCGCTCGAGCACGCGTACCGCAATCCGGACGTGTCCGCGATCGCCGCCTTCCGCTTCGTCGCGAGCTACAAGCCGACCGACGTCGCGTTCCTCGAGCGGATGCGCGAGCGACTCGAGCGCTTTCGGGCGGTGCCTCCCGTGCGGGCGCTGCTCGCGGAGATCCGCCTTGCCGAGGAGCGCGTCGCGCGCGGCGAGCCGGCGCACTACGGCGAGCTCATCGTCCGGCTCATGCGTGTCGCAATCGCGCGGAACACGGTCCTCGAAGAGCGGCTCGCGAACGAGCGCGAGACGTCCGTCGCCGAGCTCCACCGGCTACGCGAGGACGTGATCTCCGCGGCCGTGTCGCGCGGCGCCACGCCGCCAGCGCGAGCGGCTGCGCGCAGAGCTCGACGGGATCTTCGCCTCCGCCAACTTCCCCTTCCGGCACGACCGCCATGTCCCGACCCTCGTCGTCCGCGCGACGCCGGGCGACGAGGCACTCGATCCGACGTTCCGCGGCGACGAGCCCTGGCCGGAGGACCGCAAGCGGGCGCTGATCGAACGCGGCTACCGCCTCACCGATGCCGGCCCTGGCCGGATCGTCCGAAGGCGGCGTGGGCATAGCGGCCGCGAAGCGGACGCCTTTAGGGATTTCCGCGACTTGGGATTCGCGCTAGCGAATCCCAAGTCTGCGTGCAATCAGACGAAAGGTCGGCAGGGGCCCGGGCAGGCGGACGGGCCCCTTGCCGATGAGGGCCCCGGATTAACCGGGGCCCGGGGGTGGCGACTACCCGTTGGGGGAGGCGGGACGTCGCCCGAGCGTGACCTTCACGCTCGTTCTTTTCGAATCGCGGTAGATCGTCAGCTCGACCTTCTCGCCCGGCTCGTGCTCGGCAATCGCGTTGACGAGCTCCAGCGGCGTGACGATGCTCGTGCCGTCGAGGGCGACGATGATGTCCCCGCCGAGGACGTAGGTCACCCCCGCGACGACGACTCGCATGTCGCCGGCGCGGAGCCGAGCCTTCGCAGCAGCGGTGCCCTGCGCTCACGCTCTCGACGAGGACGCCTGCGCGAACCGGCAGGTTGTAGGAGCGGGCGACGTCAGCGTTGATCGCCTGTCCCTTGATCCCAAGGTACGCGTGGTCGACCCAGCCCGTCCGCGAGCAGCTGTGCGACGACGTCCTTGACCGTGTTGGACGGGACGGCGAAGCCGATCCCGACGTTTCCGGGCGCGCCGCCGGTCTGGATCTGCGTGTTCACGCCGATCACCTGGCCGCGCATGTTGAGCAGCGGCCCGCCCGAGTTGCCGCGGTTGATCGGCGCGTCGGTCTGGATCACGTGATCGATCGTGAAGTCGGCCGGACGACGTGATCCCGCGCTGGAGCGCGCTCACGATGCCCGCGGTCGCGGTGCGATCGAGCCCGAACGGGTTCCCGATCGCGACCACCGGGTCGCCGACGCGGACCTTGTCGGAGTTGCCGAGCGGGAGCGGTGTGAGCGCGTCCGCGCTCGCATCGACCTCGAGGACGGCGAGGTCCGTGGAGGCATCGGTGCCGACGAGCCGCGCGACGACCGTGTCCCGGTTCGAGAAGCTGACCCGGATCTGGTCGGCGTCCTCGACGACGTGGAAGTTCGTGACGATGTGGCCGGCCTTGTCGACGACGAAGCCGGAGCCGAGCGCGGACTCGGCTCTCGCGACTGGTCCAGGCCCGGTAGACGTGATCTGCACGACACCGGGCGCGGTGCGGTCGTAGACCTCGCCCGCGGTCAGGGTGCGCGCGGGGGTCGTCGTGGTCGACGTCTGGGGCGCTGCCGTCTCGGTGACCACCGTCGTCTCGCCCCCCTCGAAGCCGCCGAGGAGCGCGACGGCCCCAACCGCGAGCCCGCCGCCGAGGGCGGCGGCCGCGAGAAGTGCTGCATAGGGCCGGACTGTGTCGGCGAACGACATGCCCGTCCCTTATAGACCCGCACGCATGAATGGCGGGTAAGAGCCGGTTAAGTGGCCGTTGTGCGGTCTGGAGCTGCTTAGCCGGCGAGGATTCCGGTCAGGTACATCGCCGCGACGCCGGCGAGGAAGCCGCCGATCGCGTAGGGGGAGCGGAGCCCTCCCGGCGCCTGTCGCGCGACATAGCGACCGACCTCGACCACGACCTGGAACGCCGCGCCGGCCGCGATCGCGAAGAAGAGTGCCGCGAGCACGTCGCTCGAGACGTAGCCGCCGAGCCAGGCGCCGAGAACGGTCGGCGCGCCCGCGATGAGCGCAAGGCCCGCGAGCGCGAGCACGGTCACGCGCGTCTTCGCGACGGGCGCGGCGATCCCGAGCCCCTCGGTCACGTTGTGGATCATGAACCCGACGATCAGGAACGTCCCCAGCTGAAGCTCTCCGAGCGCGAAGGAGGCGCCGATCGCGAGCCCCTCGCCGAGGTTGTGCACGCCGATGCCGATGGCGACGAGGAGCGCGAGCGCGAAACCGGTCGCGGTTGCGCCGCCCGAGAGCCGGGTCGCGAGCGCCGTCATCCCGAGGAAGCTGAGCGCGACCCCGAGTAGCACGAGCCCGCTCCCGCCGAGCCCGGGCGGAAGCACCGCCTGGAGCTCGAACGCCTCGCTCAGCGCCTCCACACCCAGGAACGCGAGCAGCCCGCCCGTGAACGCCATGAACGCCGAGAGCCACGCTGGGCTCGCCTGCCGGAGTGCGGGCAGCCACAGGAGGCCGAGCGAGACCGGCAGAACGCCGACCAGCACACCGATCAGCGCGTAGCCGAAGAAGCCCTCGACCGACGGCGCCGGCGTCTCGATCGCCGCCGGGATCTCCTCGACGGTCTCGATTCCCGTCGAGCTCGTCACGCCCGACGGTGATCGGGTCGCCTTCGACCCAGTCGAACGGCACCTCGATCGTGCTCGAGCGCAGGCGGCCGAGCGTCGTCGGCCCGTCGACGGTGTAGGGGACGATCGCGTCGTCGACGTTCACGTTCGCGATCGTCAGGTCGTCCGCCTGGGGGTTCCGGACGAGGATCCGGATCTCTCCCGGCGAGAACTCGACCCGCCGGATGTCGAACTCGTCGGCCGGCGGCGGATTCGTTCCGATGAGGTCGGCGAGCGAGTCGCCTCTGGAGACGACGGCCCCGACTGCGATCGCGAGCAGCAGCACCGGAACGACCGCCCACAGCCGCCAGCCCATGCGCCCGCGTGCCGTGGCCGAGCCGGCTTCCATCTAGTCGACCACCTCGAAGAAGCCCATCCAGCCGAGCTCGGCGAACTCGGACTGGTGCGCGTGGAACATGAACCGGCCCGTGTTCGCGAACTGGATCTCGATCACGCCGCGCTGGCCCTGGCACAGCATGACCGTGTCCGTGTACTCCCAGTTCTCGCCCGTGCCGGTCGGCTGGTAGCGGAAGAAGTCGCCGTGCAGGTGGAACGAGTTGATGAGGTCGAACTCGGTCAGGTTCGCGAGGTAGATGCGCACGAGCTGCGAGCGCCGGACCCGGATCGGATACTTGGCGTAGTAGAACGAGCGCCCGTTGACGGTGTAGAAGTTGTTCCCGCCGTCCGCGTCGGTGTCGTAGCCGTTCATCACCATGACGAGCTCCTGCGCGGGCGGGCGCGGCTCCTTCGGGTCGATGATGAAGGCGCCATAGAGGCCCTTGTGGATGTGCTTCTTGAGCGGCGTCGCGTGGCAGTGGTAGAGGTGAAAGCCGGCCGGCCGGGCCTCGAACTCGTACGTGAAGTGCCCTCCGGGATCGACGATCTCGAAGACGCCGTCCATGTTCGAGGGGTGGATCCCGTGGAAGTGGATCGTGTGCGGGTGCGAGCCCCCGTTGCGGAGGTTCACGCTGCAGCATGTCGCCCTCGGTCGCGCGGATGACAGGGCCGGGCACCGAGCCGTTGTAGGTCCACGCCGGGAAGAAGACGCCCGGGGCGATCTCGAGCTCGGTGTCTTGTGCAACCAGCTCATACCTGGTGACCCGACCCGGCCGGTAGGCACGCGCGGGACGCGGATAGAGAAGAGCGTCGAGGTCTCGCGGGCCGCCGACCGCAGGCACCTCCGCGCCGATCATCGCAGCGTGGCCCTGCCCGCCGGGCAGGTGGCTCGCGGGCGTCCGCGGGTGCGAGTGGCTCGAGTGGTCGTGACCTCCCGCCTCCGCCTGGCTGTCCAGCACGAGCTTCCCGACGAGGGGGGCGGCCGCAAGCGGAGCAGCCGCGGCGAGAAGCTTCCTGCGCGAGAGTTTAGGCATATCTAAATCCGAATCGGAGTGTAACCTAAGTCGGCCGCGATGGAAACCTGGGCCGCCGATCTCACTGTCGCCGTGCAGGACTATCTGAAGGCGATCTACGCGCTGGAGAGCGAGGGCGAGCGCGTGACGACCTCGGCGCTCGCGACCCGCATGGGAGTCCGGGCTCCGTCGGTCACCGCGATGACGAAGCGCCTCGCAGACCTCGGTCTCGTCGAGCGCGCGCCATACCGGGGCGTCGTCTTGACGGAGGCGGGACAGCGCGGCGCGCTCGAGGTGCTCCGTCACCACCGCCTGCTCGAGAGCTACCTCGTCGACCGCCTCGGGCTCTCCCTCGACCAGGTGCACGCCGAGGCCGAGCTCCTCGAGCATGCGCTCTCGGAGGAGCTCGAGGCGAAGATCGACGCCGACCTCGGGTTCCCGACGCACGACCCGCACGGCGACCCGATCCCCGATCGCGAGCTTCGCCTGGCGCCGGTCGCCGGCGACGGGACCCTGCTCGATCTGCCGCCGGACGGGCGGGCGGTGGTCTCACGCGTGCCCGACGGAGACCCCGAGCTTCTCCGTTACCTCGCCGAGCTCGGCCTGCTGCCGGGATCGGACGTGGCGGTCGTGTCGCTCGCGCCCTTCGGCGGCCCCGTCACCGTCCGTACGGTGAGCGGCGACCACGCGATCTCGCGCGAGCTCGCGGCGCGGATCGGCACCGCTTGATCGAACGCCGTTTGCTTACGCCAGTTCGAGCGCGACCGCTCTGACGTCCGTCTCGCGCTTCGCACCGAGCGCGTCGTCGACCTTCCGCTGCAGCTCTCCCGTCTCGAGTAGCTCCTCGGTGATGTCGGCGCCGCCGACGAGCTCGCCCTTCACGAACACCTGCGGAATCGTCGGCCAGCCGGAGATCGCCTGCAGCTCCTGCCGGATCCGCGGGTCGGGGAGGATGTCCACGGTCGTCACCGGCGCGCCGACCGCCCGCAGCGCCGAGAGTGCCCGCTGGGAGTTGCCGCACATGACCATCTGCGGCGTGCCCTTCATGAAGAGCGCCACCGGCTCCTTCTCGATCACCTCGGAGATCTGCTCGTTGAGCGTCTTCATGCGGTTCCTTTCGTCCGAGTTCGAATGCGGAGCTCGTGGATGGAGCCGTCGCGAAGCGACGCCGCGAGGGCGTCGTTCACCCGGCGGTGCTGGTCGAGGAGGGAGAGCCCGTCGAAGCTCGCGCTCGCCACCGTCACCTGAAAGTGGTCGCCGGTGCCGGTCCGGTCCTCGACCGAGACCTCCTCCGCTTCCGGAAATGCGCGCTCGAGAACCTCGCGAATCGTCTCAGCCTCCACCGCAGCCATGCTACCCCGCGGTAGTCTCGGTTCAGATGCGACTCTTCCGCACGCTCGTGATCTTCGAGCTCGGCGCCTGGGCCGGAATGGCCACGGCGGCCGCGCTCGCGAAGCGGGCCCTGCCCTCACGCGGTGACGAGGAGAGCGACGAAGTCACCCTGATGGCGATCTTCGACGGCATCGAGCTGAAGAGCCGGGCGCAGGCGTTCCGCGGCGGCTCGATGTTCGCGTGGTTCGGCGGCGTCGCAGTCGACCTCACCGAGGCGAAGCTGGCGCCGGACGCAAGGCTCACGATCGGCGCGCTCTTCGGTGGCGTCGACGTCAAGGTGCCGCCAGGATGGCGCATCGTCGCGACCGGCCGGGCGATCGCGGGCGGCGTCTCGGACGACGTCCCCGTGCCCGAGGACCCGGAGGCGCCCACCCTCGTCGTCGAGAGCACGGCCGCGCTCGGCGGCATCTCGATCAGGGCCACCGAGCCCTCCGTAGCCGCCGCCGAGAGCTAGCGCGTGCGGCGCGTAACGAAGTTCCTCGTCTCGGTGCCCGAGCGGATCCTGCGTGCCGTCGGCGCTGCTGCAGGCGGGGCGATCCACGAGACGGCGGAGCTCGCCCTCCCCCGGCTCGTTCGCCGCTCGCGCCTGTACGAGGCGACCGCGAAGAACCTCCTCCGGATCACTGTCGAGCTCGTCGGCGGCGTCGAGCGGCCGAAGGACGAGGTCGCGGGCGAGGTCGAGCCCTCGCCGAAGAAGCTCCTCGTTCGCAAGAGCGCCGGGAACGTCGTCGAGCTGGGCTCGATCTTCGCGTTCGGGTTCTCGCCACTCTGGATCCTCGCCGCGGCCGCCGACGTCACCCATGGCACACGCGTCTACCTCGACGTGCTCGTCGACGAGCTGAAGGGCGCGGGCGTACTGGCCGAGGGCGTCGAGCTCCAGTCCGTCGACGAGCTCCTGGCGTCGCTCGAGGGCGCAAGCGGGACGACCGCGCGGCTGATCGACATCCCGCCGCTGGAGCTGGAGGCGCTCAAGCGCTCGCTCTCGGACCTGCGCGAGGACGCGTCCGGATTACCGAGCCCGGCTGAGCTCGAGGCCGTGTACTCGGCGCTCGTCCGTGAGGCCGACCGCGAGAACCGCAGCGTGCTCGAGGTCTCGGTCGGCGTCGGGCTCGCGTTCTTCAACTCGGCGCGCAAGGTCGGGCGCCAGCACGTGCTCGATCCGTACACGGAGGACCTCAAGCCGGTGCGCGAGGAGGGCTTCGCCACCTACGCACGGCGCGTCGGGAGGACCGTACGCGCGGGCCGTCCTGAAGCACTTCGACCCGCGGGAGGCGTCGCTCACCGAGCGCGGGATCGAGCGGATCGCCGGCTCGAAGCTGCTTGAATCGGGAGCGATGGCGCATCCGGACAGCTTCGGCGCACGCAGCACGCTCGCTGTCGGTGGGCGCGAGCTCGAGATCTTCCGGCTCGAGCCGCTGCAGGCGCGCTTCGACGTCTACCGGCTCCCGTACACGCTGCGCATCCTGCTCGAGAACGTCCTCCGCCACGAGGACGGCGTCACGGTCACCGCGGACGATGTCGAAGCCGTCGCCGGCTGGGTCGCCTCGGCGGAGCCGTCGCAGGAGATCTCCTTCACGCCCGGGCGCGTACTACTCCAGGACTTCACGGGCGTCCCGGCCGTCGTCGATCTCGCGGCGATGCGAAATGCAATGCGCGACCTCGGCGGCGAGCCGGCGAAGATCAACCCGCAGCTTCCGGCGGAGCTCGTGATCGACCACTCGGTGCAGGTCGACGAGTTCGCGACACGGCTCGCGATCAGGCGCAACGCGGAGCTCGAGTTCGAGCGCAACCGCGAGCGCTACGCGTTCCTGCGCTGGGGTCAGAGCGGCTTCGAGGACTTCAAGGTCGTCCCCCCTGCGACGGGGATCGTGCACCAGGTCAACCTCGAGTTCCTCGGGCGTGTCGTCGACGACCGTGACGGCGTCGCGTTCCCGGACACGCTCGTCGGCACCGACTCGCACACGACGATGATCAACGGGCTCGGCGTCCTCGGCTGGGGCGTCGGCGGGATCGAGGCCGAGGCGGCGATGCTCGGCGAGGCGGTGTCGATGCTCGTACCGCAGGTCGTCGGGTTCAGGCTCATGGGCTCGCTGCCGGAAGGCGCGACTGCCACCGACCTCGTGCTGACCGTGACCCAGATCCTCCGCGAGACCGGCGTCGTCGGGAAGTTCGTCGAGTACTACGGGCACGGCCTCGAGGGCCTGCCGCTCGCGGACCGCGCGACCATCGGGAACATGTCGCCCGAGTACGGCGCGACGTGCGGCTTCTTCCCGGTAGACGACGAGACGCTCCGCTACCTGCGCCTGACCGGGCGGCCGGAGGAGCGGATCGCGCTCGTGGAGGCGTACTGCAAGGAGAACGGCCTCTGGCACGACCCGGACGAGCCGCCGACGTACTCCCAGGTCGTCGAGCTCGATCTCTCCACGGTCGAGCCGTCGCTCGCCGGGCCCCGCCGGCCGCAGGATCGCGTGCCGTTGCGCGAGGCGAAGCAGGCGTTTCTCGAGGCGCTGCCGACTTTCGGCATCGACTACGGGAACGCGCACGACGAGGCCGTCGCGGAGTCGTTCCCGGCGAGCGACCCTGCCGCGGATTCCGCTCCCGGCAGCGAGCCGCGCGAGGGCGGGGCGCTCGTGTCGACGAGGCCGCGGGTAGTGCTCGCAGAGCGCTCCGCGGCGCAGGTCACGCTCAACGGCGACAGCTTCGAGCTCGACCACGGCTCGGTCGTCATCGCCGCGATCACGTCCTGCACGAACACGTCCAACCCGGCGGTGATGGTCGGCGCCGGGTTGCTGGCGAAGAAGGCGGTCGAGAAGGGCCTCCGCCGCAAGCCGTGGGTGAAGACGAGCCTCGCCCCCGGGTCGAAGGTCGTGACGCAGTACTACGATCGCTCCGGCCTCACGCCATATCTCGAGGAGCTCGGCTTCCACACAGTCGGCTACGGCTGCACGACGTGCATCGGGAACTCGGGGCCGCTCCCGGAGCCGATCTCGAAGGCGATCGCCGAGAGCGACCTCGTCGTCTGCGCCGTCCTCTCCGGGAACCGGAACTTCGAGGCGCGCATCCACGGCGAGGTCAAGGCGAACTACCTTGCCTCGCCTCCGCTCGTCGTCGCGTATGCGCTCGCGGGACGGATGGACATCGACCTGGCGACCGAGCCGATCGGCGTCGGGTCGGACGGCGAGGACGTGTTCCTCGCGGACATCTGGCCCACGCCAGCTGAGGTGCGCGAGACGGTGGCGGGGTCGATCGGCGAGGAGATGTTCCGCGAGACGTACGCGGACGTCTTCACCGGCGACGAGACCTGGCGTTCGCTGCCCGTGCCCGAGGGCGAGCTCTTCGCGTGGGACCCGGGCTCGACCTACGTGCGGCTGCCGTCGTACTTCGACGGGATGCCGCTCGAGCCGGGCGTCGTCGAGGACATCGCAGGGGCGCGCTGTCTCGTCTCGGTCGGCGACTCGGTCACGACCGACCACATCTCACCGGCGGGCGCGATTCGGCCCGACTCGCCTGCGGGCCGCTACCTGATCGAGCACGGCGTCGAGCGCAAGGACTTCAACTCCTACGGCTCGCGGCGCGGGAACCACGAGGTCATGGTGCGCGGCACGTTCGCAAACGTCCGCCTGCGAAACCTCCTGGTCCCCGGCTCCGAGGGCACCTGGACGGTCCACCTGCCCGCGGGCGAGGAGGGGACGATCTACGACGTCGCCGAGCGCTACCGCGCGGAAGGCGTCCCCCTGATCGTGCTCGCCGGTAAGGAGTACGGCTCGGGCTCGTCGCGCGACTGGGCCGCGAAGGGCCCGAAGCTCCTCGGCGTCCAGGCGGTGATCGCGGAGAGCTACGAGCGGATCCACCGCTCGAACCTGCTGATGATGGGCGTCCTCCCGCTCCAGTTCCTCCCCGGCCAGAACCTGGAGTCGCTCGGGCTGACCGGGCGCGAGGAGTTCTCGATCACCGGAGTCGAGAACGCCGAGGCGAGCGAGGTGACGGTGCGGGCGGACGACACGGAGTTCCGCGCGACGGTCCGGCTCGACACGCCGCGCGAGCGGGAGTACCTCCGCCACGGCGGCATCCTCCCGTTCGTTCTTCGGCGGCTGCTTGCGTGAACGCGTTCGGCGCCACCTCTCCGCTCTGGCCCGCGCCCGGCGACGAGGGCGACGCCGTCAAGGCGTCCGGATCCTCGCCTCGCGCGCGCGCCGCGATCCTCGCTTCGCCAGATGGCAGATCCAGACGTGCCTCGTCAGCGCGACGCCAGCTCGGGCGGCAACGGACGCGCGTGCACGATGACCAGGGTCGTGGTCGGGCGCGTGAGCGCGACGTAGAGCTCGCGGAGGCCCTGGCTGTGGCCGCCCACCGCCTCCTCCACGATCAGCGCCGGCTCGACGACGATCACGTGGTCGAACTCCATGCCCTTCGACTCGCGCGGCGTGAGCACCGAGAGCCGCGACTCGTCGAAGAGGGAGCCCGGAACCGCCTCGGCGTCGCCTCGGAGCGAAAGCGGCGCGATGACCGCGAGCAGCCCCTCCGACCCGGCGAGGCGCGCTGCCTCCGCGTAGGCGGCATCGAGCGGTGACTCGGCCGAGACGATCCGCGGCGGCTCGGCGCCGGTGCGATAGGCGACCGGCGGAACCACGTCCGGCGCGATGTGATCGAGCAGCGGAAGCGCCAGCGCCATGATCTCGCGCGGCACGCGGTAGGCGTGACGAAGCTCCTCGACCTCGGCGCGGATCCCGCCGGGAAGCTGGACGAGCACCTCGTCCCAACGGGCGTACGGGACCGGTCCTGTCGCCTGCGCGACGTCGCCGAGGATCGTGAACGCGCCCACGGCCCGCCGCGCGATCATCCGCAGCTGCATCGGCGAGAGGTCCTGAGCCTCGTCCACGATCACGTGGCCGTACCGGAACGGGTGGCCCCTGGAGCAGCGCGCGAGCCTCGTCGAGGAGCGGAAGGTCGGCCGCGCTCCAGCCGCTCCGCGCGCGCCGGAGCAGCCGTTGCTCGTTCTCGTCGAGGATCCCGTCCGCGGCCTCCGCCAGGCGCTCGCGAGAGGCAAGGAGCTGGCGAACGAGCCGCTCGGGCCGCGGCGCCGGCCACACCGCATCGAGGAACTCGTTGAGCACGCCGTCCTTGCGCAGCGACTTCTCGACCTCGTCGAACGCACGCACGGCGAGACCGCCGAGCTTCGCCCCGTAATCGGCGTAAAAGCCGCGGAGCACGTCCATCCGGAAGCGCTCCCTCGCCGCAGCCGAGAGCCCGAGCTCGTGGCGCGCAGCAGAGCGGAGCTCCGCCACCTCGCGCCTGCGGACGCCGACGAAGAGGCCCTCCATGCGGACGACGAGCTCGCGCGGCTCGCCCCGCGTGCGTAGCTCGACGGCGCGACGCACGACCTCGGCCATCCGCGCATCGGCTTTGAGGCGCTCGACGTCGGGTGGGTCGGAGAGCGTCACCTCAGCGCCGTCCACGAGCTCCACGACGGCGAGCTGGTCGACGGCGTCCTCCCCGAGCGACGGCAGGACGTGCGACACGTAGTCCATGAAGACCGGGTTGGGGCCGACCATGAGGATTCGGCGGAGCGCATCGCGATGCGAGAAGAGGAGATACGACGCGCGATGGAGCCCGACGGCGGTCTTCCCCGTGCCCGGCCCGCCCTGGATGACGAGCGGCGGCTCGGGGTCGCGCGCGATGAGGCCGTACTGGTCGGCCTGGATGGTGGCGACGATGTCGCGCATCCGCGCGTCGCGCGAACGCTCGAGCTCCTCGAGCAGGAAGTCGTCGACCGCGGCCGCGGCGTCTTCGAGAGAGCCGTCGAGCGCCTCGTCGCTGATTCCGGTGAGCGTCCGGCCCTTGAGGCGGAAGCGGCGCCGGAGCGTGACGCCGTGCGGCTCGGCCGGCGTCGCGGTGTAGAACGGCCGGGCAGCGGGCGCCTGCCAGTTGACGACCAGCATGCCGTCGTCGTCCTGCACCCAGCGGCGGCCGACGTAGAGCGGGTCCTCGACGGAGTCGACGTCGATGCGTCCGAAGCACAGGATCTGCTCGGCGGCCTCGTATGCAGCGAGCCTTCGTTCGACCCAGGCTCCGATCTTGTCGGCCGCGATGTCGGCTCCGTCGGAGCCCATCGCGGCGGCGTCGACCGTGCGCAGCAGCGCCTGGCGCATTTGCTCGAGGCACTCGTAGGCGTGGTCGAGGTACGCCTGCTCGGTGGGGATGTCGGGATGCGCCATTTAGGTGGAGGGTAAGCGGCCGCGAAGCGGACGCCTTCAGGGATTCTGGCGCGGTCGGAATCCGCGCGAGCGGATTGCGAGCTTGCGCACTACGCAGCCTTCCAGCCCACGAAGATCGCCCAGCCGAGGTACTCGCGGCCGTGACGGAGGTACGTCTCCTTGTACCGCTCGTGACGGGAGCGGATGTCGCCCGCATCGGGGTCGTCCGCGTTCTCCGCGAGCCACTCCTCGACCGCGCGCCAGTGGAGGGTCTCGTAGCGGTCCCAGTCGTCCTCGGAGGAGGCGATGACGGACACGACGCGAAGCGCGCCGCTCTCCATGAGCGCCACCGTGCCCTCGAGCGTGGTGAACGGCTCGTTCCGCTCCGCGTAGTCCTCGGGCAACGGGAGCTTGCGCCAGAACGGCTCGCCGACGACGACGTGGCCGCCCGGTCGCACCGTCGGCTCGAGCGCGTCGAGCGTGCCCGCGAGGCCGCCCCACACGAAGCTCGCGCCGAGGCACATCGCGACGTCGTAGCTCTCGGCGGGGAGCTCCTCCTTCGAGGCGTCGGCCAGCCGGAACGACAGGCGGTCGCCGAGGCCCGCCGCCTCTGCGCGCTCGACCGCGACCGCGTGGAACTCGGGCGCGACCTCGATCCCGTCGATCTCACAGCCGAACTCCTGAGCGAGGAGCACCGCCGGGCCGCCGCGGCCGGACGCGATGTCGAGAACGCGCGAGCCCGAGCCGAGCCTCAGCCGCTCGCCGAGAAGCTGGAGCTTGCCTGCGGAGATCGGATTCTGGAGCTCGTGATCGCGCTCCGCGACGATGAAGTAGCGCGGGATCACGGCCCTCATTGTCCATGCCCGGATACGCTCGCGCCAGATGGCCGGACGCGAGCGCAGCGAGGGGAGCTGGGGCATCGACCCCGTCCCGGAGCGCCTGCGCGTGCTCGGGACTCTCGACACCGGGCTCCTGTGGGGGAACCTCGGCGTGTCGCTCCTCGTCGTCGTCGCGGGCGCGGCGCTGGTGCCGGCGCTCTCGCTGCCCGACGCCCTGCTCGCGATCGCTGCTCGGCTGCGTGATCGGAAACGCGATGCTCGGAGTCGCCGGCGCGATCGGGACGGACGCGCGCGTGCCGGGGATGGTTCTCATGCGCGCGCCGCTCGGGCGGCGCGGGTCGTACCTCCCGACCGGGATCAACGCGTTGCAAGGGCTCGGCTGGACGATCTTCGAGCTGCTCATCATCGCGACCGCCGCCGCAGCGCTCTCGGACGAGCTCTTCGGTTTCCGCGCGCAGTGGCTGTGGACGCTCGTGTTCGGAGCCTTCGCCTTCGTGCTGGCGCTTCTCGGCCCGATCGGGTTCGTGCGGCGGTTCGTTCGCCGGGTCGCCGTCTGGGCCGTCCCGATCGCGGTCGTGTACCTCACCTGGTGGACGCTCGACGGCGCCGACCTGGGCGCGCTCTGGGACGCGCCCGGCGAAGGCGGCCTCTCGGTGTGGCAGGGAGCGGACTTCGTCGTCGCGATCACGGTCTCGTGGATTCCCCTCGCGCCCGACTACACGCGCTTCTCGACGAGCCGCCGCGCTGGCGGGCTCGGCACCGGCGTCGGCTATCTCGTCCCGGACGCGTGGCTGCTCGCGCTCGGAGTCGTGCTCGTCCTCTCGCGCGACCTCGAGCGACCCCGCGGCGCTTCCCGCAGCGGTCGTCGCCGGAGGGTTCGCCGCGATCCTGGCGCTTTTCGCGCTGCTCGTCTCGGAGACGGACGAGGCTTTCGCCAACACGTACTCGGCCGCGGTCTCTCTTCAGAACATCGTCCCGTGGGCGCCGCAGCGGCTGCTGATCGGACTCGTGACGTGCGCGGCGGTGGCGGGCGCGCTCGTCGTCGACCTCGTGAGCTACCAGAGCTTCCTGTTCCTGCTCGGGTCGCTGTTCGTGCCGCTCTTCGCGGTGCTGCTCGCTGACTGGCTCGCCGCCGGTGGGCGCTACTCGCCGGACGACGTGTTCGACGCGCCCGCCTGGCGGCCGGGGCTCGTCGGCGCGTGGATCGCGGGCTTCGTCCTCTACCAGTGGCTCTTCCCGACGGGGCCGAGCTGGTGGGTCGAGCTCGTGAACCGGCTCGATCCTCCGGAGTGGCAGATCGGTGCGACCGTGCCGAGCTTCCTCGTGTCGTTCCTGATCGCCGGCACAGTGGCGGTCGTGTCGCGCCGCTTCGCGCAAGGAGCGGCCGCAGCGTGAGCGCGATCGCGGCGATCGGAAATCTCACACGCGACGTCGTCGCGGGCGCCGACCCCCGGCCCGGCGGCGGCGTCTTCTACGCGGCGAAGGCGCTCGCCCGGCTGGGCGCGGACGCGCACGTAGCCGCCGCCTGCGCCGCAGAGGACCGCGCCGCGCTCGTCCCGCCGCTCGAGGCCTTCGGCCTTCCGGTCACGTGGTTCGCGTCGTCGGCGACAACCGCGTACAGCTTCCACTACGAGGGCGAACGCCGGATCATGCGCCAGGACGCGGTGGGCGACGCCTGGTCGCCGGCGCAGGGCGTCGAAGCGGCGGGTGACGCTACGTGGGTGAACGTCTGCGCGCTCGTCCGGACCGAGTTTCCCCCGGAGACGCTGGCCGGGCTCGCGGCGGACGGCCGGCGGCTGCTCGTCGACGCGCAGGGCCTCGTCCGGCGACCGGACCTCGGCGCCCTGAAGACCGACGCGGAGATCGGCGACGCCCTCCGGCACGTCGCGGTCCTCAAGCTGAACGACGAGGAGGCCGAGACGCTCGCGGGCAGCGCCGACCCCGAGCGGCTCCGCGCGCTCGGAGTGCCGGAGGTGCTGCTCACGCTCGGCTCGCACGGCTCGTACGTCATCACGCCGAACTTGATCGAGCTCGTGCCCCCGCACGTAGTCGACGGCCCGGTCGACCCGACCGGCGCGGGAGACACGTTCTCGGTGAGTTACCTCCTGCGGCGCACCGAGGGAGCCGAGCCGGTCGAGGCCGCCCGTGCGGCGACGCAGACGGTCGCAGAGTTCCTCGCGAGCTAGAGCCGGAACTCGCCGCGCGCGACAACGACCGCCTTGCCGCCCACGGCGACCCGCACGACCTCGCCGTCTCGCGCATCCGCGAGCGCGAACAGCGTCGACGGACGGCCGATCTCGGCGCCCTGCGAGATCTCGATCCACTCGTTCCATGCGACCCCTGCGTGCCGACACACGTGGACCGCGAGCGGGCCGGCGGCCGACCCGGTCGCGGGATCTTCGTCGACTCCTGCGAAGGCCGCGAACATCCGCGTCTTCCAACGCGCGCCCGAGCCTGCAATGCAGTTCGCCATGACTCGAAGCTCCGCCAGCGCAGAGTGGTCGGGCCGAAGCGCGGCCACCTCCGCCTCCGCTCCGAGTGCGACGAAGGTGTGCTGCACGCCGTTGTCGTAGCGCTCGACTGGCATGAGCGAGCGCCTCGATCCCGAGCGCGGCGAGCAACGCCTCCGGCTCGGGGTACGGCTCGACACGCGGCAGGGGCTGCTCCATGCGGCCGAAGACGATGCTCCCCGACTCGTCGCGCTCGAGCTCGACCGGCACGAGACCCGCTTTCGTCTCGAGCTCGACCACCGCACGCTGGAGGGCTGGCGCGAGCACCCAGGCCGTCCCGAGAATCGGATGACCCGCGAAGGGGAGCTCGCTCCAGGGCGTGAAGATGCGAACGCGGACCGTGCCGCCCTGCTCGGGCGGAAGCACGAACGTCGTCTCCGAGAACCCGATCTCGAGCGCGAGCGCCTGCATGGTCTCGTCGTCGAGGCCGCGCGCATCGGTGAAGACGGCGAGCTGGTTGCCTTCGAGTGCGCGCTCGGTGAAGACGTCCACGACGACGTACCGATGCCCCGCCATGGCCGTCAGCGTACTGTCATCACTCCGTTATCCTCGCGCGCGATGCGCGTCTTCCTCGTCCGTCACGCGCACTCCGACCCCGGCGACCCCGACGAGCTGCGCCCACTCTCGGCGCGGGGACAAGACGAGGCCCGCGCACTCGCGGAGCGACTCGCCGGCCACGAGACCCCGCCGCGAGTCGTCGTCTCGAGCCCGCTCCTGCGCGCCCGCCAGACGGCTCAGGCGATCGCGGACGCGACCTCGGCGGAGCTCCGCATCGACGACCGCCTCGCTCCCGGCGCGACGCTCGAGCTCCTGCGCGAGACGCTCGATGGCATGAGCGAGCCGGTCGCGGCCGTCGGCCACCAGCCGGACTGCTCCGAGATCGCGATCGCGCTGACGGGCTCCGACCCGGGCTTCCCGACGGGCGGGGCCGTCGAGGTCGAGCTCGACGAGGATCAGACGTCGGAGTGAGGCACGGAGGGCGCGGTCTCGAGGATCCGCGTCTCGAGCTCGGCCCACCAGGCGGCGCTCCAGGCCATGAGATCGAGCCCGTAGCGGAGGACCTCGGCGCTCGGCCCCTCGATCGGTCCGAGCTCCTCGGAGATCTGGAGGAAGCGCTGTCCTGCGTCGGAGAACCACCTACGCCTCCGGCGGACGAGCTGGAGCAGCTCGTCCTGGGACACGAGCTCGCCGAAGAAGAGCCGGAGGAGCCCCTCGTCACGCATGTCGTAGACGTCGTCGGTGCCGGCGAGCCATTCGAGGAGCGCCTGCTCCCCGGCAGCTGTCAGCTCGTACACCCGGCGACGGCGGCGACCGTACGGCTCGTCGCGGGCGACAACGAGGCCGGTGCGCTCCAACGACCGGAGCTCCGGATAGATCTGGCCGTAGCTCGCGCGCCAGAAGAAGCGCGTCGAGAAGTCCGTGACGCGCTTGATGTCATAGCCCGTACGAGGCTCCCACTTGAGAAGCCCGAGAATGACGCGGCCGGTCGCGCTCAGCATGACACTTCGCCCATTGACATATCGTACTGATACATCATAATATATCGATCTGATATGTCCGATGCGATCGTCGTCAGTGAGCTCACGAAGTCCTACGACGGGCTCGAGGCGCTCCGCGGCGTGAGCTTCGAGGTCGGGGAGGGCGAGGTCTTCGGGCTCCTCGGCCCGAACGGCGCAGGCAAGACGACGACGGTCGAGATCCTCGAGGGGTACCGACGTCGTGACGGCGGCGAGGTCACGGTCCTCGGCGTCGACCCGTCCGGCGCGCCGCGGGCGCTGCGCCAGCGGATCGGCGTCGTGCTCCAGCAGTCCGAGTTCCACCCGCTGCTCAGCGTGAGGGAGACCCACCAGATGTTCGCCGGCTACTACGAGCGGCCACGCGACGTCGACGAGGTGGTCGACCTGGTCGGGCTCGACGAGAAACGAGACGCGCGCGTGAAGACGCTGTCGGGCGGCCAGAAGCGGCGGCTCGACCTGGGCGTCGCGCTCGTCGGCGATCCCGATCTCGTGTTCCTCGACGAGCCGACGACCGGCTTCGACCCCGCCGCCCGCCGCGCGGCCTGGGAGACGATCCGCTCCCTGCGCGCGCTCGGGAAGACGATCCTGTTGACGACGCACTACCTCGACGAGGCGCAGCAGCTCGCCGATCGCGTGGCCGTGATCAGGGAGGGGCGCATCGTCGCGAGCGGTACGCCCGGGGAGCTGATCGGCGCGACGGCCGTGACGGAGATCCGGTACCGGCGCGACGGCCAGCCGGTCGTGATCGAGACCGAGGAGCCGACACGCGTCCTCCACGAGCTGACGGCGGGCGCGCTCGCGGCGGGCGAGGAGCTGGCCGAGCTCGAGGTGAGACGACCGACGCTCGAGGACGTCTATCTCGAGCTCGTCCGGGACGAGAAGAGCGAGTCGTCATGAGCCTTCTCGCCCATCAGCTGACGTACGAGCAGCGCACCTTCTGGCGCAACCGCGAGGGGGCGGTCTTCATCTTCATCTTCCCGCTCCTCCTCTACGTGCTGCTCGGCTCGCTGTACTCGGGCGATATCGACGGCATTTCCGCCGGGGACTACCTGCTCGCGGGCCTCTTCGGCTACGGGGCGCTCACGACCGCCTTCGTCGGCCTGGCGATCATCCTCGTCGGCCGGCGCGAGCTGGGGATCCTCAAGCGCGTGCGCTCGACGCCGCTGCCCGCGTGGACGTACCTCGCGGCGGTGCTCCTCTCCACGCTCATCGTCTTCGCACTCCAGTCGGTCGCGCTGCTTGCGCTCGGCGGCCTGATCTTCGACGCGAGCATGCCGGAGAACGAGCTCGGGTTCGCGGGTGCGATCCTCCTCGGCTCCCTCTGCTTCGCCGGGCTCGGCGTGGGGGCGGCGTCCCTGATCCGCTCTGCCGAGGGCGCGTCGGCCGTGGTCAACGTCGTCGCGCTCCCGATGGCGTTCCTCTCCGGCTCTTTCGGACCGACCGGCGACTATCCCGCGTTCCTGCAGGCGATCGCCGACGTGCTGCCGCTCACGTACTTCCTCGACATCGTGTACGGCATCTATCTCGACGGCGACTCGCTCTTCGCCGATCCGCAGTCGCTCGCGGTCGTCGCCGCCTGGGGCGTGGGCGGCTTCGTCGTCGCGCTCCGCTGGTTCAGCTGGGTGCCGCGCGAGCGGTAAGAGATAGAGAATGGGGTCGGGCCCGAGGACCCGACCCCGTGATCACCGCAGTCCCCGACCGCTAACGGTTCGAGAGCAGCGAGAGGTAGTAGAGCAGGATCGCGATCGCCGCCAGGGCGCCCGCGACGTAAGTCCACGCGGCTGCCTTGAGGACGCTGTTGACACCGCCGGCCTCGGTCGCCGGGACGAGCCCGAGGTCGCTGAGCTGCTGCTTGGCGCGTCTCGAGGCGTCGAACTCCACCGGGAGCGTGACGATCTGGAAGAGAACCGCGATCGAGTACAGCGCGACGGCGAGGACGATGAACTGCGTGACCTGGAAGAAGATGCCGCCGAGCAGGAACAGCACCCAGATGTTCGATGCGAACTGGACGGCGGGGAACATCGCGCTGCGGAAGCGGAAGAACGCGTACGCCTGCGCATGCTGGATCGCGTGGCCGAGTCTCGTGCGACCCCACGGCAGTCGACGAGATCGAGCGTCCGTGGAAGACCTCGGGCGAGAGATGCACCGACCGGTTCCGCGGGTCGTAGTGATCCGACAGGGTTCCGGGGGTCTCCTCGACCGGGACCTCGTCGAGCCCGTTCGCGTCGAGGACGCGGCGCGCGACCTGCGCACCGGTCATCCCGTGCGACACGGGTACCTCGAGGTTCTTCGCGAACGTGCTCTTCACCCGGTGCTGGGCCCAGAGGCCGATACCCATGGGGATGATGAAGGCAACGAGAAACGGGAGCATGCACAGGATCGTACCTTCCGCTGTTGTCGCTTCCGCCGCCGCGAGCGGCGCCTCAGCAGGTTCTTAACTGCTACTACGCTGGCCCACTACGCTGGCCCACTACGCTGGGCGCGTGGAGCCCGGCTCAGTGCGCCGAATCGCCGAGCTGCTGCACGAGGCAGCGGAGACGCACCATGTCGTCTACCGCATCACCGACGGCGACGACCCCGACTGGGCGTCGTGGTACGCCGACTGGCTGCTCGACCTCTCCGAGCTGCCTGAGCTCCTTGGCGCGCGGCCGGTACGAAGCCATCTCGTGCACGCGCTCGTCGAGCTCGACCGCGAGTTCACCGCCGCAGGCCCGGACGAGCGCTGGGAGGACTGGTACGCCGCGAGGCTCGCGGGCCGACTCGACATCTAGAGCGCCCCCCGTAGCTCAACGGATAGAGCAGCGGCTTCCTAAAATCGCATGCGCGGGTTCGATTCTCGCCCCTGCCACCCCACCCCCGAACCGCGTCCTTCGTCACGGCGCGCGGCGCCGCGCAGCTTGACAGGAAGGCTGGAATAGTCATACGCTGGTCAGCGGCTTACCGGGCGGCCGGTATGGCTATACCAATCGACTGGGGCGAGGATGGGGGAAACAACGGGAGCTGGGCGGTCGTCGTTCGGCGTGCCCGTCTTTCTATGTGACCCGCCCCGAAGGGGAGGGTTAGACGTATGACAGAACGGGTTCGAAGGCTTCATACATCGGCCACGCGAACACGCCGGCGACATGTGATCGCCGTAGCGGCGGTGTGTCTGTTCGCTGGCGTATTCACGACAACAGCTCTGGCGGCGTTCTTCAACCTCGCGACGCCATCACCATCGAGCGCCACAATCGGAAACGCGATCTACGAGCCGATCCTGCCCACCGACGCGTCAGGCAGCGGCGTCTTCGACTCGTTCCTGCGCACGCAGAGCGACAACAACTCCGTCCCGCCGTTCTCGGAGCGGGGATTCAACACCGACGCGCCGCCTACGTTCGACGCGAAGGGAGGCGCGTTCACGCACAGCATCCTGCTGAGCGGCATCCCGACGATCGCGAGAAACGGGACGCTCTACCGCGAGCTGATCACGGACATCAACCAGAGCGACTCGGCGCCGAATATCAACCTGAACGAGGTCGAGCTCTGGCTCACGCTCAACGCGTCGATCACGGGTTATGTCGAGCCCACCCCGGGTTCGCCGAGCGGTGCCTGACAAGCGCTACGAGCTGGACGCTGGGGGCAACAACACGATCCTGATGAGCTCGAATGTCGGTTCGGGTAGCGGGAAGGGTGACTACCGGCTGCTCGTGCCGGACTCGATTTTCCAGAACGTCCCGGGCTTTCCGTACTGCACATACGGGCAGGCTGCGGGCTGCGCGACGTATCTCGTCCTCTGGACGATCTGGGGTGTGACCGACGAGAGCTCTACGGCCCCCGACAACGGCGGCTTCGAGGAGTGGGGCGTCGCCGAGTACGACGGCTCCAAGGCCGGCGTCAAGTACAACGACCTGAACGGCAACGGCGTTCGCAATGCGGGCGAGCCGGGGCTCGAGAACTGGAAGATCTTCGTCGACCTGAACGACAACGGGGTGGCGGACATCGGTGAGCCCTTCGATCTAACGGACTCGACCGGCGCCTATCTGATCCAGCCGATCCCGCCGGGCACGTGGAAGGTGCGTGAGGACCTCGCAGAGCGCGCCGACGCCCGGCACGTGGATCTGCAAGCAGCCCGCACCCAACTGCTTCTACCAACACACATGGGACGCCCACGCCGACTTCACGGGCAACGACTTCGGCAACTTCCAGAAGGCGCCTTCGTCGACGGCGACGACGTCGTCGCCGACGGGTGGCAACGTGGTGCCGGGCACGTCCGTGTCTGACTCGGCGACGGTCACCGGGATCGCCGGTGGGCCGGTGCCGACCGGGACGGTCAAGTTCTTCCTCTGCCAGCCGGCGACGGTGACCGCGAACGGCGGTGACTGTTCGGCCGGTGGTGACCAGATCGGGACGCCGGCTGCTGGTGAGGATCTGAACGCTGCTTGGTGTGGCCCAGTCGGAGTCGACCGACAACACGCTGGCGATCGGCAAGTACTGCTGGCGGGCCGAGTACTCGGGAGACAGCTTCTATCTCCCGAGCTCGCACACCAACGCGACCACCGAGTGCTTCACCACCGTGAAGCAGCCTTCGGACGACGGTCACGACGGCGACGCCGACCGGTGGCAACGTGGTGCCGGGCACGTCCGTGTCTGACTCGGCGACGGTCACCGGGATCGCCGGTGGGCCGGTGCCGACCGGGACGGTCAAGTTCTTCCTCTGCCAGCCGGCGACGGTGACCGCGAACGGCGGTGACTGTTCGGCCGGTGGTGACCAGATCGGGACGCCGGCTGCTGGTGAGGATCTGAACCTGCTGGTGTGGCCCAGTCGGAGTCGACCGACAACACGCTGGCGATCGGCAAGTACTGCTGGCGGGCCGAGTACTCGGGAGACAGCTTCTATCTCGCGAGCTCGCACACCAACGCGACCACCGAGTGCTTCACCACGGTGAAGCAGCCTTCGCACGACGGTCACGACGGCGACGCCGACCGGTGGCAACGTGGTGCCGGGCACGTCCGTGTCTGACTCGGCGACGGTCACCGGGATCGCCGGTGGGCCGGTGCCGACCGGGACGGTCAAGTTCTTCCTCTGCCAGCCGGCGACGGTGACCGCGAACGGCGGTGACTGTTCGGCCGGTGGTGACCAGATCGGGACGCCGGCTGCTGGTGAGGATCTGAACCTGCTGGTGTGGCCCAGTCGGAGTCGACCGACAACACGCTGGCGATCGGCAAGTACTGCTGGCGGGCCGAGTACTCGGGAGACAGCTTCTATCTCGCGAGCTCGCACACCAACGCGACCACCGAGTGCTTCACCACGGTGAAGCAGCCTTCGACGACGGTCACGACGGCGACGCCGACCGGTGGCAACGTGGTGCCGGGCACGTCCGTGTCTGACTCGGCGACGGTCACCGGGATCGCCGGTGGGCCGGTGCCGACCGGGACGGTCAAGTTCTTCCTCTGCCAGCCGGCGACGGTGACCGCGAACGGCGGTGACTGTTCGGCCGGTGGTGACCAGATCGGGACGCCGGCTGCTGGTGAGGATCTGAACGCCGCTGGTGTGGCCCAGTCGGAGTCGACCGACAACACGCTGACGATCGGCAAGTACTGCTGGCGGGCCGAGTACTCGGGAGACAGCTTCTATCGACCCGAGCTCGCACACCAACGCGACCACCGAGTGCTTCACCACCGTGAAGCAGCCTTCGACGACGGTCACGACGGCGACGCCGACCGGTGGCAACGTGGTGCCGGGCACGTCCGTGTCTGACTCGGCGACGGTCACCGGGATCGCCGGTGGGCCGGTGCCGACCGGGACGGTCAAGTTCTTCCTCTGCCAGCCGGCGACGGTGACCGCGAACGGCGGTGACTGTTCGGCCGGTGGTGACCAGATCGGGACGCCGGCTGCTGGTGAGGATCTGAACGCCGCTGGTGTGGCCCAGTCGGAGTCGACCGACAACACGCTGACGATCGGCAAGTACTGCTGGCGGGCCGAGTACTCGGGAGACAGCTTCTATCTCGCGAGCTCGCACACCAACGCGACCACCGAGTGCTTCACCACGGTGAAGCAGCCTTCCACGACGGTCACGACGGCGACGCCGACCGGTGGCAACGTGGTGCCGGGCACGTCCGTGTCTGACTCGGCGACGGTCACCGGGATCGCCGGTGGGCCGGTGCCGACCGGGACGGTCAAGTTCTTCCTCTGCCAGCCGGCGACGGTGACCGCGAACGGCGGTGACTGTTCGGCCGGTGGTGACCAGATCGGGACGCCGGCTGCTGGTGAGGATCTGAACCTGCTGGTGTGGCCCAGTCGGAGTCGACCGACAACACGCTGACGATCGGCAAGTACTGCTGGCGGGCCGAGTACTCGGGAGACAGCTTCTATCTCGCGAGCTCGCACACCAACGCGACCACCGAGTGCTTCACCACGGTCGCGCCTGGTCAGGGCTGCACGCCGGGCTTCTGGTCAGGCGGTGTCGGCGCCGACATGTGGAACACGTTCCCGAGCGACCCCGACTGGACTGGCGGACGGGGCGACGGGCACCAATCCGTTCATCCACTCGACACTGTTCAACAGACTTCTTCACGCCGCATCCGAGCCTCGACGGGAAGACGATGATCCAGATCGTCGGCACCGGTGGTGGATCGAATCTCGTGCAGAAGACGGCCCGAATGTTGATCGCGGCGTACTTGAACTCCGCCGCGGGCCTCAGCAACGGGTTCACGACGGACTCAACTGTCCGACGCTTGGACCGACCTTCATCAACACCGGAGCGACGGACACCACGCTGTTCAACACCCTCGCGGCGTCGAACGAGCTGGGCTGTCCGTTTCCGCGATAGGACAAGTCACCGATACGACAACGAGAGGGCGGCCGATTGGCCGCCCTCTCCACGTTCACGATGAAAGCAGCCCGTACGATGGTTCGTGACCTCGACAAGACCTCGCCGCGGTCTTCTCTCGAAGCGGCCCATCCCGGCTACCCTCAGCGACGCGCCCCCGTAGCTCAGTGGATAGAGCAGCGGTTTCCTAAACCGCGTGCGCTGGTTCGATTCCGGCCGGGGGCACTGGAGCGCGGCGGCCTGCACTTCGCCCTCGCTGGCCGGCGGCTCGAAGTTGTGGAGCGTGCGGATATTTCGACACATGCCACAAACGCACCCGTCAGTCGATGCGCTGATGCGCGCGAAGTAGTTCGAGCACGTCGTGGTGTGGGATCCCGGACGCGAGGCGGCCTTCGCGTCCTACGACGTCGGGTGCCGCCCAGAGCGCGTTCAGGACCGCTTCCTCCGTCGCTTCGACGGTCGCGGCGAAAAGCTCGTTGAGTGCGCGGGGTGAGGCGACCGCACGTGCGCCGCCCGCCTCCCGGTCGATGCGGCCGCCCGTCGAGAGCGCGAGGAAGATCTCGCCGCTCCCGTCGTATGCCACCGACCCCGTGCGTGCGAGGCCGAGGCCGCAGCGGCGCGCAATCCGGGTCAGCTCGTGCGGCCCGAGCTCCGCATCGGTGGCGACGACCACGATGCAGCTGCCGTCGCCGCTCTCGCGCGCACCCTTGCCGCCGAGCGCGGCTCCCACCGGTACCCCGTCCACGACGAGATCGCGGCGGACGCCGAAGTTCGCGAGCACGAGGACGCCGAGCGTCGCGTCCAGGCCCGGCAGCGACCGGCTCGCGGTGCCGATGCCGGCCTTGTACCCGAACGCGACCATGCCCGTCCCCGCGCCCACTGCACCCTCGCCGGGGACGCCGCCCGTCGCCTGTGAGAGCGCAGCTTCCACGTCCGCGATCTCGACCTGGACGACGCGTGCCTCCGAGAGCCAGCCGTCGTCGCACTCGCCGACGACCGGGATGACGAAGTTCTCCACGCCGACCAGCGGATCGGCGGCGATCGACGCCCGGACGGCACCGTCGTAGACGCGCCCGACCGACATCGTCGCGGTCAGGTACACCGGCGTCTCGATCACCCCCCATTCCCGGATTGCGATCGAGCTCGTCAGCTCGCCGGCGCCGTTCAGGACGTCGGTCCCGGCCGGCACCGGACGCGCGACGAGTGTCGCGGGATCGGCGGGCACGATCGCGGTGACTCCGCTGCGCCCCACGCCGCGGCCCTCCGGCGGGTGGGGCTCGTCGCGCCAGACGGTCGCGTGACCGACGAGGACGCCGGGAACGTCCGTGATGGCGTTCCACGCGCCCGTCTCGAAGCTCCCGATCCGGAGACCGAGCTCGCGCAGGCGCGGTCCCCGAGGCTCAGGAGCGGTCACCGGGCGAGCGTACAAGGGATATCGTCGCGCGCGTGCCGCTCGCGCTTCCGGTCGTGTGGAGCGACGACTGCCTGCTCCACGAGCCGGGCGGCGAGGTCTGGATCGGCCTTCCCGACCCGGGGAACGAGGGCCCCGAGCGCGCGCTCACGATTCGCGAGACGCTCGTGCAGGCGGGTGCAACGGTCGTCGAGGCCGAGGCGCACGACGATGCGGCGCTCCATGCCGTCCACGACGAGGGGCTCGTCGCCTACCTCCGAGAAGCGTGGAGCCTCTGGCAGGCCGCCGGGTACCCCGATGATCCCGGCCAGGACCGCGTCGTTCCCTACCTCTTCCCTCACCCCGGGCTGCTCGCCGGCCAGGAGCCATCGGTGCCGGAGGCGATGTCCGCCCGGGCGGGGCTGTACGCGTTCGACACGATGACGCCCATCGGTGCCGGGACGTGGACTGCGGCGCGCGCGGCGGTGGACGTGGCGCTGACCGCGGCCGACCTCGTCGCGAGCGGCACGCCGATTGCGTACGCATGCACGCGCCCGCCGGGTCATCACGTGACGCGCACCGCGCACGGCGGAAGCTGCTACCTGAACAACTCAGCGGTCGCCGCCCAGCAACTTCGCGACCGGGGCTTCGCGACGGTCGCGATCGTTGACGTCGATGCGCACCAGGGCAATGGCGCGCAGGCGATCTTCTGGGACCGCGGCGACGTACTGACCTCCTCGGTACACGTCGATCCGCGGGCAGGCTGGTTCCCGCACTTCCTCGGCTTCGAGACCGAGAGCACGGCGACGAACCTGAACCTCCCGCTCGAGCCGGGCGCCGGCGACGCGGAGTGGGTCGCGGCAGTCGCGCGCCTCGCGGAGTGGGCAGGCCAGGCCGATGCGATCGTCGTCGCGCTCGGCGTGGACGCAGCCGAGGCCGATCCGACGAGCCCGCTCCGCGTGACCGGCGCGGGATTCCGGGAGGGCGGCCGCGTGCTCGGGAGGCTCGTCTTGCCGACCGTCGTCGTGCAGGAAGGGGGTTACGATCTCGACGCGCTCGGGAGCCTCGTGCTTGCGGCGCTCGAGGGAATCGAGGAGGGGAGCGCAGCGTAGGTGCCGGAGCCGCTCGAGGTGTGGATCGGCAAGGAGAAGTACGGCGGCGTGCCGACGCCGACGAAGCGCGAGTCGCACCCGCCTCCCCACTGGCGGCTGGAGGCGATCGCCGCCACCGAGCGGCCGAGAAGCATCACCCTCGCCCCCAACGGGCGGACGCTCGTCTTCATCCAGGACCGCGACACGTCCGACCTCTGGACGCTCGACCTCGAGCGAGGCGAATCCGTTGGTAACGATCAGTTGCCAGGCGGATTGCCGCGCCGCCTGACGACGGGTCGCGACCCGATGCCGTTCTGGGAGGACACGACGCCCGCGGTCTCGCCCGACGGGGGTACCGTCGCGTATGCCGATCAGGGAGCGATCTGGCTCGTGCCGCTCGAAGGAGGCCCGCCCAAGCGGCTACTCGAGGCCGGGAGCCCGGTCTGGCTCGACGACGACACGCTGATCGTCTCCGTCGGGCGGGAGAACAGCTCGCGCCTCGCGGTCGCGGACATCCACGACCCGTGGCCGCGCCGTCTCGTCCGCGAGCACGGCTCGCTCGACCCGCTCGGTGAGGAAGGCCAGGCCGTCGTCTCGCCGGATCGCTCGTCGATCGCATACACCTTCCAGCCGCGGGCCGACCTGAACCGGAGCGACATCCGCGTCGTCTCGGTCGAGAGCGGCGAGGCGCGTGCGCTTTCCGGAGCCGCGAGCATCCACGACCGCTCGCCCGAGTGGTCGCCCGCTGGGAACCTGGTCGCGTACTCCTCCGAGAGCTCGGGCTGGTACGAGCTCCACCTCGTCGGCGCGGACGGGGTCGGCGCGCGAAAGCTCACGAGCGCAGAGGCGGACTTCTTCGAGTACCGCTGGCATCCGGACGGCTCGAGCCTCGTCGCCGCGCGCGGCCGCAACGGCCGGTACGACCTCGTCGTCGTGGACGCCGCTTCGGGCGGAGTGGCCGAGCTCGCGCCGGGAGGCTGCTGGGGCGTTCCGCACTGGACCGCCGACGGTCGGATCGTCGCAACGTACGAAGACCAGGCGACGGCGCCCGAGCTCCGGCGCGTCGCGCCCGGCTCGCCCTCCGAGACGCTCCTCGCGCCCAGGCCGCTCGCGGTCGGCCGAGCCCCGCACGTCGTTCCCGAGGAGATCTCGTACCGGTCGTTCGACGGCGTCGAGGTGAACGCGTATCTCTTCCGTCCTCCCGACGCGAGCCCCGAGGAGCCGGCACCCGCGGTCGTGTACCCGCACGGCGGTCCGATCGCCGCGTACGGCGACGAGTGGGACGGGCATGCGCAGTACTTCGTGGACAAGGGCTACGCGTGGATCGCGCCGAACTACCGCGGCTCGACCGGCTACGGCTGCGACTTCGAGCGGCTGCTCCACGGCCGGATCGGTGTCGACGACACGAAGGACTGCCTCGCGGCCGCGGACTACCTGCGCACGCTCGAATGGGTCGACGGCGAGCGGTTGGCCATATTCGGTGCGAGCTGGGGCTCGTTCATCGCGCTGCTCGCGGTCACCGACGACCCGGAGCACCGCTTCCGCTGCGCGGTCTGCAAGTACGGCGACTGCGACCTCTTCACGTCGTGGTCGCAGGGCGATCGCGGCGGGGTGCTCGAGGCGCTCGAGAACCTCGCGGGGGGACCGGCGGAGTCGCGCGAGGTATACGAGGCGGGGTCGGCGGTGCGCCGGCTCGAGAACGTACAAGTGCCGATCCTCGTCGCGCACGGCGAGAAGGACGAGCGCGTTCACCCGAAGCAGTCGGAGGAGCTCGTCGCCGAACTGGAGCGGCTCGACAAGACGTACGAGTACGTGACGTACCCGACCGAGGCCCACGGGCTCCTGCGCGCCGGCCCGCAGATCGACTTCTACCGCCGCCTCGAGCGCTTCCTCGACTGGCACATGCTGTGACCACGATGGATAATCGCCGCTCGACGCAACTTCGATGACGTCGGTGTCGTCAAACCGTGCGGGCACAAATCTAGAAGGCGGAGGAGACATGAACAGAGGCCTGGTGAGACGTCTGATGATCGTCCTGGTGGCGACCGCACTGGTCGCCGCGAGCGCCGTGGGCTGGGCCGGCTCGAGCGGAGGCGCGGCAAAGGCTGCGGGAGTCGACGCGGAGGCCGGCGGCAGCGGGATCCTGCGAATCGGAACGACGAGCTACATCGACTCGTTCAATCCGTGGAACTACATCGAGGGCCAGGGCCTGAACGCGATGGTCATGGTCTACCCGCTGCTCGTCCAGACCGATTATTCGAACTCGGAGGGGTACTACATCGCCGGCGACTGGGCGAAGTCCTGGAAGCCGTCCAACGGCGGCAAGACCTGGACGTTCAAGCTCCGTCCGAACACGAAGTGGTCCGACGGCAAGCGGATGACGGCCGCCGACGCGGCGTGGACGATCAACACGACGATCAAGTACGCGGACGGCGCGACCGCCGTGCAGGCCGCGGCGCTCAACCACGCGAAGCGGGCCACCGCGCCGAATCCGACCACGCTCGTCATCCGCTACGAGGCCCCGATCGGGAACGCGCTCTGGCTCATCGCGGGATTCCCGATCCTTCCGCGGCACGTGTGGGAGCCGTACGAGAAGAAGCAGAAGGGCGGTAAGGCGCTCAAGACGTACCGGCCCGAGGGGAAGCTCCCGATGGTCACGGGCGGCGCCTACACGATCAAGCAGTACGAGAAGAAGGGCACGACCGTGTTCATCCCGGCCCCGAACTTCTACGGGCCGAAGTCGAACGCCGATGCGGTCGCGCTCACGTACTACACGAACTCCGACTCGATGATCGCCGAGCTGCGGCAAGGCAACCTCGACTGGATCGACCAGGTGCCCTTCAACGCCGTGAGGGCGGTCAAGAAGAGCAAGGGCGTGAAGGTCAACGAGTGGCCCGGCGGGGAGATCACGAACATCACCTGGAACGCGAACCAACGGAAGCTCAAGAACCGCGAGCTCCTCGACCCGCGCGTGAAGAAGGCGCTCTCGATGTGCGTCAACCGCGACAAGATGATCCAGGTCGTGTTCAGCGGGTACGCGACGAAGGTCGAGAGCCTCGTCGGGCACATCTCGCCGCTCGAGAACCCGAACCTGGGGCCGACGCGGTACAACTGCGGAGCCGCGAACAAGGCGCTCGATAGCCTCGGCTACAGGCGCGGCTCGGACGGCACTCGCGTCGCCCCTGCCACGAGCGGCAAGTACGCGCAGGAAGCGCATCCGATGCGGTACGAGATCGTCACCCCGACCTCGACCGACTTCAACATCAACCGCATGTTCGAGATCGTGCAGGAGGGCTTCGCGAAGCTCGGCGTCAAGGTGACGCAGCATGTCGGCGGGGACTCCACCGCGACGTATGCGATCGAGACCGACGCGAAGTGCGACGGGTCGAAGAACATCGGCTACTCGAAGTTCGACATCGCGATGTGGGACTGGATCGCCGGTCCCGAGCCGGACTTCCAGCTCTCCGTCGTGACGAAGGGCCAATGGTGCTCGTGGAGCGACACCGGATGGGACAACCCCGCCTACGACAAGCTCTACGAGCAGCAGGGCGTGACGGTCAGTCCGGCCAAGCGGCGGGCGATCATCTACAAGATGCAGAAGATGGTCTACGACGCCTTCGTCTACACCCAGCTCACCAACCACGTAGCGCTGGACGCGACCTCGACGAAGTGGACGGGCTTCAGGAACCCCCTGAACGCGTTCTCGAAGACGTACTACACGAGCCCGCGGAAGGGACGCTGAGCTGAGTTAGCTCGCTGACGATCGCGAGCAGCGCCCTCGAGACGACATGCGCAGCACGGACTACGTCGTCAAGAGGGTGCTGTTCGCGGTCGGGACCGTGTTCGTCGCGGTCACGCTGAACTTCGTCCTCTTCCGCTCGCTCTCGGGCGACGCGGTCTCCGCACTGCGTTGCCGGGGGTGCTCGCAGGACTTCAAGGACTTCCAGCGGCGCGAGCTGGGGCTCGACAAGTCGAAGTGGGAGCAGTACAAGATCTACCTCGTCGACCTCGCGCAGGGCGACATGGGCCGCTCGCTGCGCACCCAGGAGCCGGTCAGGTCCATTCTCTGGGAGCCGCTCAAGAACACCGTTCCGATGGTCGCGCTCGGGACGCTCTTCGCGATCGTGTTCGGAATCGCGACGGGGGTGATCGCCGCCTGGCGGCGCGGCACGGCAGCGGACAAGGGGGCGCTCTGGGGCGGCCTCGGCTTCTACTCGATGCCGCCGCAGTGGCTCGGACTCGTGATCGTCCTGTTCGTCGCGGGCTGGCTCGGGTTACCGACGTCGGGGGTGAAGGACCCGACGCTCGGCATCCTCAGCGACCCGTCCGCCTTCGACGTCCTCGTCGACCGGTTGGAGCACATGATCCTGCCGGCGCTCACCCTCGGCCTCGTGGTCTTCGGCCAGTACACGCTCATCGTCCGCTCGGCGATGCTCGAGACGCTCGGCGAGGACTACATCCTCACCTCGCGGGCGAAGGGCCTCTCGAACTGGGCGACGGTCTGGAAGCACGGATTCCGCAACGCGATGCTGCCGGTGATCACGCTCGTCGCCCTGTCCCTCGGGTTCATCATCGGCGGAGCGATCACCATCGAGTACGTCTTCTCGTACCCGGGCATCGGTCTCCTGATCGTCGAGGCGATCGACCAGCGAGACTACCCCGTTCTCCAGGCGGCGTTCCTGTTGCTCACCCTGTCCGTGATCCTGTTCAACCTCGTCGCCGACCTCCTCTACTTCAGGCTGGACCCGCGGGTGACGGAATGAGCCCCGTTCAGACCGGCGCGCCGCCTGCCGATGCGGCGCCCCCGACCCGCTCGCTCGCGGTCCGAGCGCTCGCCTCGCCGATCCTCCGCAACTCCACGGCGATGATCGCACTGGGGGTGCTTGCGTTCTTCGTCTTCCTGGCGGTCACGGGACCGCTCCTGATCGAAGGCGACCCGAAGGCGCAGGTGGGCGAGGTGTTCGAGCCGCCGAGCCGCGAGTTTCCCCTCGGCACCGACGGCGGCGGCGCGAGCATGGTCTCGATGCTCGTCGCCGGAGCGCGGGTCTCGCTGCTCATTGGCTTCGCGGCAGCCGCGATCTCCGCGCTGATCGGTGGCACCGTCGGCATCCTCTCCGGCTTCTTCGGCGGCAGAACCGACGTCGTGCTCATGCGTCTCACCGACTACTTCCTCGTCATCCCCGACATCCCGCTGATGATCGTCATCGCAGCGCTGTTCGGCCGGAGCACGTGGAACATCGTGGTGATCATCGGGATCATCTACTGGACGTTCACGGCGCGGCTGCTGCGCGCGCAGACGAAGAGCGTCCGCGAGCGCGTCTACGTACAGCGCGCCCGTGCGCTCGGCGCCGGCAACTCCCGCCTGATCCTGCGCCACGTCCTGCCACAGGTGACGCCGCTCCTGATCGCGAACACCGTGCTGCTGATCGCCTATGCGATCTTTGCGGAGACGTTCATCACGTTCCTCGGGCTCGGCGATCCGAGCGCGATCTCGTGGGGTCGCCTGATCGAGAACGCCTTCAAGGACGACGCGATGATCAACGAGGCGTGGTGGGCGATCATCCCGCCCGGGATCTGCGTGATGCTCGTCGTGCTGGCATGCACGATCCTCGGGCAGGCGATGGAGGACGCGCTCAACCCCCGCCTGCGCACTGGGCACCTGTCGGTGCGTCGCTTCCGGGTGCTGCCCCGCCCCGAGCGCCAAGAGCCATGAACCCGGCGCTGCTCGAGGTCGAGAGTCTCAATGTCTGGTTCGACCTGTCCGGCGGTCGCACGCTGCATGCCGTACGAGGCGTGTCGTTCTCCGTCGCGGCCGGTACGCGCCTCGGCATGGTGGGCGAGTCGGGGTGCGGCAAGACGACCACGATCCTCGCGCTGATGGGGCTCCTGCCAGCCACGGCCTCGGTCTCCGGCCGGATCATGCTCGACGGCGTCGACGTCCTCGAGCACGGCGAACAGACCGTCTCACCCCACCGGTGGAAGGACATCGCCATGGTCTTCCAGGGAGCGATGAACGCGTTCGACCCGGTGAGGCGCATCGGCGAGCAGATCGCCGAGCCCCTGGACCTGCACGGCGTGGCGACCGGAAAGGACGCGTCAGACCGCGTCCGTGAGCTGCTCGCAACCGTCGGCATCGGGCCGGAACGTGCGAGGAGCTACCCACACGAGCTCTCCGGCGGCATGCGCCAGCGTGCCGCGATCGCAATGGCCCTCGCCTGCTCGCCGCGCATCCTGCTCGCGGACGAGCCGACGACGGCGCTCGACGTGATGGTGCAGGCGCAGATCCTGGAGCTCCTCACCCGCCTGTCCGACGAGCTCGGCCTCGCGCTCGTCTTCGTCACGCACGACCTGCCCATCGTCGCCCAGACGTGCACGCACGCCGCGGTGATGTACGCCGGCAAGATCGTGGAGCAAGGCCCGACGGACGCGCTCTACCACGAGACCCGGCACCCGTACACCCGCCTGCTGTGGGCGGCCACTCCCGACCTCGAGTCGCGGGACGACGTGGTCTCGATCCCCGGCGTCCCGCCCCGGCTGGACCACGCGATCGAGGGGTGCCCCTTCGCGCCACGCTGCGACCGGGCCGAGGCACGCTGCGTCACCGAGCGTCCCGAGCTCAGGACTGTGGGCCACGGTCACATCAGCGCTTGCCACTTCGCGGAGTCCCTGGCGGTCGCGGGGTGACCGTTGCCGGCGCCAACGGCCGCCCGCTGCTCGAGGTCGAGGACCTCGTCGTCCGCTACCGGGTGCCGCGCGGATTGAGCGGTGCGCTACTGCGTCGGCCGCAACAGCACGTGCACGCCGTCTCCGGGGTCTCACTCACGGTCGCGAGCGGCGAGATGGTCGCGCTCGTCGGCGAGTCGGGCTGCGGCAAGACCTCGACTGCGCAGGCGATCCTCCGGCTCGTCGAGTCCGAGGGGGGCAGCGTGCGATTCGACGGCACCGAGGTGACCACCGCGTCGCAGAAGAGCCTGCGCCGACTGCGCAGACGCATGCAGGTCATCTACCAGGATCCGTACGAGTCGCTCGATCCGCGCTTCCGGGTCGCGGCGACCGTCGCGGAACCGCTCGTGATCCACGGGATCGGGACCCGCGCCGAGAGGCGCGTCGCAGTCGGCCACGCGCTCGAGCGCGTCGGGCTCTCGCCTGCGGAGCTCTTCGTCGATCGGTTCCCCCACGAGCTCTCCGGAGGCCAGCGGCAGCGAGTCGCGATCGCGGCGAGCCTCGCCCTCGAGCCGGACCTCCTCGTCGCGGACGAGCCCGTCTCGATGCTCGACGTGTCGGTCCGGGCCGGGATCCTCGCGATCCTCGACGAGCTTCGCAAGCGAGGCCTCGGAGTCCTGATGATCACCCACGACCTCTCCACGGCCGCTCGCTTCGCCGATCGCATCTGCGTGATGTACCTCGGCCGCATCGTCGAGGAGGGCCCTGCGCGCGAGATCATCGAGAGGCCGCGTCACCCGTACACGAAGGCGCTGCTCTCGGTCGTGCCGCGGCGGGATCCCCGGAATCGCCACACCGCTCAGATCCTGCGCGGCGAGACATCGAACCCGATCGACGTCCCCTCGGGTTGCAGGTTCCACCCACGCTGCCCGATCGCGATCGATGCGTGCAGGACAACCGATCCGGAGCTCCGTGGCGCCCGTGCACACCGGGCCGCGTGCATCCTCGCCGAGCAGTCGTAGACCGAGACCCGCCGGCCGCCGCGACTACTGCAGCCGGCGGGGGATCGTCCGCTCGAAGCGGCGCTCGCGGCGGCCGATCCCGGTCGTGACGTCGTCGGCGAGCTCCTCCGCGAGGACTTCGACGACGACGTGGTACGCGTCGGCGTCGGACCGGACGTCGAGTCGGGCCTCGGTCGCGCAGTCGGCCTCCGGCCAGTGGATGACGTAGCGGCTCGTAGCACGCGCCCACGCGACTCCCGGGTCGACAGTCGAGACGCCGACGGCTCCCTCGTAGCGCTCGTCGATCCGCGCGCCCTCTTCGCCGTCGTAGCTCGAGCCGTGCGACACGACGGCCCTCCGCTCCCTCCCGAGCACGTCGTGCTCGATCTGCCAGACGAGAGGCGGCTGCTCGCCGGTGAGGCTCGGCCCGTGCGTCTCCTTCCCCGGTGAGGGCGTGAACGACGGCGGCTCGGAAATCGGCGGATCGCCGTCGACCACGGGCAGCGAGAGCTCGAGCCCGCTTCGGTCGAAGGTCAGCGTCCCCGCTCTCGGAGGAGGCCAGACGTTCGGCCAGTCGGCACCCGCGAGGGAGAGCCGAATGCGGTGCCCTGCTTCGAAGACCCAGGACGTCGCGTCGAGCTCCAAGCGCACTGGCGTCGCCGCGCCGGGCTCCAGCGGCTCGGGTTCCGTGGAGGAGTGTCGCTGTGCGAGGTTCAGGACGCCGCGGGTCACGAGCGCCGACGTGCCGTCGGGGAAGACGTCGCAGAGCCTGGCCGAGAGGTACGCGACCGGCACCGAGGACGCGACCGTCACGGACAGCGTCGGGTAGCCGAGGATCTCGAGCTCCGCGTCGAGCGGGCCCCACTCGTACGCGAGCGAGAGCGCATCGTCCTCGCGCTGATCCGTCGGCTGCCCCCAGGGGAGACGTCCGGCGCACGAGATCCACGCGCTCGCCCCCACGTCGCCGCGGATCGGGAGCTCGTCCCTGCCCGCGGTCGGATCGGGCGCGAGGATCTGTGTTCGCGCGCGCGCGATCGGCCAGCCCGGCTCGGCCCGCCACTGTCCGCGTACCTCCGCGAGATCGGGCTCAGGCCTCGTCGAGCGGCGCACGAACACGCGAATCGGCGGCTCCTCGTCGACTCCGTTCGGCTCGTCGCACAGCCAGCGGCGGAACCACCGGCTGAGCTCGGGCACAAGATCGATGTGCGGCCCGGGGAGCGACGTCGCGGTCGACATGTGGCTCCACGGCCCGACGAGCAGCTGCTTCGGGCACTCCAGGGCCTCGAACGTCCGAAACGTGTTGTTGCGGTAGCCGTCGGCCCAGCCGGCGACGATCATCGTCGGGCACGCGATGCGCCCGTACCCCGGCCGGAGCGACCCGTGGCGCCAGTAGGGGCCGTCCAGCTGCTCCTCGAGCCAGCGCAGGAGCCACGGCTCCGCACGCTCGATCCTCCGCAGCCACTCGTCGCGCCAGCCGTCGCCGAACACTGCCGGAACGGGCGGGAGGACGGTCAGCGCGGCCATGTACAGGACGTAGTCGACGAGGTCGATGGCACGCAACGCGCCGCCCGTGTAATGGACGTCGTCCGTGTAGCGGTCGTCGGTGGCGTAAATGGCGCAGATCGCGCCGAGCGCGGGCGGCCGTTCGATGGCGAGCTGGATGGAGTTGAAGCCGGAGTACGACGTCCCGTACATGCCGACCCGCCCTGTGCACCAGTCCTGCGCGGCGAGCCAGGCGATGACCTCGGCGAGGTCGGCCTGCTCCCGCGGCGGGTACTCGTCCTCTGCGAGGCCCTCCGAGGACCCGGTACCGCGGAGATCCACCCGCGCGACCGCGAATCCCCCTTCGTTGCAGAGCCGCTCGTACTCGGACGCATAGGACGCTGTCAGGTCGTCCATCCGGTACGGGAGCGCCTCGAGAAGCGCCGCCGCAGGCTGCTCGTCGGGGAGCCAGAGCCGAGCCGCGAGCCGCACGCCGTCGGAGAGCGGGATCCAGGCGCGGCAATGCTCCATCGCGCGCATCCTAGGGAGCGTTCTAGGATCGGTCCTTCGCCGGGGCGACGTCAGCGGCGGCTTCCCAGCGGCGAACCTCTTCGATGGCATTCTCGGCCCACTCGATCCTCGCCTTGGTGAGGCGGACGCCGGCATCGACAGTGAGCAAGCTCGCGCGTTCGGACGGGGTCGTCGCGGGCTCGTCGAGGAACCTTTCGAGCCCCGCGAGATACGCTCGGTAGAAGTCGATTTGACGCTGCAGAAACGCCTCGGCCTCTGCCGGGTCGAGGAGGTAGGCGAAGAAGACGCGTAGCAGCGTGTCGTTGCGGATCGCGCGGGTCGGCTCGTCCTCGATGATCCAGCGACGAAGCTCGGCGACGCCGTCGTCCGTTGCTTCGTATCGCTTCGCTCCGCGAGGACCGCTGCCGGCATGCGTGATCCAGCCGGCATCGACGAGCCGTGCGAGCTCGGGATAGATCTGCCCGGGGAGCGCATTCCACACGTAGTTCACGGAGCGGTCGAACGCTTTCGTCATCTGGTATCCGGTCTGGGGCCCCTCACGGACGAGCAGACCGATGAGCCCGTGCTTCAGTGACATTTCATTATTGACGTATCAATAGTGAATGGTAGTATCGACACGACCGTCGAGGGAGGCTAGGAGTGAGAGCGAGGCTCGCAGCATTCTCCGTGATCGCTCTTCTGGTCGGAGTCGGCGCCGGCGATGGCTACCGCAACCCGACCGTCGGCCGGGACCTCGCGCTGCAAGTACCGGGGATGCACCGTGCCGTCGTCAAGAAGGACGTCGTCTACGCACGGCGCGCAGGGCGAGCGCTCGAGCTCGACGTCTACCGGCCCCGCGGGGCGCGCGCCCATCAGCGACTGCCGGCCGTGCTCCTCGTCCACGGCACAACCTCCGACCCGAGCCCGAAAGACTGGGGTGTCTACGTCGGCTGGGGCCAGCTACTGGCCGCCAACGGCCTCGCCGGCATCCCGTTCAACCACCGCGGCGTGAGCGGCGACGTGCGGTCGGCCCTGGCTTACGTGCGCCGACACCGGAAGACACTGGGCGTCGACACACGACGGATCTGCGTGGCGAGCTTCTCGGGCGGCGTGCCCGTCGGCCTCGGCGTCGCACTGCGCGACGGGTCCATCGAATGCGCGCTCGTCTTCTACGGCGAGCCAGACCCGGCACTGCTTCGGCCCGACTCACCGCCGATATTCGCTGCGAAGGCGGGGCTGGACTCGGAGGTCATCAACGGCGCCATCGACGCCTTGCAGCAGCGTGCGCAGGAGATCGGCGCCACGGTCCAGGTTGTCACTCATGCACGCGGTGTGCACGGTTTCGATCTCCGCAACCACGACGCCCGCTCGCGCGCGATCTTGAGGCAGGCAGTCGCGTTCGTCCGAGCACAGGTCTCCTGAACGCCGCCGTGCCGCCGCCGCCGGGTCGCCCTGGCGGTGACGTTGCTGGCTGCTCTTGCTCCGTCGGGCTGCGGCACGTCGCGCGGAGACGACGCGAACGCGCCGCCCGGAGCCGCCGAGAAGGTGGCGTTCGAGGCGGCCGACGGCGTGAAGCTCGTCGGACGACTCTACGGCGACGGCGACGTAGGCGTGGTCCTCGCCCACATGGGCCGTCCCGGCGACGCGCTGACCGACTGGGCGCCCCTCTCCCGCGAGCTCGCGAAGCGCGGATACATGGCGCTCGCGTACAACCGGCGCGGCGTCTGTACCACTCCCGAGCCCGAGCGCGAGTGCTCTGCCGGGTTCGGCGACTACGCAAGCAGCTGGAACGACGTCGTCGGAGCGGTGAGCTACCTCCGCGCCAGAGAAGCGAACGAGCGTCGTCGTCGTGGGGGCGAGCATCGGCGCGATGGCAGCCCTCCATGCCCTCCCGAAGGAGCGCCTCGAGGCGTCCGCGTTCATCGAGATCGGAGGCGTCAATCACGAGAGTGGCTACAGCTTCTCGCGGCGAAACCTGCAGGCGCTCGAAGGACACAAGCTCTTCGTCTCCTCCGTCGACGACTACTACGACGCGGCCCCCGCGGCCAGGGAATGGCACCGTTGGGCCGAGGAGCCCAAGCAGCTGGAGCTCCTACCAGGCGTCGCCCATGGCACGGACATGCTGATAGCGAGTCAGCCGACCGCTCGTCCTCTGACCGAGCTCGTGCTGGAGTTCCTTGCGAGTGCCGTCCGTCCGTAGATCGTCCGTCAATAGCGCGGTCGACGCTTGGGGTACGCCCGGAACGCCGTCCGCGGCGCGAGGCCGATCCAGTCTCCACCCTCGAGGTGGCGGACGCTGCGGAGGATGTCGAATGTGAGCCAGCGCGTGAGCTCGGGGTAGCCCGGGTGCTTCCAGAGCCCGTTCTCGCCGCGCAGGCCGAGTAGGAAGTCCACGAGGTGGTCGACGCGCGGGTCGTCGCGGGCGGCGCCGCAGCGTGCCGCGAGCTCGAGCACGAACGCAAGGTCGAAGCGGGCGTAGAACGTGACGAAGCCGGTCGGCGGCTCGATGCCCGTGAGACGCGCCACCTCCCAGCCGAGCGACCACTCGTCACGCGTCTCACGCTGGAGCAGGAGGTCGAGCGGCGCGCGCGCACCCTCCGAGAGCGCCCGCGTCGGATGGAACGCGAGCGCTGCCAGCGCACCGGTCGTGTTCGCACGGCAGCCCGGCGAGCCAGGGAGGCGGCGGTAGCCGGCGATGTAGCCCTTCTGGCCGTGCGCGATCCCGACGGGCCACGCGCCGTCGTCGAGGCGCTGGTCGAGCAGCCACTCGTACGCCCGCTCCGCGCGGGGATCTTCGGCGTAGCCGGCGGCCGCGAGCCCGCGCAACGGAAGCGCCGTCTGCAGCGGCATCAGCGAGTAGGTCCCCTCGCGCGGAAGCGGGAACGAGCCGTCGGCCCGCTGCTGCGCGAAGATCTGCTCGGCGAGCTCCCGAACGCGTGGATGCTCGCGGCCGATCCCCGCATAGGCGAGACGGCAGAGCTGGAACGCGGCCGCGCGGAGATCCGTCGGCCGGTCGTCGAGGCTCGGGTCGCGCCGGCGGAGCGCCGTCAGCTCCCTGACCTCGGGATCGTCCTCGGGGACGTCGAGGAGCTCCGTCAGGACGCGGCGGCGCAGCGCTGGAGACGGGTCGGCCAGCAGCAGGATCTCGACGTCCGCGACGGCGCTCATCCGAGAGCCTCGCGGAGATAGGGCGCGATCGGAGTCCGGCCGCGCGCGACTTGCTCGGGCGTTCCGGCGGCGACGACGCGGCCGCCCTTCGGTCCGGCGCCCGGCCCGAGCTCGAGCAGCCGGTCGCATGCGGCGAGCAGCTGCGGGTTGTGATCGACGACGAGCGCGGTGTGACGGTCGTCGACGAGCCGATGCAGGACGTCGGCGAGGCGCGCGACGTCGCGCGAGCTCTGGCCGACGGTCGGCTCGTCGAGGATGAACAGTGTCGGCTCCGGCTTCCGTCTCATCAGCTGCTTCGCTAGCTTGAGGCGCTGCAGCTCCCCGCCGGAGAGGGCGAAGCCGGGCTGGCGGAGGACGAGGTAGCCGAGGCCGAGCTCGTCGGCCGTACGGAGTGGACGCGCCACCCGCTCGTCCTCCCAGAGGCGGAGCACCTCCTCGACACTCATTGCCTCCAGCTCGGGGAGGTTGCGGCCGTGGACGCGCACCTCCCTCGCCTCCGCGGTGTAGCCGGTGCCCGCGCAGGCGTCGCATGGCCGCCGCACGTCCGGGAGGAAGCCCATGTCCTCGACGACGAGTCCGCGGCCGTTGCACGCGTCACAGCGCGGCGCCAGCTCCTGCTCGCCGAGGCCGGCCGCGACGGCGGAGTCCGACTCCGCGAACGCGCGTCGCAGCGCGCCGGCAACGCCAAGGAGTGCGGCGGGCGAGGTCACGCCCTGAGCCGCCTGGTCGACGACGACCGTCCGCGCGGGCGCGCCGTCGATCCCGTCGTGGGCGCCGGGCTCGACCCGCTCGTACGCGACGGAGGTGGTCAGGCGCGGCGGCGCGAGCGCGAGCCCGAGCGTGTCCACCGCGAGCGTCGACTTCCCGGAGCCCGAGACGCCGCAGAGCCCGACGAGCACGCCCAGCGGGATAGTCACGTCCTCGCCCGCGAGGTTGTTCTCCCGAGGCCGCCGGATCACGAGCTCGGCCGCCGGAGAGCGGCGCTCGCGCCGACCGTTCGCGTCCGGCCGTCCGAGCGCCCAGCCGTGTGCCGTTCTCGCGACGCGGGACGGCGTCCCGTGGGCGACGACCTTCCCGCCGTTGCGTCCGGCGCCGGGGCCGACGACGACGACCTCGTCGGCGCGCGCGATCAGCTCGCGGTCGTGCTCGACGAGGAGCAGCGTATTGCCCTGGTCGCGGAGCGTGACGAGCTCGTCGCCGAGCGCGTCGGCCTCTGCCGGGTGAAGCCCGCGCGACGGCTCGTCGAGGAGCACCGTCATCCCGGTGAGCTCGCCGCCGAGCAGCGAGGCCAGCTTCAGCCGCTGCGCCTCGCCCGCGGACAGCGTCCCGCAAGTGCGGTCGAGATGGACGTAGCCGAGTCCGACCCGTCCGAGGAAGCGGAGGCGAGTGCGCGCGGTCGCGAGCGAGTGCGCGACGCTGGGCAGCGGAGGCTTCGGAAGGCGGCCGGAGAGCAGGCGCTCGAGCTCGGCGAGCGGCATTCGGTGGAGCGCCGCGCGGCTCCGGGCGCGAAGCTCGACGCGGCGATACTCGGGCCGCAGGCGCTCGCCGTCGCACGCTTCACAGCGGAGGTGGTCGGTGTAGAGGCCGCCGATGTCCCAGCCCTCGATGATCGTGAAGACGCCGGGCCACTCGACGGTGCGGACGCTCTCGCGCACCTTGGTCCGAAAGACGACTTCGAGCGGCTCGCCGATCGCCGACGAGGAACGCGCGCCGTGCCTTCGCGCTCATCGACCGCCACGGCGTGCGGAACGGGTCGAACCCGTAGCGGGCGGCGAGCGCCTGGAGCATGTCGTAGCCGCCGTTGCCCGGCTTCGAGAGGTAGCTGCCGGGAAAGAAGCCGGGCGAGTACATCGCCCCCGCGCAGAGCGGTGCGTCCGGCCGCACGATCAGCCGCTCCTCCTGCGCCGTCGCGACCGTCCCGACGCCGCCGCAGGCGAGGCAGGCGGCTTCGTAGGAGGATGGGAGGAAGTGGCGCGGCGCGACCGGGCCGGCCTGGGCACCGCATGCAGGACACGTCCACACCGTCCCCGCCGGCGTCAGCCGGCGGCGCTGACGCGCTCCGCACTCGTCGCAGGTGCGCTCGCCGAGCTGCGCGAGCAGCACGGCGAGGTGGAAGCTGATCTCGCTGGCCGTCCCGACCGTCACGCGCCGGCCCCGTGGCCGTGCCGGCGTGACAAACACCGTCGGCCCGAGCCCCTCGAGCGATCCGACCGGCGCCTCCGGGCCCTCCTTGACCGACTGGCGCTCGTACAGGGACAGGCATTCGAGCAACCGCCGGGACGCCTCGGCCTGGATCACGTCGACGACGAGCGACGACTTCCCGGATCCGGAGACGCCGACGAAGGCAGTGATCGCGCCCTTGCGGATGTCGAGCGAGACGTCCTGCAGGTTGTGTGCGGCGGCGCGGCGTATCTCGATCACGGCGCCTGCGCGTGGCTTCTTCCTCGGTTTCGCCCGAGGCCGCACCGGCGGCAGTCGTCTTGCCCGAGGCGGACCGTGCTCGAGCAGCTCGCCTCCGCGGGGGCCTCCCTCCGGGCCGAGCCGGACGACCCAGTCGGCGGCGGCGACGACGTCGGGGTGGTGCTCGACGACGATCACGGTGACGCCGCCGTCAGCGGTCGCACGGAGCACGTGCAGGAGACGATCGAGGTCGGCGGGGTGGAGTCCGGTGGTCGGCTCGTCGACGACGAGGAGATTGCCCGCGCCGGTCGACGCGAGCTGGCGCGCGAGCTTCACGCGCTGGGCCTCGCCGCCCGAGAGCCGCGGCGACGGCTGCCCGAGTGTGAGGTAGTCGAGGCCGAGCGCGGAGAGCGCGGCCAGGATCCGCGTCGAGCCGGGATCCTCGCGCAAGAGCTCGCGCGCCTCGCCGACGCTCAGGCCGAAGACGTCGGCGATGTCGAACGAGCGTCCGTCCAGCGGGAGGCGCACGGCGAGCGACTCCGCGCGGAACCTGCGGCCCCCGCAGGACTCGCACGTCAGCCAGGTCGGCAGAAGGAAGCGGTGACTGAGCTCGATGGCGCCCATCCCCTCGCATGCCGGGCAGGCGCCCTCGGGTCGGTTGAAGGAGAAGGTCGACGGCGGCAGGCCGCTCGCGCGAGCGAAGAGGTCGCGGATGCGCGTCGCGAGCCCCGAGTACGTCGCCGGGTTCGACCTCGGGTTTCGCCCGATCGGGGACTGGTCGACGACCAGGGGCCGCAGTCGCGGACCGGCGATCGCGGAGCAGCCGACCGGGTCGCCGCCCTCGAGCGAGGCGACGAGCACGTCGCGAACGAGCGTCGTCTTCCCCGCGCCGGAGGGGCCTGTGACGACGGCGAGGCGCCCGACCGGGAAGTCGCAGTCGAAACCGCGCAAGTTCCGTAGGCGCGCGTCACGGACGCCGATCGACTCGGTGCGGCCCGCGACGGCGCGGCGCGGGCGCGCCGGCCGTTTGGGGAAGGTGCGCCCTGACGGCGTCTTCGCCCGCCAGAGCGCCGCCGGCGCCCCCTGGAAGACAACGCGTCCGCCATCGTGCCCGGCACCCGGACCGAGCTCGACGACGTCGTCCGCCGCGGCGACGGCGGCGCGATCGTGCTCGACCATGAGGACGGGCCCGCGCAGCCGCGCCAGCTGCTCGAGCACGCGCCCGACCCGGGCCGGATCGAGCCCGATCGTCGGCTCGTCCAGCACGTGGACGACGTTCTCGACGCGGTTCGTCAGCAGCACGGCGAGTCGGAGCCGCTGCGCCTCGCCGCGCGAGAGCGTGGGCGACGAGCGGTCGAGCGCGAGATAGTCCAGGCCGACGCTCTCCAAGGCCTCCAGCCTTCGTGTCGCCTCGCGAACGGCGCGGGCAGCGCTGGGCGCGAGCTCGAGACGGTCCAACAGCGGCCGCACCTCCGCGACCGGCCGCGCGAGCAGCTGGTCGAGCGTCAGCCCGTCGAGCCGATACGCGTCCGTGTCGGCATGGCCGACGCGGAAGTCAGTAGGGCGAAGCGTCGGCACGCGGCGCCCGCACGCCGTGCACACCGGCGCGACCGCAAGCGGATGGACGAGTCCGTTCGTCCGGAGCTCCACGACCGGCGCGCCGAGCGCGTCAGCCGCGGCCAACGCACCGCGAACCGCCGCGGCGCGGGCGCCCGGCTCGAGCGTGGCCGTGCGCACGCGGATGTCGTGCGCCTTCCTCGCCGCGAGCGCGCGGCCGCGCCAGGCGCGCCCGTCGACCTCGAGCGCATTTCGGCCGTAGCGGCCCACGAGCAGGTCCAGGAGCCGCGCGTGCGTTCCGAAGGCATGCTTCACGAGCGGGACGATCACCTCGCCGCCGTCGCCGTCGACCAGCGCGCGAGCTCGACGCAGGCGCTCCTCCTGCGTCAGCACCTCGACGGCGGCTGCGCACTCGGGACAGACGCGCTTTGCGAAGCGCGCGTAGAGGAGCCGGAGGAACGGGTGCACGGCACTCGCCGTCGCCACGGTCGAGCTCGGGTTGCGGATGACGGAGTCCTGCCCGAGCGCCACCGCCGGCGCGAGGCCGCGGATGTGACGGACGCGGGCGGGCGGCACGCGCGACCACGGCGAGGCGAGCGAGAGCGCGTCGAGCAGCCGGCGCCGCGCCTCGTGGTAGACGACGTCGAACGCAAGCGACGACTTCCCCGAGCCGGAGACGCCGACGATCGCCGTCAGGCCGCCGCCGAGCGCGACGTCGACGTCGGCGAGGTTGTTCTCAGCCGCGCCCTCGACGTGGAGCGACCCCGCGCTCATGCGTTCCATCATCGCGATTTCGTGACCGCACGCGACGCCGGAGCGAGGTGTCGTGTTCGCCTTGATACGTTGGGGCTCGCGAGGAAGCTGGTCGGTTGAGCGAGCCCGAATTCCGCATCGAGCCGTGGGGCGAGGATGATCTCCCACTTCTCGAGAAGCTCATGGGCGACCCGTCGATGACCGAGGAGCTCGGCGGCCCAGAGAGCCCCGAGAAGATCGTGGAGCGCCAGGAGCGTTACGAGCGGCCATCGGGCCCGGGCGAGGGCCAGATGTTCAAGATCGTCGAGGCCACGACGGGCGAGAGCGTCGGCTCAGTCGGGTACTGGGAGCGCGAGTCGAGCGACGGGCAGGTGTACGAGACCGGCTGGTCCGTGTTGCCCGCATTCCAGGGACGCGGCGTCGCAACCAGCGCGGCCGCACAGGTGATCGAGAGAGCGAGGGCGGAGAGGAAGCACAGGTTCCTCTTTGCCTATCCGTCGGTGGACAATGCGCCCTCGAACGCAATTTGCCGCAAGCTCGGCTTCACGCTGATCGACGTGAGCGAGTATGAGTACCCGAAGGACAGCGGCAACATCATGCGGTGCTACGACTGGCGTCTCGACCTCTTCGAGTAGGAGATCCGCGTCAGACCAGCGTCCGCGGACCTCCTCCGCAAGTTCGATGCTTGCCGGGGCACCGGTATGAGATCGGTCCGGGGCGAGCTCATGCCGAGGCTTCTTGCAGCTCGGTCTTGACGTGCGTTGCCGCTGGCCGAGGACGAAGCACGAGCGCTAGGACTGCGCCCGAAGCCATCAGCGCCGCCGAGACCCAGAGCGTCAGGCTCATCCCGCTCATGAAGGATTCGCGTACAGCGTCGAGTAGCGGCTGGGAACCGGAGGTGTTGGCGACCTCGACGCCCGTGACCGCGCTGTCGCGCGCAGCACTCGCGAGCGGGGGTGAGACGGCGTGCTCGAGCTGGTCGCGGTACGTGGAGTTGATGATCGCGCCGAGGATCGCCGCTCCGAGGACGCTGCCGACCATGCGGAGCGCTTGGAGGACGCCGGACGAGACACCGCTGCTCTCGTCCGAGACTGCGGAGAGTGCCGTGTCGATCGTTGCTGGCAGGACGAGGCCGAGCCCGAGGCCGGAGAGTGCGATCCAGGCGACCGCCTGGAGATCACCGCTCGTGACGCTGGTTGTGGCGCCGAACGCGAGTCCTGCCGCCAGGAGGGCGAATCCGAGTGCCGCGATAACCCTCGCGCCGGCGCGGGCGACGAGTCGGTCGGCGAGCGCTCCCGCGACGAGCATGCCCCCGATCAGCGGAAGGAGCCGAATGCCGCTTCCCAGCGCGTCCGTGCCATGCACGACCTGGAAGTACAGGGGCACGGCGAACAGCAGTCCGAACATGGCGAACGAGACGACGGAGCTGAACGTTGCGCCCCAGGCGAACTTCCAGGAGCGGAAGAGGCGCAGGTCGACCAGCGGAGCAGCCACCCGGCCCGCCCAGATGAGAAAGCCAACGAGCGCAAGTGCGCCGGCGCCCATCTCTGCGAGCGCAGCCGTGGCGGTCACGCCTCGCTCGCCGGCGCTGATGACGCCGTAGGTCAGAAGCGCGAGCCCGCCACCAGAGAGGGCAACTCCGACGAGGTCGATGCGTTGACGGACGCTGCTTCGGCTCTCGGGCAGCAGGACCGCGACCGCGATGACGGCCAGCGCGACCACGGGCAGGTTGATCAGGAAGACCCAGCTCCAGTCGAACCTGGTCAGCATCCAGCCACCGAGCAGCGGCCCGATCGGGTAGCCGAGCATCGCGGCGGCCGTGATCGCGCCAATGGCCCGCGGCCGCTCGCTCTCGTCGAATAGGACTGGGAGGACGCCAAGAACCATGGGCAGCATGAGCGCGCCGGCCAAGCCAAGGAGCGCGCGGGCAGCGATGAACGCCTCCGCCGATGGGGCCAGGGCACACGCGACCGAAGCCACCCCGAAGAGCAGGAGCGAGACGATCAGCATCTTCTTTCGTCCGTAGCGGTCGCCGAGCATCCCTCCCGGAATGAGCGCGGCTGCGAACACCAGCGTGTAGGCGGCAACGAACCACTGCAGCTGGCCGGTTGACGCATCCAACGAGCTCCCGAGCGTCGGCAACGCCACGCTGAGGATCGTCCCGTCGAGACCGACCGTCAGAACTGCGAGCACCATGGGCACGAGAGCCCACCACTTCCGCGACGTCATGAGTCCTCCCTTGGGTCAAGTGCGTGCCTCATGACAGTCAGTATAGGCCATAATGGCAGTGACTGTCAAATTGACCGAATACGCCCGATTGGCGCTGAGTGCTAGACTCAGGTCCGATGTCAGCCAGGACCAGGGAGAAGGGCCCGCAGCCGCGCTCGTACGATCTACGCGAGCGCAAGCGCACGCGGACCCGGCTGATGATCCAAACGGAGGCGCTACGCCTGTTCGCCGAAAAGGGATACGCGCAAACGACCATCGAGGAGATCGCCGACGCAGCAGCGATCTCACCGCGGACGTTCTTCCGCTACTTCCCAAGCAAAGAGGACGTCGTCCTCTGGGACGAGTACGACCCGGTCGCGTCCGACCTCGTCGCCGCACGGTCGGTCGGGGAACCGCTCGCCGAGGCACTCCGTGCCGTGATCCGCGAGACGCTCGAAGGCCTCTATCGCCATGACCCAGAGCGGCTTCGCGCCCGTATCCAACTCGCCTACACGGTGCCGGAGGTCCGTGCGCGCTTCCTCGATGCGCAGACGCACGGGATCGAGGGACTAGCCGAGCGGATCGCGGAGCAGCGAGGCGCGGACGTCGACGATTTGAGCCTGCGTGTCACCGCGTCGGCGCTGCTCGCTGTCGTTTCGGTCGCCCTCGATGCGTGGCAGCGGGACGGCGGCAAGGCTGATCCGCTCGCGCTCTTCGACGAGGCGACCGACGCTCTGGCCGCATCCGCACGGGAGCTCCGATGAGCAGGGTCACCTGTGACATGGCCATGTCGGTCGACGGGTTCGTCGCAGGTCCGAACCAGAGTTTGGAGAACCCCTTCGGCGACGGCGTCGAGGATCGCCTGCACCAGTGGATGTTCGATGAGCCTGACGCGAACGCGGCAGAGATCGAGGCGATGACCGCGGCGGGCGCGTTCATCATGGGTCGCAATATGTTCAGCCCGGGCCGGGGCGCCTGGGACATGGAGTGGAAGGGGTGGTGGGGCGACGAGCCGCCGTACCACGCCCCGGTGTTCGTGCTCACGCATCATCGGCGTGCGCCGCTGACGATGGAGGGAGGCACGACGTTCACGTTCGTCACGGACGGGATCGACGCTGCGCTCGCTCAGGCGCGGGCGGCGGCGGGCGGGGCCGACATCGCGATCGCCGGAGGCGCTGCAACCGTCAATCAGTACCTCGCGGCGGGGCTGGTCGACGAGCTGCGGTTGCATGTGGCGCCACTGCTGCTTGGCGTCGGCGAGCGCCTGTTCGACGGCGTCGGCAACGTCTCGCTCGAACCGCTCCACGTCAGGCACACCGGCCTGGTCACGCATCTCAGCTACCGCACCCACTCGCCGGCGGCCAGCTCGTAACGTCGGCGTGCTCCTGAGACGACGAAAGCCCCGCGCATGCGGGGCTTTCGCGCTACTCGCCAGGATGGACTCGACTATCTACTTCTTCTTCGCCGCGTTCCGACCGTGCACCATGTGCTTGACACACTGACCCTGGTTCTTGAACGTCGGGTTCGTCAAGGTCTTCCAGCCGCCCTTCTTGCACGCGCTGGCGATGTCGCCCCTGCCTAGTGCGCGCTTCTGCAGCTTGCCGTTGAACGTGATCTTCGTGAGGTCGGCTGTGCCCTGGACGTCGATGAGCACCTCTACGGACTGGATCGTGCCCGTCGGAGTCGGAACCTGCTGACCGGCTGCCGCGAGCGTCTGGGCGGTAAACGTGTAGGTCACGGTCCCGTCCGCGTTCGTGGTCGGGATCACGTTGTTGCAGCCAAGGAAGAACGTCGTCGGCGGGGCACCCGCCACGACGTTGAACCGCGGTGAGCCACCTTGGCACTGGGTCGCGTTCGCGAGCGTGAACGACGCCGACTGGAACGTCTGGCCACTGAAACCGGTGATGTCGGCGCCTGCCGCTACGACCGTGGCCGTCGGGCAGTTCTTCTCCAGATGCAACGTCTTCGTCTTCTTGATGAACGTCGACTCGACACAACCAATGCTGGTCGGGTCGAATACGCCCGGAACCAGCGCCGCAGATGCCGAGACGGTGAAGGCGAGCGCCATCGCCAAGACGCCCGCGACCATGAGCTTCTTCATGTGTCGATCCCTCCTCTAGGTCTGTGCATTCAACACGGGACTTTCCCCGCACTCCCGATCCCACACGCCCGAGCGCCAGATCTTACGAAGCCTTTACGGATCGCCCCTCGTTCGAGTGATGTTCGGCGTTCCGGTCACGTCCGCAGCCGGCGATACCTCCGTCGCTACCTTGATCGGACATGGCGGACCTGGTCTTCATCGACACGCAGGTCGGGCCCGAGCAAGCGCGCGCGGCCGATGTGCCGAGCGAGGCGGAGGCGCTCGACGCGTATTCGCAAGCAGTGATCTCGGTCGCCGAGCGGCTGACGCCGTCCGTGGCCAACCTCCGTGTCTCGCGGCGCGTCCGCGGCGGGCGCATCCTCGACGGCGGCGGAAGCGGCGTCGTGATCTCGCCGGACGGGTTCCTGCTGACCTCGGCGCACGTCGTCGCGCGCTCCGACTCGCGCGGGCGGGCGTCGTTTGCCGACGGTCGCGATCTCGACGTCGAGGTCGTCGGGGCCGACCCGCTCTCCGATCTCGCGGTGCTGCGCGCGAGCAACGGCGATCTCGTGTCGGCCGAGCTCGGAAACGCCGAGGAGCTCCGCGTCGGCCAGCTCGTCGTCGCAATCGGGAACCCGCACGGATTCGCGGGCTCGGTGACGGCTGGAGTCGTGTCCGCGCTCGGCCGCTCGCTACCGACCCGGTCCGGCTCGGCAGTGCGAATCGTCGACAACGTCATCCAGACGGATGCGGCTCTGAATCCCGGCAACTCCGGCGGCGCGCTCGCCGACAGCGGCGGCCGGGTGATCGGCATCAACACCGCGGTCGCCGGCATCGGCCTTGGCCTGGCCGTTCCCATCAACGCCGCGACGCGCCAGATCGTCGCGGCGCTCATGACCGAAGGACGGTTCCGCCGCGCCTACCTCGGCATCGGGGCCGGTGAGCGTCCTCTGCCACCGCGGCTGGCGCGCGAGCTCGGGCGGGAGGACTGCGTAGAGGTCACCGAGGTCGAGAGCGGCGCCCCGGCGGCTCGGGCGGGAATCCGGGCCGGCGACCTCCTGCTCGCTCTCGACGGCAAGCCGATCCACAGCATGAACGACCTCCAGCGGCTGATGGTCGCCGAGCGAATCGGCTCCCCGACCGTGTTCACGGTGGCACGCGACGAGCGCGTGCTCGAGCTGTCGGTGGTTCCGAGCGAACTTCCGGCTTAGCCGGGCGCCGCGGTAGCCTCCGCGGTCACGGCCGCGCTGCGACTGCCGTCACGCCGCCCTATGACCCGGTCCCGGAGACATTCGCTCGCGGTCGCCGCGCTGGCCTTGCTTCCGCCTGCCGCGGGAGGGGTGGCGTTCGCCGCGCTGAAGCCGGGTGCTGTCGACGGGCCGTTTCCCGCGATCGTCGCGGCCGGTCCGATGGCAACGGCGGCGGTGCTTCCCGACGGGACGTGGCGGGTCGAGCTCGCGCCGCTCCATCCCGGAGACACCGACCCCGCGGTCTCTCCCGACGGGCACCGGATCGCCTTCGTCTCGACGCGGGACGGGAACGAGGAGATCTACGTCGCGGACGCGCGGACGGGCGAGGTACGCCGGCTGACCCGCGACGCGCGGGCCGATCGCCGACCCGCATGGGCACCGCACGGACGCAGCATCGCCTGGCAGAGCGGCCCGCAGGACGCGGCCGATCTGTACGTCATGCTCGCGGACGGGGAGGGAAAGCGGCGCGTCGCCGGAGGGCCCGGAGACGACGCCGACCCCGCCTGGTCGCCCGACGGAAATCGCATCGCCTTCTCCTCGAATCGCTCGGGCACGCGTCAGCTCTGGACGGTCGCCGCGCTAGGCGGCGAGCCGGTGCAGGTGGGGCAGGTCCCGGGCCGGGTCCGGGCGCCCGCTTGGGGGCCTGGAGGACTGCGCATCGCGTTCGCGCTCGAGTCCGCCTCAGGCTCCGACATCTGGGCGGTCGACCGTCGGAGACGCCAGCCTGCGCAAGCTCACGCGCGGCCCAGGCTGGGACTCGCGGCCGGACTGGTCGCCACGCGGGACGCACATCGCCTTCGCGCGCGCGACTGCCGGGCGCGCGTCGATCTGGGTCGTCGGCGCGGACGGCGCGCCAGGACGCCCGGTGGACGGCTCGGACGACCTCGCAGACCCGGACTGGACTCCCACCGACCGCTCGCTCGTGCCGCGGCCGGACGAGCACCTCCCCGACCTCGACCAGCGCGCGCCGGCCGGCGTCCTCGTCATCCAGGCGGGCCGCAGGTTCAACCTCGGCTTCGCGTCCTCCACGGAGAATCGCGGCGTCGGGCCGCTCGTGATCACAGGCGCACGGCAGCCGGGGCAGGAGATGAGAGCCCACCAGACGGTCGAGATGCTCAGTGGGGCGTCAAGCATCGTCCACGACGTCGGCCGCATGCGCTACGAGCGCCACGCACCGCATTTCCACTGGCACCTCAAGTCGTTCGTCACCTACCAGCTGCACCGCGCGAGCGACTTCGCGGTCGTCGCACGCGACGGCAAGAGTGGGTTCTGCCTCATCGACCGCTGGGGACGGACGCTGCCGGAGATCCCGGGTACGGGCCCGCCGCGCTTCGTCGGCGACTGCGGAACGAGACGGCCGAGAGCGCGGCGGGTCGAGCTGGGCACCTCGGTCGGCTACATCGACCGCTACCCCGCGTTCTTCCACGGTCAGGAGCTGAACATCACGCGGCTCCCCGCGGGCCAGTACGTGCTCGTCCACCGAGCGAACTCGGAGCGGAGGATCCGCGAGCTCGCCTACTCGAACGACGCGGCCTCGGTGCTGCTCGAGCTCACGTGGCCGAACGGGACACGGTCGGCACCGCGGATCTCGATCCTCCAGCGCTGCGACGGCAGCGAACGCTGCCCTGCGCTGCTCGGCTAGCGGCGCCGAGCTACCTGTGTCGGTAGACGATGCGGCCGCGGGTCAGGTCGTACGGGGAGACCTGGACGTTGATCCGGTCTCCGGGGGCCATGCGGATCCGGTAGCGGCGCATCTTGCCCGCGGTGTACGCGATCAGCTCGTGGCCGCCGTCCAGCGAGACGCGGAACATGCCGCTGCCGAGCGCTTCAAGCACCTCACCTTCGACTTCGAGCTTCTCTTCGCGGGCCATACGGTTCCTTTCGACGATCGAGGGCGCGCGGCGTGGTGTCGGACACCGGCGCCGCGCGCCTGCCTCGATCCGTTAGACGGCCTGGACGTTGATCGCCTCGGGGCCCTTCGCCCCTTCGCGAGCCTCGAACTCGACCCGAGCGTTCTCGCTCAGCGACTTGAAGCCGCTGCCCTCGATGTTCGAGTGGTGGACGAACAGATCCTTACCGCCTTCGTCGGGCGTGATGAACCCGTAGCCCTTTGCATCGTTGAACCACTTGACGACTCCGGTTGCCATAGAAAAACACCTCCCCTCACCCTCGATCGAACGGGTAGGGAAGCACGTGCCCCCGGTACTCGTCCTGGTTTTCGCGAAGCAGCGTAGCTGTCGCGGCCTGACGACGGCGTGTTAACGCGCAGGACATTGCTAGGTTGGACCGCGTGGCAGCGGCCTCGAAGAGCGAGCTGACCTCTCTCGAGGGACGCGTGATCGCCATCGCCGGGGCCGCCGGCAACGTCGGGCCGACGGTCGTCGGACGGCTCGCACCGGAAGGTGCGCGCCTCTGCCTGTGCGGGCGCGAGCGGTCGAAGCTCGAGGCTGTCGTGGCCGACACCGGGGCCGACGCGGACGTCGACGTCGTCGACCTGCTCGATGCGGACGCGACGAAATCGTGGGCGCAGGAGCTCGCATCCCGGCACGGCGGCGTGGACGCACTCGTGCACCTCGTCGGCGGCTGGCGCGGCGGAACGCCGATCGAGGAGGCCCCGCTGGAAGACTGGGACGCGCTCCAGGACCTCCTCGTCCGCACGCTGCAGCACGCGACGCAGGCGTTCGCGCCACATCTGCTCGGCAGCGGGCGGGGGCGTTTCCTGGACATCTCGACGGGCCAGGCACAGGCGCCCACGCACCCGCAACGCCGTCTACGCAGCGGCAAAGGCTGCGGCCGAGACGTGGACGCTCGCGCTCGCCGACCGCTTCCGCGGGACCGGGGCGACGGCGAACCTCGTCGTCGTCGGCGCGATCGTGACCCCGGCGATGCGCGAGGAGAGCCCGGACAAGGACTTCTCGACGTTCACTCCCGCCGAGGAGATCGCAGAGGCGATCGCCTATCTCTGCTCGGACGCTGCCGCCTCCATGAACGGTCAGCGGCTCACGCTGCGCGGCGCCGCGTAGGCGGGCGAGGCAAGCCTCGCCCCTACAGGTTCCAGCCTCCCGCGACCTCGAGCACCTGGCCGGTGACGTAGTCCGCGTCCGGCGAGACGAGGTAGAGGACCGCGGACGCGACCTCCTCGACGCGACCGGGGCGGCCCATGGGGATCTCCCGGACCGGCAGCGTCCGCGAGCTCTCGATCACGCCCGGCGCGACGACGTTGGCCGTGATCCCGTTCGCCGCCTCGGCACGGGCGATCGCCTTCGTGAGCAGCGTCACGCCCGTCTTCGCGATCGCGTACGCGACCAGGTTCGGCCGCGCGACGAGGTTCTGCGTGCCCGCATAGCCGAGGTTCACGATCCTCCCCCCTCCGGCCGCTCGCATCCGCGGAAGGACGGCGCGGCAGGTCGTGTAGGTCGCCTCCAGGTTGGTCGCGAGCACGTCGTCCCACTCCTCGAAGGTCAGCTCGGAGAGCGGCGTGTGCACGTAGTTCCCGACGTTGTTCACGAGCACGCGGAGCCCGCCGAGCTCGCTGTGCGCGTCGTCGACGAGCGCGGTCGCGGCGTCGCGGTCGGTCACATCGGCCCGGAGGAGCGCGGTGCGCACTCCCAGCGACTCGGCCTCCGCGCGGGTCGCCTCCGCCCGGTCGTGCGAGGTCCGGTAGTGGACGGCGACGTCGAACCCCTCACGCGCGAGCGCGAGGACGATCGCGCGGCCGATGCCGGCCGCGGAGCCGGTGACGAGGGCGCCGCCTCGGCTCATCGGCGCAGCGCTCGTCTCGCCAGTCGCTCGCGCCGGAGCTGGAGGAGCGCGAGCAGGAGGACCTGGCCGAGCGCCAACCAGAGGTAGAGGATGGGGACTCCGAGCACGAGGCACGCGCCGAGCGCGACGAGCTGGGTCGAGAGGCCGAGGTTCGCGAGCACTGCGAGGGTCGCGCGATCGTGATACGCGAGCGTTGCGTCTCGGCGCCAGGCCGGGTCGGGCACGGCGCCGAGCACCCGCTCGAGCCTGCGCGCCGAGATCGCGCGCACGAGCCGGTCCTGGGGCGCGAAGACGACTCGGTAGACGCCTGCGAGCGCGCGTTCGAGCGTGCTTCCCGACGCGGGAGGCGGCGGCGAGCCCTGCCCGTGCACCTCCCGGTACAGCTGCACGAGGTTGAAGTCGACGCTGAGCGTCAGCGTGAGAACGACGAAGGCCGCAGCGGCGAGCAGCGGCTCGCCCGTCAGCCGCGCGAGGGCGGCGAAGAGCACGATGTTCACGACGAGGTCGGCTCCGGTATCGAGGTAGCGGCCGGCGAGGCTCGCTCGCCCCGACGCCCGCGCGAGCCGCCCATCCGCGTTGTCGAAGACGGTCTTCAGCTGCAGGAGGAGCGCGCCGAGGATCAACGCCTCCAGGCCGATTGCGAAGGCGGCGAGGATCCCGGCGACGGCGTTCGCGAGCACGAGCGCGGCCGGCGGGACCCGCAACGGGAGGAGCAGCGCGACGAGGCCGTTCGCGACCGGCCCGAAGAAGCCGGCGACGACGAGCTCGCGCACGGGTACGTCGCTCCTCGAGCCCTCGAGGGGACGTGCGATCGCGTCTGGTTCGGAGACCGTCATCGTCAGCGCTCGATCGTAGATACTGGGCTGATGGCCGAACTGGATGGCTGGGACGAGGTCGACGACGCGCTCGAGCGCACGTACGAGCTCGCCGACTTCCGCGAGGCGCTCGCCTTCGTGAACCGCGTCGGCGAGCTCGCCGAGGCCGAGAATCATCACCCCGACATCGCGATCAACTACAACAAGGTGACGCTTCGCTGGTGGACGCACACCGCCGGCGGCATCACCGACCGCGATCGCGAGCTGGCGGCGAAGACGGACGTGCTCGCGTAGGTCTTTCGTGGGTCGCATAACGGTCGTGGATGTCGGCCCGCGCGACGGTCTCCAGAACGAGCCCGACGTGCTCGCGCCGGACGTTCGGGCCGAGCTGGTCGACCGCCTCGCGCGGACCGGGCTGCCGGTGATCGAGGCCGCGAGCTTCGTCGACCCGCGGCGCGTTCCCCAGATGGCGGGCGCGGAGGAGGTCGTCGGCGCGATCGAGCGGGTCGAGGGCGTGGTGTATGCGGGTCTCGCGCTGAACGAGCAGGGCTACGACCGGCTCGTGGCATCAGGGCTCGACGAGGTTCGCTTCGCGTTCGGGGCGACCGAGTCGTTCAACCGGCGGAACCAGAACGCGTCGGTCGCGGAGTCCCTGGCCGCCGCGCGGCGCATCGTGGAACGCGCGAAGGCTGACGGCATCCGCTCCGCCGTGACGATCAGCGTCGCGTTCGGGTGCCCGTTCGAGGGTCGGGTCGACGAGGGCCGCGTGCTCGAGCTCGCCGCCGAGGTGGCGTCGGCCGAGCCCGATGCGCTCCTGCTCGCCGACACGATCGGCGTCGGCGTGCCGAGCCAGGCGAAGCGGCTCGTCTCGAACACGGGGGAGCTAGGCGTGCCGGTCGGCGGGCACTTCCACAACACGCGCAGCACGGGCTACGCCAACGCGCTCGCAGCGCTCGAGGCGGGCGCGACGATCCTGGACGCGTCCGTCGGCGGCCTCGGCGGGTGCCCGTTCGCCCCGAACGCGACCGGCAACATCGCGACGGAGGATCTTCTGTACCTCCTCGAAGGCGAGGGAGTCGAGACGGGCGTCGACCTCGCCGCGCTCATCGAGGTCTCGACGTGGCTCGAGACCCTGCTCGGCCGCCGGCTCGAGGGCCAGGTCTACCGCGCCGGGCCGTTCCCCCCGGCCACGTCCGGCTGAGACAGGATGGAGAGCCCAAGTTACAACTTGTAACTTGGCGTCCTTTCGGGACACCCTCCAGGCCGGGCATATCGGGCGCTCGCTGCAGTTCGGGCGAGCGTGTTGCCAAGTTACAAGTTGTAACTAGGCGGCCTCCTCGGACCTGTCCGATTGGCGGCGATCGGTCAGCAGCGCGCCGGGAGGATCGTGCCGCGGACTTCACCGAGCTCGAGGTCGCCGGCGCGGCCGCGCAGGACGACCTCGTCGCCGTCTTCGAGGAACGTGCGCTCGCTTCCGTCGTCGAGCCGGAGCGGTTGGGCGCCGTTCTGCGTCAACTCGATGAGCGATCCCTCGCTCCCCGGCTCCGCGCCAGAGATCGTCCCCGAGGCGCAGAGGTCGCCGGTGCGGAGGGACGCGCCGTTGACGGTCGCGTGCGCTAGCTGCTGCGGCATCGTCCAGTAGAGGCCGCGCGCGTTCGTGCGCGAGACGACCGAGCCCGCGAGACCGACCTCCAGCTCGAGGTCGAGACCCCAGTCACCTTCTACACGGAGATACTCGAGCGGCTCGGGCTCCTGCGGCGGGCCGGCGACGAAGCGATCCTCGAGCAGCGCGAGCGGCGTCACCCACGCCGAGATCGAGGTCGCGAAGGACTTCCCCAGGAACGGACCGAGCGGCTGGTACTCCCACGCCTGGATGTCGCGCGCGCTCCAGTCGTTCACTAGGAGGACGCCGAACACGTGCTCGCGAAACGCGGGGCCGGGAACCGGCTCGCCGAGCGTGCTTCCCACCCCGACGACGAAGCCGAGCTCGAGCTCGATGTCCAGCCGCCGGCTGGGCCCGAAGCGGGGAGCCTCGTCGTCCGGGCCCTTCGACTGGCCGCACGGGCGGGCGACCGGAGTGCCGCTCACGACGACCGTTCCCGCGCGGCCGTGGTAGCCGACCGGCAGATGGCGCCAGTTCGAGAGCAGCGGCTTCCGACCCCGGCCGGAACATGCGCCCGAGGTTCGTCGCATGCTCGAGCGAGGAGTAGAAGTCGACGTAGTCCGCGACCTCGAACGGGAGGTGCTCGGTAACGCGCTCGCTCGGGATCAGCTCCTCGCCCGCGTCAACGAGCTCGACTGCACGCGCGACCACGTCCTCCCAGGTCGCACGCCCGAGCGCGAGGAACTCGTTCAGCGTCTGCGCCTCGAACGCCGCGCCGAGCCGGGACAGATCGAGGACGCCGTCGCCGACCCGGAAGCCGACGCGCGGCGCCGCTCCGTCCGACGAGAAGACGCCGAACCCGACGATGCCCTTCACAGCGGCAGCACTCCGAGCGCCTCCAGCTCCTCCACCGGCTCGAAGAAGCTGCAGCTCCCGATCGCGCGCAGCCGCTCTCTGCGCGCGTGGTCGAGCTCGGCTGCGTAGGCGCGCCGCTCCCGCCACGCGAAGCGCTCGGCGTCGAGCGAGAAAGCCTCCGGTTCGGTCTCGGCGAGCGCGTCCTCCTCCTCGCCGAAGACGACCGCCGCGAGCAGGTTCAGGAACCCGTGCTCCCCGTCACGCGGCAGGGCGTGGTGCAGCCCGGCAGTGGCCTTGAAGGCGATGCCGCGCTCGCCGCACGCGCGCACGAATCCTCCGAGCGCCGCCTCGTCGGGGACCGACGCGCCGCCGCAGCGCACCTTCGCGTGCAGCCCGTGGGCGGCGAGGGCGTCGAGCCGCTCGTCGAGAGCATCGTCGAGGGGCAGCTCCACGTAGACCTCCGCCGCGAGCCCGATGAGACCCACTACGTCGTCGGAAGAAGCCGACTCGACGGCCTCGACGCTCGGGCGCCGCTCGAAGGGACCGTCGAGAACGACGCTCACCGTGCGGCCCGGATCCGGCAGCTCCGCGAGCCGCGAGGCGGGGCAGACGAAGCGCGCGAGCATGAAGGACGCGGCGCTCTTACGAGCTCGGCCGTCTTCCGCGACTGCCTCCGGCAGATCGAAAGATGCGGGAGGAAAGAGCGGCGCGTGGTCGATCAGCCGCGACAGCAGCGCGACTCGGGCGTCCTCGGGCGTTGCCACAGCGGTGATCTTCGCAGAGCGCCTCTCAAGACGGCTCGCCGCATGTCCGATGACACAGACGAGGCCTCTCGCGCATGTCCGATCCTGCCCCCACAGCCCTCGAACCGGAGCCTCGCCCGCAGATGGGCATCGTCCCCGCGGGCGCTGCGGAGCCATACCGGCGCCTCGCCGAGATCTTCCACGACGTCCTCTCCGAGGAGAGCCCGACCGCACTGCTCGAGCGGATTGCGGACACGCTCGCGGAGCTGATGCCGTACGAGGCGGTCCACATCTACGAAGCCGACGAGGCGAAGCGCGTGCTCCAGGCGGTGCTCGCCCGCAGTAAGTGGGAGAAAGAGATCATGGACGCGACCTTCTCTTTCGACGAGGGCATCACCGGCTGGGCCGTCGAGCACCGCGAGGCCGTCCTCTCCAACCGGGCGCACCTCGACCCGCGCGTCCGCTTCGTCCCAGGCACGCCCGTCGACCCGGAGGCGCTGATCGCCGTGCCCTTGATCGCGCGCGGCCGGCTCAAGGGCGCGCTCAACATCTACCGCGTCGGCGAGGACGTCCGCTTCACCGAGGAGGAGTTCCTGCTCGCGACGCGCTTCGGCGACGCGGCAGCGCTCGCGATCGACAACGCCCACATCCGCGCGCGGCTCGAGCACCAGGCCTCCACCGACGCGCTCACCGGCCTCTACAACCACCGGACTTTCCACGACCGCTTGCGCGAGGAGCTCATGCGCGCGTCGGTCGAGCACGACACCGTCGCCCTCGTGATGCTCGACCTGGACGACTTCAAGCGCGTCAACGACGTGTACGGGCACGGCATCGGCGACCAGCTGCTGCTCCGGGTCGCAGACATCCTGCGCTCGTCGGTGCGGGCGTCGGACGTGGTGTGCCGCATCGGCGGTGAGGAGTTCGCGATCGTCATGCCGTCGTGCGATCTCTGGAGCGCGATGGGGCTCGCCGAGCGGGTCGCTGCCGAGCTCGGGAAGCTCGAGGCCGACGCGGTCGGGCAACTCACCTTCTCGACCGGAGTCGCAGTAGGCCCCGACCACGCCGCGAACCCGCGCGAGCTCGTCGCCTGCGCGGAGGCCGCCATGATGACCGCGAAGACGCGCGGTCGAGCGCTGATCTGCGCGTTCGACGAGTCAGCGCTCGAGCGGCCGTCCGCGGAAGACGTCCGCCGGGACGACCTGCGCTCGATCGCACACCTGAAGATGCTCCAGAGCCTGTCCGGGAAGCTGTCGCGACTCAACGACGTCGCACAGATCGGGCTCACCATCGCGGACGAGCTCCGGCTCCTCATCGACTACCACAACTGCCGCGTCGCCCTCCGCGAGGGCGACGAGCTCCGGCTGGTCGCCTTCCGCGGTGACTTCATGGCCGCGGAGCCGGGGCGGGAGGTCACGCTCGCCCCGACGCCTCTCGGTCGCGGCATCACAGGGACCGTGGCCGCGACCGGTGAGCCGCTTCTCGTCCAGGACGCCCGGCGCCACGAGCTCGGCCATCACATCGAAGGCACCGCCGAGATCGAGGAATCGCTACTCGCCGTCCCGCTGACGTTCGGGTCGCGGGTCATCGGGGTCATCGTCGTCTCCAAGCTCGGCCTGAACCAGTTCGACGACGATGACCTGCGGCTGCTCGAGGTCCTCGCCGGACATGCCTCGGTCGCCCTCGAGAACGCCCGGCTCTACGAGGCGCAGCGCCGGGAGGCCGAGAGCGCGACCGCGCTGCTCGAGCTCTCGCGCGACCTCGCCACCGCCGAAGGCATCGCCGAGGTGGCCGAGCGGGTCGTCACCGGCTCCGCGCGGATCCTCGGAAGCCAGGCCACGTCGCTCTGGCTCCAGGAGGCGGTGGACGGCGACCTCACCCGCCTCGCGACGCTGCCGGGAGCTCCGAAGTCGAGCATCACCTCGATCCCCGACGAGCATCTCAGCTCCTGGGTCGCCCGTACCGAGCCGTACTTCGTCGTGGCCGCCGACTACGCGGCGATCGCGCCCCCGCCCGAGAACACCGACGGCCGCTTCGCGATAGCCCCATTCTCCGTCGACGGGCGCTGGGGCGTGATCGCCGCGGCCGTTCCGATTGCGACCTCGTTCGGCGACCGCGAGCTCGGCCTCCTCGGCGGCCTCGCGCAGCAAGCGAAGCTCGCGCTCCAGACCGTCGCCAGCTACGAGTCGCTCGAGCGCACCTTCCTCTCGACGGTGGAGGCGCTCGCGAACGCGCTCGAGGCGAGCGACGAGCTCACGTCGAAGCACGCACGCTGGATTACGGACCTCGCGCTGAAGGTCGGCGAGCGGCTCGGGCTCGACCAGCGCGAGCTGAAACGGCTCGAGCTCGGGGCTCTCCTCCACGACATCGGGAAGATCGGCGTGCCGACGTCGATCCTGCTGAAGCCCGAGCCCCTCACGGCGGAGGAGCGCACGATCGTCGAGACGCACCCCGTTCTCGGCGAGCGGATCCTCGCGCCGATCGAGCAGCTCGGCGACGTGCGCCCAATCGTCCGCAGCTGCCACGAGCGCTTCGACGGCTCGGGATACCCCGACGGCCTGCGCGGGGAGGAGATCCCGATCGAGGCCAGGATCGTCCTCGCCTGCGACACATACCACGCGATGACGACCGATCGGCCATACCGGAAAGCGCTCGGTGACGAAGCAGCGCGGCGGCAGCTCGTCGACGGATCAGGGAAGCAGTTCGACCCGGCCGTGGTCGAGACGCTGCTGCGGGTCTTGGACGAGCAGCCCTCGTAGGGCGAGATAAATCTCGCCCCTACGCGCCCGCGGCCTCGGCCTTGCGCAGGCCGAGGAACGCCCACCACCAGAACGCAATGCCGAGCCCGATTGCGAGCGCGAACGTCCCGAGGGCGTGCGGCGGATCGCCGGCGAGGAAGCCGCGCCCGGTCTCGACGAAGTACGTCTGCGGGTTGACGGTCGCGACCGACTTGATCCACCCTTCGAGCAGCTCGTGCGGCACGTAGACGGGCGCGAAGAAGAGGACGAGGAAGACGGGCATCTGCATCAGCGGCGCGGACTGGATCGTCCGGAAGCGCATCGCGACGCCGCCCGCCCAGAAGAACCCGCAGAAGTTCACGAGCAGCGCGATGACGAACAGGCCGACGATGTCGACCGGGCCGCCGCCGACCTCCATCCCCGCGATGAGCGCGACGGTCGTGAGGATGACCGCAACCATCACCCAGCGAAGTAGCGCCGCCAGCCCGTAGCCGATGATGATCCCGCTCCGGTGCGGCGCTGCGATCAGCAGGCGTTTCGCGAAGCCGCCTTCGAAGTCACGCGCGACCCCGAAGCCCGTGAAGACGCCGCTGAACGCCGCCGACTGGAGCAATACGAAGACGAACTGGAACCCCGTGTATCCCGGCGCGAAGTCGAACCCTGGGACCTCGCGGATCTGGGAGAGCCCGCCCGCGAAGGCCGTGAAGAAGAAGAGCGGGAAGGCGATGGTCGGGAGCAGGATCTGCGGATTCGTGAGCGCGTTCTTCAAGGTGCGCCGGGCGACGCCTGAAATGACGTTCCAGCGCTTCACGCGCGCCCCCGGCCGGCCGCGCCTCCCGCCGGGCGAAGCCCGGCTCCGCCGCCGCCTGACGACGCTCGCGACACGATGCTCTCCAGGCCTGTACCTCCGTGCCCTCTGGCCTCGTATCGCGAGCGCCGCCCCGGGAACGCGCGTTTCATGTGCGCGTCATCCGCGTGCGCAGGGCTCTCGACGAGAGGAAGAGCGCGATTGCGCCGATCGCGATCGTGAACCCGAAGCCGAGCGCGAGCGCGCGTGGGTCCCAGCCCTCGATGATCAGGCTGCGGACGGCCTCGATCATGTACGAGACCGGGTTCAGCGTCGCGGCAGTCCGGAACCAGTCGACGGCGATCAGGTCGCGCGGCGCGTTCATCGAGGAGATGAACAGGAACACGAACATCACCGGGAAGAGCGCCTGGATCGTCTCGCCCGAGCCGAAGCGATACGCGAGCCAGGCGCCGACCGCGCCGAACGAGAGCGAGATGATCGCCGCGTACACGAGCAGCACCGCCACACCCGCCGGCCCTGTCGCGAACTCGACCCCCATCGCGAAGCCGACGGCGAGGTAGAAGAGCGCCTGGAGGATGCCGAGGACGACGACACCCGAGAGCTGGCCGACGAGGAGCGCCCAGTCCTTGAGCGCGGTCAGCGCGAGTCGGTTCACGAAGCCGGTGTCGATGTCGCGGGCAAGGTCGGTGCCCGCGTTCATCGTCGAGAAGAGCGCGCCCTGGATGAATGGGACGGCGAGTGCGAAGGCGAGGAACGAGTCGGTTGGGAACCCGGGAAGGTCGGTCGACGAGTCGAGCCCTGCGGCGTTCACGGTCATCAGCGCGATCGGGAAGATGAGCGGCGGGATGAAGCTCGCCGGCTGGCGCGAGGTGCGAACGATGGAGCGGCGCGCGATCGCGCCGACCTGAGGCCAGGCGCTCATTGGCGCTCCGGACCCGCGGCCTCCGCCTCCTCCGCCGCGCCCTCCAGCGTGCGGCCGGTCTTCGCGAGGAAGACGTCGTCGAGCGTCGGCGCCCGCAGCTCGAGGTCGGCGACCTGGACGCCGTTCGCGTCCACTGCACGCACGATGTCGGTCAGTCCGAGGCCGTCGCGCAGGCGGACCGCCACGTCCCGCGTCGTCGCGAGCGGCTCCCCGAACTGCGCGAGGAAGGCGGCGATCTTCTCGCGGTCCGCGTCCCGCTGCGGGATCGCGTGCACGCTCGGGCGCCCGATCTCGGCCTTCAGCGCCGCGGGCGTGCCCTCGGCCACGAGCTTCCCCTTCTCGATGATCCCGACGCGGTCCGCGAGGACGTCGGCCTCCTCGAGGTACTGCGTCGTCAGGAAGACGGTGACGCCCTCCTCGCGGCGCAGGCGTGCCACCTCCTCCCACATGGACGTGCGGCTCTGAGGGTCGAGCCCGGTCGTGGGCTCGTCGAGGAAGAGGATCCTGGGCAGGTGGACGAGCGCGAGCGCCAGGTCGAGACGCCGCTTCATCCCGCCCGAGTAGCCGGAGACCTTGCGGTCGCCAGCGTCCGCGAGCCCGACACGGGTCAGGAGCTCGTCCGCATGCATCTTCCTGCGGTCCTTCGGGACGCCCTGGAGCGTCGCCTGCAGGCGCAGATGGTCGCGACCGGTCAGGAGCGGGTCGAGTGCGGCCTCCTGGAGCGCGACCCCGATCAACGAACGCACCTTCGGCCCCTCCTTCACGACGTCGTAGCCGCCGACCCGCGCCGTGCCCGCGGTCGGCGGCAGCAGCGTCGTCAGGACGTGGACGGTCGTCGACTTGCCGGCGCCGTTCGGGCCGAGGAAGCCGTAGATCTCACCCGGTGCGACGGTGAGGTCGATCCCGTCGACCGCGCGGGGGCCCTTTCGGTACTCGCGAACGAGCCCTTCGACCTCGATCCCGTTCGCCGCTTCCACCGTCGAACACTACCCGCGGCCCTCCGGCCAACCAGGCCGCAAGCCGGTGTCAGACACCGGTCTTGTCAGTGACTACATAGTCGCGATTACCCCCCGACTGCGCTCTAGGCGACACACGGGTAACGCGACGCATTCTCGTGCGATGCCACCCAGCGCGCTCGGAAGCCGTGACTGGAAGTCGTGCACGCCGACCCAGCTCGTGGATGAGCTCGTCGTCGGTTCGCTAGGGTCGGATGACCTTCTACTGCGACCGAGAGGAGTTCGGCATGGCGTCCATATCGGAGCGGGAGAGCAGGGAGATCGAGGCGGCCAACGCCTCCGGCACCACTCCGGTCGTCTTCATCCACGGCCTCTGGCTGCTGCCGAGCAGCTGGGCCAACTGGGCGGACTTCTTCAAGCAGGCCGGTTACGCGCCGCTGACGCCGGACTGGCCGGACGATCCGGAAACGGTTGAAGAGGCGCGGGCGAACCCGGACGTCCTCGCCAAGAAGACGCTGAAGCAGGTTGCCGACCACACGGCCGACGTGATCGGCAAGCTCGATAAGAAGCCCGCCGTGATGGGGCACTCGACCGGCGGCTTGGTCGCCCAGATGCTCGCCGGCCGTGGGCTCTCGGCAGCCACGGTCGCCATCGACCCGGGCGTGTTTCGCGGCGTCCTGCCGCTGCCTCTCTCCACGCTCAAGGTGGCTGGACCCTTCCTGTTGAACCCCCGGTATCGAGGCCGCGCCATCACGCTCACCTTCGAGCAGTTCAAGTACGGCTGGACGAACGCCCTCGATGAGGACGAGGCGAAGCGCCTCTACGACACCCACCACGTGGCCGGGTCGGGGATCGCCCTCGCTCAGATGGCCAACGCCAACCTCAACCCCCGGACCGAGTCGAAGGTCGACACGAAGAACCCCGATCGCGGTCCCCTGCTGATCCTCGACGGGGAGAAGGACCACACGGTTCCCTGGGCGGTCGCCAACGCCGCCTACAAGCGGCAGAAACGCAACCCGGGCGTCACCGAGATCAAGCAGATGCCCAACCGAGGCCACTCGCTGACCATCGACCACGGCTGGCAGGAGGTCGCGCAGACCGCGCTCGACTTCGTCAAGCGGTTCGTCCCGGCCCAGCCGAGCTAGCCGGCCTCGAGCTGCTGGCAGTTGGGAGTCCTTCGCTTAACCGGAGGGCGAGCGATCGAGAGCCGAGTGTCTGACATCGTCCAACGCACGAGCGACTGCGCCGCACCTGGCACTGTTCTCCCGCAGACTCGATCGACCGCGTCGGAGGAGGCAGCGATGGCCAGTGGCGCTCACGAGCTCCGTCTCGTCGTGACCACCGAGGACTACGACGAGGCACTCCGGTTCTACCGCGACGAGCTCGGCCTGCCCCAGCTCGCGGTCTTCGACTCCGAGCCGGGGCGCGTCACGCTCCTCGACGCCGGACGTGCGACCCTCGAGCTCATGGATCCGGGCAACGCCGAGTACGTCGACGAGGTCGAGGTCGGGCGCCGCGTCGCAGGGCACATCCGCGTCGCGTTTCAGGTCGACGACTCGGAGGTGACGACGCGTACGCTCGAGCGGGCCGGTGCGACAGTGCTCGCCGAGCCGGTGCGGACGCCGTGGAACTCGCTGAACGCGCGGCTCGAGGCGCCCGCCGGTCTCCAGCTCACGCTGTTCACCGAGCTCGGCGACTGAGCTCGTCCCGCTCGCCAGCGTCGACGGTTGCTGGGCGCCACCGCGGCCGCGAAGCGGCCGCGCTTCAGGTCCCTTGCTCTTTCGCGCGACCGGAATCCCCGCTCGGGGATTCCGGTCTGCGCACAGCTCAGAGCGCCTCGAGCGGGAGCTTCGTCGCGACGACGCGGCGGCCGTCCACCTGGTAGACGACGTCGACCGAGTCGTTCTGGCGATAGGTGCCGGCGACGCCCACCCACATCGAGAGCCATCGCCAGAACCCGAGCCTGCCCTCGGTCTTGAGCTCGCGGTCGAAGATGAGGGTGCGGCCCTCGAGCCGGAACTCCCTGCCCTCCTCCTGCGCGACCCCGTTCACGTAGACCTCGAAGGGGCGGACGACGTCGGAAGGCAGGCGGACGCGTGTTCGACGGGACGCGGCCTCGGGCACCTTCATAGAATGGCAGCCGGTGCGCGCGCTTCTCGCCTTCGCCGTCGTCACGCCCTTTGCCGCCCTCGCCGCCGCTGCCTTTCCGCCGGCCGCGTACGGGCAGTTCGCTCCCGTCGACCCCGCGTCGCCGAACGCCGAGGGGATCCGCGACAGCTACCTCTTCATCTCGATCTTCGTCGTCGCGATCTTCGTGCTCGTCGAGGGCCTGCTGATCGCGTTCGTCTGGAAGTACCGTCGGCAGCGCCGCGACCGCTTCGAGGACGGAGTGCAGATCCACGGCTCGACGCGGATCGAGCTGATGTGGACCGGAGCGCCGGTGCTCGTCCTGATCGCGATCGCGATCTTCGTCTTCGTCGAGCTTCCGGGGATCACGAATGTGCCCAGCGCCGGCGCGGGCGGGCAGCTCGAGATCAAGGTGACCGGCCGCCAGTTCTACTGGCAGTACGAGTATCCGAACGGCGTGATCGCCATCGACCGGATGCGCGCGCCCGAAGGGGTCCCCGTCCGGCTCGAGGTCACTGCCCCCGACGACGACGTCGTCCACTCGTGGTGGATCACGGCTCTCGGCGGGAAGATCGACGCGATCCCAGGCACGGTCAACGACACGTGGTTCGAGGCCACGCGGACCGGTGTCTTCCAAGGCCAGTGCGCCGAGCTCTGCGGACTCGAGCACGCGAACATGCTCGCGGAGGTCGAGGTCATGACCGAGCCCGAGTTCGACGCCTGGCTCGAGGAGCGCCGCGCGGCGCAGACCGAAGGCACGTCCGAGCTCGGGGAGGAGTTGTGGGCGGGCGTGTGCGCGAAGTGCCACGGTGACGAGGGCGAGGGCGGCATCGCGCCTCGGATCGGCGGCTCGGCCGTCCTCTCCGACGCCGCGGCGATCGAGGACATCGTCCAGAACGGGCGCCGCACGATGCCGGCCGTCGGATCCGGCTGGTCGGAGGAGCAGGTGGACGCCCTGACCGACTATCTCGAGGAGACGCCGCCCAGTGGCAGTTAGGGCCGAGACCACCCCCGCCTGGCAGCGCGGCAGGGTCGCGAGCTGGCTCGTGACCACCGACCACAAGCGGATCGGGATCCTCTACATCGGGACCTCGCTCCTCTTCTTCGTGCTCGCCGGGCTGATGGCGATGCTCCTGCGGCTCCAGCTCGCCCAGGCCGACGGTGGAGTCCTAGGCCCCGACCGCTACAACGAGCTCGTCACGATCCACGGCACGGCGATGGTCTTCCTCGTCGTCGTCCCGATCCTCGCCGGCTTCGGAAACTTCCTCGTCCCGCTCATGATCGGCGCCCGCGACGTCGCCTTCCCGCGGCTGAATGCGCTCTCCTACTGGCTCTTCGCGTTCGGCGGCGCCGTCCTCATGCTCTCCTTCTTCGCGGACGGCGGCGCGGCGAAGTCGGGCTGGACGGGCTATCCCCCGCTTTCGACCGACCAGCCCGGGAACGGCCAGGACCTGTGGATCCTCTCGCTGCACATCCTCACCGTGTCCTCGCTCGTGGGCGCGATCAACTTCCTCGTGACGATCCACAACATGCGGACACGCGGGATGTCCTGGACGCGCATGCCGCTCTTCGTCTGGACGATCTACGTCTACGCGTGGCTGCTGGTCGCGGTGCTCCCCGTGCTCTCGGCCGGGCTGACGATGCTCCTCCTCGACCGCGGGATCTCGGTCGCGGGCATCGACGTGCAGACGCACTTCTTCACCGCGAGCGAGGGCGGCTCGCCGGTGCTCTACCAGCACGCGTTCTGGTTCTTCGGGCACCCGGAGGTGTACGTGATGGTGCTGCCGGCGATGGGGATCGTCTCCGAGGTCCTTCCCGTCTTCGCGCGAAAGCCGATCTTCGGATACAAGGCGGTCGCGTTCTCGACGGTCGCGATCGGCTTCTTCTCGATGCTCGTCTGGGCGCACCACCTGTTCACGGTCGGGCTCCCGTACTCGCTCGACGCCTTCTTCATGATCGCGTCGCTGATCATCGCCGTTCCGACCGGCGTGAAGATCTTCAACTGGCTCGCGACGCTCTGGCGCGGGAACCTCAGCCTCGCGACCCCGATGCTCTTCTCGCTCGGGTTCATCTCGATCTTCACGATCGGCGGCCTCTCGGGGATCTACCTCGCCGCCTTCCCGATCGACTGGCAGGTGCATGACACGTACTTCGTCGTCGCGCACTTCCACTACACGATCCTCGGCGGCGTCATGTTCGGGATCTTCTCCGGGCTCTACTACTGGTGGCCGAAGATGTTCGGGAAGCTGCTCGACGAGCGCCTCGGGAAGTGGCATTTCTGGTTCATGTTCGTCGGCTTCAACGTGACCTTCTTCCCGCAGCACTTCCTCGGCCTGGACGGAATGCCGCGCCGGATCTACACGTACCGAAACGAGGACTGGGAAGCCTTTAACCTCACCTCGACGATCGGCTCCTGGATCATGGGCATCGGGTTCCTCTTCTTCTTCTGGAACGTCGTCAGGACGTCGCGGCGCGGGCCGCGGGTCGGGAACGACCCATGGCAGGCGGACACGCTCGAGTGGTACGCGACCTCGCCGCCGCCGCCGCACAACTTCGACGAGGTCCCGTACGTCACGAGCGCGCGGCCGGTCTACGATCTCAGGCGGAGGTTGCGTGAGAAACGAGGGCGAGATGAGCTCTTCTGATCGAGCGGCGCCGGGGCTGCTGCTCCGGCTGACGGCGATCGGCGGGGCCGTCGCGACCTTGCTCGTCGTCACGAGCGCAGTGCTCGAGCTGGGGACGACGCACTGGGGCGTCGCCGGAGTCGCTCTCCCGTTGCTCGCCGCGGTCGCGCTCGTGTGCGTGTGGGCCTATCCGCGCTTGCGTCGGAGGGCGCTGGCAGCGCTCGGCCTGCTCCTGCTCGCGATCGCGCTCGGCGGTCTCGTCGCCTGGAGCTCGAGCGCCGCGTGGGCGGTCGCGCTGCACGTGGGCGTCGCGGCCGCGAGCCTCGGCGCCTCGCTCGTCGTGGTGGTGTCGATCTTCCGAGGCACGCCCGTTCCGCTCGCGTCGGCGCGCGACTACCTGACGCTCACGAAGCCGCGGATCATGTCGCTGCTCCTCGTCACGGGCGCGGCGGGGATGTTCGTCGGCGCCCAGGGCGTGCCGCCGCTCGACCTCTTCGTACTGACGATGACCGGGCTGGCGCTCGCCTGCGGCGGCGCCTCGGCACTGAACCACGTCCTCGACCGCGATATCGACCGGCTCATGGGCAGCCGCACCGAGCGGCGTCCCGTGGCGTCGGGCCGCGTGTCGCCGGAGCAGGCGCTCGAGTTCGGAATCGTGCTCTCCGCGCTCTCGTTCGCGCTCCTCGCCTCGACGGTGAATCTCCTGACCGCGGTCCTCGCGCTCGTCGGGAACGCGTTCTACGTCGTCGTCTACACGCGCTGGCTCAAGCGGACGACGCCGCAGAACATCGTCATCGGCGGGGCGGCCGGGGCGGTGCCGCCGCTCGTCGGGTACGCGGCCGCAACGGGAAGTCTCGCGCTGCCGGCCCTGTGGCTCTTCCTGATCGTGTTCCTGTGGACCCCGCCGCACTTCTGGGCGCTGGCGCTGATGATCAAGGGCGCCTACGAGAAGGCGGGAATCCCGATGCTGCCGGTCGTTCGCGGCGACCGCGAGACCGCACGCCAGATCCTTCTCTACTCCATCGGGTTGGTGGCGTTCACGCTCGCGGTCGGCTTCTGGCTCGGCCCCGTGTACACGGCCGCGGCGCTCGTCCTCGGGACACTGCTGGTCGCGCTCGCCTGGCTGCTCCGCCGCGACCTCTCGCGCGCGCGGGCACAGCTCCTCTTCCACTACTCGCTCCTCTACCTCGCCCTCCTCTTCGCCGCGGCGGCGATCGACCCCCTGCTCACGTGAACGATCCCGAGCTCTCGAGCAAGAACCTCCGCTTCGGATGGGCGCTCTTCGGCCTCTTCTGGCTGCTCTTCCTCGGCACGGTGCTCGTGGCGCTGCTCTATCTCCAACTCGACTGAAGAGGGCGAGCTGCGGCAGTGAGCAACGCGCGCCTTCGGCTTACGTTCGCGGAGGAAACCATGTTTCCCCCGCGGGCCCCCTTCTTCCTGAGAGCGTGGGGAACCTCCCGGTTCCCCACACCCCTCCACGCTCACCGACCGGAATCCGGTCGGTGAGCCCCGACCTCGAGCTCGCGCTTCGACTCGCCGACGCAGCCGACGCGATCTCGCTCCAGCACTTCCGGACCGGGCTCGCGTTCGAGACGAAGGCCGACCTGACCCCGGTGACCGAGGCCGACCGCGCGGTCGAGGCCGAGCTGCGGGCTCTGCTCGGCGAGGCGCGCCCCGAGGACGCGATCCTCGGCGAGGAGCTGGGAACCACCGGCAGCGGCGAGCGACGCTGGATCCTCGACCCGATCGACGGCACCCGCAACTACGCGCGCGGGATTCCCGTCTGGGCCACGCTCGTGGCGCTCGAAGAGGCCGGCGAGGTGCGCATCGGCGTCGTCTCGGCGCCCGCCCTCGGCCGGCGCTGGTGGGCCGAGCGCGGAGAGGGCGCGGTCGTCAACGGAAAGCACATCGGCGTCTCGTCGGTCGCAGCGCATCGAGGACGCGGTGCTCAGCTTCGCGGTCGAGAACGCGGTTCCGAAGATCGCACGCCGCGCCTGGCACGTCCGAGGCTTCGGCGACTTCTGGTCGCACATGCTCGTCGCCGAAGGCGCCGTCGACGGCTCGATCGACGCGGTCGGCGTTGCCGAGTGGGACCTCGCCGCCGTGCAGGTGATCGTCGAGGAGGCGGGCGGCCGGTTCACGGACTTCGAGGGCGTCGCACGGTTGGACGGCCGGTCCGCGCTCGCCTCCAACGGCCTCCTGCACGACGAGCTCCTCCGCTCGCTTTCCGGCGCGAAGATCGGCAGCGGCTAGCGCGCGCTACTAGATCGTCGTCGGCTCGGTCGCCGGGGTCGCGCCCCGGTCGCGCAGCCGCTCGAGCAGGTCGTGGATGTCCGCGATCTCCTGCTCGAGGTCCTTCTGGCGCTCCTCGAGCTTCTCCAGGAGCTGCTCGCGATTCGGAGCGCGCCGGGACCGTCGTCGGTGTCTGCGTTCATGGCACATGGCTTCACCTCCCTTCGGTCTGGTCGAGAAACGGCGACAGGCTCTCGCGCAGCTCGCCGAGCGAGGCACGCCACGCGGCGAGGACGTCGGAGCCGTCGGGGGTCAGCGTGTAGGTGCGCTTCGCAGGCCCCGGCAGCTCGGCCTGCCACTCCGAGACCACGAGGCCTTCCTCCTCGAGCCCGCGTAGCGCGCGGTAGACGTTCCCGACGTCGACGCGCTCTTCCCCGAGAACGGTAGGCAGGCGTTCGAGGAGCTCGTACCCGTGGGTCGGGCCCCCGTCGAGGAGGAGCAGCAGCGCGGGCTCGCCGAGACGTTCCACGCGGGCCCGCACCTCCCAGCTCCCGTCCGGGAGCCGGCGGCGGTTGCGAGCGCGCAGTCGCCGTTTCTTGTGCATGCCGGAGTATATGCAAATTACATATGTATGAGGCAGCACAAGGTTGTGAAAGCGCAGAGCAAGGATTTGGCAGGTGCCGTCGCGATCCGCGGCTCCCCGGGGTACAAGGGAAAGACCGACCGGAGAGAGGAGAAACGATGGGACGGAAGACGATGGTGGTTCTTGCAGCGCTCGCTGCATGCGTCGGCCTCGTGCTCGCAGCCACCCCGGCCAGCGCGAAGGACGGCGACGTGCTCGTGGCCGGGAAATGCTCCCGCGCGACCACGTCGAAGCTGAAGCTGAGCGAGGAGAACGGCCGGATCGAGGTCGAGTTCGAGGTCGACCAGAACCGCAACGGCGTGCGCTGGACGGTCTCGCTGACCCGGAACGGGACCCGCTTCGCGCGCCTCGTCCGCACGACGCGGCCTCCGAGCGGCTCGTTCGAGGCGCGAGCGCTCGCGCGGAACGGCGCCGGCGCGGAAGTGATCCGCGGGCGCGCGGTGAGCCCGTCGGGCGAGGTGTGCACCGCCCGCGCGACCTGGAGGTAGGAGCTCGACGTCAGGCGACGAGCGCGGCTCGACGCTCCTCGATCCCGGCGAGGAGCTGCCGGAACGAGTCCGAGAACTTCTGAACGCCCTCGGTCTCGAGCGTCGCGACGACGTCGTCGTAGTCGACGCCGGCCTCGGCGAGGTCGTCGAACAGCTTCCTCGCCTCGTCGAGGCCCTGCGTCAGCGTGTCGCCCCGGATCTCGCCGTGTTCCTGGAACGCCGCGACGGTCTCGAGCGGCATCGTGTTCACGACGTCCGGCCCGATCAGCTCCTCGACGTAGAGAACGTCGCGGTAGGCCGGGTTCTTCGTCGAGGTCGAGGCCCAGAGGCAGCGCTGCGGGCGCGCACCTGCGGCAGCGAGGCGCTCCCAGCGCTCGCCGGCGAAGGTCTCGAGGTACTGCTGGTACGCGAGCTTCGCGTTGGCGATCGCAAGCTTGCCCTGAAGGTCCCTGCGCCCGAGCTTCTCGAGTCGCGCATCGGCCTCGGTGTCGACGCGTGAGACGAAGAAGCTCGCGACCGACAGCACCTGCGAGAGGTCGCCTCCGTCCGCGGCGAAGCGCTCCAGGCCACGGATGTACGCCTCGGCGACGGCTGCGTGTCGCTCGAGCGAGAAGATCAGGGTGACGTTGATCGAGCGGCCTGCGGCGATCGCGTCCTCGATCGCGCCGAGCCCGGGCTCGGTACCAGGGATCTTCACGTACGCATTCGGCCGATCGACGAGCTCGTGCAGCCGCATCGCCTCGTCGAACGAGGCGTCACGGTCGTAGGCGAGGTCGGGATCGACCTCGATCGAGACGCGGCCGTCGACGCCGTTCGTCTGCTCCCACACGGGGCGCAAGAGGTCGCACGCCTGCTGGACGTCCTGGACTGCGAGCGCGACGAAGACCTCCTTGATGTCGTTCTCGCGCTCGAGGACCTCGCGCAGCTGGTCGTCGTACCAGCCGCCGGACGAGAGCGCCTTCTCGAAGATGGTCGGGTTCGACGTGACGCCGACGACGGCGTCCTCCTCCATGAGGCGCGCGAGCTCTCCCGTCTCGAGCAGCTCGCGCGACAGCGTGTCGACCCAGACGCTCACGCCGTGGGCGGAAAGCTCGTGCAGGCGGCTTCGGGCCATGCCTCCTACCGTAGCGCGCGGGCAGCCGCAGGCGCGGCCATAGAATGGCCGGATGGACGCGAGGGAGCGGCGGATCGAGCTCGGGCAGCAGTTCCGCGTCGACTCCGTCCGCATGGCGGCGACCGCGAAGTCAGGGCACCCGACGTCGGCCATGTCCGCGGCCGACCTCATGGCGGTGCTCCTGGACGGGTACCTGCGCTACGACTTCGACACGCCGAAGTCACCGGCGAACGACCGGCTCATCTTCTCCAAGGGCCACGCGTCGACCCTCGTCTACGCGATCTTCCGCGCTGCGGGCGTCGTCTCCGAGGAGGAGCTCCTGACGTATCGCAAGCACGGCAGCCTGCTCGAAGGGCACCCGACGCCGGTGCTCCCGTGGGTCGACGTCGCCACCGGCTCGCTCGGCCAGGGCCTGCCGATCGGCGTCGGGACCGCGCTCGCCGCGAAGTACCTCGACCGCGTGCCCGCGCGGACGTGGGTGCTCTGCGGCGACAGCGAGATGGCCGAAGGCTCGATCTGGGAGGCGTTCGAGCACGCGGCGCACTACGAGCTCGACAACCTGACGATGATCCTCGACGGCAACCGCCTCGGCCAGCGCGGCGAGACGATGGTCGGCTGGGATCTCGACCGGTACAGGGAACGAGCACTGGCTTTCGGCTGGCACGCGATCTCGATCGACGGGCACGACGTCGAGGCGATCGACCGCGCTTTTGCCGAGGCGGTCGCGACGCCCGGCAAGCCGACCGTGGTCGTCGCGCGCACGGTCAAGGGCAAGGGCGTCGCCGCGGTGGAGGACGTGAACGGGTTCCACGGCAAGCCGCTCGACGATCCGGACTCCGCCATCGCGGAGCTCGGGGGAGAGCGCGACATCCGGATCGAGGTCGCCAAGCCGGAGCCGGTCGAGCCGCACCGCTTCCCCGGCGGCGAGCTCGTGCTTCCGCGCTACGAGCTCGGCTCGGAGGTCGCCACGCGCAAGGCCTACGGCGAGGCGCTCGCCGCGCTCGGCGCCGCCCGCGGCGACGTCGTGGCGCTCGACGGCGAGGTCTCGAACTCCACGTTCGCGGAGCTCTTCGCGAAGGCGCACCCCGAGCGGTACTTCGAGATGTACATCGCCGAGCAGCAGATGGTCGCGGCCGCGGTGGGGCTGCAAGTGGTCGGGTGGAAGCCGTTCGCCTCCACGTTCGCGGCGTTCCTGACCCGTGCGTACGACTTCATCCGCATGGCGGCGGTCAGCCGAGCGCGATTGGTGCTCTCGGGCTCGCATGCCGGCGTCTCGATCGGGGAGGACGGCCCCTCGCAGATGGGTCTCGAGGACATCGCGGCTTTCCGCGCGATCCACGGGAGCGTCGTCCTGCACCCGTGCGACGGCAACCAGACCGCGAAACTCGTCGCCCAGCTCGCGGACATCGACGGGATCGCCTACCTCCGCACGCTACGCCCCGCGACGCCCGTGCTCTACGACCCCGACGACGAGTTCGAGATCGGCGGTAGCCGGGTCCTGCGCTCCTCGGACGAGGACGAGGTCGCGATCGTCGCGGCAGGGATCACCGTCCACGAGGCGCTGAAGGCGGCCGACGCGCTGGCCGAGGGCGGGATCGCCGCCCGCGTGATCGACCTCTACTCGATCAAGCCGCTCGACTCGGAGACACTCTTCGCCGCGGCCGAGGCGACGCAGGGAAGGCTCGTCACGGCCGAGGACCACTGGGCAGAGGGCGGGCTCGGCGAGGCCGTGCTCGCCACGTTCGCAGACGTCGACGAGCGGCCGCGCGTGACGATGCTCGCCGTGCGCGAAATGCCCAGCTCGGGGACGCCCGATGAGCTCCTGGCCACGGCCGGCATCGATGCCGAACACATAGCCGCGGCCGCTCGCAAGCTCACGGGCGTCCCGTCTGCTGGGGCGAGACGCTAGCCCCTTACGGCGCCACCGTCGCGCAGATCACGTAAGCGGAGACCGCCCACGTCTCGGTGACCGGGTTGGCCTCGACCACCCTTACGGTCCAGCCGTCAAGAGCGGCCGTCGGCTTCGAGTACGCCGTGGCGAGGTCCTCCAGCTCGTCCTCGTTGAGCGTGCCTCCCTCGATCTCGTACCCGCCCCCGACTGCGACCTTGCCCGACGCGCAGGACGCGGTGGCCACCTTGGCATTCGTGCTGTCGAAGCCGGTCGTCGGCACACGAACGGTCACGAGCGTGGCCGAGACTCCGGCCCCTCCTGCCGGGCCAGCCGGGCCTGCGGGGCCAGCCGGGCCGTCGGCGCCAGCGGGACCTGCGGGACCCTCCGCGCCAGCGGCACCAGCGGGGCCTGCCGGGCCCTCCGCGCCAGCGGGGCCTGCCGGACCCTCAGCGCCAGCCGGGCCTGCCGGACCCTCAACGCCAGCGGGGCCTGCCGGACCCTCAACGCCAGCCGGGCCTGCCGGACCCTCCGCGCCTGCCGGACCTTCAGCGCCTGCGGCGCCCCCCGGACCTTCGGGGCCTGCCGAACCATCTGCTCCGGCGGCACCGGTATCGCCCTTCGCGCCGACCGCGCCCTGCGCGCCGACGGCGCCCTGGGGACCCGCCGGTCCGGCGAGACCATCAGTACCAGCCGGGCCCTGCAAGCCGGGCGGCCCGACGAGCCCGCGCCGGCCGTTGCGACGCCAGCTCACCTTCCGCTCGAACGCCCTGCATCCGCTGGACGTCTTCACCAGGCGCATCGCGCCGCTAGCCTTGTTGTAACAAGCGGCGTAGACGCCCCGGGTGCTCGGAATCCCGGGCCGCGCTGCCGAGCTCTCTGCAGCGGGCGCGCCGCTCGCAGCGGCGATACCGAGGGCGAGACTTGCAAACAGGACGACCGCAACACTCTGTGTGAAGAAGCGATACGTCATCGTTGGGGATGCCTCCTTGTGCCGATCGATTTCCCAAGAGCCGCAGTCAGGCTCCCCCCTCGATTGGCTGTCGCAGCGTCATCGGCAGCACGTCCTCGGAACTGAAGTGAAATGTCCGTTCTGAGCGCCTCCAACCTCCGCAAGGAGTTCTCGGGCGACCCGCTCTTCGACGGGGTCTCGTTCAGCGTCGGCCGGCGCGACCGCCTCTCGCTCGCCGGCCCGAACGGCGCCGGCAAGACGACGCTCCTCCGCGCGATCGCGGGCGAGGTCCCGCTCCAGGGAGGCGAGCTCGCGTTCTCGAAGGGCACACGCATCGCGCTGCACGACCAGCGCCCGCCGCGCGAGCTCGACCTCACGCTGCGCGAATACGCAGTCTCGGGCGCCCGCGACCTGCTGGCGCTGGAGGCCGAGCTGACGCGACTCGAGCGGGAGATGGCCGCGGGCTCGCACGACGAGGCGACGCTCCGGCGCTACGCCGACGCCCAGTCGAAGCTCGAGCACGGCGGCGGCTGGGCCTGGCGGGAGCGCGCCGCACGAACCGTGCGCGGGCTGGGCTTCCGCGACGAGGATCTCGACCGGCAGCTTTCCACGTTCTCCGGCGGGGAGCTGACGCGCGCCTCGCTCGCGCGGGCGCTCTCCGTGGAGCCCGACCTGCTGCTTCTCGACGAGCCGACGAACCACCTCGACGTCGAGAGCCTCGAGTGGCTCGAGAGCGAGCTGGCGACGCTGCGCGCGGCGGTCATCCTCGTCGCGCACGACCGCTGGTTCCTCGAGGCGGTCACGACGGCGGTGCTCGAGCTCGCGCCCGGCGGCGCGCACTACTTCGCCGGCCCGTGGCACGCGTGGCGACTCGAGAAGGCGGCGCGCGCGCAGGCGGCCGAGAAGACCGCCGACCGCGTGTCCGAGGACATCGCGCGGCTCGAGCGGTTCGTGGAGCGGTTCCGGTACAAGAAGTCGAAGGCGAGGCAGGCGCAGGCAAAGCTCACGCAGATCGGGCGACTGGAGAAGGAGCGGTCGGCCGCGCGCGGCGAGCTCGAGTCGCTCACGCGACGGCGTCGCACGCTCGGGTTCGACTTCCTCTCGCCGCCGCGTACCGGCCGGATCGTGGTCGAGGCCGAGGACGTCGAGCTCGCGGCCGGCGACAAGCTGCTGCTCGTGGACGCGGAGCTGGTCGTCGAGCGCGGAGAGAAGGTCGCGCTCGTGGGGCCGAACGGCTCGGGCAAGACCACGCTGATCGAGGCGCTGCTCGGCCACGGGGAGCTGCGAGGCGGCCGCGCCCAGCTCGGCCATGGCGTCGTCCCCGCGTACTTCTCGCAGCACACGCAGGAGCTTCCGACGAAAGGCTCGGTACTGGACGCAGCAGTCGCAGCCACAGGCCTCCAGCGCCAGCAGGCGCAGTCTTTGCTCGGCCGCTTCCTCTTCTCCGGCCGCGATACGCACGACCGCGCTGTCACGGCGCTCTCCGGCGGCGAGCGGCGACGGCTCTCGCTCGCCCTCCTCGTCGCGTCGGGCGCCAACTTCCTCGTGCTCGACGAGCCGACGAACCACCTCGACCTCGAGAGCCGCGAGGCGCTCGAGGCCGCGCTCGAGGCGTTCCCGGGCACGGTGCTCGTCGTCTCGCACGACCGCGCGCTGCTGGACGCGGTGCCCGATCGGATCGTGGCCGTGGAGGAGAAGTCGCTTCGCTCGTACGAGGGCGGCTGGGCCGACAAGGCCGAGAAGGCCGCCGAGGCCGCGCAGAAGCCGGTCGAGCCCGCGAGACCGGCGGCTCCGAAGCCGCAACGCAAGGCGCCGGCGAAGCGAGAGCCGGCGTCGGAGCTTCAGCTCGTCGAGGCCGAGATCGCGGGCGTCGAGGCGCGCGTCTCCGAGCTGGAGGGGAAGCTCGCCGACGACTGGTCGAACATGGACGTGCTCGCCGCGCACCGCGCTGCGCGCGACGAGCTGCAGAGGCTCCTCGAGCGCTGGGAGACCCTGTTCGACGATGCCCAGGCCGATGCGACGTGACGAGACGCCCACGCTGCGGCGTAGAACCGACGTGCATGCAGTGACGCTCGACGCGCCCCGCACCGGCCACGCGACGTCCCCGTCGTTCGCGGCCGTGGCGGAGGAGCTCCTCGACGACGTGTACGGCTACCTGCTCTACATGACCAAGAACTGGGCGATCGCGGAGGATCTGACGAGCGAGACGTTCGAGACCGCCCTCCGCCGCTGGCGGCGGTTCGACCCTCGCCGTGGGACCCACCGGGCATGGCTCCTCGCAATCGCCACGCTCCACTGCGCTCGACTGGTTCCGGTCAGACAAGCGCCGCCGCCGCCGCGAGGAGCGAGCCGAGGCGGGCGCGCCCCTCGAAGGGCGCGAGCCGCCGTTCGTGGAGGGCCTGTCGCCCGAGCTCGAGGAGGCGCTCCAGGCGCTCTCCACGGGCGAGCGCGAGGTCGTCGTGCTCCGGATCGTCCTCGACCTCGAGGGCGACGAGGTCGCCCGCCTGCTCGGAATCACCCCCACCGCCGTCTCGACGCGACTCCATCGCGCACTCGGGAAGCTCGAAGAGAGGATGAGAGACCATGACGCCGTCGCCTGACCTGCTCCGCGAGCTCCGCGAGTCCCGTCCCACCGCGCCCTCCGAGCTTCGCACGCGCGTCCGCGAGATCGCCCGCGAGGACTCGCCCAAGGTGCCCGTCTGGAGCCGCGTTCGGCTGCCGGCCCGGCGGGGCGCGCTCGTCGCTCTGCCGGCCGCGGCGGCGCTCGCGCTGGTCAGCGCGGGCGCAATCGGGCTCTCCCGCTCGGATGGGACTCCTGAGGCGAGCCGCGACAGAGCCGCGACGGAGGCGCCGATAACGGCGAACACCGAGTCGACTCAGCCGACCTCGAAGTCTCAGTCTGGATCCGACGACGCGGCACGGACGGCTCTCGACAAGAGCTTCGGCCAGGCCGCCACTCTGAGCGTCGGGCCGACCGCCGGACGCGCGCAGCGCGTCTCGGCGACGCTCGCGGTCGAGGTGAAGAACTCCGACGGCGTCTCCCGCGCCGCGCAGGAGGCGCTCGACCTCACGCGGCGCCTCGGCGGCCACGTCGTCAGCGCGTCCGTCACCACGGGGGAGGAAGGAAGCGCCGCACTCACCGTGCGCGTCCCCGTTGCCCGCGTGCAGGAGGCCGTCGTCCAGCTCTCCGCGCTCGGCCGCATCGTCTCGCAGCAGGTCACGATCGAGGACCTCCAGGCGACGCTCGACCGGCTCGAGCGCCGCGAGCGGTCGGTGCGAGCGCAGATCGCGATCATCGTCGCCCGGCTCGAGTCCGAGACCCTCGACGCAGCTACCCGTGCGCGGCTCGAGGCCCGGCTGGCGAATCTGCGCATCGAGCACCGCAGCCTTCGCCGCGGCCTGTCGAGGACGAACGCCGAGGCGCGGATGGCGACGGTCCAGCTCGCGATCGCGACGCCGGACGCCGGCGCCGTCGCGCCGCCGTCGCGGCTCGACCGCGCGCTCGACGAGGCGCTGAACGTTCTCGTCTGGGAGGGCGTGATCCTGCTCGCGATCCTCATCGTCGCGGCGCCGTTCGCGCTCGTCGGGCTCGTCGCCTGGCTCGGGCGACGCTTCTACCGCCGCCGCGAGGAAGACCGGCTGCTCGCGACCTAACTCTTCGGAGGATCGCCGCCGATCGTCGCGATCAGCGCCTCGGCCACGACCTTCAGCGGCCGGCCGGAGATCTGGCTCGCCTTGCGCAGGCGCGCGAAGGCCTCGGCCTCCGTAAGCCCCTCGCGGTCCATCAGGATCCCCTTCGCCCGCTCGATCTTCTTCCGCGCGTCCAGGGCGTCGGCCAGGGACGCCGCCTCGTCGCGGAGCGCCGCCAGCTCCTCGTGCCGCGCGCGGGCGGTCTCGATCGCTGGCAGGAGGTCAGTCTCGCGGAACGGCTTGACGAGGTAGCCGAAGACTCCCGCCTCGACCGCGCGAGAGACGAGCTCTCTCTCCCCATAGGCAGTCACCATCACGATGGGGATCGGGCGCTCGTCGAGGATCCGGCGCGCCGCCTCGATCCCGTCGAGCCTGGGCATCTTTACGTCGAGCAGCGCGACATCCGGCTCGGTCTCGCGCGCGAGCTCGACCGCCTCCTCCCCGTCGCGGGCCTCCGCGCACACCTCGAAGCCGGCGCTCTCGAGCAGCCCGCGCAGGTCGAGCCGGATGATCGTCTCGTCTTCGGCGACCAGGACGCGCGTCACGCCGGGAACACCACCTCTGCGCGCAGCCCGCCGTCGTTGCGGAGCGCGAGCTCACCGCGCAGCTCGTCCCGCACGAGCGCCCGCACGATCGAGAGCCCCGTCCCCGAGCTCTCGCCGAGCATCCCCGGACCGTCGTCCGAGATCGCGAGCACGACCTCGCCGTTTCGCTGCGCAAGCTCGATCCCGACGCGCTGACCGCCGTGCTCGAGCGCGTTCTGGAAGAGCTCGGTGAAGACGAGCGCGAGCGCCGTTGCCTGTTGTCCCGCGAGCGAGACTGGAGCGAGCTCCGCGGTGACCTCCTTCCCGGCGACGAGGCCTTGCACGAGCATCGCGCGTAGCCGGTCGACGAGCTCGCCGAGATCGACGTCGTCCTCGCGGTGCTCGGTCAGCACCTCGTGCACGGCCGCGATCGCGAGGATCCGGTTGACCGAGTCCTGCAGCGCCTTCCGCGGGTCGACGTTCTCGGCGCGGGCCTGCACGCGCAGGAGTGATGCCACCGACTGGAGGTTGTTCTTGACCCGGTGGTGGATCTCCTGGGCGAGGACACCGCGCATGACCGCGCGGCCGTGCTCGAGCGCGACGGCCGCGTGGTGCGCGATCGCCTCGAGCAGCGCGCGATCGTCGTCCGAGAAATCCGTATCGCGGTCGCAGACGAGCTCGCCGATCTGCCTCCGCTTCCAGCGGAGCGGCAGGCGCACGTTGAACGCCCCAGGGCGCCCCTCCGGCCACGCGATCTTCCCGTCCTCGAGCACGAGCGCGGCACCGGTCGCGTGCAACGACTCCATCGTCGTCTTGACGATCGACTCGAGCGACTCCTCGAGGTAGAGCGACTCCGAGACCGCCTCCGAGATCCGCGCCAGCGCCTCGAGCTCCACCACGCGGCGCTGCGTCGCCGCGTACAGCTTCGCGTGCTCGATCGTCTGCGCGACCTGCGAGGCGATCGCGACCAGCAGCTCGATCTCAGCGTCGGTGAACGTGCGCGGCGCGCGGGTGCGGACGTTGAGGGCGCCCTCGAGCTTGTCGCGGGCCAGGATCGGCACCGCGAGGATCGACTCGTACTCGTCCTCGGGCAGGTTCGGGAAGAGCTTGAAGCGCGGGTCGAGGTGCGCCTGCGCGGGGATCATCACGGGCGCGCGCTCGGCCGCCGCGACTCCGGTGATCCCCTCGCCCGGCCGCATGCGCGGCGTCCGGGTCATCTCCTCGACCCGGCTCCCGTGGGTCGCGCGCAGGACGAGCTCGTTCCCGCGCTCGTCGTACAGGTAGACGAAGCAGGCGTCCGTGCCGAGGGCGTCCGCGACGTTGCGGGCGACGAGCTCGAGCACCTCCTGCAGGTCGAGCGAAGAGTTGACGGCCGCGATCGTGTCGGTCAGAAGTCGGAGGTGGCGGGCCGTCGTATCCATCGTCGCATTGTCCACTTCTGGTGCCATAGGATCACGCGGTGATCGTTCGACGAGTGGGTGCTGGCGTTCCACGTGCTGAGCGCATTCGCCTACATCGCGGGAATGGTGGTCTTCTGGGTGCTGATCGTCGCGGTTCGGCGCGCCGACACTGCGGAGGAGACGATCCGACTGGAGCCGGTGGTCAAGGTCGGGAACGCGGCCGTCGGGATCGGCGCCGGGGGCACGATCCTGCTCGGGATCTGGCTCGCCTTCTCGTACGGCGGCTACGACATCTGGGACGGCTGGATCATCGCCGCGCTCGTGCTCTGGGTCGTGGCGGCAGCGCTCGGCTCGAGAACCGGCGCCGCGTACATGCAGGGCATGAACAAGGCGGTGGAGCTCAGGACTGCCGGTCAGACAGAGCCGAACGCCGAGCTGCTGGCACTGAACCGGACCCAGAACGGGCTCCTCTTCCACGCGCTCGCGTCCGTCGTCCTGGTGCTCATCGTCATCGACATGATCTGGAAGCCCGGCGCATGAGCTGGCTGGGGTTGGTCCGTCCGGACGACGAGAACCTGCCGCTCTTCGTGCACGTCCTCGGCGCGTCGATCCTCGTCGGCGGACTCCTCACGGGAGCGAGTCTGCTCGGCTTTGCTCGCGGGAGTGTGAGCATGCTGCGGCTCGGTTACTGGACCATGCTCGCCGTGGCGCTGCCGGGCCTCGTGCTCATGCGAATCGGCGCCGAGTGGATCTACCGAACGTCGGTCTGGGACGACCTCGAGGACGAGCCGACCTGGATCATGATCGGCGGCGTGACGGCCGACATCGGCGGTGCTCTGTTTCTCGTGTCGTTGGCCGTCGGCGGGTTCGGGATCTACCGGCTACGCGAGGGGAAGGGCGCTGGCCTCCTCAAGGCGACGATGGTGATCGGCCTGATCCTGCTCGCGGCGTACGTCGTCGCAGTGTGGGCGATGGCCGGCAAGCCGGACTAGGTGAAGACCTTGCGACGAACGGGCGAATGACTAATGATTCACGGGCAGGGCATGGCGCCAGGCGAGTGCCGAGCCCTGTATCTGACGGCCGATCGCGGGCTCCCGGTTGAGGAGCCCGTGGTCGTTCTTACGCGCGGAACATGAGCAACGGTCGAGCCGGAGGCCGGCTTTGCCGGCCGGGAGGCATGACACAGCGCTCTCCCGGCCGGGGACGGAAGAAGGGGGCTCGTGGGGGAAACATGGTTTCCCCCACGCTTAGAGGGCAGCGAGGTACTTCTCCTTCTCCCACTCGGTGACCTGGACGCGGTATTCGTCCCACTCCTTGCGCTTGAGCTCGACGTAGCGCGGGAAGATGTGCTCGCCCAGGGCGAGGCGCATGAGGTCGGAGGCTTCGAGCTCGTCGATCGCCTCGCCGAGCGACTCGGGGAGAGCCGTGATCCCCTGCTCCTTCCGCTCGGTCGCGGACAGGCGGTAGAGGTTCGACTCCATGGGATCCGGGAGCTCGTACCCCCGCTCGATCCCCTCGAGCCCCGCGTGCAGGAGCGCGGCGAAGGCGAGGTACGGATTGCAGGCCGGGTCCGGGCAGCGGATCTCGGCGCGGGTCGCCTGCTCCGACCCCGGCTTGTACAGCGGGATCCGGATCAGGGCCGAGCGGTTCCGCTGCGACCACGCGACGTACACGGGTGCCTCGTACCCGGGCACGAGCCGCTTGTACGAGTTCACCCACTGCGCGAGCACCGCCGCCATCTCGCGCGCGTGTACGAGCAACCCGGCTATGAAGGCCTTGGCCGTCTTCGAGAGGTGGTACTCGTCTCGGCGATCGAAGAACTGGTTTCGACCGCCCTTGAAGAGCGACATGTGCGTGTGCATCCCGGAGCCGTTCTCGCCGAAGAGGGGCTTCGGCATGAAGGTCGCGTAGTACCCGTGCCAGGCGGCGACCTCCTTGACGATGAGCCGGTACGTGATCGTGTGGTCGGCCATCGCGAGCGCGTCCGCATAGCGCATGTCGATCTCGTGCTGCGACGGGCCGACCTCGTGGTGGTGGTACTCGATCGGGATCCCGACCGACTCGAGCGCGCCGATCGTGTCGTTGCGCATCTCGGTGGCCGCGTCCTGTGCGGTCATCGCGAAGTAGCCGCCCTCGTCGATCGTGTCCGTGCCCTGGTCGTCCTCGAACACGAAGTACTCGAGCTCGGGCCCCACGTTGAACGCGTCGAAGCCCATGCTGCGCATCCGCTCGAGCGCGTTGCGGAGCGCGAAGCGCGGGTCGCCCTCGTACGGCTCGCCGTCGGGGGTCACGACGTCGCAGATCATCCGCGCGACCTTCGCGCCGATCGCATTCCCGTGCTCGTCGAGCGGCCGCGGCATGAGCTGGAAGCTCGCCGGGTCGGGGATCGCGACCATGTCGGACTCCTCGATCGCGTTGAAGCCGGTGATCGACGAGCCGTCGAAGCCCATGCCGTCGTTCAGCGCCTCCTCCATCTCGGCCGGCGTGATCGCGAACGACTTCAGGTGCCCCTCGAGGTCGGTGAACCAGAAGAGGACGTGCTCGACGCCCTCGTCCCGGATCCGCTTCAGCACCGCCCGCCTCGCGGCGACCGGCGTCTTCGCACGGTCCTTGCTCCTCACCATCGTGCCCCTCGACGAGCTCGTCCTCCGCGCCTGCGTCCTCGGTCGTGCCATCTCGATTCCTCCTCAGAAATGGAAAAAGCCTCGGACGGCGGCGCCGCCCGAGGCTTCGTCGCCTCACAAAGACCGCGAGACCCTAGCAGGCCGGCCTACGCCGACGCGCCCGTGTAGTGCTTCAGGCCGAAGCGCCAGAACCAGCGCGTGAACGCGAAGAGCGCGACGGTGAAGACCCCCGCGAGAAGGAGCGTCTGCCAGTCGAGCCGCGCGGTCAGCGCCTCGGCCGGCACCGTGACTGCGAAGGCGATGGGCACGAGGAACGTGATGCTGTAACGGAGCCATCCCGGGTAGATGCCCACCGGCCAGCGCCCGGTCTGGAAGACGCCCTCGAAGAGCTCCGGCAGGAACCACATGCGGACGACCCAGAACGCGCCGGTCGCGAGCACGAGCCAGAAGCAGTAGAGGAGGACGGCGCCGAACGCGAGCGCGACCGCGAAGGCCAGGGCGTCGAGGAGGCCGAGGTCGGCTCCGAGCCGGACGAGCGCGAAGCCGACGACGCCCGCACCCGACACGATGTCGACCGCCTGCCAGATCTGCACCTCGCGGACGCTGATGAGTATCTGCGCGTCGACCGGCTTCGTCAGCGCGTAGTCGAGCTTCCCTTCCTGCACGTCCTCGGTCAGCCGCATCATGTTCGGCTGGATCACGGCGCGGATGACGCCGCCCATGAGGATCTGGATCCCCATCACCGCGAGCAGCTCCGACTGGGACCACCCGTTCAGCTCGGTGGTGTGCGAGTAGACGAGCGCGAGCACAACGAGCCCGGTGGCGAGCTGGAGCAGCGACTGCAGCACCTGGAGCGCGAAGTTGACGCGGTACTGGAGCTCGGCCATGACGCCGACGCGGAGGTGCAGCAGCGCGATGCGGAGGGTCGTCATCTAGTTACCCACCGCCGAGTAGCGACGGATCGCGTGCCGCCAGAGGAGCGAGAACACGCCGATGCCGATCAGCGTCCAGAGGACCTGCATCGCGAGCCCGCCCGCGAGCTCCGCGTTCGAGTACTCGCCGACGAGCGTCTGGATCGGGAAGTAGAACGTCCACTGGAAGGGGAAGAACCACGCGACCGTCTGGACCCAGTCCGGCATGAGCGTCATCGGGACGAGCCGACCCGAGAGCAGCAGCTCGAGCGTGAAATAGAGGTTGAACAGTGCGCCGACGCGGGTCGTCCAGAACGTGACCATGCCGAGCGTTGACTGGGCGAACGTCCGGATCAGGTACGCGCCCCAGATCGCCACGAGGAACACCGCGACCTCGAGCGGGCGGACGCCGAAGGTCGGGTCGAAGGCGAGCGTGAGCCCGACGGCGATCGGGAGGTAGAAGAGCACCCACACGAACTTCCCGCCGGCGAACTGGGCGATGTCGTAGTGGATCGGATGGAGCGGCCGCAGGAGCTGGCCGGACAGGATGCCTTCCCGAACGCGCCACTCCCAGCCGAACGGGGTGAAGACGACGTTCATGTTCCGGACGAGCGTCCAGACGATGTAGTACGCGGCGAGGTCTCCCGGCGTCAGCCCGCCGACGGTGCCGCCCGACTCCTCCGCGATCGTCGTCCAGACGACGAGGTAGATCACGGGCTCGGCGACCATCCCGAGCAGGTACATGTAGATCGCAGCCCGGTACTGGAACTGCGTCTGCACCTCGGTCCGCATCGTGGTCAGGTAGAAGTCGACCAGCGAGCGGAGGCGGCCCTCGCGGCCGCGCGGACGTGCCTCCGCGACCGTCGTCACTCGTCTGCCTTCTGCGCGAACACGAGCTCGATCACGTCCTCGATCGGCGGGTCCTCGACGTTCAGGTCGAGCACCTCCTGCTCGGCGAGCAGCCGGGCCGTCACGCGCGCCGTGTCCGCCTTCGGCACGCGCAGCGTCACGAGATCGCCGTCGCGATGGATCACCTCCCCGTACGCGGAGAGGTCGCCGGCGCCGTTCTCGAGGGCGACCGCGATCGTCTTCCAGGCCGCGACCGTGCCCGCGAGCGCCGCGAGGTCACCGTCGAAGAGGATCCGCCCGTGGTGGATGACGATGACGCGCTCGCAGAGCGCCTCGACGTCGGCCATGTAGTGGCTCGTCAGCATCACGGTCGCGCCGTGCCGTTGGCGGTACGTGGCGACGAACTCGCGGATCCGCTTCTGCATCGTGACGTCGAGCCCGATCGTCGGCTCGTCGAGGAAGAGCACCTGCGGCCGGTGCAGGAGCGAACCGACGATCTCGACCTTCATCCGCTCGCCGAGCGACAGCTGGCGGACCGGCTTGCGCACCAGGTCGCCGATCTCGAGCAGCTCGATCAGCTCGTCGCGCGTCGCGAGGAACTGCTCCCTCGGGATCTGGTAGATCGAGCGATTGAGCTCGAACGAGTCGAGCGCGGGGAGATCCCACTGCAGCTGGTTCCGGTTCCCCATCACGAGGGCGATCCGGCGCAGGAACTCACGCTCGCGCTTGGACGGAACGTGGCCGAGCACGCGCGCCTCGCCGCTCGTGACGTAGAGCAGGCCCGACAGCATCTTCAGCGTCGTCGTCTTGCCCGCGCCGTTCGGCCCGAGGAAGCCGACGATCTCGCCCGGCGCGACGTCGAAGGTGATGCCGTCGACCGCGCGCACCTCCTTCGTCGTGCGCCGGACGAGGCTCTTCGTGGCAGCGCGGAGCCCCGCCTCCCGCTCGGGGACGTCGAAGGTCTTGCGGAGATCGGCGACGTGGACTGCGGCGTCGCTCATCCGGACCTCTTCAGCTTCCCGTGCTTCTTCGCGTACTGCTCGCCGCGGCTGAAGATCCAGAGGCCGAGCGGGATCGAGACGCCGCCGATGATCAGCAGCGGCCAGATCTCGTCCCACATCGCCGTCAGGCCCTGGCCTTCGAGGATCGCCTCGCGGATCCCGTCGAGCGCGTACGTCGCGGGCGAGATCGTCGCGATCGCCTGCATCCACTCCGGGAGGACGTCCACCGGGTAGTAGACGCCCGACACGACGAGCAGCGTGCCCTGCGCGACGAACCCGAGCTGCGGCCCCTTCTCCGGGGAGATCAGCGGGAGCACCGACATCATCATCCCGATCCCGATGAACGAGATCGACGAGACGACGAGGACGACGAATGCCGCGAAGTAGTCGGCATTCGGCATCGAGAGGTCGAAGAAGACGAACGCGCAGACGACGAACAGGAACGTCGCCCGCACGAGCCCGTAGATGATCGCGAACACGCCCTGCCCGGCCAGGTGCATCGCCCGCGAGAGCGGGGCCATGAACGTGTACTCGATCGTCCCCTCCCAGCGCTCCCACGAGACCGTCTCCATGAGGAACATGAAGAGGATCCCGAGGTACGCCCACACGACCGCTCCGATGAGGAGCGTCGTCATCGTCTCGTTCACGTCCAGCGAGCCGCCGGACGCCTCGATGCCCTTCGCGATGAAGACGATCGTGAGCGTGTTCGCGACCGTCCACGCGAACCACGCGAGGTCCCACCAGATGTAGCGCTTCGTCAGGTAGGCGTTGCGCTCGACCACGCCGCCCGCCCCGACGAGCTCCGCACGCATCGTCCCGTACATGCTCATGCAAACACCTCCCTGTCGTCGTCCTCGTCCTCTTCCCCTTCGGCCTCGAACTCGCGGCCGGTCGCCGCGAAGAAGGCCTCCTCGAGCGTGGACGCCTCGTAGCGCCGCTTGATCTCGTCCGCCGGCTCGAGGAGAAGAAGCCGGCCGCGGTCGAGGATGCCGACCCGCTCGGCGAGGATCTCGGCCTCGGCGAGGTCGTGCGTGCAGAGCAGGATCGTCGAGTCGTGCGAGATGCGGATCTCGCGGATGAAGTCCTGCACCTCGAGCTTCGAGCGCGGGTCGAGGCCGGTCGTCGGCTCGTCGAGCAGGAGCACGACCGGCGAGGTCAGCAGCGCCCGCGCGAGCGCGACCTTCTGCTGCATCCCGCGCGAGAGGTTCTCCATCGACTCGTCACGCCGGTCGGGCGGGAAGCCGACGCGCGTGAGGATCTCCGGGATCTTGTCGCGCGTCTGCCCTCGAGGTCATGCCGTAGTAGCGGGCCGCGTAGCTCAGGTTCTCGGCCGCCGACATCTTCTTGAAGAACGACGCCTCTACCGACACGCGGTTGACGAGCCGGCGCACCGCGCGGTGGTCGGACACGACGTCGTGCCCGAAGATCTCGGCGTCGCCGCCGTCCGGCAGGAGCAGCGTCGAGAGGAGCCGGACGAGCGTCGACTTCCCGGACCCGTTCTGTCCCAGGATCGCGACCGTCTCGCCCCGCTCGATCGTGAACGTGACCCCCTCGAGGGCGACCCGCGTGCGCCTCCCCTTGCGGAAGCGCCGCCTGTTCTCGCTCTTCTTGCGATCGCGACGCGTGAACACCTTGCGGAGCTCGTGCACGGCGATGGCAGGCGCCGACGGAACGCGGCGAGCGGACTCCATGGGTACTACCTCTTGAATCTCCGTCATGTCGTGCTCCTTCGAAGAACTGCGTAGCGAGAAACGGGCAAGCGTCGAACCAGGCCCAAGCGGAGGGCCACGGCACCGGGTGTCTCAGCTACGGAGGAGCAGCATCAAGTCGCGGAGGATAGCCATGCGACCGGACGCGGTCAACCTAAGGATCCTTGCGCGCCGAGAGCCGGGCTCGGGCCCACTTGGGATCGCATTCGCGTGAATCTCGTCCATGCGCGACCTCCCTCGGCGAAGGTCGCTCGCGGCTGCGAGCACGAGGCGGAACCGTATCAGCGCGGTCGGAGCAACGTTTGCCTCCGTCCGCGGAGGCGGCTAAGGTGGGTTGCAGGACGGAGCCGCGGAGGGCTCCGGCCGAGGCGACGTGGCCTCAGGACTCACAGGAGTCCTGGGGTCTTTTTTGTTGGTCCGACGGCCAGAGCAAGAGAGGAGCGGGGAATGTCCGAGATCGAGGAGCGGCAGCACTACCTGCGAAACGGCGGCGAGGCGCTGCCGGACGCGCGCGAGGCGCTCGAGTGGGCGACGGAGACGCGGGCGGCGATGGTCGACCTCAAGTTCTGCGACCTGCTCGGCACCTGGCAGCACGTGACGCTGCCGATCAGGGCGTTCGACGAGTCCGCCTTCGACGACGGCCTCGGCTTCGACGGCTCGTCGATCCGCGGCTGGCAGGCGATCCAGGACTCGGACATGCTGCTCATGCCGGACGCGTCGTCGGCGATCCTCGATCCCGCGACCGAGGCTCCGACGCTCTCGCTCGTGTGCGAGATCGCGGACCCGATCACGCGTGCGCCGTACGCGAAGGACCCGCGCGGGGTCGCGCGCCGGGCCGAGGAGTACCTCCGCTCGACGAACATCGCGGACACCGCGTACATCGGCCCCGAGTGCGAGTTCTTCGTCTTCGACGAGGTGCATTACGACCTCGGCCCGAATCGCTCCCACTATTCGGTGGATTCCGAAGAGGGCTACTGGAACTCCGGCAAGCCCGGCCTCGGGTACACCGCACGCCCGAAGGAGGGCTACTTCCCGGCGGCGCCGTCGGACTCGCTGCACGACCTCCGCACCGAGATGGTGCTGACGCTCGAGCGGATCGGGATCCCGTGCGAGTTCCACCATCACGAGGTCGCGTCCGGCGGCCAGTGCGAGATCGACCTCCGCTTCACGACGCTCACGCGCATGGCTGACCAGGTCATGACCTACAAGTACGTCGTCAAGAACGTCGCGCGGCGCCACGGCAAGAGCGTCACCTTCATGCCGAAGCCGATCTACGGCGACAACGGCTCGGGGATGCACACGCATCAGTCCCTCTGGAAGGAGGGCACGCCGCTGATGGCCGACAAGTCGGGCTACGCGGGGCTCTCGCAGCTCGCCCGCGCGTACGTCGGCGGCCTGCTCGCGCACGCGCCGGCGCTGCTCGCGTTCTGCGCACCGACGACGAACTCGTACCGGCGGCTCGTCCCCGGCTTCGAGGCGCCGGTCAACCTCGTCTACTCGCAGCGGAACCGCTCGGCGTGCATCCGCATCCCGATGTACTCCGAGTCGGCGAAGGCGAAGCGGATCGAGTTCCGGCCGCCCGACGCGGCCGCGAACCCGTACCTCGCGTTCGCGGCGATGCTCATGGCGGGTCTCGACGGGATCCAGCGCGGGCTCGACCCGGGCGCTCCGGCCGACTACGACCTCTTCGAGGACGCAGACGCGGACGTGCCGCAGGTTCCGGGCTCGCTCGAGGGCGCGCTCGACGCGCTCGAGGCCGATCACGAGTTCCTGCTCGCCGGGGACGTCTTCAGCGAGGAGCTGATCTCGACCTGGATCGCGTGGAAGCGCGAGAACGAGATCGACGCGGTACGGCTCAGGCCGCATCCGGCCGAGTTCGCTCTGTACTACGACTGTTAGGCCTGGCTCCTAGGCCACGGGTAGCGAGGGGCCGGGCTCACCGGCTCGGCCCCTCCGGCCTTCGACGAGCAACGCGCAGACGACGATCGCGGCGAGTGCCGTGATCTGCGTCTTCGCGTCGAGCTCGGTGCCGAGCGGGATCGTCGCGAGCGCGACGGCCGCGGCAACCAGCCTGACGCTGCCGCGTGGAATCCCCAGCGCACGCCGGAACCCGACGTCGCAGGCGACGAAGAGCGCCACGCCGACGGCCAGCTCGCACGCGATCCAGGTATCGAGCTCGTCCGCGGGTGCACCAACCGCCTTCTTGAGGCCGGCGGCGACGGCAATGACCCCGAGAAGGAGCCCGAAGTGCCAGTACCCGTACCCGATCAGCGCCATGACCGGGCGCCGTTCGGGCGGCGCGGACTGGAGCGCCTGCTCTGCTGCGCCTTCGTCCGAGAAGTACAGCCACCAGAGCGACGCGCTGAGCGCGAGCGAGAGTAGCGCAACGAGCACGAGGCTGAAGTCGAGCGGCAGGCCGGAGGCGCCGACGCCGATGACGACGACGGACTCCCCGAGCGCGACGATGACGACGAGCCCGTGCCGCTCGACGAAGTGGGCGGGAGTGACGACGAAGCCCTCGACGCCCCTGAGCCAGGGCGTCACCCAGAGCAGGAGCGCAGTGCCGGTCCACAGGATCCACTGCGCGTCGCCTCCGAGCGCGCCGCCGGCGACCACGAGCGCGACCGCGGCGATGTTGAAGGGGACGATCCGGAGGATCGCGGTGACCTCCGACACCGACGCTCCCTTCGCGTACATGCCCGCGTGCAGGAACACGACGACGAGGTACGGGAGGCCGAACGCGAGCCCGCTCCCCTCGTACGCCTCGGGGACGGCGAGCGCGATGACGAGGAAGCCGCCCATTCCGCCGAGCAGGAGCAGGCGGTGACGCACGAGGTCGGTCGTGATGGCGTTCGTCAGCCACGCGTACGCGTCGTACATCCACCAGATCAGCCCGAACATGACGACGACCTGGACGACGGACGCCGCGTCGCCGCCGTCCACGAGCACGCCCGTCAGCTGCGTGATCGTGAAGACGAAGACGAGGTCGAAGAAGAGCTCGAGCGTGGAAACGCGGACGGAGCGTTCGGGAGTCGCGGACACGCGCGGATCATCACTCAAGCGACGCCGCTGTTGAGGCGCCGCCTGCCAGAACGGCGGCGCCTCACAGCCTGGGGGACTCAGCGGAGGGAGAAGGTGACGCTGATCGTCGCGGTCGTCTCCTGCTGGCCGGGGACGATCGGCGTCGCCGCGTCGAGCGCGGCGCGCTCGGCGTAATAGGGCTGCGGCGATTCGGCCGAGCCCTCGATGATCGACGTGATCCCGCCGAGCGAACGGCCGGCGGCCTTGGCGAGAACCTGCGCGCGCAACCGCGCCTCGTCGACGGCCTTGGCGAGCGCCTGCCGGTAGAGCACCTCGGCGTTGCTCGAGCTCATGCCGGGGCCGGAGATCGTGTTCGCGCCGGCTTCGACGGCGGCATCGACCGCCCCCGGAGCGTCGGCGACGTCGGTGACGGCCGACACGGAGTTGGATGCGGAGTAGCCGGTGACGGTTCCGGCCTCGCCCGAGACGGGATAGACGCTCACGTACTGCGTCGCGATCTCACGTGCGCCCGCCTGGCGCAGAGCGTTGATCACGCGGCGGGCGGCGTCGGCGTTCTCGGACACGGCCGCGCGGGCCGTGGCACCCCGTGTCTCGACGCCGAACGACATCTCGGCCTCGTCGGGCACGGCGTTGACGGTCCCCACGCCGGACACGGTGATCGAGTCTGTCGCCTCGGGTGCGTCCTGCGCGCCGGCGAGATCGGGCAGTCCGACAGCGCCGCCGAGGGCTATGACGGTGAGCCCGCCGGCGAGGACGAGGAGCAGGCGTTTCATAGGGACCTCCGTGGTCTGGGTGACGACGGGAATACGCCGCCGGCCCGCGACCGCGTCACAGCCTTTGTTCGGCGCTTACGGGCGAGGCAAGCCTCGCCCCTACAGGTTGTCGGCGAAGCGCCGTCGTGCGTCCGCGAGCGCCTCGCGGATCCCGCCCGGGCCCGGCGCAGGTCGCACGGCTGCTCCACGCGGCTTGCGGAATGTGCCCGCGCGCACCTTTTCCGCGACCTCCTCGTGCGCGTCGCGGAAGGGCGTGCCCTTGCGGACGAGAGCCTCGGCCGCGTCGGTCGCGAAGAGCAAGGGGTCCGATGCCGCCTTCGCGAGCCGGTCGCGGTCGACCTCGAGCCCGCTCACGAGCACGGTGAGCGCGCGCAGGCCGAGCCGCACGTCTCGGCGCGTCGCGAACACCGGCGTCTTGTCCTCCTGCAGGTCTCGGTCGTAGGCGAGCGGCAGCCCCTTCAGCGTCGCGAGCAGGCCTGCGAGCCGCCCGAGCGCCGTTCCCGCCTTCCCCCGCACGAGCTCGGCGACATCCGGGTTCAGCTTCTGCGGCATCATCGACGAGCCGGTCGAAGCGCTCTCGGGCAGCTTGACGAAGCCGAACTCCGACGTCGCCCAGAGCGCCACCTCCTCGCCGATCCGCGACAGATGCGAGAAGAGCACGGCCGCGGCGTAGAGGTAGTCGAGCGCGAAGTCGCGGTCGGCGACCGCGTCGATCGAGTTCCGGAGCTGACCGGCGGGCGGCGGCAGCTCGAGCGTAGACCCCGCGAGCGCCCCGGCGCCGAGCGGGCTCGCGGAGGCGGCCTCCGCGGCGGCGCGCGAACCGGGAGCGGTCGCGATCGAGCATCTCCACCCACGCGAGGAGGTGGTGCCCGAGCGTGACCGGCTGCGCGCGCTGGAGGTGCGTGTAGCCGGGCATCACCGTGTCGGCCTCGGACTCGGCGAAGGACAGGCAGACGAGCGCAAGCGCGTCGATCCCCTCACGCGCCTCCGCGCACGCGTCGAGCACGTACAGGCGGAGCGCGGCGACGACCTGGTCGTTCCGCGAGCGGCCGGCGTGGATCTTGCGGCCGACGTCGCCGAGCAACCGCTCGATCGCGCTGTGGACGTCTTCGTCGCTGTCGAGGTAGCGAGTCCCTGTCGTGCGCGATCTCGGCGAGCTTGCCTTCGACCTCGTCGAACTCCTCCGCAGTCAGCAGTCCGGCCTCGAGGAGCCGCTGCGCGTGCTCGCGCGACGCCTCGCAGTCGTACGGCAGCAGCTCGGCGTCGTCCGCGCGCAGGAACTCCCACACATCGGGGTCGAGCTTCTGCCCGACCCGCCCTTGCCAGGTGGTCACGCGCGCTTCCTCGGGCGCCGCGGAGCGGCGTCAGGCGCGGGCGGAGCCGGGCTCCGCCCGGCGGGAGCCCGTGCCGGCGAGGGTGCGCGGGTCACGCCTCGATTCTGGCGCGTTGGCGTGCCGCGTGCAGTTCCGTCTCGAGCGACGAGATCCGGATGAAGCCCTCTGCCGCCTCGTGCGGGAAGGTCTCCCCGGTTCCGTACGAGGCGAGCTCCGTCGAGTACAGGACATGCGGCGAACGCCTCCCAGTCACGACCGCCGCGTTCGGGCGCAGCTCCAGGCGCACGTCGCCGGTGACGAGCTGCTGCGTCGAGTCGACGAACGCGTCGATCGCCTCGCGCGCGGGGCTGAACCAGCGCCCCTCGTACACGAGCTCCGTCCAGCGCTGCTCGAGCGGCCGCTTGAGGCGCGCCTCGTCCTTCGTCAGGACGACGTCCTCGAGCGCGGAATGCGCCGCGATGAGCGCGATCGCGCCCGGCGCCTCGTACACCTCGCGGCTCTTGATGCCGACGGCGCGGTTCTCGATCATGTCGATCCGCCCGATGCCGTACGCGCCCGCGAGCCGGTTCGTCTGCGCGATCAGCTCGGCGAGCGGGAGCTCTTCGCCGTCCAGGGAGACGGGGATGCCGCGCTCGAACCCGACCACGACGTCCATCGGATCCGGCGCAGTCGCAGGGTCGGACGTGAGCGCGTACGGCTCCTCCGGCGGTGCGTTCCACGGGTCTTCGAGCACGCCCGCCTCGATCGCGCGGCCGAAGAGGTTCTCATCGATCGAGTACGGCGAGGCGGCGGTCTGCGTGACCGGGATTCCCTTGTCGAGCGCGTACTCGATCTCCTCGTCGCGCGTCCAGATCCGGTCGCGCAGGGGAGCGATGACCGTGACACCCGGGTAGTGCGCCTTGAACGCAAGCTCGAAGCGGAGCTGGTCGTTCCCCTTGCCGGTGCAGCCGTGGACGACCGCCTCGGCGTCCCGCTCGAGCGCGATCTCGGCCACCGCCTGCGCGATGACCGGCCGGGACAAGGCGGACACGAGCGGGTACTTGCCCTCGTAGAGGGCGTTCGTGACGATCGCGCGAGCGCATTGCTCGTCGGCGAACGCGTCCTTGCGGTCGACGAGGAGAACGTCGTCGGCGCCCGCCGCATTTGCGCGGGCGATCGACTCCTCGAGATCGAACTCCTGGCCGACGTCCACGAGCACGGCCACGACCTCGTCGAACCCGTACCAGTCCTCCTTGAGCCAGGCGAGGATGCAGCTCGTGTCGAGCCCGCCGGAATATGCGACGACCGCGCTCTTCATGCAGCCCCTTCGAGCGTGTAGCCGGCGAGCTCGTCGCGGAGCACCGCGACCGGCGTTCCGTCGCGCGCGACGACGAGGATCGTGTTGTCGCCGGCGAGCGTCCCTGCGATCCCGGGATGGCCGGACTCGTCGATCGCCTGGGCGAGCGCGTTCGCGTAGCCGGACGGCGTCGTCACGACCACGAGCGAGCCTGCCGCCTCCATACCGATGGCATACCGGCGCGTCGCCGCAGCGAGCGCGCGCAGGCGGTCGGTGTCCGTGGTGCCGGGCGAGGCGTACACGAGGCGTCCGCTCGGAGCGCGCACCTTGACGAGGCCGAGCTCCGCGATGTCGCGCGACACGGTCGTCTGGACGACGTCATAGCCGACCTCCTTGAGAGCCGCCGCGACCTCGGCCTGCGTCGAAAGCGCCCGCTCGCGGACGAGGTCGAGGATCGCGTTTTGTCGGTTCCGGCGGATCATAGTATGCGGGAATCTAGCAACATATGCGGCTAGGCCAGGGCCGGCTCGGCAACCGTTGCCGCGAACGCCTCGGCGAGCGTCGCGAGCGCTTCGTCGACCTCGGCGCGGCCGATCGTGAGCGGCGGCGCGAGCCGGACGACGTCCTCGCCGGCGGTCAGCACGAGCAGGCCGTGCTCCCGGCAGGCTGTGACGACGTCGGACGCCGGCCGGTCGACGACGGCGCCGAGGAGCAGGCCGCGCCCGCGGACCGCGCGCACGCCGGGGAGCGCCGAGAGGCCGTCGGCGAGTGCTGTGCCCTGGGTGCGGACGTTCGCGAGCAGCGCGTCATCGACCGCCTCCACGACGGCGCAGGCTGCCGCGCACGAAACCGGGTTGCCGCCGAAGGTCGAGCCGTGGTCGCCGGGCGCGAAGGCGCCAGTCGCCCCGTCTGCGACGAGCAGTGCGCCGATCGGCAGGCCGTTCGCCAGCGCCTTCGCCATGGTCACGAGGTCGGGCCGCACGCCGAGCTGCTCGAACGCGAAGAACGAGCCGGTCCGGCCGACCCCGGTCTGGATCTCGTCGACGCAGAGCAGGGCGTCGAGCGCTCGCGCGGCGAGCACGAACTCGTCGGTGAGCGGAACGACACCGCCCTCGCCGAGGATCGGCTCGAGCAGGACGAGGCCGACGTCCTCGCCGAACGCCTCCGCGAGCGCCTCGACGTCGTTCGGAGGCACGAACCGCACGCCGGGGACGAGCGGCTCGAAGGCCTGCCGCTTCCCCGGCTGCCCGGTCGCCGAGAGCGCACCGAGCGTCCGCCCGTGGAACCCGCCCTCGAGCGCGACGACCCCCGGCTTGCCGGTCGCCTTGCGCGCGTACTTGAGCGCCGCCTCGATCGCCTCGGCGCCCGAGTTGCAGAAGAACGCCTGCGCGCCGCCGAAGCGAACGGAGAGGAGCGACGCGAGCTCCTCCGCGGGCTGCGTGCGATAGAGGTTCGACACGTGCCAGAGACGTTCGAGCTGCGCCCGGGCGGCGGCGAGCGGTGCGGGGTGGCAGTGGCCGAGCCCGACGACGGCGATCCCGCCGCCGAAGTCCAGGTACCGAGCGCCGTCGGCGTCCCACACGTGCGGCCCTTCTCCGCGCACGAGCTCGAGGTCGAGGCGCGCATACGTCGGCAGCAGCCGCTCGAGCCCCGTCACGCGAGCACCTCGGTCGCACCGATCTCCGCGTGGACGCCGAGCCGCGCAGCCCGGACGGCGGCGAGGAGCTTCGGCACGATGCCGCCCTCGAATGCCCCTGCGGCGAGCAACCGGTCGGCGTTTGCCGCCTCGATCCGGTCCGCGAGCGCGCCCTCGACGTAGACGCCCGGGACGTCGGTGACGAACACGATCCGGTCGGCGCCGAGGCCGATGGCCAGCGCGCTCGCCGCCTCGTCGGCGTTCACGTTCAACGGGCCGACGGCGATCGGGGCGATGACAGGGATGAGACCCTCGGCGAGCGCCTCCTCGACGACGGCCGGGCGGCACGGGATCGGCTCGCCGACCAGCCCGAGCTCCGGCAGCGGCCGGGCCTCGAGGCCTATCTCGTCGCCGACGAGAGGAAACGCCGCGGGGCCGAGTGCGGCGGCGAGCTCGGCCCCGACGGCGACCAGCGACATTCGCACGACGGCGACGGCCGCTGGGCTGGTGACGCGGCGCCCGTCCACGAACTCGGTAGGGATCCCCCTGCGCGCAAGCTCGACGCCGATCTGCGGCCCGGCGCCGTGGACGACGACGACGTCGCTGCCCGCCTGTGCGTGCTCGAGAACATTGGAGGGGGACCCTTCCGCGACCCGGCCGCCGACCTTCACGACGACGCGGGTCACGTCGTGTACTCCGCGTTCAGTTTCACGTAATCGTACGTGAGGTCGGAAGCGAGGTACGCAGCGACCCCCGAGCCGAGCCCGAGGTCGACGTCGATCGTGACCGCGGCGCCGCCGAGCGACGGCGTGAGGCCGGTGGGCGCGCCGAGCTCGAACACAGGCGTGCCGTCGAAGGCGACGGTCAGGCGGTCCGGATCGAGCCGCGCGAAGCCGCCGTTCCAGGGCGCCGAGCCGGCCGCCGCGAGCACACGCCCCCAGTTCGGGTCGCGCCCGAACGCGGCGGTCTTCACGAGCGGCGAGGTGGCGATCCGGCGCGCGACAGCCAGCGCTTCCTCTTGCGAGGAAGCGCTGGACACTCTTATCTCCATGAGGACCGTCGCGCCCTCGCCGTCTTCGACGATCTGGCGCGCCAGAGACGCACAGACCTCGTTCAGCGCGTCGGCGAACTCGCTGTCCCTAACCGAATCGCGTGCGATTCGGCTCGGCGCCGTTCGCGAGGAGGACGACCGCGTCGTTCGTCGAGCACTCGCCGTCGACGGAGATGCGGTTGAAGCTCGCGTCGACAGCGGTGCGGAGCAGCTCGACCGGTTCGCCGGGCTCGAGCGGATAGTCCGTCGTGACGACCGCGAGCATCGTGGCAAGGCGGGGGTGGATCATCCCGGCGCCTTTCGCCATTCCGCCGACGGTGAAGCCGCCGGCCTCGGCGACGGCCTGCTTGGGGCCGTTGTCGGTCGTCAGAATCGCCTTGGCCGCGGCGCGGCCGCCTTGCGGGGTCAGGCCGGCGGCGGCGTCCTCGATCCCCGCCAGCAGCTTCGCCATCGGCAGCGGGACGCCGATCACGCCCGTCGAGAGGACGACGACCTCCTCCGGCTGAAGCCCGAGGTGCCGTGCGGTCTCGACCGCGGTGCGCTCGGCGTCGGCGATGCCCGTCGCGCCGGTGGCCGCGTTCGCAACGCCGGCGTTGACCACGACCGCCTGTGGCTCGGCGAGCTCGAGGTGACGCTGCGAGACGGCGACCGGTGCCGCCTGCACGCGGTTCGTCGTCCAGACGGCGCCGCCCACCGCGTGCGGAACCGAGCGGACCAGCGCGACGTCGGGTGACGCGCGCCGGATTCCCGCGGCCACGCCGCTCGCCTCGAAGCCGCGCGCGGCCGTCACGGACATCAGACCAGCACCCCTGAGAGCCGCAGGCCGGCAGTCTCGTCGAAGCCGAAGAGGAGGTTCACGTTCTGAACCGCCTGCCCGGCCGCGCCCTTGCCGAGGTTGTCGATCGCGCACACCACTACTGTCGCCCCGGTGAGCCGGTCCTCGAAGACGCCGATCTCCGCGCTGTCCGTCTGCTGGACGCGCCCGAGCTCCGGGACGACGCCCTCGGGCAGGACCGAGACGACGTGGCTCTCCGCGTACTGGCTCTCGAGCACTTCGCGCACGTCGACGCCGGTCGAGCGCACATAGCACGTCGCGATGAGACCGCGGCGGATCGGCAGCAGGTGCGGGACGAACGCGACCGGGAACCCGAGGAGCGACGCGATCTCGGGAGCGTGCTGGTGCTCGCCGACACGGTACGGCGCGAGGTTCTCGAGCACTGCGCCTGCGTGCGAGCTTGCCTTGAGCGACCGGCCCGCGCCCGTCGTCCCCGACTTCGCGTCCACGACGACACCTGCCCGCTCGATCACGTCCCGAAGGGGCCAGAGCGCGAGCAGCGCGGCGGTCGCGTAGCAGCCGGGGTTCGCGACCAGCTGGCCCGTGGGAGGGCTCACCTCGGGGAGCCCGTACGACCAGGATCCGAGCGAGCCCGGCTGCGGATGCGTGAAGCCGTACCACGTGTCGTAGATCGCCGGGTCGGCGAAGCGGTGCGCGCCGGAGAGGTCGACGACGATGCTGCGCGAGGAGGGCTCCACCGCCGCAGCCTCCTCGTGCGAGAGGCACAGGAAGACGACGTCGGCGCCGCATTCGAGGGCCGCGTCGCTCGTGATGAAGCGGGGGATCCGGCTCCACCCGTTGCGGCCGAGACGTGGGTCGAGGGCGTTCGCAGGCTGCCCCGCGAGCGTGTCCGAGCCGAGCGCGTACAGCTCGAGCGCGGGGTGCGCGAGCACCCTGTCGAGGGTCTCCTGCCCCGTGTAGCCGGAGGCTCCGACGATCGCCGCAGTGGCCATTGGCGTATTATGCAGATATCTCGCGAGTTATGCTGCCAGGAGCACGCGGAGCGCGGCAATGAGCGCCAAATCGGCTGCTACGCTGCGCGCGCGGTGGAGCGCGTACTCGTCCTGAACGCCAGCTACGAGCCGTTGAACGTGTGCTCGCTGCGACGTGCGCACGTGCTCGTATGGAAGGGCAAGGCGGAGATCCTCGAGGCGCACGACCGACCCCTCCGCTCCTCGACCTCGAACTTCGAGCGCCCGAACGTCATCCGTCTGAAGACGTACGTCCGCGTCCCCCGAGGCGTGACGCGCCGGATCTCGAGACGCGTCCTCTTCGCGCGCGACGGCTGGCAGTGCGCGTACTGCGGCACCGGGAGCAACCGCCTCACGCTCGACCATGTCGTGCCGCGCTCCCGGGGCGGCACGTCGGTGTGGGAGAACGTCGTCACGTCGTGCGCCCCCTGCAACCATCGCAAGGGCGACCGGCTGCTCGAGGAGACGAGCATGACGCTGCGCACGACCCCGCGCCCGCCGACGCCTGTTCTCTTCATCCGCCTGACGGCCGAGAGCATCCCCGACGTCTGGCGCACCTACCTCCCCGGGCTCGCCGACGCCGCATAGCACTCATCCGGAGGGTCAGGCTGAGCCAGACCCCGCGGTTTCCAGCCGAAACTCGCCCAACGACCGAGCCGGAGGCCGGCTTAGCCGGCCGGGAGGCGTCGCGTAGCGAACTCCCAGCCCGACGCGGAAGGAGGGGGCTCGTGGGGGAACCATGGGTTCCCCCACGCCTAGCGGGACATCGCGCGCTCTACTGCCTCCTGCTCCTCCGGCGAGAGCGCCACCGACGAGCGCCCGCGGTCGAGGTCCTTCACGTAGATCCGCGCGTAGTCGCGTCCCTGGATCGCACTGACGACCGCGCCGGTCCGCGTCGCATCGAGCAGCGCGACCGACGCGGATTGCTGCCCGCCCGTGCCCTCGTACGCGTCGTACCGGACGACGGCGGTGTTCGTCACCGCTCCGTCCACGCGCCGGTCGACGCGCGAAAGGCCCGTCGCGACCTCGTCGACCACGCCGTGGAGGTCGTCGATACGGCCTTGGAGCGCGACCGCGAACTCGAGCAGGTCACGATGGTCGCTCGCGAGCACGACCTTCTGCGTCGCGGCGATGCGCGCGAGGCGCCGCCAGAGCAGGACAGCGACCACGAGCGCGGCCACCGCGACCACGCCGGCCGCCACCGCTACCGCGAGCGAAGCCGTCAAAGCGAGAAGATGACGGGGTACTCGGCTGTGTTGTTGGCCGTGTTCGTCTCACCCTGCACGGGGTCGACGTTCACCTGCACCGAGACCTGCTCGCCGAACGGCGGGATCTCGCTCCCGATGTCGAACCTCACGGCGACGGTCTCGCCGGGGTCGATGATCGGGATCGTCTTCTTCCTCACGATCGGGCCCGTGTCCTTCGGGATCGTGAGCGTCACCACGACCCGGACCTCCGGGCTGTCTCCGGTGTCCTCGACGCCGACCTCGAACGCGAGCTGGTCGGTGACGAGGATCTCGGTCTCCGTATCGGTTGACAGATCGGTCCCGCTCGGGAGCACCCTGGTGTAAGCGATCCCGCTTCCGTGCAGGCCCTGGGGGGTCTCTCCCGATCGACGCGCCCTGGATGCGCTCCCAGATCGCGGCCAGGGTCTCCGGCGTCGCGACCTCGTCGGCGGTGACGAACTCGGACGTGGGCGGCTCCGGCGTGACGACGACGTCCTCGTCGGCGATCACGGCCTCGGCGCGCGCCTTGAAGGAATCGGCCCAGATGATGTCGCTTGCGAGGAAGCGGCTCATCTGCGCAGCCAGCTGCTCTCCGGCGACGGTGGCGTCATCCGCATCCGCCGTCTCCTGGAAGGTCGTCTTCAGCCCCCGCAGCCCGTTCGCGCGGTAGTTGAGCGCCTCGATCACACCCAGCGTGCGCGTTGTACAGCGGCCCGGGCGCGTCGATGTCCTGTGCCTGCGCGACCTGATTCTCGGCCGACTGCACGTACCCGCCGAGCGTCGCGTCGAGATCCTCGAGCTTGAGCGCCGGCGTCGTCAGGGTCGTGGCGAGGTCCTGCCCGAGCTGGGCGGAGCGGTTGCCGACGCCGGCGACCTCGGTCATGTAATCGCTGTAGCGCTCGCGCTTGCGGTCGGTGGCGCAGCCCTCGACCCAGACGACGAGCAGCACGACGATGAGGATCGCGAGCGAGATGAGCGCGACCAGCCGGAGAAGCGGCGTCAGGTTGCCGGGAGCGGGGATTCGCGGTCGCCGCGGGCCGCGTGGAGGCCGGTCGCGCGGCGGGCCGGGCGGCGGCTCGGACGGCTCGTCCCAGGACGGAGGCTCGTCCTCGCCGAAGAAGTCGAAATCGAGGATGTCTTCGTCACGCGTCGTCATCGCACCACCCGTCCCAAGCGGCCACTCTAGACGAGGCACAGGAGCGCACCGGATGAGAAACGGCTGCTAACGCGCTCCTAAAGGAATCGCCAGCAAGGAATTGCCAGCAAGGAATCGCGAGCGCCGCGGCCAAGAGGACACTACCGGTGTCGTCCATCGCGATCCCCTCGACCCGAGAGCTCGTCCTCGGCCGCTACCGGCCGGTCCGTCCGCTCGGGAGCGGCGGCTCCGGCTCCGTCTGGCTCGCCCAGGACGAGCGGACCGGCCTCGCCGTCGCGCTGAAGATCATCGCGCGCGAGGGGAAGGCCGCCGCGCGGGCCGAGCGAGAGGCCCTCGCCGCCAGAAGACTGCGCCACGACCGCTGCGTGCGCGCATACGACGTCGGGCACGACTCGAGCCACGTGTACATCGCGTACGAGTACGTCGCGGGTCGCACGCTGCGCGAATCGATGCGGATGGACGAGCTCAGCGACGCGGATGCGGTCGAGATCGCGGCGCAGGTCCTCGACGCGCTGGCGCACGCGCACCGGACCGGCATCGTCCACCGCGACGTCAAGCCGTCGAACATCCTCCTCGAGGACCGCGACGAGATCGCGGCACGCCTGCTCGACTTCGGCCTCGCGCAGTTCGACGGCGCCGACACGCTGACGGCGGTCGGGGACGTTCCCGGGACGCTCGCCTACATCGCACCCGAGCGGCTCGCCGGCGAGGAGGCGACGCCCGAGAGCGACGTGTGGTCGGTCGGGGTCCTGCTCTGGGAGTCACTCGCGGCCAGGCACCCGTTCTGGGGCGTGCCGCTCCAGGAGGTCGCCCGAGCGATCGAGGCCGGCGCGCCGGCACTCGTCACCGAACGCCCCGACCTCCCGCGACGGCTCGTAGCGGCGGTCGACGGGGCGCTCGCGCGCTCGCCGGAGGACCGACCGCGCGCCTCCGCGCTCGCCTCCGACCTGCGCTCGGCGCTTCGGCAGGCTCCAGCGCGCAAGCCGCGGACGCAAGCGCGGCGTCCCGCGCCGGCAAAGGCCGCGCAGGCGCGCTTCCCGCTGGGACGCGTCGCGCCGATCGCGCTTGCGGTCGCAGCGGCCGCGGTGGGGGCGACGGTGCTCCCGTTCTGGCCCGGCGTGCTCGTCGCGATGCTCGCCCTCGGCGCCGGCCTCGCGGCCTTCGTCGATCCCCGGCTCGGGCTGGCGATCGCGCTGGCCACGCCCGTGTTTCCGATCGGGAACGCGTCGCAGAGCGCGGCGCTCCTGTACAGCGCGTTCGCGATCGCCTGGCTCGTCTTCTCGTGGCGCGACGCGCGGTCGGCGCTCCTCTTCGTGGCGGGACCGGTGCTCGCCGGAGTCGGCCTGCTCGCGCTCGTCCCACTCGTCGTCCAACCGGCACGCGGCGCAGTGCGCCGTGCCGTTCAGGCAGCTGTCGCGGTGCTCGTCGCGGCCCTCGCCGCCGGTCTCTCCGACGAAGCTCTCCTGACGGCGACCGAGCCGACGGAGCCGCTTCGGGTCACGCCCGTCGACTCTCTGCTCGAGGTCGGCGCGACGCTCGCGAGTGCTCTCGTCATGTCACCGCTCGTCCTGGTCTGCGCGGCGGTTGCAGCGGCCGCGGCCGCGATCCTCCCGACCGCTCGCCGGCAGTCGCGATTCGGCGTCCTCGGGGTCGGAGCTGCGCTGCTCGTAGGCGTCGTCGCAACGGGCGCGGGCATCGGCTCGATCCTGCTCGTGGGGCTCGTCTGGGGCGTTGCAGGAGCGGTCGCGGCGGGAGGGCGCCGGTAGACTCAGCGCGGGTGGGGAACCACCAAATGAGCGTGTTTCGCACCATCGAATCCAAGATCGAAGGCTTGTTCGAGGGCGTCTTCGGACGCGCTTTCCGGACGCACGTCCAGCCGATCGAGCTCGCGCGCAAGCTCGCGAAGGAAATGGACGACCACCGCACCGCGTCCGTCTCGCGGGTGTACGTCCCCAACGAGTACACGATCTACCTCTCGCCGGCCGATCGCCAGCAGTTCGCCGGCTACGAGGAGTCGCTCGTCGGCGAGCTGCAGGAGTATCTCGGGGAGCACGCGCGCCGCGAGCGCTACGCGCTCCTGACCGCGCCGGACGTGCTCGTGACCACGGATGCCGACCTCGCAGTGGGCGAGTTCGGGATCGCGACCCGCCTCGTCGCGCCGGACGGCGGCGAGCCCGAGCTGGCCGAGGCGCCGCCCGAGCTTCCGGTCGGCGAGCCGGGCCAGACCATGATCTACCGTGCGCCGGCTCCCGTCGACGACGCGCCGCCGCCTCCCGCGGAGCCAGAGGTCGTGACCTTGACGGTCGACGGACGAAAGCAGGAGGTCACGGCGCCGCGACTCGTGCTCGGCCGCTCGCGGGCCTGCGACGTCTACGTCGCCGACCTCAATGTCTCCCGACGCCATGCCGAGCTCCAACAAGAGGGCGCCACGTACTGGATCGTCGACCTCGGGTCGACCAACGGAACCGCGGTCAACGGGAAGCGCATCGAGCGGGAGCGTCTGCGCGATGGAGACCGGATCACGCTCGGATCGACCGAGATCGTCTTCGGTCGCTCGGTGCCGTGACGGTCGCCATGACGGTGGCCGCGCTCGCAACCGACGAGACGCTCCTGATACTCAAGATCGCGTTCCTCGTGCTTCTCTACTCGTTCATCGTCCTCATCGTCCGCTCGGCGACGAAGAACATCGGGGAAGCGCCGCAGGAGAGCATCATCCTCGGGGCTTCCGAGGCGAACGCGCTTCGTGCCGAGTACGGGTACGAGGAGCCCACGCCTGCGCGCTTCGTCGTCGTCGAGGGCCCCGGGCTGGACGCCGGGAGCAAGATCGAGCTGACGAAGACGAGTGTCGTCGGACGCGAGGCCGCAAGCGGCGTCGACATCGGCGAGGACGAGTTCGCCTCGGCTCGGCACGCGCGCATCGACCCGCGCGCGGACGGCGTCTGGGTCGAGGACCTCGGCTCGACGAACGGGACGTTCGTAAACGGAGGACGGATCGCCGCGGAGCGGCTGAAGCCGGGCGACGTGGTCCGCATCGGCCAGACGGAGCTGCGCTTCGAGCCATGAGGATAGGGCGCGCAGCGGGAATCACGGACCCGGGCCGTAGGCGGCTCCGGAACGAGGATGCGTTCATCTGCGAGCCGCCGCTGTTCGCGGTCGCCGACGGCATGGGCGGCGCGCGGGCAGGCGAGGTCGCAGCCGGGCTCGCGGCGACCGCGCTGGAGGAGGCCGGCGCCGAGACCCGCGGCGAGGAGGGCGTCGTTGCGCTCATCACCGAGGCCAACCGGCGGATCTGGGAGCGCTCGCTCAGCGACCCGCAGACCGCGGGCATGGGGACGACCGTCACCGCCGCGCTCGTCGACGCGGCGTCCGGCGCCGTCGGCATCGGACACGTCGGAGACTCACGCGCGTATCTCCTGCGCGGCGACCGGATCGAGCAGCTGACGACCGACCACTCACTCGTCGCGGAGCTGGTGCAGAGCGGCGTGCTCACCCCGGAGGAGGCCGAGCGGCATCCGCAGCGCTCGGCGATCACGCGCGCGCTCGGGACGGAGTCCTCGGTCGAGGTCGACGCGTTCACGGTGCACTCCGAGCCGGGAGACCTCTTTCTCATCTGCTCGGACGGGCTCTCGAGCATGATCACCACCGACGAGATGCAGGAGGCGATCGAGCGGGCAGATCGCGACCCGGCGCGCGCGGTCGAGGTGCTCGTCAAGGCGGCGAACGCACATGGAGGCGAGGACAACGTGACCGTCGTCCTGTTCGAGATGCTCGGACCGCCGGTCGACACCGGCGACACGACGGTCGACGCTCGTCGCGACGACGACGTACCGATGACCTCGCCCGACCAGGACACGCTCGAGGACCTCCCCGTGTCCGTGGCGGTGGCAACCGCGCCAGCCGAGCAGGACGGCGCCGAGCAGGACGGCGCCGCGCCGCAGGAAGAGGCCGCCGAAGACAAGGCGGACGACGAATCGAGCGGCTCGCATCGGCGCCACGGCGCCGGCGCCGGCGGACGGATCGCGGCACTGATCCTCATCGCGACCGTTCTCGGCGTCGCCCTCGTCGTCCTCTATCTCGCGACGACGCGGTGACCGTCCGCAACCGGGAGCTCTTCGGGCTCGTCGTCGCCGGCTTGATCGCCGGCACGGCGCTCGCAACCGTCACCATCGCGCGCGACTCCCAGGTCTCACCGAGCGTCTTCACGTACGGCGCCCTCTTCCTCGGGCTCTACGTGGCCGCGCACGTCGTCGTGCGCCGGACGGTGCCGGACGCGGACCCGGCGCTCCTCCCTCTCGCCGCCGTGCTGACGGGGATCGGCCTCGCGATGAACTACCGCCTCGATCCCACGGGCGGGCGGCAGGCGTTGTGGGTGCTGATCGGCGTGGTCGTGTTCGCGGGGACGCTCATCGTCCTGCGCCACGACTACCGCGTGCTCGAGTCGTACCGCTACCTCTTCGGTATCGCAGGGGTCGTGCTCCTGCTGCTGCCGTCGCTGCCCGTGCTGGGCAAGCGCGTCAACGGGGTGCGGCTGTGGGTGGACGTCGGCCCGCTCCAGTTCCAGCCCGGCGAGCTCGCGAAGATCTGCCTCATCCTCTTCCTCGCCGGCTACCTGCGAGAGAAGCGCGAGGTGCTGGCGCAGGGCCGGATCAAGGACTTCGGCCCGCTGTTCGCGATCTGGGGCGCGGCGATGCTCGTCATCGTCCAGACGAACGACCTCGGAAGCGCGCTCCTGAACTTCGGGATCTTCCTGGCCATGCTGTACGTCGCGACCGGGAAGGCACTCTACGTCGGCGCCGGGCTCGCGCTGTTCGTCGGCGGCGCGGGGCTGCTGTACACGGCGATCGACCGCGTGAACGAGCGCGTCACGATCTGGCTCACCCCCTGGACGGACGCCCCGGTCTACTGCTCCCAGACCGGTGAGCTGGCGCTCCGGCAGGACTGCGCCTCGTACCAGCTCGTGCGGAGCCTGTACTCGATCGGAAACGGCGGCTTCGGTGGCACGGGCCTTGCCGAGGGGATCTTCCAGGCACCCGACGGTTCCGAGCTCATCCCACTCCTGCGCACCGATTTCATCTACTCCGCGATCGCGCAGGAGCTGGGGCTCATCGGAGCCGCCGCGCTCCTCCTCCTGTACATGGTCTTCATCGTGCGCGGGATGCGAGTCGCGCTCGTGGCGCAGGACGGGTTCTCGAAGCTCCTCGCCGTCGGCCTGACGTTCGGCTTCGCGCTGCAGACGTTCGTCATCGTCGGCGGCATCCTCCGCATCGTCCCGCTCACCGGGATCACGCTTCCGTTCGTCTCCTACGGCGGGACGAGCATCGTCGCGAACTTCCTGCTCCTCGCCGGGCTGCTCCTGGTCTCCGATCGGGCGAACGCCCTCCAGCGCCGGTGAACAGGCAGATCATCCGCGTCACGTTCGTCTCGCTCGTCCTCCTCGGCGCGCTCGTCGTGATGACGACGTACTGGCAGACCTGGGCGGCCGCGGGGCTCGCGGACCGTCAAGACAACGCGATCAAGCGCGTGGCCGACATCTCGATCGACCGCGGCCTGATCCGTGCGAACAAGCCTCCGATCCGGCTCGCGCGCAACATCGAGCGGAAGGTCGGCGGACGGACTCTCTTCTTCCGGCGCTACCCGACCGGCGAGCTGGTCGCGCAACTGGTCGGCTACAGCACGGTCGGGCGCTCGCGAAGCGGGCTCGAGCGCTCGCTGAACGACTACCTGACCGCCTCGAACGCGAACCTCTCGACCCTCGTCGACAAGGCGCTCGACGACCTCCGGGGGAAGCCGATCGAGGGGAACGACGTGATCACGAGCATCGACGTCGAGGCGCAGCGGGTCGCGATGGAGCAGCTCGGGTCGCGGTGCGGCGCGGTCGTGGCGCTCGACGCGCGCACCGGGAAGGTGAAGGTCATGGCCTCGACCCCGAGCTTCGACCCGAACGTGGTGGAGGAGAACTTCGGCCGGATCTCGAGCATCACCGCCGACTGCCGTTCGCCCTCACCGCTCGTCAACCGTGCGACCGCGGGGCTGTTCGTCCCGGGCTCGACCTTCAAGGTGATCACGGCCTCGGCTGCGCTCGAGTCGCGGAAGTACCGCCCGGAGTCCGGATTCAACGACCCGGGCTACTGCACGGTCTACGGCCGGCGCGTCAACAACTTCGACACCTCGTCGCCGTTCGGCCAGCTGACGCTCGAGGCCGCCCTCACGTATTCGGTCAACTCCGTCTTCTGCAACATCGGCAAGGCGATCGGGGCGAAGGCGATCCTCGACACCGCCAAGGCCTTCGGCTTCTACGAGCGCCCGCCGCTCGAGACGCCGACCGACGAGCGGCGACCGAGCGGCCTCTACGACGACGGGCGGCTGTACTACCCGAAGGTCGATCGCAACGTCGATGCCGGCCGTATGGCGTTCGGGCAGGAGCGGATGCTCGTGACGCCGCTGCAGATGGCGATGGTCGCGGCCGCGATCGGCTCCGGCGGGCAGCTCATGGAGCCGCAGGCCGTGAACCGGATCGTGGCGCCGAACCGCAGCGTGGTCTTCCGGCAGCGGCCTCGCGTCATCCGCCAGGCCGTCAGCAAGCGCACGGCCGACGCGGTCGCGCGGATGATGCGGCTGGCCGTGTCGCAGGGGACGGGGACGGCGGCGCAGATCCCCGGCTGGTCGGTCGGCGGCAAGACGGGAACGGGCGAGACGGGCGTCCCCGGCTCGAACACGACATGGTTCATCGCCTTCGCATCGCCGACCGAATCCGCGCCCGCGCACCTCGCGATCGCGGTCGTCCTCGAGAACCAGGCGGGCACCGGAGGCGCGACTGCGGCGCCGATCGCCCGGGCCGTTATGCAGGCAATCCTGCCCTAAAGAGAGAATCCCTAACCTCTAGGACTGATGGCCACCCAGAACACCCTCACCGGCACGCTCTTCGCGGGGCGCTACCGCGTAACGCGCAAGCTCGGTGGTGGCGGCATGGCCGACGTCTACCTCGCGGAGGACCAGGAGCTCGGCCGCCGGGTCGCCGTCAAGATCCTCCACAACCGCTACCAGAACGACGTCCAGTTCGTGGAGCGGTTCCGGCGCGAGGCCACGCATGCCGCGGGGCTGTCGCACCCGAACATCGTCGCGATCTTCGACCGCGGCGAGGTTGACGGCTCGTACTTCATCGTCATGGAGTACGTCGAGGGCCGGACGCTGAAGGAGCTCATCCGCAGCCGCGGGCCGTGCCCGATCCCGGTCGCGATCGCGTACACGCGGCAGATCCTCTCGGCGCTGCGCTACGCGCACCGCAACGGAGTCGTCCACCGCGACATCAAGCCGCACAACGTGATCGTCGACCCCGAGGGGGTCGTGAAGGTCACGGACTTCGGGATCGCCCGGGCGGGCGCGAGCCAGATGACGGAGGAGGGCGCGATCATCGGCACCGCGCAGTACCTCTCGCCCGAGCAGGCCCGGGGGGCGCCGGTCGACCAGACGTCGGATCTCTACTCGACGGGCGTCGTCCTCTACGAGCTGCTCACGGCGCGAGTGCCCTTCTCCGGCGAGTCGCCGGTCGAGATCGCGATGAAGCACATCGGCGAGACGCCGAAGGCGCCGTCCGACCTGCGCCCGGAGGTGCCGGAGGACCTCGATCTCGTCGTCCTGCGCGCGCTCTCCAAGGAGCCGAAGGAGCGCTACCAGTCGGCGTCCGCGATGGACTCCGACCTCGAGGCGGTCGCGCGCGGCGGCCACGTGCCGGTCGAGACGGCCGAGGCGGCGACCATGGTGCTGGGCGGCGCAGGAGTCGACGGCGACACGGCGGTGACGCAGCTCACGCGGCGGCCGCGGCCGGTCGCGGGCTATCCGACCGACTTCGACCCCACGCGCCGGCGCCGGCGGCCGATCTGGCCCTGGCTGGCCGGCGCGGGCGCGCTGCTCGCCCTGCTCGTCGCCGGTGTCCTGCTGTTCGACACGGTCCGCGACCAGCTCGAGGCTGCCAAGCCCGTCGCCGTCCCCTACGTCGTCGCGCTCCGCGAGGACCAGGCCGTCGGTCTCATCACCGAAGAGGGCCTCGTCCCACGCGTCCGGCGCGTCTCGCACTCGGAGGTGCCGGAGGGCGTCGTCATCGCGCAGAACCCGACCGAGGGCACGCGCGTGGAGGACGGGTCGCGAGTCCTGCTCGACGTCTCCGCCGGAAAACCCGAGGTGACGATTCCGAGCGTGGTCGGCCAGAGCCGCGACAGCGCGGTGGCCGAGCTGACCGATGCCGGGCTCGACGCGCAGGTGAAGCAGGTGAACTCGGACAAGCCTGCAGACACCGTCACCGCGCAGGACCCCGCGGCGGGCCTCGTCGTGGTCGAAGGGACGCGCGTGCGGATCAACGTCTCGGCCGGGCCACGTCCGATCAGCGTGCCGAGCGTCGTCAATCTTCCGTACGACCAGGCTCGTGCCGAGCTCCAGGGTGCCGGCTTCGGCGTGACGCGGGTCGACGTCGCGTCCGACCTCGCCAAGGGCATCGTGGTCGATCAGGATCCGAGCGGAGGCACCGAGAGCTCGAGAGGAACGACGGTCACCCTCTCGGTCTCGCGCGGCCCGTCGACCGTCGCCGTCCCGGACGTGACGTTCGAGGACGCGACCGTCGCGCGTGCGACGCTCGAGAATGCGGGCTTCCGCGTGCGGGAGGTGGTCGAGGCCACCGACGACCCGTCGCTGGACGGCATCGTCACGGCGCAGGAGCCGGCCGGAACTACGCAGGCCGAGCAGAACTCGCTCGTGACCATCTACGTCGGAAGCTTCGAAGGCGCGACGACCGACACGACCGATACGACGACGCCGCAGTGACCGAGCGCATACGCGTCGCCGTCATCGCGGGCGGACGCTCGAGCGAGCACGACATCTCCGTCGCCTCCGCCCGCTCGGTGATCGCGGCGCTCGATCCGGAGCGCTACGAGACGACGGCGATCGAGATCGGGCGCAGCGGGCGCTGGGAGCTCGGCACGTCGGAGACGCTCGGGCTGCCCGGAAGCGAGGGCAGCGTCGAGACGCTCCCGGTCGTCGCCGATAGCGCGCCGGCTCAGGCCCTGGGCCGGATCGACGTCGCGCTGCCGATCCTGCACGGGCCGTTCGGCGAGGACGGGACGGTGCAGGGCCTTCTGGAGCTGGCCGACGTCCCCTACGTCGGCGCGGGCGTCGCGGCCTCGGCGCTCTGCATGGACAAGGACCTCTTCAAGGCCGTGCTCCGCGACCGCGGAATCCCCGTCGCGCGCAACGTGACGCTCCGCGACGGCGACCGGCCCGAGCATCCGTTCTCGTACCCCGTCTTCGTGAAGCCGGCGCGGCTCGGGTCCTCGGTCGGGATCTCGAAGGTGCACGACGAGAGCGAGCTCGAGCCGGCGGTCGCGCTCGCCCGCCGCCACGACGACAAGGTCCTGATCGAGGAGCTCCTCGACGGGATCGAGGTCGAGTGCGGCGTGCTCGGAAACCGGAACCCGATCGCATCGCAGGTCGGCGAGATCGTCGCGCACGCCGAGTGGTACGACTACTCGGCGAAGTACGACGAGGGCGGGATGGACCTGATCGTGCCCGCGCGAATCCCGCCGGAGGCGAGCGAGCGAGTGCGAACTGTCGCGGTGGAATCGTTCGTCGCGACCGAGTGCGAGGGGATGGCCCGCGTCGACCTCTTCGTCCGACCGAGCGGCGAGGTCGTCGTGAACGAGATCAACACGATCCCGGGCTTCACCGCGACGAGCGTCTACGCGAAGCTCTTCGAGGCCTCGGGCATCTCGTACTCCGAGCTCCTCGACCGCCTGATCGCGCTTGCCCTCGAGCGCCACGAGCGGCGCTCACGTCTCGAGTATTAGGGCGAGGCAAGCCTCGCCCCTGCAACGGGAGGGCGGCTTCGTAGGGGCGAGGCTCGCCTCGCCCTCGAGCGCCACCGACGGTCAGGCTCCGAGAACCGCCGCGAGCGACTCTTCCCAGACGTCGAGCCCCTCACCCAGCTCCGCGTCCGAGATCGTCAATGGGCAAAGGACGCGGATGCAGTTTCCGTGCACCCCGGCCTTGAGCAGCAGGAGGCCGCGCGCAAGCGCCTCGTCGATCACTTCCGCGGTCAGCTCCGGCGCTGGCGTCTTGGAATCTCGGTCGTGGACGAGCTCGATCGCGAGCATCGCCCCGAGCCCGCGCACGTCGCCGATCTGCGCCCAGCGCTCCTGCCACTCGAGCATCCGCGAGCGCAGAACGTCGCCGATCAGCCCCGCGCGCTCGACGAGCCGCTCCTCTTCGAAGACGTCGAGCACAGCGGAGGCCGCCGCCAGAGCCACGGGATTCCCGATGAACGTCCCCCCGATCGCGCCCGCGTGCGCCCCGTCCATGATCTCGGCCTTGCCGACGACGCCCGACAACGGGAGCCCGCCCGCGATCGATTTCGCGACGATGATCAGGTCGGGCTCGACGGCGAAGTGCTCCATACCGAACATGCGGCCTGTGCGGCCGAAGCCGGTCTGCACCTCGTCCGCGACGAGGACGATCCCGTGCTCGTCGCAGATCCTGCGCAGCCCTTCGACGAACGCCGGAGGCGCCGGGACGAAGCCGCCCTCGCCCTGCTGCGGCTCGAACACGAGCGCGGCGACGTGCTCGGCCGGCACCTGCGTCGAGAACATGCGCTCGAGCGCCGCGAGCGCTTCCGCGGCGTCGGGACCGCGATACGCGTTCGGATACGGCGCGCGGTACACCTCGGGCGCGAAGGGCCCGAGCCCGAGCTTGTACGGGTGCGTCTTCGAGGTCATCGTCAACGCGAGCAGCGTGCGCCCGTGGAACGCGCCCTCGAACGCGACGACGGCAGGACGTCCCGTGTGCAGCCGCGCGAGCTTGACCGCGTTCTCGACCGCCTCCGTCCCCGCGTTGAAGAAGGCCGCGCGTGTCTCGCCCGAGATCGGGACGAGCGCGCCGAGCCGTTCCGCGAGCTCGACGTAGAGCTCATACGCGACGACAGTGAAGTCCGTGTGCAGGAAGCGGTCGGCCTGCTCATGGATCGCTTCCACGACCGCTGGATGGCCGTGGCCGACGTTCATGACCCCGACCCCGCCCACGAAGTCGATGAGCGTGTTGCCGTCCACGTCCGTGATCGTCGAGCCGCGCGCCTCGGCGGCGACGACCGGCGCATGCACGATCAGCGGCCGCGCGACTGCGCGCGCCTCCCGCTCGAGGATCTCGCGGGAGCGAGGGCCCGGGATCTCCGTCCGGAGCTCGATGACCCGGGTCGCCGCCACGACCGGAGCGTACCGATGCGTTCCGACAGGCATCCTCTCCGTTGTGGACTTTCCAGACCTCGATCCGGATCCCATCGTCGCTCTCCGTGCCTGGCTCGCCGACGCGACGGAGGCTTCGCCGCAGCCCGACGCCATGGCCGTCGCCACCTCCACGGCGGACGGGCGCCCGTCCGCGCGGGTCGTCCTCCTGCGGGGAATCGACGAACGCGGGCTCGTGTTCTTCACGAACCTCGGCTCGCGCAAGGGCGAGGAGCTGGCCGAGAACCCGCGTGCGGCCGCCGTCCTGCACTGGTGGGAGCTCGGACGGCAGGTCCGGATCGAAGGTGCCGTGGAGCAGGTCGAGCGAGAAGAGTCGGCGGCGTACTGGGCAACCCGGCCGCGGGCGAGCCGCGTCGCCGCGTGGGCGTCTCCGCAGTCCGAGTCGCTCTCGGACCGGGAGGAGCTCGAGACGCTCTTCGAGGACACCGAAGAGCGCTTCGCCGAGGAGGACGTGCCGCTGCCCGGCTTCTGGGGCGGGTTGAGGATCGTGCCCGAGTCCTTCGAGTTCTGGACGCACCGCGACGACCGGCTGCACGACCGCATCCGGTACGTGCGCGAGGGTGACGGGTGGCGGCGCGAGCGTCTCGCCCCCTAGAGCGCGGGGGAACCCATGGTTCCCCCGCGAGCCCCCTCCTTCCGTCCCGGGCTGAGAGCACGCGGCGTCACGCCTCCCGGCGGGCAAAGCCCGCCTCCGGCTCGGTCGTATGCGCCTTCTTTCGACGGGTAGCCGCTGCACGTCTGTCGTCCCGACGGGCAGGCGCTCCGCGCGGGTCGTCCTCGTGGGACCGACGCGCGCTACGGCGGGGTCAGAGTCCCGGAGGTGTACTCGCCCCTGGCGTTCCAGAGCAGATAGCCCTTCGCCCCGGCGATCCGCGCCGCGTAGATCTGGGCCCGGACCTCGTCCTTGCCGTAGGGCACCGTGAAGCTGAAGTCCTGCACCCACGGCACGAGCAGGGCATTTCGGCCTTCGAGCGCCCGGTTGAAGCGCTTGAGCGCCCGCGAGACGGTCGCCCCTGGCGCCGCCCCCGGATCCGGGAGCCCGAGCTCGCCTCCTCCGAACAGCGACGGATACGTCATCGCATAGATCGCATGCACGTGCTTGGCGATGCGTCGCGGGATCTGCCCGATGCCCATGTCCCGCGCGGCGGACAGGCCGAACAAGGCCGCCGAGACCCGAACGCCGAGCGGCTCCAACCGCTGGGAGGCGTACTTCAGGAACGCCGGCACGGCATCGTTCTTGGCGAGGCCTCGCTGGCGGCCGTAAACGGCGTTCTCCACGTCGCCGTCGGAGGGGAAGCGCACGTAGTCGAACATGATCTCGTCGAACCCGTTCCTGGCGGCGGCGGCGGCGATGGCGATGTTGTAGTCCCAGACGCGCTTGTCGTACGGGTTCGTCCAGCCGAGGCCGGCTGAGTCCTGCCACACCGAGCCGTCGCTGCGACGGACGGCAAGATCGGGTCGCGCCTGCGACAGGATCGGATCCTCGAACACGACCACGCGTCCGATGAGGTAGAGGCCCTTCGAGTGCACGACCCGTGCGGCCTCGCGCGCGGAATAGAAGTCGTTCGTCGCGCCGATTCGCGTCGCGAGACGCGCCGAGCTCGCGCTGAACCCGACCTGCCCGTCCTCGTCCTTGACATCGAGCTCGATCGCGGTCAGGCCCTCGTCCGCCAGCCCGACGTACTCCTCGAGCTTCCCGTCGAGCGAGGCGAGACCGAGCGTGACGTGGACGCCGCGGATCTCGACCGGCAGCGGGCGTACGGACGACGTCGCCTCGGGCAGCGCAGTCGCGCCGGGGGGCGCCGCCGAGCCACCGGTACGGTCGCCGACGTACTGCGCGCCGAGGCCCGCGAGCGCGAGCCCGACGAGCAAGACCCCGATCAGGATGCTGCGCCTTTGCCGTTGTCTCCGCCGAGTTGCAGCGCGGCGCTGTCGGAACCGCTCGTTCGGGTCGATGGGTGGAAAGAGCATCGACACCGCGGGCCTGACCCTACCGCAGCGACGCGTTCAGCAGGCGGGTCTATGGCGACTTCGTGACAGATTGTCACAAACGAGCGGCCGCGCCTCGACTCGTAGAATCGCCGAGTGGTCCTCTCCGACCGAACGATCAGGCGCCTGCTCGAAGAAGGCCGCATCGGGATCGACCCGTACGACGAGTCCCTCATGCAGCCGTCGAGCCTGGACGTCAGGGTCGACCGCTATTTCCGGGTTTTTCGCAACTCCCGCTACCCGTACATCGACGTCAAGACCGAGCAGGAGGAGCTGACCGAGCTCGTCGAGTCCGGCGACGAGGCGTTCATCCTGCACCCTGGCGAATTCGTCCTCGGCTCGACCCTCGAGCGGGTGACGCTCCCGGACGACCTCGTCGCGCGATTAGAAGGGAAGTCGAGTTTGGGCCGGCTGGGGCTCCTGATCCACTCGACCGCCGGGTTCATCGACCCGGGCTGGGACGGGCACGTGACGCTCGAGCTGTCGAACGTCGCGAACCTCCCGATCACGATCTATCCGGGAATGAAGATTGGGCAGATCTCCTTCGTGCAGCTCTCGGAGCCCGCGGAGCGCCCGTACGGCTCGCAGGGGATCGGGTCGAAGTACCAGGGCCAGCGCGGGCCGACGCCGAGCCGGTACTGGCAGAACTTCCGCGACTAGCGCTACTCCGGAAGCTCACACTCGGCCGGCTCGTCGCCACCGAGGCGCGCGAGTAGCGCGCCGAGCTCGCCGAGCTCGCGCTCGTCGTAGCGTGAGCCGAACAGCTCCTGGATCTGGCCGAAGTGGCTCACTCCCGCCTCCCGGAGCTTCGTGAGGCCGTCGGCCGTGAGTACCGCGTAGACCACGCGCCGGTCGGTATCGCACGAGCCCCGCTCGACGTAGCCCTTCCGCTCGAGCCCGTCCAGCAGACGGGTGATTCCCGACGCGGTCAGGAGTACCTCCTGCGCGAGGTCGACCCGTCGCAGCCGCCGGTCGGGTGCGCGCCCGAGGCGGAGCAGCACCTCGAAGTCCGAGATCGTGAGCCCGTGGTCCGTGCTCAGCTGCGCGCTGAGCCGACGCGTGGCGGCGGCATGTGCGCGAACCAGCGTCACGAACGCCTGGGCATGAAGTGATTGCTCGCTCAATACTTGACTAGACATGCTTCTCTCCGCTACAGTTGCTTGTGTGCTCAATGATAGCGGACGCAAGGAGGTACGTGAATGACCATCGTTGCAGATACTCCGGCGACCACGATCCCGAGCGGGACGTGGACGATCGACCCCGTCTGGTCGTCGCTCGAGTTCGAGGTCCGGAAGCTCGGCCTCGCAACCGTGAAGGGCCGCGTGCCGGGCTTCACGGGGACGATCCGCGGCGGCGACAGCCCGGCGATCGAGGGGGTCGTGGATGCGTCCACGATCACGACGTTCGACGCCGACCGCGACGGCCACCTGCAGTCGCCCGACTTCTTCGACACCGAGCGGCATCCGGAGCTTCGCTTCGCGTCGACCTCGTTCGAGGTGCACGGCGCCGAGCTCGTCGTCGCGGGCGACCTCACCGTCAGGGGCGTCACGCACCCGGTCGAGCTGCGGGGAACCTACGTCGGCAACGGCGTCGACCCCATGGGGAACGACCGGATCGGGATCGAGCTCGAGGGGACGGTCGATCGCAGAGACTTCGGCCTCGTCTGGAACCTCCCGCTCCCAGGCGGGGACTTCCTGCTGCCGAACGACGTGACGCTCAAGGCGACGTTCGCGGCGGTCAGGGCGGCCTGACGTGCGGATCCTCGCTGTCTCCGGGAGCCTGCGGGCGGAGTCGTACAACACGGCGCTCGCTCGCGCCGCCATCGAGCTCGCACCGGCCGGGACCGAGATCGAGCTCTACGAGGGCCTCGCATGGATCCCGCCGTACGACGGAGACGACGACAGCGAGGATCCGCCGGCCACGGTGGCTCAGCTGCGGGCGCAGATCCGGGGGGCGGACGGGCTGCTCGTGGTGACGCCCGAGTACAACGGCTCCGTCCCCGGCGTGCTCAAGAACGCCATCGACTGGGCCTCGCGCCCGCACCGACAGTGTGCGCTCTGGGGGAAGACGGTCGCGATCGCCGGCGCGACGACCGGGCGCTACGGCGCCATCTGGGCGCAGCAAGACCTGCGCCGCGTGCTCGGGTTGGCGGGCGCGCGGGTCGTCGAGGGCGAGGTGCCCGTTCCACTTGCCCACGAGAAGTTCGACGACGACGGTCGGCTCGTCGATCCGCTGATCGCCGAGCGCCTGCAGGCTCATCTCGACGCGCTCGTCGCCGAGGCATCGGGCGTCGTCCTGACGGCTGCCTGAGACTCCCCAGAAACCCCCGCAGACGGAACCCGGCCTGCGGCCGGCCGGAGACCGGCTCGGCCGGCCGGGAGGCCTGACGGCGCGAGCTCTCAGCCCGACGGCCCAAGGAGGGGCACGTGGGGGAACCACGGGCTCCCCCACGAAAGGCAGAGGGCCGCGCGAAGCGGCCCTCTGCTGTTTGACGGTGACCAGCGTTGGATTAGTAGAGGCGCTTCCTGCACGACGTCCCGGACTGCAGACGTCACACGGCGCGAATCGCGAGCCCCCTACGCTGGCTAGGCGTTTCCCGGTGGTCCCGGGGGCACACCTCTACCCGCTGGTACCTCCGCTGCCCGTACAGTCATCGCTCAAGCCGGACCACCTCCTTTCCGCGGTACATGGAGCATACGCGCTCCAGGCGGATGGAGGGCGGGGACCGTGGTGTGGGAACCTACGGTCGCCACCGACCCCCTCCCATCCCCTGGCTGGGAGCACGCGGCTTTACGCCTCCCGGCCGGCAGAGCCGGCCTCCGGCCCGGACGTTGCGCTTGTTCCGGTCGCCCTCGGCCTCTGCGCGTCGCGAGACTGCGTCGCGTCGTTCAGTCCGCTCGCCGGCCATGACCCTTGACGGGAAGGTGCCCGCGGAGCTCGAGGTTAGTCAGGAGAGGAGGTTAGGCTCCGTCACCGCGACCGTGAGCTCGAGCCCGCGGTCGAGCGGGAGCGTGACGCTTACGAGCGCCGGATCGCTCTGCCGCGCGGCCGAGTAGGCCGCGAGCGGGTCGGCGTGCGAGAGCACGTTGTCCGCGACCAGGAGCCCGCCCACGTCGAGCAGCGGCCGGACGAGCGCGAACAGCGCCTCGTAGTCGTCCTTCTCCGCATCGAGGAAGACGAGGTCGAAGAGGTCCTGCGTCTCGCGCAGCGTCTCGAACGCGTCGCCCTGGACGAGCTCCGCCCACTCCTCGAGGCCCGCCTCGGCGATGTTCATGCGCCACGCCTCGCACTTCGCCGGATCGTGCTCGAGCGAGGCCACCCGCCCGCCGAGCACCCGCGCGCCCGCCGCGAGCCAGATCGTCGAGTACCCGCGCGAGCCGCCGATCTCGAGCACCTCGATCCCGGCTTGCGAGGCGGCGAGCGCGAACAGGAAGCGGCCCGTCGTCGGCTCGACCTGACGCGACCGCAGCGCCGCGGGGACACCGGCCTCGCGCTCGACCTGGTCCTCCTTCTCGAGGCGTGCAAGCACGGCGAGCACTGCTTCGTCGAGCATCAGTCCTCCCCCACGTCCACAGCCACGACGCCATTCTCGACCACGACGGGAAAGGTCGGCACGGCGACGAACGCCGGCAGCGACATCGGGATGCCGGTCTCGAGGTCGAAGCGCGAGCCGTGACGCGGGCACTCGACAATGCACGCCTCCGGGTCCCAGTCGCCCTCGCACAGCGGGCCGTCGTCGTGCGAGCAGCGATCTTCGATCGCGTACAGCTTCCCCCCGCAGTTGTAGACGCCGATCGTCCGCGTCGGGCCTGCGGGCACGAGTCGCATGCTCCCGGGCGGAAGCTCGGCCAGCGGCCCGACCTCGACGATCGCCACTACTCGAGCACGAGGTCGCGCGCCGCCGTGCCCCACTCGTCCGGGAGCGGGGTTCCCTTCGCCTTGTGGAGCGCGAGCTTGAGCACGCCGAGCCCGAGGATCGCGCACTTCAGACGGACCGGCGTGAGCGGGATCCCGAGCTCCTCGAGCAGCTCGTCCTTGTCCATCGCGGCCACGTCCAACGCGGTACGCCCCTTGACGAGGTCCGTGAGCATCGACGTCGCCGCCTGGCTGATGGCGCAGCCGCGCCCGTCGAACCCGACCTCCTCGATCACGTCGCCCTCGCCGAGCCGCACGGAGACGGTCACCTCGTCGCCGCAGAGCGGGTTCTGACCCTCCGCGCGCGCATCGGAAGGCTCCAGCAGCCCGTGGTTCCGCGGGTTCTTGTAGTGATCCAGGATGAGCTCCCGATAGAGCTGGTCGAACTCGCTCACGGCCCTGGCCGCCCCCGGCTCTCGCCGGGCGAAGCCGGGCTCCGCCGGAGGCTGACGCCGCTCACGGCAGGATGCGGCGCGCGCGGCGCTTGGCCGTGCGTCCGAGCACTGTCCTGCGCGCCGCGCGCTTGCCTCCTTTGCGAGCGGCGTCCCAGAGCCGTGAGCACCATCAGCCGAACGCCTTCTTCACCTTGTGCAGGGCCTCGACGAGGCGGTCGATCTCGTCCGGGATCGTGTAGACGTAGAAGCTCGCCCGGTTCGTCGCCGCGACGCCGAGCTTGCGCATCAGCGGCTGGCAGCAGTGGTGTCCGGCCCGGATCGCGATCCCGTCGAAGTCGAGCACCTGCGCCACGTCGTGCGGATGCACGCCCTCGACGTTGAAGGACACGATTCCCGCGCGGCGCTCGGCGGGCGGCCCGTAGGACGTCACCCAGGGAAGCTCGGCGAGCCGCCCGAGCGCGTACGCCGCGAGCTCGTGCTCGTACTGCTCGATCGCGTCGAAGCCGATCTCGTTCAGGTAGTCGATCGCCGCGCCGAAGCCGACCGCCTCGGCCATGGGCGACGTCCCCGCCTCGAACTTGTGCGGAAGCTCGCCCCAAGTCGTGTCCTCGTCGCCGACCGCCCGGATCATGTGCCCGCCGGTCAGGAACGGCTCCATCGTCTCGAGCAGCTCGGCCTTCCCCCAGAGCGCCCCGACACCGCTCGGGCCGCACATCTTGTGCGCCGAGATCGCGACGAAGTCGCAGCCGAGCGCCTGGACGTCCATCGCCATGTGCGGCGCGGACTGTGCGCCGTCGGCGACCATGATCGCGCCGTGCTCGTGGGCCCAGGCGGCGAGCTTGTCGACCGGGTTCATCGTGCCGAGGGAGTTGGAGACGACTCCGGTCGCGACGACCTTGACCTCGCCGTCGCGCGCGATCTCATCCAGCTCCTCGAGCCGGAGCTCGCCGTTCCCGTCGAGCGAGATCATCCGGAAGCCGGCGCCCGTGCGGTGGGCGACGTACTGCCACGGGACGAAGTTCGAGTGGTGCTCGAGCTCGCTGACGACGACGAGATCGCCCGGCTTCAGGTTCACGAGACCCCACGCGTAGGCGACGAGGTTGATCGCCTCGGTCGCGTTGCGGACGAAGATGACCTCGCGCGCCGAGGGGGCGTTCAGGAGGCCCTGCACCTTGTGGCGGGCGAGCTCGAGCGCCTCGGTCGCGCGCTCGGCCAGCGCGTAGACGCCGCGGTGCACGTTCGCGTACGACGTCTCGTAGAACTCGGTCATCGCGTCGAGCATCTGGCGCGGTTTCTGCGAGCTCGCGGCCGAGTCGAGGAAGGCGAGCGGCTTGCCGTGGAACGTCTGCTCGAAGATGGGAAAGTCCGCCCGCAGGCGGTGCGCGTCGAGCTTCCGATCGGTGGTCACGGCCACAGAGGCATCGTACCCCTGGCCGTCTGGGTCACCGATATCAGCCCTCGAGGTCGACCTTGCCGTTCGTCGCGGCGCGCTCGGCGGCCCGGCGGCGGCGCTCGACGGTGATCGCAGCGCCCTCCAGGAGCTCGCACACTCTTTCCAACCGAACTCGCTCCGACAGCTCAGCGAGCAGCTCCAGCTTGACCTCGGGCATGAGCTCGACCCGGGAGGCAAGCGCGTACGACAGCTGGGGAGTCTCGGGCGCCGGAGTCTCGATGTCGCTGCCGGTCAGCTCACGCAGCCGCGAGAAGAGCTCGCGCGCCCGCTCCACGGACGGCGTCTCGGGGGGATCGTTCTCGTCGACCAAGGGCGTGATATCGCCGGTCTGGTAGTTCCGCCCGCTCGTGAGCTCGGCGAGCCGGAACCGCTCCTTTCCCTCGACGACGATGTTCAGGCGCCCGTCCTCGAAGCGGTCGAGGATCTCGACCACCGCGGCGCGTGTCCCGATCTCGCGGATGCCGTCGTCGTCGGCGAAGACGAGCCCGAACTCCGTCCCGTCCTCGAGGCACTCGGCGATGAGCTCCTGATAGCGCTCCTCGAAGATGTGCAGCGGAACCTGCTCCGTCGGGAGGAGCACGAGCGGGAGCGGGAAGAGACCGAGCTCGGTCACGTCCGCCGAAAGGCCGTGAGCTCCCAGAGCGGCCCGCGCCAGCCTCCGGCGAGGCTCAGCCCCTCGCCTTCGGCCGCGGCGACGAGCGCGCGGCGCGGATGGGCGAAGACGCGGAACGAACGTCCGAAGACGGTGAGGCCTGCGTTGACGACGCGCAGGCCGAAGCGCACCCAGAACACGTCACGCGGGAAGCTGAGGACCAGGGTCCGCGTCGACAGTGCGGCCGAGCGCCGCGCGAGCTCGACCCCATCGGGCGAGCAGCAGACGACCCGGTTCAAGAGAACGACGTCGGCAGGCTCCACGGCTGCGGGCTCCTCGAGCACGTCCACCACGCGAAAGGAGGACCGCTCCTCGAGGCCGCGCTCGCGGGCGAGCTCCAGTGCGTACGGCTCGTACGCGGCGACGAGCTCCACGACCTCGCCTCGCGCTGCTCCGGCGTCGAGCAGCTCGGCCTGAAGCGCTCCGACCCCGCCACCGATCTCGAGTATGCGCGCACCTTCGAGCCCCGGCTCGGACGCGATCGCGACCATTCGCCGCTCGACGTCGCCGAGGCCCTTGCGTCTCAGGTTGTCGAGGCTGCGCCGTGCGAAGCGACCCGTGAAGATCTCCTCGCACGCCCCCGCGCGACAGCAATGTGTCACGTCAAGACGAGCGCTCGAGATCGAGCGCGCACGAGTTGATGCAATAGCGCTTGCCGGTCGGCCCGGGCCCGTCGTCGAACACGTGGCCGAGATGGCCTCCGCAGGTCGCGCACAGGACCTCGGTCCGGGTCATCCCGTAGCTCGTGTCGGTCTCGGTGACGACGCTGTCGAGCTCGGCCGGCTCGACGAAGCTCGGCCAGCCGGTGCCCGAGTCGAACTTCGCCTCCGAGCGGAAGACTTCGGTGCCGCAGCCCGCGCAACGGTAGATCCCCGGCGTGTGCTCGTCCCAGTACGCGCCCGTGAACGCACGCTCGGTTCCCTTCTGCCTGAGCACGGCGTGCTGCTCGGGCGAGAGCCTCGCGCGCCACTCCTCGTCGGTCAGCTCAACTTTGGCTTTCATCCCGCGAGCGTAGCGACTACCGTCCGCTGCGTGGACGCCGACGCTGTCGAGATCCGGATCCTCGGCTGCCTCGTCGAGAAGCAGCGGACGACCCCGGACGTATACCCGCTGACCCTCAACGCCCTCAGGCTCGCCTGCAACCAGTCCACGAACCGCGATCCCGTGGTCTCGTACGACCAGGAGACGATCCGGTCGGCGCTCGCGCGGCTCTCGCGAAAGGGCTGGGCACGGCTCGCGAGCGGTCGAGGCAGCCGCGTCGTCAAGTACCGGCACCTGCTCGACGAGGCGCTCGGCGTGACGCCCGGTCAGCTCGCCGTCCTCGCCGTGCTCATGCTGCGCGGCGCGCAGACTCCCGGCGAGCTCAAGGGACGTACCGAGCGCATGTACCCCTTCGCCGCGCTCCGCGAGGTGCAGTCCGTCCTCGAAGAGCTGATCGATCGAGGCCTGGTCGAGCGGCTCGAGCGGCGGCCCGGGCAGAAGGAGGTGCGCTACCGGCTCGTGCTCGATGGTCAGGAGACGCCGGCCGCCGAACCCGGCCCCGAGCGCGCCGACGACGACCAGCTCGGCACGCTCGAGGAGCGGATTGCCGCGCTCGAGGAGACGGTCGCGAGGTTGAGCCTACGCCTGGGGGATCCGGGCCTCGAGAGCGGCGGCGAGGGCGTCCCGGACCGGTTCCAGCTCCACGCGGTCGAGGACGTCCTGGAAGAAACCCCGAACGATTAGCCGCTCGGCGTCGGCGCGTGAGAGGCCGCGCGTCATCAGGTAGAAGAGCTGGTCGCGGTCGACCTGGCCGAGCGTCGCGCCGTGCGTGCAGCGGACGTCGTTGGCCATGATCTCGAGGCCGGGGATCGAGTCGGCGTGCGCGGTCTTCGAGAGCAGGAGGTTCCGGTTCTCCTGGTACGCGTTCGTCTTCTGCGCGCCCTCCTCGACCCGGATCATGCCGCGCCAGACCGTGCGCGCCGTGTCGCGGAGCGCGCCCTTGAACGCGAAGTCGGAGGTCGTGGACGGCGCCATGTGCTCCTGGAACGTGTCGTAGTCGAGGTGCTGCGTGCCGTCGGCGAAGTATGCGCCGGTGACGCGCGACGTCGCCCCCGGTCCTGCGAGGTCGTTCTGGATCCGCACCTTGCCCTTCGCCGAGCCGAAGCCGCCGGTCACCCAGTCGAGCTCGGCGTCGCGCTCGACGCGCGCGTGGTGGGACGCGAAGTGCCAGCTCGCGCGCGAGAGGTTCTGCACGGAGACGTACTCGACCTTCGCCGCGTCCTTGACGACGATCTCGACCGCCGCGTTCGAGTAGGAGCCGAGCTCCGGCGACGAGGAGGCGTACTCCTCGATCAGCGCGAAGCGGCTCTCGGGCTCCGCGACGACGAGGAGGCGCCAGAAGAGCGACCCGCCCTCGACCGAGTTCGCGATGCGGACATACAGCGGCCGCTCGAGGACGACACCGCGCGGGACGTGGACGAGCAGGCCGTTCTTCCAGAGCGCGGCGTTGTGGGCGGCGAACTTCTCGTCCCAGCCGACGAGCGAGTACAGGAGCTCGTGGTCCTCGGGCAACGGCTCGAAACGGATGCCGTCCGGCGCGCGCTCGATCTCGATGCCGGCCTCGCCGACATACGCGACCCCGGCGACGTCGACGTCGATCAGGGCCGGCGGCGCGGCGATCTCCGCTGCGCCGTTCGCGGTCCACGCATCCGGGTCGAAGCCCTTGAGGTCGGTGAACCGCCAGTGCTCGTCCTTCGTCGTCGGGAGCGGGAGCTCCCGGTAGCGCTCGAGCAGCTCGGCGCGAGACCTCACGGCTGCCTCCCGTCGTCGAACGGCGCGTAGCGGCGGTGGAGCATGAGCGCGTTTCCGTCGGGGTCCTTGAAGAACGCCATGTGGCACACGCCGGTATCGATCGTCTCTCCGTCGAAGTCGACGCCCTTGGACTCGAGCTCGGCGCGCGCAGCCGCGACGTCCGGGACGCGCAACGCAAAACCGGCGAGGCTCGGCGCAAACGGCTGGCCGGCGCTCGACGGGTCGAAGATGTCGAGGGTGACCTGACCCAGCGTGAACTCCATGTCGCTCTCGCTTTCGGACTCGATTTCGAGGCCGAGCGTCTCCGAGTAGAAACGCTTCGCCCGCGGGATGTCCTGCGTGAGGAAGGAGACGAAGTCGACGCGCTCGACCTGCATCAGGGCATCGTCCCGTCGGGATACGGCGCGTAGCGGCGGTGGAGGAGGATGCGGTTACCGGCGGGGTCGGTCACTCCCACGCCGTTGCAGGCGCCGGAGTCCCAGATCTCGCCGACCTCGAGACCCGCGGACTCGAGCTTCGCCTTCGCCGCCTCGAGATCGGGGACGCGCAACGCGATCGTCGCGGGCGGCAGCTGCGTGAACTCGTACTCGTGCGTGTGCGGCGTCATGACGACGAGCGTGACGTTGCCGACCTCGTACTCGACCCAGTCCTCACCGGGCGAGTTCGGATTCTTCTCGAGGCCCAGCACCACGCCGTAGAAGTGCTCCGCCTGCTCCATGTCCGTCACCGGGATGCGGACGTAGTCGACGCGCTCGACGCCGATCACGGCTGCGAACCGTCGCGGTACGGGGCGTAGCGGTGGTGGAGCATGAGCCCGTTCCCGTCGGGATCCTTGAACGCGGCTCCGTTGCAGACGCCGGAGTCGAAGGTCTCACCGAGGAACTCGATCCCCTCGGCCTGGAGCTTCGCCTTCGCCTCGTCGACGTCGTCGACGCGCAGCACGATGGCGGCGAAGGGCAGCGGCTGGAAGGGCTGGCCGGCCGTCTCGGGATCGACGAGCGCGAGCGTCACGTTCCCGGTCTCGAACTCGACCCAGGTGTCCGTCGAGTTCGGATTGCGCTCGAGCCCGAGCGTCTCGCTGTAGAACTTCTCGGCGCGGTCGCGGTCCTTCGTCGGGACGGCTATGAAGTCGACGCGCCGTGCCTGTATCAACCGGCCGCCTTCTCCGGGTAGGGCGCGTAGCGCTTGTGCAGGGTGAGCGGATTCCCGTCCGGGTCGTTGAAGTTCGCCATGTGGCAGACGCCGGTGTCGAACGTCTCGCCCTCGAACTCGACGCCCTTCGCCTCGAGCTCGGCCCGCGCCGCGTCGACGTCGTCGACGTGCAGGAGCGCGACGCTGTTCTTCTGCGGTTGAAACTCGATTCCGAACTGCGTGGGGTACCAGATCGCGAAGCACGTCTCGCCGATCCAGAACTCGTTCCACGCGTTCGCGTCGGGCCGGAGGCTCAGGGTCTCGACGTAGAACTCCCGCGAGCGCGCGCCGTTGGTCGAGGGAATGCCGACCACGTCGACCTTCGAGATCGGACTAGCCGACACTGCCTTCCATCTGAAGCTGGATGAGCCGGTTCATCTCGACGGCGTACTCGAGCGGGAGCTCCTTCGTGATCGGCTCGACGAAGCCGGAGACGATCATCGCGCTCGCCTCCGCCTCGGAGAGCCCGCGCGCTCATGAGGTAGAAGAGCTGCTCCTCGCCGATCTTCGAGACCGTCGCCTCGTGGCCGAGGTCGACGTCGTTCTCGTCCACCTGGATGTACGGGTAGGTGTCGCTGCGCGACTCGTCGTCGAGGATGAGCGCGTCGCAGACGACCTTCGACTTCGAGCCGACGGCGCCCTTCGCGACCTCGAGCAGGCCGCGGTAGCCGGCGCGGCCGCCGTCCTTCGAGATCGACTTGGAGGTGATCACCGACGTCGTCCGCGGCGCGACGTGGACGACCTTGCCGCCCGCGTCCTGGTGCTGGCCCTTGCCGCCGAAGGCGATCGAGAGCACCTCGCCGTGGGCGCGCTCGCCCATGAGCCAGATCGCCGGATACTTCATCGTCACCTTCGAGCCGAGGTTGCCGTCGACCCACTCCATGGTCGCGTCCTCGTAGGCGACCGCCCGCTTGGTCACGAGGTTGTACACGTTGTTCGACCAGTTCTGGATCGTCGTGTACCGGGCACGGGCGCCCTTCTTGACCACAATCTCGACGACCGCCGAGTGCAGCGAGTCCGAGGAGTAGATCGGTGCCGTGCAGCCCTCGACGTAGTGCACGTACGCGCCCTCGTCGACGATGATCAGCGTGCGCTCGAACTGGCCCATGTTCTCTGCGTTGATGCGGAAGTAGGCCTGGAGCGGCATCTCGATCTTGACGCCCGGCGGCACGTAGATGAAGGAGCCGCCCGACCAGACGGCGGAGTTGAGGGCGGCGAACTTGTTGTCGTTCTGCGGGATGATCGTGCCCATGTACTGCTTGACGATGTCCTCGTGCTCCCTGAGAGCCGAGTCCATGTCGAGGAAGATCACGCCCTTGGCCTCGAGGTCGGCCTGGAGCTTGTGGTAGACGACCTCGGACTCGTACTGCGCGCCGACGCCCGCGAGGTACTTCTTCTCCGCCTCGGGAATCCCCAGCCGATCCCACGTGTCCTTGATGTCAGGCGGGAGGTCTTCCCAGGAGTCGGCCTGGTTCTCGGTCGGCTTGATGTAGTAGTAGATGTTCTCGAAGTCGATGCCCGAGAGGTCGGCTCCCCAGCTCGGCATGGGCCGAGCGTTGAAGTAGTCGAGGCTCTTGAGGCGGAACTTCCGCATCCACTCCGGCTCGTTCTTGTGCTCGGAGATGGCAGCGACCAGCTCCGGCGACAACCCGCGCCCGGACTTGAAGAAGTAATCCTCGGGTACCGAGAACCCGAACTTGTAGTCCGAGCGGATCTCGCGAACGACGTCGGTCTCGTGCTGCTGCGTGCTCACGTGCTGGCCTCCGATCCTCCGACGCCCGCGGGAGCGAACGCCTCGTAGCCCTCTGCCTCTAGTGTATGCGCCAGCTCGGGGCCGCCCTCGGCCACGATCCGGCCGTCCGTGAACACGTGCACGTGATCGGGCTCGACGTAGCTCAGGATCCGCTGGTAGTGCGTGATCAGGAGCGCCCCCATGTCGGGCCCGACGAGCATGTTGACCCCGCCCGCGACGATGCGCAGCGCGTCGATGTCGAGCCCCGTGTCCGTCTCGTCGAGGATCGCGATCTTCGGCTTCAGCATCGCGAGCTGGAGCACCTCGATGCGCTTGCGCTCGCCGCCCGAGAACCCGTCGTTGACGTAGCGCGACGCGAGCTCGCGCGAGACCTTGAGCTTCTCCATCGCTTCCGTGAGCTCGTCGCGGAACTGCGGGATCGGGATCGGATCGTCCTCGCCGCCCGCCCGCGCCTTCCGGATCGCGTTCATCGCGCTCCGGAGGAAGCTCGTGACGGTCACGCCCGGGATCGCGTGCGGATACTGGAACGCGAGGAAGAGGCCGCGCTGGGCGCGCTCGTCGGCACCGAGCTCGGTGAGGTCCTCGCCGTCGAAGAGGATCTGGCCCTCGGTAATCGCATACGCCGGATGTCCCATGAGCGCGTACGCGAGCGTGGACTTGCCCGAGCCGTTGGGACCCATGATCGCGTGCTTCTGGTTCAGGTCCACGGAGAGGTCGACCCCTTTGACGATCTCGGGGCCGCCTTCGAGCGCGACGTGAAGGTTCTTGATCTCGAGAAGTGCCATATCCAAAGGTCCTTGCTGCCTACGGTGGCAGGCTACCGGCCCGCCTCCCCGATGGTAGCCGGACCGCCTTCCTAGGTATCGTGTAGCCATGCCTCTTCGTCCGTGGGAGATCCTTCTCATCCTGCTCGTTCTCCTGCTCGTGTTCGGCGCAAAACGGCTTCCGGAGATGGGGCGGTCGCTCGGTCGCGGCATGCGTGAGTTCAAGGACACTCTGACCGGGGACGACGACAAGCCCGCGACACCGCCGTCGGCGCTGCCCTCTCCGCCATCCGAGCCGGTCCCACCGGCTTCGGAGACCGATCCCGCAGAAACGCCCGAGCGGGAATCCGTCCGCTAGGAGCCGCTCTTGCGCCGCTGGCTCCCGCGCCGTCTCGGCCACGGTGAGGAGGCCAGCCTCGTCGAGCACCTCGATGAGCTCCGCACCCGGCTGATCATCGGGCTCGTCGCGGTCGTGCCCGCGTTCGTGGTCGCACTCGCGTTCCACGACGACATCATCGAGTGGCTAAAGGGACCGCTGCCCGACGACATCCAGCTCGTCACGCTCGGGGTGACCGAGCCGCTCTCGACCTCGGTCTCGGTCAGCCTGATCGCGGCGATCGCACTCGCGCTCCCCGTGCTCCTGTGGCAGATCTGGGCCTTCCTCGCGCCGGCCGTCGAGCCGCACTTCCAGCGGGTAGTCCTCGTCCTCGTCGCGATCGCGACCCTGCTCTTCGCCTGCGGGGTCGTGTTCATGTACTACGTCGTGCTGCCGCAGGCGCTCGACTTCCTCACCTCGTACGACGCGGACCTCTACGACACCCAGATCCGCGCGAGCTACTACTACAACTTCGTCGCGCTGCTGCTGCTCGGCGGCGGGCTCGCGTTCCTGCTCCCGATCTTCGTCCTCGCGCTCGTGCGACTGAGGATCCTCACGACCGACCGGCTGCGGCGGAACCGCCGGATCGCGTTCGTGCTCCTCCTGATCTTCGCGGCGCTGCTCCCGACAGCCGATCCCGTGTCGCTCGTGTTCGAGGTGATCCCGCTCGTGCTCCTGTACGAGGCTTCGATCTGGGTCGCCGTCTTCCTGGAGCGCCGTTGGCAGAGCGAGTGGGAGGACGACGAGCTCTACGAAGGCCAGAGCCCGTGAGGGTGCTCTCCGCGGACTGGGTCGTGCCGGTCGACGGCGCTGCCTATCAGAGACGGCGCAGTCGCGATCGAGGACGGCCTAGTCGCCGCGGTCGGCCCCCTTGACGAGCTCGGCGAGGGCGAAAGCTTCCCGGGGTCGGTCATCCTCCCCGGGTTCGTCAACGCCCACACGCACCTCGAGTACGCCGTCTATGCCGGCTTCGGCGACGGGCTCTCGTTCGGCCCCTGGATCGCGATCCACATCGAGCGCAAGCAGCGGATCGACCTCGAGGACATGGAGGCCATCGCGCGGCTCGGCGCGCTCGAGTGCCTCCGCTCGGGGGTCACGACGGTCGGCGACTGCAGCTTCGTCGGGGCCGCCGCGACGGCGTGTGCGGACGTCGGCCTCGACGCGATCGTCTACCTCGAGGTCTTCGGGCGCGACGCAGACGCGCTGGAGAGGTTCGAGCTCATCAGCGACCGGGTGGCCGATTCGGTCTCGGACGGCGTGCGCCTCGGCATCTCGCCGCACGCGCCGTACACGTGCTCGGTCGAGCTCTACCGCGCGTGCGCGGAGCTCGGGCTGCCGATCGCGACGCATCTCGCAGAGAGCGACGACGAGACCGAGTACCTGCTCTCCGGCAGCGGGCCCTGGGAGGCGTTCGCCGACATGCTCGTGCCCCCGCTCGGGACGACCGGCATCCGCGCTCTCGCGGCGGACGGTCTCCTCGGGCCGAACGTGCTCGCGGCGCACTGCGTCCAGGCCGACGAGGAGGAGATCGAGCTCCTCGCCACCCATGACGTCGCCGTCGCGCATTGCCCGCGCTCGAACGCGTACCTCGGCTGCGGCAGCGCCCCGCTCGCTGCGCTGCGGGAGGCGGGCGTCCGCGTGTGCATCGCGACCGACAGCCCCGCGTCCACACCGTCCTTCGACATGTTCGACGAGTTGCGGGCCGCGATCACGGGGGCACGCGCGCGGGAAAAACGACCGGACGCGCTTACGGCGGCCGACGCGCTGGAGCTCGCCACGCTCGGGGGCGCGCGCGCTCTCGGGCTGGAGGCCGACCGCGGCTCGCTGACACCGGGCAAGCGCGCGGACCTCACGATCCTTTCGCTCGACGGCTCCCCGTTCGTACCATGGGAAGATCCCGTTACGGCGGCGGTGCTCGGCGGCTCGCCCTCGCGCGTCGTCGCTACTCTCGTGTCCGGCCAAACGCGCTACGAGAAAGGAGGGAAGACATGGCTCGAGCTGATCGACGCAGCGCAAAGCGCGCGCGAGCGACTCCTCCTGGCGGCAGACAGGCCGTAGCGATCGAGGACACCATGTTCTTCCCCCGCCTTCGCCGGCAGGCGAAGTGGATGTTCGCCTTCCTGGCGATCGTGTTCGCGCTCGGCTTCGTCGGCTTCGGGGTCGGGGCCGGCGGCATCGGGCTCGGCAACATCTTCGAGGGAGCCGGCGACTCCGGTGTGCCGTCGGTCTCCTCGGCCGAGAAGGAGGCAGCCGAGAACCCGAGCGACCCGCAGGCGTTCCGCACGCTCGCCACGGCGCACCAGGCCGCCGGCGACACGGACGGAGCGATCGAGGCACTCGAGCGCGTCGTCCTGCTCCGTCCGAAGAACATCGACGCCCTCGAGGAGCTCGCGAGCCTCTACCTCGCGAAGGCCGAAGATTCCCAGACGCGGGCGAACGAGGCGAACGTGCGGGCTGCGTACCTCGCCCCAGGCACGACTGTCGCAAGCTCGATCACGATCGGCGGCAAGCCGCTCGAGGCGGACCCGATCTCGGCTGCGCTCTCGACCCGGCTCACGACGATCGTCTCGACGGAGCTCGGCGAAGCCCAGCAGGCGTACGCGAGCGCGGTCTCGTCGTACAAGAAGATGGTCGCCGCGAGGCCGAGAGATCCGAGCCTTCTGCTCCAGCTCGGCCAGGCCGCTCAGAACGCGAACGACAACGCGTCTGCGATCCAGGCGTACGAGAAGTTCATTCGCCTCGCGCCGAACGACCCGACCGTGCCCGAGGTCAAGCGGCTCCTCACGCAGCTGCGCGCCTTCTCCACGTCATCCGGATAGACTCGCCCGCGGTGAGGGTGAGGGTCGCCACTGTCGCTGCCGTCGCGTCCGCTGCCCTAGTGGTGCTGGCGGCGTCCGGGTGCGGAACCGGCGGCTATACGAGCGAAGGCAGCCAGGGCGCGGGCAAGGAGCTCTTCACCCAGAGGTGCGGCACCTGCCACGTCCTCGCGGACGCCGGCACCGCCGGGACGATCGGTCCAAACCTCGACAACGCCTTCGCTCAGGCTCGGACCGTCGGGATGACGTCCGAGACGTTCACCCAGGTCGTCGCGAGTCAGGTCCGGTTCCCGGTCACCGATCCGGTCACCGGTGCGCCGGGAATGCCGCCGGTGGACGAGACGCTCCCGAGCTGCGACGACGTCGAGGGAGATGCGTTCTGCGTCGACGACCAGGATGAAGCAGTGAGCGACATCGCAGTCTACGTCGGCTCCGTCGCCGGGACCGGCGTGACGCCGGAAGCGCCGACGGACGGCAAAGGGATCTTCACGTCGAGCTGCGGCGGCTGCCATACGCTGGCCGACGCGGGCACGGCGGGAACCGTCGGCCCGAACCTCGACGAGTCGATGCCGCCGAAGGCTCTCGTCGTCGACCGGGTGACGAACGGCCAGGGCGTCATGCCCTCGTTCAAGGACTCGCTCTCTCCGGCGCAGATCGAGGCCGTCGCCGAGTACGTCTCGTCGGTCGCAGGCGGATAGCGCAGGCTCTAGGACGCGCTGCGCTCGAGGTCGACGACCACGTGCGTCACGGGGACGTCGTAGCGCTCGCGGAGGGCCGTCACGACACCGCGCTCGAGCCAGTTCGAGCGGCCCTCGGGGTGCGTCGAGACGACGATCTCGTCCGGGCGGAAGAGCCGCACCGCGTCCTCGACGGCCACGAGCGGGTCGACGTCGCCGACTCCGCCGCGCGCCTCGATACCGACTGACGACAGGCGGCCGAGCGTCGAGGCGAGCCGCGCTTCGGCGGCCGCGCGGGCGGGATCCTCGTCCGAGGTCCACGTCTTGAGCCTCGAGTTCAGCGCCGGGCAGATGACGTGGAAACGCGTCCTACCGGCGACCGCGATCTCGCCGATCGCGCTCATGAGCTCCTCGCCGCCTACGGTCTCGTTCGCGACCACGAGCACGCGTCGCTCGTCCGCGGGGCCAACCCGCTCGATCCGCTCGGGCGGAGGGCTCGGCCCGCGAGCGCGGAGATACACCCAGACCGCGCCACAGGTCAGCAGCAGGAAGACGAGCAGACCCAGCCACGGGTTGAGCAACGAGGCCGCGACGATGAGCGCGAACGCTCCGATCGAGATGAGTAGGAATCGGAACGCCGCCGCCTCACTGCGGAAGGGGCTCTCCATGGGGCGTCAGATGAGATAGACGACCGAGTAGACCACGATCCACATTACGTCCACGAAGTGCCAGTAGATCCCGGGCAGCTCGACGCCGTGGTGGTGCTCTGGCGTGAAGTGGCCGCGGAAGCCGCGGATGATCACCATCAGGAGCAACGACAGACCGATCGCGACGTGCGCGCCGTGCAGGCCCGTGAGGCCGAAGAACACGGACGCGAACGCTCCGTCTCCGGTGTTGAACCCGACGTTCAGGTACTCGACGACCTGGGTGAGCAGGAACGCCAGTCCCATCAGGAACGTCAGGATCATTCCGGCGAGGAAGGCCGGCCGGTTGCCACGCTTTATCGACTGCAGGGCCCAGTGCATCGTGAAGCTCGAGGTGACGAGGATCGCCGTGTTCACACCGGCGACGAAGACGGGGAAGTGGAACGGCTCGGGCGGCCACTCCGAGGGCGCGTCGGGGTTCACGACGCGGACGAAGAAGTACACGGTGAAGAACGAGCCGAAGAGCATCGCCTCCGACGCGATGAAGAGGAACATCCCGAGCACGCGAGCGTCGACGCGGGAGCTCTGATTCGCCTCGGGTGGCCCGTGGTGGTCGTGCAGCGACTCGGCGTGCGACGTCACGGCGCCACCTGGGCAGGCTCGCCTTCGACGACGACGTGTTCGACCGGGACCCCGCTCTCGGACCGCAACCGCCCCACGAGGTCGCGGCGGAGCCAGCCGGAGCGCTCGCCGGGAAAGGTCGAGACGATGATCTCGTCGACCCGCTCGTCGTGCGCCGCCTGCATGGCGGCGGTGAAGGGATCGGGATGCGCGATCTGCCCGTGGGCGTCGATGCCCTCGCCGCGCAGCTTCGAGAGTGCGGCGCGCAGACGGCGCTCGGCCTCGGGGTGCTCGGCCCGCGCCGGGTCGCTCTGCGGGCAGACGATGAGGAAGCTCACGTTCCCCTCTCGGGCCCGCGCGCGGATCCGGTCGAGCAGCGGCTCCCCGAGAACGGTCTCGTTCGCGACGACGAGGACGTTTGCCCCCGAACGCGCCGCGGCATCCACAACGACGTGCTCGACGGGTCGGCTGCCCGCGACGCGCCTGATCTCGTCCACGAGGTCCTTCCGCAACCACCCGGACTTCGTCTCCGGGTGCGTCGAGACGACGATCTCGGCGACCTCCTCGGCGTCGAGGACGTCCTTGACAGCGGTCAACGGGTCGTCGTCGAACACGGCGCCGTGCGCGGGGATCCCCGCCTCGCGGAGCGCCTCCAGCGTGCGGTCGAGGCGGCGGCCAGCGGCAGCGCGGCGCGAGTCGCGGTAGACGACGTAGCCCTCGCGCGGCTGCGTGACGGGAGCGACGACGAGCACGCGGATCGGTCCCTCGGCTGCGCGGCGCTTGAGGACGTCGACGAGCTCGGTCCCGACGAGCGTCTCGTTCGCGACCACGAGGACCGGGGTCGCCGCAGCCTCGGGCGCGGCCTCGCTCACGCGTGCACCTCCTCCCCTTCCCGCTCCTTCGCAGGGCTCATGACCGCGTGCCGCGCGCCGGGGACGCCGTACTCGTACGGCCCGCCCACGACCTGCGGGATCTCGTCGAAGTTGAAGATCGGCGGCGGCGAGGAGACCTGCCACTCGAGCGTGTGCGCGCGCCAGGGGTTCGAGTCCGCGATCGGCCCTCGCGTCCAGCTGGTCACGATGTTGTAGACGAACACGACGAACGACAGCCCGAGCACGAACGAGGCGAGCGTGATGAAGAAGTTCAGGTCGCCGAACGCCTCCGAGTAGTCGAACACGCGGCGCGGCATCCCTCGCAGCCCGACGTAGTGCATCGGAAAGAAGGTCGCGTTGAAGCTGACGAAGGTCAGCCAGAAGTGGAGCTTCCCGAGGCGCTCGTCGTACATGCGGCCGGTCATCTTCGGGAACCAGTAATAGACCCCCGCGAAGATCGTGAACACCGAGCCGCCGAAGAGCACGTAGTGGATGTGCGCGACGATGAAATACGTATCCGAGGCGGCGATGTCGATCGGCACGGACCCGAGATAGACGCCGGAGAGCCCGCCGATCACGAACATGGTCACGAACCCGAGCGCGAACAACATCGGCGTCGTCAGGTGGATGCGTCCTCGCCATAAGGTCGCGGTCCAGGAGAAGACCTTGATCCCCGTCGGGACCGCGATCAGGAGCGTCGTGATCATCATCGGGACGCGCAGCCAGTCGGCCATGCCCGCGACGAACATGTGGTGGGCCCACACCGAGAACCCGAGGACGAGGATCCCGATCAGCGATAAGGCCATCAGCCGGTAGCCGAAGATCGGCTTCCGGGACATCGTCGAGATGACCTCGGAGACGATCCCGAACCCTGGCAGCATCATGATGTAGACGGCTGGGTGGCTGTAGAACCAGAAGATGTGCTGGTAGCCCAGCACGTACCCGCCTCCTTCGGGGACGAAGAAGTCGGTGTGCAGGATCCGGTCGAACATCACGAAGAACTGCGACCCGGCGATGAACGGGGTCGCGATGACGACGAGCAGCGAGGTCGTGAAGTTCGCCCACACGAGGAGCGGCATGCGCCAGAAGGTCATCCCCGGCGCGCGCATCGTGATGATCGTGACCAGGAAGTTGAGGGCGGTCATGATCGACGACGCCCCGGCCCACTGGACGCCCATGTTGAAGAACGTCTGGCCCAACGGCTGCCCCTCGGACAGAGACGCGTAGCCCGTCCAGCCGGCGCCGAACGCGCCGCCAGGCGCGAGGAAGCTCGCGACGAACATGATCCCCGCGATCGGGAGCAGCCAGAACGACAGGGCGTTCAGGCGTGGGAAGGCCATGTCCGGCGCGCCGAGCATCAGCGGCACGGCGAAGTTCGCGAGGCCCGCGAACGCGGGGATGACGAAGAGGAAGATCATCAGCGTCGCGTGCACCGAGACGAGGCCGTTGAAGGTCTGCGAGTCGACGAACTGGAGTCCCGGCTTCGCGAGCTCGGCACGGAAGAACATCGCCATCAGCCCGGCGACGGTGAAGAAGAAGAACGTCGTGACGAGGTACTGGACCCCGATCACCTTGTGGTCGGTGTTCACGCGGAAGTAGTCGCGCCACGTCCGCGCGCCGTGGCCGGAGTGGTCCTCGGGCCGCGTCGGCCGGCCTGAGACGTAGTAGAGCCAGTAGTCGAAGGAGCCGATGCCCGCGAGGAACCCGATCGGGGCGGCGGTCATCGCCGCCGACCGCCAGCACGACCTCGGTGTTCCAGACCGGCGTCCAGCCCCACCACCAGCGGAGACCGAGCACCAGGAGCGTGCCGAGGCCGAAGAAGAGCGCGGCCATCCACGCCCCGCGGACGAGCCCGGGGCCGAAGAAGAGGCGCCAGGTCGGGCCGCGCGGCGGCTCGAAGTGCTCGGGGTAGAGCTCGGGCGGCGGCTCGTGGTGCTCGGTCGTCGTCATGACTGCTGCTCCTGCACCCAGGCGTCGAACTCGGCCGGCTCGACGACACGCGCCGCCGCGCGCATGGTGGCGTGGCCGAGGCCGCAGAGCTCGGCGCAGACGACCGCGAACTCGCCGAGCTCGTCAGGGGTCACGAGGATCTCCGTCTCGATGCCGGGCACGGCGTCCATCTTCTGCCCGAAGTTCGGGACCCAGAACGAGTGGATGACGTCGACCGAGCGCATCGTGAACCGCACCTCGCGGCCGAGCGGCAGGACGAGCTCCCCGGACTCCAGGTCGTCGAAGTCCCCGTAGATGAACTTCCACGTGAACTGCTGCCCGCGCGCCTCGACCTCCATCGGGCGGTTGCCGGCCTCCCCGTTCCGCGCGAGGACGATCGCGCTGAAGATCCCGATCGCGAGCACGAGGAGCGCGGGCACGGCCGTCCACGCGATCTCGAGCCCGGTGTGCCCGTGGATCGGCGGCCCGTCGGCGTCGTCGTCGAGCGGCACGCGCCACTTCCAGACCGAGAAGATGATCACGGCCGTGACCAGCGAAAAGATGACGATGGAGATGACGGTCGCGAACCAGTACAGCGCCTGGATGCGGTCGAACTCCTCCGATGCGGAGGTGGGCAGCCACTGGAAGAGGACCGCCACCAGCGTGAGCGCCACGCCGATCACGATCCCGATGGCGACGAGCTGGACGATGCCCTTGCGCACCGCTTCGAGCCTACTTCAACGGCGAGCTATCGTGCCGCTCGACCAAAGCCCGCTCGCTGCCTTCGTCACATGACTCGCCTCGCCGCCTTCCTGCTGCTCGTCCTCGGTCTCGTCGCCGCCGGCTCGGGGGCCCTGGCTGTCGTCGGCGGCAGCGAGAGCGAAGCGTCGCCCACGCAGGCCCGCGGGCCGCTCGGAAGCGGGGAGAAGGTCGTCCTCGCCTTCGGCGGAGACGTCCATTTCGAGGGCGTGCTGTCGCAGAAGCTCGCGTCCTCGGCCTCGACGCTCCTCGCACCGATCAAGCCGGTGCTCGCTTCTGCGGACGTGGCGGTGGTGAACCTCGAGACCGCCGTGACGAACAGCGGGTTCGCCGCCACGAAGGAGTTCGTGTTCCGCGCCCCGCCGAACGCCTTCGCAGCGCTGCGCGGCGGCTCGGTGGACGTCGCGTCGCTCGCGAACAACCACGGGATGGACTACGGCGAGCAGGGCCTGCGCGACTCGCTCGCGGCGGCTCGCCGGTACCGGTTCCGGGTCATCGGAGCCGGCCTCGACGCGAGGCGCGCATACGCGCCTTACCGCATCACCGTGAACGGCCAGAGGATCGCGGTGATCGGCGCGACGCAGGTCCTCGACGACCACCTCGTCTCGGCCTGGTCCGCCGGCCCGAGCAAGCCCGGATTGGCATCCGCGAAGAACGTCCCGCGGCTCCTCGAGGAGGTCCGGCGCGTGCGCCGCTCCTCGGACACGGTCGTCGTCTACCTCCACTGGGGCGTCGAGGCCGAGCGCTGTCCCTCGAGCCGGCAGCGGCAGCTGGCGCTGGCACTCGTCCGCGCAGGCGCGGACATCGTCGTCGGCGGCCACGCGCACCGCCAGCAGGGCGTCGGGACGATGGACGGGGCGCTCGTCGGCTACGGCCTCGGGAACTTCGTCTGGTACGGGACGACCGAGATGTCGACCCGGACCGGCGTTCTGCTCGTGACGGCCACCGGCCGGAGGATCGACGAGTACCGCTGGGTGCCTGCGCGCATCGTCGACGGCGTCCCGCGCGCGCTCACGGGGGCGGCACGCCGAAGCGAGCTCGCCGCCTGGCGAGCGCTGCGCGGCTGCACCGGGCTCCGTCCGTAGCGCCGACGGGTCAGTCGGGCTCTGAGTCGCTGCGCTTCTCGGTGACGATCGTCGTGTTCTGTCCGCCGGGGCCGCCCGCCACCACGGTGTCATCGCGTACAGGCCGACCGGGGTACGCGACCCACCCCGTGGCGATGACGACACCGAGGAGGATCACGATCCCTCCGAGGATGACTCCCGTCAGCTGCAGCCAGCCGAAGGTCTCTCCCTCACCGATCCCGAGTGGGTCTGCCAGCGCTGCGATGGCAGTTCCGACGACGCCGATGATCGCGATGACGATGCCGGCAGTTCTTGGATCCATCATGCGCGCGGCTTACCCTATCGCAGGCCGGTTCTAACACCGGCGGGGCTAAACTGCGCTGTCCCGGGCCGTTAGCTCAGTTGGTAGAGCAGGGGACTCTTAATCCCAAGGTCGAAGGTTCGAATCCTTCACGGCCCATGCAGGAAAGCCCCGCAAATATCTGCTTTTTACACCCGTGTTCGATCATCTCGCGGCGGGTAGGGCAACGGAGCTTGCGCCGAAATACACGTCCCGCTCCGTTCACGGCACGGCGCGGTCACGGCAGCGCGGCTTACGTACCGGTCCGGCTAGGGCAGGTCGAGCAGGTCAGCGTCCCTTCCAGGACCGCACTCGAACGCTGAACGCGCGTTCGGCGGTGACGCCCTGGTATGTGACCTGAACGCTGCCTGCGAGCCTTTTGCCGGCTGAGCGTGCCGGCAGGCGCCATGTGCAGGAAGTGCGATCTCGTAAGAACGCCCCGCGTCCAGGGAGTGCCTTTCTACCGATCCGCGCAGCACACCCGATTGCGCCTCTGCTGAGCGCGAGCTCGAAGTCGCTCCGCTCGACCGACATCGAGGAGACGACGGGCTTCCCAGCCCTCGCCTGTCCGACAGAGAGCCGTCCGGCGGTGAGCATGAACGGCGACAGTTCGTACGACCACGTGCCGGTGTCCGGTGCGAGATCGTAGTCGCCGCTTGCGGTCACGAACGCGAACTTGAAGGACTGCGGATTGCCGAGGTCTGTGCGTGCGACTTGGAGGGCGGGCCCGAGTCCGTCGAGCCAGACAGTGGCAATCGGTATGCGCGGCGTCAGCGGGTCGAACGACGATCCGTGCCAACGCAGCAGCCAGGTCTTGCCGTGCGCGATCTCGATGCTGTATTCGGCTCCTAGTGGCGCTCCCGAGAGCGCATCCGTCCCGGTCGCGGCGTTGGAATCGGTGTCGAAGAAGATGCCGTACACGTCGCGCTCAAGGAATGACGATCGCCCGCGGATGTGCATTCCGATCGTGAGCACGAAGTTGTCGTTCGTGACCACGTTAGAGCCGGAGACGTCCGGTGCAGTGACGACATCGCCGACCTTGTCGTCATAGGAATGAAGTGCAGACCGCCTTGCCGGCGTCGCCAACGTGACACTCGCCGTGGCGGCGAGCGTCGAGATCGCGATCGCCGAAGCAGTCACAAGGGGCAACAGTCGTGACACGAGGCGGATCGTGGCATGTCGCAGGCGTCGCGACTGTCATCCCGATGACACTCGCAGTGTCAGCCCGCGAACACTCGCGGCCCCTTGAAGTTGCACGTCGCGGTGGGCCTCTAGCCGTCTGGCCGGGGCATCCGCAAGACCCCGAACCTGCCGCTCCAGCACGCGCTCCAGTTCGTCCACTTGTACACCGAGCGCGGGTCGCCGGAGTTCGAGAAGGCGGCGATGCGGTGGCTTGAGCGGCTACGCCTTAGGCCATACCCGCCCCGACCCACTCACGGAAGATCGCGACACGCTCCTCCGGCCATGCCTCGTCACACGGCATCGACCCGTCTTCCAGCCGCTGCAAGATCTCCTGCGAATGTTCGGCCACGTCGTCTCGCGACCAGAGATCGAACCGGGCGACGCTGAGCATTGCCCCACGGTCGCGCTCTCTGAAGAGAGGCTTGACATCGTTGTCGAAAGTCGGCTGCTTGCCTTCCATCGGTCTCACCTCCTGGGTTCGAGACCAACAGAGTAGGACACCCGGCGTCCGAGCCCCCTCCAGCACCACGCCGCACTGAACCCCGCGAGGTTCGCCCTTCTACCGCGCATCCCCCTGGCTCGACCCCACCCCGAACAGCCCGAGCGCGAACCCGAGTACGGCGCCGATGAGGACGACGCCCGCGGTCACGGCGACCGTCGGGTAGATCGCCGAGAACTGCTGCAAGAGGATCACGATCCCGAGCCCGAACACCGCGCCCAGAAGGCCGGCGAAGACCGGCGACGTGCGCGAGCGTCCGACACGAACCGCGATCGCGAGCGCACCGAGCGAGCCGATGAGCGCGATAGCGAGCCCGGCCAGACCGACGGGCGTCTTCAACGGATCCAGTGCGTCGTCACCCCCGACCTCGATGAGCGCGGCGCTCTCGCACGTAAAGTCGGCGCCCTCGCTCGAGGCGACCACCTTGTAGAGGCCGAGCCCGTAGTCGGCGTAGTCGTCCACCGGGACATCGCTTATCCACGACGTGCCGGTCGACGGCCGGTCGTGCACCGTCCAGCGAATGCCCGAGAACTCGAGCTCGACCTTGAGCCTCTCGAGCTCCTGCTCGGAACTCATCGTCACCGAGACCGGGCGGTCCTCCGGGACGACGATCGGGTCGCTCGTGGCGCCGACCCCGCGGTCGCCGATGTCCTCCCCGTTGATCTCCGCGGTACACGGGCCGCCGACGGTCGCGGCCGCCTCCGAGGCGAGCGCGAGCGTGACGACGACGGCGAAGACGGCGACGACTGGGCGGAGCATCGAACCTCCTCGGGGGTTCGCAGGAGTCTACGGTCGGGTCCCGACGACGCCTTTGCGTTCGGCTAGAGGACGACGCGCCTAGGATTCCCGACCAGTGCTTCCGATCGAACGCCCCGGCAAGATCGTCTGCGTCGGTCTCAACTACCGCGATCACGCGGAGGAGCAGGGCGTCGCGCTCCCCGAGGAGCCGCTCCTCTTCGCCAAGTGGCCGAACGCCCTGATCGGGCCCGGCGCCGCGATCGTCATCCCGCGCGAGGTGACGCAGTGCGACTACGAGGCGGAGCTCGGCGTCGTCGTCGGGACGCGCGTCAAGGGCGTGTCGAAGGAGAACGCTCTCGAGGCGGTGCGCGGCTACCTCTGCGCGAACGACGTGACCGCGCGCGACTTCCAGTTCTCAGACGGGCAGTGGTCGCGCGGCAAGTCCGTCGACTCGTTCTGCCCGGTCGGTCCGCTCATCCCAGCCGCCGAGGTGCCCGACCCGCACGCACTCGCGATCCGGACGATCGTGAGCGGCGAGGTGCTCCAGGACTCGACGACCGCGAACCTCATCTTCGGCGTCGACGAGATCATCAGCCACATCGCGAGGACGATCACGCTCGAGCCGGGTGACCTCATCCTCACGGGGACTCCTGCCGGGGTCGGGGTGTTCCGCCGCCCGCGGCGGCTGCTCGAGCCGGGCGACGAGGTCACGATCGAGATCGAGGGGCTCGGGTCGCTGACGAATCCCGTCGTCGCAGGCTGAGTCGCCTTCGGCAAGCTCTCGTTCGTGCGGATCGAGTTCCTGTTCTGGGCGGGTTGCCCGTCGCACCCGGAGGCGAGGGAGCTGCTCGACGCGGTGCTGGTCGAGCAGGCGGTGGACGCCGCGGTCGAGGAGCGCGAGATCTTCACGCACGAGGAGGCCGTCGAGCTCGCGTTCCCCGGCTCGCCGACGATCCGCGTGGACGGGCGGGACGTCGACCCAGCGGGCGCGGCGCTGCCGCCTTCGCTGACGTGCCGTGTGTACCGTCTCCCCGACGGCCGCCCGTCGCCCGTCCCCAGCCGAAAGCAACTCGAGGAGGCACTCTCGTGAGCGCGATCGCCACCGCCCCGACCTTCGACCTGCCCGGCGTCGACGGGCGCAACCACTCGCTCGAGGAATACGCCGACGCGCAGGTGCTCGTCCTCGTCCAGTCCTGCAACCACTGCCCCTACGTCCTCGCCTGGGAGGGCCGGATCAACGACCTCCAGCGCGCGTACGCCGACCGAGGTGTCCGCATCGTCGCGATCAACTCGAACGACGCCGAGGCGTACCCTGGGGACTCGTTCGACGCCATGGTCGAGCACGCCCGCGAGGCCGCCTACGTCATCGAGTACCTCCACGACGAGAGCCAGGACGTCATGCGCGCCCTCGGCTCGGAGCGCACGCCGGAGGCGTTCGTCTACGACGCCGAACGCCGGCTCGTCTACCACGGCGCCGTCGACGACAACCGCGAGGAGGAGCACGTCACCGCGCACTACCTCCGCGACGCGATCGAGGCCGGTCTCGCCGGCGACGATCCGCCCGTCGCGGACACGCCGCCGGTCGGCTGCACCGTCAAGTGGCGTAGCTGAGTGTCGCGCGTCGCCGCTCCGATTCTCGCGGCGGCTGTCCTGCTCGCCACGGCGGCCTGCGCGGGCGACGACCCGACGCGCGTCACGCTCACGAACGACGACTGCACGTACGAGGGCCCGGACTCGGTCGGGGCGGGCACGGTCTCGCTCGACATCGAGAACGAAACCGGAGAGGTCGGCGTATTCGAGCTCGTGCGGATCGACCCGGCCAGCACCGACGAGGAGCTCGAGGCGTATGTGATCGCAGAGCAGGAGCGGATCGACGGAGGAGGCGCACCGCAGGGAACGCCGACGTTCGTCACAAGCGTCGTCCCGCAGCTGGAGATAGACCCGGGGGAGACAAGCCCACTCACCGCCGGATTGACGGCAGCGCGCTACGCGATCCTCTGCTCGAACGGCACGCCCGCGGCATCGGTCCACGCGACCGAGTCGTTCGAGGTGACGTAGCGGTCAGACGCGGCCGCCCTCGAGCGGCAGCCCGGCTGCGCGCCAGTCGTCCTTGCCGCCCGAGTAGTGCTTCACGTTCCGGTACCCGAGCTCGACGAGCCGCGCCGCGACCTCGCCGGAGCTCTCGCAGTCGGGATTCGCGCAGTAGACGACGACCTCGGTCTCGAGATCGGGGATCCGGCGCTCGGCCATGCCGTCGACCGCGTCGGGCGAGATGTTGACCGCGCCCGGCAGGTGCGATGCGGCAAAGGCGATCGGCGGTAGCGCGTCTATGAGGACGAACGCTTCCCCGCCCTCGACTTTCTGCCGGAGCTCCTCGCGTCCGATCTCGAGCGCCGTGACCACGGCGCCAGTGTGCCTGGCGGCTACCTCTGCCGGTCGAGGGCGAGCACGAACTCACGCTCGCGTCCGCGCCAGCTCACGTGCAGTGGGGAAGCGAGGCGACGCAGGAGCGAGACGACGGGCGGGTTGTCGCCGCACACGGTCGCGCGCAGCTCCCGGATCCCCGCAGCACGAGCGACCGCCGCGAGCTCCTCGGCGAGGACGGACCCGATGCCGCGACCCTGATGCTCGTCCACGACCTCGAACGCGATCTCGGCCGAGGCGCCGTCGCGGACGAGCCTTGCAATCCCGGCGGGCTCCGGATCGCCGTCGACGTATGCGACGAGGACGTGACGGTCGCCATCGACGCGGGCGAGCGCCGTCAGCTCAGCCTCGGGCAGCCGCGGCTTCGCGCCGCAGAAGCGGTACTCCCGGGAGCGAGCGCCGAGACGCTCGAAGACCGCAGCGACGGTCTCCGTGTCGCCGTCCCGGAGCGGCCGGATCGTGATCCCGTCGACGTAACGCGTGTGCATGTGTCACATCGTGGCGGAGCGGGCCATGCCAGCGCGTCGCCGTAGCGGGCCATCTTCTTGACATGGCCCGAACGGGCCAGGAAAACTCTGTGGTCATGGAGCAGGACATCCGGTTCTGCCAGCTCGACGGCCGCCGCATCGCGTATGCGAGCCTCGGCGAGGGACCGCTGCTCCTCTTCGGGGGCCGCTGGGTGAGCCACCTCGAGGAGGAGTGGGAGATGCCCCGCGCGCGGGAGCTCTTCGAGGAGCTCGCGCGCACCCACCGCGTGGTGCGGTACGACCGCATCGGGGCCGGGCTCTCCGACCGCGAGCTCCCCGGTCCGCTGACCCCGGAGCTCGAGACCCGCCAGCTCGACGCCGTGTTGCGGGCCTGCGGCGACGAGCGGGCGACGCTCTTCGCATGCTCGTGCGCGGGCCTCGCGTCGGCGCGCTTCGCGAGCGCGCAGCCGGAAAGAATCCGGAAGATCGTCTTCTTCGGCGGCTATGCGACGCGCGAGGACATCCCGGACGCGACGCGGCGCTCGATCGTCGACTTCGCCCGCGTCAACTGGCAGCTTGCCGCGCAGATGCTCGCGGGGCTCCTCCTCCCGCACGGCAGCGGCGACGAGATCGCTGCGCTCAGCCGCTACCAGCGGCACGCCGCGTCGGCGGACGTTGCTGCCGCGTTCCTCGAGCTCGACCTCACCTCGGACGCGCGGCCGTTCCTCCCGCAGCTCGCGATGCCGACGCTCGTCCTGCATCGCCGCGGAGACCGCACGGTGCCCATCTCACGCGGTCGCGAGCTCGCCTCGCTGCTGCCGACCGCACGCTTCATCGCGCTCTCCGGCGACTCGCACCTACCGTGGATGGACGACCAGCGCGAGCTTCACCGCGCGCTCGCCGGCTTCCTCGAGGACTCGGTGCCCGTCGCGTCGAACGGCGACTCGCCGCTGACGCGCCGCGAGACCGAAGTGCTCCGGCTCGTCGCGGTCGGGCTCTCGAACCGCGAGATCGCGTCCTCGCTCGTGCTCAGCGAGCACACGGTGCACCGGCACGTGGCGAACATCCTCAGCAAGCTCACGCAGTCGTCGCGCGCCGCGGCGGCGACGCAGGCTGCGCGCGCGGGTTACATCTAATCGACGAGCGCGCCACACCGGCCAGGAGGAACCCGGATGACGAGGCAAGAAGGGAAAGCGGAGGCGTTCAAGGCACTGCACGTCGGCGAGCCGTTCGTCATCCCGAACCCGTGGGACGCCGGCTCGGCGCGCGTGCTGGAGGCGCTCGGGTTCAGCGCCCTCGCGACGACGAGCTCTGGCTTCGCGTTCACGCTCGGACGCCTCGACGGCGGCGCGACCCTCGACGACGTCGTAGAGCACGTCGCCGCCCTGGATGCGGCAACCGGGCTCCCGATCTCGGTCGACCTCGAGAACGGCTACGGCCCCGCGCCGGAGATCGCGGCGCAGGCGATCTCACGCGTTGCGGAGGCGGGCGCAGTCGGCGGCTCGATCGAGGACTGGGACCCCGAAGGCCGGCTCTACGACCTCCCCCACGCGGTCGAGCGAGTCGCGGCTGCGGCGGAGACGGCACATGCTCTCTCCTTCCCGTTCACCTTCACTGCGCGTGCGGAGAACCACATCCGCGGCAACCCCGACCTCGACGACACGATCGCGCGCCTGCAGGCGTACGAGGGCGCCGGTGCCGACGCCCTCTATGCACCGGGCCTGCGGACCGTGGAGGAGATCCGGACAGTGTGCGAAGCCGTGACGAAGCCGGTCAACGTGCTGGCGCTCCCGAACCTCACGGTCGCGGAGATCTTCGAAGCAGGCGCGCAGCGAATCAGCGTCGGAGGCTCACTGGCCTGGGTCGCCGTGGCGGCTTTCGCGGACGCCGCGACGAAGATCCGCGACGAAGGCGATCTCTCTGTCCTCGCGACGAGGCTCCGGCTCGGCGACTGGCTCTCGCGCTGACCGACCGGCTCGCGCGGCGCGCACGTGCCGCTATGGTCGACTGATACACGTTTGATGGCCGGGCGCTCGTGCCGGTCGTCCCCCGACAGGAGAGGAACGGACCGGCATGCGCACCAAGAGACAGACGATGGCGAAGATGACGCGAGAGCGAACGGTCAGGGAACGCCGCGCGCGGAAGCTCGAGAAGAAGCAGGCTGCGGCGGCCGAGCGTAAGGCGGTAGAGGGCGGGGCAATGCCCGGCGAGGGCGCTGACTTAACCGGAGCCGCGCCCCACGAGGAGTAAGGTGGTCTCAGCCGGCCAACGCATGAATCCGGCCTGAGCCCGCGATCCACCGACGCGCGATAGAGCGCGTGAGGCGAGGAGCTTCCAGGCGAACGGTTTCGCGCGAGGCCGGCTCCCTCGTACGACGGCTAGATCCGCTCCTCGATCCGAACCAAGCCGAGCGACACGATCGTCCGGTACCGCTCGAACGCATGGTGTCCGGCCTGGAGGAGGTACTGATCGCCCGACTCGACCATCCGGCGATAGACGTACAGCGGGACGTTCACGGTCCGCTCGCAGTCGCTCCTCGTGCACTCGCACGCGAACTCAACGAGCCCTTGCGCGTCCGTCGCTACGTCGTCGAGCACGGCCTTCCGCTCGTTCGACTGTCGCCGGGAGACGCGGTGCGCGACGCCTTCATGCCCGCCCCTCGACTCCTCGCTTCGGGATGCCTCCATGTCGTCTCCTCCTGCCCTGTCGATCGAATCGAACGGATAAGAGAGGCGCAAGGCGGCGCCTTCGGTATTCGTCCCGTGTAGGCCCAAGTGTAGGTCAGAACGGGGCGCCAGGCCGGTGCGTGCGCCCGTTGCTGCTACCGTGCCGGGCACGGACGGCATCCGTCGTCCCGTGAGGTTTGACTTCTTCGGTTCCTCCTACGAGTCGAGGCAGACGGATCTCGACCCAGCAACAACAGGAGTTGAATCGAGATGCAGCAGTCCTTTTCCGACCTCGGCGTGTCCGCGCGCATCGTGCGCGCCCTCGCCGAGCGCAAGATCCACGAGCCCTTCCCGATCCAGGCGCGCGTCCTCGAGGACGCTCTCACGGGACGTGACGTCCTCGCTAAGGCGCCGACCGGCTCGGGCAAGACGCTCGCCTTTGCGATCCCGATCGTCGAGCGGCTCGAGACGAGCGGGCGGCGCCCGGCCGCGCTCGTTCTCGTGCCGACGCGCGAGCTCGCGACCCAGGTCGCCGGCGAGCTGACGAGGCTCGCCCCCGCCGATCTTCATGTCGCCACGATCTACGGCGGCGTTCCTCTGCACGTCGCAGGCGAAGCGGGCACGTGGCGCGCACGTCCTCGTCGCCACACCCGGTCGGCTGAACGATCTGCTCGAGCGGAAGGCGATCGACCTCGACGGCGTGCGCATCCTCGTCCTCGACGAGGCCGACCGCATGCTCGACATGGGCTTCAAGCCGCAGGTCGACCGGATCGTCCGGCGCATCCCCGCAAAGCGGCAGACCATGTTCTTCTCCGCCACGCTCGACAGCCAGGTCGGCGAGCTCGCGCGCGCATACACGAGCAACCCCGTGCGCTGCGAGGCCGAGCAGGCGCCGGCTTCCGGGGACGACGGTGCAGTCGAGCACCGGTTCGTCCCGGTCAAAGCGGACAGCAAGGTCGAGACGCTCGCGGATCTTCTGCGCAGCGAGGGCGAGCGCACGCTCGTCTTCGTGCGCACACGGCGGGGCGCAGACCGGCTCGTTCGCAAGCTCGCGCGACTCGGCGTGAGCGCCGTCGCCATGCACGGCGACCTGAACCAGGGCCAGCGGGAGCGGGCGCTACGGAGGTTCGAGTCGGGCGAGGCTTCGACCCTGGTGGCGACGGACGTCGCCGCACGCGGGCTCGATCTCGTCGAGATCACCCACGTCGTCAACTTCGACCCTCCGGAGGAGTCGAGCGGCTACGTGCACCGCGTCGGGAGGACCGGTCGCGCGGGCCGCGGCGGTGTCGGCATCACCTTCGTGCTCCCCGACCAGCAGGAGGAAGTCAGCCGCGTCGCCCGTGTCGCCGGCCATGCCGAGCAGTTCGAGTCGGGCGGCATGAAGCTCGCGCCTGCGCGCCGCGTGTACTCCTCCCGCCGCGGCGGCTCGAAGTGGGGCACACCGAGGCCCCGCCGGAAGATCTAGACGGCGCTCAGGCGGCCGCGGACGGCGTGAGCTGGTCGTCGATCCAGGCGTTCGCGCTCGCCTGATCGAGACCGCGGACGAGACCGATCTCACCGGAGAGCAGGTCGCGCGCCTTCGCGCACAGCGCCCGCTCGCTCGTCGAAAGCCTCGAGCTGGTGCCCTTCGCGGACTGCTCTCGCCGGACGCCGTCGCGGACGATCTGCGCCAGCTCGAGCAGGTCGCCGCCTCGGAGCTTCTCCTGCATCTCCTTCAGACGCGTCGCCCACACGTCCTCGCTGAGCGGCCCGTTCTCGCGCAGAGTCTGCTCGACCCGGTGCAGATCCGCCTCGTTGGCAAGCGGTCGAAGCTGTGCACGTGCGCGCTCGAGCGGAAGCGACACCGAAAGACCTTCCGCGAGCTCGATCACCACCACCTCCTGCTCGGCCCCGAGCACGACCCTCTTCTGCCGGGACGTGACCCGTCCCACCCCATGCGGTGGATACGCGACCACGGTGCCGATGGCGAGTCTCACCCCTAAAGGTTAGCTGCCGCTCTCGCAAACACTGCTCACGAGGCCAGGCGTAGGCTCCTCTCCGATGAGGACCGTGCGCATCTGGGTGGTCGGATTCGGCACGGTCGGCCGATGGGTCGTCCGTGCGCTGCACATCCGGGCCGAGACGCTGACGGCTCGCTACGGCTTCGTCCCGGTGGTGGTCGCCGTCGCGAATGCGCGAGACGGCTTCGTCCATCGCCCCGAAGGCCTCGACCTGCCGGCGCTTCTAGACCTCGCCGCCCGCGAACGCCCGCTGACGGAGCATCCCGGCGCGCGTCATCTGCCGAGCGCGCTCGAGGGGCTCCGCGCGACGGAAGCCGATCTCCTTGTAGAGGTCACCGCCAGTCCCGGGGCGGATGGCGAGCCGGGCTTCGCGCACATGCGTGCGGCTCTCGACCGTCGGATTCCCGTCGTCACGTCGAACAAGTGGCCGGTCGCGCTGCACGGCATGGAGCTCGTCGAGCTCGCTCGGCGGCAGGGAGTCGCGTTCCGCGCTGAGTCCACGGTGATGTCGGGCACGCCCGTGCTGAGCACGCTCGTCGACGGGCTCGCGGGGACGACCCCGATCGCCCTACGGGGAATCCTGAACGCGACCGCCAACTTCGTCCTCTCCGCGATGACGAGCGGGCAGTCATACGAGGACGCGCTGGGGGAGGCGCAGGCAGTCGGCCTCGCGGAGCGCGATCCCAGCGCCGACGTCGACGGCCATGACGCGATGGCGAAGACGATGATCCTCGCCGCGCTCGTCTTCGGCCGGCAGCTCCGGCCGGAGGAGGTGGCTCGACGCGGGATCGTGGAGATCACGCGAGCCGAGCTGGACGAAGCGGCTGGTGCCGGCGCACGCATCAAGCTCGTCGCCTCGCTCGAGCCTTCGGCGGACGGGCTCGAAGCGCGCGTCGAGCCCGTGCGGCTCGCGGCCGACGATCCCCTCGCGAGCATCCAAGGCGTCGACCAATGCGGTGATCTGCCGCGCGGCGCCGGTGGGCGAGGTCACGATCGTCGGCCCGGGCGCGGGCCCGGAGCTGGCGGGCCAAGGCGTCTTCAGCGACGTCATCGCGGCGGCGAGCGTCGCGCACCTCACCGGCGATCGCCGATAATGCGACAACTGTCACGTTCGAGCGAAGGAGTCGCTGTGAACCGGCTCGTGGAGATCCTCGAGGAGAAGGGTGGAGGCGTGCTCGAGATCGACGCCGACGCATCCGTCCTCGATGCCGTCCAGCTGATGGTCGAGAAGAACGTCGGGTCGCTGCTCGTCACCGTGAGCGGTGAGATCACGGGGATCGTCACCGAGCGGGACTACCTCCGTCGCGTGACACTCGAAGGGCGTACCGACGCCGAGACACGCGTCGGTGAGATCATGTCCTCGCCCCTGGTCGTGGTCACGCCGGACACGTCGATCGACGAGTGCATGGCGGTCATGACGGACCGCCGCATCCGGCACCTCCCGGTCGTGGAGGACGGTCGCGTCGTCGGGCTCGTCTCGATCGGCGACCTCGTGAAGTTCAAGTCGAAGCAGCAGACGTTCGAGATCCAGTACCTCACGAACTACATCACCGCCTGACCGGCCGTCACGTCCGTACTAGAGTCGAGTCGACAGCTCCTGAGTCCACTTCCACGGTGAAAGGGGGCACGGTGACGAGCACCGATACCCGCCTCGGAATCGAGGCGAAGTCGGACGCGATCTACGAGCTCGTGGAGGAAGGATCGTCCGTCGAGCGGCTCGCGACCGGCTTCACGTTCACGGAGGGGCCGATCTGGCACCCGACCGAGCACTTCCTCCTCTTCTCGGACATGCCGGGCGACGTCCGTCGCAAGTACACGCCGGACGGGACCGTCGTCGAGGTCCGCAACTTCGCGAACAAGTGCAACGGAATGACGTACGACGCGGAGCTCAACCTGCTCGTCTGCGAGCACGTCACGAGCTGCCTCATCCGCGAGACCGTCGCCGGCGAGCGGGAGATCATCGCCCAGGAGTTCGAGGGCGAGGAGCTGAACAGCCCGAACGACGTCTGCGTCCACTCGACCGGCGCGATCTTCTTCTCGGACCCGTGGTATGGGCGCTTCCCAGGATTCGGGCACCCGCGCAGGCGCCGGCTGGGGTTCCAGGGCGTGTACCGGATCGCGCCCGGCGGCGGCGACCCCGAGCTGATCGTCGACCGCGACGAGTTCGAGATGCCGAACGGGATCTGCTTCAACCCGGACGAGACGCTCTTCTTCATCAACGACACGCCCGGCGCGTTCATCAAGGTCTACGACGCGGCGCCTGACGGCTCGATCTCGAACGGCAGCATGTTCTTCGACGGGGTCGGCTCGGGAGTCATCGAGGAAGGAATCCCGGACGGGATGAAGTGCGACGAGCGCGGAAACATCTGGGTCACCGGTCCCGGCGGCATCTGGGTCATCTCCGGGGAGGGCGAGCACCTGGGAACGATCCTCGTGCCCGAGAACACCGGCAACATGACGTGGGGCGGCGAGGACTGGCACACGCTCTTCATCCCGAGTTCGACGTCGCTGTACTCGATTCGGACGATCGTCGGCCCGCGCCGCGAGCCGTACATGGGCTAAGGAGGCGATACATGAACGACGAAGGGCTCAGCCTGGATGCGAACCGCTGCGTGCTGATCATCCAGGACATGCAGAACGACGTGATGGCGGAAGGCGGTGCGTGGGCCGAGACGGGAGCGCCCGAGCACGCGAAGGAGCAGAACGTCGTCGAGAACATCAAAGCTCTGGCGGCCACCTGCCGCAGCAAGGGCGTGCCGGTGATCCATGTCCACTTCATCGTCGAAGAAGGCGCTCCGGGACTGAAGCTGAACGCGGGGCTCTTCCAGGGCGTGAAGGACACCGGGGGGCTCGTTCGCGGCTCCTGGGGCGCGGCGCCCGCGGACGGCCTCGAGCCGCAGGACGGTGACTTCGTCGTCGAGAAGATGCGCATGAACGCCTGGGAGGGAACGAGGCTCGAGAGCCTCGTCAAGGGCTTCGGCCGCGACACCGTCGTCGTCACCGGTGCCTGGACGAACATGTCCGTCGAGCACACTGCACGTACGGGCGCCGACAAGGGGTACTACATGGTCGTCCCCGAGGACGGCTGCTCGACGATGAGCGCCGACTGGCACAACGCGTCGATCAACTACGCGCTCCAGAACGTCTCCACGGTCACGAACTGTGCGGCGGTGACCGAGGCGCTGGCAGGCGTGCCGGCAGGGGTCTAGACGCTCTTCGATAGGGGCCGGCCCGCCCGGCCCCTATCCGGATTCCGCGTGCCAGCGCTCGCGGTAGTCCTCGCGGACCGGACGGAAGACGTCGAGCACGAGCGAGCCCTCGGGCCCACAATAAGCCGAGTGCTCGACTCCGCCCGGGAGCACGTACGCCTCGAGCGGGCCGAGCTCGTGCGCGACCCCGTCGACTACGAGCGCCTGCATGCCTTCGAGGACGATGCCGAGCTGCTCGTGGGGGTGACTGTGGAGCGGAACCGTCGCGCCCGGCTCGAAGCGGATGAGGTTGAGCATCGCGCCTTCGCCGAAGAGCGGCCGACCGCTGACACCTGCCGCCAGCTCGAAGGCGCGGACTGTGTCGAGGCGGACGAACTGCGGCTCCATGGCTCGATTATCGTTGCCAGCATGACCGCGGTCGAGCCCGCGCTGCTTCGCCGGCAGGCCTACGTGGACGGGCGCTGGATCGACGCCGACTCCGGCGAAACGTTCCCCGTGACGAATCCTGCGAACGGCGAGACGCTCGCCGACGTCCCGCGAGTGGGCGCCGCGGAGACGCGCCGCGCGCTGTCGGCGGCGGAGCGGGCGCTCCCGGACTGGAAGCACCGCCCCGCGAAGGAGCGGGCGCGCATCCTCCGACGCCTGGCCGATCTCATGCTCGACCACCAGGACGAGCTCGCGCGTCTCATGGTCACGGAGCAGGGCAAGCCGCTCGCGGAGGCGCAGGCCGAGGTCGCGTACGCCGCGTCCTTCTACGAGTGGTTCGGCGAGGAGGCGAAGCGCGTCTACGGCGACACCGTCCCGACGCCGTGGCCCGATAAACGGATCCTCGTGACGAAGCACGCCGTCGGCGTGACGGCCGGGATCACGCCCTGGAACTTCCCCTCCGCGATGGTGACGCGGAAGTCGGCGCCCGCGCTCGCCGCCGGGTGCACGATGGTGCTGAAACCGGCCGAGCAGACGCCGCTCTCGGCGCTGGCGGTCGCGGCGCTCGCGGAGGAAGCCGGCGTTCCGCCGGGAGTCTTCTCGATCGTGACGGGCGCCGCCGAGAACGCGCCCGAGATCGGCGAGGAGATGACCTCGAACCCCGCAGTTCGCAAGCTCGGCTTCACGGGCTCGACCGAGGTCGGAAAGCTCCTCATGCGCCAGTGCGCAACAGGGCTGAAGAAGGTCTCGCTCGAGCTCGGTGGCAACGCGCCGTTCGTCGTCTTCGACGACGCCGACCTCGACGCCGCGGTTGCCGGCGCCGTCCTCTGCAAGTACCGCAACTCCGGCCAGACATGCATCTCCGCGAACCGCCTGCTCGTCCAGGACGGGATCTACGACGCGTTCCTCGAGCGCTTCACGTCCGCGGTCGCGGCGCTCGTGGTCGCGGACGGGCTCACGCCCGGTGTCGACGTCGGACCGCTGATCGACGAGGCCGCGGTCGAGAAGGTCGAGCGCCACGTCGCGGACGCGCAAGAGCGCAATGCCAAGGTCGTCGTCGGCGGGAGCAGGCTCGAAGGGCAGTTCTTCGAGCCGTCCGTGCTGGTGGACGTCCCGGCCGACGCGGCGATGAGCTGCGAGGAGACCTTCGGGCCTGTCGCCGGGATCGCGCGGTTCTCCCACGAGGCCGAGGCGGTCCGGGTCGCCAACGACACGCCGTACGGGCTCGCCGCGTACTTCTACTCGCGGGACCTCGCGCGCGTGACCCGCGTGGCCGAGGCGCTCGAGTACGGGATCCTCGGGATCAACACCGGGTTCATCTCGACGGAGGTCGCTCCCTTCGGCGGGGTCAAGGAGTCAGGGATCGGCCGCGAGGGCTCGTCGTACGGGATCGACGAGTGGCTCGAGCTCAAGTACTGGGCGCTCGGCGGCATCGAGGAGCCCTCGTGATCGTCGAGCAGCGCGACTACCACGTCTACACGGGGAAGCTTCCCGAGCTCGTCCGGCTCTACGAGCAGGAGGGAATCCCGCTCCAGGACGAGATCCTGGGCGGACTCGTGGGCGCGTTCACGACCGACGTCGGCGCGCTCTCCACGTACACGACGATGTGGCGCTACGACTCGTACGCGGAGCGGGAGGAGAGGCGCGCCCGGCTCCAGGCCGACCCGCGCTGGCAGGAGTTCCTCGCGAAGGTGCAGCCACTCATGCACACGCAGCAGAACCGAATCCTCGTTCCGACGTCGTTCTCGCCGCTGCGCTGATGGCGGCGCTCGGGGGCAAGGTCGCGATCGTCACCGGCGGCGCGCAGGGCATCGGAGCCGCGATCGCCCGTGGGCTGGCGGAAGCGGGCGCGACGGTCGTGGTCGCGGACCTCGATCCGCCCGAGGGCCAGCTCCGGGCCGACGTCTCGTCCGAGGAAGACGTTGCCGGCATGGTCGACGAGACGCTCGAGCGCCACGGGCGTCTCGACGTGCTCGTCAACAACGCCGGCCTGTACGCGTCGCTCGCGATGCGGCCGTTCACCGACATCCCGCTCGAGGAGTGGAACCGCGTGATGGAGATCAACGTCGCGTCGATGTTCCTCACCTCGCGCGCGGTCGTCCCGGTCATGCGCGAGCAAGGGGGAGGCAAGATCGTGAACATCTCGTCCGGAACACCGTTTCGCGGGGTGCCGTTCCTCCTTCACTACGTGACGAGCAAGGGCGCGATCGTCGCGCTCACTCGCGCGCTCGCGAAGGAGGTCGGCAAGGACGGGATCCACGTGAACTGCGTCGCGCCCGGGTTCACGATGTCGGACGGCGTGAAGGAGCACCCGGAAGTGGTCGAGGCGCTCCGTGACGTGTCGATCGCGGCGCGCACCATCCAGCGCGACCAGGTGCCCGAGGACGTCGTCGGCGCCGTGGTCTTCCTCTGCACTCCGGCCGCGGACTTCGTCACCGGCCAGACGCTGGTCATCGACGGCGGCCAGTACTTCCATTGATCCTCGCCCTCTCCGAGCACGAGAGCGGCCTGGTCGCCGGCCCCGGCAGCCACGTCGTCTACGACGTCGCACGCGACACGGCGCATGCGGGCGCGGCCGAGGTCGAGGGGCATGCCCTGCTCTTCGAAGTGGTGGAGGATCCAGGTCCCGGCGACTGGCTCCTCCGCTGCGATCGCGTCGACTTCCCGCCCGGCGGAGTCGCGTACCGGCACGTCCATCCCGGCCCCGGCATCCGCAGGCTCCTGCACGGCGAGCTGACGATCGACCGCGACGGGGACGCGATCACGTATCGCGCCGACGAGTCGTGGTACGAGGACGCGGACGACCCGGTGCTCGCGACATCCTCGGCGACCGAGGCGACCGCGTTCGTCCGCGTACTGCTGCTGCCGGCCAAGTGGGCGGGCAAACGGACGATCCGCTACCTCGACCCCGCCGACGAGGAGAAGCCGAAGCTCCAGCAGGCCCGGATCCTGCTCGAGGTGCCGCTGTGAGGAGCGGAGGCCGGATCCTCGTCGACCAGCTCGAGCTGAACGGCGCCGATCTCGCGTTCTGCCTCCCCGGCGAGAGCTTCCTCGCCGTGCTCGACGCGCTCTACGACTCGTCGATCCGGCTCGTGTCATGCCGTCACGAGCAGGGGGCGGCGAACGCCGCCGAAGCGTACGGCAAGCTCACGGGGCGGCCCGGGATCTGCCTCGTGACGCGCGGGCCGGGGGCGACCCAGGCCGCCGTCGGAGTGCACACGGCGCGCCAGGACTCGACGCCGATGCTGCTGCTCGTCGGCCAGGTGCCGCGTGCGTTTCGCGGACGCGAGGCCTGGCAGGAGCTCGACTACGGCAAGACCTTCGCGGGCATCGCAAAGGCGGCATGGGAGGTCGAGAGCGCAGAGCGGATCCCGGAGCACGTCGCGCGCGCATACGAGACCGCGCTCGCGGGCCGCCCGGGGCCGGTCGTGCTCGCATTGCCCGAGGACGTTCTCTCCGAAGAGGCCGACGTCGAGGACGCGGCGCCGGTCGAGATCGCGGCGGTGCCGCCGCGCGCCGAGGACCTGGCACGGCTGCGCGAGCTGCTCGCGGCGGCGGAGCGGCCACTCGTCGTCGTCGGCGAGGGCGGCTGGACGGCTTCGACGAGCGTGGATGTGCTCGCGTTCTGCGAGGCGAACGAGCTACCGGTCGCGTGCGCGTTCCGCTGCCAGGACTTCGTCGACAACGCCTCGCCGAGCTATGCCGGCGTGCTGGGCGTGGCGATGGACGACCGCCTCGCCGCGCGGCTCGCGGCCGCAGACCTCGTGCTCGCGATCGGGGGCCGGCTGGGCGAGGTGCCGACTCGGCGCTACACGCTGCTCGAGGCGCCGGACCCGCGCCAGACGTCTGATCCACGTCCATCCCGATCCGGGCGAGCTCGGCTTCGTCTACGAGCCCGACCTCGCCATTCCGGCCACGCTCGCCGACTTCGCCGCGGCGCTTCGGAAGCTCGAGCCGGTCGAGCCGCGCTGGCGCGAATGGACGCACGCGGCGCGGGCCGAGTACGAGGCGAACCTCCGCCACGAGCCGATGGAGGGGCCGGTGGACATCGGCGAGATCATGGCCTTCCTGCGCGGCCGACTGCCCCCGGACGCCGTCCAGACCTGCGGCGCGGGCAACTTCACCGTCTGGGCGCACCGCTTCGCCGAGTTCTCGCAGTTCGGGACGCAGGTGTGCCCGCGGTCGGGCTCGATGGGCTACGGCATCGCCGCCGCCAACGCCGCCAAGCTCGTCCATCCGGGCCGGATCGCCGTCTGTTGGACAGGCGACGGCGACTTCGTGATGAGCTCGCCCGAGCTGGCGACCGCCGTGCAGTACGAGCTGCCGATCGTCGTGCTCCTCGTCGACAACGGCATGTACGCCACGATCCGCATGCACCAGGAGCGCGTCTACCCGGGCCGCGTGATCGGCACCGACCTCGAGAACCCCGACTTCGTGGCGCTCGCGGAGGCGTACGGTGCCCACGGTGAGCGAGTCGGGCGAACGGCAGAGTTCGAGGCCGCGTTCGAGCGTGCACTCGCGTCCAACAAGCCGGCGGTGCTCGTGCTCACAGTCGACCCCGAGCGCATCTCGCCCCGCGTGAAGCTGAGCGAGCTGCAGGCAGGCGCGCGGTGAGCCGAGAGGAGATCCGCGTCGACGGCCTCGCCGAGCCGATCTCGCACTTCACGGACGCGGTTCGCGCCGGCGACCTGCTCTTCGTCTCCGGCGTCGTCGCGGTGGACGGCGACGGACGGCTCGTCGGCGGAGACGACGTCGTCGCGCAGACTCGCCAGGTATTCGAGAACATCCGCACGGTGCTCTCCGCCGCTGGCTGCGGCTTCGAGGACGTCGTCAAGGTGACGGTCTTCCTCACCGATGTCGGCGACCGGCCGCTGATCAACCCGGTCCGGCAAGAGGTCTTCGGCAACACTCGACCGGCCTCGACGCTGGTCGAGGTGCCGCGGCTCGCGGTCGAGGGCGCGCGGGTCGAGATCGAGTGCGTGGCCGTCATTCCCACGTGAGCGCGGATCCCTGATCCCGCTGAGGGTGCGGGAGCGCGCAATCGATTATCGAGCGTTCTGCGTTGAAAGCCGCAGGGCAGATTGGTACGTTCGCAGCGCCTGTGACCGAACGACTTCGGGCCTGGGGCGTTGTCGGCACCGTGCCGCGAGCTGTCGCGGCCGGAATCGTCGCCTTCGCGCTGCTCTACGTGCTCGTGATCGCCAATCCTGCGCCCGAGCTCGGCGGCGGCGACTGGCGGACGACGAACTTCGGCTCGGCTTTCGACGACCCAGCCGCGTTCATTACCACGATCCTCGACGGGATCACGTTCGCGGGGCTCCTCTTCATCGTGGCGAGCGGCTTCTCCCTGATCTTCGGGCTCATGCGCGTCGTGAACATGGCGCACGGGGCCTTCTACCTCCTCGGCGGGTACATCGCGTACGAGGTTCAGCAGCGGATGACCGGGTCCGGGTTCGCGCTCGCGGGCACGGAGGTGAGCACCCTCGACTGGGTCGTGCCGTGGCTGGTCGCGATGGCGTGCATCGCGGTCTTCGGGCTCGCCGTGCAGCAGCTCCTGCTCCGCTGGAACCAAGGGCAGGACCTTCGCCAGGCGCTGATCACCATCGCAGTGTCGGTGATCGTCGCCGATCAGGTCATCGCTCACTTCCCGCGCACGGTCCCGGCGGGGACGCAGCAGTTCGGCGGGAACGCAGTGAGCATCACCTGGCCCGGCTGGACGAACGACTTCGTCGACCTCCACGTCGCGGGCGTGGGCTACTCCCTCGCTCGGCTCGTCATGCTCGCCCTCGGCGTGGGCGTGGGGATCGCGCTCTGGCTGTGGCTCCATCGCACGAAGACCGGCATGGTGATCCGCGCCGGCGTCGACGACCGGCAGATGACCTCAGCGATCGGGATCAACATCCAGATCACTTTCGCGATCGCCTTTCTCGTCGGATCAGCTCTGGCGGCGTTCGGCGCGGTCGTGAGCGGGTCACAGTCGTCCATCGCGCAGGGCCAGGACGGACAGTGGCTGTTGTTCTCGCTCGTCGTCGTAATCATCGGCGGCATGGGCTCGCTTGCCGGCGCGGCCGTCGGGTCGGTGCTCTACGGGCTCGTCTTCTCGTTCGCGGTGGCGTACCTGCCCACGACCGGCGACAACTGCTGCACGCAGTACTCCGTCGTCCTCACCTTCGTCCTCATGGCCCTGGTGCTCGCGTTTCGGCCGCAGGGCCTCTTCGGGAGAGCCGCGTGACGAGGGTTGCGACGAAGACCCTCGTCGAGCGCCTGCTCGGAGTCGGGGCGCTCGTAGTCGCTGTCCTCGCGCCGCTCATTTTCAGCGACTTCTTCTTGAACTCGATACTCACGCAGGCGCTCATCCTCGGGATCGGCGCCGCCAGCCTGATCTTCCTCTCCGCCTACGGCGGGATGATCTCGCTCGCGCAGGCAGGGCTCATGGGCATCGCCGGCTACGCGCTCGCGAACATGGTCACGCAGCGGGTGCCGGGAGGAGAGACGAAGGGGCTCCTGCTCGGCTGGGACCCGACCGTCGCCCTCATCGCCGCGATCCTCCTGACCACGGCCATCGGCCTCGTCTTCGGCGCGGTCGCGTCACGGAGCTACGGGATCTACTTCCTGATGCTCACGCTCACGTACACCGTGATCGCGTTCCTGTTCGTCGGCTCGGTGACCCTCATCGGCGGGTTCTCGCCCGTCGCGGGCGTCGACCTGTACACGCCGGGGTTCGTCGGCGACATCGTGAACGACCGCCAGCGCCTCTACTTCATCTCGCTCATCGCCGCGGTCGGCGTGTACGCGCTCATCCGCTACCTCATACGAACGCCCTTCGGCATCTCGCTCCAAGGCATCCGCGACGAGCCGGTGCGAATGGCTTCGCTCGGCTACAACGTGGCGCTTCACCGCACGCTCGCGTTCGGGATCGGCGCGTTCGTCGCCGGGATCGGCGGCGCCCTGTACGCGTGGTGGTTCGGGCAGCTCTCGCCGACCATCATGGGCCTCGACGCGACGATCCAGCTCCTCGTGATCGCCGTCATCGGCGGCCTCCGGCGCATCGAGGGCGCCTGGCTCGGAGCCGTCGCGTTCCTCGTCATCAACAACGAGGTCACAAACCGGATCCCGGCCTCCGGGCTGCCGGTGATCGGCGGCACCTTCAACACGGTCATCGGGTTCATCTTCCTCGCGATCGTCATCGTCTCGCCCGACGGGCTCATGGGGCTGTGGGACCGGCTCTGGAGTGTCGCCGGCCGAGACCGAGCATCCGGCTCGGGCGACGTTCAGCCCGCGACCGAGGCCACCTCGTGACGGAAGGAGGTGAAATCGCCACGCCACACGCGTAGGCTCTCCTGCGCAATTCACCGCAACCAGGTTGGAACGGCAGGCACGAGAGGAGGCACGATGGAGGTACGTAGGTGGAAGCTCCTGCTTCCGCTGGCTCTGCTCGCAGCAGCGGCCACGATCTCGACCTCGGGCGCGCTCGCCAGCTCCTGGCAGGCGAACGAAGTGCGGGTCGCGATCATGACCGACTGCAAGGGCGCCTTCGCCTTCGGGTACGAGGTGGACACGGCCGGGACGATCGCGGCGTTCTCCCAGTACGCGGGCGCAAAGCCGAAGAACAAGAAGAAGCCTTCGGCTGGCATGACCGGCGGCACAGCAGGCGGCAAGAACCTTCGGATCGTCGGCATCGGCTGCGGCGACGAGACTCCGGCGCTCGCGCTCAAGGAGACTCGACGGCTCATGAGCCAGCAACGTGCCGACGTCATGATCGGGCCGCTGTCCGGTGACGAGGCGGTCGCCATCGCAAACTGGGCGAAGGCGAACCCGCAGAAGACGGTGATCATCGGTACCGCCGGGTCGCAGGACCCGACCATGCAGATCGCTCCCAAGAACGTCTTCCGGTATCACGGAGACGGCGCTCAGTGGAACGCCGGCCTCGGCGAGATCCTCTACAAGAAGCTCGGCTGGCGCACGGCGGCGCTCATCGGGGACGACTACAGCTTCCCGTGGACGTCAGCAGCCGGCATCATCGCCGACTTCTGTGGGATCGGTGGCAAGATCACGAAGCGCGTGTGGACGCCGCCCCAGGGCGGTGACTACGCACCGTTCATCCGCCAGCTGCCGCGGCCGAATCAGGTCGACGGCTACTTCTGGCTCGTGGGCGGAGCGAACACCGGTGCTGCCCTCACCGCGTTCGAGCAGGCCTACGGACCGGTGAAAGCGAGCCAGCACTCGGGCAACCTGTTCCTCTACTTCCTGGGGAACTTCGGGACCGTCGCGCCGAAGCTCATCGGCTCGTACTTCGGTGGCTTCGGTACTGCTCAGACGGGTGAGTTGCAGACGCGGCAGGCCCGTACGTACGTGAGACAGGCGGGAAAGTGGTTCCCCGGCGTTGCGGACATCAACGACGGGTTCTTCTACAACTACTGGAACGCCGCCTGGGCGCTCGTCCAGGGGCTGAACAAGTCGAACGGTCAGGTCGGAGCCGCACTGCAGCGCGCTCTGCCGAGGACGCTCAAGCCGGCCTTCCAGGTCGCGAACCGGGGTGTTCTCCGTCTCGACAGCCGCCGGCAGGCGATCCAGGACCAGTACCCGCTTCAGATCGTGAAGAGGAACGGCAAGCCCGCAGCGACGATCGCGGGCTACGTGGCCAACGTCGATCAGACGTTCGGGGGTTACTTCGGGCCCAAGAAGAAGGCTCCGAGTCGCGCCGTCCCTGCCTGCGTGAAGCGCAAGCTCCCGTGGCAGGGGAAGATCCGCGTCGTCCGGAACGGCCGGATCACGAACCGGGTCATCAGATAGGTCGGTGACCGAAGCAGCACCGTCCGTCGAACATGCCGAGCCGGCCCTCCGCCTCCGGGGGGTCGGCCGGCGGTTCGGCGGACTGCTCGCCGTGGACGACGTCGACCTCGAGGTCGCCCGCGGCGAGCGGCGCGCGATTCTCGGGCCGAACGGCGCCGGGAAGACGACGTTGTTCAACGTCATCTCGGGTGACCTGGCCGCGTCGAGCGGGACCGTCGAAATGCTCGGGCACGACGTCACGACCGTCGCGGCGAGGAAGCGAGCCCGGCTCGGGCTCGCCCGTACGTATCAGCAGTCCCGCCTGTTCCTCGGACTGACGGTCGAGGACAGCATCTATCTCTCGATCCTCGGCGTCGGTCGCGGTCACCTGCGACCGGTGACGCTGCCGGGGACGGATCGCGGGATACGCGAGCGCGCGCGCGAGGCTGCCCGTCGTGTCGCCATCGACCACCACCTCGATACGGAGGTCGGGTCGCTGTCGCACGGCGAGCACCGGCAGGTGGCGATCGCCATGGCGCTCGCCTCCGAGCCGACGATCCTCATGCTCGACGAGCCTGCGGCCGGGCTCTCCCGCGGTGAGCGGCAGCTCCTCACAGAGCTCCTGCTCGCTCTCGACGCCGAGATCACGCTCGTCCTCATCGAGCACGACATGGACGTCGCGCTCGTCGTCGCGGAGAGCGTCACGATGATGGACGACGGGCGCGTGATCGTCGAAGGGACGCCGGACGAGATCCGCGGAAACGAGCTCGTGCACGACCTCTACCTGGGCCGGCATCACTACGCCCGTGAGTGAGACTCTGCTCGAGGTCACGGGCCTCTCGGCGTTCTACGGAAGCGCGCAGGCGCTGCACGACGTCTCGTTCACGGTCGGCACCGAGCCCGTCGCGATCCTCGGCCGGAACGGGATGGGAAAGACGACGCTCTGCGCCGCGCTCATGGGCCTCACTCCCCCGCGCGTCACCGGCTCCGCCAAGTTCGTCGGAACGGAGCTCGTCGGCAAGCCGTCGTACAAGATCGCTCGCGCGGGGCTCGGGTACGTCCCACAGGGCCGCCGACTCTTCCCGTCGCTGACCGTCAACGAGCATCTCCGGATCTCCGCTCGCGGACGGGGCGGCACGTGGACGATCGAGCGCGTGTACGAGCTCTTCCCCCGGCTCGCCGACCGGAAGCGAAACGGCGGCGCCGAGCTCTCCGGCGGAGAGCAGCAGATGCTTGCGATCGGGCGCGCGCTGCTCGGGAACCCGAGGCTCCTGATCATGGACGAGCCCTCCGAAGGGCTCGCCCCCACCGTCATCGACGTCCTCATCGCGACGTTCAAGAAGCTCGAGGAAGAAGGTCTCGCGATCCTGCTGATCGAGCAGAAGCTCGACGTCGCGACCTCGCTCGCGGACCGCCAGCTCGTGATGGTCGGCGGCGAGATCGCGCTGGAGACGACCGCTTCCGAGCTCGCGCGCGACCCCGAGATGCAGCGGCGCTTCCTCGGCGTCGAGCCGGTCGCTCGCTAGAGCTACCATCGTCGACCGCATGACAGAACGACTGCTCCGCGCCGCCCCCGTCGCGTTCCTCGCTTTGCTGCTCGGAGGCTGCGGCGGCTCGACAGCGGCGCGACCGGACCTCGCGTTCGTCAGCACCCGCGACGGCGACTACGCGGTGTACGAGATGAACGCGGGCGGCGAGGGCCAGAACCGGCTGACGGAGTCCGAGGGCACCGGCGCTGCTTCCCAGAGCGTGTTCTTCCAGGTCGAGCCGGACTGGTCCCCGGACGGGACGAGCATCGCGTTCGCGAGCCAGCGGAGCGGGTCCTTCGATCTCTACGTGATGGCGGCCGACGGCACCGGCACCCGGCGCCTCACGTCGACCAAGGACGACGAGTCCTCGCCGAGCTGGTCTCCCGAGGGAGATCGCATCGCGTTCGCACGAGAGGGCGACATCTACGTCATGAACGCGAACGGCTCGGGCGCCCGCCGGATCTCCGATGTGACAGCCGAGGAGGCCGAGCCCGCGTGGTCGCCCGACGGATCCTGGATCGCATACGCGCGACGGGAGCCCGGCACACCCCTACGGGAGATCTGGATCATGCGTCCCGACGGCACGGACCGGCGGCAGCTGACGGAGCTTCAGTCCGCGAGCTACTCGCCCGCGTGGTCCCCGGACAGCACCAGGATCGCGTTCGCGACCAACAACCGAATCTCGCAGTACGACATCTACTGGGTGACCGTCGCGACCGGCAGGACGACCCGCGTGACGGTCTCGGAGGAGGACTCCTTCGAGCCGGCCTGGTCGACCGACGGGAACTCGATCGCATTCTCCGAGAACGGCGCGATCCATCTCGCCTCCGTCGTCACGGAGGGAGCCTCGCAGGTCGAGGAGATCACGGATCCGGCCGACAACGACTCGAGCCCTGCGTGGAACCCGGCGCCGCCGGGTGACGACGAAGAGTGATGCAGGCGATCCGGGTCCACGAAGGGGAGGTGCTCGCTTACGAGACCGTCGCGGATCCCGTGCCGCAGGCGGGCGAGGTTCTGGTCGAGCTCCGTGCTGCCGCCCTCAACCGCCGTGACCTCCTCGTGCGCAAGGGCATCTACCCGTTCCCGCTCCCGCTCGTCCCCGGGTCCGACGGAGCCGGCGTGCGCCGCGACACGGGCGAGGAGGTCGTCCTCTTCCCGGCGGTCGGCTGGGGCGAGCGCGAGGACGCACCCGGTCCCGGGTTCGAGTTTCTCGGCGGCCCGCGCGACGGGACGTATGCCGAGCTCGTTGCGGTGCCGACCGAAGGCATGTTCCCGAGGCCGACCGGCTTCTCCTGGGAGGAAGCGGCCTCGTTCCCGCTCGCGGCGGTGACCGCGTACCGCGCGCTCTTCTCGCGTGGCGGGCTCCGCGAGGGCGAGACCGTGCTCGCGCTGGGCGCCGGGAGCGGTGTCACGAGCTTCGTCGTGCAGCTCGCCGTCCAGGCGGGCGCGCGTGTCCTCGTCACGTCTTCCTCGGACGCGAAGATCGAGCGCGCGAAGGAGCTCGGCGCGGAGGCGGGAGTCAACTACAAGACGGTCGAGGACTGGCCGGCGGCGGTACGAGAGCTCGGCCCGGTCGACCTCGCCCTGGACTCCGTCGGCTCGACGTGGCAGCAGTGCCTCGACAGCGTGCGGCCGGGCGGCCGGGTGGTCGTCTTCGGAGGGACGGGCGGGACCGAGGTCGTCGTCCAGGTCCGCCCGTTCTACTTTCGCACAGCAGTCACTTCACGGGACACAGCTGGGCAGCCCGCGCGACTTCGAGGCGCTGCTCGCGGATGCTCTCGGAGGCGAGCTGGCGACCGGTGCTCGACTCCGTCCGGCCGCTCGCGGAGGCGGAAGCGGCGCTCGACCGCATGGAGTCCGGCGAGCACTTCGGCAAGCTCGTCCTCTCGATCGGCTGAGCCTTCGTCAGCGGGTTGACTCCCGACAATCGAGCATCGATGATCGGCGTCGGCCGGTGACCGTTGCCCGAACCGTTCTCCGCGAGCAGATCAAGGACATCCTCCTCGAGCGCATCCTGAGAGGCGAGCTCGAGCCGGGCGAACGCCTCGTGGAGACGCGCCTCGCGCGAGAGCTCGGCACGAGCCAGGCGCCGGTGCGCGAGGCGCTTCGCGACCTCCAGCTCCTCCGCCTGGTCGAGTCCGAGCCGTTCCGCGGCGCGCGCGTCCGAGCCGTGGACGACGAGCAGCTCCTGCCCGTCTTCCCGGTCCGCATGGCGCTCGAGGATCTCGCGGCACGCGAGGCTGCACGGCTCGCCGACGGCGACGTGACCGCGCTCGAGGACGAGCTCGAGGCAATGCGCACCGCGGCCGCGGCCGGCGACTGGAGAACACAGATCTCCCACGACCTTGCCTTCCACCGCGCGGTCGTCGAGATGGCCGAGAACGAGCCTCTCCTCCAGTCCTGGCTCGTGCTGGGCGTGGAGGTCTCGACGGCGTTCGCGACGTACTGGACCTACTGGGACCAGCTCGACCTCGCCGAGTTCCACGTCCCGATCGTGGACGCGATCCGGGACGGTGACGCCTCGCGCGCGGGGCTCGAGGCGAGGAAGCACGTGCGCAGGACCGAGCGGGTCGTACGCCGACGGACTCGTGCGTCCCGGCGAAGCGCCCCATGACAGAGATCGCAGACCTCAAGGCCGCTGTCGCCGGCACCGGGTTCATCGGGATCGTGCACGTCGACGCACTCCGACGGCTCGGAGTCGAGGTGCTCGGTGTCGCCGGGTCGACCCGCGAGCGCGCGGCCGCGAAGGGAATCGCGCCGGCGTACGACTCGTACGACGCTCTGCTCGCCGACGACCGGGTCGACGTCGTCCACATCGCGACGCCCAACCACCTGCACCACGAGCAGGTCAGTCCGCGCTCTCGAATCCGGGAAGCACGTCGTCTGCGAGAAGCCGCTCGCAGTGACGTCCGAGCAGTCGGCGGAGCTCCTCGAGCTCGCGAGCCGGGCGGGGCTCGTGCACTGCACGAACTTCAACCTCCGCTTCTACCCGCTCGTGCTCGACGCGCGCGAGCGCGTGCTCGCCGGCGAGCTCGGCGAGGTCTGGAACGTCCACGGCGGCTTCCTCCAGGATTGGCTTGCGCTTCCGACCGACTGGAACTGGCGTCTCGAGCCCGAGAAGGGAGGCGAGCTGCGCGTCATCGGCGACATCGGCTCGCACTGGATGGACATGGCTCAGTTCGTCACGGGGCTCCGGATCGTCGAAGTGTTGGCGGACTTCTCGACGGTGTTTCCCCTCCGGCAGCGGCCGCGCGGCGAGGTGGAGACGTTCGCGAGCGGCGGCGACGTCGAGCGCGAGGACGTCCCTGTGACGACGGAAGACTTCGCGCACGTCCTGCTCCGCTTCGACTCCGACGCGCGGGGGTCGTTCGTCGCGTCGCAGGTGAGCCCGGGGCGGAAGACGTCGCTGCGCTTCGAGGTGGACGGCTCGGGCGGGGCAGTCGCGTGGGACTCGGAGCGCCACGAGGAGCTCTGGCTCGGCCATCGCGACCGTCCGAACGAGTGGCTGCTCCGGAACGCGGCGCTCATGCATCCGCGCGCCGCCGCCCACACGCACCTTCCCGTCGGCCACGCCGAGGGCTTCGCCGACACCTTCCGCGAGCTCTACCGCGCCGTGTACGAGGACATCGCGCGGGGCGCTCCCTCCGACGAGCCCGCGTACCCGACTTTTCGCGACGGTCATGTAGAAAACGTTCTCGGCGACGCCGTCGCCCTGTCCAACCGCGAACGACGCTGGGTGGAGGTACCCCTGCCATGAAGCTCGGACTGCTGACCGCACCGTTCCCGCGCCGCTCCCTCACCCAGGTCGCCTCGTGGGCTGCGAGCGAGGACTTCCAGATGCTCGAGGTCGCCTGCTGGCCCGCGGCCGGCGCCGAACGCCGCCGCTACGCCGGCACGTCGCACATCGACGTCACGAGCTTCGACCCGGACGCGGTCCTCGGGGTTCTCGAGAAGCACGGCCTCGAGATCTCCTCGCTCGCGTACTACCCGAACAACCTCCATCCCGACGCGCAGGTGCGCCGCGCGGCGAATACCCATCTGCGCAAGGTGATCGACGCGGCCGCGAAGCTGGACGTCGGCGTCGTCGGCACCTTCGTCGGCCGCGACCCTTCGAAGAACGTCCCGGACAGCTTCCGTGACTTCCGTCGCGTGTGGCCGCGTCTCGTGGACCACGCCGAGTCGCGCGGCGTAAAGATCGCGATCGAGAACTGCCCGATGATCTTCTCCTACGACGAGTGGCCCGGCGGCACCAACCTCGCCTCCACGCCGGCGATCTGGGACGAGATGTTCTCGATCGTGGACAGCCCGAGCTTCGGGCTGAATCTCGATCCGTCGCACCTCGTGTGGCTGATGATCGACTACGAGCGCGTCGTTCGCGACTACGCGGACAAGCTCTTCCACGTCCACGCGAAGGACCTCGAGATCGACCGTGACGGCCTGTACCGACACGGCACCGCCGCGCAGGGAATCGGCTGGCAGGTGCCGCGGCTGCCCGGCCTCGGCGAGGTCCGGTGGGACCGCTTCGTCGCGGCCCTCTACCGCGCCGGCTACGACCACGTCGTCTCGGTCGAGCACGAGGACCGCTCGTTCGAGGGCACGGAGGAGCTCGTCAAGCGGGGCTTCCTCATCGCGCGGGACACCCTGCGCCCGCTGCTGCACTGAGCCCGGGCGGGCCTCAGACGCGGGCGCGGAAGTGCTCGACGGTCAGACGCGCTCCGTCCACGAGAGACGTGTGCGGAAGCGGGCCGAGGAGGTGCTCGAGCACGTTTGCCTGGAGCGACTCCGGGAACGGGAGCTGGCCCTCCTGCCAGGTGATCCTTCCCGGCGACGGCCGGCGCGGCGGCCACGATCGCGTCCACCACCTCGACGATCGTGGACGCGGACGCCGGGGAAGTTCGCCACCTGGGCGCCGTCCGACGCCGCTCGTGCCGCGAGCGCGAAGGCGCGGCCGACGTCGGGCGCGTAGTCGTACTGCGCGGTGCCGCCGAACGCGATCTCGTACCCGTCGCCGCGCGCGGCGGCCGCCATCGCCAGCGACGGCCCCGACGTCAGTCCCTGGTCGCGCCCCGGCCCGTAGACGATGTACGGCCGGATCCCGATCGACGGAACGTCGCTCTCGTTCCAGTACACGCGCGCCGTCCCCTCGTTCGCCAGCTTGTACACCCCGTACAGCGTGGACGGCTCCTTCCCGCCCGACTCCGGCGCGGGAGACGGGTCCGTGACCGTGTACACGGCGGTCGAGCTCGCGTAGGCGAGACCCGGGATCCGGCCGAGCCGCGCCTTGACCGCCTCGAACACGGCGACCGTGCCGTCGACGTTCACACGGGCGCCGCGGAGCGGGTCGGCGCGGCAGAACGGCACCTGGAGCGCGGCGAGATGAACGACCCGCGTGATCCCGTGCTCGTCGAGCGCGCGGCCGAGCGCCGCGTCGTCCGTGACGTCCCCCTCGACGAGGGTCGTACGCGCACGCTCCTCGTCGTCGAGCACCAGCCGGAGCCGGGCGTCGTCCCCGCCGAGGTCGTAGCCGACGGGCTGCTCGCCGAGCTCGAGGAGGGCCTTGATCGTCCACGCGCCGACGCAGCCGAGCGCGCCCGTGACGAGCGTGCGCTCGACGTCAGCCAAGCGGCGCGTCCTGATAGACGGTGACGACCTCCGTGTAGAACTCGATCGCCGCGCGCCCCTGCTCGTGCGGCCCCCAGCCCGAGCCCTTGATCCCGCCGAAGGGGACGTGGACATCGGCCCCGGCCGTCTGCGAGTTCACGTGGATGATCCCGGCGGCGATGCGGTCGGTGAAGCGCTGGGCCTCGAGCAGGTCCCGGGTGAAGATCGAGGCCGAGAGGCCGAAGCGGACTGCATTGGCGCGCTCGATCGCCTCGTCGAGCGTCGCGAAGCGGGAGAGCGACGTGACCGGGCCGAAGACCTCCTCGCACGAGAGCTCCGCCTCGTCCGCGAGACCCTCGAAGACGGTCGGCGCGACGAGGTATCCCTCGTCGTCCGCGCGCTCGCCTCCTGCGACCAGCGCGCCGCCGTCCGCACGGGCACGCTCGATGGCGGCGAGAACGTCATCCATGGCGCTCTCGTTCACCAGCGGCCCGACCTCGACCTCGGGATCCGCCGGATCGCCTACCTTCCCCGCGGCGATGCGTGCGAGCAGCCGCTCGCGGAAGTCGTCGTACACGCTCTCCTGCACGAAGATCCGGCGCGTCGCCGTGCACTTCTGGCCGGCCGACCAGAACGCGCCCGCATAGGCGGCCTCCACCGCACGATCGAGCTCGGCAGAGGCCGTGACGAGCAGCGGGTTGTGACCGCCGAGCTCGAGCTGGACCCGCGCGTCGCGCGCGGTCGCCTCGTCCCGCACGCGCCTTCCCGACGGGAACGGAGCCGGTGAAGGAGATCGCCCGTACGCCGGCGTTCGAGACGAGCTCCGCGCCGGCCGTCGCCCCGGAGCCGGTGAGGACGTTGAGCACGCCTGCCGGGAGCCCCGCCTCGGCGAAGGCCTCGGCGACGTGCAGCCCCGTCCGGGGCGCCTCGTAGCCGAGCTTGAGCACGACCGCGTTGCCGTAGATCAGCGCGGGCGCGAGCTTCCAGACGGGGATCGCGATCGGGAAGTTCCAGGGGGTGATGAGACCGACGACGCCGAGGGGCCGCCGCAGCGTGTACAGCCGCTGGTCCGCGACGGACGGCGCGTACTGCTCTCCGATCGGCCGCCACGCCTCGCCCGCCGAGTAGCGGAGGATGGTTGCCGCGCGCAGCGCCTCGAGCCGCGACTCGCGGAGCGGCTTGCCCATCTCGGCGGTCATGTCGCGGGCGATCTCCTCCGCCCGCGCCTCCAGCGCGGCCGCGGCGGCCGTGAAGAAGGACGCCCGCTGAGCCGCAGGGAGCGCAGACCACGCGGGGAACGCCTCGCCCGCGGCGGCGATCGCCGCTCGAGCGTCCTCGGCGTCCGAGGCGGGGTAGACGCCGACGACTTCCGCCGGCCGCCAGGGATTGCGCTTCTCGTACGTCTTCCCGCTCGCCGACTCGCGCCACTCGCCGCCGACGTAGTTCTTCGCGGGCGATCCGGTAAGGGTCTCAGACATGGGCTGCGCTCCTTTCCACGAGGCTCGAGGCGAGGACGACCGAATTCGAGAGCGTGCCGATCCCGGGCACGTGGATCTGGACGACGTAGCCCGGCTCGAGCGTGAAGTCGTCGGGCGGCACCAGACCCGTTCCGGTCAGCAGGACACTGCCGGCGGGAACCGGGTTGTCGCGGAGCCAGTACTCCACCAGCTCCGCGAACGAGCGTTTCATGCGCGAGGTCGAGGTCACGCCGGAGAAAGCCTCCGCGCCGCCCGCGTCGAGGATCCGCATCCGGATCTCGAGCGGTTCGTCGGGCGCGGGCGAGAGAACTGCAGGCCCGAGCGAGCACGCGCCCGCATAGACCTTCGCCTGTGGGAGATAGAGCGGGTTCGCGCCCTCGATGTCCCGCGAGGACACGTCGTTCCCGATCGTGACCCCGGCGATCTCGCCACTGTCGCCGAGCACGAGCCCGATCTCGGGCTCCGGCACGTTCCAGGCCGAGTCCGAGCGCACACCGATGGGCGCTCCAGGCCCGACGGTTCGACGGCAGGCGGCGTCCTTGAGGAAGAGCTCCGGGCGCTCGGCGTCGTAGACGAGCTCGTAGACGTCGCGTGCGGCGCTCTCGCCGACCCGCGCGTCGCGGGAGCGCTCGTAGGTCACACCGGCGCACCAGATCTCGGGCGGCTCGAGTGGAAGCAGGAGCGCGTACGGGTCGGGAAGCGCCAGCGTGCTCTCGTCGACGGGCTGGATCCGCTCGCCACGCTCGGTCACGACGACACCGTCCTCGACGACGCCCTCGTCGATGCGGTCCGGCCCCAGCACGCGCACGCGTCGCATCAGTACACCGCCCGCCCGCCCGAGATGTCGTAGGCCGCGCCCGTCGAGAAGGAGCACTCCTCGCTCGCGAGCCACGCGACCAGGGCGGCGACCTCCTCCGGGCTGCCCATGCGGCCCATCGGGATCCGCTCGACCATGTAGTCGATGTGCTCCTGGGACATGCCCTCGAGGATCGGCGTCTCGATCACCGCCGGCGCGATGCAGTTCACGACCACGCCCGTACGCGCGACGTCCTTCCCGATCGCCTTCGTCAGCGCGATCACCGCCCCCTTCGACGCCGAGTAGGCGCCCGCCATCGGATTCCCCTCCTTGCCCGCGATCGAGGCGACGTTGACGATCCGCCCATACCCGCGCGCGACCATCCCCGGCAGGACGGAACGGTTGCAGAAGAAGACGCCGTCGGCGTTGATCGCGAGCACGCGCTTCCACTCCTCGTCCGTCACCTCGACGGTGGGGAGGGACGCGCCGGGAACGCCAGCCGAGCAGACGAGCACGGAGATCGGGCCTAGCTCGTCCTCGACGCGCCGCATGGCAGCGTCGGCGTCCCCCGACCGCGAGACGTCGCCCACGATCGCGAGCACGCCGTCCGGGGCGTCGTCCGAGACGTCGAGCGAGGCGACCGCCGCGCCCTCGGACGCGAGTCGGCGCGCGACCGCGGCGCCGATCCCGCTGCTCCCGCCCGTGACGAGCGCCACGCGCCCGGAGAATCGATAATCGTTTGCCATGGCGAAGGCAAGCCTAAAGTCTGACGGGATGAGCTTCGATCCGAAGCGCGACTACCCCCTCGGGACCCGGCGGCCCGACCTCGTCTCGACCCCGACCGGCGTTCCCCTCGCGGACGTGACGCTCGAGGCGCTCCGGGCGGGCGATCTCGACGGCTCCGCGATCCGAGCGACCCCGGAGACCTTGCGTCTCCAGGCCGAGGTCGCCCGTGCCGCCGGCCGGGTCGCGCTCGCCGAGAACCTCGGGCGGGCTGCCGAGCTCGCCGGCGTGCCCGACGACCTGCTGCTCGCCGTGTACACGGCGCTGCGCCCGCGCCGCGCGACAGCGGACGAGCTCGCCGAGTGGGCGGCGCGGCTCGACGGCCACGGCGCCCCGAAGACCGCCGCCTTCGTGCGCGAGGCCGCCGACGCGTACGCCGAACGGGGCCTGCTCGCCGATGCGTAGCCGCCGGTTCGCCAAGCGGGAGCGACGGCAGCTCCGCCTGGAGCAGCTCGTCTCGCCGCTGCCCGAGCTCGGGCTCGTCGCGGCCGCCGGGCCGAACGACCCGGAGCCGGAGCTCGTCGTCGACGGTGGCGTCGTGACGCGCATGGACGGGCGCGCAGCCGCGGATTTCGACGTCATCGACCGCTTCGTCGTCGCACACGGCCTCGACCTCGAGATCGCTCCCGAGGCAATGGCGCTCGATGACACCGACCTCGCCCGGATGCTCGTCGACATCGGCGTGTCGCGTGCCGAGCTCGTTCGTCTCGCGCGCGGGCTGACCCCAGCCAAGCTCGCGCGGGTCATCGGGCTGCTCGACGCCGTCGAGCTGATGCTCGCGCTGAAGAAGCTCCGGGCGCGTCGCGCGCCCTCGAACCAGGCCCACGTGACGAACCTGAAGGAGAGCCCGGCGCTGCTCGCGGCAGACGCGGCCGAGGCCGCACGACGCGGCTTCGCGGAGATCGAGACGACCGTCGGCGTCGCCCGCTACGCGCCGCTGAACGCACTTGCCCTGCTGGTCGGCTCGCAGACCGGCCGCCCCGGCGTGATGACGCAGTGCGCGGTCGAGGAGAGGCGGAACCTCGAGCTCGCGATCCGCGGCCTCGTCACCTACGCGGAGACGCTGTCCGTGTACGGGACGGAGCCCGTCTTCGCGGACGGCGACGACACGCCCTGGTCGAAGGCATTCCTCGGGGCGGCGTACGCGTCGCGCGGCGTGAAGGTGCGTCTCACGTCGGGCACGGGCTCGGAGGCGCTCATGGGCCACGCACAGGGCCTCTCGATGCTGTACCTCGAGGCGCGTTGCCTCGCGGTGGTGCGTGCGGCAGGCTCGCAGGGCGTGCAGAACGGCTCGATCTCGTGCGTCGCGCTCGTGCTCTCGGTGCCCGGCGGGACGCGCGCCATCCTCGGCGAGAACGTCCTCGCCGCCTGGCTCGACCTCGAGGTCGCATCCGGAAACGACGCAGTCGCCTCGCACTCGGAGATCCGCAAGACCGCCAAGCTCATGGGGCAGTTCCTGCCCGGCACGGACTTCGTGACCTCGGGCTACTCCGTGATGCCGCGCAGGGACAACACGTTCGGAGGCGGAAACTTCGACGCCGACGACCTCGACGAGTGGCTGACGGTCCAGCGCGACTGGCAGGTGGACGCTGGAATCGAGCCCGTCGCGGAGGAGGAGGTGTTGCGCGTCCGCGAGCGCGCGGCGCGAGCGGTGCAGGCGACCTTCGAGGAGCTCGGCCTCCCGCCAGTGTCCGACGCCGAGGTCGAGGCCGCGGTCACGGGCTACGACTCGGACGACATCCCGGATCGAGACCGCGCGGCCGACGTCGAGGCAGCCGACGACCTCCTCGCGCGCGAGGTCTCGGGGCTGGACGTTGCGCTCGCGCTCGACCGGCGCGGCTTCGGCGAGGTCGCCGAGGCCGTCCTCGCGATGCAGCGCCAGCGCGTGTCCGCCGACTACCTGCAGACGTCGGCCGTGATCGACGCGGACGGCCTCGTGCGCTCGGCTGTGAACGACCCGAACGAGTACGCGGGGCCTGGCACCGGCTACCGCCTCGAGGGAGAGCGCTGGGCGCTGCTCCAGTCGCTGCCGCACGTCGTCGCCCCCGAGGATCTGCTCGAGGGAGCGCACGAGGGAGCTCCAGTTGTCCTCGAGCGGGGCGAGGCGAGGAAAGGCGACGACCCAGCGGAGGTCGTGGTCGCGGTCGGGCCGGCCTTTGCCGACGGCATCCGCGCCACGATCGCGGAGCTCGACCACCGCGACGTTCTCGACGCCGTCGTCGACGGAATCCGGCAGGCAGGCGGCACGCCACGCCTCGTCCGCGTGCGCCGAGCCGCCGATGTCGCGTTCATCGCGCACGAAGGCGCGCAGCTGTCCGGCTCCGGGGTCGCGCTCGGCCTCCAGTCCAAGGGCACCGCGGTGATCCACCGCGCCGACCTGGAGCCGCTCGACAACCTCGAGCTCTTCGGCATGTCGCCGCTCTACTCCCTCGAGTCGTACCGGGCGATGGGGCGCAACGCGGCGGGCTATGCCCTGGGGCGGCGCGTCGGCCCGGTGCCGACCGAGCTGGACAACTTCGCTCGCGCGAAGCTCATCGTGCGAACGACGCTCCTGCACGCGCGCGAGATCCAGGCCGTCGAGCCCGGCGCAGTGCCCCTGGAGCTCGAGCTCGCGGTGCCGATCCCGTCGGCCTAGCTTCCAGACGGTTTACTCGCCCGGCTTGCCGCCTTGGCCCCAGTGCTTCGCCGGCACGCCCTGGACGATCACGTGGATGTGCTCCTTCGCAGCGCCGCTGGTCTCGTGCAACGCGTTCGTGAGCGCCTCGATCATCTTCGGGACGGACTCCTCGGTGACGCGCCGGTCGTAGAGCTTCACCTCGATCACGGGCATCGGTCTCCTCCTCTCCTTCGCTCTCGCGATCCTACGACGAGGGCGCCGGCGGCATCGCGTCGACCGGCCACGGCTTCCCGCCGAGCCCCCAGTTCTTCGGGTTGTGGCCTTCGACGATCACCCACGTGTGGTCCTTGAAGGCCCGGGTGCGTCGCCTCGCACAACGCGTCCGTGAGCTTCTCGATGAGCGCAGCGCTCGTCTCCTCATTCATGCGGTAATCAAAGAGCTCGACCCTGATCAGCGGCATTCGCGCCTCCTTCGTCGGTGGCGCGAGGTTACGGTAGGCGCCGTGGCGATGCGCATCCAGCACGTCGGGCTCGTCGTCTCCGACCTCGAGCGCTCGCGGCGCTTCTACCGTGATGCGCTCGGGCTCGAAGAGGTCCCGCGCCCCACCAATTTCACGTTCGACGGCGCCTGGTTCCGCTTCGGCGAGCACGAGCTGCATCTCCTCACGGAGGCTCATACGACCGGTGGAGCGGGCCAGCCCGACGGAGGTGGCGCGGGCGCGGAACGCGGGCTCACGCACCACCTGGCATTCGAGGTCGGCGATCTCGCGGCGGCCTGCGCGCGGCTGGCCGAGGCCGGCGTCGAGCTGTCAGGCGGCCCGATGCCGCGCGGCGACGGCGTGACGCAGGTGTTCTTCGTCGACCCGGACGGCTACGTTCTCGAGTACTTCGAGCGCACCGGCGAGGATCAGAGCGACGCACCGGCGCGCACGCCTGCCTAGCGCTCGACGTGGAGCGAGTCTCCCTGCTCGCCGAGGACGAGGTCGCGCTCCGCGTCCGGAACGTGATCGCGCGGCACAGGGGCGAGCGCCTCGACGAACGTCATCCCGCCTTCCGAGCGCAGCTCGTGCTCGACGCCGCGGTTCACCACGACGACGTCGCCTGCGCCGAGGGTCCTCGTCTCGTCGCCGACGGTCATCGTCACGTCGCCCTCCACGATCCACATGACCTGCTCGGCCTCCGGATGCGAGTGCCGCGCGACGGTCGTTCCCGCCGCGTAGGTCACGTGGCAGAGAAGCACCTGCTCCCCACCGATCGCGTGAATCGCCACACCAGGGAAGAGGGTATGGCGATCCACGCCGTTCCACGTCCTGAAGGGCGAGCTCAGGCGGAGACCTCGAAGCGAATCCCGCCCTTCGACAGGGTGTTCACCGAGAGCTCGTCGTCGAAGATCACGAGCTTGCCCTCGCGACGGGGCTCCGCCTTCGCCTCGAGCGCGCGCAGCACGCGCTCGGGCGTGATCGGCAGCTCCGTCACCCACACACCGATCGCGTCGTACACGGCGGCCGCGATCGCCGGCGGCTGCGGGTTGTTGGCCATCTCGCCGATGCCCTTGGCGCCGTACGGCCCGTCCGCGGACGGGTTCTCGATGAGGATCGTGTCGATCTGCGGCATCTCCTCCATGCCGGGAGCGAGATAGCTCCCGAACGACCCGCCGCGGTGCTCGACCGAGGGGTAGTACGGGTAGCAGTTCTCGAGCACTCCGAGCCCGAGGCCCATCATCGCGCCGCCCTCGATCTGCCCCTCGACCTGCGTCGGGTTGATCGCGCGGCCGACGTCGTAGCACTGCTGGAGCCGGAGGACCCGCACCTCGCCCGTCTCGTCGTCGACCTCGACCTCGGCCGCGCAGGTCGCGTACGAGATCGCCGAGTGCGGCGGCGCGTCCACGAGACCCGTCTCCGCGTCGATGATCGCGGCGTACGGCTTGAGCTGGGCGCCCGTGCCGGTGATGAGCTCCCCGTGCCCGAAGGTCGCCGCGCCCGCCACGTCGCCGACCGACATCCGCGTCTGCGGTGAGCCCTTGGCGATCACCTCTCCGTCCTCGATCTCGAGGTCGGCGGGGTCGATCTCCATCTCCTTGCCGGCGATCTCGAGGATCTTCGCCTTCACCTGGAGCGCCGCCTTCTCGGCGGCCTTGCCGGCGACGAAGGTCGCGCGCGACGCGAACGTGCCCGTGCACATCGGCGACGAGTCGGTGTTCGAGTTGTCGTACGTGACCCAGTCGTACGGCACGCCGATCGTCTCGGCGACGATCTGCGACTGGATCGTCTTCGATCCGTTCCCGATGTCGGCCGTCCCGGCGAAGACGTCGATGCGGCCGTCCGGCTTGACCTTGATCCAGCACTGCGACGGGTCGCCGTTCTGGTTCATCCCGGTCGGGTACTCGATCGCCGCGATTCCCTTGCCTCTGTGCTTGGCCATCAGTGCTCCTCCGGGTTCCCGGTTAGCTGCGCGACGAGGTGCTCCGGGAGCCACTCGCCCGCACGCTGCTCGTTCGACATCGTCCGGTAGTCGGCCGGAAGCTCGTGACCGATCGCCTCCGCCATCGTCTGGATCGTCGAGACGGTCGACGGATCGGTGTAGACGATGCCGTTGGGCGACGTGTCGCCGATCCGGTTCGCGTTCTTGAGCCGGATCTCGATCGGGTCGATCCCGAGCACGTCCGCGATGCGGCTCATGTGAGTCTCCGTCGCGAACGAGACCGACGTCACTCCAAAGCCGCGCATCGCCGTCGTCGGCACGCGGTTCGTGTACACGACGTATCCGTCGAACGCGAGGTTCGGGATCGTGTACGCGCCCGTGTGGTGGAAGCTGTGCTTCGTCAGGCCGTACGGCGAGAAGCGCGAGTACGCGCCCGCGTCGTGCAGCGTCAGCATCTTGCGGCCGAGGATCCAGCCGTCCTTCGTCACCGCGTCCGCGATCTCCATGTGCCACGGCGCGCGGGTGGACGAGCAGAGGAACTCCTCCTCGCGCGTCCAGCGCCACTTCACCGGCTTGCCCGACTTCATCGCGAGAAGGCAGCACATCGTCTCCGTGGCCGTGTCGACCTTCCCGCCGAAGCCGCCGCCGGTGGTGCCGCCGACGACCTTCAGCTTGTTGAGCGGCACCTGCAGGTGCGCGGCGACGACGCCCATCGAGAAGTAGAGCGCCTGCGTGCACGAGTAGATGGTCAGCCGGCCGCTCGGCTCGGGGACGACCTGACACACCTGCGTCTCGAGCGGCGCGTGCTCGATGGCAGCTGGGCGATAGACCCCCTGCACGATCATGTCCGCGTTGTCGAACGCCCAGTCGATGTCGCCCTTGCGGATCTGGCGACGATCCATCTCGTCCTCGAAGTGCTTGTACCAGTTGCCCTCACGATGGATCTGGGGCGCGTCCGCATCGAACGCCTGGCGTACATCGGTGAGCGCCGGCCGCTCCTCGAACTCGATCTCGATCCGCGAGACGGCCTCTGCGGCGATCTCCTCGTCGTCCGCGGCTACGAGCGCGATCGGCTGGCCCTTGTAGCGGACTTCGTCCTTAGCCAGCAGCGGCTCGTCGGCCGGAATACCGAGGGCAGAGAGGTGCCCGTACTCGAGAAGGGGCACGTCCTGCCAGGTAAGCACCGCGTGGACGCCGGGCATATCCTCGGCCGCGCGCACGTCGAGCTTCGTGATCCCCGCGTGGTGGTGGGGCGAGCGGAGCGCCTTCGCCCACAGCGTCCCGGGGATGCGAACGTCGTCGACGTAGGTCGTGCGGCCCGTGACGTGCGCGACGCCGTCGTAGCGCGGGATGCGTGCCCCGACGACCTTCATTCCGCACCTCCTGTCGTCATCGTCGTGTACTTGCCGACGGCGGTCTCCGTGAGGTCGAACGACTCGCCGCGCGCAGCCGCGGCCACCGCCTCGACGATCTTCGCGTAGCCGGTGCAGCGGCAAACGTGGCCGCCGAGCGCCTCGTGGATCGAGTCGGCCTCGTCGCTTCCACCGCCCGCGATATACGCGTGGGCGGCGAGCATCATCCCCGAGGTGCAGAAGCCGCACTGTGCCGCGTAGTGGTGCACGAACGCCTGCTGGATGCTCGAGAGGTCCTCCGGAGCGCCCAGCCCCTCCACGGTCGTGATCTCGCCGCCGTTCGCGTAGGCGACCGGGAGCAGGCACGAGCGGCGCGGCTCGCCGTCGACGAGGACAGTGCACGCCCCGCAGCCGCCCTGGTGACAGCCGGCCTTGGGTCCCGTGATCCCGAGCTCCTCGCGCAGCACGTCGAGGAGCGGGGTGAGCAGACCGCTCCCGATCTCGTACGTGCTGCCGTTCACGTTGAGGTTCATGACGCCCCCTCGAGGTCGGTGAGGACTCTGCGGACGAGCACCGGCAGGACCTTGGCCCGGTACCAGGCCGAGGCAAGTGCGTCGTCGTGCGGGTCGACGTCGTTCAGTGCGGCGTCCGCGTCGCCGCTCTCCGCGGACGGAAGCCGTTGACCGTAGGAGCCCGCGCCCGTCGCGGCGAGGCGGATCGTGCCGTCGGAACCGCGGGCGCCGGAGACCGCGAGCGCGGTGTAGTCGTGCGTGTGCGGCCGGTCGAGGCCGGCGAACGCTCCGGCGTCGGGCTCCTCGTACGAGACGGAGAGGACGAGCCGTTCGCTGCGCTTCTTCAGGAAGGCCTCCAGCGGCTCCTCGACGATCCGCCCTCGCCCGCAGAGCGCACGACTGCGCCCACGGCGAGGAACGCGCCCTGGAGGTCTCCGCGCGGGGCCTCGTAGCCGTCGCCGGTGCAGAGGTTGCCGCCCACGGTCGCGGCGCCGCGGATCTCGCGATCTGCGACGTTCGCGGCGCACGGCCCGATCGGAGCAGGGAGATCGACGAGCGCCTGGATCGACGTCGTCGCGCCGATCGTCACGCGCGACCCGTCGCGCGTGATCCCGGAGAGCCCAGCGTCCTTCAGCATGAGCGCCCGCGCAGGACGAAGCCGCCTGTACGACATCTCGGGAACGACGATCGTGCCTCCGCCGACGACGAGGACGTCATTGCCGTCGCCGAACGCCTCGATCGCCTCGCTCTCGGAGCCCGGAAGCAGTACCTCGGTCGCAACCTCCGCGGCCGGATTCGCTACAGCCATAGCCCACCTCCTTGCTCGAGCGACACGATTCGGCCGAGTCTAATCCCGTCGCGTCGCACTCGGAAGATGATCGATTCTCGATCGTTCGCGGGGCGCCCCGGAGCCCAGGAATCTCGTCACCACCCGTGTACGCTGCGGCCATGGCGTTCCGGACGATCGACGAGCTCGAAGGCGCGCTGCGTGAGGCGGACTATCTCCCGGATCGGGGCCTTGCGACCGCGCTCTTCCTCGGGCTCGCGCTCGAGAAGCCCGTGCTGCTCGAGGGCGAGGCGGGGGTCGGGAAGACCGAGGCCGCGAAGGCGCTCGCGACGGCGCTCGACGCGCGGCTGATCCGGCTCCAGTGCTACGAGGGCCTCGACGTCTCGCACGCGGTCTACGAGTGGAACTACCCGCGCCAGCTCCTCCACATCCGCGCCGCGCAGGAGGGCACCGTCTCGGAAGAAGAGCTGTTCGGGCCGGAGTTCCTCATCCGGCGCCCGCTGCTCGAGGCGATCGACACGGACGAGCAGGTCGTGCTCCTCATCGACGAGGTCGACCGCGCGGACGAGGAGTTCGAGGCGTTCCTGCTCGAGGTGCTCTCGGACTTCCAGATCACGATCCCCGAGCTCGGGACGATCCGCGCACGGCGCCGGCCGGCCGTCGTCCTCACCTCGAACCGCACGCGCGAGCTGCACGACGCGCTCAAGCGGCGCGCGCTCTTCCACTGGATCGGGCATCCGTCGATCGACCGCGAGATCGAGATCGTGAAGCTGCGCGTCCCCGGGATCCCCGAGAGGCTCGCGGCCGAGGCCGCCGCGTTCGTCCGCGGCCTGCGCGGGCTCGACCTCGCGAAGCCGCCGGGCGTCGCGGAGACGATCGACTGGGCGCAGGCCCTGGCGGCGCTCGGCCGTGAGGAGATCGACGCGGAAGTCGTCGAGCAGACGCTCGGCTCCGTGCTGAAGTACCGCGAGGACATCGAGACCGTCCGCGACGAGACGCTCGTCGGCTTGATCGAGGAAGCGCGCGCGACCGCGAGGCGCTGATGCGCGGAACCGCGATCGTCGGGCACGTCGTGACCTTCGGGCGCGTCCTCCGCGAGGTCGGGATCGAGGTCGGTCCCGGGCGCATCGTCGACGCCGTGCGCGGGCTCGGCGCGGTGGACCTCACGAGGCAGGAGGACGTGTACTTCACGCTCCGGCAGACGCTCGTCTCGCGCCACGACGAGCTCGAGCTCTTCGACCGCGCATTCACGGCGTGGTTCCTGCGCGGCCCCGTGGCGCCGCTCGTCCGCCAAAAGGACCAGCGTCGCTTCGCGAGCAGGGTCGCGCGCGACACGCTCGAGTCCGGTCGCGACGACGAGGAGCTGCCGTCCGCGGGGGATCCGCTCGAGCTCGGCGCGTCCGAGCACGAGCTCGTGCGCGAGAAGGACTTCGCGGAGATGACACCCGAGGAGTTCGAGCGGGCACGGAAGCTCATGGAGGCGATCGCGAGGTCGCGGCCGCGGCGCACCTCGCGCCGGCGCGCCCCCGACCCGCGCGGCGACGTACTCGACGTGCGGCGGATGCTGCGGCGCTCCCTGCGGAGCGGGGGCGATCCGGTCGAGCAGCCGTGGAAGTCGCGCAAGGAGGTCCCTCGGAAGCTCGTCGTCCTCTGTGACGTCTCGGGCTCGATGGACGCGTACGCGCGCGCACTGCTCCTCTTCCTGCATGCGCTCGTCGGGACCGGGCACGGCGTCGAGGCGTTCGCGTTCGGCACGCGGCTCACGCGCCTGACGGACGACCTCGGGACGCGCGACCCCGAGGCCGCACTCGCACGGGCGTCCGACACGGCGATGGACTGGGGCAGCGGGACGCGGATCGGTAGCTCGCTCGCGGAGTTCAACGCGATCTACGGCCGGCGGGCGCTCTCGCGCGGCGCGGTCATCGTCATCGTCTCGGACGGGTGGGAGCGCGACGACCCCGGCCTGATCGGCCGCGAGATGGCGAAGCTCGCGCGCGCGGCCTATGCGGTCGTCTGGGTGAACCCGCTGAAGGGGAACCCGGAGTACCAGCCGCTCGCCGGCGGGATGCGCGCGGCGCTCCCGTTCGTCGATCGGTTCCTCCCCGGCCATAATCTCAGGAGTCTCGAGGAGCTGGCGACCGTGCTCGCCGGCATCGAAAGGAGGCATGCAGCGTGAAGGAGATCCTCCCCGAGGTCGAGCGTTGGCAGCAGGAGGGCGAGAAAGTCGTGCTCGCGACCGTCGTCGCGTCCCGCCGCTCGGCGCCGAGGCCGATCGGGTCGAGCCTGGCGATCTCGGAGTCCGGGAAGATGTGCGGCTCCGTCTCGGGCGGCTGCGTCGAGAGCGACGTGTTCGAGAACGCACGCGAGGTCTTCGAGAGTGGCGAGCCGAGGCTCGTCTCGTACGGCTTCACCGACGACGAGGCGTGGAGCGTCGGTCTGCCCTGCGGCGGCGAGATCGACGTGTTTCTCGAGAGGCTCGAATGACGCTTGGTCGACCGGCTCGCGCGGCTGCGCGAGTCGGAGGAGCGCGGAGTCCTCTTCACCTGCGTCGAGGGGGACGCCGTCGGCGAGAAGGTGCTCGTCCTGGAGTCCGGCGAGCGGGTCGGCGACGGGCTCGAGGACGCGGTCGCACACTTCGACGAGCTGATCCGGCGCGGGCGCAACCGCCTGCTCGAGCTCGAAGACGGGTCGAAGATCTTCGCGGAGTGGTACGGGCCGCCGCCGCGGCTCTTCGTCTACGGCGCGGTCGACACCGCGGAGGCGCTCTGCCGCGCCGCGAAGCTCCTCGGCTGGAGGACGATCGTCGCAGACGCGCGCGGGAAGTTCGCGACACCTGAGCGGATCCCGTCGGCTGACGAGCTCATCGTCAAGTGGCCGGAGGAGGCGCTCGCACGCGTCCAGCCCGACCACCAGACCGCGATCGTCGTCCTCACGCACGACGACAAGTTCGACGAGCCCGCGCTCGCGAGGGCGCTCGAGACGGAGGCGTTCTACATCGGCGCCCTCGGCTCGCGGCGAAATCAGGAGCGGCGGCGCGAGCGGCTGCTCGAGGCGGGCATTCCCGAGGAGTCGCTCGACCGGATCATGGGCCCGTCCGGGCTCGACATCGGCGCCGACACGCAGGAGGAGACGGCGCTCTCGATCCTCGCGGAGATCCTCGCCGTGCGTGCCGGCCGCGCGGGCGGCTTCCTCAAGACTGCCAAGCAGCGCATCCACGTCGAAGTCGAGTGACCGCCGCCAACGGCGACCGCTGGAACGCGTTCGTCACGCGGGTCGAGTCGTCCGAGGAGACGCGAGACGGACCGCTGGCCGGACGCACCCTCGGCGTCAAGGACCTCTTCGACACCGCCGGCATCCGCACGACGTACGGCTCGCAGCTCTACGCCGAGCACGTGCCCGAGCGCACCGCGCTCGCCGTCCAGAGACTGCTCGACGCCGGCGCCGTCCTCGTCGGGAAGACGCATCTGCCGGAGTTCGCGTGGAGCGTCCTCGGGCAGAGCCCGTGGTACGGGACGTGCCACAACCCCGCGGCGCCCGGCCGGACGACCGGCGGGTCGTCGAGCGGATCGGCGGCTGCGCTCGCCGCCGGCCTCTGCGAGCTTGCACTCGGGACGGACACCGGCTGCTCCGTTCGGCTGCCCTCGGCGGCGTGCGCGACCGTCGGCCTGAAGTCGCAGTGGGGGCTCATCCCGCTCGACGGCGTCTTCCCGCTGTGCCCGACGCTCGACACCGTGGGGCCGATGGCGCGGAGCGTCGAGGACGTCGCGCTCATGTGGTCGGTCCTCACCGGACGTGCCGTGCCCGAGCCTCGCCTGACCGGGCTCACGGTCGGCCTCCTCCGCCAGCCCCCCGAGATCGGCGACGGACGCGAGACCGAGACCAGCGACCTCGCCGAACAGTGGGTCGCCGACCTCGAGCGGCTCGGCGCGCGGGTCGTCGAGACGCGGATCCCTGACCCGTCCGCCAACACCTGGCCGCAGTTCCAGCACGAGGCGCTCCAGTCGCACGCGGCGACCTTCCCGAGCCGCGCGGACGAGTACTCGAGACGTCATGCGGATCAAGCTCGAGGCCGCGCAGCGCGCGACGCCGGAGGCGATAGCGGCCGCGTACCGCGCGATCGACGAGTGGCGCCGCTACCAGCCCGAGGTCGACCTGTACGTAAGCCCCTGCTACGCGATCGAGCTCCCGCCCGAGGACGCCGACGAGCTCGAGATTCGGCTCCCGCTCTCGTCGTTCCTGCGCTGGGTCAACCTCACGGGCTGGGCCGGCCTCGCGATCGGGAACATGCAGCTCGTCGCGCCCGACGACGAGGTCGTCCTCGCCGCCGGGCTCGCCTGGGAGCGTGGCTAGCCGGGCGGGAGGGCGCGCACCGCCTCGAGGTGCGCGGTCACGCCGTCGTCGACTGCCTGCGGGTACTCGTAGCCGAGCGCGTCGCCCACTTCCCGAGCGACGCGGCGAAACAGCGCCGTCGTGCGTGCGAGCGCATCCCAGCTCTCCTCGACGTCGGCGCCGACGTACGTCTCCAGGAGCTGCGCCGCGAGGTCTGGAGGAAGGAGGCGCTCGAGCCCTCGCCCGAAGACACCGGGCCGGACCGACCAGCCGTGCTCGATCTCGATCCGCCACTCGAGGAAGCGCCGCAGCGGCCCGAGCTTCGCGTCGTAGTCGATGACGAACTTCGCGAACACGACCTCGCCGCGCCACAGCGCCTTGGCGGCGTAGGTCATCGCCCACCAGAACTCCTCCACCTGTGCCTGGTACTCGTCTCGCGTCGGCGGTGACGGGATGTGCGCCCGGTAGGTCGGCCGCGCCCAGCCGGACGTGCGCTCGTCCTTGTCGAGCACGACGCGATAGCCGACGTCGAGGCAGTCGGGCAGCTCGGGAGCGTCGGCGACCCGGTCGAGCAGCGGCTCGGGCCAGAACGTGTAGTCGACCTTCACTCCGTCGTCGTAGACGACGCCGCGGAAGACTGTTCTCTCGCCGAGCAGCGCGCTCTCGTCGCCCCAGCGCGCGAGCGGGAGGCCGATCGCGGTCTCCCAGCCGTAGCCCGCTGCGAACGAGTCGACGTCACGCACGGCCACGATCACGTCGTAGTCCGAGAGCGGGTCGACGGTGTCGTCCTGCCGCGCGCGCGAGCTCGTCAGGACGAGTGCGCGGATGACCTCCTGTTCCTCGCCCCACGCCAGCAGGCGCGCAAGGACTTCGCTCTCGTCCGGGAGCACCCGGCTAGCTTCGCAACCGCCCGGGACAGCGTCAGCGCAGACGAGATCTCCGAGCTCCTGCAGGAAGTCTCGGCCGTCACGCCGTCTAGTCTCCCGGCGCCGTGAAGGTTCTCACCGTCGTCGGAAACCGACCGCAGCTCGTGAAGAGCGCGCCGCTCTCGGTCGGGTTCCTCCTGGTCGGAATCGACGAGGTCGTCGTCCACACGGGGCAGCACTACGACAATGCGCTATCGGAGGTCTTCATCAGGGAGCTCGGCCTGCCGGAGCCGCGCCATCGCCTCGGGCTGCGCACCGCCGATACCGAGGTGATGACGCCCGCGATCGAGGCCGTGATCCGCGCCGAAGCCCCCGACATCGTCCTCGTCTACGGCGATACCAACTCGACGCTCGCGGGTGCACGTGCCGCCGCGCAGGCGTCCATCCCCGTCGCGCACGTCGAAGCCGGACTGCGGAGCGGCGACATGTCGATGCCCGAGGAGCACGCCAGGATCGAGGTCGACCGCATCGCCTGGCTGCTCTTCTGCCCGAACGACCGCGCGCGCGCGATCCTCATGGAGGAGGGCGTTCTCGGCCAGGCGCACGTCGTCGGCGACGTCATGGCCGAGGCGAGCGCCCGCTTCGCACCCATCGCGCGCGAGCGCTACCCGATCCCGTTCGAGCCCGGGACCTACGTCGTCGCGACCGTCCACCGGCAGGCGAATGTCTTCCAGCCGCGGCTCGGGCGCATCATCGACGGGCTGAACCGGCTCGGCGAGCGCGTGGTCTTCCCCGCGCATCCGCGCACGCGCGAGCAGATCCGCAAAGAGAGGATCAGGGTCGAGGAGAGCGTGCACGTCACCGATCCGCTCTCCTACCTCGAGCTCGCGTCGCTCGCCTCGCAGGCGCGCGTCATCGCGACCGACTCGGGCGGCCTGCAGAAGGAGGCGTACTGGTACGGCGTGCCCTGCGTGACCCTGCGGCCCTCCACCGAGTGGGTGGAGACGGTCGAGGTGGGCGCGAACGTGCTCGTCGACGACGATCCCGACGCGATCATCCTGGCCGTGAAGCACGCGAGGATGCCCGACCTGCGGCCGCAGCTGTACGGAGACGAACGTGCGTCCGGCCGGATCGCGGGCGTGCTGCTCGCTACGATCCCCGGCCGATGAAGCGCGATGTCGCCATCGTGGGCGCCGGCTACGTCGGCGTTCCCCTTGCGCGAAGTGTTGGCCGTCGGGGGGAAAACAGTCCTGCTCGTCGACATCGACTCAGCGCGCGTCGAGCAGCTGAACCGCGGCGAGAGCTACATCGGGGACGTCTCTCCGGAGAGCCTCGTCTCGCCTTGTCTCCGAAGGGAAGATCGCGGCGACGACCGACTACGACGAGCTGCGCGACGCGGACGTGATCGTCATCGCGCTCCCGACGCCCCTCTCGCGCCAGCGGGAGCCGGACCTCTCGATCCTGCTGTCGGCCGCCGAGGAGATCGCGAAGCGCCTGCGCCAGGGGCACCTCGTCATCCTCGAGTCGACGACCTACCCGGGCACGACGCGCGAGCGACTGCTACCGGTTCTCGAGGCGGGCAGCGGTCTGAAGGCGGGAGACGGCTTCCACCTCGCGTTCTCCCCGGAGCGCGTCGACCCGGGGCGTACGGACTGGACGACGAAGAACGTGCCGAAGATCGTCGGCGGAATCGACGCGGCCTCGACCGCGGCCGCAGCCGCCGTCTACGCAGGCGCGATGGACACGGTGCACACGGTCTCGTCGCCCGAGGCAGCCGAGCTCACGAAGCTGCTCGAGAACATCTTCCGCTCCGTGAACATCGCGCTCGTCAACGAGCTCGCGCAGCTCTGCGACCGGATGGACATCGACGTCTGGGAGGTCGTCGACGCGGCGGCGACGAAGCCGTTCGGGTTCATGTCCTTCAAGCCGGGCCCGGGCCTCGGCGGCCACTGCATCCCGATCGACCCCTTCTACCTCACGTGGAAGGCGCGCGAGTACGGCTTCTACACCGAGTTCATCGAGCTCGCCGGGAAGATCAACGAGTCGATGCCGTACTTCTGCCGCTCGGTCGTGTCGCAGGCGCTGAACCACCACTCGCAGAAGTCGCTCAAGGGCTCGAAGATCCTCGTCCTCGGCGTCGCGTACAAGCCGGACATCGGGGACACGCGCGAGTCGCCGGCCGTGAAGCTGATCTCGCTGCTCGAGAACGCCGGCGCCGACGTCTCGTACCACGACCCGCACGTCCCTTCCTTCGCCCAGAACGGCCTCGCGATGAGCTCCGTCGAGCTCGATCCGCCCGCGTACGACTGCGTCGTCGTCGTCACGAACCACTCGAGCATCGACTACGACCGGCTGGTCGAGGACTCCGCGCTCGTGGTCGACCTGCGAAACGCGACCGGCGCGAACGGCAAGGAATCCGAGAAGGTCTGGAAGCTGTGACTGTGCGCGTCGGCGTTGCGGGACTGGGCCACTGGGGCCCGAACCTCGCCCGCAACTTCGCGGAGCTCGGCGAGCTCTCGTGGCTCTGCGACGAGGATCCTGGCCGGGGCGAGCTCGCCGAGCGGTACCCGCAGGCGCGCTTCACGACGAGCTTCGACGACCTCCTCGCAGACGACTCGCTCGACGCCGTCGTCGTCGCGACCCCGGTCACGACCCACTTCGACCTCGCACGACGCGCGCTCGCTGCGGGCAAGCACGTCCTCGTCGAGAAGCCGCCGGCCACGCGGGCACAGGAGATGGACGAGCTCGTCGCCCTCGCCGAGGAGCGCGACCTCGTGCTCATGCCCGGTCACCTGCTCCTGTACCACCCGGGCATCCGGCGCGTGAAGGAGATGGTCGCGGCGGGCGAGCTCGGCCAGGTGCTGTGCGTGTACGGGAACCGCCAGAACCTCGGAATCATCCGCTCGAACGAGAACGCGCTCTGGTCGCTCGGCGTGCACGACCTGTCCGTGATCCTCTACCTCCTCGACGAGGACCCGGAGACCGCCGTCGCGCAGGGCCGCGATTTCCTCACACGCGGGGTCGAGGACGTCGTCTTCTGCTACCTCCGCTTCCCGTCGGGGAAGATCGCGCACATGCACCTGTCGTGGCTCGACCCGCACAAGATGCGGAAGATCACCGTGGTCGGCACCGAGAAGATGGTCGTGTTCGACGACATGGAGCTCGAGCGGAAGGTGACCGTGTACGAGAAGGGGCCGTGGCGGCCGTCCGACCGCTACGGCGAGTGGCAGACGCGGACCGGCGACATCTTCAGCCCGCGGATCGCGAACGACGAGCCGCTGAAGCTCGAATGCGCCGAGTTCCTGCAGCTGGTCGCGGGCGAAGGCGACCGGCGCAAGGTGGCCGCGGACGGTGCGCGGGTCGTGCGTGCGCTCGACATGCTGACGACCTCGCTCGATGGCAACTGAGATCCATCCGACCGCGACGGTCCACTCCGGGACCGTCCTCGGCGATGGAGTCAAGATCATGGAGAACGCGGTGGTGGGCAAGCAGCCCGTGCTCTCGCGCCGGTCGACGGCGAGGCGGGAGCCGCTTGCGCCGACGGAGATCGGCGCCGGCGCCGTCGTCTCGACGGGCGCGATCGTCTTCGCCGGCTCGACGATCGGCGCAGGCGTGATCCTCGGCGATCAGTCCTGCATCCGCGAGCGGGTGACGATCGGCGCCGAGGTCGTCATCGGGCGCGGATCGCTCGTGGAGAGCGACACCACGATCGGCGCACGGACGAAGGTTCAGGCGAACGCTTACATCACGACGAAGTCGACGCTGGAGGAGGACGTCTTCATCTCGCCCTGCGTCGTGACCACGGACGACAACTTCATGGGCAGGACCGAGAAGCGCCACGCGCTCAAGAAGGGCCCCACGATCCGCCGCGGCGCGCGGGTCGGCGGCGGCGCCGTGCTCTGTCCAGGCGTCGAGATCGGAGAGGACGCGTTCGTCGGCGCCGGCGCCGTCGTGACGCGCGACGTTCCGCCGAGGACTGTCGTCGTCGGGAACCCCGCGCGTGTGCTGCGCGAGGTCCCCGAGGACGAGCTGCTCGCGCCGCCGTAGTCAGGGATCAAGGCTTCTTATGTACGCGACGGGCGCGAAACAAGCTTGCGCTTCACGTACGTGAGGCGATAGCCGGCGTGGCCGGGGCTCGAGATCCGCACGTGGAAGTAGTAGGTGCCCGTCGCCGGCGCCGTGAAGGCGATGTGCTCGTGCCCGCCGGGCCGCGCGGAGAGCTTTGCCCGATGCCGCACGCTCGGGACGTTCGTGACCGAGCGCGTCTGCGGGAGCCAGAGGGCGAGGCTGAGGTCGGCGCTATCGCCCGCCGCGAGCGAGACCCAGACGCGCTGCCGTGCCTGGAGGCGGACCGCATACACGTCGTCCTGGTCGTCCCAGAAGTCGACGGTCGCCTTCAACCGTCGGCTCGAGCGCGAGAAGAAGGCGGCACGCTTCCCGACGTCGTCGTTCGTCTCGTAGCGGTCGCGCATCGGCAGGGGCTCCTCGATCGCGTCGAGCGCGGCCGCAACGTCGAGCCGCCCCCACCCCGAGTGCTCGTCCCGGCCCAGGCTGCAGAGCACACAGCCCGTCTGGGGCGTCAAGTCGACAGCGGTGTGCTGGAGGATCCGCGTCACCTGGTCGGGATGTAGACCGGGGCGCACGCTTAGGAGCTGCGCGGCGGCTGCGGTCACGAGCGGCGCGGCGAAGGACGTTCCCTGCGCCTCCCGGTACTCGTCCGGCCCGCAGCTCGAGTAGCCCTGCTCGGAACAGGCCGGGAAGCGCGAGGTCATGGTGCGGGGAAGGATCGAGAGGATCCTGTCGCCCGGTGCCGCGATGTCGTTGTAGATCTGGTCGCGGTTCGAATACTTCGGCACGCTCCCGGCTTCGTTGACCGCGCTCACGCCGAGGACGTGCGGCAGCGCGGCCGGATAGCTCGCGTACGGCCACGGCATCCCGGGCGCCTGGTCGCCGTTCCCGACCGCCGCGACCACGACGACTCCCCTGGAGACCGCGTACGCGACCGCGTCGGCCTCGAGCTGCGAGAACGTGTCGCGGCTCGGGTCGACCGGGTCGCGAACGCCGCCGAAGCTGAGGTTGATCACGCGAGCGCCCTGGCTCACGGCCCAGCGGATCGCCTTCGCCTCGGCCTCGACCGGGATCTCCCGAGAAGGCGTTACGACCTTCGCGACGATCAGGTCGGCCGAGGGCGCGAGACCGGCGATGCCGATCCCGTTGTCGAGCCCGGCCGCGATGATCCCGGACACGAACGTCCCGTGCCCGGACGCGTCCTGGAGCGGGGAGCCACCGACGAAGCTCCGCGAACCGGAGATCTTCTTCGCGAGCTCGGGGTGGTTCGCGTCGACGCCGGAGTCGATCACGGCGACCGGCACGCCGAAGAGCGGCGGCAAGGTCGGCCAGCTCTCGTAGAAGCGGCTCTTGGCGATGTACCACTGCTTCGAGGCCAGCGGGTCGGTCGGCGTGAACGCGAGCCGCCGCGAGAACGCGTTCTCGACGTAGCGGATCCCGCGGATCCCGCGCAGCGAGACGCCGGCCGGCACGTCGGTGACGAGCGCGGGGATCGGGCTCAGGCGCACGGGGCGCTTGCCGGTCCTGCGCTCGACCGCGGCCGCGACCTCGGTGGGATTCGCGCCCGGCGCGAGGCCGATCGCCACGCGCTTGCCTTCCGCAACGGCCGGAGCAACGAGCGTCGCACCGAGAGCGAGCGTCACGAGGAGAGTGCGCCGGATCACTTTCCGACCACCCGGACGAGGATCGGCGGCGACACGCCCTCCTTCACCTGCAGGCGGTAGCGCGTCGTGCGCGTGGGCTTGACGTCGATCGAGAAGGCACCGGTGGCATCCCGCGAGACGGGGCCGACCTTCGACCAGTTGCTGCCACCGTCCACGGAGGCGGCGAGCGCCGGCGCCGCGAGGCCGCGCGCGACCCCGGTGAGCCGAAGCGGCGTGCCGAGGACGGCCGGCCCGACGGGCGGGTCGAGGCGGAGGACGCCGATCGTCACCCACGTCGAGCGGAGGCCGAGGCTCGTGCGCAGGAGCGTGACCGGGATCTTCGACGGCCCCTCGAGCGTCTGGAGCGTGAACGTCTTCAGGCGGCCCGAGGACGTCGGCACTCCCACGGCGTCGACCACCCGAGCGCCGACGCCGAACTTCGACTGGACCGTCCGCGCGCCGAGCAGGATCGGCCCCCAGCTGTGGTGCGGGGAAAGCCGGTCCCACGGATCCGGCCGCGAGACGAGGTAGGGCGACGGGCTGCCGAACACGTCGGCCGCGTTCGCCGTCTTGCCGCCCGAGCTCGAGAAGTAGAACGTCCTCGCGAGCTTCCCGCCGTAGAGGACGACCTTGCCCGCGGTGGCCCGGACGGCGTCGTTCGTCCGCTCGGTCTCGGCGGCGACGCCGCGGTAGACCTGATCGCGAACATCCGCGTAGAGGTGGTACGGCTTCCCCTTCTGGACGCTCGTGAGCGCGTACGTGCGGGCGGCGATCGCCTGCGCCTCGAGCGCCTCGGAGGGCCACGAGAACGGCATCTCGTTCGCGACGACGCCCTGGATGTACTCGTCCAGCGAGATGACGTTGATGACCCGCAGGTAGCCGTTCTGGACGGTCAGCTCGAGGGCGCCGCGAAACGGTGTCCCGTCGAAGGTCAGCGGCCCGCCTTTCCCCGGCCGGACGAGGAGCGGCGACCTGGCCTTGACCTTCCCCTTCGGGCCCTTGAACACGAGGTTGGGCCTGAGCGTGAGCGCACCTCTCGGCAGCGCGGTCTTCGCCCCGAGGCCGTCCACGACGGAAAACGCGCCCGGGGACGTCAGCGAGACCGCCATGCGTCCCTCGGAAAGCAGCACACGCAGCTTCTTCGTGCCCGCACGCCCGAGCGTCGTTCCCGATGTAGAAGTGCGCGAGGATCTCCTTGTGCGAGCGGCCCTCGAGCGCCATCCCGTAGGCGCCGTACTGGGGCATGCCCACTCCGTGCCCCCAGCCGTGGCCGGACACGACGAACAGCGCCTCACCTGCCGGGGGCGCTGGTTGTGCCGAGGCCGCCGCTGCGACGACCGCGACGAGGGCCGCAAGAACAGCCGAGATCCGCACGACGTATGTCCAGGCTAGCGACATATCGTTAAGGAACGTGTTTCGGCAGCGCGCGGGGCTCTCTCGATGCCCCCTTGACGTCAGCGCCAGGCGGTCTCCTCGACGGGCGCGCGCTCCTTGAGCGGCTCCCACCAGGCGCGGTTCGCCGCGTACCACTCGACGGTCTCGGCGACCCCGTCGCCGAACCCGTGAGCGGGCGTCCAGCCGAGCTCCGTTCGGAGCTTCGAGGCCTCGAGGAGATAGCGGCGATCGTGGCCCGGCCGGTCGGGGACGATCGTCTTCAGCGACGCCGGCTTGCGGGTCAGCTCGAGCACGAGGTCGGCCAGCTCCTCGATCGTCGCCTCGACCCCGGAGCCGACGTTGTACGTCTCGCCTAGGCGCCCCTCCTGCAGCACTCGGTCGATAGCACTGCAGTGGTCGAGCACGTGCAGCCACTCGCGCTTGTTCTGCGTCGACGCGTACATCGGCAGCGGGAGGTCGTCGAGCGCGTTCGTGACGAACAGCGGCAAGACCTTCTCCGGGAACTGGTACGCGCCGTAGTTGTTCGAGCAGTTCGTGATCGTGATCGGGACGCCGAAGGTCTCGTGGTACGCGCGCACGTAGTGGTCGGCGGCGGCCTTCGAGGCGTTGTAGGGCGTCCGCGGGCGGTACGGGGAGTCCTCGGTGAAGACCTCGTCCGAGTCGAGCGCGAGGTCCCCGAACACCTCGCAGGTCGAGATGTGGTGGAAACGCTCCACGCCGGTAGCGCGCGCAGCCTCGAGCAGGAGCTGCGTGCCGAGCACGTTCGTTCGCGCAAAGAGGCCCGGGTCGAGGACCGCGAGGCTGTTGTGCGACTCGGCGGCGAAGTTCACGACCGTGTCCACGCCTTCGTCCTCGATCGTCTTCTGCGCGAGCTCGAGGTCGGCGATGTCGCCCTGGACGAACACGATGCGCTCCTCGACGTCGGCGAGGCTCGCGCGGTTCCCCGCGTAGGTGAGCAGGTCGTAGACGACGACGTGGTCGTCGGGGTGGCGCTCGAGCCAGTAGTGGACGAAGTTCGAGCCGATGAAGCCGGCCCCGCCGGTCACGAGTAGGCGCATCCGCGGAAGGCTACCGCGGGATGCCTGATCGGAAATTGGCGCGCAGTCGGGGGCGGTCACGACCAAGCCGGGCGCCGTCCGTACGCGTCGTGCAGGCTGGACGCCTGTGCGACGCGCGCGGGTGGCGATCCGGCGCCGTGTTGTGGCCGCCATCCGGCCCGCGGGAATTTTCGATCAGGCATCCTCATCTGCGGGCACTTCGAGCGCTTCGAGGCAGGCGCGGAGTCCTTCGCGCCAGTGCGGGAGCGTCGGAGCGGCCGGCTTCTCGCTGCGGAGGACGCTGTTTGCCGGGCGCGGCGCGGGTCGCCCGAGCTCGTCGGTCGTGACGCGACGCACCCGGCAGTCGAGCCCCGCCTCCGCGAAGATCGCCTCCGCGAAGTCGGCCCACGTGCACTCGCCGTCCGCTGCGAGGTGCCAGACGCCGCGCGGCAGGTCTTCGTCCACGAGCTCTCGCACGGCGGTCGCGAGGTGCCCCACGTAGGTCGGGCAGCCGCGCTGGTCGACGACGACGGAGACCTCGTCACGTTCACCTCCGAGCCGCAGCATCGTGCGTACGAAGTTGTGCCCGGTCGGGCCGAAGAGCCAGGACGTGCGCACGACCCACGCGTCGGTGCCGGCAGCGGCCTCGCCGTGCAGCTTCGTCCGCCCGTAGGCGGAGAGCGGGCTCGGGCCGTCCGACTCGACGTACGGCTCGCGCTTGCGCCCGTCGAAGACGTAATCGGTCGAGAAGGCGACGAGCGGAGCTCCGAGGGACGCGACGTTCGCGGTCCCGCCGACGTTCACTGCCGCAGCGCCCTGCGGGTTGGCCTCGGCGCCGTCCACGTCCGTCCACGCCGCGGTGTGCAGGACGAGGTCGAGAGGGCCGCGGGCGGCATCGGGCGGAGGCTCGCTCACGTCCCAGTCGGCGCGTGTGAGCGGCACGAGCTCGTCGTCGGCGAACGCCTCCTGCAGCGCGCGGCCGAGCTGGCCGCCCGCGCCGGTGATCAGGGTCCGACGGCGGCGTCGCGCGCTGAGAGGATCGGCGTGCTCGTGCTCCATAGGTGGGCGACGCGCGGGTCGTTCCAGGCGATCGTGTGCTCGTCGGGCTCGGCGGAGTCGTACTCGGCGGTGACGTGGTAGCAGACGAGGCAGTCCGTGAGCGCCTCGTAGCCGTGCCCGTGGTGGCCGGGGACGTAGATCGCGACCGGGTTGTCGTCGCCGATGTCCTCGAAGAACGTCTCGCCGGTGTCTCGGTCGAGCACGACGACGCGGGCCATGCCGTTCAGGCACGCGAAGAGGTCGGACTGGCCGCGCAGGTGGTAGTGAAGCCCGCGCACGACGCCCGCACGCGAGAAGACGACATTCGTCTGCGGCGCCGGGCTCGGCAGAGCACTGTCCCGACGGAGCTCGCAGAACCAGCCTCGCTCGTCCTCGCGCCTGACGAGCGGAACCCGGAGCACGCCCTCGAGCATCTCTACTTGGCGCAAGACTGGTATCCGCTAGCGCGGATCCCGGTCGCGCGAAATTCCCTAAAGGCGGCCGCTTCGCGGCCGCGGGTCGCGTGGTTACGACTCATTGTTCACACCAGTTTCTTCGATCCGGTGCCCGATGTCCGCGAGGTGCTGCCAGTGCTTGCCGGCGTCCTCCCACCAGCCCTTGACCTCGATCGCGTCGAGCCGTCCTTGCTGCGCGTAGTGGCGGTTGACGTCGGTGATCTCGAGCTCGCCGCGCGAGGACGGCTCGAGGCGCACGATGACGTCGTACACGTCGGGCGGGTAGCAGTAGAGACCGACGACCGCGTGCGAGCTCGGCGGCGCGTCGTAGCGCGTGTCGACGACGCCTGCCTTCTCGACGATGTCGCTCACCGTGCCGTCGCCGTCGTAGACGACGACGCCGAAGTTCTCCGGGTCGTCGACCTCCTTCACGAAGATGCGCGCCCGCGTCCCGTCCTCCGCCCACTCGGCGATCGCCTCGCTCTGCGCGCGCTCGAAGAGGTTGTCCCCGAGCACGACGACGAGCGGCGTCCCGCCGGCGAAATCGCGCGCCATGCCCACGACCTGCGCGATCCCACCGGGCTCGGTCTGCACCTTGTAGGTGAGATCGAGCTCGAGGATCGCCTCGGCGCCGCCCCGCGAGGCGAGCTTCCCGTCGCCGAGGAGGTCGATCATCTGTCCGGCGTGGCCCTTGCCGGTGACGACGAGGACCTCCCGGATCCCCGCGAGCTGGAGGAGCTGGAGCGGGTAGTAGATCATCGGCCAGCTCCCGACCGGAAGCAGGTGCTTGTTCGTGACGCGGGTCAGCTCGCCGAGCCGCGTCGCCTCGCCCCCCGCGCAGATGAGCCCCTTCGGCTGCACGGCGGGATGCTAACCGCGTGGTGGAAGCGAATCGCCCGTGCTATCCGGGCGCTCGCGATTCCGCCAGCGCTCGCGCATCGCCGCCTTGCGCCGCTTCACGTCCGGCACGGCGCGGACCGCGGCGAACCAGACGTACAGCAGCCCCCCGAGAACACCCGCGATGAGCGCAAGGAGGCGTTTCGGATGCAGCAGGAACAGGAACCCCCGCACCCAGGCGATCGTAGCCGACATACTTCGAACCCAGTCGAGGAAAGGTGGTAGTTCGCATGGCAAGGACCAAAGAGAAGCCGGTGCTGGCCGTCGAGGCTCTGCGCCCGTACGTGAAGCGGGCGATGGAGGATCCGGAGCTCCGCGAGGACCTGGTCGCAGCCTTCATCGCTGCGCGAGGCATCTACAGCCAGATCGCGAAGAGTCAGGGCGTCAAGGGCAAGGCCGAGAAGGTCTCCGACAAGGACTTCCAGAACGAGCTCCAGGATCTCGTGTCCGAGATCTCGACCGCGACCGACCGTCTCCAGGGCAAGAAGGAGCACAAGACGCGCAACCGCGTGATCCTGCTCACCGGCGTGACGCTGGGCGTGCTCTACAACCCGTGGACGGGTGCGGCGACGCGCGAGTGGATCATGAGTCGCGTGGCCGGAGAGAACGGCGACGGGTTCGAGGACTACGCCGAGGCGCTCGGCGAGGACGCCGGCAACGGCGACGTCCCGACGACCGAGATCTAGCTAGCCGCCCGGAGCCTGCGGGCGCTCGTCCATGAGCGCACGCTCGAGCCCGTTCGGCACGAGGCCGCTCGTCGGGGAGATGTCGTCGGCCTGGAGGAGCACCGCTCCCGGGGGCGGGAGAGCATCGGCTCCTGGACCCGTCGGGACGAAGATCCTGCCCGCGGAGAACGAGATGTCCGCGGCGCGGCGCCACGCCATGAGGATCGGGTACGGCGCGACGACGCCGTCGTACCCGAGCCCGAGCATCGCGGCCGGGTGGATCTCGAAGTGGAGGTGCGGCGACCCGCCGTCGGCGTCGCCCGTGTCTCCGACGAAGCCGATCACGTCACCCGCCTCGACGCGCTTGCCGTCGACCGCGAGCGGCGTGTACGCGGAAAGGTGCGCGTAGTAGAACTCGTTGCCGCTGTCGTCGCGCAGCCAGAAGCGGTAGCCGCCGAGCTTGATGAAGCCGACGGTGTGGATCGTCCCGTCGGCGACCGCGAGGATCGGCGCGCCCATGGGCGCGAAGATGTCCTCCCCGTGGTGCCAGCCGCCTGGGATGTTCGCCCTCGGCCCCCCGAAGCTGTCGCCGAACGAGACGGGGCCGAAGATCGGGAACACGTACCCACCGGCCGAGAGCCTGGCCGAGACCTCCGGTGCGACGAGGACGGGGCCCCCGGGAACCGGCTCGTCCGTCGTCTCCGGCTCGGGCGCGGTCGGTGGGCTCGGATCGTCGGGAGGCGGCTCGGGACGCTTGCCCGGACGCGGAGGCTTACCGGGCGCTGCGACGGCCACCGTATGGGCGGTGGCGACCACGATCTCGCTCCCGGCCGGCAGGCCTCCGTGCTCGGCCAGCAGCTGTACCCGGAGGGCGACGACGTCCGACTGCGCCCGCGGCGGTCCGGTGGGAGCGCTTCCGCTGGTCTCGGAGAGCACGGTCAGCATGCCCCAGTCCGACAACGCCGCCGTCGCGCCGGGAGACGTCGAGACGTCGCTGTCGAGAGCTCGCAGCCCCTGCACCGAGGAGGCGTCCGCGGTCCCGCCCGCCGAGCGCACGCTGGCTCCGGCGCTCGTCGACGCCGTGACCTGCGCGGCGGTGACCTCGCCGTTGAAGAGCGAGAGCACGATCACCTCTGCGAGCGCCTGCGACGCAGCCGACTGGCCGGGCTGGGCCGAGACCTGCGCCTTCGAGCGTCCGATCGTGACGATCGAGCCGTCGTCCGGGTACGCGAAGGACTGTACGTCCGCCTTGAGGTTCGTCGGCCACTCGAGCTCGCCGACCGAGATGGAGTCCTGCCCGGGAATGACGATGCGGATGAGAGCGGCGCTCGACCCCGTGGTTGCGGTGCGCGGCGGCGGAGCGGCTGCGGCGAGCGCGGTCGAGAGGGCGAGGACCGCGGCTACGAGGGCGACGACGCGGGTCACGATTGCTGAGGGTAGCTCGGGCGCGTGCGGTACGTGTTCAGCGCAAGCTGAACGGCCACGACCAGCAGGAGCAGGGCGAACAGGCGGCGCAGGACCGCTTCCGGAAGGCTGATCGCGACAAGCGCACCCGCGGCGACACCCGCGATCGACGCGAACCCGAGCTGGAGCGCCAGACGCAGCCGGAGGTTCCCGTAGCGCCGCTGGTTCCACGCGCCCGCCGCGACCGTCGGCAGGATCGCGAGAAGCGAGGTCGCCTGCGCCTCCAGCTGGCCGAGACCGAGAGCGACGAGCGCGGGCACGAACAGGATCCCGCCGCCCATCCCGAAGAGCCCGGAGAGCACGCCGGCGGCAACGCCGAGAGCGAGCGCGAGCACGACGGTCGAGACAGTCACGGCCATAGGAGCCAGAGGCCGATCCCGGTCAGGATCAGCACGAAGCCGTAGGAGATGGTCGCGGCCGAGATGCGCTGCTGGAGCCACGTCCCGGCGAGCGCGCCTGCCACCGCGGGGATCCCCACGAGCGCCGCGTAGCCGACGTCCACGTCTCCACGGACGCCGAAGACGACGATTCCCGCGAGCGCGGTGATGCCGATCGCGCCGAGCGAGGTCGCCGTCGCGACGCGCTCGGGAAGGTCGAGGAAGAGCACGAGCAGCGGCACCGCGACGATCCCGCCGCCGACCCCGAAGAGCGCGGAGAAGACCCCGGCGACGAGGCCGATCGCGACGATGCGCACGCGCGCATCGTAGGGAGGTCCCGAGATGTCCCAGCCGCGCGAACGCCTCTGAGCGTCAGCGCAGCGACCGAGATTCTCGATCTCTCACGCTGACTCGACCTCGATCCCGCGTCGCTCGAGCGACTTCTCGAACGACTGGAGGAAGCCGGCCGGGCCGCGTATCTCCAGCGTCGAGTCGACCAGCCGGCGATCCACGTCCGGCATGTACTTCCGCGACAGAGCGAGATACTCGTCGAGCACTGCGGCCACGTCCTCGTCCCACTCGAGTGCGAGGTCGAAGCCGCCCGGAACCCGGATCGCGCGCCGAACCCGATCGAAGACGACGCCCGAGATCTCCTCGCCGCGGATGACCTCCGAGTCGTCGTGACCACCGACCCGGTCGCGGAAGGGGAAGTCCTCCGGATCGACGGCGAGGCGCTTGAGCGGCCTGACCTCCTTCGGGCTCGCCCACTCGTTCGAGTCCGGCCCGCCGGGGAAGAACGGGCTCGGCTGAAACGAGTCGCGCGGGAGCAGGTAGAGGGTTCCGGAGCGCCAGATGTCGTCGCCCACGTGCGAGTGGTCGACGGAGAAGAAGTAGAGGTCGAGGGGACGCCCATCGCGGTCGGTCCAGCGCTGGACGCCGTTTCGGATCGTGCCACGAAGGCGCGACCGGTCGAGGACGGCGAACCACAGCGCCCACAGGCCCACCGGCGTCCCGTAGACCGCCGCCAGGTTGCCCTTGCCTGCGTGATCCATCACCTCGATCGAGCTGCGCACCGGCAGGAAGACGTCGATGTCGGGCTTGGGCGAGCCGTGGAAGATCACGGCGTCCTGTCGCGTGAGCCATTCGACGAAGCGCCAGCGCGGACGGTCGTCGCCGAGCTCGAGCCAGTCGCCGTCCGGGCTCTCGAGCAGCTCGGCGAGCAGGCGCTCGTACCTCGTCTCTTCGTCGGGGTCGAGCTCGAGCGGGGGTGCATCGAGCCCGCGGCCACCCGGGAGCTCGTAGCCCTCCGGAGCCCGCTCGAACCCGAGCACGCCGGCGAGCACGCCGCCCGGACACGGGTCGCCCTCGGCGAAGACGAGCGACGCGCCGTCGAGATCGCCGCCTTCAAGCCGGAATCCGTCCGCGGCCGGCACCGCCCGCGCCGCGAACCCAGGCGGGACCTCGGCAAGCGAAAGCACGAGCGCGCCGTCGTGCTCGAACACGAGGATCGGCTCCACCCCGAGGAGGTACGTGCCCCAGAGACGCTCACTCACAAGGCCGTCGACTCCCTCCGCAGCACGTCCCACGCGAGGCGCACGTCGTCCTCGGTCGTGCGGAAGCTGCCGATCGCAAGCCTGAGCACGTACCTGTCGGCCAGGCGCGTGTGCGAGATGAAGATCTCGCCGGTCGCGTTCACGCGCTCGAGCAGGCGCTCGTTCTCATCGTCCGAGCCGCGGAGGCGAAAGCAGACGACGGAGAACGGCCGCGGCGCGACGACCTCCCAGTCCGGATCGGCGCGCACCCACTCCTCGAACCGCTCGGCGAGCGAGACCGCCGCGCGGATGCGCTCCTGGAGCCCGGACCGCCCGTAGCAGCGGAGAACGGCCCACAGCTTGAGCGCGCGGAACCGGCGACCGAGTACCTGGCTGTACTCGCTCAGGCTCGCGACCTCCTCTGTCACGCGCAGGTACTCGGGGACGAGGCTGAACGCGTCGCGAAATGCCTCGGGGTTGCGCGTCCAGAGGGTCGAGCAGTCCATCGGGACGCCGAGCCACTTGTGCGGGTTGACGACGAGGGAGTCGGCGCGCTCCCAACCGACGAAGCGGTCGCGGAGCTCGGGGCACACAGCGGCCGGTCCTGCGTAGGCGGCGTCGACGTGCAGCCAGACGCTCTCTGCCTCGCAGCGCTCGGCGATCTCGGGCACCGGGTCGACTGACGTCGAGGAGGTCGTCCCGATCGTCGCGACGACGGCACACGCGTCCTCGAGATCGAGCTGGTCGGCGCGCATCCGGAAGGCGTCGTCGACGGACACCTTGCGGAGCTCGAGCTCGAGCAGCTTGGCCGCCTTGTCCACGGACGAGTGCGCGTGCTCGGAGCAGACGACGACGCGTGCGGCCGGGATGAGCGGCGCGGGCGACCGCCAGCGCGACCAGCGTGCTGGTCGAGGCGGTGTCCTCGATGTGGCCGTGCAGGCCGGCGGGAAGCCCGAGGAGCTGCGCGAGCCAGTCGAGCGTCACCTCCTCGAGCTCCTGGAGCGCGGGCGACGTGCGCCAGAGGATCCCGACCTGGTTCAGTCCCGCGATCAGGAGCTCGGCAAGAATGCCCGGCTCCGAGCCGGTCGTAGCGAAGTACGCGAAGAAACGCGGGCTCTGCCAGTGCGTGATCCCAGGCATCAGCACCTCGTCGAGATCGCGGAGGACGGCCGCGAAAGGCTCCGGCTCCTCCGGCGGTGCGGCGGGCAGCGCGGCACGCACGGCGCCGGGCGCGACCTGCGCGAGCACAGGGCGATCGCGTACGCCCTCGAGGTACGAGGCGACCCAGTCGAGCGTGGCCGCGCCGTCATCGCGAAACGAGGTCACGGGAGCCTGCTTTCGGCGAGGGCGAGGCGAGCCTCGCCCCTACGAGCCGGTGAGCGGCCTGGGTTTCGTAGGGGCGACGCTTGCGTCGCCCTCGCGCGCCACCGGCTCACTTCCGCAGCTTCGAGATCTGCGCCCACGTGCGCGTGTTCAGGATCTGCTCCTTCGAGAGCCACGCCCTACGCGCCTGCGCGACGCCCAGCTCGGCGTGGCCGAGCGCGCCCACCGAATGCGCGTCCGTGTTCACGGGGATCCTGACTCCCGCCTCACCGGCGAGCCGTGCGTGCGTGTCGCGCATGTCGAGCCGGTCGGGCTGGGAGTTGATCTCGAGCGCGGTGCCGGTCGCCGCAGCGCGCTCGACGACACGCTCGATGTCGAGATCGGCGCCAGGCCGCTTGAGCAGGCGCCGCCCGGTCAGGTGCCCGATGCAGTCGACGTGCGGGTTGTCGAGCGCGCCGAGTATGCGCTCGGTCGGCGAGCGGTCGAATGCGGTGTGGATCGAGGCGACGACCCAGTCGAGCTCGGCCAGCACCTCGTCCTCGACGTCGAGCGAGCCGTCGGAGCGGATGTTCACCTCGATCCCGCGCAGCACCTTGAACCCGCGGCCGAGCCGGGCATCGACCTCTTCGATCTCCTTCCACTGCGCCTCCAGGCGCTTTCCGCGCAGGTAGTGCGAGTGATCGGTGAGGCAGAGAAACGAGTACCCGCGCTCCTGCGCACGGATGGCCATCTCCTCGATCGTGTTCTGGGCGTCCGTCGACCAGCTCGAGTGGCAGTGCATCTCGCCCTTCAGGTCACCGACCTCGACCAGCCCCGGGAGCTGGTGCTGCCGCGCGGCGGCCACCTCGCCGTTCGCCTCGCGCAGCTCGGGCGGGACGAGGTCGTAGCCGAGGTACGCGTACAGCTCCTCCTCGGTGGCGTGCACGACGACCTCGTTCGTCTCCACGACCGCGACCCCGTACTCGGAGATCGAGAGCCCGCGCCGCACGGCGTCCTCGCGCAGGGCGATGTTGTGGTCCTTCGAGCCAGTGAAGTGCTGGAGGACGTTCCCGTAGCACTCGTGCGGCACGACGCGGAGGTCGAAGCGGAGGCCGTCGTGCGCGCCGACGGTCGCCTTCGTATCTCCGCGTGCCAGCACTTCCGCGACCCACTCCGCTTCGCAGAACGCGGTGATGAGCGCGGGCGCGTCGGTCGAGGTCGCGATCACGTCGATGTCGCGCACCGTCTCCTTGCGACGGCGGACGCTGCCGGCTTCGGAGACCGCGATCGCGGCGGGATGCGCCTCGAGCTCGGCGACGACGCGGCGGACGGCGGGCAGCGCGGTTCCGAGAAGGCGCCGCTCCTCGGGCTCCGGTCCGAGCCCGGCCTCGAGCGCCTTCAAGATCTTCTCCTCGCTCTTCTGGCCGAGGCCCGAGAGATCGCGCAGGCGTCCGTCCTCGGCGGCTCGCTGGAGGGCTTCGAGGCTCGTGACGCCGAGCTCGGTCCAGATGCGCGCTGCCGTCTTCGGCCCGACGCCGGGGAGCCTGAGGAAGTCGACGACGCCGACCGGCACCCGCTCGCGCCGGCGGGTGAGCGCGGACATCTCGCCTTCGTTGACGACCTCGACGACCTTCTCCTCGATCGTCCGCCCGATCCCGGGCAGCTCCTTCGCCTTCCCCTCGAGCGCCAGCTCGGCGACGGGGCTCGTGGACTCGCGGATGCGGGTCGCCGCGCGGCGGTAGGCGATGATGCGGAACGAGTCCTCGCCCAGGATCTCGGAGAGGTCGGCGAGGAGGTCGAGCTGGTCGGCGAGCTCGGCGTTCCGGGGCATCGTCGCGGCCATGTGGCGATGATATGTACGTGCCCCGCGCCGTCGTCTGCCTCCCGACCTACAACGAGCGCGAGAACCTCGAGGCGATGGTGCAGGCGCTCGGAGAGGTGCTCGACACCTCTCGGGACGGCGTGCTCGTGATCGACGACAGCTCGCCGGATGGCACGGGAGACATAGCTGTCGAGCTGGCAGAACGGCTTCCGTGGGTGTCCGTGCTTCGTCGCGAGCGAAAGGAGGGGATCGGGCCTGCGTACATCGCCGGCTTCCGGCGCCTGCTCGCCGAGGACGTCGAGCTGATCCTCGAGATGGACTGCGACTTCTCCCACGACCCCGCCGACGTCCCGCGGCTGCTCGAGGCAGCGGAGGACGCCGACCTCGTGCTCGGGTCGCGCTACGTGAGCGGCGGCGGGACCGAGAACTGGGGGCTCGTGCGCCGTTTCGTCTCGCGCGGCGGCTGCCTGTACGCGCAGATCCTCCTCGGCGTGCGCGTGCGCGACCTCACGGGCGGGTTCAAGTGCTTCCGCCGCGAGGCCCTCGAGGCGATCGACCTGGACGCCGTCGCGGCGCGCGGCTACGGGTTCCAGATCGAGACGACGTACCGCGTCTTGCGGAAGGGCCTGCGCGTTCGCGAGATCCCGATCCGCTTCGTCGAGCGCCGCGCCGGGGCGTCGAAGATGACGGGCTCGATCGTCGCCGAGGCCATGTGGAGGGTGCCGACGCTCCGCTGGCGGGCGCTTACCGGGCGGCTGTGAAGACCATGAGGGTCACCCTGCTCGGGGCAGGAGTTCCCACGCCCACTCCCCGCCGGTTCGGATCGGCCTACCTGCTCGACGTCGCGGGTCGAAGCCTCCTGGTGGACTGCGGGCCGGCCACGACGTCCAAGCTGGTCAAGGCCGGTCGTCGGCCGCCCGAGGTGTCGATGCTGCTCTTCACCCACCACCACTTCGACCACAACGCGGACTACCCGTGCTTCGTCCTGACCCGCTGGGACCAGGACGTCGACCAGTCGCCGCTATACGTGTACGGGCCGCCGCCCGACCGAGGCCTTCACGCACACCTTATTCGTGGCGCCCAGCGGCGCGTACGTTCCGGACTGGACCGCGAGAGTGGAGCATCCTGGGAGCCAGCGGGTCTTCGCGAACCGCGGGGGCACGTTGCCACGCCGCCCACCGCAGATCAACGCGACCGACATCGACGCGTCTTTCGCACTCGACGAGGACGGCTTCTCCGTACGTGCAGCCGACACGGTGCACGCGGAGCCGTGGCTCGAGTCGATCGCCTACCGGATCGACGACGAGCGCAACTCGGTCGTGTTCACCGGAGACACCGAGCCCGTCGACAGTGTCGTTGAACTCGCCGGCGACGCCGACATGCTGGTCTGCATGTGCTGGGACACCGACCGGGCGATGACCGAGGACGGCCTGAGCCGAGGCATGACCGGGACGGCTTCAGCGGGGCGGCTGGCCGCCGAGGCCGGCGTCGGAACCCTGATTCTGACCCACATCGGCCCCCGCCTCGACGAGCCGGAGGGTCGCGAAGAGGGGATGCGAGAGGCTCGAGCAGCGTTCGGCGGGCGCGTCGTGTTCGGCGAGGAGCTCATGGTCCTCGAGGTCGGGCGCGCATAGCGTGGACGAGGTCACCGACGGGACGTTCAGCGTCGAGGTGCTCGCGTCCGCCGAGCCCGTGATCGTCGACTTCTGGGCGCCGTGGTGCAAGCCGTGCGATGCGATCGAGCCGCACCTCGTCGCGATCGCAGAAGAGCATGGCCTCCGCCTCGTGAAGCTCAACGTCGACAAGAGCCTCGTGACGCCGAGCCGCTACGGCGTGCTCTCGCTCCCGACCGTCATCCTCTTCGCCGGCGGCGAGCCGCGCGCGACAGTCTTCGGCGCCCACTCCCGCGCCCGGTACGAGCGCGCATTCGCGCAGCACCTGTAGACGGCGCCTCTGGACAGTGCCAGCCGAGCACGCCTCTACCCTCGGCCGGGGTGCAGAGACCCCGCGAGCTGATGGCGCACGGCGGGATCGCGGTTCTCGCGATCGTTTTTGCGCTTGCGCTCGCGCTCTTCGAGGTCGCACGCGAGATCGGGCTCGAGACGATCTCGATCCTGCACCAGAGGCTCTACGACGAGGACGGCGACGACCCGCTGGGATTCACGATTGCCGGAACCGAGATCCACTTGGGCACGACGCTCTCGTACGCGATCGCGCTCGCGCTGATCCTTGCCCTCCTGTACGCGAGCTGGCGCATCACGCGAGGCTCGTTCCGGAGCTGCCCCGAGTGTCGCTCCACGGTCCCCGTGCAGGCATCGGTCTGCCGACACTGCTCGAGCGCGCTGACGCAGACCGTCGCAGATGCGTGAGTGGATCTCGTCTCTCTCGACGGAGCGGCTGCCCGAGTATGCGATCGCGCTCGCGGCGGGCTACGCGCTGGCGACCGTCGCCGACAACGTCACCGGCCTTGCGATGTCGATCCTCTCGCAGCACGCCGGATCCGACCCGAGCCGTGAGGGCCTGTCTCTCGTCGGGCTCGTAGACCTCTTCTCCGCGCCTCTCTACTTGAACTTCAGCATCGGCGACACGGTGGTCGTCTACGGCCACCTGCTGTCTTCCGTGGTCGCCCTCTGGCTCGTCGTGCTCGTCGGCTACTACGTCGTTCGCCGACGCAACCGCGAGCTCGGCGCCTGCCCGTTCTGTGCGTCGCTCATCCCGCGCGAGTCGACGCACTGCGCATATTGCGGCTCGGGCATCGCACCGACAGGGTCGTAGCCTGCTGCGACACTGGGCGGGTGGCGACCGAGGCTGCGGCCGGCTGGACAGACCTGCTCGAGGGCGAGGAGATCGCGTACTCCGGGGTCGAGCCCGCACGCGAGGCACGCACCGAGCCGCTGCCCGACGATCTCGACCCGCGGGTCGCCTCCGCGCTCGTCGCGACCGGCGTCACGGCGCTCTACCGGCACCAGGCGGAGGCCTGGGAGGCAGCACGACGCGGCGAAAACGTCGTCGTGACGACCGGGACCGCGTCCGGGAAGTCGCTCGCCTTCAACCTCCCCGTCCTCGACGCGATCGCGCGCGAGCCGAAGACGCGGGCGCTCTACCTCGCACCGACGAAGGCGCTCGCGCAGGACCAGGCGCGCGCGCTCTCGGAGCTCGGTCTGAAGGGCCTCAAGCCCGGGATCTACGACGGCGACACAGAGGTCGAGCGGCGCTGGCAGATCCGGAAGTGGGCGAACCTGATCCTGACCAACCCGGACATGCTCCACGTGGGGGTCCTTCCGCACCACGACCGCTGGGGAGACGTCCTGCACAACCTGCGCTACGTCGTGGTGGACGAGGCGCACGTCTACCGCGGGGTCTTCGGCTCGCACGTCGCGAACGTGCTCCGGCGGCTGCGGAGGCTGGCGCGGGTATACGGGGCGGAGCCGCAATTCCTGCTCGCCTCCGCGACGATCGCGAACGCGGGTGAGCTGGCGGAGGCGCTGACGGGCGAACGAGCGACGGTGGTCGAGCGGGACACCTCGCCGAAGTCCGAGCGCGACGTCGTCATCTGGAACCCGCCGCTCCTGGATCCGGAGCTCGGTCTGCGCGCGAGCCCGCTCGGCGACGCCGCGCGCATCCTCTCGGAGCTGACCTCACGCGGCCTGCGCACGATCTGCTTCGCGAAGAGCCGGAAGGCAGCCGAGCTCATCCACCGCTTCACGGTCGAGCGGGTCGGCCGCGAGACCGGGCAGCGGCTCGCGCCCTACCGCGCGGGCTACACGCCGGGGCAGCGACGCGAGATCGAGCGCCGTCTCGTCGAGGGCGAGCTCCTCGGCGTCACGGCGACGGACGCGCTCGAGCTCGGGATCGACATCGGACTGCTCGACTGCGCGATCTCGGTGGGCTTCCCGGGGACGATCGCCTCGCTCCGCCAGCAGTGGGGTCGCGCGGGGCGGCGCGGACGTGGGCTCGCGGTGCTCGTCGCGAGCGACGACGCGCTCGACCAGTTCTTCGCGCGCGAGCCGGACGCGCTTCTCTCGCGCCGCGTCGAGGCCGCGATCGTGGACCACACGAACCCGCGGATCCTCGACCCGCACGTCCTCTCCGCGGCGTTCGAGGCGCCGCTCGACGAGGCAGACGCGGAGACCCTCGGGCCGCAGGCGCTCGAGCGGGCCGCCGTTCTGCCGGAGCTGGAGAAGACCTCTGCCGGCTACGTCTGGAAGGGTCGCGACTACCCGGCCGCCCGGCTCTCGCTCCGGTCCGGCGACGTCGAGTCGTTCACGGTGGTGGACGCGAGCACCGGCTCGCTCCTCGGCCTCGTCGAGCGCGAGCGCGCGTACAGCACCGTCCACGACGGGGCCGTGTACCTCCATCTGGGCGAGCAGTACCTCGTGGAGGAGCTCGATCTCGACGGGCGCGTCGCGCTCGTGCGACCCGCTGCCGTCGACTGGTACACGCAGGTGAAGAAGGAGACCGAGACGACGATCGAGGAGTCCGAGCGGGTAGAGCGCCGGCTCGGGGTCGACCTCAGCTGGGGGCGGGTCTCGGTCTCCGAGCAGGTCATCGCCTACGCGCGCAAGTCCGTGCGGGACGGGTCGACGATCGACATCGTCCCGATGCTCATGCCCGAGACGACCTTCGAGACCGAGGCGATCTGGTTCAGCCCGGAGCCGGCCCAGCTCGACGGTCTCGAGCAGATGCCGAAGCTCCTCGGCACGCTCCATGCGGCGGAGCACACGCTGATCGCGCTGCTCCCGCTGTGGGCGATGTGCGACCGCTGGGACATCGGCGGCCTCTCGACGAACGTCCACTACCAGACCGCGCGCCCGACGATCTTCGTCTACGACGGCCACGCAGGCGGCGTCGGGATCACCGCGCGCGGGTTCGCGAGCTTCGAGGGCTGGGTCGAGGACACGACCGCGCTCCTGCGTCAGTGCCCGTGCTCCAGCGGCTGCCCGTCGTGCGTCCAGAGCCCGAAGTGCGGGAACCTCAACGAGCCGCTGGACAAGGAGGGCGCCCGCACGCTGCTGGAGCGGATGCTCGCGTGCTCCGAGTGAGGACAGGAGTGTCGATTTCCGGCGGCCGGCTTCGTCTTCGTGATGGAATCGCGAAAAAAGGAGGCCACGTGCAGTACATGGCATTGATCTACGCCGACGAGACGGGATGGGACGCGCTCTCCGGCGAGGAGCGGCAGGAGATGTACGGCCGCTACCGCGCGCTGTCCGAGGACGCCCGTGCGGCCGGCGTGCTGGTCGCCGGCGACGAGCTCGGACCGACGCGCGATGCGACGACCGTGCGCGTCCGCGAGACCGAGACGCTCGTGACCGACGGCCCTTACGCGGAGCTCAAGGAGGCGCTCGGCGGTTTCTACGTGTTCGATTGCGAATCGATGGACGAGGCACTCGACTGGGCCGCGCGCATCCCGTCCGCCGAGCACGGGGCCGTCGAGGTTCGGCCGGTGTTCTCCGACCCCGAGGAGCCACAGCTATGAAATACGCACTTCTCATCTACGGCGACGAGGCCGGCTGGTCCGAGATCTCGGAGGAGGAGCAGAAGCAGCTGCGAGCCGACGTCATGCCGCGCTGGAACGCGCTCTTCGAGGAGCTCGGCAGGGCCGATCCGAACGTCGGCGGGAAAGAGCTCGACCACGGCGGGACCGCGAAGGTCGTCCGCGTCGTCGACGGCGAACGCATCGTCACGGACGGGCCGTATGCCGAGACGAAAGAGGTGCTCGGCGGTGCGTTCTTCATCGAGCTGCCCGACCTCGACGAGGCGATTCGCCTGGCTGCGCTCATCCCGGTGGCCGAGAGGGGCTCGATCGAGATCCGGCCGGTCTCATCGGCCAGCGCGAGTTGATGGCATAAAGGGAGCGTGCCGGCCGACATCGAGCAGGTCTTCCGCGAGGAGTGGGCCCACGCGGTCGGCATCCTCACACGCGTCCTCGGTGACCTCGAGCTCGCCGAGGACGCGGTGCAGGACGCGTTCGCGACGGCTCTCGAGCGCTGGCCCCGCGACGGGATGCCGCGGACGCCGGGCGCCTGGATCGTCACTACCGCGCGAAACCGTGCAATCGATCGCATCCGCCGCGACCGCGTCTTCCGGCAGAAGGCCGAGACGCTCGCGCGGCTCGAGGCGATGCCGGCCGAGGAGGAGGACGTGAGCGCGATCCCGGACGAGCGGCTCGCGCTCGTCTTCACGTGCTGCCACCCCGCGATCGCGGCCGACGCACGCGTGGCGCTGACGCTACGGGAGGTCGGAGGGCTCACGACTGCGGAGATCGCCCACGCGTTCCTCGCCTCCGAGCCGGCGATGGCGCAGCGCCTCGTGCGCGCGAAGCGCAAGATCCGTGCGGCCGGGATCCCGTTCCGCGTTCCTCCCGACCACCTGCTGCCCGAGCGCCTCCGCTCCGTGCTCGCAGTCCTCTACCTCGTGTTCAACGAGGGCTACGCGGCCTCCGGCGGCCGCCAGCACGTCCGCGACGACCTCTGCGACGAGGCGATCCGGCTCGGCAAGCTGCTCGCGGTGCTGATGCCGGACGAGGCCGAGGTGCTCGGCGTGCTCGCGCTCATGCTGCTCCAGGACTCCCGCCGCGCCGCGCGCACCGGGCCTGACGGCGAGCTCGTGCTGCTCGAGGACCAGGACCGCTCGCTCTGGAACCTCGACCGGATCGGCGAGGGACTGCGGGTGCTGGAGCGAGCGGCATCGCTGCGGCGCCCGGGGCCGTACCAGCTGCAGGCCGCGATCGCGGCGGCGCACGCGGAAGGTCGCCCGTGGGCGGAGATCGTCGCGCTGTACGACCGGCTGTCCGAGCTCGATCCCTCGCCGATCGTCCGGCTCAACCGCGCCGTCGCCGTGGCGCTCGCCGGAGAAGTGGACGAGGGGCTTTCGCTCATGGACGACCTCGAGGGGCTCGAGGGATACCACCTCCTGCACGCGGCGAGGGCCGATCTCTTGAGGCGCCTCGATCGGCGGGAGGAAGCCGCACGCTCGTACCGGCGCGCGCTCGAGCTCACCGCGAACGAGCCCGAGACGCGCTATCTCGAGCGGCGGCTAGCCGAGGTCTCGTAGCGCGAGCTGGACGGCTTCCGCGGGAGTCGCAGCAGTATCGACGCCTGCGACCTGCGGCGCCCCTTCGAGAGCGACGACGCGACGGCCCAGCCGCATCGCGAAGCCGATCTCCGCCAGCGTTCCCCAGCTACCGCCGATGGCGATCACCGCGTGGCCGGACGCCGCGACCGCGAGGTTCCGAGCGTGCCCGATCCCGGTGACGACGACGTGGTCGGCCCACGGGTCGGCGGCGTCGTGCCGCTCGCCGGGGAGGATCGCGATGGTCGTCCCGCCCGCCGACTTCGCGCCACGGTGCGCCGCCGCCATCACCTCGTCGAGTCCGCCGGTGACGACCGTGCACCCGCGCTCGGCGAGCAGCCGCCCGACCTCCTCGGCGGCGGGCTCCCATTCCGCCCCGCTCCCGATCACGGACACCTGCGTGCTCTCCACCGTGGTAAGCATGACGCGTGGAACGACGCGAGGCCCGCGGCGGCACGCTCGTTCTCGGCGGAGGCTTCGCCGGGAGCTACGTCGCGCGGCTCCTTGGCCGCCGCGGCGCGACGATCCTCTCCCCGGAGAACTTCATGCTCTACACGCCGCTCCTCCCCGAGGCGGGCTCGGGCACGCTCGAGCCGCGCCATGTGGTCGTGCCGCTTCGCCAGATGTGCCCGCACGCGGACCTGTACCTCGGGCACGCAACCGGCCTCGACGCAGCACAGCGAGTCGTGCAGGCGGAGACGCTCGCCGGCCCGCTCGAGATCGAGTACGAGCGGCTCGTCATCGCACTCGGCGCCGTGACGCGCGTGCTGCCGGTGCCGGGACTCCGCGAGCACGGGCTCGGCTTCAAGGATCTTGCCGACTCGATCGCCCTCCGCAACCGGGTTCTCCAGCAGCTCGAGCGTGCGACCGTGCATCCGGAGGCGACCGAGGAGCTCGGATACGTCTTCGTCGGCGCCGGCTACGCGGGCGTGGAGGCGCTCGCCGAGCTCCAGGACCTGAGCCATGCCGCCCTCCGCTTCTACCCAGGGCTGCGCGACGTTCCCCAGCGCTGGGTGCTCGTGGACGCGGCGCCGAAGATCCTCCCGGAGATCCCGCGCCGGCTCGGCGAGTACGCGGCGCGCCACCTCGAGAAGCAGGGTATCGAGATCCACGTCTCGACCACGCTCGAATCCTACGACGGCCGCGAGGCGCGGCTCTCAGACGGCACCGTCGTCCCGGCACGGACGCTCGTCTGGACCGCCGGCGTCCGCCCGAATCCGCTTCTCGGGGAGCTCGGGCTGCCGCTGGACGAGCGCGGACGCGTCCGCGTCGACGAGACGCTGCGCGTCGCGGGTCGCGACGACGTCTGGGCGCTCGGCGACTGCGCCGCGGTCCCGAACGCGAGGACTCCGGGGGCGCTCGACCCGCCCACGTCCCAGCACGCGCTCCGCCAGGCGCGGCGACTCGCGAAGAACCTCACCGGCCCTGCGAAGCCGTACGGCTACCGGATGCTCGGCCAGGTCGCCACGCTGGGTCACTACAAGGGCATCGCGGAGATCCCGGGAATGCACCTTCGCGGCTTCCTCGGCTGGTTCGTCGCCAGGACGTATCACCTGTACCAGCTGCCGCTCTTCTCTCGAAAGCTTCGCGTCGTCGCTGACTGGACGCTCGCGCTCTTCTTCCGCCGCGACATCGTGGAGCTCTCGATGCTCGGCCACCCGCGGAGACCCGGGGAATGACCGACGTCTCCGCGCTCTGCGGCTTCCGCGTCCGCACTCCGCGGCTCGAGCTCGGAACCGAGATGCGGGCGGCCGTGCTAGAGCTCGCCTTCCGCGGCCTTGGCGCGGCGCGGGCGGAGTCGTCCTGGCTGGAGGGAAACGAGGCCTCGCGCCGCGTATCGGAGAAGCTCGGCTACGTCGAGTACGCCCTCGGCGAGAAGAGCCCGCGCGGCACTCCGGTCGTCGAGCACGGCGTCGTGATCGAGCGAGCCGCCTGGCGCTGTCCGATCGCGGTCGAGATCGCGGGCCTCGAGCCCTGCCTCGCGCTCTTCGGTGTCAGCGAAGCGCCTTCAGCGCCTGCGTGAGCGACTGCCCACCCTCGAGCACGCCAGCGAAGAGGTCGCCGTCGCGCGCGACCCGGTCGAGCACCGCATCCATCGTGAATGCCGTCGGATCGAGCCCCTCGACGACCTCGTCCCAGCGGAGCGGCGTCGAGGCCGGCGCTCCCGCGCGCGGGCGCACCGAGTAGACCGTCGCGTTCGTCGCGCCCTGACGGTTCTGGTTTGCGTCGACGAGGACCCCCACCCGCTTCTTCCGCGCCCACTCGGTCGTGACGAGCCCGGGATGCGCCCGAGCGAGCGCGCCCGCGACGATGGACGCGAACTCGCGCGCCTGCGGGAACGTGTGCCGCCGTGCGATCGGGACGAGCACGTGGATCCCGCGCGACCCCGACGTCTTCGGGAACGACTCGAGCTCGAGCAGGTCGAGCGTGTCCTTCACGAGCCGTGCGACCTCCACGACGTTCTCGAACGTGGCGCCTTCGGACGGGTCGAGATCGAACATGACCCAGTCCGGGCGCTCCGGCTTGTCGACCCGCGACGACCACGCGTGCAGGTCGATGCAGCCCATGTTCGCCATCCAGAGCAGCGCCAGCTGGTCGTTCACGAGTGCGTACTCGATGATCTTCTTCTCTCCCTCGCGCGTGGAGGCGGGGAACGGAACCCGCGGGATCCACTCCGGCATGTGCGAGGGCGCCTGCTTCTGGAAGAAGTGCTTGCCCTGCCAGCCGTCCGGATAGCGCTTCATCGTGAACGGGCGATCGCGCAGATGCGGGACGAGCACGTCCGCCACGTCGCGGTAGTACGCGATCAGGTCGCCCTTGGTGATCCCCTCGTCCGGCCAGAACGGCTTGTCGAGGTTCGAGAGGCGGAGCTCGCGCCGTCCCTGCTTCAAGGCGGTTGGCAGCGGTGTCCGCTCGCGACGCACGTCCGAAGCAGTCTTGTCCTCCCGCAGGCCCATGTAGACCGGCGCGCGCAGCCGGCCCTCGCGCGTCCACTCCGCGAACTCGACCTGGGCGACGAGCTTCGGCTCGACCCAGACGATGTCGCCCTTCCGGATGCGGGGCATCTTCGGAGTCTCGGCCAGCGGGGAATCCTTGCGCCGGAGCGGCCGCAGGAGTTTCAAGAGCCGGTCTATCTCGGCGTCGTTGAACCCGGTGCCGACGTTCCCCACCCAGCGGAGCCCGCCCGCCTCGTTGACGGCGAGCGCGAGCGACCCGAAACCGTACGAGCGCCGGCCCTGCCCTTTTGTGTAACCGACGATCACCAGCTCTTGGCCTTGCCGCACCTTGACCTTGCGCCACTCCGAGACGCGGCGCCCCGGCTGGTAGTGCGAGTCCCTCCGCTTCGCGACGACGCCTTCGAGGCCCTGCGCCTTGGCAGCCCGGAGGAGCGCTTCGCCGTCGTCGAACTGCGGTGAGACGAGGACGCTCCCGGCGCCGGGGATGACGAGCGCCTCGAGGCGCTTCCGACGTTCCTCGAGCGCCAGGTCGATCAGCGGCTCGCCGTCGACCTCGAGGAGGTCGAACGCGATGACGGCGAGCATCCCCGCGCCCTCCTGGAGAAGCGAGAAGCGCGACCGGCCCTGCTCGTCGAGCGCGCAGATCTCCCCGTCGAGAACCGCGTCGGTCGAGCGCAGGCTCGGCGGGACTCTGCGTGCGCACTCCGCGAACCGCTGGGTGAGGTCGTTTCCCCGGCGGCTCGTGAACCTCGCCTCCCCGCCCGAGACCGTGACGATCGCCCGGTAGCCATCCCACTTCGGCTCGTACACCCACTCCTCGCCCTTCGGAAGCGTCTCCGTAGACGTCGCGAGCAGCGGCGCGTAGCGTAGGCCGGCTCCGCCGTGGTCGGCGTCCTTGCGGAGCAACAGCCAGTTCTTGGGATCACCGTCGAGGTGCGCGGGGACGAGCGTCCACACGCCGTCGAGGCGCTCGCCGTGGAGCCGGACGGTCAGCCCGCCGTTCTTCTTCTCCTCCAGCAGCTCGTAGGTTCCGCGATCCCAGATCTCCACCGTGCCGGCCCCGTACTCGCCGGCCGGGATCGTCCCCTCGAAGTCGCCGTACTCGAGCGGGTGGTCTTCGACGTGCACCGCAAGGTGGCGCTCGCCGCGTCGGAGCGGGATCCCCTTTGGAACCGCCCAGCTCGCCAGTGCGCCGCCTCGCTCCAGACGAAAGTCGTAGTGCAGGCGCCGCGCGTCGTGGCGCTGCACGACGAACCGCGGCGAGCCGTCGCGGGTGGTGCGCTTACGGCCGAAGGGTTCCGGCGTCTTGCCACGCGTGCGCTTCTTCTCGTACTCGTCGAGCTGTGTTGTGGAATGTCGCCTGGAGCGCAACGTGTTCTTCACCAATTAGCTGCAGGAGCGAGATTTTCCCTGCTTAGAGCCTGCTGCCATGCCGGGGATAAGCCTGTGGAAGTTGTGGAAAGATCGCGCCGAAGGCGCGATCTTGGAGTAGAGGCGAAGCCTCTTGTCCGCGAAGCGGACCAGTGGAAGGGGTCTGGGGGAACCGGGAGGTTTCCCCAGCGAGCGCCGTGGACTCGACACAAAGTCGTGGCAAGGATGCTCAGGCAGAGGCCAAGACGCCCATCACTCGGTACTTCTCCCGCCTCCGCCGGCGCCTCTCGTCCGGATCCAGGCCATCGATGTCGCCGAGCGCCTCCAGGATCCCGCTGCGCAGAAGCGACGCCGCCTCGTCGTGGTCCGTCTGCGCTCCGCCGTCCGGCTCCGCGACGATCGCGTCGACGACGCCGAGCTCCAGGCAATGCGCCGCGTCGGGCTTGAAGGCGGCCGCGGCCTTGCGCGCTTCCGCCGCGTCCCGCCACAGGATCGCCGCGCAGCCTTCGGGCGAGATCACCGAGTAGATCGCGTGCTCCTGCATGAGGACGCGGTCGGCGACGCCGATCGCGATCGCCCCTCCGGAGCCGCCCTCGCCGATCACGCAGGCGACCGTCGGCACCGACAGCCGCGCCATCGCAGCCTGCGAGCGCGCGATCGCGCCGCCCTGTCCGTGCTGCTCGGCCGCGACGCCCGGGTACGCGCCCGGAGTGTCGATCATCGTGACGAGCGGGAACCCGTGCCGGTCTGCGAGCGCCATCGCACGCATCGCCTTCGCGTAGCCCTCGGGAAACGGCATCCCGAAGTTGCGGTCGGTCCGCTCCTTCAGGTCGCGGCCCTTCTGCTGGCCGACGAGGACGATCGTCCGGCCGTCGAGACGCCCGAGACCGGTGACGAGCGCCCGGTCGTCCTTGTGGCTGCGGTCGCCGTGGAGCTCGAAGAAGTCCTCGAAGATCCGCTCCACGTAGTCGAGCGTGTACGGCCGGTGCTCGTCGCGCGCGAGCCGTACCTGCTCCCAGATCTCCTCCGCGCTCGGCTCCTCTTGGAGGCGGTCGAGCTGGTCCTGCAGCCGCTCGAGCTCGCCCGTCAGCTTCGTCCCCCTCAGGAGCTTCATGGACGCGAGCTTACTGAGCCGCTCACGCAAGCGCATCTCGTGCTCGCTGGGCACTGGCTAGTGCGCAAGACGGGAATCCGCGAGCGCGGATTCCCGTCGCGCGAAAATCCCTAAAGGCGTCCGCTTCGCGGCCGCGAGGTCGGTGGTTTTCACGTCAGCTCCTCCTCCGGCCAAAATCCGCGAGCGCGGATTCGATCCCCTGCGCAAGGCCCGAATCTGCGAGCGCAGATTCCCGCCGCGCGTAACATTGGCACGCGAAGATCCCCAAAGGCGGCCGCTTGGCGGCAGCGGTGTCTGCGGTTTTCACGTCAAGTCCCTGGCTTGTCAAAGAAGCGCAGGAGCCGCGAGAGGGTCGGGCGCAGCTCGGAGCGCGGGACGATCGCATCGAGGTGGCCGAAGCGGAAGCTCGACTCCGCGAGGCCGAAGTCGTCGGGAAGCTTCTCGCGTGTCGTCTGCGCGACGACGCGCGGGCCCGCGAACGACATGAGCGCGCCCGGCTCGGCAACCGTGACGTCGCCGAGGCTCGCGAAGCTCGCCAGGACCCCCGCTGTCGTCGGGTGCGTGAGGACGGAGATGAGCGAGCCGCCGGACTCGTGCAGCTCCTCGATCGCGACCACCGTCTTCGGGAGCTGCATCAGCGCGAGGATGCCCTCCTGCATGCGCGCTCCTCCGGACGCGGAGACCGAGACGAGCGGCACGGCGTCCTCCGCTGCGCGCTCGCACGCGCGGGCGAACTTCTCTCCGACGACGCTGCCCATCGAGCCGCCCATGAACCCGAAGTCCATGACCGTGAGCCCGCACGTCTCGCCCTCGATCGCCGCGCGGCCGGCGATCATCGCGTCCCCGAGCCCCGTCGCGAGCTCGGCTTCGGCAAGCCGCTCCGTGTACGGGCGCAGGTCGAAGAAGGCGAGCGGGTCGCTCGAGCGGAGGTCCACGTCCTCCTCGACGAACGAGCCCGGATCCGCTAGCTGCGCGACGCGCTCGTGCGCGGAGACGCGGAAGTGGTGGCCGCACTGCGGGCACACGCGGAGGCTCTGCTCGAGCTCCTCGTCGCGGTAGTGCGAGCCGCAGCCCGGGCACGTGTTCGGATGCGCCTTCCCCTCGACCGGCTCCTCGGGACGCTTGTTCTCGACCTGCACGTCGACGCGGCCGGGATCGGAAGACATGGCTGGATCTTAGGCGCAGTCGCGAGTCACAGCCCGGCGGCCGCAACGAGGCGCGTGACGACCCCCACGTTGCGGTCACGCGGGAGGAATCCCGTGACGCCGGCGCCCACGACCGTCGCGCTCGAGGCGGTCTTACGGAGGACGTCCTCGACGGCCGCGACCGAGAGCCCGTCGGGCTCGGGCATGAAGACGTCGGCCTCCTCCGGGTCGAGCACGTCGAGATCGAGCGCGACGTAGACGGCGCCACCGCCCGCCAGAGCGCGCTCGAGCGAGTCGTCGATTCCGGTCTCGGCGAGGTACTCGACCTCGGGCGGGTCGAGGTTCCGGGCACCGACGAGGGCAACGCGGGCGGGAGCCACGACTCCGGCGTCGAGCAGCATCCGCAGCGGCATCCCCCACTCGTTGCCCGAGGGCGACGACTCGGGAGTGTTGAGGTCGCCGTGCGCGTCGATCCAGACGACGGCGAGCCGCTCGTGGCGCGCGGCCAGGCCCCGGACCGCGCCGACGTGCGAGCAGCAGCAGCCTCCGAGCACGAGCGGCCGCTCCGGAAGCGCCGCGGCGAGCTCGGTCGACTGTGCCTCGAGGGACTCCTGGAGGACGGAGCCCGTCTCCGGGTAGGGAACTCCGAGCGAGGCGCCCTCGGCCATCTTCTCGCCGCCCTTCCCCCACGCGCGCGGGACGCGAATGAGCCCGGCCTTGAACTCGCGGCCGCACGCGTGGCACTCGTAACCGGGCCCGACCGCGACCGCCGTGAACGTGCGGCAATCGGGGCAGCGTGCGCGAAGAGCGCTCACGCGGCCACCTTCTCGTAGATGTCGAAGCGGCGCTCGACATGCATCCCGACCGACTCGTAGAGCTTGTGCGCGCCGGTCAGGCTCTCCGCGTCCACGCCGAGGCTTGCTCGGCGGAAGCCGCGGCGCCGGAACTCGCCGAACGCGTGCAGGAGCAATGCACGACCGAGGCCGCGCCGGCGCCACGGCCGGCGCACGCCGAGCAGGCGCACGGTTGCCGTCTCCGGATCGCCGCTACGCCGAATGCAAATCGCGAAGCCTGCAGTCTCCACTCCCTCGGATGCGAGGAACCAGAGCTCGGGGTCGAAGGCCGGTGACTCGAGCCCCCAGTGCGACCAGCGCTCGAACGTCTCCTCCACGGGCTCCCACGAGTCGGCGAACGATTCCTGCTGGGCGTCGTAGAACGCGCGGCCGTCACCCTGCTGGAACGACCGCACGTCGATGCCTTCGGGCCAGTCCGGCTCCGGAGTCGGGTCGCCGAGGTCGATCGTCATCCGGAGCGAGTGGCGGACGAGCTCGTATCCGCGGCGTTGGAGCTCTCGTAAGAGGTCCTCGTTCGACGACCAGCCGCCGCAGATGAGCCGGTGCCCCTTCTCCCGGGCTCGCTCCTCCGCCCAGTCGAGGATCGCCCTCGACGGGCGTCCGCGGACGTCGATCCAGACCCTCCCCTCGCCGAAGTGCTCGAGCTGCGCGTACGCGTCGCCGTCCAGCCGGCTATCCGCCGTGACGTCGAACCCAGGTGAGCTCCACATGAGCCGCACGTCGTCCGCCTGCACCGGCTCGCCCGCCGTCTGGCTCATGAGCCGGACGACCTCAGGCAGGTCCGCCTCCGTCGGCGCCCGGAGAGCTGCGCTCATGCGCGCGCGAGCTCGTCGAGCGTGTCCGCGAGGCCGGCGAGCGAGTGGAGCGTGCGCTGGGGCCTGTCGTCCGGGGGCTCGTCGAGCCGGTTGATCCAGACGCTCGGGATCCCGAGCTCCCTCGCCGGGCCGATGTCGTGGAAGAGGCTCTGCGCGACGTGGACGTGCTCGACATTCCCTCCGTGATGCTTCCGGAACTCCTCCCAGTGTCCGGGCGCAGGTTTGTACGAGCCGATGTCCCCGGCCACGATCGCGTCGTCGAACTCGACGCCGATCGTCTCCATCGACGCCTCGATGAGATCGCGGTCGGTGTTCGAGAGGATCCCGAGATGCCAGCCGCGGCTCTTGGCCTCCGAAAGCGCGGACGGGGCATCGTCGAACACCGGCCAGGACGGCAGCGACCGGGCCAATGCGCTCGCCTCTCCCTCCGGCAGCATGAGGTGCTCCTCGTCGGCGAGCCGTTCGAGCGCGATCGTCAGCACCTCGCGGTACGAGTGGCCGGGATTCGCCGCTTGGATCTCGGGCTCGAGCTCGTGGTAGCGGGTGAGCAGCCTGTCCTCGCCCTTGACGCCGAAGAGCTTCTCGAGCTCGCCGCGGATCCCCGCGTTCCAGTCGACGATCGTGCCGTAGCAGTCGAATGTCGCCCAGCGCTCGGCCACGCCCGAAGCCTAGATGGTTGATCGGTATCTCTCGTCGATGCTAGGCCTGCGCGAGCTGCGCGGCCGCGTCGCTGAGCACCCACGAGTGCGTGAGCACCCACGAGGCGCGCCTGAGCACGAGACCGCGGAGAGACCCGTACACGGGGCCGAGCGCGGCCTTCGCCGCCTTGCGCACGTACCAGCCGCCGCCGACCCACCAGAGCGTGGGACGCGAGAACGCACAGTACGCCTGAACGCGCTGGGCGGACGTCCCCGCGTAGACCGGATACCGGCCGTAGACGAGAACCGAGCCCAACCGCTTCGGCTCGAGCCACGGCTCGCACGTGAAGAGGTGCTCGTAGCCCGCCTCCGCGGCAAGTCGTCCGACCCGTCTTCGAGTAGTACCCCGTCGGGACCGACGCAACCGTGACGCGCGCTCCGAGCAGCTCCTCGAGCACCGCCTTGCTCTCGGACCACTCGCGAAGCACGTCCGCGTCGTCAAGCCTGGTCATGCGCCGGTGGCTGCACGAGTGGCTTCCGATGACGTGCCCCGCCGCGTGCAGCGCGAGGATCTCGTCCCGGCCCAGGAAGCCGTCGGTGCCGATCAGCTCGGTCGTGACGAAGAAGTGGCCGCGCCAGCCACGCCTCTCCAAGATCGGAGCCGTGTCCGTCACGGCCGAACGACCCCCGTCGTCGAAGGTCAGCAGGACGCCCGAATCGCCCGCTGGCTCGCCGACGACGCGTGGCGTCAGGCCGGTTGCCGCGATCGCGTCGAGGTGCGCCTCGAACCGGCCCCGTTCGATCTTGTGGTGATCCGGGCCGGCACCCCGAAAGCCGCTCGCCGACGGGTCGCCCTCGACGACGTCGTGATACATGATCCCGAGAACCGCCACCCGATGGGGAGCCTGGCAACGTGCTCGGGCAAATCCCATACGCGCAATGGGTCAGCTCACGAGCGGAAGCCGCGGAGGCGGCACGTCCTCGCCGCCGTGCTCGCCGAGCCGGCTCACTACCCTAATCCGCCATGGTCGAGATTCGCACGCTGACCCGTGAGGACTGGCCTTGCGTCGAAGCGATCTACATCGAAGGGATCGCGACTCGTAACGCGACGTTCGATACGGAACCGCCGAGCTGGGAGGAGTTCGACGCAGGCCGGCTTCCCGAGCACCGCTTCGTCGCCGTCGAGGACGGCGAGGTCGTCGGCTGGGTCGCCGTCTCGCCCATGTCCTCGCGCAAGTGCTACGCCGGCGTCGTCGAGAACTCTGTCTACGTCGCCGAGACCGCGCGAGGGCGTGGGGTCGGCCGCGCCCTGATGGACGCGCTGATCGCCTCAACGGAGGCGGCCGGGATCTGGACCATCCAGACGGGCGTCTTCCCCGAGAACGAGGCCACGCTCGCTCTCCACGAGCGCGCAGGATTCCGTGTGGTCGGCCGGCACGAGCGGATCGCGCAGCTCGACGGCGTCTGGCGCGACACGCTGCTTCTCGAACGACGATCGGCA
>CAVXUY010000002.1:0-283011 GCA_963765175.1 uncultured Actinomycetes bacterium
ATGCGGGATCGACGCCGTTCGGCGTCACGACCACTCGCTCCTCGGGCACGCCGTAGAGCTCGACGAGGTCCGCCCGCGTCCGCTCCGACACCGTCAGCACCCGCGCAGCGCCGCGGACCGCGCGCGGGACGACGCGGCGAAAGACGAACTGGTCCTTCCGGCTCATGAGCCCGGGCTCGCGCGCGAACGACAGGTCGTGCACCGTGACCACGACGGGGCACGGTGATCGAAGCGGAAGCGCGTACTGCGTGTGGACGAGGTCGGCGCCGAGGCGGCGGAGCGCACGCGGCAGCGAGAGCGCCATGCGCAGCTCCTGCGGGCGGGTGGTGGGCTCGACGGGCTCAACGCCGGCGGGGACGAGGTCCGGGCGTCGCGTCACTGCTGCAAGCCGGACACCGGCCTCGGACGCGAGCGGGGCGAGCTCGCGCAGGAGGTTCCGGACGTACGTCTCGTCGCCGGTCCGCTGTCGGCCGAGGACGTCCGCGTCGATCACGACGAGCTTCACGCCAGCTCCCGCCAGAGTCTCTCCACGGCATCCGCGGACCGCGCCCACGTGAACTCGCCCGCACGCGCGAGACCGAGCGGCACGAGCTCGTCCCGGCGCGTCTCGGCGTCGGCGATGCCGTCCGCGATCGACTCGACCGAGAGCGGATCGACGAGCACGGCTGCTCTGCCGGCAGCCTCCTCCATCGCAGACCCGCGCGAGGTGACCGCAGGGGCCCCGCTCGCCATCGCCTCGAGCACGGGCAGCCCGAAGCCCTCGTAGAGCGATGCGTACACGACACAGCGCGCGCCGCGGTAGAGCCGTGCGAGCTCCACATCCGGGAGCTCGCCTACCCAGCCCGGCACGTCGACGCCGCCCCAGCCGCGCACGCCGACGACCCGCAGCTCGACGCCCGCGATCTGCGCCGCGTCGACGACGCGGCCGAGGTTCTTTCGCGGCTCGAGCGTCGCGACCGCGAGGACGTAGTCGCCGACGGCCCGATCCCCGTCGGGAGTAAAGACCGGGTCGACCCCGTTTCCGGCCACTCGGATCCGCTCCGGGGGACGCCGAGCAGCCCGACCGTCTCCGCCTTCGTGAACTCCGAGACCGCGACGACGGCGTCGGCCGCGCGCACGACTTTCGCGAGCCCGGCGCGCCCGTACTGCCGGTGCCAGAGCGGGAGCGACTCGGGGTGGCGGAGGATCGCGAGGTCGTGGACCGTCACGACGGTCGGGGCTGCAGCGCCGACAGGGCCGCGGAAGGTCGTGCAGTGAAGGACGTCGAGCCCGCCTGCCCCGCGTGCGATCCCGCGGGAGTACCACCAGGTGTCACGGACGACGCTCGAAACCCGTCCCGGGCCGCCGAACGAGAGCAGCTCGAGCTCGAGATCCGCGCGGCCGCGGAGCGCCCCGACCAGGCCGCGCACGTGGCGCGCGGTCCCGGCGCGGGTCTGGACGAGCGGCGAGATGTCGAGCCCGACTCTCACGTCGTCTCGAGCTCCCGCGCGACGTGCCGAAGCGCCTCCCGCGGCTCCGGATACTCGAGCAGCTCCACGGCGGCGTCCTCGGAGCACCAGCGGTAGTCGACGTGCTCCTCGTTCAGGACCGGGTCCCAGCCCGCGGGAACCGCGACCGCGAACGAATGCACCGTGATCCAGTCCCCTGACGGCGGGCGGTAGCCGAGCTCGAGCGGAAGCGGCTCGAGCCCGGGAGGCTCGGCCAGTCCCGTCTCCTCCTCGAGCTCCCGTAGCGCCGCTTGGCGCGGCGCCTCGCCCGACTCGACGCCACCGGAGACGAGATGCCAATAGCCCTGGCCGGCCGGCGCGCGAAGCAGGACGAGGAACTCGGGGCCGGGCCGATGCAGGACGAGCAGCGCCTCGTGATCCGTCCTCACGGAGCGAGCGCCCCCTGGTACGCGCGCAGGAACGTCTCTCCGACCGCACGCCACGTGAAGCGGCGAGCGTGCTCGAGCCCGGCGGCGACCAGCCGCTTCCGCTCGGCGAGCGCCTGCTCGATCGCGGAAGCGAGCGCGGCCGGGTCGTCCGGGTCGGCGCGAACCGCGGCGTTCCCGCTGGCTTCGCCCAGCGACGGATGCGACGAGACGACGACGGGGCAGCCGCAGGCCATCGCCTCGACCACGGGCAAACCGAAGCCCTCGAAGCGGGACGGATACACGGCAACAGCCGCGCCGCGGTACAGGCGAGCGAGCTCGGCATCGGAGACGAACCCGAGCTGCCGGACACGCGGTCCCGCGAGCTCGGGCTGCTCGCCCCAGCCCTCGCCCCCGGCGACCGCGAGCAGGAGACTGTCGCCGAGAAGGCGGTGCGCTTCGACGAGCGTCTGCAGGTTCTTCCGCGGCTCGAGGGTGGCGACGGTGAGGACGTACGGCGCGCCGAGATCCGCCGCAGGCCCGTCCGCGCGGAACTCGTCCTTCACCGCCGGGTACGCGACGTGTATCCGCGCCTCCGGCACCCCGAACGTCTCGACGACGTCGCGCTTCGTGTACTCCGAGATCGCGAAGACGACGTCGCAAGTGGCGGCGGCGTTCTCGTACTTGCGCGAGTGCATCGCGTACGTCGTCGGGGTCACCCACTCGCGGAAGTGCAGCGGCACGAGGTCGTAGATCGTCGTCGCACGCACGCCTCCGCGCTGCGGGGGGTACATCCAGTCGCTGAAGTGGAGGACATCGAACGAGCCGAGCAGCCGCTCCGCCGCCGGCCGCTGGGCGCGGCTCCAGGCAGTCCGCACCATCTGCGAGAGCGGCAGCCGCCACGTCCGGAGCTCGACGTCGATCCCGGCGAGCGCCGCACGGATCCGCTCCCGCCCGCGCAGGCTCGTGGGCGCGAACGCGACGAGCTCGTGCCGACCCGCGGAGGCCTCCGCGAGGCCCTCGAGCGAGCCGCGGATGTAGTTCCCGATCCCGAGGAGCGGATGCGATAGCGGCGAGACGTCGAATGCGATCCTCACGTAGACGGTTCGTACACGAATGCGTCGGGCGACGGCGTCGCCTCGTTCCTGGTGGGGGGATGCGCGCGATCTCGCGGGTCGTACGATGAGGCGGCGTGCGTGTCGGGATCTCGCTCTTGACCCTCGCTTCGGGCGAGCTGGGGGGATCGGCTGTGGCTGCTCGGCAGCTGGTGCGCGCGCTCGCAGCGGCCGGGACGCACGAGTACGTGGTCTTCGTTCCCGCGGATGCGAAGGATGCCGCCGGATCGCTTCCGGCCGTCGCGGTACACGAGTCGGCGGCCGAGCGACGTCGGCCGTTTCACCTCGGTGCGCGGGCACTCGACGCTTTCCGCTCGCGAAGAGTGCACAAACGGCTCGACGTAGGTGGACGCCCTCCACTACGCGCTCGCGAGCCCCGAGCCGGAGACCGACGTCCCCACCGTCGTGACGCTGCACGACGTGCAGCACCGCGACCTCCCCGACTTCTTCGGGCCCGGACGCCGCTCGTACCAGCGGGCCGCGTACGACCGCGCCGCTCGCTCCGCCGACGCGATCGTCGTCCCGTCCGAGTTCGTGCGCGAGCGCGCGCGTGGCCTGCTCGAGCTCGACGGGACGCGCGTGCACGTGATCCCGCCGGGCTCGAACCAGACGGTCTTCCGGCCCGGCGAGGACACGCGCGAGCCGTTCCTCCTCTACCCCGCGCGGCCGTGGCCGCACAAGAACCACGCGCGGCTGTTCCAGGCGTTCGCGACCCTGCGCAAGACGCGGCCGAAGCTGCGTCTGATCCTCACCGGAGACGGGCTCGATCGGCTCGGGCATCTGCCTGACGGCGTCGAGCGCTGGGGAGTCGTCGCACCGGCGGACCTGGCGTCGCTCTACCGGCGGGCGGCGTGCCTCGTGTACCCGAGCCTGTACGAGGGGCTCGGACTGCCGCCGCTCGAGGCGATGGCGTGCGGCTGCCCGGTCGCCGCCGCGAACGTCGCTGCCCTCCCCGAGACCGTCGGAGAAGCTGCAGTCCTCTTCGACCCGCTCGATCCGGACGCCATGGCCGAGGCGATCCTGGAGACCGACGAGCGCAGGGCCGAGCTCCGCGAGCTCGGGCTCGCCCGGGCAGCAGGCTTCACGTGGGCCGAGGCCGCGCGCCGGCACGACGAGGTCTACCAGTCCGTGGCTTAGGATCCCGGCCGATGCGGGTCGGGATCGCGCTCCTCACCCTCGTGCCCGGCCTGACGGGGGGAGCCGAGACGTACGCTCGCGAGCTCGTGCGTGCCCTCGGTCGGATCGGGCGTTATGAGTACCGCGTGTTCCTACCGTCCATCGCCACCGATGTGGATGGCCTCCCCGTGGAGGTCGTCGACGAGTATCGGGCGTCATGGTCGATGCCGGGACGGATCGTCGCGATGGCCGGCGGCTGGTTTCTCGGCAGTCGCATGCGCGGGCGAGTGGACGGGCTCGACGTCGTCCACTTCCCGCTCACCGTCACCATTCCGCGCCTGGCCGAGCCGCCCACGGTGTCGACCGTGCTCGACCTGCAACACGAGTTTCTCCCGCACTTCTTCTCCCGGGCCGAGCGCGCGTACCGGCGCGTCGTCTACGCGAGATCGGCTCGACGGAGCAGGATCGTGGTCACGCTCTCGCAGTTCGCCGCCGACACGATCGTCGACCGGCTCGGCATCCCCGACGACCGTGTCCGCCCGATCCACCTCGGTATCGACCACGCGCTGTTTCGTCCGGATGACTCGCCCCGTCGCAACTTCCTGCTCTATCCCGCGCGCGAGTGGCCGCACAAGAACCACGCGCGTCTGTTCGAGGCATTCGCCGCCTTGCGTGAGAAGAGACAAGGGCTGGAGCTCGTGCTCACCGCCTACGACGGTCCCGTGCCCCAGGGCGTCCGCTCGGTCGGGCGCGTCTCGCGGGCAGAGCTCGCGGATCTTTATCGAAGCGCGGCGGCGGTCGTGTTTCCGAGTTTGTATGAAGGCTTTGGCCAGCCGCCGCTCGAGGCGATGGCATGCGGTTGTCCGGTCGCCTGCTCGAACGCCGGCTCGCTACCAGAGGTCGTGGGCAACGCAACGCGTCTTTTCGATCCCACCTCGGTCGAGGAAATTGTCGTCGCGATCGAGGAGGTGCTCGACGAGCCCGGCGTCTGGCAGCACCGCGGGCTCGCACACGCGGCCAGGTTCACCTGGGAAGCTACGGCGCAGGCACACGACGACGTCTACAAGGAGATCGCCCCTTGATGCCGCCGGCTCGAGAAGCGTCTACGGACACCCCTCTCACGAGGTCGCTCCGTCGCGCGCCCCCGGCGCTCCACGGGGAGAACGAATTCTGGGGGATCGCTTGGGCGGCACTGGAGTGGCTCGAGACGAACGTCCTCGCGGGAATGGCCACACTCGAGACCGGCGCCGGCGCGAGCACGATCGTGTTCGCCGCATGCGGTGCGACCCACGAGGCTGTGACTCCGGATCGGGCCGAGGAGGAGCGGATCCGCCGCGCGTGCAGCGACCGCGGCATAGACGACTCCCGGATCACATTCCACATCGGTCGTTCCCAAGACGTCTTGCCAGGGTTGCCCGTCCGCGAGCTCGACCTGATTCTCATCGACGGCGCTCACGGCTTCCCGTATCCGGTGCTCGACTGGTGGCACCTTGCTCCCAGGCTCAAGCCGGATGGCCGGATGCTGTTGGACGACGCGTATCTCCCCGCAGTTGCCGCGATCGTCGACTACGCGAAGGCCAGTGAGGCGTGGGAGCTCGAGGCACCAGTCAGCTTCCGGACGGCTTGCGTTCGCAAGCTGCGTGATGACGAGCCGCCCGCCGATGCAGGCGCGCTGGCCGCACACGGCCACATGCGCTTCTCGTATCTCCCTCCGGGGCGGCGGCTCGTCGCGTCGGTGCGCACGCGCGTGTTCTCGACCCGACTCGGCCTCTGGATCGTGCGGGCGCTTCGCGGACCGAGGTAACCGCTCACGTAAGCGCCCGAAGGTAGCGCCAGCCGACCGAGAGACCCCGCGGCCTGATCAGCATGAGAAGCGCAACGTAGACCACGAGCCCGAGTCCGGCCGCCGCGAAGGAGTCGAGGATGATCGCCGACGACACGAAGGCGACGACGCTCAACACGACGACCGCGAGCGCCGCCGTCGCCAAGGGTCGCGCGACCCTCGCGAGTGCGTCGAGCTCCGCGAGCAGCGCGATCAGGACGAACAGGGTCGTCAGCGCGAGCGCCAGCGCGAGCCCGTACAACCCGAGCCACGCGGCGGCACCCCATGCGAGCGGCACCTGGAGAGCCACAGCCACCGCGGACATCGTGGGTAGCCTCCGGGTGCGCCCGACGACGAATGCGAGCGGGAAGGTCACCGACACGCCAATCGACGCGACGATCCACGGGCTCAGGGCGACGACGAGCCGGCTGAGGTCGAGGCCGACGTTGCCCCCGTAGGCGTCGCCGAGCGTGGCTTCGACAAGGTCTCCCCCGGTGACGGCGAACGCGCCGGCGGCACCCCCGACGAGCACGAGCGCGAGCCAGGAGGCCGCGACGACGTGCGTCGCCGTCTCCGAAGGTCCGACGCCCGCCCGCGAGAGCGGCACCGACGTGACGATCCCGAGGGAGCCGGCTGTCACGACGACGAGAGAAGAGGCTGCGAGGTAGGCGTACACGAAGCTCGTTGCGTCGCCGGTCTCGAGCCTCGACGCGAAGCCGAGGCAGACGAGATAGAGGAGCTGAAGGGCGAGCGGCAGCGCGGCGCCTACGGCGAAGACGCCGAGTCGTTCTCGAACCGGGCGCCCAGTCGGCCGCACCGCATGGAACGGCACTCGGTCGCGCGCGGCTCGCAAGGCGAGCATCGACGAGGGCACGACCAAGGAGATCGCCCCGTTTAGCGCGACACCATGTGCGACGGCGACGATTCCGTCCGGCTCGACGCGCAGCAGGATCAATGCGAGTCCCGCCGCGGCGCCGGCCGCATACCCGAACGCCGCCGTTGCATAGTCGTCGAGCGCGGCGAGGCCGCTCGCCGCGAGGCCGGCGAAGAGGTGCGCGATCCCGGCGGGCACGACCCAGCGAAGCGTGTCGGCGGCGGTGTCCCGGGCGACGCCGGACCCGTCGCCTGTGAGCACCTCGGCGAGCCAGCCGGCCCCGAGCCACGCGAAGAGGAGTAGCGGCAGCGCGACGACGAGGAGCGCCGCCCCGAACCCGGCGAGCTCCCCTGCGAGCCTCCCGTCGACCCGCGCGCGCGCGAGCGGCGGGAGTACGGCAACGCGAATCGCCTGCGCCGCGATCGAGATCACGAGGAACACGCCATAAGCTGCAAGCAGGCCGTCGGTCTCCTCCGATCGCCCGAACTCTTGGGCGATCACGATTCCGATCCCGGCGGCGACGCTCGTGACGACGAGGAGTGAGCCCGCGGTCAGTGCCCCACTGGCCAGCGAGCCGAGCCCGGACGAGTCTGTACGCTTGCTCACCGACGCGGAAGCGTACGCAGCATGCCGAACGACAGCCTCTGGACAGGAAGCGCGCTCGACGACCTGCGCCGCGACTTCGGCGCGGCCTACGAGGGACGGACAGCGCTCGTCACCGGCGCCGACGGCTTCGTCGGCTCGCACCTGACGGACGCGCTCGTCGAGCTCGGCGCCAACGTCCACGCGTTCGTGCGCGCGACCTCGAGCGGCGCGCTGAGCAACATCTCCCACCTGCGGGGGCGGCTGAAGGTGCATTTCGCAGACCTCACCGACAAGCATTCGATCGATCTCGTGGTCAGGCAGGACCTGCTCGCAGCGCCTGACAGGCCATACGTCTTCCATCTTGGCGCGCAAGCGCACGTCCACGAGTCGTGGCACCGGCCGTACGAGACGTTCATGGCGAACACCGTCGGGACGCTCAACCTCCTGCAGTCGATCATCGACCACGGCCTCGAGCTCGAGAAGTTCGACACGGCGGGCACGTCCGAGGAGTACGGGAACGTCCGCGAGTCCGTCTCGCACCACCACGACTTCGACGACGCGGGCAGCCTCATCCTCCACGAGCGCTCGCCGATCAACCCGAAGTCCGTCTACGCGACGTCGAAGGTCGCCGCCGACTACCTGACGATGAACTACTTCGACGCGTACGGCGTCCCAGGCCTCGTCACGCGCATGTTCAACAACTACGGCCCGCGGCAGAACCCGCGCTACGTCACGGGCACGATCATCACGCAGGCGCTCGAGCGCGAGACCGTCGAGCTCGGCGCGCTCGAGCCGCTGCGGGACTTCTGCTACTGCACCGACGGCGTCCGCGGCCACCTGATCGTGGCCGCGCACGGCACGCCCGGCGAGCACTACGTGTACGGGCAGGGCGAGAACATCTCGATGGGCGACTGGGCGGCAATGATCTTCCGGATCGGCGCCGAGCTCGGCTTCTGGCCGGAGGGCTCGCGCGAGATCGTCCAGACCGCGGCGCGCTACCGCCCCGGCACGAGCGACGTCATGGCCCTGCGCGTGGGCTACGAGAAGCTGCGCGAGGAGACGGGTTGGGCGCCGAAAGTGTCCTGGGAAGAGGGGCTCGCGGAGACGATCCGCTGGTACGCGGCGAACCGCGACAAGTGGATCGGCCGCGTCGACTGGCTCGGCGGCACGCAGCCGACGGTCCGCTCCCGCGGCGAGACACAACCGGCCTAGTCTTCGGACTCCCGGCGCAAGCGCTCCTCGAGCAGCGCGACCCGCTGCGCGAGCAGCGAGTTCTGGTCGGCCAGCCGCGAGATCACGGTCGAGTAATGCAGTAGCAGGACGAGAATGAAGAAGGTCGTCGCCGCAAAGAGCACGGCCGGCGGGTAGCCCGTAACTCCTGCCCAGCCGGCGATCGTGTTCAGACCGTCCGCGCCAGGCGGATAGGGCGAGCATGACGAGGCCGGTCAGGAGCCAGAGAAGGGCGTAGCGCTCGCGCAGCCGGCGGCTCCTGATCAGGTGGAAGATGACGCCGAGCAGCAGGAGCGACGCGACAACGCCAGCAACCGAGACGATCCAGGGAGTCACCTATGCCTCCTCGAGCGGCGTTGCTTTCCGTCGCGAGAGCGCGATGAACACGGCGAGCAGCACCTTGATTGCGTAGTAGACCGACCAGAACCCTCCGATCGACGACCGCCCGGCTTCGCGCTCGCGCATCGACACGGGCACCTCGGCGAGCCGGAGCCGGTGCTTGAACACCATCACGGTCGCCTCGACCTCGGGGTAATCGTGCGGATAATCGCCTGCAAACAGGCGGATCGCCTTTCGGTTGCACGCCTGGAAGCCGGACGTGGTGTCGGTGACTTTCTGCCGCGTGAGCAACGAGACGACACTTGCGAAGAGCCGGATCCCGAGGCGACGCGCGAACGGGGGCCGATACTCGCTCGAGCCGGCAAACCGGGAGCCGACGACGATATCGGCGGTGCCGTCGTTGATCGGCGAAAGCAGCTTCGGCACCTCCGACGCAATGTGCTGGCCGTCGCCGTCGAGTCGGACCGCGAGGTCGAAGCCCTCCTCCTGCGCGACCTTGAAGCCGGTCTGCACGGCGCCTCCGATCCCGAGGTTGAACGGGAGCGAGACGACGCGCGCTCCTGCACCGCGCGCGACCGAGGCCGTGCGGTCGGTGGATCCGTCGTCGACGACGAGCACCTCGCAGGCGGGGTCGAACGCCTTGATCTCCTCCACCACCTTCCCGATGCACTCCGCTTCGTTGCGCGCGGGCACGATGGCGATCGTCCGGCGAGCGCTCACCGACGGAAGTATGGACACCAGGCAGGAGAGCGCCTCCCCCGCTGCAAAGATTCCGCGGGTGCCCACGCTGGCCGTCGTCGTGGTCTCGTACCGAAGCGCCGAGGCGCTCCGCAGGACGCTGCCCGCGCTCACGTCCGAGCTGCGCGACGACGACGAACTGATCGTCGTCGACAATGCGTCCGGGGACGAGACGCTCGTCGTCGTCACCGAGCTTGCGCCGGCGGCTAGCGTCGTGGAGTCGAACACGAACCTCGGCTTCGCCGGCGGGTGCAAGCGGGAGCGCACGCGGCAGGCAACGAGCTCCTCTGCTTCCTCAACCCTGACGCGGTGCCGCAACCGGGGTTCCGAGACGCGATCGAGCGGCCGGCGCGTCGACGGCTCGGGCTGGACGGCATGGCAGGCGCTCGTCGCCTCGGACGGCGGCGAGCGCGTGAGCTCGGCCGGAGGCGTGCTCCACTTCACCGGCATCGCCTGGGCGGGCGCGGCAGGACATCCGCGCGGCGCGACCGTCGAGCACCTCGGCTTCCTCAGCGGCGCCTGCCTCGTCATCGGACGCGAGCGCTTCCAGGAGCTCGGTGGGTTCGCGGACGACTACTTCCTCTACCACGAGGACGTCGACCTCTCGCTGCGCGTGCTGCTCGCGGGCGGTGCGATCGGCGTGTGCGCGGACGCGGTCGTCGACCACGACTACGACTTCGACAAGGGCGCTGCCAAGTGGCGCCACCTCGAGCGGAACCGCTGGGCGACGATCGTCCGGACGTATCCGGCGGCACTGCTCGTCCTGCTGGCTCCGGCGCTCCTCGTCGTCGAGCTCGCGATCGTGGTCGCGTCGCTTCGCGGCGGGTGGTGGCGCCAGAAGCTCCTCGCCGCCGCTGACAGCGTCGAGCGCCTGCCCCGCTGGTTCCGCGAGCGCCGCCGCATTCAGCGCGGGCGCACGCTCTCGGCGTCGCGCTTCGCGGAGACGATGGTCGCCACGCTCGACTCGGAGTACATCGGCCCGGTCGCGCGCTCCCCGCTCGTGGCGGCAGCTCTGCGGACGTACTGGCGTGCCGTCCGCGCCCTGCTCGGAGTGCGGCTCTAGTACGCGCCCTTTCCGCGCAGGACCGCCGGAACCGTCCGCGACGATGATCGTCACGTCGAGCCAGATCGACCAGTTCTCGAGATACGTGAAGTCGAGCCGGACGAGGTCGTCGAACGTGAGGCCCGAGCGGCCCGAGATCTGCCAGAGCCCGGTCATCCCCGGCAGCACCGCGTAGCGGGCGCGATGCCAGTCCTCGAGCAATGCGTAGTCGCGGAGCGGCAGCGGGCGGGGCCCGACGAGGCTCATCTCGCCCTTGAGCACGTTCACGATCTGCGGGATCTCGTCGAGGGACAGCCGCCGCAGGACACGGCCCACGCGCGTCACGCGCGGGTCGTCGCGGATCTTGAAGAGCGCGCCCCCGGCCTCGTTCGCGTCCTCGAGAGCGGGCTGGAGCGCGGCCGCGTCCTCCACCATCGTCCGGAACTTGAGCATTCCGAACTCCGTCTCGCCAACCCCGATCCGGCGGTCGGAGTGGAAGACCGGGCCTCGCGAGTCGAGCTTGACGGCGAGCGCCACGAGGAGCCAGAGCGGCAGGAGCACGACGCCGACGAGGATGCTCACGACGATGTCGAAGGCCCGCTTGAGCGCCCACTGCGTCGCGGTGAGGACCGGCGGTCGCAGCTCGAAGAGCGGAGCGCCGGCGCCAGGCACGTACTCCCCGCGCTGGACGAGGAGCTCCGTCGTCGCGGGCGCGAGCCGCACCTTGATCCCCTGGCGATGCGCATGCTCGACCATCTCGAGCACGGCGCGCTCCTCGACGTCGGCCTCGGACAGGATCAACTCGTCGGGCCGGACTTCCTCCAGGACAGCCGGAAGCTCCTCGCGCGAGCCGAGTCGTCGCAGCCCCGGAACGCGCTCGGACGTGACCGCGCCCGCGAACTCGTACCCGAGCCCGCCGCGCGTCGCGGCGAGTGAGGCGCGCAGGGCGGCGAGGCTCTTCCCCTCTCCGACGAGCACCACTCTTCGGCGAACTCCAGCCGCCCGCATCAGCTCGAGGGTTACCGAGTCGTACGCGCTCCGCAGCAGGCCGATCGAGAGGAACGAGGCGACGACGGCGGTCGGGATCAGGCCCGACGATGCAAAGTCGTAGTCGGTGCCGTAGCCGAAGGCGAAGACGATCAGCCCGACGACGACGAGCGCGGAGAGGATGCGACCGGCCCCGGCACGCCGCTCACGCTGGCGGTAGAGCCCGGACTGGGCGAAGACGAGAACGGTGATCGGTGCGGCCCACTTGAGCCACTCCGACACCCCGTCGCGCCAGAGCAGGCTCCAGAGGATGTCCTCGCCGCGCAGCGCCTGGCGGAGGACGAGCGCGAAGTAGATCCCGAGCGCGAGCCCGGCGACGTCGAGGACGACGAGCGACGCGACGGACAGCGCCCGCCGCCCGAGCGCCAGGGCTCCCGTGCGGGAGAGGACGTAGAACGGAAACGCCCGCACGTCGCGCCCCGTCGGCGAGGGTGCTCGCGCGCGGCGCGGGCGAACAGGCGGTGCGACCTTGGCCACTCAACGATGTTAGAGCCGCCGGAGGGCGGATGAGGCCAGCCAGGCCGCAGTCTAGAGTCCCCGTCCGGCATGCGAACTCTCCGTCCCGGTAGCCGAGCGTCCCTCGGTGCGCTGGTCCTCGCGCTCGCGGTCCCGTTCCTCTTCGTCGGCGAGGACCACTACCGGACGTACTCGCTCGACGTCGGCTCGACCACGGTGGACCTCGGCCCCTCGGACGCAGCGGTCGTCGCCATCCTCCTCGCTGCTGTCATCGCCGGCATCCGCATCGGCGCAGCGCGGCTGAACGCGGCCCGGATCCTGTGGGTGCCCGGCATCGCGCTCCTGCTCTGGCTCGCATTCGAGACCTTCCGGCCCGTGTCGATCGACGACGCGCGTTTCGACGACCACCTCGCGGACTACATCGAGTTCGTCGCGTACGCGCTCCTGGCCGTCGCCGTTCCGCTGCTCGTGCGCCGCGCGCAGGACCTCACACTCGTGATCGCGAGCTTCGTCCTCTGGTCTCTCGTCGCGTCGGCCGTCGCGCTCGCACAGTTCTTCGGCGTGGACATCTTCGACCCGTGGCCCCCGGGCTGGCGGCAGCCCTCGTTCCTCGGGCACAGCGACCTCGCGGCGCTCTCGGGCATCGCCATCGGGGTCGCCGTGGCCGGGGTCCTCTGCACGCGCAGGCGCATCCCGGCGCCGATGCTCTTCCCGGTCGCGCTCGTCGCAGGCGCGGTCGGGCTCGTGCTCGCGGGCTCGCTCGCGGCGGTCGCGGGCTTCGCGGTCGGCGTGCTCGTCGTCACCCTCGCCGCGCGGAGCCGCTTCGCGCCCTCGGGCCGGCGACTCCTCGCCGTCGTCGCGCTACTCGCGGTGGTCCTCGTCGGCGTGAGCGCGATCCGCGCGGACGCGCTCGAGCCCATCGGCGAGCTGACCGGGCTCGGCGAGGACCGGCCGACCCCGGACGCCCAGACGTACTCCGAGCAGGCCGGTTCTCGCGTACATCGGGCTGCGCGTGTTCCAGGACAACCCGCTCCTCGGCGTCGGCTGGCAGCGCTCGGGCCGCGCGGAGGTCTTCGAGCAGTACCTGGCGGACGCGCGCAAGCGCTTCCCGGACGAGGCGGACGAGGCGTTCCCGTCCTCCGAGCAGGAGCTCGGCGTCCAGAGCCTCTACGTGCAGATGCTCGCCGACGCCGGGGTGATCGGGCTCGCGCTCCTGCTCGCGATCGCCCTCGGCGGCCTCGTCCTCGGCTGGCGCACCGCGGCGTACGCGTCGAGCCCGTGGGCCGGCGGCGCCGGGCTGGCCGTCATGTGCGCGCTGCTGACCGTCGCGGGCGAGTGGGCGGTCGTGGGCATCGTGCCGGGGATCCCGATCGACGCGGCGACCTGCCTGCTCCTCGGGCTCGCGGCGGCAGGGGCGGCGACCGTGGAGGAGGAGACCGGAGGCTGACCCCCGGTAGGCTGCGAGGCCATGGGCCACGCGTTCGGATCGGTGGAGGAGCTCGGCGAGGGCTACGGGTTCCGCAAGATCCGCGTGCCGCTCGGCGTCACGGCCTTCGGCGTGAACGCGATCGTGTACCCGCCCGGGTACGAGGGCTTCCACCACTACCACGACACGCAGGACGAGCTCTACTTCGTGCACGCGGGCTCCGCGCGCATCGAGGTCGAAGGCGAGGAGCGGATTCTCGGGCCGGGAGGGCTGTGCCACGTCGAGTCGACGACGCCGCGCAAGGTGTCGAACGCGAGCGACTCGGACGACCTGGTCATGCTGGTCGTCGGAGGAAAAGGCGGCTACGTCGAGCGCGACGGCCACATGGTCGACGAGGCCGACATCGCGCGGCGCGCGTCGTTCGGGAAGTCCTAAGGCTCGTAGGGGCGAGGCTCGCCTCGCCCTCGCCCGCGTGAATGGCGACCCGAGGGTCGCCCCTACGCCGAGCCGACCGCCGCCTCGTGACCGAGCGCGGCGATCGTCTTGCGGAGGCCGTCCTCGAGCGAGACCTGCGGCTCCCAGCCCAGAAGCTGCCTCGCGCGAGTGATGTCGGGCTGCCGCTGTTGCGGGTCGTCCACGGGTAGCGCCTCGTACACGATCTCGGAGGACGAGCCGGTGATGCGGAGGACCGTCTCGGCGAGCTCGAGCAGCGTCTTCTCGTCGGGGTTGCCGAGGTTCACGGGCAGGTGCTCGCGCGACTCGGCCAGCAGGATGATCCCGCGGATCAGGTCGTCGACGAAGCAGAAGCTCCTCGTCTGCGAGCCGTCGCCGAAGACCGTCAGCGGCTTCGTGTCCAGCGCCTGGCGCAGGAACGTCGGGATCGCCCGCCCGTCGTAGGCGCGCATGCGCGGGCCGTAGGTGTTGAAGATCCGGACGATCGCCGTATCGACGCCCTGCTGGCTGTGGTACGCCATGACGACGGCCTCGGCGTAGCGCTTCGCCTCGTCGTAGACCCCGCGCGGGCCGATCGGGTTCACGTGACCCCAGTACGTCTCCGGCTGCGGGTGCACCTGCGGGTCGCCGTACACCTCGCTCGTGGACGCGAGCACGAAGCGCGCGCGCTTCCACTTCGCGAGGCCGATCGCGTGGTGCGTCCCGTACGAGCCCGTCTTCAGCGAGTGCAGCGGCATGCGCAGGTAGTCGACCGGGCTCGCGAGCGCGGCCAGGTGATAGACGACGTCGACCGGCTCGTCGACCGTGATCGGCTCGACGACGTCGTGGTTCAGGAACGTGAACGCGTCGTCGCGGAGGTGGTCGATGTTCGCGAGCGACGAGACGACCAGGTTGTCGATGCACACGACCCGGTGCCCGCGCTCGAGCAGGGCCTCGCAGAGATGGGAGCCGAGGAAGCCGGCGCCGCCGGTGACGACCGAGGTCGGCATCGGCGAGATGCTAGCCGGGCGGCACGGGCCAGGGGTAGAGGGCGAGGTGGAGCAGGAGGATCACGAGCAACGCGGCGACGAGCCCGGCGGCGAACTGGAGACGGCGACCGAGCGAGCTGACCGTGAAGAACAGGTTGGTGTACGGGAAGTCGCGCTTGAAGAAGTACGCGGCCACGTTGGGGATCACGATCCAGAAGATCGCGATCAACGAGTAGAGGACGTAGCCGACCAGGAACCGGTTGTCGCTCCGCGATGCGACGAGGCTGAAAGCGACGACGATCGCGGTCGCGAACCCGAGGTAGGCGATGAAGGTCCTGCGCCGGACGACCTGGGCGGTCGCCGGGACGCCACCGACGGCGAGCTCCTCGACTGAGACGTCCTGCTTCACGAGCCGGCCCTGCGGCGTTCTTCCGAGGGCCTGGAGGTCGGCCTGGACGACCGTGTCGCCGATCGTCCGGATCCGGAAGACCGAGTAGCCGCCCATCACGATCGCCGCGACCGGCAGCAAGGCGACCACGGGCCAGCGCTCCTGGAGATGCCCGATCGTGGTCGAGATCGTGGGCCAGTAGAAGTCGTCCCCCTCGATCGCGGCCCAGATCTCCGGGACGCCGACAACGATGCCCATGGCGCACCAGACGGCGTAGCCCGTCGCCTCGTTCTGCGAGACGTCCTCGAACCGCGCCATGAAGTAGCGCCGCAACCACCTCCAGAGGCGGCGAAGCCAGCTCTGCGAGCCGGGCGGCGGCGGGTCGTTGGGGCCGATGCGAAAGAGGCTACGACCGCGGTCGGACCGCTTCCGTCCTCAGCGGAGCTCCTTGTTCGCCTCCATGTCGAACCACATGGCGAACAACGTCAGCTGGAGGCCCGCGATCAGGAGCACCGCGACGAGCACGATCGATGCCGGCGTGATCTCGTTCCCGGCGATCCGGAGCACGACCTCGACGGCCCCCAGGACGAGGCCGCCGACGGTCATCAGCACCCCGAAGACGTAGAAGAAGACGAGCGGGTGGAAGTCGCGAATCACGTACTTCTGCGCCATCCGCCACCAGAACCCCTTGAACAGGAGCCAGGAGATCCTGGGGACGACGGAGCGCAGCTTGATCCCGGACGACTCGCCGACGTCGTAGATCGGCCGCGACGGGACGTCCCGCACGCGCGCGTTCTGGACGTTCAGGTGGACGAGCACGTCGTTCGGGAAGCCGTAGCGCGGGATACAGGCGGTCGAGGTCGAGCCGCCGCAACGCCTCCAGCGACAGCGCGGTGTACCCGGCCTGCGAGTCGGCGACGTGCCAGTAGCCCGACGCGATCTTCGTCAGCAGCGAGAGCACCGCGTTCCCGAGGTAGCGCGTGCGCGGGATCACCTTCCAGGCCTCGCCCGAGACGAGCCGGTTCGCCTTCGCGTACTCGACCTCGCCGCGCGCGACCGGCCCGGCGAGCCCTTCGAGCTCGGCGCCGTCCATCTGGTTGTCCGCGGCCATCACGCACGTGACGTCCATCTCCTCCTCGAGCGCGCGGCGGTAGCCGGAGGCGATCGCCGCGCCGACCCCGCGGTTCCGCTCGTGCCGGATGACCTCGACGCGCGGGTCGTCGAGCTCCAGAGCCCGCGCGCCCGTCCCGTCGCGCGAGGCGTCGTCGACGACGTAGATCCGGTCGACGAGGTCGGGGATCCCGCGAAGCGTCTCCACGACGAGGCGCTCCTCGTCGTAGGCGGGCACGACGACGGCGACCCGCTTGCCCTCGAGCATCAGGTGACCGCGGCAGCCGTGCGCCGGCGGCGCGCGGCGAACGGCTCGGCGGCGAGCGCGGCGATCGTCCCGACGAGGAGGCCGACGAGCGCGCCCACGAGGAGCGAGGTGCGGCGCGAGCGCGCGGTCGTCCTCACCGCGGAGCCCTCCTCGACGACGCGGCTCGACTCGACCTCGTGCGCCTGGTTCAGGAACTGCTGCGCCTCGAAGAGGTTGTCCTGGAGGGCGGAGCGCCGCGCGTCGGCGGTCGTGATCACCGAGTTGAGATTGAGGCTGAGGATGAGGCGCTGGTCGAGCGGGATCGACTCGTCGTTGATGACGGTCGTCTGCTGCCGCTGGGCGTCCGCGATCCGCTGCTCGATTTGCTCGAGCTGGTCCTCGCTGATCTCGATCTGCTCCTCGAGGAGCTTGATCTTCTCGACGACGAACGACGAGACGTTCTGCACGACGCGCGCCGCGAGGGCGTTCGTCGCCTCCTCGATCCTCCGCGGCTCGGCATCTCCCTTGACGCCGATCTCGACCAGTGGGTTGATGCCGCGGATCTGACCGGGCGCGACGATCTCCTTCGTCGAGATCGACGAGCGAAGCTGCGAGACCGGGATTCCCGTCGCGTCGGAGACGTCGCGGAGCACGTTCTCGGAGCGGATGATCTCGCTGACCGTGCGCGGGTTGGTCGCGAGGCTCTGGATCTGGCCGCCGCCCTGCGGTGCGAACGGCTGGCCGAGGTAGACGATCGTCTCCGCGCGGTACACGTTGCCGCCGGCGAGGGCGAGCGCGATACCGACGACCGCACCGAGCACGAGCCCGCCGACGGGCAGCCACCAGCGGACCTTGATCCGCTCCCACGCGGAGGCGAGGTCGACCTCCTGCTCGTCGTCCGGCACCGGCGCCGCGTGGCGGTCGTTCATCGGCTCGCGACCCTATCAGCGGCCCAGCGCCACTGTGCAGCAAGTCCCTGCTCGAACGAGGTTTTCGGAGACCAGCCGGTGTCGTCGCGGAGCCGGGTCGTGTCGGCGCAGGTCCGGGCGGCGTCGCCCCGGCGTCGCGGCGTATGCAGGACCTCGAGCCGCGCGCCGGAGACGGCCGCCAGCGTCTCGATCGCCTCGAGCATCGAGACCTCGATGCCGCCGCCGACGTTGTAGATCGCGCCGGCCGGGCCGCGCTCCATCGCGAGGATCGTCGCCTCGACCGCATCGTCGACGTACGTGAAGCTCCGCGACTGTGTGCCGTCGCCGAAGAGCTCGAACGGGCGGCCGTCCCGGAGGGCGGCGCACATCGCGGTGAAGGCCATGTCCGGGCGCTGACGGGGCCCGTAGATCGTGAAGTAGCGCAGCGTCACCGCCTGCAGCCCGAGCTCCCGGCCGTACGCGTACGCGAGGTGCTCGCAGGCGAGCTTGGTGATCCCGTACGGAGAGAGCGGCAGCGGCGATGCGTCCTCACGCGTGGGGTACGCGGCCGCGTCGCCGTAGATGGAGGACGAGGACGCGAGCACGGTGCGGACGCCGGCGGGCGCGGCGGCCTCGAAGAGACGCTGGGTCGCGAGCGACGTTCTCCCGCACGTAGGTCTCGAACGCCCGGCCGAAGCTCAAGACGCCCGGCTGCCCCGCGAGGTGGAAGATGCCGTCGACACCGTCGAGCCGGATCTCGTCCTCGGCGACGTCCATGCGCTCCACGGGGAGCCCGTGGGCGTTCTGCTCCTTGAGGGACGGGTCGTAGTAGCCGGTGAACGAGTCCCAGCCCACGGCGTCGTGACCGCGGTCGAGCAGGGTGCGCAGGAGCGTCGAGCCGATGAACCCGGCCGCGCCGGTGACGACGTAGCGCACCGACCTAGCCCCTGATGACCACGGGCGCGAGCGACCCGTTGCCGTCCCGGCGCAGGCAGATCTCGGAGAAGAAGCGGGTCATGTAGACGCCCTCTTCGAACTCGCCGAGCCGCGGCTCGGGATGCTCGCCGCGGGCGAGTGCGAGTGCGAGCTCCGGGTAGCCGCTCCCCGCGGCGAGCGGCAGTGGGAAGCCGCCGCCGAAGCGCGTGTTGACGTCGGTCACGGGCAGGCTCCCGTCCGGCTCGCGGAAGCACTGCACGTTCGCAGGGCCTTTGATCCCTACCGTCTCGGCGACCTTGCAGCCGTAGGCGATGAGCTCCGCGTCCTGGATCGAGGCGCCCTTGATCGACTCGCCGCCCTTCGACTGGATCATCGTCCTCGGGATCGCGTTCAGGCACCGCGCCTCCATGTCGCAGAAGACGTCGATCGAGAACTCCTCGCCGAGGCAGCGCTCCTGCACGAACGACGGGACGCTCGTGTAGCGGAGGAAGAAGTCGAGCTGCTCGGGGTCGTCCGCGCGGAAGATGTGGTTCGAGCCGAAGCCCTCGCGCGCCTTCACGAGCAGCGGGTAACGCGCGTCCGCAGGGACGTCCTCGGGCGCCCAGCTGCGCGGCGATGCGATGCCCTGCTCGACGAAGAACCGGTGCGCCTCGAGCTTGTCCGACATTCGATCGCACACGTCCGCCTCGGGAAGGAGCAGGAGCGCAGGCGCGAGCTCTGCCCGGGCGCGGGCGAGCACCGAGTGGTCGAGGTCGGTCAGCGGGACGATGAGCCCGACGTCGTGCTCGCCGACGAGCGCTGCGAGGGCAGCGACGTAGCCTGGGTCCTCGATCCGCGGCACGAGCGCCTGACGGTCGGCGTGGTACAGGGCGGGCGCCAGCGGGTCGATGTCGGTGGCGAGCGTGTCGGCGCCGGCGTCACGGAAGGCGCGGACGATGTCCACGCGCTGGCCTGCGCAGGTGAAGAGCACCACGGTCACGACGGCAGAGAGTAGCGACGCGCCTCGCGGGCCTCTGCGGCGGACGGCCGTGCCGCCGCGAAGGGATCACTAGCGGGGCCTTGCAGGCTCCGTGAATCGGCACACATTCGGCACACACGCGTGTCCCACGTGTACGCACTTCGCCGTTATGCTCGCAGTGGGTGGTGGGTCGGGGTGCCCCACTTGAAGGCCGCAAGATCGAGGGGCGGGCAGCCGCTACTGGCGCCAGCCGCCGGTCGCGCCCCGGTACGTCCCGCGGAACAGGACGAGCGGCGTGCGCAGCAAGATCGACAGGTCGACCCGCGGCGAGCGGTTGTCGACGTACCAGACGTCGAGCTCGATCCGCTCGGGCCAGGAGAGCGCCGCGCGGCCGTTGACCTGCGCCCAGCCGGTGAGCCCGGGCCGCACCTCGAGCCGGCGCAGCTGGTGCTCGTCGTACTGCTCGACCTGGTAGCGGAAGGTCGGCCGCGGCCCGACGATGCTCATGTCGCCGCGCAGGACGTTCCAGAGCTGCGGCAGCTCGTCGATCGAGGTCCGCCGGAGAAAGCGCGCCGACGCGCGTGATCCTCGAGTCGCCCGCGTCCACGGCCGGGCCGGCGCCCATCCGCTCCGCGCCTTCGACCATCGTCCGGAGCTTCAGCATCTCGAAGTCCTCGCCGTTCCTCCCGACCCGCACCTGCCGATAGAGCACCGGCCCGCCGTCCCCGAGCTTCGTCGCGACCGCCGCGGCCGCGAGGAACGGGCTCGCGACGACGAGACCCGCGCCGGCAAGTGCGACGTCGACCGCCCGGTTCACCGCGTGCCCTTCGCCTTCTCCCAGGTCTGCGGCGTCCCGGTGCGCAGGTAGCGGACGAGCCCGGCCGCCGTCGCCCGCGTCACGAGGAAGTAGTAGTAGGCGAGCCGCGCGCCGGGAAGCGGGAGTCGCGCCTTGCCCGCTGCCGCGAGGCCGAGCCCGCCTACCTGAGCCGCGAACAGGGCCCGGTACACGGTTCCCTGCCCGAGCAGCGCGACGTTCGTGACGAGGAGCAGCACGTGCAGGAGGCCGCTCGAGTAGCGGAGCACGCGATGGGAGACGAGCTCCACGAGATACAAGCGGCCGCGTCCGCCCGAACATCCGCCCGGTCACGATGTGCCCCCACGAGCGAGCGTTCATCCGCACCTTGCGCCCGTACTCGTCCTCCGGCTCGCTCGCCGGCTTCTCGACCGCGATCGCCTCGGGGTCGTACACGGCCCGCAGCCCGTTCTGCTCCATCACGTACGGGAGGCCGAAGTCGTGCCCGAACTTCGGGTCGTCCTCGACGTACGCCTCGCGCCGCACCGCGTAGATCGCGCCGTTCCCGGCCGTGATCGAGCTCGCTCGCGACTCCTGCTCGCGCACCCAGGTCTCGTAGCGCCAGTAGATGCCCTCGAGATTCGCGCCGTCGGGGCTCTCGAGGCGGAGCAGCCCGCACACGTACCCGACCTCCGAGTCGGCGAGGTTGCGCACGAGCCGGCGGAGCGCGTCCGGCCTCCACTCGGTGTTCGCATCCGTGAACGCGAGCACCTCGCTCTCGGTCTCGCGCACCGCGCGGTGCTGCGCCGCGACCTTGCCCTCGCGTGGACACGGCAGGAGCCGGACGCGCGGCTCGCGCGCGGCGATCTCCTCCACGATCTCGTCCGTCCGGTCGGTGGAGCCGTCAGAGGCGACGACGATCGCCAGCTTCTCCACCGGGTAGTCGAGCTCGAGGAGGTTCTCGACGCGGCGGCCGATCACGCTCTCTTCGTCGTGCGCGGACACGATGAGCGCCACGGACGGCTCGATCTCCGCGCGCCGCACCGGCCGTGGGCGCACGCGCGCGAGCACGCCCATCGCTGCCGGGTAGCCGACGTGCGTCCACGCGAGCGCGCCGAGCGAGCCCCAGAAGAGGACCTTCGTGATCACGCGCTCGGGAGGCTAGCGCCGGGCGGTGTCCGACACCGCCTCGCGCACCGCCGCGAGGAAGCCGTCCACGCTCGGCCCGTAGCCCCAATCGCGCGCGAGCTCGCGCGAGCGCGCGCCGTACGCCTCGCGAAGCTCGGGGTCGCCGGCCAGCCGCCCGAGCGCCTCGGCCGCCGCGTCCACGTCCCCGGTCTCCACGAGCGCGCCGTTCTCGCCGTCGACGAGGAGATCATGCGCCGCCCCGACCCGGTCGGAGAGGACGAGCGGCAGGCCGCATGCGGCCGCTTCGTTGACGACGACCGCCCACGTCTCGTGGTCCGACAGGAGCACGAAGACGTCGGCCGCCGCGTACAGCTCGATCGGCCCCCACGCCTGCTCCCCGAGCACGACGAGCCGGACGCCACGGATGCGCGCGAGCTCGACGAGGCGCTCGCGTTCGGGGCCGTCGCCGGCGAGGACGAGCAGCAGGCGCTCGTCCCCCGTCCTCGCGACAGCGTGCACGAGGTCCGCATGGCGCTTCTCGGGAGCGAGCGGCCCCGTGGAGAGGACGACGACGTCTTCGGCCCGAGCGCCGAGCGCGTCGCGCAGCGCCTCGCGATGTATCGCGAGCCCGTCCGCGCGCGCTCCGAAGTCCTCGACGTCGATCGTGTCGGCGAAGACGCGCACGTGCTCTGGTGGCGCACCGCGCTCGAGCACCGACCGCCGCGCAAGCGTCCCGGTGACGAGCACCCCGCCCGCGTGCTGGACGATTGGGGTGACGACGGCGCCGTCGACGATGCGGCGCCAGCCGCCACCGGCGTCCGCGTCGAGCTCGTCGACCACGAGCACGTAGGGGATCCGCGTGAGTCGGCACCACGCGATCGCAGCCTGCGTGGCGAACGCGCGCCAACCGGAGACGACCACGACATCCGGCGAGGTGCCCGCGAGCGCTCGGCGGATGCCGAGCGTCAGCGGGTACCGGCGTGCGAGCTGCGACACTGGCAGTCGGAGCCCCCGCAGGAACACGGCCCGGTGCCGGGGGTGCGGACGCGGATCGCGCCGGTCGGCCGTGGACCCGGCATAGATCGCGGTGAGGTCGATCTCGGGATGCGCCGCGACGCGGTCGAGGAGCGGCGCCTGCTCCGGCCGGAGCTCGGAGAAGACCGCCGCGACGCGAAGCGCCCGCGACCGGCGGCGGGCCTTGGCCGAGACGCTCATCGCTCTCCTCCCGGCGACCTCTCCGCCGTCTCGAGCTGCGCGCGCAGGCGCTCGAGGTCGGCGTCGACGAGCAGACCGACGAGCCCCTCGAACTTCACCGTCGGCGTCCACCCCAACCGCTCGCGGGCCTTCGTCGAGTCGCCGAGGACGTCGTGCAGCTCGGCGTTCCCGCGAATGAGCGACTCGTCGACGCGGACGTGCCGTTCGGGGTCGAGCCCGACGTGCGCGAAAGCGACCTCCACGAGCTCTCGCACGCTGTGGCTCTCGCCTGTCGCGATCACGTAGTCGTCCGGCTCGTCGGAGCGGAGCATGAGCCACATCGCCCGGACGGAGTCGCCCGCGAAGCCCCAGTCGCGGCGGGCGTCGAGGCTCCCGAGCCGGACCTCGCTCTCGAGCCCGAGGCTGATCGCAGCCGCCGCGCAGGCGACCTTCCGCATGAGGAACTCGGGCGAGCGCCGAGGAGACTCGTGCGTGTAGAGGATCCCGGAGCTCGCATGCAGTCCGTAGTAGCGGCGGAAGCAGCCGGTGAGGAAGTGGCCGTACGCCTTCGCCGCGCCGTACGGCGACACCGGCGAGAGCGGCGTCTCCTCGGTCTGCGGGCTCTCACGCGCTACGCCGAAGATCTCGTTCGACGACGCCTGGAAGAAGCGGATCGATCCGTCCACGCGCCGGATCGCCTCGAGTAGCGCGGTGACTCCGAGGACGGCGACCTCGGCCGTCGCGACCGGCCGCTCCCACGACCTGGGGACGAACGAGGGCGATGCGAGGTTGTAGACCTCGTGCGGGCGGGATGACGAGAGCAGCTCGACGAGCGCCGCCTCGTCCCCGATGTCGACCTGCGTCAGCTCCAGCCGGTCGCGGAGTGGCTCGAGGTTCTCGAAAGCGCCCGACGTGCTCCCCCTGACGACCCCGAAGACCTCGTACCCCTCGTCGAGGAGCAGCTCTGCGAGGTAGGACCCGTCCTGTCCGGCGATGCCGACAATCAGGGCTCGGTTCGCCGCCATGCCGCCGCACGTTACCGCGGGCGCCCTCGGCGCCGCATGAGTTCTCTCTCAGAAGAGCGAAGCCTGCGAGGCGAGCTCGGAGAGCACGGGGCACTGGACGCCTAGCCGTTCGCCGGCCCGCAGGACCGCGCCGGTGATCGCGTCGATCTCGCGTGCGCGGGACCCGTTCTGCACGTCCCGCGCGACCGAGGTCGTCATGTCGGCGTCCATCTCGGTGATCCGCGTCCACTGCGCGGAGGGCATGAGGCTCACGCCGTCGGCGGCCGCGACCGCGCACGCCTCCGCGACCGCGTCCTCCATCCGCAAGCGCCACTCGTAGTCGTTTCGGAGGTCGCCCGACCGTGCGACCCGTGATCACCGTCGCGGGCGCGAGCACGGCGAGGCGCACAGCCTTGCGCCAGAGGACCCGACGCTCGTCGTCGTCGATCTCGACGTCGATGCCGGCGCGCTCGAGGATGCGACCGGCCCGCTCGAGCTCCTCCCGCGGAAGGTCGTCGGACCCCATCGTCACGAGCGCCATCGGAGTCTTCCGCACGATCTGCATGCGACCGACGCGATACGCGTCGAAGCGCGAGAGCGCACCCGCGGCGACCCGGCCGGGGAAGCGCTCGCGGAGCGGGCTCCATGTGCTCGAGCCCGTTCAGGAGCGGCAGCACCACTCCCTCTGCGACCGCAGCGGGGTCGACGCGCTCGATCGCATCCTGGAGCTGATCGGGCCTGACGCTCACCAGCAGGAGCTCGACCGGGAACGGAGAGGTGCTCGGTGACCTCGGGGCGGCCGACGTGCGGAGGCGATCCGTTGGTCTCGAGCGAGATCCCCGAGAACCCCATCAGCTGCACGGTCGCCGGCGGGTGCGACGCAGATCGTCCGGTCGTCGGCGACGAGGAACTGGACGGCGAAGGTTCCCCCGACGGCACCGGGGCCCAGGACTGCGACGGTTGTCTTCATGTCGTGGATCGGCTCGAGGGGTTGTGGTTACGACCGGTATCGGCCGCGACCGGTCGCCGCATGAGCCTGAACTACGGGTCGGCGGGACTCGAGACGGCTTGGTACGCGGCGAGCGCAGCGCGGGTCGCCGCGGCCCACGAGAAGCGCTCGACCGCACGTTCGCGGGCTGTCTCTCCCATGCGTCGGCGGAGCTCCGGCTCGGCGAGCAGGCGCCCGACAGCGGCGCGCAGCGCGACTGGATCGCGCGCAGGGACGAGGAGCCCGGTGACTCCATCCTCGACGGCGTCGACGAGACCGCCGACCGCGGAGGCGACCACCGGCCTCCCGTGCGCCATCGCCTCCCGCGCGACGACGCCGTAGCCCTCGCGGCGCGAAGGGCAGACGACCACGGAAGCTCGTTCGAAGTACGGCCCGAGCTCGCCGGGAGGGACGAAGCCGACGGCGTCCGGGACCTGCGCGCGCAGCGGGCCGTCGCCGACGATCACGCGCGGGATGCCGGCCGTGGCCTCGAGCAGCTCCGCGACGCCCTTCTCCTCGGACAGGCGACCGGCGTAGAGCACGTGCGGCGGCTCGTCGGGCGGCGGAACCTGCTCCGGGATGGCGACGCCGCTCGGGACGACGTGCACGGCCCTCGCGCCGAGCGCGCGCGCCTCGGCAGCAAGCGCCTCCGAGGGGCAGACCACGAGCCGCGCGTGCCGCAGCAGCCGGCGAGCCGCCCAGCGCGCCCTCCGCGCGAGCTCGACGTCGGTGCCCCAGAGCTGGACGACGAACGGGCGCCGCGTCGCGAGCGCCGGCAGCGCCGACGGGAGCCAGTGGGCGTGGACGAGATCGGCGTCGCGGGCGGCGCGCCGAGCGGCGAGGGCGTACGACGCCAGGAAGAGAGGAAGCGCGAGCGCGCGCCACGGCCTCCGGCGCAGGTTCCCGACGATGCCGTCGCCGTACGCCAGCCCGAAGTGCCGGAACGACGCAGGCGAGACGACGTCGATCTCGACGCCCGCCTCGCGCAGGTGCTCGACCGCGTCGCGGACGAACGCCCCGGCGACGTCGTCCGGCCCGCGCGGGTACGACGTCGTCAGGACGACGACCTTCACTCCTGAGCCGCTCTCCCGAAGACGACCGGCACGGCCACCGCGAGCGCCGCGAAGACGTAGAAGTAGTAGAAGGTCATCGTGAGGTAGAAGACGTTCGCGACGAGGGTCGCGACGAGCGCGGCGGTCATCCCCCACGCGAGCGGGCGCACGCGGGCGGCGAGCGGGTCGCCGGCGGCGGCGAGCGCGCGGCCCAGCCGGTGCGCGGCGCCGAGCCGGCGGAAGATCCAGATGACGAACACGCCGAACAGCGCGGTGCCGACGAGCCCGGTCTCGACCAGCGTCGCGACGTAGAACGAGTGCGGCCCGAAGTCCGGGCGGCCCGTGACGAACTCGTAGTAGACGGCGAAGTTGTTCAGCCCGAGCCCGAGGAACGGGCTCGTCGAGAGCACGTCGGGGATGAACTCGTAGACCGCGAAGTGCGGCGATGCGGACGCCGTGCTCGCGTTCGTCCGCACGCGCAGGATCGTCAGGAAGAAGTCGAGCCGCGCGAGGACGACCGAGCCCACGAGCACGAGGAACACGCCGAATGGGATCAGGAACGTGCGCCGCACGACATGGCTCCGGTACGGCAGCAGCAGCACGAGCGCCCCGCAGATGAGCCCGAGCAGGCCGCTGCGCGAGAGCGTCGCGAGCTCGACGATCAGCAGGAACACGAGCAGCGCCGCGAGCGGCGCGCGCAGGCGATGGCCCGCCTCCAGCCGCAGGTACAGCGGGGTCAGCACCAGCAACGGGATCACCAGCTCGATCCCGAGGTGGTTCGGGTCGCCCGTGAGCGCGTTCGGCCGGAAGATCTCCTCGGTCCCGCCGACGACGCCGAAGAGGCTGATGTCGGTCTGCCGCGACGTGATCGGCTCGACGAGCAGCTCGTCGAGGTTGACGCCGCCGAGCTCGGCGAGGAGGAGCTGGACGACGCCGTAGCAGGCGTTGAGCGCGATCCCGCCGCAGAACGCCGCCAGGGTCAGCCAGTAGAAGCGCTGCGGTCTGCGCGCCAGCAGCGCCACACCTGCGACGAGGAATCCGAAGTGGAGCACGAACTTGACCATCCCCTTCGCCCACTGCGCGAGCGCCTGCCCGGTGTCCAGCGAGTAGTAGCCGGCGAGGTAGAGCAGGGCGAACGCGACCATGAACACGAGCGCGATCCACGCCGTGTGCGTGAGCTTCCCGTCCTCGTGCTCGAGGCGACTCCAGACGAAGAGCACGAGGAAGAGCGAGGTGAGGATGTCCGCGAGCGTGAGCGAGCCGGCGAGCTCCCACTGGAGCTTGTGGAACGTGACCGTGAGCACCGCCGCGAGGAAGAGCCCGTCGAGCACGGGCTGCACGAGGACGCGCTCGCGCTCGCCTTCGCGTCGGAACCGTGTCCGCAGCGACAGCGCGTGCGACGTCACTCGGCGAGCTCCCGGAGCAGGTCGGCGGTCTCCTCGACGCGGGCTCGTCGCGAAAGCCGGTCACGGGTGTCTTCGGGCAGCTCGACGGAGGGCAGCCCACCGTCCGCGTGCCGCGCGTGCAGATCGCGGAGCGCGGCGGCGACGCCCTCGACGTCGTCGGGCGCCACCACGACGCCGGCGTCCGTCTCGCGGATGAGCTCGGCCGCGGCTCCGTCGGGAGGCACGACCGCGAGGATAGGGCGGCCGGCGGCGAGGTACTCGAACACCTTTCCCGACAGCACGCCTTTCCCGCGGCCACCCGCGTCCGGCACGAGCAGCAGCAGCGCCTCGGAGTCGCGCTGGAGGCGCAGCGACTCGCCGTGCGGCGCGTAGGGGACGAGCTGGAGGCGGTCTCCGAGCTCGAGGGTCTCGGCCCATTCGCGGTCGGAGCTGCGGAAGTCGCCGACGAAGCGCGCGACCGCGTCGACTCCGGAGTCGCGCAGCGCCTGCAGGAACGGCCGCGGGTCGCGCTTCCCGAAGAAGCTGCCCGTGTGCGTGATCCGGAACCGGCTCGCGGGCCGGTACTCGAGCCCGGCGAAGTCGTCGAAGTCGCAGCCGTTCGCGATCGTACGGACCATGCCGCGCGCGCCGAGATCGCGCATCTCCTTCGCGATCGCATCCGAGACGCACGAGATCGCGTCGGCCCTGCTTTGCGACGAGCCGTGCGAGGCGTTCGTTGGTGGCCTGGCGCGCGCGGGCCGCGGTCGTGTCCGAGCGCCGATGCGGGTTCGCGACGAGCGGGTCGCGGAGGTCTGCAAGCCAGCGCACGCCGGTCGCTCGCTGCACGGCGGCTCCGACGAAGTGGACGGAGCCGGGCGGCGAGGTCGTGATGACGGCGTCGATGCCCTCGCGCCGCGCGATCCGGATCGCCGCCGGGATCGCGGTCAGGTTCCAGGTGACGTTGGCGTCGGGCAGCAACAGTCGGCGGGCAGTGGCGTGCGCCTGCACAAGGGCGCGCTCGAGGCCGTCCGCTGATTGCAGCTCCTCCTTCGGCTTCTGCGCGCGCAGCCCGAGGTAGCGCGCCCGGTGCACCCAGGCCTGAGTCGGCACGCGGAGGTCGGCGTCCGTGTGCACCCACTTCGGGTCGTCGGGAGCGAGCACGTGCGTCTCGATCCCGAGCGCGGGCAGGTACTGCGCGAGCTTGAGCGGTCGCTGCACCCCGCCGCCGCCCGCGGGCGGGAAGAACATCGTCACGAGCAGCACCTTCACGGCGAGGAAGCGTAGAGGTCAGTCGAGTGAGGCGAACGCCTCGCGGGCCGCGGCGAGCGTCGCTTCGATCTCCTGCATCGCCGTGCGCGGCCGAGAGGAACCACGCCTCGAACTGCGAGGGCGGGAGGTAGACGCCGCGCTCGAGCATCGCGCCGTGAAAGCGGGCGAAGCGCTCGGTGTCGGCGTGGCGCTTCGCATCGTCCCAATTCCGGATCGGCGTGCCCGAGAAGAAGAGCCCGAGCATCGTCCCCACCCGGACGGGCTGCGCGGCGACGCCCGCCTCAGTGGCTGCGTCTCCGAGTCCCTCGAAGAGGCGCTCGCCCGCTCGCTCGATCCCGTCCCACACGCCCGGCTCGGCGAGCGCGCGCAACGTCTCGATCCCAGCAGTCATCGCGAGCGGGTTCCCGGAGAGCGTCCCGGCCTGATACACGGGGCCGGCCGGTGCGACGAGCTCCATGATCTCGCGCCGGCCGCCGTACGCGCCGACCGGGAGCCCGCCGCCGATCACCTTGCCGAGTGTCGTCAGGTCGGGCTCGATGCCGTACAGCGCCTGCGCGCCGCCGGGATGCACGCGGAAGCCGGTCATCACCTCGTCGAAGACCAGCAGCGCGCCGTGCGCGGCGGTGAGCGCGCGCAGGCCCTCGAGGAAGCCCTCCTGCGGGAGGACGAGACCCATGTTCCCCGCGACCGGCTCGACGATGACCGCGGCGATCTCGTGCTCGGCGAAGAGGTCGTCGACGGCCTCGAGGTCGTTGAACGGCGCGGTCAGCGTGTCGGCGGCGGCGCCCTGCGTGACTCCGGGCGAGTCCGGGAGCCCGAGCGTCGCGACGCCCGAGCCCGCCTGCACGAGCAGGAAGTCGGCGTGCCCGTGGTAGCAGCCCGCGAACTTGACGATCGTCTCGCGGCCGGTGAACGCGCGCGCAAGCCTCAGCGCGCTCATCGTCGCCTCGGTGCCCGAGGACACGAAGCGGACGAGCTCGACGCTCGGCAGCGCATCGCTGATGAGCCGCGCGAGCTCGAGCTCGAGCGGGCTCGGCGCGCCGAAGCTCGTACCACGGCCGACTGCGTCCTGCAGCGCGGCGACCACCCGTGGGTGCGCGTGGCCGAGGATCAGCGGCCCCCACGAGAGGACGTAGTCGACGTAGCGATTCCCGTCGACGTCGACGAGGTAGGCGCCCTCCCCGCGCTCGATGAACAGCGGCGTCCCGCCGACCGCCTTGAACGCGCGGACGGGCGAGCTCACGCCCCCGGGCATCAGCTCCGACGCTTGCGCGAAGAGCCGCTGGGACTTCTCGATCGCTCGTGTCTGCTCGCGCGCAGTCATGTCCGATCCGGTCATGAAAACGCCAAGTTACAACTTGTAACTTGGCGGCTCTTTCCACCGTGTCCTTCCAGATGCGGTCGACCCCGGCCGATCATCGGAAACCGAGCCCGCGCGCTGCCCGCCGCCTCGTCCGACGGCGAGAGCGTCGAGGACGAAGACACCAAGTTACAACTTGTAACTTGGCGTCCTGTTCGGCGGTGTCCGGCCGCACTAGGTCTCTAGCTCCTTGTGGCCGCGAGTGAGCGGGCGATCGAGCGGGCGGCCTCCTCGCCGGAGTAGATGCAGTCAGGGATGCCGACGCCTCGGTAGGCCGCGCCGGCGAGCGCGAGGCCCGGGTGACGAGACAGAGCGGAGTCGATTCGCTCGAGGCGCTCCGGGTGGCCGAGGGTGTACTGCGGCATCCCGCGCGGCCAGCGGTCGATGCGCGTCAGCACGGGCTCGGCGCGGATCCCGAGCAACGTGACCTCGTCTCTCGCCAGTGCGACGAGGTCCTCGTCCGGCGAGGTCTTCGGAACCGGCGAAGACCCGCAGCAGGACGCGGCCGTCCGGCGCGCGACCTTCCCACTTGCTCGAGCTCCAAGTGCATGCGAGGACAATCGACCCCTCGCTGCGCGGCACGACGTAGCCGTAGCCGTCGAGCGGATGCGCCACGTCGTCCCCGCGGTAGCCGAGCGTCACGATCGCGCTCCCTGCATACGGAATCTCCCCGAGGTCGGCGGCGAGCTCGGGGTCGAGCTCGGAAACGAGCTCCGCGCCGGCGTACGCAGGGGTGGCCAGGACGACGCCGTCCGCCTGCACGTGCTCGCCGCCGTCGAGCTCGACGGCGTAGCCGGTTCGCACCGAGAGCGCACCGGCGTCCACGCGGACGTTCGTCCGCCTGAGGTCGCCCGCGACGGCTCGGGCCAGCGTCTCGATGCCCGAGCGCAGGCTGACGAAGGGTGGGCGCCGGCTCTGGGGAGGTGCTTGGGCACGGAGGCCGCGGAGGAGGCTCCCGTGCTCGAGCTCGAGCGCACGGAGCTGCGGGAACGTCGCCTGCAGCGACAGCTGTTCGCCGTCCCCTCCGTAGATCCCGGTCGTGAGCGGCTCGACGAGGCGCTCGTAGGCCTCCCGGCCGAGGCGGCGAGTGACGAAGGACGCGATCGACTCGTCCTCTCCGGACGGCGCCGGCGGAAGCTCCGCCTCGGCCGCGAGGCGCCGCTTTCCCTCCGGCGACAGCAGCGTGCTCCGTTCGAGCGCGTCGAGGTCGATGGGCACGAGCCCGGTCAGACCCTCGGGCAGCGGGTGCAGCTCGGTCACCGAGCCGCACGAAGGAGCGTGCGTTCTCGGGCCTACGCCCGATGAGCTCGTCCCGAAGCCCGAGCTCCTCGCAGAGACCGACACCACGCGGCTTGCGCGAGAGGAAGCTGTCAGGCCCGCACTCGACGAGGTAACCGTCCACGTGCTCGGTGCAAAGCGCTCCGCCGACTCGCCCAGACCGCTCGAGAAGCAGAACCTCGGCGTGCGGCACGAGTCGCTCCAACGCGCGAGCCGCCGCGAGCCCGGCGATCCCCCCACCGACGACGACGACCTTCAGGCCGCCACCTCCAGCTCGGCCGGGGCATCGAGGAACTCACCGAGGCGCTCCGCCTCCTCGGCGATCCCACGGCGCGTCGCCGCGCTCAGCCTCGTGAACGGCTCGACCCGGACCTCGAGACGGCGCCCGCGGCGCTCGCGTTCCCAGATCCCGGCCGCACGGCCGTCGACGAGCACGACCGGCGAGAACCAGGCCTGCGGGCGGAAGATCCTCGGCTCGTGCTCGGGAGCGACGAGCAACGAGCGGGGCCGAAAGCCGACCACGTACGGGTCGAACGCAGGCAGGAGCCGCACCGACTTCGGCTTCGGAGAAGCCCGCAGCGCGTCGACGTCGCACCGCCAGCAGCCACGCCGGCGTGCCCGAAAGCTCCACCTCGACGAGCTCGTCCTCCAGCGCTCGAAGCATGCGCTTCAGCTTCGCGACGCTCATCCCGAGCCAGCGCCTGACGTCGTCCGCCGTCGCCGGCCCGTACGCGGCGAGGAACCGCCTCAGGATCTCTCTCTCGGCGTCCTCCGTCTCGACACGCGGCAACCTGCCGAGCCAGCGATCCGGGCGCACGAACGTGACGTTGCGCCCGCGATTCGGCCCGAACACCAGATGACCGCGCCGCGCGGACGGCTTCAGAAGCGCACCCCAGCCCGAGAGGAGCTTCTCGCGCAGCTCCGGGCCTCCGAGCTCGCCGAGCTTGTCCGCGAGCTGCTCGCGGGTCTTCGGACGGGCTCCGAGCGCCCGCGGCACGCCTTCCAGAATCGCGTCGTACTGCTCCCGCGTGACGCCGAACCCGCGCAGCCACGCACCGCCCGGATCGTCCCAGCGCGGGCCGAGCACGGCGACGTAGAGCGGGAGGTCGTCGGACGCGAGCAAATGGAGCGTGCCGCGCATCGCCCAGGTCTTTACGAGCGTTCGCTCCTCTTCGAGCGCCTCGCGCACATCGTCGCGCCCGAGGCCCTCGACGCGGGCCCACACGGAGAGCTCCGCGGTCGCGGCGAGCTGGGCGTGCAGGCCGCAAAGCGTGCGGGCGACCTCCGCGGGCGAAGCCGACACGCGCCGGTCGAGCAGGTGTCGCCGGACGCGGAAGCCGAGGACTTTCGCGGCCGCGACGCGGGTCACGCCGCGCGCGCCTCCCCGAGCCAGCCCCGTGCGCGCTCGCGGACGAGGCCGGCGAGGGTCTCCACGAACACTGGGTCGTCGTTCAGCGCCGGCGGCCGCTCGAGCCGCATGCGGCACTCCTTCGCGACGGCCTGCGCCCGGACGTCGATGTCGAAGAGCAGCTCGACGTGGTCGGAGACGAAGCCGACCGGAACCGCCACGACGTCGCGCACGTCCCGCGCGGCGAGGTCGAGCAGGTGCTCGACGAGATCGGGCCCTGCCCACGGCTCGGGCGTGCGGCCGGCGGACTGGTAGCTCCACGACCAGCGCTCGTCCGGAAGCCCGGCCCGCTCCGCGACGAGCCGCGCAGTCTCACGACACTGCGCGTCGTACGGATCACCGCCCGCGAGCACGCGTTCGGGCAGCGAGTGCGCGCTGAAGACGACGTGCACGTTCTCGCGCTCGTCCTCCGGCCAGCGCGGCGACACCCTCCCGCACGCGCGCAGCGAGAGCGTCGATCAGCCCGGGCGCGTCGTGGTAGCTCGGAATGTGCTCGATCTCGATGCGCCCGCGATAGAGCTCGAGCCCGTCCGCGACGCGCTGCTGGTACTTCGCGACCGAGAGCGCGCTGAACTGCGGCGCGAGGACGAGCCCGACCGCGTGCGTGACCCCGTCCTCGACCATCTCGCCGACGACCTCCTCGATCCACGGCGACCAGTGCCGCATCCCGAGGTAGCAGCGGAAGTCTTCGCCTAGCGTGTCGGCGAGCGCGTCGACCTGCCGCCGGGTGATCTCGAGGAGCGGCGAGCGGCCGCCGATCGCGCGGTAGTTCTCCGTGATCTCGTCCACGACGGCGCGCGGCGTCGGGCGGCCCGCGCGGATGTCGGCGAGGTACCCGGGGATCTCGTCGAGCGACTCGGGGCCGCCGTACGCCATGACGAGGACGCCGATAGGCAGCTCGCGCTGAGCCGTGCTCCTCTGCAGGCGCGGACGTTGTGGCCCCCTCGGACGCAACTCGGTGTAAGACACCGCGTTGCTCACGCCGACGTCCGCTCCCGCACGTGCTCGACGAGGTGACGTACATGGTCGGGCGGCGTCTGCGGCACCAGCCCGTGGCCGACGTTGAAGACGTGGCCCGGACGCGCGCCCGCGCGGTCGAGCACGTCGTCGATCCGGTGCCGGAGCTCGCGCCAGGGGGCGAGGAGCGCGGCCGGGTCGAGGTTCCCCTGCACCGGGCGGTCGAAGCCGACGCGCTCCCAGGCCTCGTCGAGCGGGAGCGCCCAGTCGAGGCCGACGACGTCGCCGCCGCACGCCGCCGCTTCCTCCAGATACGCGCTGACGCCGAGCGAGAAGTTGATCACCGGCACGCCCGCCTCGGAGATCGCCGCGTACAGCGCGCGGTTCGACGGCGCGACGTAGCGGAGGTAGTCCTCGCGGCCGAGCGCACGGCCGGCCCAGGAGTCGAAGACCTGCAGCGCGTGTGCGCCGGCCCGCACCTGCGCGAGCAGGTAGTCCGCCTGCACGGTGACGAGCTTCGTGAGCAGGCGGCGCCACGCGGCGGGCTCGGAGAGCATGAACGCCTTCGTCCGCGAGAAGTCCCTCGACGTCCCGCCCTCGATCGCGTAGCTCGCGAGCGTGAAGGGGGCGCCCGCGAACCCGATCACCGGGATGTCGCGCGCCTCGAGCTCCCGGCGGACGAGCGAGATCGCGCCGAGCGTCCCGGCCATCGTCTCGTCGGCCGGCGGCGTGCCGAGCAGGTCGACGTCGCGCGTCGACTGGATCGGGTTCCGAATGACGGGGCCGTCGCCCTGCACGAACTCGAGCTCGAGGCCCATGCCGGCGAGCGGCGGGAGGATGTCGGAGAAGACGATCGCCGCGTCCACGCCGAACGTGTCGACGGGGAGAAGCGTGACCTCGGCCGCGAGCTCGGGCGAGCGGACCAGCTCGAGCATCGAGTGGCGCTCCCGCAGCGCCCGGTACTCCGGCATGTACCTCCCCGCCTGCCGCAGCAGCCAGACGGGGGTGCGTTCCACGGGCAGGCTGCGGCACGCGCGGAGGAAGAGGGACGTCGGCTCGGTGTCCGTTTTGGACGACCGAGCAGCCGCAGTCACGCCGCGGGGCTCTGCCACGCAACCCTGCCGACGAAGAACGGTCCCAGGCGCTCGAGGTGCAGCGACGTCTGGCGCGTCTTCCGCATGCGCTGCACGATGATCGAGAGCGGGTGCAGCTCGGGGCCGAGCAACCCGATGACGAAGTCGTTGTCGGCCTTGTCCAGCCCGTGGCACGCGAGCCGGATGTCGTATCCGAGCCCCGCTCGGCCGAAGGACATGCCGACGCCGCCGTGCTCCATGAGGATCTGGTTCTGCTCCTTCCGCGAGAGCTGCTCGAAGGAGCCCGACCGCCGGAGCGGGTACCAGATCGCCCACCGCAGGTCGGGATCGAGGACGCGACGCCGCGGTCTCGAGACGAGTGCGTCCTCGAGATCCTGCTCGTGCCCGATCGCATACGTGCGACCGAACATGGTCAGCTCCGGCTTACGCTCGAGCGAGGCGAACGGTGCGGACCGGAGGAACGAGCGCGCTTCCCCGACGAACGCCTCCGGATCCTCGGAAAGAGTGAGCAGCGCGACGCCGGTCGGGTCGTTCGCGTCCTCGTACAGCGCGCCCTCGACCCCGGCCCCTTCGAGCGCGGAGGCGAGCGCCGCGGTGTCGGGTGCACCGCCGAACGCGTGCAGCTGCATGAAGAGGCGGCGGTCGAGCGAGGTCGTCTCGCCGTCGGCGGTGCGACCGTGCTCGGCGACGTCGGTCTCGTCGTGTGACGTCTCCTCGTCCGGCCGGTCGTCCACGCGAGCCTTCATGCTCGCTCCTGCAGCCAGCCCGCGGCCTCCTTCGCGTGGTACGTGACGACGAGGTCGGCGCCGGCGCGGCGGATCCCCGTGAGGAGCTCGAGCACGACCGCGCGCTCGTCGAGCCAGCCGTTCGCGGCCGCGGCCTTCACCATCGCGTACTCCCCGCTCACGTTGTACGCCGCAAGCGGAAGCTCCGGGAAGCGCTCACTTACGTGCGCGACGACGTCGAGGTACCCGATCGCGGGCTTGACCAGGAGCGCGTCCGCGCCCTGCTCCACATCGAGCGCCGCCTCGCGCATCGCCTCACGCGCATTCGCGGGATCCATCTGATGACTCCGCCGGTCGCCGAACTGGGGAGCGCCCTCGGCGGCCTCGCGAAACGGGCCGTAGAGCGCGGATGCGTACTTGACCGCGTAGGACAGGATCGCGACGCGCTCGAGGCCCTCGCCGTCGAGAGCGGCTCGGATCGCCGCGACCATGCCGTCGAGCATCCCGCTCGGCGCGACGACGTCCGCGCCCGCCTCGGCGTGCGAGACCGCGATCCGCCCGAGGACCTCGAGCGTCTCGTCGTTCAGCACCTCTCCGGCGTCGTCGAGCAGCCCGCAGTGCCCGTGATCCGTGTACTCGCAGAGACAGACGTCGGTCATGACGACAAGCTCGGGAGACGTCTCCTTGAGCGCGCGGATCGCCTGCTGGACGACGCCGTCCTCGGCGAAGCTCTCGAGCCCGAGCGGGTCCTTCGCGCTCGGGATCCCGAACAGGAGCACCGCCTTGATCCCGAGGACGCTGAGCGCCCGCGCTTCGCCCACGACCCCGTCCACCGACAGCTGGTCGATCCCGGGCATCGAGCCGATCGCTTTGCGAACGCCGTCACCGGGGACGACGAAGAACGGGTACACGAGATCGTCGGGCGCGAGCGTCGTCTCGCGCACGAGGTCGCGGAGCGCAGCGGTGCGCCGAAGGCGGCGTGGACGCCGTGCTCCCGCGTATGCGCGAAGCGCGTCGAGCGTCTGCGAGTCGGCAATGCCCGTCAAGAAGGCCTCAGCTCTCCCCGAAGTGCGACATGAGCGCTTGAATGATGCCCTCCGCCGTCGCCTCGCCGGCCACGAGGCCGACCGGCAACCCCACCTCGCGCGCCTCCGCGGCGGTCTTCGGGCCGATGCACACGACGAGCGTGCCCTCGGCGAGCTCGATGTCCAGGGCAGCGAGGGCCTGGGCCGCCGATCCGCTGGCGACGACGATCGCGTCCGGCCCGCGCTCGAGCTCGACGTGCAGCGCCGCGGACGGCTCCACGGCGACGGTCCGATACGCGGGGATCGCCTTCACCTCGGCGCCCCGTGCGCGGAGCTCGATCCCCAGCTCCGGCCCAGCCGCTTCGGCCTGCGGCAGCAGCACCTTCGTTCCTGCCAGCGGGCCCAGGCCCGCGGCGACGTCCTCGGCCGCGAAGACGGCAGGGACGAAGGCCGCCTCTGCGCCGAGCTCGCGCACCGCTTCGGCCGTCGCCGGCCCGACGGCGGCGACCTTCGGCCCCTCGAGACGCGTCCCGGCGAGAGCGCGCCCAAGTGCGGCCGCGCCGTTGGCGCTCGTGAGCACGACCCAGTCGTACGAGCCGAGATCGCGCACGGCGTCCTCGAGCGGGGAGGCGTCCTCGAGCTCCTCGATCGCAACGAGCGGGACGACCGTCACCGTCGCCCCGAGATCGGCCAGCCCGTCGGCGAGCGGGCCGGCCTGTGCGCGCGGGCGGGTGACGACGATCCTGCGCCCCGCGAGCGGCCCGTCAGCCACGGAGCGCCCCCAGGATCTCCTCGGCGCCGGCGGCGAGCGCCTCGTGCGCGAGCCGGACACCGACATCTTCCGGATCGCCCTCGCCCTCGACACGAACGAGGTCGCGGCCGTCGATCGACGCGACGAGGCCGCGCAGGTGGACGCCGACCGACGTTGGCTCGGCGTAGGCCCCGACCGGAGCCGTGCAGCCCGCGTCGAGCTCGCGCAGGAAGGCTCGCTCGGCGGTCGTGGCCGCACTCGTGCTCTCGTCGTCGATCGGCGCGAGCAGCTCGAGCACGGCTTCGTCGCCCTCGCGGCACTGGACGGCGAGCGCACCCTGCCCCGGCGCGGGCAGGAAGCTCTCTGGCGCGAACCACTCGCCCACCTCGTCCTCGAGACCCAGCCGCCGGATGCCCGCGGCCGCGAGAACGACTCCTCCGACCTCGCCCTCGCGCACCTTGCGAATGCGCGTGTCCACGTTCCCCCGGATCGAGCCGATCTCGATGTCGTGTCGGAGCCCGCGGAGCTGCGCCGCGCGGCGGAGGCTGCTCGTGCCGACGAGCGTGCCTGCGGGCAGCTCGTGAAGCGTTGCGCCACCGGACGCGACGAGGCAATCGCGCGCGTCCTCCCGCTCGCAGACCGCGCCGAGGACGAGGCCGTCGGGAGCCTCGGTCGGGAGGTCCTTCAGCGAGTGCACCGCGAGATCGATCTCGCCCGAACGGAGCGCCTGCTCCAGCTCGGCCGTGAAGAGCCCCTTGCCGCCGATCTCGGGAAGCGGCTCGCCGCTCGACTGCGTCCGGTCTCCGGTCGTCGCGATCAGCAGCGGCCCGGCGCGCAGCCCGGGCCAGGCGGCCTCGAGCAGCGCGACGACTCGCTCCGTCTGCGCGCGCGCGAGCGGCGACGCCCGCGTGCCCACCGTCACCGCCGCCCTGGGCGGCGAGCTCACGGGTCGCGGAGGACGGTGAGCCCGAAGAGCTCGCGCACGGCGGCCGCGACCTCGTCGGCGTCGCCCTCGCCCGCGCGTTCTCGGAGCCGGACCGTGGGCTCGTGCAGGAGCTTCTTCACGAGAGCGCGCGAAAGATGCTCGATGCGCATCGCGGTCGCCGGATCGAGGTCGCGGAGGTCCCGCAGCGTGCGCTCGAGCTCGACGACACGGATCTCCTCCGCCTGGCGCCGCATGGCCGCGACGAGCGGCTCGACCTCGAGCTCGCGGTAGCGGCGCGCGAACGCCTCGACCTCGCCGTCCACGACGGCCTCCACCTTCGGCACCTCGCGCATCCGCGACGCGATCGCGTCGTCGAGCCCGGCGCGCAGGTCGTCGACGTCGAAGAGCCGAACGCCCGGCACGTCACCGGCGGCGCGCTCGACATCGGCCGGCACCGCGAGATCGACGAGGACGAGCGGTCTGCCCTCTCGCCGACGCGCAGCGGCCGCGACCGTGTCCGCCGAGACGACCGGCTCCTCGGAGCTGGTCGCCGTGACTGCGATGTCGGCCCAGGCGAGCAGATCCTCGAGCTCGTCGAGACCGTGGGCGCCCGCGCCGAAGCTCGCCGCCGCCTCGGAGGCGCGCTCGCGCGTCCGGTTCGCGACCGCGAGCTCGGAGATGCCGCGCCCGGCGGCCGCCTTCAGCGTCTGGAGCCCGATCCGGCCCGCGCCCGACGACGAGGCCGCGTCGCTCGCGCAGGTCGCCGAGCGCTCCGGCGGCGAGCGCCAGTGCCATCGAGCTCGCCGTCGCGGGATTCGCTCCGATCGCCGTCTCGGAGCGCGCACGCCGCCCGGCCGAGATCGCCGTGCGGAAGAGCAGCGAGAGGACCGGGCCGGCGGTCTCCGAGGCGACCGCCTCGGCGTGCGTGTCCCGGACCTGTCCGAGGATCTCTGCCTCGCCGAGCACGAGCGAGTCGAGCCCGGCCGCGACACGGCAGAGATGGCGGCAGACGTCCTCGCCCGCGTGGACGTACAGATGGTCGACGAGCAGCTCCCGGTCGACACCGTGCCCGGCCGCGAGCACGTCGACGAGCTCCTCGCGCGCGCCCTCGACCCCCTCGGAGAGGTACGCGTAGAGCTCGACGCGGTAGCAGGTCGAGAGCACCGCATGCTCGTCCACCGCGGGGCAGCTGCCGGCCGCGGGGCCGAGCGCGCCGAGCCGCTCGCGCAGCTCGACGGGCGCAGTGCGGTGGCTCAGGCCGAGGCAGACGAGGCGATCCACTCCCGCGAAACTCTACTCCCGGCGGCTGCCGCGTCGAGAGAGGACGAGAATGCGCGCGTGCACGCGCTCGGGATCGACGTCGGCGGGACGTTCACGGACGCAGTGCTCGTCGCCGACGGGCGCGTGGCGACGGCGAAGGTCCCGACACGACGGCGGCAGGAGGAGTCCGTTCTCGAGGCAGCCGGAGCGGTGGGCGCTGTCGGGGACGAAGCGGAGCGCTTCACGCACGGGACGACGATCGCGACGAACGCGCTCATCGAGCGGCGCGGCGCCCGCACGGCGTTCGTCACGACGGCCGGCTTCGAGCACCTGCTCCACCTCCGCCGCCAGACGCGCGCCCACCTCTACCGGCCCTGCGCCGAGCACCCCGCGCCGCTCGTCCCGCTCGAGCGCTGCGCAGGAGTGCGCGGCCGGATCTCGCGCGACGGCGAGCTCGAGCGGCTCGACCTGGACACGCTGCCACAGCTCGACGCCGAGGCGGTCGCGGTCTGCCTCCTCTTCGCGTTCCGCGACGACTCGCACGAGCGAGCGGTCGCGGCCGAGCTCCGGCGCCGCCATCCGAACGCGCACGTCGTCGCCTCGCACGAGGTCGCGCCCGAGCTCCGCGAGTACGAGCGCGCGTCGACGACGGTCGTGGATGCGTACCTGGGCCCGGTCCTTCGGGAGTATCTCCTGGCCCTCGCTGCGGCCTGCCGCGGACAGGGCCTGACGGTGCCGCTCGTGATGCGCTCCTCGGGCGGGCTCGCGACGCTCGAGGAGGCCGCGGCGCACGCCGCATTCGCGCTCCTCTCAGGCCCGGCCGCCGGCGTCGTCGGCGCGGCCAGAGTCGCGGCGCTCGCCGGCTTCCGGAACGCGCTCTCGTTCGACATGGGCGGGACGTCGACCGACGTCTGCGCGATCGTCGACGGCGCGGCGCGGCGCGAGGCGGAGAAGACGGTCGGCGGCCTGCCCGTCCGCCTGCCGACGCTCGCAGTGCACACGGTCGGAGCCGGAGGAGGCTCGATCGTCCGCCTCGACGAAGGCGGCGCGCTCCGGGTCGGGCCCGAGAGCGCGGGCGCCGATCCGGGCCCGGCCTGTTACGGCCACGGCGGCACGCGACCGACGGTCACGGACGCGAACTTGCTCCTCGGACGGCTGCCGACGGCGCTTCCCGGCGGGATCGCGCTCGACGCCGACGCCGCCCGCGCCGCCCTCAACGGCATCGACCCCGAGGACGCGATCGCGGTCGTGAACGCGGAGATGAACCGCGCGCTGCGGGTCGTCTCGGTGGAGCAGGGCCTCGACCCGCGGGACTTCGCGCTCGTCGCGTTCGGGGGCGCCGGCCCGCTCCACGCCTGCGCACTCGCGGACGAGCTCGGGATGTCGACGGTGCTCGTGCCCGCAGCCGCCGGCGTGCTCTCGGCGCTCGGCCTGGTCGCCGCGGACGAACGTCGCGACACCGTGCGCTCGTACGTCATCCCGCTCGGCGAGGCGGGCGAGCTGCCCGAGGAGGGCGAGGCGGACCTCCGCTACGCGGGCCAGTCCTTCGAGCTCACGGTCCCGCTCGGGCCAAATCTCGCCGAGCGCTTCCACGCAGCCCACGAGGAGCGCTACGGCTACGCCGATCCCGAGCGCGAGCTCGAGCTCGTCGCGGTCCGCACCGCGGAGGTCCGCCCCGCCCCCCGTCTCGACGTCACCGGCCCACGCCTCACCGCCCGCGGCCCCCAGGTCCTCGAGCTCGAAGGAGCGACTCTCTGGATCCCGGACGGCTGGTCGGGCGAGACGGATGCGCATGGGACGCTCGTCCTCCGGAGACAGGCGTGATCCCGGTCGAGCTCCAGGTCATCGGCAGCGGCCTCCACGCGATCGCCGAGGAGATGGGCGCGGTCCTCGTTCGCTCGGCGTTCTCCGCGAACATCAAGGAGCGGCGCGACTGCTCGACCGCGCTCTTCGACGAGGCCGGCCGCATGGTCACGCAGGCCGAGCACATACCGGTGCACCTCGGGGCAATGCCGGAGGCGGTCGCGGCCGTTCGCGCGCACGACCCGGCGCCCGGCGAGCCGTGGATCCTCAACGATCCCTATTCCGGCGGCACGCACCTCCCCGACCTGACGATCGTGACGAGGACCGCGCTCGGCTACGCCGTGTCGCGCGCGCATCACGCGGACGTCGGCGGGGCCGAGCCGGGCAGCATCCCCGCCTGGTCGACGACCCTCGACGAGGAAGGGGTCGTGATCCCGCCTACGCGGCTGGACGACGCAACCGTCGACGCACTGGTCGCGCGGATGCGGAATCCGGAGGAGCGCCGCGGCGACCTCCGCGCGCAGCTCGCCGCGCACCACCTCGCGGAGCGCCGCATCGAGGAGCTCTGCGCGCCGCCGCGGGCGCGACCGGGTCGCCGCGGCGATGGACGAGCTCTTCGCATACTCGGAGCGCGTCGTCCGGGCGGAGATCGCGGGCCTGCCGGACGGGAGCTTCGAGGGCGGCGACGCGCTCGAGACGCCGACGGGGCTCCTCGAGATCCAGGTTGTCGTGACGATCATGGGCGACGAGATCGTGATCGACTTCGCGGGCACCGCGCCGCAGCACGAAGGGAATCTCAACTGCCCGCTCGCCGTCACCCGCTCCGCGTGCTTCTACGTCGTACGCTGCCTGACCGCCCCCGACCTGCCGGCGTCGGGCGGCGCCTTCGAGCCCGTGACGGTTCGGGCGCCCGACGGTTGCCTCGTGAACGCGCGTTCCCCGGCCGCGGTTGCCGCCGGCAACACGGAGACCTCGAGCCGGATCGTGGACGTCGTCTTCGCCGCCCTCGCGCAGGCCGTTCCCGTGCCGGCCCAGGGTCAGGGGACGATGAACAACGTCGTCCTCGGGAACGAGCGCTTCACGTACTACGAGACGATCGCCGGCGGGCAGGGCGCGTGCCCGGACGCGGACGGCCCCTCGGCGGTGCACGTGGCCATGTCCAACACCCTGAACACGCCGGTCGAGGCGCTCGAGCTCGCGTACCCGCTGCGCGTCGAGCGCTACGAGCTCCGGCTCGGCTCGGGCGGAGCGGGGAGGCACCGCGGCGGACACGGCGTCGTCCGCGAGCTCCGCGTGCTCGAGCCCTGCCGCTTGTCGCTCCTGACGCAGCGCCGAGCCCTCGCCCCGCGCGGCCGGCAGGGCGGCGGCGACGGCCTCCCAGGCCGCAACCTCCTGAACGGCGAGGAGCTCCCCGCGTTCAGCACCCGCGACCTGGCCGCAGGCGACCTGCTCCGGATCGAGACACCGGGAGGCGGCGGCTACGGCGACGGAGGCAGCCAGTAAACGATGTAGCGCGGGTCGCGATGGATCTCGATGAGGTCGAACTCGCGCCGGTTCCGCAGCCGGTCGACCACGAGGTACTGCGCACCGTAACGCCGTGGAATCGCGAGGTCGCCGGTGCGCTGGAACTCCCGCGCGTCCGCCGCGCGTTCGAACGGCCGGTTCTGGACGGTGTTCGCGACGTGGCCCGGCGGCGCGACCGCGATGTACACGGGCGCGTACGCCGCAATCCGATAGCTCGTCTCCTGATCGGAGTAGACGGTCGCGAGGGCCGGAACCTCCTCGCGCATGGCCTCGATCAACCCGGGTGAGAGCAGGCTGCCGGGCGGGGTCGGCACCGGGTCCCACTTCGCGAGCCCGACGACGACGATCGGCGCGAGGAAGAGCGCGGCGGCGAGCCCCGCGGACTGCTCGAACGGAAGCGCCCGCCGGCGCAGGAACCCGACGAGCAGCGCCGCTGCCGCGCCGGCGACCGCGAACCAGACCATCCAGACGGGCCCGCTCTCGTCGAAGGCGTAGTCGAAGTCGCCCGGGTAGAGGTACTGGAGGCCCGCGCCCGCCAGAAGGGCGAGCGGAGGGAGCCAGGGCCAGAGCGCGCGCGAGAGCACTCCGAGGCCCCCTGCGAACGCAAACGCGAAAGGCAGGAAGCCGGCGAGTCGCCGGGCCTGGGAGATCGACACGACGTCGGCGAGGGTCGTGAACAGGAGCGGGACGAGCGTGACCGCGAACACCGCGAGCGCGCCTCCGACGACGAAGGCCGACCAGCGCCTGCGCGCCGCGAAGGCGGCGAGCGGGATGAGCAGTAGCGCTGCGAACGCAACTGGCCCCCCTCTCGTAAAGACCTCCGGGCGCGAGGCTGTAGCTCGTCACCGAGCGCACGTCGAGCTGCCCCGGATACTGGTCGAACGCGCGCTGCACCTCCTCCGCGTCCGGGGCAACGGAGACCGTGTCCGCCGCGATCGGGACGAGCCAGAGCATGAACAGCGAGGCCGGCACCGCGAGCGAGCAGAGCACGGCGACTCCGGCACGGAGGTCCTGCCGCGCCCAGAGCCAGCGCACGAAGAGGAAGCCCGCGAACGGGATCCAGAGGAAGATCGCGTAGGTCGGGTGGACGACCGCGAGGACGAGACCGGCCGCCGCCGCCGACGCATACAGCGCGCCCGAGTGCGTCCGGATCGCCGTCAGCGCAAGCGCGAGCGCGGCGGCAAACAGGATGTGACGGGACGCGGACGCGGGCAGCGCGAGCAGCGTGTACGAGCCGCCGTGCCCGGGCGCGAAGCAGGCGGTCGCGAGCGCAGCGCCGGCGACGGCGCCCGCCGCCCACGCCGTCCGGAAGAGGGCCCAACCGGCCTCGTACGCGACGACGACTGCGATCGGGGCGAGGACGGACGGGAGGTGGAGTACGACCTCCTCCGAGTCGACGCCGGCGATCCTCGCGATGAGCGCGAGGAAGCCGTGCCAGAGCGGGAACGCGTAGCCCGGGTGCAGCCCCCCGTCGGCGAACTCGCCGACCCCCTCGAGCGAGAGCCCGCCGAGCTCCGCGAGCTTGCGCACGCGCGCCAGGTGGAAGAGCCCGTCACCCTGGACCGTGCTCGTGACGCTGAAGAGCAGGATGCCGACGGCCGCGCCTCCGAGGCCCGCGAGCCAGCTCCACGGCGCTGCGCTCTTCGGCTCCGGCCTGCCACGGAAGAGCCTGACGCCGGCTGAGACCAGGGTCGCGACCGCAAGCAGCACGAGCGTGATCGCGAGCGAGCCCTCGACGAGAAAGGTCAACGCGAGCGCGCCGAAGAGGATGGTGAGCGACCAGGCGAGCGTCGCCGACATCCCGCGAACTCCGAGCGCCCGCGCCAGCGCGAAGCCCGGCGCGAGCACGACCGCGGTGGCTGCGAGCAGCCGGACGTAGAGCAGGATGTTGCTCACGCGCGGGGCTTCGGGGTATAGATCGTCACGCGGGTCTCTCGGCGAGCAGCGTGGCGACATCACCGGACGCGAGCCAGTCGGCGGCTTCCCGATACGTCGCGCCGCGATCGCCGCGAAACAGCAGCCCGCGAAGCCGCAGTGCCGCGAGGAGCAGGCGGCGCGCACGTTTCGCCTGCCGCTGGCCGTGGTGCTTCGAGATGAACCGCAGATGTCCGCGCAGGTTCTCGCAGTACAGGCGGCCGCCGTGCGAGGCCCCGCCCACGTGCACGCACTCCGCGCCCGGGAAGAACACGACCTGCCAACCGGCCTCGCGGAAGCGGTAGCACCAGTCGGTCTCCTCGCTGAAGAGGAAGAAGTCCTCGTCGAGCATGCCGGCCTGCCTCACGGCAGCGCGGCGAACGAGCATGCACGAGCCCATGACGACCTCCACCTCGCGTACCTCGTCGTGACCGAACCCGCCCGCGTAGAAGGCATTCAGGGCCGTGGTGCCGGGCGCGAGCTTGCGCAGGAAGAAGTACTCGGTCGCGAGGCGCCAGAGCGTCGGAAACCCGCGCACGGAGCGCTGGAGGGTCCCGTCCGGGTTCGAGAGCCGGGGTCCGACGACGGCGGCGCCCGGGCGCTCGTCCGCCGCCTCGACGAGGCGGGAGAGGGCGTCGCCGACGAGCCACGCGTCGGCGTTCAGGATCAGGACATAGCGGCTTTCAGTCTCGCGGAGGCCGATGTTCCAGCCCGCGCCGAGGCCGCGATTCTCGGACTCGATCACGCGCACCTCCGGGAAGCGATCGCGTACGAAGGCGACGGTCCCGTCGCTCGAGCCGTTGTCGACGACGACCGTGGGGACGCCGCGCACGCTCTCGAGGCACTGCTCGATCCAGGGCAGCGCGTCGTACGTGACCACGACCACCGCGACGTCCGTCTCGGCGCTAGCCATGCTCGACTCGCGGGCGAGCTCCTCCGCGAACGCCTTCCCACGCAAGAACGACGGCGCCAGGGAGCGCCATGACGACCGTGACGAGGAAGAACAGGAACCCGGCGGCGAAGGCCTCGTCCGCGCCGACGCCGAGGCTCCCGAGGAAGCTGACGAAGAACGCCTCGCGCACCGCGATCCCGTTCAGCGTGAAGGGGACGAGCATCACGAGGAAGAGCAGCGGGCCCATCACGTAGTACGCGACGACACCGAGCTCGATCCCGACCGCCTGCGCGCAGGCCCAGATCGCGAGGACGCGGACGGCCTGGACCGCGAGGCTGACGCCCGCGACCGCGAGCAGCAGGCGCGGGCGCTCGCGGTAGTGGTGGACGCTCTCGTAGAAGGCGCGCAGCGGTCCGGCGACGCGAGCCCGCTCGAGCAGCGGCTGCGTGCGCCGAAGGAACGGCCGGGCGGAGCGCGCGAAGAAGAGGAACGCGAGCAGGATCGTCCCGAACACGAACACGCCCTCGAGCCAGAGGTAGGCGCTCACGTCGTAGCGGCCGATCGCGAGCAGGAACGCGGCCGCGCCGAGGAGGACCGTGGCCGCGCCGCCGAGCCCGCGTTCGAGGACGACCGTGCCGGTGATCGCGGCCGTGCGCCCGGCGTGGCGGCGGGCGGTCTCGAGGACGCGCACCGCGTCGCCGCCGAGCGCGGTGGGCAGGAGCTGGCCCGCCGTGTAGGCGACGAAGTAGGCGCGGGTCAGCCACGGCAGCCGCTCGCGGATCCCGTGCGCGCGGAGCAGGGCGTCCCAGCGTGCGGCGAGCACCGGGACCGTGAGCACCATGATCGCCGCGGCGGCGACGAACCAGCCGAGGCTCGTCTCGGAGAGAACGTCGAGCGTCGTCCCGAGGTCGATCTTCCACACGAGGTAGGCAACGGCGCCGGCCGTGAGGACGAGTGTCCCGACGACGCGGGCTCGGCGATTCATGCGCCCCATCCGAGAACGTCGAGGGTGAGGAGCTCGAAGGCGACGTTCGCGGCGGCGACCGCCGTCGGCTGGCCCGGCGCCGTCGTACGGCGGGCTCACCTCGACGACGTCATAGCCCGAGAAGCGGAGCCCGCGGAGGGCGCGGAGGTAGCCGAGGGCCTCCCGCGTCGTCAGCCCGCCCGCCTCGGGCGTGCCCGTGCCCGGTGCGTACGCCGGGTCGAGGACATCGATGTCGAACGAGAGGAAGAGCGGGCCCTCGCCGACGCGTTCGCGAACGCGAGCCGCGTACCTGTCGGGGTCAAGGGTGACGAGCTCCTCGCCAGAGATCGCCTCGAAGCCGAGGTCGGCCGGCATGCCCACGTCCTCGGGGCCGTAGAGCGAACCACGCATCCCGGCGAGCAGCGAGCGGGAGGGGTCGACGAGCCCTTCCTCGAGCGCGCGGCGGAACGGTGAGCCGTGGTAGTAGCGCTCGCCGACGTAGACGTCCCAAACATCTGCGTGCGCGTCGAGCAGGACGAGGCCGACCGGGCCGTGGACGGCCGCGTGCGCGCGGAGCTCGCCGAGCACGACGAGGTGGTCTCCGCCGAGGCAGAGGGTGCGCGTCCCCGCCCGAACGATCGGCTCGAGCGCCTCTGCGATCTGCGCGACGGTTCGCTCGGCGTTCCCAGGAGTCACAGGAACGTCGCCGAGGTCGGCCACCGACAGCCGGCCGAACACCTGGGCGTCCTGGACGGGGTTGTAGGGACGGAGCGCGATGGATGCGGAGCGGACTGCCTCGGGCCCGAAGCGCGCGCCCGGGCGGTTCGTCGTCGCGGTGTCGAAGGGGATCCCGAGGACGGCGACGTCGACGCCGTCCGGGCCGTCCGCGAGCGGGCAGCGCGCGAACGTCTTCACGCCGGAGTAGCGCGGCGTCGTCAGCGCGTCCGGAGGGGCGTAACGCGGCGCGTCCTCGCTCGACACGCGGCGACGGTACCAGCGCACTCGGCGAGGGAGAGGTGGTCCTGCGCCATTCGGCGCGCGCGGGACCGGTCATGTCTTCCGGGGAGCGATCGTCACGCTTTCGGCACAGCTCAACCGTCCGCAACGGTCATGTCGAGGGACTGTCCCCGAGTCATGGCCGCCGGGACAGATCGGCGCTGTTTGGTGACGGCCTTGGCACGCGTATGCGCCGGATCCCGCATGCGAGCGCGAGGACCCGTGCGGCCGTGTCCGCCGTGGACACGGCCGCACGGGCTACGTCTCAGGCCGCTTCCGCCTGCGGGACGAGCTGCTCCTGCTGCGACGCGGTCGCCTCTTGCGGGCGCCGCATGCGCGGGATGAGGAGCGCGAGCGCCGCTCCGATCCCGACCACGATCGCGCCGACCCAGAGGGCCGGCACCATCCCGTCGGTGAAGGTCACCGGCGTCTCGTAGCCGCCCTGGCGAGCGAAGATCGACGCGAGGACCGCAACACCGAGCACGCCTCCGACCTCGCGGATCGCGTTGTTGGCGCCGGACGCCTTGCCCTCCTGCTCCGGCCGGACGGCCGAGAGGACGACGTTCGCGACGGGGGCGAAGAAGAGCGCCATCCCGACCCCGGAGAGCACGAACGGGAGGACGAGCGACGAGTAGCCGACCGTCGCAGTCGACACGGACGCGATCCACGCGAGACCGATCGCCTGCAACCCGAGCCCGGTCGCCATCAGCGGCCGCCCGCCGATCCGATCCGAGAGCGCCCCCGCGATCGGAGCGACGAACATCGGCATGATCGTCCACGGGAGCACCCGGAGCCCCGACTCGAGCGGCGAGTACCCCTGCCCGGTCTGGAAGAACTGCGTCAGGAGGAAGATCGAGCCGAACATCCCGAAGTACATGAGGAGCGAGGCTGCGTTCGCGGCGGCGAACCCACGGTCGCGGAAGAAGCCCATCGGCAGCATCGGCTCGCGCGCCCGGAGCTCCCAGGCGACGAAGGCCGCCAGCCCGAGAACACCGACGACGAGAGCGCCGACGATGCCGGGGCTCGTCCAGCCGTCGCCATTGCCGTGAATGAGGCCCCACACGAGCCCGAGCATCCCGACGCTCGCGAGCCCGAGGCCGGGGAGGTCGAGCGCCTTGTCCGGACCGGTCGACTCGCGCAGCTGCGTCGCAAGCGGCAGCAGGACGAGGCCGACGGGGACGTTGAGCCAGAAGATCCACTGCCACGAGATGCCTTCGACGACCGCGCCGCCGACGAGCGGCCCCATGGCCACCGCGAGGCCGGCGATGCCGGACCACGCCCCGAGCGCCGCCCCGCGCCGCTCGCGCGAGACCGCGCCGCTCAGGATGGTCAGGGTCAGCGGCGTGACGATCGCGCCGCCGAGGCCCTGGACTGCCCGAGCCGCGATCAACCAGTCGGCCGAAGGTGCGAGCGCGGCCGCCGCGGAGGCCCCGGTGAAGATCCCGACTCCGAGCATGAACATGCGCTTGCGCCCGAAGCGGTCGCCGAGCGCGGCGCCGGTGAGCAGGAAGACGGCGAAGGTGAGGGTGTACGCGTTGACCGTCCACTCGAGCTCCTCGATCGAGGCGCCGAGGTCGACGCGGATCACCGGAAGAGCAGTCGAGACGACGAGGTTGTCGAGCACGACCATGAAGAGCGCGATCGAGGTGACGACGAAGGTCCAGATCGTTCGGGTTCCGGTTTTCATCTCAACTCCTTCCGGGTCTGACTTGGATGTAGTGACTGATCACTCACTAGCGGGAGAAAAAAGAGAGGGCAGCTACTCGGGCTCCTTGCAGCCCTCCGCCAGGCGGGCCGCCCACGAGTCGCGCGGCGCGTCGGTCAGCGAGTAGTCCATGGCGGCGAGCACGGTCATGAGCATTCCCTTGGCGAAGAAGGCCGAGACGGTGGCGCGGTCAGCGCCGGAGACCGTCTCGACGTAGTCGACCAGGCGGCCGAAGCCGCGCGCGGTGACCTCGCGGACGTCCGCATCCTCGACCGATGCCGCGTACGACTGGAGCTGACCCTGCAGCATCGTGCTGTCGCTCTCGATCGAGGCCGCATACGTTTCCCCGATCGCCTTCAGCGCATCCTGCCCCGACTTCCCGGCTGCCGCCGCGCGGAACGCCTCGAGCGTGCGCGCGAGGCAGTCCTCGATGACGGCGATGAAGAGCTTCTTCTTCGAGCCGAAAAGGCGGAAGAGGTAGGGCTGCGAGATGCCCGCCCGGCGCGCGATCGCGTCGGTGGAGGCGCCGTGGAGCCCTCGGAGCGCAAACTCGACGTTCGCCGCCTCGAGCACCGCCTCGCGGCGCTCGGCCGCAGTCTGTCTGGTCGTCGTCGCCATGAAGGTAGTGATTATTCACTAACAACACGGCCTTGTCAAGTCCGGGTGCGTGACACGGGGAAGGCGGCGGTCGTACCCTTGGCACATGCGCGCCCTGCTGCTGCTCACCGTCGCGGCCGCACTCGTCGCCTCCGGTTCGAGCGCGGTTGCCCAGACAGTCTCGACGACCTCACTGACGGTCACCTACTGGCCGAGCGGCAACGGCGCCGGCGGCAAGAGGACCTGGACGGTCGCATGTGCCCCGGCGCGCGGAACGCTCGTCCGGCCGGCCGTCGCGTGCCGGAAGCTCGCGGCCGGTGGCGCGAAGCTGTTCGCCCCGACCCCTAAGAACGTCGCCTGCACGCAGATCTACGGCGGCCCGGAGGTCGCTCGCGTCGTGGGAAGAGTCAAGGGCCAGCCGATCCTCGCGGGCTTCCACCGCCGGGACGGCTGCGGGATCGGTCGCTGGAACAAGCTCGCGCCCTGGCTCATCCCTGCCGGCGGCGCGTAGTTCTCCGGCCGAGCATCTAGTCTCGCCGCTTAGTGGCGCTCGGCGCGCAGCTCTTACGGCTCGGAAAGCACTCCGTGATCTACGGGCTCGGCGGGCTCGTGCAGCGGATCCTCGCGGTCCTCCTGCTGCCGGTCTACACGCGCTACCTCTCGCCCGCCGACTACGGCGTCGTGGAGACGCTCGTCGCGCTCACGACCGTCCTCGTGATCACGCTCCGGCTCGGGATCTCGACGGGGTTCATCCGCTTCTACTTCGAGTCGTCGGAGCTCGCATACCGCCTGCGCGTCCTACGGACGTCGTTCTGGTTCACGATGGCGGCCGCGACGTTCGGCCTGCTGGTAGGCCTCGCGTTCTCGCGTGAGATCTCGACCGTCCTGTTCGGATCGTCGGACGACGCCGAGGTCGTGGCCGCGGCCTTCGTCGGCCTGTGGGCGCAGATGAACTACGAGCAGCTCACGTCTCTCTTCCGCGTGGAGGAGCGTTCGGTCGCGTACGTCACCGCGAGCCTCGTGAACATCGGGATCACGATCGGAGCCACGCTCCTGCTCGTCGTCGCGCTCGACGCCGGGCCGCTAGGCGTGATCGTCGGGAACTTCACGGGAACGCTGCTCGTGTACGCGGCGCTCATCGGCTACCGCCGGGAGCAGCTCGGCCTCCAGTTCGACCGCGGGCTGTTCCGCGAGATGAACCGCTTCGGGCTCCCTCTCGTCCCGAGCGCGCTCTTCCTGTGGGTGACGAACTTCAGCGACCGCTTCTTCATCGTCAAGCTCGCGGACACGGAGGAAGTCGGGCTGTACTCCGTCGGGGTGAGGATCGCGTCGGTGATGGCGCTGCTCGTGACGGCCTTCCGCTTGGCGTGGCCGGCCTTCGGCTACTCGATCGAGGACGACGCCGAGGCGCGCAGGACGTTCGCCTACGTGCTGACGTACCTCGTCGTCATCACGACCTGGGTCGCGACGGGCCTCGGCCTGCTCTCTCCGTGGATCGTCGACCTCATCGCGGCACCCGACTTCGCCGAGTCCTCTCGAGTCGTCGCGCCGCTCGCGTTCGCCGTCGTGCTCTTCGCCGGTTATGTCGTCGTCGTGATCGCGGTCGGCCGCACGCGCCGGACGCAGTTCAACTGGGTAGTGACGGGCACCGCCGCGATCGTGAACATCACACTCAATCTCCTGCTCATCCCGCGCTTCGGGATGATGGGCGCGGCCGTGGCGACGGTCGCGGCCTTCGCGACGATGTTCGCCGGGATGACGTGGTGGTCGCAGCGCCTCTTCCCGGTTCCGTACCAGTGGCGCCGCGTGCTGACGGCGGGCGGAGCAGGCGTCGGCCTCGTGGTCGCCGGCAAACTGATCGGAGGAGGGCTTCCCGTCGCCCTCGCGCTCTCGCTCGCCTATCCGCTCGTCCTCTTCCCGGCCGGGTTCTACCTGCCCGCGGAAAAGCGGGCGATCGGGGCGCGACTCGGGCTCGCGCGGTGAGCGCTACTTCACGAGGAACGCCATCCCGCGGCCGAGCGCGATCGGCTTGCGCTGCTGCTCGCGGGCGAACTCGGGGAAGGCCGCGGTCGAGTTGACGTCGTCCGAGACGAGGACGCCGCCCTCGCGAAGCGCGGGCCACGCGCTCGTGAACTCGAAGCGCATGCACTCGTACGAGTGCTCGCTGTCGTGCAGGAAGAAGTCGATCGTGCCCAGGCTCTCGAGCAGCGGAGGAAGCTCGTCCTGGCTGCGTCCGAGCCGGAGCGTCCAGCGCTCGCGGAGCCGCTCGGGCACGAGCCAGCCGGGCTCGTGCTCGGCCGGGACGCCCACGCTTCCGATTCCATCGTGGAACGAGGCGCTGTCGTCGCCGAAGCTGCGCGGGTAGTCGATCGAGTGCAGCTCCCCTTCGCCGTTCTGCTCGAGCGCGAGCAGCGCGAAGGCGGTCGAGAATCCGTTCGCAACGCCGGTCTCGACGGCGAACTTCGGCTTGAGCGTACGCAGGATCGCGTACAGGTAGATCCGCTCGGCGAGCCCGATCCCGCCAGGCGTGTAGCCGTCGCTCCCGGACGCCGCGAGAAGTGCGTCGTACTCGACTCTCTTCCGGCGGATGTGGTCGAGGAGCCCGCTCTCGCCAATCTCGCGCTCGAACGAGGCGAGCGCCTGCCGGTCGTGGAGGAAGGCCTCCTCGAAGCGCCGCCGGACGAGCCGCCGGCCGCGCGAGCTCGCGCGGGTGAGCCGCGGCACGAAGCGCCCGCCGAAGCGAGCGGTACGCGCCGGATCGGCGGAGGGCAGCGCGGGTCGAGGCGGCGGACGACACAGCGGGATTCTCCCAGCTACCCGAGCCAGACGTCCGCGGCCGCGGCGAGCTCGCCGGCCGAGAGGCAGACGCCGCCGCGCTCGCGCACTGCGTCGAGCACCCGCCAGTAAAGGCGGTCCCAGCCCTGCGCCGTCGCGCGGTCGAAGCGGTCCGTATGCCAGAGGATCGAGAAGCCGCCGCCGTGCCGAGCTGCCTCGTCGAGCAGGGCGAGGAGCGGCCGCTCGGCTTCTCGCGCCGACAGCCCCAGGTACCTGCGCTCGCCGAACGTCACGTCCATCGCCGCGAGCGGGATCTCGACGAGGTCGAGCGGGCTCTCCGTCTCGAAGCTCCACGGCCGGAACGGCTGCGCGATCCCGGCCCGGAAGCCCGGTGCGTCCGAGAAGCCGAGCGACGTGTCGTAGCGAAAGCCGAGACCGGGGAGCGGCGCGAGGTTCGCGTGCGGATCGACGCGGAGGTAGTGATAGCGCTGGCCTCGGGCCTCCACGCCGAGGCCGGCGAGCGTCTGCGCCTCGTCGGCGAGCAGTGCCGGATCGCGGGCGGCTCGATAGCTCCCGTGCAGCCCGACCTCACCGCCGCCGCGGACGATCGCATCCACGAGCCAGGGCCGCAGGCGCTCGTACGTCTCCGGGGACGGCCCGTCGTGCGGGTCCGAGTGGCCGGCGAGGAGGAAGAACGTCGAGGATGCGTCGCGCTCGCCCTCCGCATCGAGCAGCGCCTCGAAGCGCCAGTTCGGGTCCGTTCCGCGCAGCTTGTGCAGCGGCAGCCCTGCGAGCGCACGTGCCTCCCGCACCGCCGCCGAACGCCGACCCTCGAGCGCGTGCGACTTGAGGCGCGCGGCCGTCCCTCGGATCGCGCGGCGCGTCCAGCGCCAGGGCACGTCCACGTCGTGCGTGAGCGCGACCGCGAAGCGCGCGCCGCGCCAGCTCGGCGGGTCGAGCCCGAGGCTCCGGCGCAGGCGCTCGAGCGGCGGATCGAGCGGATCCAGCGACGACGACGCCGCGAGGAAGCGCCCGTGCTCGTCCTTCGGCCCGTCCAGCTCTTCGACCCGGGCGAGATGGAAGAACGCCTCCGCGAGCTCGTCATCGACCGGATGCTGGCCGCGCGCGACCTGCTCCCAGGCGGCGGCGTCGAACGGCACGTCCTCCCCGAGCACGAGACCCCGCGCCCCGATCGTCTCGAGCACCCACCGGGCGCGCCGCTCGACGTCCTCCGGGATCAGCGGACGAGGCTCCGGGCGACGCGTGCCGCGTAGACCGCCGCGGGCCGTAGGTCGTCTCGCGCGAAGACCGCGTCGACGTACGGGGGCCGCAGTAGCGCCGGCGACTCACCGGCGAGGAACGTGATCGCCCACCGCCGTCGACGTCCGTTCATCGACGCGGGCGCGCTCTCGAGCCCGAGGAGGTCCTCGTATGCGAGGCGCGGGAGGTCTACCCCACACGCCGCCGCGAGCCCGTGCCACTGGAAGAGCCGCGGGTTGATCTCCATCAGCTTGAAGCGGCCGTCGCGTGCATCGCGCTTGAACTCCACCTGCGAGACGCCTCTGTAACCGACAGCCCCGAGCAGCCGCAAGCCCGCGTCGACCACGTCCTGCACCCAGAGCGCCTCGCCGACGCGGCACGTCCCGACGAGCCGCGGCGTCTGCCGGAGCTTGCGACCGCTGAAGACGCCGAGCGGCTTCCCGGTCGCGTCGAGGTAGCTGCCGAGCGTGTACAGCGCGTCGTCGCCACCGGGGACGAGCTCCTGCACCATCGGCTCGTGCGCCTCCGCCTGCGCGTAGGCGGTCTCGAGCTCGGCCTCGTTCGCGCAGCGGAAGGCCTGCCGCTTGTGGCGCCGCTTGAACTCGATCGGGTCGGCGGGCTTCACGAGCACCGGAAAGCCGAAGTCGCGTGCGAACGCGAGAGCCTCGTCTGCCGAGCGCGGATGACCCGTCGCGGGAATGTGGACGCCTGCCGCCTCCGCAGCCTCGAGCTGCACGCGCTTGTTCTGGATCCGCGAAAGCGCGTCCCAGGGCGGAAATGGATAGAGGAAGCGCTCGCCGAGCTCCTCTTGTCGGCGCGCGATCGCGTTCAGCCACACGTCGTGCGTGGGGAAGATCGGGGCCGGCCGGCCGAGCGCGTCCCCGAGCTCGACGAGTCGCGCGACGAACCCGTCCTCGTCCGCCCCGGCCTCCGGCGCGAGCACCGGCAGCCCGTACCGCGACCGAAACCCGAGCGCCCAGGGACGGTGATCGACGGCCACGACCGGCGCTCCCGCCCGCCCCAGCGAACGAGTCGCCGCGAGCCCGTTCACCCAGCCGACGTCGACGACGACCGCCGGCGGGCGCCCGCTCGAGCGCACAGCCGCGGCAGCCTCCTCAGGCTCGAGCATGCGGGTCACGCCACGAAGCGGTACACCTGGAAGCACTCCGCATACTCGCGGTTCACGTTCACACCGTGGACGCGCGCGAGGTTACGCACGTACTCCGGGTCGGCGTAGCGCCGGTGCTGCTGCGAGGCGTAGCAGGCGAGGGCTGCGCACTTCCGCTCGACATGGCGCTGCTCGAGCGCGATGTAGGCGCCGTACGAGAAGTCGAAGTTGTTCCAGGGGATCTCGTACCCGAAGATGGTCGTCCGCTTGAACGCGCGCAGGCCCTCCTGCGCGATCGTCTGGTGGTCCTGGTGCACGTCATGGTGTGACGGCTGGAAGACCGCGTCCGGCCTCCACTCCTCCCACAGCGCGACGAGCAGCTCGAGGATGTCCTGTCGGCGCTCGGGGAAGGTGCGGACGTCGAAGTCGTGCACGGTCAGGTGCTCCTCGCCGAGGCCGAGCTCCGCGGTCGCCTGGCGCACCTCCCGCGCCAGCGTGTCCGGCTCGAAGCCGGCGGGGAGCGAGCGGGTCGCGATCGAGAACGCGACGTAGCGGACCTCGCAGCCGCCCTCGACGAGCCTGGCCATCGTCCCGCCGCACCCGAGCTCGCCGTCGTCCGTATGCGGCGCGAGCACGAGCGCGCGCTTCCAGGACTCGATCACCGCGCTATTCAACCACTGGAGGGATTGGCGGAACGGGCCTCGTCGCCGAGGTGCCGCCGGTCGCCACGAGGCAAGGACGCAGGGAGCGCCCGTATCGAATGAGATACGGGTGCGACTGAGGACGCTGCATCGTGGCGATCCGGCGCTCCCTCGGCGACACAGAGCCTGTTTCGCCAAGCCCTCCTTACGCGTAACGTCCCCCCTCGTGGAGCACACCGACGCGGCTCAGGTGTTCGCACTCGTCGGAGCGGTCGGCGTGGTGCTCGCACTCCTTCCCCGCGACCGCTTCACGCCGCTCGCCGGTCTCGCGCTCCTCGGACTCGCCTCCGCGGGGCTGGGACGCTCGCTCGTCGGCGACGACGACATCGAGCTCCTCTTCACCGAGCCGGCCGGCCTCGGCCTCCTGGCCGTCGGGCTCGCCGCGGCGGTCCTCGGCGCGATCCCGCTCGTCCGCTATCCGGCGATCGTCCCGGTCGTCCTGCTCGCGGTCGCGCCGTTCCGGATCCCGGTCGAGCTCGGCGACGAGGAGGCGTTCCTGCTCCTGCCGCTGTACCTCGTGCTGGCCTCGTCCGTGCTCGCACTCGCGTATCGCACGCTCCGCGGTGCGCAGCCCGCCGCACCGCCTCCTCTCCTGCTCGCCTTACCCGTCGCGGCGGTCGCAACGTTCATCTCGGTCTCGTACCTGTGGACGTGGGACGACCGCGCCGGGGCGATCGCGCTGGCGTTCTTCGTGTTCCCGTTCACGGCCGGGTTCGCGGTCGTCGCGCGCGCGCCGCTCGCGGCCTGGCTCCCGCGGGCGCTCGTCGGGACGCTCGTCGTGCTCGGGACGCTCTTCGCCGCCATCGGCATCTACCAGGCACAGACGCGGACGCTCTTCTTCGCTCGCGACGTCGCGGTCGCGAACGCGTACACGAGCTTCTTCCGCGTCACCTCACTGTTCAAGGATCCGAGCCTGTACGGCCGCCACCTCGTCATCCCGATCGCGGTGCTGCTCGTCGCCGTGCTGCTCCGGCGCAACCGTCCGATCGACTGGGTCGCGGCGGCGGCGATCGGCGCGTTCCTCTTCTGGGGGCTCTTCTACTCGTACTCACAGTCGAGCTTCGTCGCGCTCTTCGTCGTGACGTTCGGAGTCGCGCTGCTCGTGCTCGGGAAGTGGCTGCGCGTCGCCCTGCTCGCCTGCGCCCTCGCCGCGACCCTGGCGGCGGCGGCGGTCGCCGCCGACGCAATCGGAAACCGCCCGGCGCGGGACGTGACGAGCGGCCGCTCGCGGCTCGTGTCCGTGACGCTCGACGTGTTCGAGAAGCGGCCCGTGGCCGGTGTCGGGATCGGCGGGCAGCCGCGCGTCAGCACCGAGCTCTCGGGCAAAGGCTCGCCCAACCGCAACGCCTCGCACACGACGCCGCTGACCGTGCTCGCGGAGCAGGGAGTCATCGGATTCGCGCTCTATGCGTGGCTCCTGGGGGCCGCCGCATGGGCGCTGTACCTGGTCGCACGCCGTGACCGGCTGCTCGGGGTGGGGCTCGGGGCAGTGCTCGTCGTCCTCGTGTCGCATTCTCTGCTCTATGCAGGGTTTTTCGAGGATCCGCTGACGTGGGGCGTTCTCGGCTTAACGGCAGCTTCACTCGCTGTTTCCGCCAGCACAGCAGAAGGCAATCTGTAGCGGCTGGCACACTGGACCCGTGCCGGCTCGCCCGGCATTTTGCTCATGCCCAGAGCCCTCAAATGGACCATCGCGGTCGTCGCCGCGCTCGTGCTCGCGCTCGCGGGAATCGGCATCGCGCTTTGGCTCACCCTCGACCGGGAGTCGGGAGCGCTCGACACTGAGCTCGACGACGTCACCGTCTCACAGAGCAGGAGGCCGCCCCCGCCGCCCCCGCCGCCGGAGCCGACGAGCGATCGCGTGTGCTGGATGGAGTTCGGCGGCGAGCCTCGTCGCTCGCTCGCCCGCCCGCACGCGAAGCTCGGCCTCCCGAGGAAGCGGGCCATGTGGACGCGTGGGCTCGGCGGCTACATCGAGTTCCCGGGGACGTACTGCGACGGGACCTTCTACGTGAACACCGTCGAGGGCAACACGTTCGCGATCGAGTCCGAGACCGGAAAGGTGCGGTGGCGTCGGCAGGTCGGCGGCACGCTCCCGTCCAGCCCGGCGATCGACGGCCCGCGCGTCATCGTCGCCTCGCAGTCGGGCGCCGTCACCGCGCTGGACCGCACGCGCGGGCGACCGGTCTGGCGCGTGCAGACTGCGGGGAAGGTCGAGTCGTCCCCGGTCGCCGTGAAGGGTCTCGTCTACTTCGGCTCCCACGACGGCCGCTTCTTCGCGGTGCATTCCGACACGGGGAAGATCCGCTGGGCCTACCAGACGCGCGGGCGGATCAACGCCAGCCCGTCCGTCTTCGGCGGGCGGGCGTGCGTGACGACGTACGCGGGCTCGATCGTCTGCCTGAACGCGCGCACCGGGCGCGAGCTGTGGACGACGTACCTCAAGCGCGACTCGTTCCGCTACGAGAGCTTCTACGCGAGCCCCGCCTCGGACGGGCGGCGCATCTACTCGGTCGCGCGCTCAGGCAAGGTCGTCGCGCTCGACGCCCGCGACGGCGACGTCGTGTGGACGGCGCGCGTCGGCGGCTACGGGTACACGACGCCGGCGGTCTCCAACGGCCGTGTGTTCGCCGGCGGGTTCGACGGGCGCCTGCGGGCGTTCTCGTCCTCGACCGGAGCCGAGCTCTGGAGCCGCTGGGCCGGCGGGCGGATGCTCGGCGCGCCCGTCGTCATCGGGAAGCACGTGTTCTTCTCGACGCCCGGGCATCACACGTACGCCGCGAGGGTGACCAACGGCTCGATCGACTGGCAGTTGCCCCTCGGGAAGTACTCGCCGGGGATCGCGACCGAGCGGACGTACTACTTCTCGCTCAACGGCCGCCTGATTGCGTTCCGCGGACGGAACGTGCCGCTTCAGTCCGCCGATTCGCGGCGAGCGAAGTCGTCCCCGCGAGCGGGGTGACGCAGGCGCCAGAGCGGAGAGCGCTGGACGGCCGCGGTGGTGCCGTTCCAGGCCGCGAGCCGCGCGCGGTAGGACGCGATCCCGGCCCGTTCCCGTAGCCCCGGCGTGCGAGCGGGCGGAGAGAGAAGCGGGTACCCGAGCTCTGCCAGGAGGTCGCCCGCGACGGACTCGAACGCGAGCGCCTCGTCGGCGCCGAGCTCGCTCCGCCAGTCGCGCACGCCGACCGTCGGAGGTTGCAGCAGCCGCTGCTGGTGAGGCTTCGCGGAGACGTCGACCTCGCCCGTGTACTCGAGCATCTCGGGGACGAACGGAATGTCGGCGAACGCGCAGATCGAGGTCACGACCTCCTCCGGCGCGACGACGAGGTCCTCGTACCTCACCTCGCGGTACCGCCCCGGACGGGCGCGAGCGCCGATCTCCCGGGCGGCGCCCACCTCCGTCCGCCACAGGCGTGCGAACTCCCTCGCCGTGTCCGGATGCGCCCATGTGCGCGTGTACGTCCCCGCGGGCATCCGGAGGAACGAGACCGCCGCGTCGCGCCCGTCCCGGACGAGGTGGACGTACTGCGCGCCGGGGAAGAGATGCTCGAGCAGCGGCAGGTGGCGCATGTACATCGGCGTCTTGTCGCCCCAGCGCGGCTTTTCCTCGCCCTCGGCGTAGGACTCGTAGATCGCCGCGATCGCGTCGCCTACCTCCATCTCGGGATGTAGCCGCCGGCCGATGTCCTCCAGGGACACGCCCCAGCGGGATACCACAGGCAGGCGTCTCAGATCCTCGAGGAAACTGTCGGCGTCGACGCGGCCGCGGTGTCTCCGGGCGAGCAGGGGAATGAAGAACGACTCGTCGGGAATCGCGATGCCGGGCGAACGGTCGAGGATGACGCGCAGGAGCGTCGTGCCGGAGCGGCTGACGCCCAGCACGAAAAGCGGAGGTCTCACTCTGTCTCCTGCGGCGCCGTGACGATCACCTCCGCGCTGTCGGCGTGGCCACCCACGATGACATAGAGCCGGTACGCGCCGGGCTCCTCGGGCGCCCGCAGCCGCAGCACACTGGTCCGCCCCGTGCCGCGCTCACCGGCGAAGAGCCAGCGATAGCTCGCTGCGTCCTTGGACACGCGCACCCTGAAACGCCTTCCCGCCTCCACCTCGATCCGCTCTCGCGAGAGAGTCACGAAGCGGACGAGCACCGGCACGACGCGACGCGTGCTCCCGCGGTTTCCTGCCCGATCGCGGGCTCGGAGCCGAAGCTCGTAGACGCCCGGCCGTACGGTCGTCCCGTTCCCGTGCCACAGGAGCCGTCCCTCGTCGGGGGCGACCTTGCCCACGACGCGTTGCTCACCGTCGACGAGCAGGACCGGCCTGCTCGGCTCGTCGACCGTGAACTCCACCGACACGCGATCGCGGCTCCCGTCGCCGTCGGGGGAGAACACGTGCGGGAAGACCCGACCGAAGCGGATCCGCGGCGCCGTCTTGTCCACGCGGATCTGATTCGGGAAGTCGATCGTCCGGCCGTGCTCCTCGATCTCGACGCGAGGGTGGTAGCGCCCTTCGGGGACCAAGCGCTCGCCGTCGTCTCGCCCGTCCCACGTGTACGAGACGCGTCCTGACGCCTCGTCCCGGTCACGCACGAGTGTGCGTACCGTGTCGTTGTCCGCGTCGAGCACTCGAACCGTCACCGTGGCCGGCCGCCGAAGGACGAATGAGATCCTCGCGACGTCATCCGCGCACTCGCAGACCGGCGAGAACTCGCGGTCGACCCTCGTGCCCGTGATCGGGCTACGCTCGAGCTTCAGCCGCTCGGTGAACGCAAACGCGGCGGCCGTCGCGCCGAGCAGGGCGACGACGATGAGGAGCTGCGGAAGCCTCGCCACCGGCTGCGCGGTCAGCGGAGCTCGAGCCCGCGCCTCGGGGCAGGGACCCTGCGCATAGCGGCGCGATGCTACCGAGCCTCGGGTTGACTCTGAGTTGCGGTCCGGCTGCGCTGAAGCCGGCTCCAACTCGTGCGGCCGATCCAGACGAGGAGCGCGGTCGCGCCTGCGGAGAGCCCGACGACCACGATCACACTCGCGCCTGGCACGTCCAGGAGCTTGATCCCGGCGAGGCCGAGGACGCCGGCCAGCAGCATCCGCAGGGCCTGTTCCGGGATCGCGAGCGTGAGACGCCCTCCGACGAGCACGCCCGGGATCGAGCCGAGGAGGAGCCAGAAGAGCAGGCCGAAGTCGACGTTCCCCGCAAGCCAGTGGCCGGCGCCCGCCACGTACAGGAGCGCGGCGGCGTGGAAGATGTCCGTGCCCACGACCTTGTGCGCGCGGAGCGGGAAGAGGACGAGAAGCGTGAGTCCGAAGAAGACGCCGCTCCCGACGGATGTCAGACCGACGATGAAGCCTCCGAGCGCCCCGATCAAGACCGCCGCGACTCGGTCGCGCGTGGACAGCCGCCAGCCCTCGTCGCTCGCCGCCGGCGTGTGGACGAGGCTCTTCGCGACGAGGCCGACCGCGCCGAACAGGAGTGCCGCGCCGAGCACGCGTCCCATCACGCCCTCGACGTCGTCGCCGTAGCGCGCGGTGATCTCGGTCGCCGTCCACACGCCGAGTAGCGAGAGCGGCGCCGACCCGAGCAGCATCCAGCCCGCGAGCCGAGCACGAACGTGCCCCATGCGTCGGTGCTGCACCGCGCCCACCGACTTGAAAGCGGCGCCGTGCGCGATGTCCGTCCCGATTGCCGTCGTCGGCGGGACGCCGAACAGGAACACGAGCAGCGGCGTCATCAGCGAGCCGCCACCCATCCCGGTCATCCCGACGAGCAGGCCCGTGAAGAGCCCGAGGACGGTGTACTTCCAGTCCATCCTCTAGGCGTGGAACCCCGCGCGCGCCGCTCGTCCCACACACCCCCAGGGGCACTCCCGTGTCCCTACACGAACGCTATCGAGAAAGGTGTCACCGGTGGGTCGAGGTTCTGGGCCGACTTCGTCACGACCGCTCCGACGCGACGAGCGGGCATGAGTCACCTCTGAACCTTGTAGGCGTCGATCAGGACCTGCGCGACGTCCTCACGCGTGAACTCGACGGGCGGCACCTCGCCCGCCCCTAGCATCTCCCGCACCATCGTCCCCGAGAGGAAGACGCGATCGTCGGCCCCGTGCGGGCACGACTTCGTGCTCGCCATCGACCCGCAGACCTTGCACCAGAACGTGTGCTCGAAGAACATCGGCTCGATGTCGAGCTCGTGCGGCGCGAACTCGTCGAAGATGAGCTGCGCGTCGTACGAGCCGTAGTAGTCGCCGACGCCCGCATGGTCGCGCCCGACGATGAAGTGCGAGCAGCCGTAGTTCTTGCGGCAGATCGCGTGCCAGATCGCCTCGCGCGGGCCGGCGTAGCGCATCGCGGCCGGAAAGGCGCTAAGCAAGACGCGATCCTCCGGGTAGTAGCCGTCGAGCAGGGTCCGGTAGCACGCGACGCGAACGTCGACCGGCACGTCGTCGGACTTCGTCTCGCCGACGAGCGGGTGCACGAGCAGGCCGTCCACGGTCTCGAGCGCGACCTTCGTCAGGTACTCGTGCGCGCGGTGGATCGGGTTCCGCGTCTGGAATCCGACGACGCGCTTCCAGCCGCGCTCCGCGAACACGCGCCGCGTATCGGCCGGGTCGAGCGCGAGCTCGGGGAAGCTCGGCTCCGGCCGCTCGAACACGGTCACCCGGCCTGCGAGGTACAGCTCCTTCTGCGCGTAGAGCCGCGCGACACCGGGGTGCGCCTCGTCGAGCGTGCGGAAGCACTGCTCGGCTTCGCGCGCCTTGTTGTAGCCGTAGCCCTCCTCGACCTCGAGCAGCGCGACCGGGCGCGAGCTCTCGTCCACGAGGACGACCCGGTCCCCGGACGGCGCCTCGTCGACCGCGAGGCACACCGGCAGCGCCCACGGGAGCCCGTTCACGAGGTGCATCTCCTCGACGACGCGCTCGTAGTCGGCGCGCCCCATGAAGCCTTCGAGCGGAGAGAGCCCGCCGGACGCGATCATGTCGAGGTCGGTGAGCTCTCGCGGTGTGAGCGGGACGGTCTCGAGGCTGTCGACGTCGTCCGGCCGCTCTCCGGTGCGATCGACGAGCGATGCCTCCGTGCGGGCGGATGAGCCGATCGGTCGCCGCGATCGGTCATGCGGTCACCTTGGCCGGCACCAGGCCGAGCTCCTCGAGCTCGAGCCAGCACGAGCGCGGCCGACACCTCCGGCTCGACGCCCTCGGTGTCGACGACGATCTCGGCCGCGGACGGCTCCTCGTACGGGTCGTCGACTCCGGTGAAGCCCTTGATCTCACCCGCGAAGGCCTTCGCATACAGACCGTTCACGTCACGCCGCGCGCACTCCTCGAGCGAGGTCCTCACGTGCACCTCCACGAACGGGCCGTGCTCCTCGACAAGCGCGCGAGCATTGCGCCGCGCCTGCTCGTACGGGGAGATCGCCGCGACGATGACCGCGCCGCCATGACGCGTGATCCGCGAGGCGACCCAGCCGAGCCGCTCCACGTGCGCGTCGCGGTCCTCCTTCGAGAACCCGAGGCCCTTCGAGAGGTGCGTGCGCACGGTGTCGCCGTCCAGGTACTCGACGACGACCCCGCGGCGGTCGAGCTCCGGGCCGAGGTGATGCGCAATCGTCGTCTTGCCCGAGCCCGAGAGCCCCGTGAACCAGATCGTGAAGCCGCCCCCGCGGTCGGTCTCGGACTCGGGGTGCTCGTGCGCGTAGATGTGCTGACTGCCAGTCTGCTTCGCAGACTGGTTAGGGCCATCGGTCAAGTCGTCTCCTTTGTTTGCATTTTCTAACCTGCACGAGGAAGCGGAGCTTCGTCGTGCAGGCCGCATTCGAGCTTGTCAGATCCCGCCCAGCGACCCGCCCGCTCCTCCTCGTCGACCCGGGTCGGGCGCGTACAGGGGATGCATCCGATCGAGCGGTAGCCCGCCTCGTGCAGCGGGTTGAAGGGGATCTCGTTCACCTCGATGTATGCCCACACCCGCTTCTCGTCCCAGTCCGCGAGCGGGTGGATCTTGAACACCTGGTAGCGCTCGGACCACTCGATCTTCGGCGTCTCCGCGCGGCTCGGCGACTGGTCGCGGCGGATCCCGGAGATCCAGGCGTCATACGGGGCGAGCGCCTGCACGAGCGGCTCGACCTTGCGGATGTGGCAGCAGCGGTCGGGGTCGCGCTCCCAGAGGTTCGCCCCCTCCGCCCGGTGCTGCTCGGCGACGGTCGGGATCGAGGGCTGGATGAGCTTCAGCTGGTAGCGCTCGACGAGGCGGTCGCGCGTGTCGTACGACTCGCGGAAGAAGAGGTGCGTGTCGAGCTCGACCGTGTCCATGCGCAGGCCGAGCTCGGCGACCATGTGCACCAGCACCGACGACTGCTTCTGCCACGAGCACGTGAGGCAGAGCCGCGGCCAGAAGAACTGGTGCGACCACGCGATCAGCTCCTCGGCCGTCATGGCCTCGAAGTCGAGGTCAGGGAGTTGCGGCGGGCTCAGCGGGGCTGGAACCGCCAAGAAGCACCTCCTTCAGCGTGTCGGCGCGGAGCCCGAGCCGGAGGGTCTCGAGCGCGATCACCTCGTCGGGCGGGATGTTCCCGAGGTTGACCTCGGGCCCGAAGTGGCGCACGAACCAGGCCTGCGAGCCCTTCGTCGGCGCCTCCCAGATCAGGTCGTGGAAGCTGAGCGAGTGCTCGATCTCGTCGACGAGCCCGGTGCGGAGCTCGCCGGTCGGGCGGTAGATCCCGGCGGTGCCGCCCTCGCGGCCCTCGGCGATCACCTTCCAGGCGCCTGCATCGAGCTCCTCGCGCATCCACTGGACCCAGAGGTAGGGCGCGATGTTCACGTCGGAGTCCTTGGAGCCGACCTCCGAGAGCACGACGAAGTCGGCGGCGAACTCCTGGATGAGCTGGAGCTTCTCGTCGCGCGGGATCTCGAGCGTCCCGTCGGAGATCTCGACGTGCGAGAAGCGGTAGTGCTCCAGCCAGCGCTTGAAGTCGTCCATCTTCCGTTGCCCGTAGACCGCCTCGAAGAGCGTGCCGCCGCAGACGACCGGTGTCGAGAACGACCTGTAGAGCGCGATCTTCTTCTCGAGGTTGTTCGTGACGTAGCTCGTGCCCCAGCCGAGCTTGACGATGTCCACGTACTCGCCGGCAGTGTCGAAGAGGCCCTCGATCTCGCGCAGGTTCAGGCCCTTGTCGATCACGTGCGTCAGCCCGCGCGTGCGCGGCTTGCCCTCACGCGTGGGGATGTCGAGGAAGGCGCCTCCTCCGTCAGAGCCGTGCATAGATCTCCTCCAGTCGCTTGCGGGCTTCGGCCTGGACGTCGCGGTAGAGCGAGCCGCCGTGCGCGTCGATCCCGACGATGAGCGGGCCGAAGTCCTTGACGCGGAACTTCCAGAGGCACTCGGGCATGAGCTCCTCCCACGCGACCTCCTCGATCTCCTCGATCTGGGTCGTCTCGAGCGCCGCGGCGCCACCGACGATCGCGAAATAGACCATCCCGAGGCGCTGCATCGGCTCGATCGCGTCGTCCGGGAAGCCGCCCTTCCCGCAGATCGCGCGCACGCCGTACTGCGAGCCGAGGCCCTCGGTGAAGCGCACCATGCGCGCGCTCGTCGTGGTCCCGATGCAGACCTTCTCGTATTTGCCCGGCCCGAGCTTGCGGACGCCCGGCGCCGTGTGGAGGAGGAACGCGCCGGTCAGGTCCATCGGCGGCTCGACGCCCTGGTCGAAGATCCGGATCTGCGTCCGGTCGCGGATTCCGATGATGTGCCCCTGGACGACCACCTCGTCGCCCGCGCGGAGCTTCAGGATCTCGGCCGGGTCGGTGACGGGGAACGTGACCTCGTGCGTCGCCATCACGCGTCCCTCTCGAACGTCGTCGAGCCGTCGGCCGCGACATGGGCGGACGCGCGCCGCGCGGCCCAGCACTGGTAGTTGACGGCGACGGGGTTGAGCGTCATGTGCGTGTCCGCGTGCTCGACGTGGACGGAGAGGACGGTGACGTCGCCGCCGAGCCCCATCGGGCCGACGCCGGTCTCGTTCAGGAGCTCGTACAGGTCCTCCTCGAGCTCGGCGACGAGCGGATCCGGGTTGCGCGTGCCGACCGGCCGCGCGATCGCCTCCTTCGCGAGATACATCGCGTAGTCGGCCGAGCCGCCGATCCCGACGCCGACGATCCCAGGCGGGCACGGCTTCCCGCCGGCGCCGACGATCGAGTCGAGGACGAACTCCTTGATCCCGCGCACGCCGTCGGCGGGGACGCACATCTTGAGGAAGCTCATGTTCTCGGAGCCCGAGCCCTTCGGGACGCATTTCACATCCAACCCATCCCAGTCGGGAACAAACTGCCAGTGCACGATGGGCACGCGGTGACCGACGTTCTGGCCGGTGTTCTCGCGCGTGAGCGTGTGGACGGTGTTCGAGCGCAGCGGGTGCTCGACCGTCGCGCGCTCGGTGCCCTCCTTCAAAGCCTCGTAGATGCGGGCCGGATGCAGGGGAAACCCCTCGCCGACACGGCAGTAGTAGACCGCGATGCCCGTGTCCTGGCAGACGAGGTTCTTCTCCTCCTCGGCGACGTTCACGTTCTTGAGGATCGTCTGCAGCACGCGCTGCCCCGTGACCGACGTTTCCTTCGCGGCCGCGGATGCGAGCGCGTCGCGGAGGTCCTGCGGGATGTCCTTCAACGCCCAGACGTACAGATGCGCGGCGGCATCCTCGACCGCATGCGCGAGATCGGTCGCGACGACGCTCACGCGCTCACCTCCGCCGAATCGAGCAACTCGACGACAGCGCGCGCCTCCTCGCCGCCCGCCTGCGCGTGCGCGAGGAGCGGGATCCCGTGGGGTCCGAGCGCATCGCGTGCGGCCGGCTGCGCCGCGAGCACCGCGCGCACGACCTCGACCTCGCCGAGCATCGCCGCCGCGAAGACGTCCATGCGGGCGCCCCGCTCGAGCAGGAAGAGCGCGATATCGCGACGTCCCATGTGCGCCGCGGCGCCGAGCGCGGTCTCGAAGTCGCCGCCGCCCCAGTCCCACGTGGCGTTCGCGAGCGCCGGCTCCTCGGCGAGCATCGTCTTGACGACGTCCAGGTCGCCGTGCGCGTTCGCGACGAACTTCTCTACCTGCTGCGGATCGAGGGCAGGCGGACGATCGCTCATCGTGCCCTCTCCGCCGCCGCGCGCCCCGCGCGCCGGCCGAACACCGTGCACTCCAACAGGCTGTTTCCCATCATGCGATTCCTCCCGTGCGTCCCGCCTGCGATCTCGCCGCAGGCGTAGACGCCCTCGAGCGTCGTCTCGGCGTTCTCGTCGATCACGAGGCCGCCGTTCTGGTAGTGGAGGACGGGGTACGTGAAGATCGGCTCCTCGAGCGGGTCGATGCCGGCCCCGCGATAGCGGCGCAGCATGTACGGGAGCGAGATCTCCGCGTCCTCCTCCGAGATCCTGGTCGTGTCGAGCCACACGGCAGGTCGCCCGTCGGGCGTCGACACGCCCTTGCCCTTGTCGACCTCGTCGAAGATCGCCTGCGAGACCGCGTCCCGCGCGCCGAGCGAGTCCGTGAACTCCTCGCCGTCGGCGTTCAGCAGGACGGCGCCGTACGCGCGCGTGGTCTCCGGGATCGAGTAGCCCTGCATCGTCGACGGCCAGGCGCCGCCGTTCGGGTGGTACTGGAGTGCGTCGAGGTCGCGCGCCTCGGCGCCGGCCTCGAGCGCGATCCGCGTCACCTCGCCCGTAGCGTTCGGGTGATTCGTGGACAGCTCGCCGCGCTGCTCGGCTTCGAGGTAGCAGCGCCCGCCGGCCGCCAGGACGATCGCAGCGGCATCCACGTCGGCGCTGCCCTCCTTCGTGTCGAAGGTCGCCCGCCACCCGTTCTCGGTCGGCGCGAGCGACCTGAGCGCGTGATGCGGCAGCTCGACCCCGCCGCCGGCCACGTAGCTCTCGCGCAGCGCCTTCGTGATCGCGTGGCCGGTGCGGTCGCCGACCTGGAGCAGCCGCTGCCGCGTCGCCCCACCGCAGCGCGCGAGCCGGTAGCCGCCGTTGATCGAATGGCCTCGGCCATTCGATCCATTAGGGCCCTGGCGTGTGAACTCGACACCGTTTTCCTCGAGCCAGTGGATCGCCGAGGGCGCCTCGCTCGTCAGAACGTCGACGAGCCGCGGGTTCGCCGTGTCGTGGGAGCTCCGCATGACGTCCTCGGCATGGATCTCGGGCGAGTCGTCCTCGCCGAAGGACGCCTGGATGCCACCCTGCGCCTTCGCCGAGTTGCAGGCCTGGAGCGTCGTCTTCGTCGCGAGCGCGACGCGTGCGCCCGCGCGCTCGGCCGATACGGCTGCCGCGAGCCCGGAGGCGCCGCTCCCGACCACGAGCACGTCGAAGGAGTCCTCGCTCGGCACGTATCGATGCTAGCGCAGATGCTTATGCCTGTCATTATCGACTGTTATCCAGAGGATCACGATAGACTCGCGCCCATGGGCACGCTCGCCGACGTCGTCTCCCCGAACTTCCTCACCGTGGCCCCGGAGGACACTCTGGGCGAGGTCGCCGAGCGGATGACGCAGCAGAACACGGGCGCCGTCGTCGTGAAGGACTTCGGCCGCCTCATCGGCATCCTCACCGAGCGAGACATGCTGCGCGCGATGGCAGCGCGGGTGCACACGAGCGACGCACGGGTCCGTCAGTGGATGACCGCTGACCCCGTGACCGCCTCACCGGACATGGATCTCGAGGAGGCGGCGAACGTGATGCTCGACAACGGCTTCCGGCACCTCCCGGTCGTCGACGGCTCGACCGTGCTCGGAGTCGTCAGCCTGCGGCGCGTGCTCGGCGGGCGGCGTCAGCCGGCGCCTGCGCCCGAAGCGGCCTGATGTAGGGGCGACCCGTGGGTCGCCCGGGCGAGGCAAGCCTCGCCCCTACGAGCAGGCGGACGCGATACCCGCGACGACGACCTTTGCGGCCGCCGGCTTGCTCACGCCCCGCCGCGCGAGCTGCCTCACGAGCTTCGGGCGCTTCCGGATCTCCGCCAGCGCCTCGCCGGCCGTCTCCTCCGGCTGCACGCGCGCGAAGAGGCACGAGACGGGATCCTTCTTGCCGCCGATCCACCCGACCGCGAACAGGTACTTGAGCACCGGCTTGTCGTAGGGCGCTCGCTTGTACGCCGCGCGCGCCTGGGCGGGCGGGACGTGCTGCGCCCTCGCGCCTGCCGTCACCGCCGAGAGCGCCGTCGAGGTCGAGCTCGGCAGGACCGCGAGCTTCGCGCCGAAGGCGCCCGTCAGCGTCGACGCCAGAACGGCCATCGCGGCGACGAGGCTCGCGTACTCGACCATCGCCACATCGTCCGCTCCGCCCGCTCTCCGGTCAACCCTCAGTAGGCTCCGCGAATGGCGCGCTGGCTCGGGAAAGCGGCTCTCCAGAAGGGAATGAGCGCGCTCCCGAGGGCCGAGAGCGTCAACTACCTCTTCCAGCGACACGTCTCCCGCTCGCTGCCGGCGTCAGAGGCCGGTTTCCGGCGCAAGTTCGACCGGGCAGCAAGCCACCTCGACGCGTACGACGAGCACGGCCCGCCGCGCGACCGGGCCGGGGCCGTCTTCTACGAGTTCGGCGCCGGCTGGGACCTCACCGTCCCGCTCGCGTACTGGACGCTCGGGGTCGACCGGCAGCTCCTCGTCGACATCCACTCGAACCTCCGTTTCGAGCTCGTGAACAGGACGATCGAGCGGCTCGAGGAGTTGGCTGACGAGCGCTTGACCCGCCGTCCCGGTGCGGCGGACGTCGCCTCGGCGGCAGACCTCGAGGAGCGCTTCGGGATCGCCTACGTCGCCCCACGCGACGCGCGCGCCACCGGGTTCGAGCCCCGATCGGTCGACTTCGTCTCGAGCACGAACACGCTGGAGCACATCCCGGCGGCCGACCTCGAGCCGATCCTCGCCGAGTCCCGGCGGCTCCTCCGCGCCGACGGGATCATGAGCTCGCGCATCGACCTGCGCGATCACTACTCGTACTTCGACAAGAGCCTCTCGCCGTACAACTTCCTGCGCTACTCGGACCGGGCCTGGCGGGCCTTCAACTCGCGGCTGCTGTACCAGAACCGGCTGCGCCGGCCCGACTACCTGCGCGCGTTCGGAGGCGCCGGCTTCGAGGTCGTCCAGGAGGTCCCGTCGAGCGGCGACGAGCGCGCGCGCGCGTCCCTGCGCGAGCTCGAGCTCGCTCCCCGCTTCCGCGGCTACCCGTTCGAGGAGCTCGCGGTGACGGCGCTCGTGGTCGTCGCCCGTCCTAGCTGAGCCGCTCGCGCGCGAAGGACACGAACGCGTCGGCGACCCGCGTGCGCGCGCGGCCGGAGGCGGAGGCCAGCGAGATCTCGCGGCTGGCGTCGAGCCCCTCGACCCGCGCCTCGGTGAGACGCCCCTCCGCGAGCTCGGCCTCGACCGCGGTCCGCGAGATGAACGTGACGCCGAAGCCGGCCTCGACCGCGCGGCGCACGGACTCCTGGAGGCCTAGCTCCAGCCGGACGTCCAGGTCGCGCAGCTTGACCCCCTGCCGCCGCAGCGCGTCCTCGACGATCTGCCGCACGCCCGCGCCCTCCTGCATGAGGATCAGCGTCTCTTCGCGAAGCTCGTCGAGCGTGACCGTCCGTCCCGCGAAACGGTGCCCCGGCGGGCATGCGAGGATCACCTGGTCGGCGAAGAACGGCTCGAAGCGCACGCCCCGGTGCCGGCGCGAGGCGCCGACGATCCCGAGCTCGAGCTCCCGTGTCGCGACCCGCTCGACAACCGAATGGGTGTCGGACACGGTGAGGAAAACGCGAACCGCCGGGTTCGCCCGCTGGAACTCGCCGAGCAGGAGGGGGACGACGATCGCCGCCGGGCCGGTCGACGCGCCGAGCACGAGATCGCCGGAGAGCTCCCCGTCGGTCGATGCCGCGACGTCGGCCACGAGCTGCTCCTCGAGCGCGAGCAGCTTCTGCGCGCCGCGGTACAGCCGCAAGCCGGCCTCGGTGGGCTCGACCCGGCGGCCGGAGCGATCGAGGAGCTGGGTCCCGAGCCGCTTCTCGAGCGAGCGCACCTGCAGCGACACCGCCGGCTGCGTGACGCCGAGCCGCTCCGCCGCCTGGGAGAAGCTCCGCCGCTCCACGACGGCACAGAACGCCGCCAGCTGTCGCGTGTCCATAACAGCTGCTTATACCGCAATCAGGGCTAGAAGAGCCCGCGCTCGGCGAGCCAGTGCTCGAGCAGCGGGTCCGTGAGCTCGGGGCCGGCGCCGGTCTGGTGCGCTTCGGCCTTGCCGATCAGGCCTGCGAGCGCCCGGTCGACGCTGCCCTTCTTGAGCCCGAGGAAGCGCAACGTCTCCTCCGCGTAGAGATTTCGCGCGCGCGTCGCGAGCGCGAGGCTGACCCGCTGCTCGTTGACCGCCAGAGACTCCCACCGCGCGCGGATCGCGGCCTCCGCATGCTGCAGTGCCTGCTCGCGAGCGTCGACGAAGGCGGCTTCGTCGGCCGCAGAGCCGGGCGGCACGAGCTCCCACAGGTGGTGCGCGACCAGCATCGTCCGCTGCGGGTGCCCGCGCGTGAACGCGAGCAGCGGGTCGAGCGCGTTTCCGATGTCGCGAGCGGTGCGGCGGAAGCGCTCCTCGAGGAACACCGCCGTCGCATCGGCGGGAAGCGGCCCGAGCTCGACCGACACCGCGTGCTCGAGCAGCGGCCGCGAGGGATCCTCGAACAGCCGCTTCATCAACGTCGGTGCCGAGCCGGAGAACGCGTACGACGCGACCGCCGTCTGGTGCTGGAGGACGCTCCGCAGGATCCCGTCGGCGCCGTCGACGCGCAGGAGGTCCTGGAACTCGTCGAACGCGACGAGCGTGCGCACGCCGGTGCGCTCGTGGAGCTTGGCCGGAAGGTCGAGCAGGCGGAGGAGCACGCTCTCGACGTCGATGCGCGGATTCGACCGGAGCGTCGCCGTGAAGCCGCCCGCGCCGAGCGAGAGCCCCACCTGCCATGCGCGGAAGAGGGCGTCGACCGTACGCCTGACCGTCCCCTTGAGCTCGCGGTCGTACGCGCGCTCGATCCGCACCACGAGGCTCGACAGCGAGAGCACGCCCTCGAGGTCGACGAGCGCGGACGCCCAGCCCTGCGCCGACGCGTGCGTGAGCACGTGCCGAAGCAGGCTCGTCTTCCCGTACCGGCGCGGCGCGACGAGCCGGGAGGAGTGTCCGCCGGCGGCAAGCGCGAGCAGGCGCGCAGCCTCCTCCTCGCGGTCGATCATCTCGTCGGGCAGGAGCTCGCCCGCGATGCGGAACGGGTTCGCCATCGTCCCAGTCTGCATGAAGCAAGCCGATCTGTCTACTTCATGTAGTCAAATTGTCTGCCTAGAGCAGACGTGGCTCTGGTAGCTTGTGGTGCGGTGCGCGTCTGGATCGACGTCTCGAACTCGCCGCAGGTGCCGTTCTTCCGCCCGCTGATCGCGCTGCTCGAGGCGCGCGGGCACACGGTGGAGGTCACGACGCGCGACTACGCGCAGACGCTCGAGCTCCTCCAGCTGCACGGCATCCCGCACGAGGTCGTGGGGCCGCCGCACGGCGGAGCGAGCGCGTGGGGTAAGGCCCGCGCCCTCGGAGGGCGGCTCCGCGCGCTCCGTCGCCACGCGCGCGGCCGCGGCTTCGATCTCGCCCTCTCGCACGCCTCGCACGAGCTCCAGCTCGTCGCACGCTCGCTCGGGATCCCGTCGGCATACGCGTTCGACTACGAGTTCGCCCGCGTCCAGCACGGGCTCGGCTCGCGCGCGGCCCGGCGTGTGGTCGTCCCGGAGGCGATTCCGCAGCGGAGGCTCGACCGGCTCGGCGCGCGTCCCTCGAAAGTGCGCCGCTTCCCCGGTCTCGAGGAGGAGTACTACCTCGCCGGCTTCGAGCCCGACCGAGCGGTGCTCACGGAGCTCGGACTCGACCCGCAGCGCATCCTCGTCGTCGTGCGCACGCCGCCGGACGTGTCGCTCTACCACCGCCACGGGAACCCGCTCTTCGCCGACGTCCTGCGCCGGCTCGGCGCCGACCCGGCGGTGCAGGCCGTCGTTCTGCCGCGAACAGCAGCGCAGCGTGCTGCGATCGCCGATCTCGGGCTCCCGTCCCTCGTCCTCCCGGAGCACGCGATCGACGCGCAGAGCCTCGTCGCGCTCTCCGATCTCGTCGTCTCCGCGGGCGGCACGATGAACCGGGAGGCCGTGGCTCTCGGCGTGCCCGTCTACACGACGTTCGCGGGCCGTCTCGGCGCGGTAGACAGTGCTCTCGTGAACGAACGACGACTGCGGGTCTTGACCTCCGCCGAGGAGCTCCCGCTCGAGAAGCACGCGGGGCCGAGTGCGCCCCGCGAGCGAGATCCGGCACTGCTCCTCGACCTGATGCTCTCGGCGCTCGAGACCTAGACCGAGCCGTGTCGATCTGGTTAAGGTCCCGCCAGTCAGACGAGGGAAGGGGAGTCATGACACGACGAACGCTCGGCGTGCTGCTCGTCGGCGCACTGGCCATCTCGGCGATGGCAACGTCGGCGGCATTCGCCGAAAACACGAGCGGATTCAAGACCTCAGGGCCGTCGATGCTCACGCCCGTGATGTCCGGCCTGGAGGTCACGCCGCTCCTGACGGTAGGTGACGTTCTCAACAGCGGATTTCGCTTCGAGTCGATCCCGGACGGGATCTCCGTCCGTGCCCGCGGTCAGGGCAGAGTCGACCTGTTCGTGAACCACGAGACCGCCAAGGTGCCGTTCCCGTACGTCACGGCAAACCCCACGGCGGCCAACTCGGAGAACGACTTCGACAACGCGCAGGTCAGCCGGCTCATCCTCAACCAGCATTCGGCGGGCGTGCTCAACGGCTCGTTCGTCATCCCGAGCGCCGCGGGCTACCAGCGCTTCTGCTCCAACTACCTTGCGACCGAGAAGGAGGGCTTCGACAGGGACATCCTCTTCACGAACGAGGAGTCGCCCGACTACGTGCTCCGGCAGGAGGCGTCCTGGCCACCGCTGATGGGGAGTCCCGACGAGAAGGAGTCTGGGCTCGTCGCCGCGCTCGACGTTCAGACGGGCAAGCACCACCCGATCCACGGGATGGGCCGTCACAACCACGAGAACAACGTCGCGATCCCGGGTTTCGAAGACCTCGTCGTCCTCTCGGGTGACGACACGTTCACGAGTGGCCCGCTGATCATCCCGAGCGGAGGCCCGCTGCCGGCGGGAAGTCGGCCGGCGCAATCCCAGCTCTACTCGTACATCGCGCCGGATACGGACTCGCTTCTGGCCGACGAGGGTGATCTGTGGGCGTTCGTCTCGGACAACGCCAGCTTCAACGACTACTACGACTTCGTCCCCAACTCGACGCAGACGGTCTCGGGCCGATTCGTGAAAGTGCCGAAGAACATCGCCACCGGCCTCGACACGGACGGCTCCGAGTTGAAGGCCGGCGATGTCGGCTTCCCGCTGCCGCCGAACGACGGCAGCTGGCAACGAGACCTCCGCTCTGTGGCGCCGCTCGGCATCGACGGGCCGCAGTGGGCGCTCGAATACTGGAGCCAGCTCAACAACGTCTTCCAGTTCGTCCGCGTCGAGGACATTGCGTACGACAAGCGGCCCGGCAGCGAGAACGTCGTCTACGTCGTCGACTCCGGCCGCGGCACGGCCGGGGCATCCCAGGCGGGACGCTCGACGAACGGCCGCGTATGGAGGATGGAGCTCGACCCTGACGATCCGACGAGAGTGGCGTCGCTCAGCGTGCTCGTCGAGGGCGACGACAACCCGGTTCAGACGCGCGACGAGATCCATCAGCCGGACAACCTCGAGACGACGCAGACCGGGCTACTCGTGACCGAGGATCCCGGGGGCACCCAGCAGTTCCCGGCCGGCTCGACCCTTCCCAACGCGACCACGGCACGGCTCTGGTACGTCCCGTTCTCGGGAACGCCGCAGGTGGTGGTGAAGGTGGATCAGTCGGCCGACGGCGGCTCGACCGACGTCGACGGGCGCGCTGCCGGAAACTGGGGAGCGTGGGAGACGAGCGGCATCGTCGACGCCTCGAATGCCTTCGGTCCCGGCGCCTTCCTGATCGACGTGCAGGCGCACACGCTGTGGGTCGAGAAGGCCGACGGCGAGGACAACTTTGCGCCGACGGGCCCCGACTTCACCTACAAGCGTGAGGGCGGACAGCTCGTGCTGCTCAGGATCCCCGGCGTGTAGGAAGGAGAGGCTAGACCGATTCGGATGCGGGCGCCGTCTCGAGGGCGCCCGCTCCGTCTCCGGACGAGTGCGCAGCCCGGCGAGGCGCGCCGACGAGCGAGCTCAGGCGTCCGACGAGCTCGAGCGTCTCACCCGCATCGACGAGCCGTGCGAGGTCGTCCAGCTCCTCCGCGAGCCAGGCCGCCTCGATCGGGGCCCGCGTGACGAGCAGGATCGCCTCGTGCGACGACGGCGACACCGTCTCGTCTCTCCGACCAGAGCTCCTCGTGGAGCTTCTCGCCCGGCCGCGCGCCGATGTACTCGATCGCGATGTCGCGGCCCGGCTCCTTGCCCGAGAGGCGAATCATCGTGTCGGCGAGGTCGACGATCTTCACCGGCTCGCCCATGTCGAGGACGTACACCTGGCCCCGCCCGCCGATGGCGCCTGCCTGGATCACGAGCTGGACGGCCTCCGGAATGGTCATGAAGTACCGCGTCATCTCGGGATGCGTCACCGTGACCGGCCCGCCGCGCGCGATCTGCTTGCGGAAGATCGGGATCACGCTTCCGGACGAGGCGAGGACGTTCCCGAAGCGGACGCCGCAGAAGCGGGTCGGCGTGTCCTCCCGCTGGCCCCACGCCTCGACGATCCACTCGCAGAGCGCCTTCGACTGGCCCATGATCGTCTTCGGGTTTACGGCTTTGTCCGAGGACACGAGCACGAAGCGCTTCGCGCCGAACTCGACGGCGATGTCGGCGACGGTGCGCGTCCCGAGCGTGTTGTTGCGGACGGCGTCGAGCGGGTTCGCCTCGAGCAGAGCCACGTGCTTGTAGGCCGCCGCGTGGAAGACGACCGCGGGGCGGTACTTCTCGAAGATCTGGCGGATCTTCGTCGCGTTTCCGGTGTCTGCGAGGACCGCCGCCATGGCATGGAACCCTCGCTCGTCGACGAGCTCGCGCTCGACCTCGAACAACCCGGGCTCGCCGTTGTCGACGAGCACGAGCTTCCGGGGCCCGACGCGCGAGATCTGCCGGCAGAGCTCGCTACCGATCGAGCCGCCGGCGCCGGTGACGAGCACGACCTCGTCGGTCAGGTAGCCGGCGATCGAGTCGATGTCGACGGTCACTGGCTCGCGCCCGAGGAGGTCCTCGACCTCGACCGGGCGGATCTGGCCCGCGAGGTTGAAGTCTCCCGCGATGAGCTCGTGCAGCGCGGGCAGCGTCTTGACGGGGACGTTCGCGGCTCGCGCGATCTCGACGACGCGCTCGCGCTGGTCGCCCGAGGCCGACGGGATCGCGATCAGGAGCTCGTCCGGACGGCGGTCGTGGAGGAGATGCGAGAGCTCGTCCGTCGTCCCGAGCACACGCACACCGTGGATCCGGAGGTTCTTCTTGCGCGGGTCGTCGTCGACCAGGCCGATTGGCGTGTACCCGATGGCCGGGTTCTTGAGCATCTCGCGCAGGATGAGCTGCGCCGCATCACCGGCGCCGACGATGATGACCTCCTTGCCGCGCGCGACGACCGAGCCCGCGGACGGGCGTTCGATGATCGTGCGCGCGAGCAGGCGCGAGCCGGTCACGAACGCGAGCAGGAGCAGCACGTCCACGATCCAGATCCCGCGCGGGACGCCGGCCGGGTGGAAGTCGAGGGCGGTGAAGACGAGGTAGGCCGCGATCCCGGCGGCGGCCACGCCGCGCACCGCGTCCCACATGTCCCGCGTGGACACGTACCGCCACCAGCGGTTGTAGAAGCCGAAGGCGATGAAGACCGGCAGCGTGATCCCGACGACGAGAACGACGACGTCCCACTCGAGGTAGCGGTCGTAGTACACCGGCCGCGAGTCGCCCTCGAAGCGAACGAACCAGGAGAGGATCCACGCCGCTGCGACGAGGCCGGCGTCGACGACGACCTGCCAGAGACGGTGTCGGTTCACCGGCGATCTCATCAGGCCGGAACCCCGAGCGCGGCACGCACCGTCTGCACGACCCGCGCCTGCTGTTCCTCGGAGATGCCCGCCCAGAGCGGCACCGAGAAGTTCTCGCGCGCCGCGCGCTCGGTCTCGGGAAGGTCGCCCTCGGAGTAGCCGAGGTACGAGAGCGCGGGCTGGAGGTGGAGCGGCGGCAGGTAGTAGTCGGAGCTTCCGATCTGCGCCTCGGTGAGCGCGCGGCGGATCTCGTCGCGCTGAGGCGAGCGGGACACGAACAGGTGGTACACGTGGCCGGGCTCGTCTACGGGGACCTCGCACGCCTCGCCGAGCCCGAGCTCGCGGTAGCGCTCGGCCGCCTCGCGCCGGAGCGCGGTCCAGGAGGCGAGCTCGCGCAGGAAGATGCGGAGCGCCGCCGCTTGGATCTCGTCGAGGCGCGAGTTCGTCCCGACGTACTCGAAGATGCGCTTCGACTTCGATCCGTGGAAGCGCAGCAGGCGGAGGCGCTCGGCCAGCTCCGGGTCGTCGGTCGAGACGAGCCCGCCGTCACCGAGGCCGAACAGGTTCTTCGTCGGGTAGAAGCTGAAGGTCGAGGCGACGCCCGTGCGCGCGACGTCCGGCGAGCCGAACGCCTGCGCGGCGTCCTCGACAGCGGCACGCCGAGCGCGGCGAGCTCCGCGAGCGGCGGCCGGCCGACCGAAGAGATGCACGGGGATGATCGCCTTCGTTCGCGGCGTGATCCTCTCCGCGACCTTCTCCGGCGAAAGGGTCAGCGTCTGCGGCTCGATGTCGGCGAAAACCGGCGTCGCTCCCACGCGCGCGATCGCCTCTGCCGTCGCGTAGAACGTGAAGGCCGGGCAGATGACCTCGTCGCCCGCGCCGATCTCGAGCGCGTTCAGGACGAGCACGATCGCGTCCGTCCCGTTCGCGACTCCGACGGTCTCGCGGACTCCGAGGTAGCGCGCAGCCTCCTCCTCGAAGGCGCTCACGTTCGGGCCGAAGACGAACTGCCCGGTCTCGAGCACTTCGTCGATCGCGGCCCGGATCTGAGGGAGAAGCGGCGCGTACTGCGCTTTCACGTCGACGAGGGGAATGGGCCGGGGCAAGGGAGCGAGTGTAGCTTCGGGGCTGTTCTCAGCCAGTTTCCTCAAGCGCCCGAAGACTCCTCGGCAACGCGTCGGCGCCGGCGCAGGTGCCGGATCACGAGGAACGCCACCGCCGCCACGATCAACGCAGCGATGAGGTAGTCGAAGTACCGGAACGCATGGTGGAACTCCTCCCAGCTCTCACCCGCCGCGTAGCCCGCCGCCGCGAACGCGAAGCACCAGATCGCCGAGCCGAGCAGCGTGAGGGCGGTGTACCGGCCCAGCCTCGCCTCGAACACGCCCGCGGGGACGGACACGAACGAACGCACCACCGGCGTGAGCCGTCCGAAGAAGACCGCTCTGTCTCCCCAGCGCTCGAACCAGCGCTCCGCGCGTTCGAGCTTCTCCTCATTCAGGTGTAACCAGCGGCCGTGCCGCTCGAGATAGGGCCGGCCGCCGTAGAGCCCGATCGCCCAGCCGCCAACGGCGCCGATCGTGTACCCGATTGTTCCGGCGAGCGCGATCGCGAGATACGCCGGGAGGCCGTCCTCGATCGTCTCCCCGAAGAGTGTGACCTCCTGGCCGACGAATGCGCCGGAGGCGAGGGCACCGCCGTACACCATCACGACCTCGCTCGCCGCCGGCAGGACGGCGTCGACGAGCATCAGGAAGAAGACCGCGTAGAGGCCGTAGTCCCCGATCGTGGCCGTGATCGCGTCGGTGATCTCGCTCAGGATCGAGGCGACGAGCACCGCGGCAGTCTAGAGATGCCGTCCGCTACTGCTTGGGTGCGACGATGCGGCGGACGCTGAGCGGCCGCTCGAGCGCCATGGCGCCGAGCCTGTTCACCGCATCGACCCGCACGACGTAGACGCCGCCGGCGACGGCCTTGCCGCCCGACAGCTTCCCGTTCCACGTAGCGGACTGGTCGCCCGCCTTGAAGCGGCGGCTGGCGACGCGGTTGACCAGGACGCCGTTCGGCGTGAGCACGCTCACCCGCACGAACGCGTCACGCGACAGCTTCCACCGGACCAGCGCCGCCCCTCCGGAGGGGCGCACGACGATCCGCGACGGCGCGCGGAGGAAGCCCAGCGTCGAGTTCAGGAAGAAGCGGCGGGTCGTGGTCGAGGCGAGGCCCTGGTCGTCGGTCGCATCGATCTTCAGCGTCCAGCGGCCTTCGGCGGGCGGCTCGGGCGTTGCGGGCGGCGGGGGCGGCTGTGTCGGATCGACCTGGGGCGGTACTGCGGCCGGCGGAAACGCGACCGGATAGCTCCCCGGCGTGCGCGCCGCGGTCTCCTGGAACGCGACCTTGTTGCCCGGCCCGATCAGCGTCACGGTCACGTCCGACGGGCGGACGACTTTGAAGGACAGTTGCTGGGTCTCCGCGACGCCGTCCCCGTTCGGCGACACGACCTCCTCGGCCGGCTCGGGCGAGTAGACGCCGAAGTACTGGAGCATGAAGGAGTTCGCGACCGAGCGCTCGCGGCCATCCGAGGGCCGGTTGAGGACGGTGCCCTCGAATGCGAGCGTCGAGGAGCCGCCGCCGTCGAGGGCCATTCCCCGTACGGCGCCGAGACGCGCGAGCGTCTGCGCGAGCTCGAAGTTCGTCATCCCGACCGAGTAGCCCGGCTGGCGCCCGTCAGTCGCGACCAGGAGCACGCTGCCGTCCGCGCGCTGACCGATGCCCGTGCGCGGGCCGCGCGGGAGCGAGCTGAGACGTCGCGAAGGTCTCATTTGCGCGGAAGACCGGCTTCCCGCCCTGCACGAGCAACGGGCCGCCGCCGATCGCGTCCGAGACCGACGACCAGTCCGGAGTCAGGATGAGGCGCAGCGTGAGCGTCTGGCCGACCGGCGCCTCCGTCTGGAGCCTCGTGGCTGCCGTCCCGCGGGCGACCACGACGGCGCTCCCGGCCGGGATGCCGACGCGTGCGTTTCCGACGGTGCTGGTCACGACCGACTCGATGTCGACGTTCGGGGCAGTCGGCGGGAACGGCGAGAGGACGGCCGCGAATGACCCCTCCACGCGCGGCGTGATGCGTCCCCAGTCGGAGGTGAAGAGCGCGACCTGGTTTCTGCCGGGCGGCTTGTTGATGAGGGTCAGCGTCCGGCGCGGCCCGTTCCCTCGCCACGTGCCGCGGAAGCCGATCTTGCGCACGTCGAGCGTGCCGTCGAGCGTCACGCCGGCGCTCGACCGGCCCGGGTTCGGCGGCGTCACGAGCACGCCGTCGCGCATCACGATTCCGCTCGGGCGACCGTCCGCGAGCGTGAAGAAGTCGCCGTTGACGCCGACCGAGGTCGCCGTCGACGAGAGGCGCTTCTGCATCGAGGAGACGGACTCGCGGCCGAGCACGGACTCGTTCGACAGCACGGGTCTCATCCGATAGAGCCCGACCGGACGAGGGCCGCGCACGATGTGGAGCGCCACCGGGCCGTGCGGCGTGAACTGGATGCCCTTCTCGTACGTCACGTTCGGGAAGAGCTGGTCCGGCGCCGCGTGCGCGGGCGCGGCCAGAACGAGCGCCGAGACGACGATCGTCAGGCTGGAGGCGAGCAGCGGGCGAAGCACGGCCGATCGAGGCTAGCGAAATCGAAAAGGGCGCTATGCAGGTCTTACAGGATTCGAACACCCACTCCCGTAGCCTGCGCCCGTGCGATTTCTCGGCGTGCTCGCGGTCGTCGCGGCAGTTTTCCCGGCGACAGCTGCCGCGCACGCGCCGATGACCGCCATCGGACGCGCGGTCACGGCGTTCGACGTGCTCTCCGTCTCGTACGACCCCGAGTCGGTCGTCAGCGACGTGGAGGCCGGCGGCTTTCCGCAGATCGTGGGGTCCGATCCGAAGGTCGCGTTCATGCCCGTGTCGACGAACCAGGAGATCAGCGGCGGCCCGAACGCCGTCGCCGACGAGGTCGCGCGCGAGGCGGGGCTCGAGGGCACGCTGATCGTGCTCGTCGGCAACCGGCTCGGTGCGTGGAGCGACGACATCGGGGAGGAGCGTCTCGCCGAGCTCGTGGAGGACGCGCCTCGAACCGGCTCGCGAGCGGCGGCGGTGGAGTCGCTCGTGCGTGCGGTCCAGTCCGAGCCCAAGGACTGGGACCCGCCGTGGGGCTGGATCGCCGCCGGGATGCTCGCGGTTGCCGTCGGGGGGCTCGTCGCCCTCGACCGGGCCGTCAGGCGAAGACCTTGACCTCGCGATAGAGCGTGTCCCGCTGGACGGGTACCTTCCCGACCGCCCTGATCAGGTGCACGAGCTCGTCGGTCGTCGTCCGGTAGGTCGTCCCGGCCGCCGAGACGACGTTCTCCTCGATCATCACCGAGCCCATGTCGTCGGCGCCGAAGCCGAGCGCGACCTGCCCCACCTTCATCCCCTGCGTCACCCAGGACGACTGGATGTGCGGGACGTTGTCGAGGTAGATCCGCGAGACCGCCTGCGTGAGGAGATAGTCGAACGAGGTCGGCCGGGTCTCCTCCGGGACGAGGTCGTCGAGGCGGTTCCCGTCGCGCTGGAACGTCCAGGAGATGAACGCGCGGAAGCCGCGGGTCTCGTCCTGGAGCTCGCGGATGCGCCGCATGTGCTCGACCCGCTCCTCGACCGTCTCGACGTGGCCGTACATCATCGTCGCCGTCGTCGACATGCCGAGACGGTGCGCCTGGCGCATGACGTCGAGCCAGGCGTCGCTCGTGGTCTTCTTCGGCGCGATGATCTTGCGCACGCGGTCGACGAGGATCTCGGCGCCGCCGCCGGGCACGGAGTCGAGCCCGCTATCGCGGAGGCGCGAAAGCGTCTCCGCGACGGTCAGCTTCGAGCGGCGCGCGACGTGCTGGATCTCCGGCGGCGACAGCGCGTGCAGGTGGATCTTGTAGCGCGACTTGATCGAGCGGAAGAGATCCTCGTAGTAGTCGATGCCGAGGTCGGGATGGTGCCCACCCTGCATGAGGAGCCCGGTGCCGCCGAGCGCGAGCGTCTCCTCGATCTTCTTGAAGATGACCGGCTTCGGTAGGAGGTAGCTCTCGCGCTGGTCTCCCGGCCGGCGGTAGAAGGCGCAGAAGTCGCAGTCGGTGACGCAGACGTTCGTGTAGTTGAGGTTCCGGTCGACGATGAACGTCACCCGCGACGGGTCGTTGAGGCGGTTGCGGAGCTCGTTCGCGACGCGACCGACCGCGACCAGGTCGCGGGAGCGGAGCAGCGCGACTGCGTCCTCGTCCGAGATCCGCTCGCCGTCCCGAGCCTTCGTGAGCACATCAGCAACCGAGGGCGACGCAAGCGTCGCCTCTACGGAACGCCGGGGCTCGGTCGTAGGGGCGAGGCTTGCCTCGCCCTTCATGCCGTCACCTCCTGCCGCACGAACCGGAGCTCGGGCACGTGCTCGAGAGCGCCGGCGTCGCGCGCCATCTCGAGGAACGTGTACAGCCCCGCGCGCTCGCGCGGCCCGAAGCTGTAGCGCAGCTTCTCGAAGTAGCGCGCGAGGAACCCCGGCGGGTAGCCGTAGGTCTCGCTCGCCTGCCGCGCGAGGCGCTCCGGCTCCGAGCGAGCGAGTCGGACCGAGGCGACGAGAGCGTGCTCGAGTTCTGCCAGGCCGTCCGCAACCGGCTCCATGGCGGCCCACACCGCGAACACCATCGGGAGGCCCGTCTTCTCGAGCCACAGCCGCCCGAGGTCGTAGTGCGGCGTCGGATCCTCGTACGCGCTCTTGAGCGCGGCGTCGCCGATCAGGAGCGTCGCGTCCGCGCCCATCCCGAGCGGGACGATCTCCGCCTTCGGTAGGAGGATGCGCGTGAGGACGACCGAAGTCGCGCTCTCCGGGGTCACCGCGACCGAGCGCACTCGTCCGAAGGGAATTCTCGTCACGAGCTGGATCGAGTCGACGGCGCCCTCGGAGGAGACGCAGATCCGCGGCAGGATGCGCAGGCGGTCGGCGTTCCGCGCGTAGTCGATCGACGGGATCGGCGCGATGTCGAGCTCCTCGTCGAGCAGCATCCGCGTGAGCTCGGTCGGGACGCCCGTGACCTCCTCCACGTCGGCCTCGAGCCGGTGGAAGACCGGCGCCATGTTCACGTACGAGATCCGCCCGAGCCGGATCACGAGTGACCTCGCGGGTCATAGCCGTTGGGCGTCTCGAAGAAGGTGACGAGATTCCCGTCCCGGTCCCTGACGGAGAACTCGCGGAACCCCCATGGCGTCTCCTCGAGCGGGGCGTTGGGATGAACGATGTCGCGCCCCTGGCAATGCGCGTAGAACTCGTCGATGCCTTGCACGCCGAGCCGGATCATCGTCATCGAGTCCTCGGGCGAGATCTCGCTCGGGCCCCAGAAGTGGATCCAGGACTCGCCTCGTCCCACGATCCCGTACTCCCGCTCGGTATGGAACACGTCGAACCCGAGCTCGTCGCGGTACCAGGCGGCTGCAGCCTCGATGTCCCGCGCCGGGATGATCGGAACAGCGGACACGAACTCGGTCATGCCCATCGGCGCAGCTCTCGGTAGAGCGTGTCGCGCTGGACGGGGATGCGGCCGGCCTCGCGCACGTAGCGCACGAGCTCCTCGATCTTCTGCTCCGTCTCGGTGCGGGCGCCGGCGGCATGGAAGATCTCCTCGCGGACGACTGTTCCCTGAACGTCGTTGGCGCCGAAGTGGAGCGCGACCGCGGCGAGCGGCATCCCCATCATGATCCAGTAGGCCTTGATGTTCGGGACGTTGTCGAGCATCAGACGCGAGAGAGCGAGCATCTTCAGGTCGTCGGTGCCGGTCGTGTGACGCCAGCCGCGCCGCTCGAAGACGGTGTTCTCCGGGTGGAACGCGAGCGGGATGAACGCGAGGAAGCCGCCGGTCAGGTCCTGCTGCTCGCGGAGGCGGAGGAGATGGTCGACGCGCTCCTCGTAGGTCTCCACGTGACCGTACAGGAGCGTGCAGTGCGTGGGGATGCCGAGCTTGTGCGCCGTGTCGTGGACGTGGAACCAGATCTCCGGGCTCTCCTTGCCGGGCGCGACGAGGCGCCGCACGCGGTCGGCGAACACCTCGGCGCCGCCGCCGGGCAGCGACCCGAGACCGACGGACTGGAGCTCGCGCAGGACCTCCTCGTGCGTGAGCCCGGAGAGCGTCGTCATGTGGTGGATCTCGGACGCCGTGTACAGCTTGAGATGCACGTCGGGAAGCGCGTCGTGCAGCGCGGCTGTCGTGTCGCGATAGAAGTCGAAGTCGACGTGCGGGCTCTCGCCGTTGACCATGTGGATCTCGGTGAACCCCGTCGCCTCGCGCTGGCGGAGCACGTCCTCGACGAGCTCCTCCGCGGTGAACGTGTACGCGTGCTCCTGCTTGCGCGTCGCCGCAAAGGCGCAGAACTTGCACTTCACGCGGCAGACGTTCGTCTGGTTCACGTACAGGTTCTGGACGAAGAAGACCTCGTCCGTCCCGCCGCGCAGGCGCCGCGCGAGGTCGGCGAGCTCGCCGATCGCGAGCAGGTCGTCCGACTCGAGGATCGCGACGCCGTCCTCGAAGCCGAGGCGCTCGCCGCCCTCCAGCTTCTCCCGAATCGGCTCCAGCGCTCGATTGTGCGCAAGGCCAGAATCCGCTCGCGCGGTTTCCGGCCGCGCGAAAACCCCTGAAGGCGTCCGCTTCGCGGCCGCGATGTCGGTGGCTTCCAAATCGCCCCTTATGACTCTCGGTCGATGACGATGTGCGTGAGCGCCTCCAGCTCGGGCTCGTCCCGAAGAAGCTCCCTCGCCGACCTAGCGTAGTCGAGGGCCGTGGCGCGGGCTTGTTCCAGCGCGCTGGTCTCCGCGACCCGGACGAGCGCGCCTTCGAGCGGCCCGCCCGCGAGCGCGCGCCGCACGACCTCGTCCTCGCGGGCGGCGAGGATCAGCGGGAGCGTCGGGACCCCCTCGCGCAGGTCGGCGCCCGGGATCTTTCCGGTCTCGATCGTTTCGCCGACGCAGTCCAGGATGTCGTCCGCGATCTGGAACGCGATGCCGAGCGTGAGCCCGAACTCGCCGAGGCGCGGGTCTCGGGACCCGAGCAGGCACGCGGCCTCGAAGAGCCTCCCCGTCTTCAGCGCGATGCGGTCGAGGTAGGCGTCGATCGGCGTGTCCGGATCGTTTGCCTGCAGCCGCTGCATCGCCTCGCCGCGCGCGATCGCAAGGCACCCGCGCGCGAGGATCTCGATGCCCTCGAGGTCGCGGACCTCGGCGAGCTCGGCGAAGGCGCGCGAGAAGAGGTAGTCGCCTCCGGTGCGCGCTGCGTACTCCCCGTGCTCGTGCCAGGCGGACGGTCGGCCGCGGCGGAGCTCGGCGCCGTCGATGAGGTCGTCGTGGACGAGCGTCGCGACATGGGCGAGCTCGACCGCGACCCCTCCGCGCAGCGCTCGCTCCCGCGACGGCGAGGTCAGGTGCACGAGCAGCGGGCGCAGGCGCTTCCCTCCGGCGGCGACGGCGTTCCGGCCGACCGCGGCGACGAGGCCCGGGTAGCGCTCGACCGCGAGCTCGAGCCTCTGCTCGAGCTCGTCGAGGAACGGCCGCGCTTCGGCGAGAACGGCTTGCGCGCTCACGGCTTGGGCTTCACCGCCGTGTGCAGCGCGACGCTGCCGCCGCCGAGCAGGCGGTAGCGGATGTCGCGGAGCCCCGCTTCCGCCATGAGCTTCGACAGGTCCTCCGGCCCGGGGAAACGGCGCACGCTCGCCGGAAGGTACGTGTAGGCCTTGCCGCCGGGCAGCACCTTGCCGGCGATCGGGACGAGGACGTCGAACCAGAGCCGGAAGAACGGGCGCAGGAGCCCGCGCGGGCGCGTGATCTCGAGCACCGCGATCTTGCCTCCGGGACGGAGGACGCGTGCGAGCTCCGCGAGCCCGCTACCGAGGTCCTGGAGGTTCCGGACGCCGAAGCCGACCGTCACCGCGTCGAACTCGCCGTCGCCGAACGGGAGGGCCATCGCGTCCCCCTGCACCCACTCGATCGCGCCGGACTTCTTGCGCGCGCGCTCCAGCATCGGCTCCGAGAAGTCGAGACCGACCACCCGCCCGCCGCGGCGCTCTGCTTCGATCGCGAGGTCGCCCGTCCCGCAGCACGCGTCGAGCACGCGATCGTCGGGCCAGACGACCTCCTTGACGGCCAGCTTCCGCCACCTGCGGTCGAGCCCCGCGGTCATCACCCGGTTCATCGCGTCGTACACCGGCGCGATGCGGTCGAACATCCTGCGCACCTCGTCGGGCGCCAGCGTCCCGGTCTCGTGCGTCATTGCTGCCCCCAGCGGGCCGCGAGCGTGTTCTCGATCCCGAGCTGGTCGAGGCAGCGCGCGACGACGAAGCTCACGAGATCGTCGACCGTCTCCGCGCCGTGGTAGAAGCCCGGCGCGGCGAAGAGGATGACGGCCCCGGCGTCGTTCAGCGTCGTGAGCCCGCGCAGATGGATCGACGAAAGTGGTGTCTCGCGGGGGACGAGCACGAGCTTCCGCCGCTCCTTGAGCGCGACCGACGCGGCGCGATGGATGAGGTTCTGCATCGCGCCGGCGGCGAGCGTGCCCACTGTCGCCATGGAGCAAGGGCAGATCACGTACGCGTCCACCTTCGCGGAGCCGCTGGCGTACGGGCTCCCGAAGTCGTCCTCGCCGTACACCGTGACCTTGCCCGAGGCAGCTCCGAGGAAGCGCGACAGCACCTCGTCGCGCTCGAGCGACGGGTCGCGATAGAGCTCGGTCGCAAGCACCTCGATCCCGGAACGCGAGGCGGAGAGCCCGATCTCGCAGTCCGCGGCAGCAAGGGCGCGAAGCAGCCGCTCGGCGTACGGGGCGCCGGAAGCGCCGGTCACGCCAAGAAAGACGCGCATCCGTGGGAGCGTAACCGGGGCCTCGTCCGCGCAGGGCGAGGCAAGCCTCGCCTACTCGCCGCCCTTGGACGCCTCGAGGAACGCGCCGAGCGCCTCGAGGTTCTCCTGCCCGAGATAGGAGTACGAGCCCATGACCGTGTTCCCGAACGCGGCCGGGTTCGCGAGGTACTCGACGAAGTACGCGGCGTCGTTCGTCTCCCCGATCGCCGTGAGGTCCGGCGCGCCCAGGTTTCCGGCCCCCTGACCCATGTACGTGTGGCAGTTCAGGCAGCCGGACTGCGCGAACAGCTCCGCCCCCTGCACCGCCTGCTCGTTGTCGGCGAAGCCCTGCTGCTCCGCCCACTCCGGGACGAGCAGGATGAGCTCGGAGCCGAGCGCCTCTTTCGCCGTCGCGCCCTTGTAGGTGAGGACGCCCATGGAGAGCACGGTCAGCACCGCGGCGACCATCGCGACCGGGCGGCGCGACGGGCGCCGCTCCGGGCGCCGGTCGTAGAACGGCAGGACGAGCAGGAGGACGATCGCGACCGTGGGGATCCCGACGGTCGCGATGAACACCGTCTCCGGCCACTCGAAGATCCGGAGGAGGTAGAAGAGGAAGTAGAAGTACCAGTCCGGCCGCGGGATGAAGTTGGTCGTCGCCGGATCGGCCGGCTCCGTGTACCAGGGGCCGAGGATTCCCGGCTCTACGCCGTCCGCGTCGTAGTACCAGATGACCGCGAGCCCGATGATCACGGCCAACGCGACGATGCCCATGATCGTGTCGTGGAGCATCGCGAACGGGTAGAAGGACTTGCCCTCCTTCTTGACGTCGTCCTTGTAGCGGGCGTTCCATTCGCGGTTCCGCTCGCCGAGGTCGCGGGCCATCAGTCTCCGCCTCCCCCCGAGCCGCGAACGAGGCCGGCACGCGCGTCCTTCGCCGGCTCGACGGGCGGCCGGTCACGCCCGGCCTGCTCCTTCGACCACGGCGGCGAGACGACGCCGAGCCGCGCGACGAGGTAGAGGTGGAAGAAGATCAGGGCGATGAGCGCGCCCGGTAGCAGGAGCATGTGCAGCGAGTACCACTTCGCGAGCGCGTCGGAGCTGATCTCGGCCCCGCCCGCGAGGAACTGCGCCAGCCACGGGCCGGCGAACGGGGCGGTGCCGTTCAGGTTGATCCCCACGACGGTCGCCCAGTACGCGGTCTGGTCCCAGGGCAGCAGGTAGCCGGTGAAGCCCATGAGCATCCCCGTCAGGAGGATGAGCACGCCGACGATCCAGTTCAGCTCGCGCGGGTACTTGTAGGCGCCGAACAGGAAGACGCGGCCCATGTGCAGGAACATCAGGATCACGAAGACGCTCGCTCCCCAGCGGTGCATGCCGCGCACGAGCCAGCCGAGCGTGACGTCACTCGTGATGTGCTCGATCGACGTGTAGGCGATCGGCTTGCCGGTCGCCGGGTCGATCTCCGACGACGGCTTGTAGTACATCGCGAGGATCACCCCGGTCAGCGCCTGCGACGTGAACGCGATGAGGCTCGCGAAGCCGAGCGTCTGCGCCCAGCTGATGTCGCGCGGGACGTGCCGGAAGAGGAACCAGCTTCGTGCCGCGCACGAGCGCGGATCGCTCGTCGATCCAGTCGAGCGGCGTGAGGACGGCCGTCTCGACGAGCCTTTGCCGCCTCGTCTTGATCTTCGCCACGCCTAGCCTCCCGTCACCTGGCTCGGCACGATCGGGTAGAGCCACGCCTCGATCCCGTCCACGTGCGTGCCCGGCACCGACCACGGATACCGCGAGATCGTCGCGTTCGCCCCGGTGCCGGAGACGCTTCCGACCGCGAAGAGCTCGCCGAGGATCAGTCGGCCGTTGCGGATCGAGAACGAGTAGCGGTCCATCGAGCGCACGGGCGGGCCGGCCTGGCGGTTGCCCTCGGCGTCGTAGAGGCCGCCATGGCACGGGCAGCCGAACGACTGCGCGAGCACCGGCCGGAGCTGCACCCCGTTGACCTCCTTCATCCCCGCCTCGTCGATCGGGCCGTTCGGCTGCACGGGACAGCCGAGATGCACGCAGCGGCTGTACAGGATCGTGAAGCTCTGGTCGCCCGCCTCGGTCTGCCCGTTGTTGCGGACGAACGCCGTCCGCCGGCTCACCTCGCCCTGCTGCGGCAACGAGAGGTACGTCGCGATGATGTACTGGCGCTCGGGGAAGTTCTCGATCGGGCCGAGATCCACCTCGTCCTCCTCGACGTCCGTGAACGGCGGAAGCACCATGAAGCCGAGGACGGGCAGGGTCAGGACCGCGCCGAGCACTCCGGAGAGGCCGATCAGCGAGACCTCGAGGAAGCCCGACCGCGTGTATGCGGGGAGCGGCTCGGGAACGGCGCCGCTGACGGCGCCCGCGTCGACCGCGCGCACCTCCGGCTGGATGGTCGGAACCTCGCCGCGGACCTCGCGCGTGACGTCGCGGGCCCAGAGGAGGCCGAAGACGACGACGAGGATCGCGCCGACGAGCGCTACGAGCCAGTTGATGACGAGCCCGAGGAGCAGGCACGCGACCCCGATGGCGAAGGCGATCGGCCAGAGGCTCGGTCCCGGGACGTGCGGTGTGTCGTTGCCGTTGCTCAATGACGAACCTGGGCTGGACTCAACGCTTGATTCAACGCCTGATTCAACCCTGGGCCCTTCGGTCGTGTCAACGAAGTGACGGGTGTCGCGACGCCGATTCTGACCAGTTCCAAGGGTCCGTGTTGCAGTCGGGTCAGACCCTACCCGGGCCGCCGATCCCGTACTCCCGCCACCGTCTCGAGACGAGGTCGCGGATCTCGTCGCTCATGACGATCTCCTCCGGCCAGGGGCGGGCGTCCTCCTCCGGCAGCTTGTGCGTCGCGTCGATCCCGAGCTTGCCGCCGTAGAACTGCCTCCCGGGCGCGTGGTCGAGGTGATCGAGCGGGCCTTCGGAGATGAGGATGTCCCGCTTGGGGTCGACGTTCGCAGTCACGCGGAAGAAGACGTCGGCGTAGTCGTGCACGTCGACGTGGTCGTCGACGACGACGATCGACTTCGAGAGCGAGAGCATCCCGAGGCCCCAGAGCGCGTGCATGACCTTCTGCGCGTGGCCGGGAAAGGCCTTGCGGATGGAGACGATCACGCAGTTGTGGAACGCGCCCGCGACCGGGAGGTCGTAGTCGACGATCTCGGGGAGGGTCATCCGCACCGCGGGGAGGAAGATCCGCTCGGTCGCCTTGCCGAGCCAGGCGTCCTCGGCGGGCGGCTTACCGACGACGATGGACGCGTAGATCGCGTCCCTGCGCATGGTCATGGCCGAGATGCGGAAGATCGGGAACGGCTCGGCGTGCGAGTAGTAGCCGGTGTGGTCGCCGAAGGGCCCCTCGATGCCGACGTCGTCCTTGGAGACGTGTCCCTCGAGGACGATCTCCGCGTTCGCAGGCACCTCGAGCTCGACGGTCTTGCAGCGGACGAGCTCGACCGGCTCGCCCCTGAGGAAGCCGGCGAGCATGAGCTCGTCGAGGTGGTGCGGCAGCGGCGCACTCGCGGAGTACGCCGTGACGGGGTCGAGCCCGATCGCGACGGCGACCGGGATTCGCCCGTCCTCGGACGCGAGCAGGTCGGCGCGGCCGTCCTTGTGCATCTGCCAGTGCATGAAAGTCGAGTGCCGATCGATCACCTGCATCCGGTACATGCCGACGTTGCGGACGCCCGTCGAGGGGTCCTTCGTGATCACCGCTGGCAGCGTGATGAACGGCGCCGGGTCGCCCGGCCAGCAGCGCTGGATCGGGAGCCGCCCGAGATCCACGTCCGCCCCTTCGTAGAAGACCTCCTGGCACGGCGCCTTCGAGACGGTCTTCGGCAGCGAGTCCGCGACCGACTTCAGCTTCAGGAGGCCCCTTGACCTTCTCGACGAGCCCCTGCGGCGGCTGCATGTCGAGGACGTCGCCGAGCTTCGCGGCCGCGTCGTCGAGCTTCTCGACGCCGAGCGCGAGGCACATGCGCCGCTCGGTGCCGAACTGGTTGATCAGGAGCGGATGGTGCGAGCCCTTCGGGTTCTCGAAGAGCAGCGCCGGCCCGCCGGCCTTGACGACGCGATCGGTGATCTCGGTGATCTCGAGGTCGGGGTCGACCTCGGCGGAGATGCGCCGAAGCTCGCCCTCGCGCTCGAGGAGCGCGATCCACTCGCGGAGGTCTCGGGGCGACGCCACGGCCCGGTCAGTCTATTTCCAGGGCATACGCGACGGCCTCGTCGAAGCCGAGCGCTGCCCCTGCCACGCGCGCATCAGGCGGCACCGTCAGCTGAGCGCGTTGCGACGAGCCGTGATCCGCGTCGACGGATTCCCGGAGCGCCTCAGCGGCTCCAACGAGCCGACCCGCGCGAGCTTCGTGCCCGCGCTCGAGTGCCACGGCGGCCAGGCTCTCCAGACAGCCGGCTGCCCGACGACATCGCCATGCGGCCCTCGCGATCCGCGAAGAGGAGCGTCACATAGTCGTGTCGGGCTGCTGGCGGATGCAAGGTGTTTGCAGCACTTGACACGTTCTGCCCGACCGGGAAGAGTGCGCGCCGACAGCGACTCAGGGAGGGGCAATGTTCAGGCGTTGGATCGTCATCGGTCTGGTATGCGCACTCGCGCTCACGCTGGGGCTCGCGGGGGAGAACGGCGCCGCGGCCCCGGGATCGCAGAAGGTCGCATGGAGCCCATGCTTCAAGCAGATTGGCCCGTTCGAGTGCGGCACCGTCCAAGTGCCGCTCGACTACGACACACAGCGCGGCACGATCTCGATCGCCGTGGCGCGACTGCCTGCTACGGATCCAACCCAGCGCATCGGCTCGCTGTTCTTGAACCCTGGCGGGCCAGGGGGCTCGGGCATCGACTTCTTGCTCGGCGCAGGCCCGTTCCTCTACAGCGACGACGTGCGCGCGAAGTTCGACCTCGTCGGGTTCGACCCGCGCGGGATCATCCGCAGCACGGCGTTTCGCTGCTTCGGGAACCCGAAGCAGTGGGAACCGTTCTTCACGCCGTTCCCGTTCCCGTACACGCCGGCCGAGGAAGCGCTCTGGATCACGGCCGACCGCTACCTCGACGCCGCGTGCGATCAGCGCGGAGGAACGATCGGCGACCACATGTCGACCGCAAACGTCGCCCGTGACCTCGACTTGCTGCGACAAGCCGTCGGCGACGAGAAGCTGACGTACGCGGGCTACTCGTACGGATCGTTCCTCGGCACCACGTACGCCAGCCTCTTCCCCGACAAAGTCCGTGCCGTCATCGTCGACGGCGTCCTCGACCCGATCGCGTGGACGACGGGCGCACCGGGACAGCAAGGGATCCCGTTCTCGACCCGGCTCCGCAGCGACGCCGGGGCGATGGCGACCTTGAACGAGTTCTTCCGCCTCTGCGACGCGGGCGACTGTGCATTCGGACCGGACTCGGCGGACCGCTTCGCCGACCTCGTCGACGAGGTCAAGGCAGACCCGACGGTCATCGATTACACCAACCTGATCGGGATCACGCTCAGAGCGATGTACGACTCGGCGAGCTGGGAGGACTTCGCCGCGCTTCTCGCGGACATCGAGTCGGCCGAGGCCAGTTCGGCGACGCTCCGAGCGCGGATCAAGGAGTTCCAGGTCCGACCCATGTACATCGCGAAACGCGGGTTTCCGCGATACCCGAACTTCGTCGAGGGCTTCCCGGCGGTCGCGTGCACCGACAGCGACAACCCCGACTCGTACGCCGCGTGGTCGGCCGCAGGCGCCGCCTCGGATGCTGCGTTCGGCTACTTCGGGCGTCTCTGGACGTGGGTTTCGAGCATCTGCGCTGAATGGCCGACCGCCGATGCCGATCGGTACATGGGTCCCTTCGACAAGCTGACGGCCAACCCCGTGCTTGTGGTCGGGACGCGGTATGACCCGGCGACGCGGTACGAAGGGGCGGTGACCGTGGACGGCCTCCTGCCCAATTCTCGTCTGCTGACGGTCGAGGGATGGGGCCACACGTCGCTATTCCTGTCGCAGTGCGCGGACGCGATCGCGAGCACGTACCTGCTGACGAGCAACGCTCCGCCGAGCTCGACCTGCACGCAGGACTTCACGCCCTTCGCGCCGTAGAGCGGCGGCTCGGCGCTCGCGGCCTTCGGGTCGCGGGCGCCGGGCGTGTCCGCGATCACATCGAGCCCTTCCAGGCGTCCGGCTTGCCAGTTGTCTTGCCGACGCGCACGCGTACTACACCTCGATCCCGCCCTCCGCAACCCACGCTTCACGGAGCCGCGTCGAGCCCTCGACGTCCGTGAAGAGGAAGGTGACGGTGCCGCTCGGGAGATCTCGCCGCACGCCCGGAAGCATTGACGCCTCGCGCGGGCGAGGCAAGCCTCGCCCCTAGGAGCGGTGCTTGCGGCGGTGGATGCGCCAGGCGTTCAGGTCGCCGAGCAGGATCACCGCGATGAAGACGAGCCCGACGACGAGCATCGCGAGGATGATGTCGCGGCCTTCTTCGGCGGCTGTCTTGGCGAGCACGTCGAGCATCGGCGCGACTTTATCCGACCAAGCGCGCGTGGGCGGCGAGGGCATCTGTGACCGCCTCGTCTCCGGCCCGCTCCCGCGCGACCCGCTCGAGCTCCGCCGAGTCGCCGCTCAGGCGCATGGCGTCCCGCCCGTCCTCGAGCCCGCCGCGGCCGAGCAGCGCGCACGTCGCCGCCCACGCCTGGCCGTCGCCGTCGCGTCCCTCCGCACGCGCCTGCGAGCAGAGCGAGATGAGCTCCGCCAGATCCGCGACCGCGTCGACGTTTCCGGTCTCCGCGACCCGCACGAGCCCGTGCGCGTACAGGTAGTCGCCGAGGAGCAGCGCCGTCTCGCCATCCGGCGCCGCGAACAGTCGCGAGCGGCCGTAGTGCACGAGGTAGCCCTCGTAGATCGTCTCGACGCCGAGCGCGAGCTCGCGAGGCGCGAGCGGAGAGAAGACGGGCTCGGGAGCGGTGTCGGGCAGCAGCGCCTCGGCCCAGAGCGGGCTCTGGGCGGCAGCCTCGGACGCGATCGTCTCCCACACGAGCCGGACCCTAGCGGGGGCCGCTCGCGGCTCTCGGCGGCTCCTCCTGAGGTGGATGCAGCTCGACCTCGACGGGCACCTCGGGCGCGCCCTCGTCCCAGCGCTCGAGTCGGATGCGCGGCTGGAAGAAGCCCCAGATCGCCCGCAGGCCCGCCATCGTCGGCAGGGCGACGAGCACGCCCGCGATCCCGTACAGCTCGCCTCCCGCGAGCAGCCCGAAGATCACGAGCAGCGGGTGCAGCCGGAGCGCGCTCGCCATCACGTTCGGGACGACGACGTGCCCCTCCACCTGGTAGATGAAGAGGAAGAGGACGGCCACCCAGACGACGCCCCAGGGCGGGTCCGCGAACAGCGCGAAGATCACGGGTGGCACGGCGGAGAGCCACGGCCCGATGTACGGGATCACCTCGATGAACGCCGTCCACAGCCCGAAGAGCAGCGCGTACTCCTGCGCGCCCTCGACGAGGCCGGTCTCGCCGAGGATCCACATGCCGATGCCGGCGCTCGCGCCGATGACGGTCGACAGGATCGCCTGGCCCTTCACGTAGCCCCAGAGCGCGCTCTCGATCTGCTCCGTGAGCGGCGGCCCGCCGTGGGGCGGGAAGCGCGTGTCGATCGACCGCTCGAGCCGCGGCATGTCGAGGAGCATGTAGATCGAGATGACGACGATGAGGATCAGCGAGAAGAGCAGGAGCACGACCGAGATCGCGGCGCCCTGCGCGAACTCGATCGCCTCCTGCACGTAGCCGGAGACCTCGCCCGCGCTCAGCGAGTCGACCCACTCGTTGATCTGCTCCCGGATCTGGATCCGCTCCAGGCCGTGGTCGTCGAGCCACACCTGGAGCCCGTCGACGTCACGCTCGGCGTCGGTCAGGCCGGTCAAGGGTCCTCGTTCGAGACGTAGTCGTCGATCCGCTCGCCCGCGTTCTTGCGCCTGGTCGAACGCGACGACGCCGATGGCGATGAGGAGCGCGACGACTGTCGCCGCGAAGATCGTGTAGACGACCATCACCGACAGCGCCCGGGGAATCCTCAGGCGCGTCGAGGTCGCGGACGAGCGGGTTCAGCATGAACGCGATCACCGACGCGGTCAGGAACAGGAAGAGCGCGTGGCCGAGCGTGCTCGCCATGAGAAACGCGAGCACGAGCAGCACCGGGAGGCCCACGAGCTGTACCCACCGCGGGATCTGGATCGTCGGCCCCGGCGTGCCCATCTGCGGGCTGATCGTATCCCGCAGGCGAGCTTGCTACGGTCCGGGCGATGACGACTCCGCGCTCCCGGCACGCGGCGAGGTTGCGTGCCCACCGGCGGCGGGCTCAGGCACGCGCGCGCTGGTTCGCGCTCGCGGTAGTGATCGGCGTGCTCGGCGTCACGACCCTGCTCCTCACCGCGTTCGGAGACGGCGGAGACGGGTCGGCGGCCGCCCCCGTCCCTGCGCCTCTGCCGCTGACATCGGTGCCGCCGGAGACGCAGATGCTCGCGACCGTCGGGAACGTCCGCATCCAGTCGCCCGTCGCGCAGGGCGGCGTGACCGCGGTCGGGTTCCACGGCTCGGACGAGGGCGCGCTCGTCCTCCATCCGGTCGGCCCGCAGGCGAACGAGGGGCTGCTCGCGCGGCTCTGGCGCCGGATCAGGGGCTCGTCGAGCAGCGGGCTCGGCTGGTACCAGCTCGAGGGCGGCGAACTCCGCACGCTCGACGTCGGCGCCGTCGCGGGGACCGACGTCTACTCGCCGGTGGACGGAACCGTCGTCGCGATGCGTGACCGGGTCGATCGCCGGGCGCACGGTCGGCGCGGAGATCGAGCTCCGCCCTACCTCGGCGCCCTCGCTCGTGGTCACGGTCGAGAACGTGCGCCCGGATCGGGCGCTCACGGTCGGCGCGAACGTCGCCGCGGGCTCGTCGAAGCTCGGGCGCGTCATCGACATCCGCAGGCACGAGAAGCAGGCGCTCGCACGGTTCGCGCCCGACGGCGGCAACAACGTCTCGATCGAGGTCTACCCCTCGGCCTCTCTCGGCGTTCCATAATCTCCCGCCGTTGCGCATCCTCTTCCTCGCCGACGTCGTGGGCGCACCGGGGCGACGTGCCCTCGAGCGCGCCTCCCCGCCCTGCGCGCCGAGCGCGGAATCGACGTCTGCGTCGTGAACGGCGAGAACGCCGCGGACGGGATCGGGATCACGCCGCGCCTCGCCGACCGCATCCTCGCGACCGGCGTGGACGCGATCACGCTCGGCAACCACGCCTTCCGGCGGACGGAGATCGGGCCCTATCTCGACAGCTCCGACCGGATCGTGCGTCCCGCGAACACGTCGCGGAACACGCCGGGGCGCGGCCTGACCTTCGTGCCCGCGGCGAACGGGGCGAAGCTCGCCGTCGTGAACGTGCTCGGCTCGCTGTTCCTGCATCCGGCGACGTCGATGTTCGAGGTCATCGACGAGCTCGTGGACGCGGCGACTGCCGAGACGCCGTTCGTGCTCGTGGACGTCCACGCGGAGGCGACGAGCGAGAAGGCGGCGCTCGCGCGCTGGCTCGACGGCCGCGTGACCGCCGTCGTCGGGACGCACACGCACGTGCAGACCTCGGACGCGCGCGTGCTCCCGCGCGGCACCGCGTTCATGACCGACGCGGGCATGACCGGGCCGCACGAGTCCGTGATCGGGGTCGAGATCGAGCTCGCGATCCGGCGAATGCGCACGGGGATGCCCGTGCGCTTCGAGACGGCTCAGGGCGACGTGCGGATCGAGGGCGCCGTGATCGACTCCGACTCGGAGTCGGGCAAGGCGACCTCGATCGAGTCGCTGCGCATCCCGGTCTCGTAGGGGTCGGGCTCCGGCTCGGGCGGCCCGGGCGCGGGAAGCACGAGCCAGAGGACGACGAACGGGAGCATCCACGGCAGGTAGAGGTAGAACCAGTGGGTGAGGGAGAGCTGGAAGGCGATCAGCACCGCCGCCGTCAGCGCCGCGAGCTCGACGGGCCCCTTCTCCCGCGGCACGAAACCGACGAGGAGCGCGAGCGCGACCGCGAGCACCGCGACCACCGGCTGGACGAAGCCGAGGTCGGGGATCCCCTCCGCGTGGTACTGGCCCCAGCCCCAGATCGAGAACGGCGAGTCGCGTGAGGACTGGTACTCGACGGTGCGCTCCCAGAACGTGCGCACCGCGTCCAGGAGGCTCGGCTCGAGCAGGAGGATCGCGAACGCGGCGACCGTCGCCGCGGCGAAGGCGACCCCGAACGCGAGCACGCGCCGCAGCGTGAGCCTCGGGTAGCCCGCCCAGAGCGGCGCGAGCAGGAGCGCGCCGAACTTCGTCCAGCCCGCGAGCGCGACCGCGCTCCCCCGCGCCCAGGCGGAGGACGCGAGCCAGAAGCCGAAGATGAGGAGCGCGGGCATGATCGTGTCGTTCGTGTTCGCGTTGAGCGTGTACGCCGTGAACGGGTACGCGGTCCACGCGAACGCGAGCACTGCCGCGAGCCGCCAGCCGCCGTAGCGGCGCCCGACGAGCACGAGCCCGAGCAGCGCCAGCAGGTCGAACGCGATCGACGTCGCGTGCGCCGCGGGCAGCGAGTCCCACTTCCCGCTCCAGTCGAAGACGAGCACCGCCGGCACGTAGCCGAGGTACGAGACGGGGCCGTACGTGTCACCGCGCTCGATCGCCGCCTCGCAGCGGCCGTTCGTCTGGATCCGCTCGCGGATGAAGCCGTCCGCGTCCGCGTGCCCGCACGGCTCGAGGTCGCCCGTGCGCGGCATGTTCCCGTACGGCGCCTCGCCGTCGAGGATGCGATCCGCGCCGACGACGCCCGCGAGCCCGACGTCGATGACGCCGCGCGGCGTCTCGACGTTGAGGCCGACGCGGAACCCGAGCAGGAACACCGCGGCGGCCGCGAACGCCCACGTCGGCCAGGCGAAGCTCGGCGCACGCTCGCGCCTCCGCAGGCCGACCCACAGGCTCCGGGCGAGCAGGTACCCGAGCACGGGATAGGCGAGCGGCACGCTCGCGAAGATCTCCCCGCGGTTGAAGAAGAGCAGCGAGACCGAGAACGAGAGCAGGACGAGCAGGTCGAGGTTCCGCATCGAGAGCGGCCGGCGCACGTCCGCGAGGCCGACGAGGAAGAGGACGCAGAAGCCGACCCACACGTACCAGGTCTGGAGCGTCTTGCCGCCGAACGACCCGTCGCGCCCGCGCGCCATCTTCCACGCGACCTGCGGCCCCGTCCACGCCTCCGTGACCCTCCCGGTCGCTGTCTTCGACGACGGCCTGCGCGATCTGACCCGCCTCGCCCGACCAGGCCTTCACGAGCCACGTCCGGTCCTCCGAGCGGAAGCGCGCGGACGTCGTCGGATCGGGCGGGTAGCGGTCGAGCCAGGCGGAGACCTTCGGATGCGCGAGCGCGCGCTCGACGGCTTGGTCCTCGGTCAGGCGCGGGTCCGACTGCCCGACGGCGGTCGGGACGAGAACGAGCGCGAGCAGCGCGACCGCTAGCGCGGCAGCGCTACGTCCGCGGGCCGAACGACCAGAGCTTGTTGCCGAGGAAGTTGATCGGCGTGACGAGCACGATCGCGATCGCCTGCGCCGGCACTTCCTGGAGCCCGAGAGCGACGAGCACGGTGAGGACGACCAGGTTCGCACCAAGCGCGAGAGTAGAGACGACGAGGAACCTCATGCCCTGCCAGGCGACGTGCCCGCGCTGCTGGCGGAACGTCCACAGACGGTTCCAGGTGTAGTTGTTCGTGACCGCGACGAGGAACGAGCAGATCGCCGCGGGGATGTAGTGGACACCGAGGACGAGGACGACGAGCGAGAAGACGACGAGGTTGACCGCGTAGCCCGTGGCGCCGACGAAGCAGAACTTGAGGAGCTGCTCCCAGTTCGCGCGCCGGCGCAGGCCCGCGCGGACGCGCGCGCGCGACAACCCGGGCCTCAGCTCTGCAGCGGTCTCCACAGTCGTCGCAGGGTAGTCGGGCGGCCCATCGAGGCCACCCCCCGACAGGTCAGGTTCCGGCGAAACCTTCGGCGCCGACGAGCGGGACGAAGCGGCACGGGACCGAGATGCGCTCGACGGGGCCGTCCTCGCGTGCGCTCGACGAGGACGAGGTCCTGCCCCCAGCGCCCGCCGCGCGGAAGGACGAGCCGCCCGCCCTCGGCGAGCTGCTCGTAGAGCGCGGGCGGGATCGCGGGCGCCGCCGCCGCGACGGCGATGCCGTCGAACGGCGCGCGGTCCGGGACGCCGAGCGACCCGTCGCCGACCCGCACCTCGACGTTGTCGTAGCCGGCGCTGCGCGAGAGCCTCTCGCGCGCTCGCTCGGCGAGCTCGGGCACGCGCTCGATCGTGACGACCTCCGCGGCGAGCTCGGCGAGCACGGCCGCCTGGTACCCGGAGCCCGTGCCGACGTCGAGCACGCGCTCGTTCCCTCGAGCTGCAGGAGCGAGCAGATCGTGGCGACGATGTACGGCTGCGAGATCGTCTGCCCGTCGCCGATCGGGAGCGCGCCGTCCTCGTACGCCAGGTGGCGCAGGTGCTCGGGGACGAAGAGGTGGCGGGGCACGCGCGCCATCGCCGCGAGCACGCGCTCGTCGGTGATCCCGCGCCTGCGGAGCTGGCGCTCGACCATCCGCTCGCGCGCCTCGACCGGGTCGGCGGCGCGGGGCGCCGCTCGCCCCGTGCGGCTCATTTCGCGAGCGTCCGGAGCCCGGCGAAGCGGGCGGCCTGGCGGCCGCGCATGCGCGCGGCGAGGGGCGGAGCAGGACGACCGCGCGACGTACCCGGCGATCGGGATGAAGGCGACCAGGCAGACGAGCAGACCCGCCGCGCCGACGTAGGCGGCGACGCCCATCCGCGTCGCGCCGCGGCGCATCGCGCCGTGGACGACCGCCGCCGCCGAGAGCGCGCCGAGGAAGCCTCCGACGCCGCCCGCGATCGTCTCCGGGAGGTCGCCGATCGCGTACCCGAGGCCGCGCCCGCGAGCCGCTCCGACGAGCACCGCGACGCCGACCCCGACCGCGTTCACGCCCAGGAGCCCGGACAGGATCACGCCGAAGCCGAGACCGAGCCCGAGGCAGAGCCCGATCGTGTACCAGGCGCCCACGCGACCAGTTTAGGAATTGTGAGGACGGAAACCGTCTGCGGGTGAGTCGCGTAGACTCAGCGACGTCCCAAACAGGGGGGTGTTCATACATGGCTAGACGCACTGGCCTCGTCGCGGTCCTCGCGATCGTGGGAGCTGTCGCGCTCGGGTCCTCGCTTCGGTCGGCGCTGCAGACCACGGCAAGGGCAAGAGGCAAGCGGTCGTCGAGGCGAAGCTCATCGGCTACGAGGAGATGCCGGCGCATCTCCACGGCCGCGCGAGGCAAGATCAAGCTGAAGATCCGTAACGGGTCGACCGGGACGATCGAGTACCGGCTCTCGTACTCGGGGCTGACGACCGGCGACACAGGCGCACATCCACTTCGCGCAAAGGGCGTGAACGGCGGGATCGTGGCGTGGCTCTGCGACTCGGCCACGAACCCCGCTCTCCGGTCGGCCGGACACACCGCTCTGCCCCGCGGGCAACACCGCGACCAAGGTGACGGTGTCCGGGACGATCGACGCGGCCGACGTCCAGGCGGTCCTGCCGCGCAGGGCATCGCGGCCGGCGAGCTCGCCGAGGTCCTGGCGGCGATCAAGGCCGGCGTGACGTACGCGAACGTCCATACTCGGACTCCGGCGGCGCCTCGGGCTTCCCCGGCGGAGAGATCCGCGGCCAGCTCGGCAAGCGGCACAACGACGACTAGACGATGAGGATGCGACTCGGCGGGCGCTCAGCTCGCCGGGTCGCCCTCGATCCTCCGAATCACCTCGAGCCCGAACGCGGCGGCGCGGGCGCCGTCGACGACGCGGTGGTCGAAGGTGATCGCGATCGTGCCCGTGCTCCGCACGACGACCTCGCCGTCGCGGACGACCGCCCTCGGCGCGATGCGGCCGATGGAGAGGATCGCGACCTCCGGGTGGTTCACGATCGGCGTCTGGAAGAGGCCGGCGAGCTTGCCGGCGCTCGTGACGGTGAACGTCGAGTCGCGCACCTCCTCGGGCTTCAGCGAGCCGGCGCGCGCGCCTTCGGCGAGCCGCCGGATCTCCGCGTCGAGCTCGTCGGGCGACCGCTTGTCGGCGCCGCGCACGACCGGCACGACGAGGCCCTGCTCGGTCTGCACCGCGACGCCGATGTCGTAGCGGTCGAGGTAGACGATCGCGTCGCCGTCGAGACGCGCGTTCAGCTCGGGGAACTCCGGAAGCGCGTCCGCGACCGCCTTCACGACGATGGCGAGCAGGCGCTCGAGCTCGACGCCCTCGAAGTCGCACTCCTCGACCCACGTCACCGGCGGGACCTCGCGGTGGGCGCGCGTCATGTGCTCGGCGATCAAACGGCGGACCCCGCGCAGCGGCTCGCGCCGCCCCTCCGACACCGCGGCCCGACCATCCGCCGCTGCCCGTACGTCCTCGTCCGTGATCCGGCCGCCGGGGCCGGTCCCGGTCACCGTCGCAAGATCGACCCCGAGCTCTTGCGCGACCTTGCGCACGAGCGGCGTCGCGGCCACTCTCGCCCGCGAGAGTGGTCAGGACCCGGACGCGGCGTCTCGGGCCTGGTGGTCTTCCGGCGCCTCGGCGCCGGAAAGCGCCTCGCCGGCTTCGCCGATCACGACGAGCACGGCTCCGACCGGTGCGACCTCGCCCTCGGCGACGAGGATCTGAAGCACCGTCCCGGCGTACGGCGACGGGATCTCGACTGTCGCCTTGTCCGTCTGGATCTCGACGAGCGGGTCGTCCTCCGCGATCTCCTGGCCCTCGGCGACGAGCCAGCGCGCGACCTCGCCCTCGGTGAGCCCCTCGCCGAGATCCGGCAGCTTGAACGAGTTCGCCACGCCGCGATTCTCGTCTATCGAGCGCGTCGCGCGCGGCGGCGCTGCTCGAGGGCGACGATGCCGCCGAGCGCAGCAAGGGCGATGAGGAGCGGAGGCGCGAGGAATCCGACGACGACCGAGTAGTGGTAGCCGGAGCACTCCCCGCCGCACTCGATGAAGTCGTCGGCGCCGCGGTACCCCGAAACGACGATGAAGAAGTCGATCACCCAGACCGCCGAGCGCGAACGCGAGCAGCACCGCGGCCGCGAGCGCGAGCCGCTGCCGCATCCAGGCAAGGGTCAGCAGGCCGCACGACAGGGCGAAGAGCCCGACGAGCAAGACCTGGACGACGGTGTCGTTCATGTACGCCGGTCTTGCCCTGCGGAGGGGGACGCAATGCGTCGTGCGCGAGCCGGGCGTGAATCCCGCGAGCTCCGTTCACCATCTGCGTGACGCGGAGGTCGACGACGACGCTCGCGTACGCGAGCGCCTCACGGCGCTCGAGGCCGTGCTCGCGACCCATCAGGTCGAGCATGCCGTCGATCGCGATCGCGGCCGCCTCGTCGAGATCGTCGTCGAACCCGAACGTCAGCCAGGCCTCGGGGGTCCACGCGATCGGAGCCGTCAGCGGCAGGTCACCGAGCACCGTGAGCGTCAGCCGAGCGCGGTCGACCGGCGCCTCGATCGCGAGCTGCGAGACCTCGCCGTCGCCCTGCGCCGCATGCCCGTCACCTGCCGAGAGGAGCGCACCGTCGACCGGAATCGGCAGGAAGAGCGTCGTGCCGGCCACGAGCTCCTTGCAGTCGATGTTCCCCCCACATGCTCGCGGAGGGCCGGTCGAATGGACGCCCGGCTCGGCCGGCGGCATCCCGATGACACCGAGGAACGGCCCGAGCGTGACCGCCCGCCCGGCCTGGTCGCGGCCGACCCCTGCCTCTGCGTCGAGCTCCCACACGAGAGTCGCGGTCTCGCCCTCGTCGACTCCGAGACGTTCGTTCAGCGGCGTGTGCCAGCCGCCCGCGTCCGTGATCCCCCAGCCGCCGATGCGCACCTCGTCGATCCGAACCTCCAGCGTGTCACCGGCCCGCGCGTCCCGCACGGCCACCGGCCCGATGAGCGGGTGCCCGCGGTCGAGCTCCGGGTCACGAGGAGCGAAGCGCTCGCGGGTGCCACCCGCGTCCTGCGGCGGTCCGATCCCCCAGCCTGCGTCTGGCGCGGCGAACGCGATGGAGTCGCCCGAGTCGACGGTGAGCACGGGCTCGAGATCGCAGGAGAAGTGGCCGTGCAGCGTGCGCCGCTCGAGCGGGATCTCGTGCAGCGTCACGCGATCCGCTCGAGGAAGCCCTCGTACATGGTCACGAAGCCGTCCGCGTCGAACTCGATCACGGCCGTGAACGAGTCCGAGGAGTAGCGGACCCTCCGCTTGCCCAGCGGCTGGTACTGCTGCTCCGAAGGGACCACCTCGAGCGACGGAACGCGAACGAAACGCATCGAGTACGTTCTCGCGTCGCCGCCGCCGAGGAGCTCGTCGCGCGCGACCGGCAGCGAGTTGAAGAACGGCGAGGCGAAGACGTCGAAGAAGTCGGCTTCCCCGAGGTCTATCTCCGCGCTCGCTCCGCCGACGACCGAGAGGTCCAGGCGCGAGCCGTCGAGCTGCCACCGAAGCTCGTACCCCTGCGCGACCGCTTCGCGACCGCGTCACCGCGCCGATCTGCGTCCCGCTCGCACGCTCGAGCGACTCGACGTGCGCGATCTCCATGCCGGGTTCGTCGAGCCGGCGCCAGACAAGGCTGCGCATCAGGCGGCGAGCAGGCGGCGCGCGGCGTCCACGACGCGCTCGACCGAGGGCATGTACGCGTCCTCGAGCTGCCAGTACGGGTAGGGGACGTCGTAGCCCGTCACCCGCAGCACCGGCCCCTGCAGGTCGAAGATCGCCTTCTCCGCGAGCACCGCCGCGACCTCGGCGGCGAAGCCGGCGACGCGCGGCGCCTCCTGAACGACGATCGCGCGGCCCGTCTTGGCCACGGAGGCGAGGAGCGCCTCCTCGTCGAGCGGCTTCAGCGTCCGCAGGTCGAGCACCTCGCACGATGCCTCGCCCTCGAGCGCCTCGGCCGCGCGCTCTGCGAGCGGCACCATCGCGCCGTACGCGATGAGCGTGACGTCCCTTCCCTCGCGCGTGACGCGCGCCTTCCCGAGCGGGACCACGTGCTCGCCTTCCGGCACCTCGCCCCGCGCGGTCCGGTAGATGAGCTTCGGCTCGAGCACGACGACGGGATCCGGGTCGCGGATCGCCGCCGCCAGCAGCCCCTTCGCGTCGGCCGGCGTCGACGGGATCGCGACCTTCACGCCGGGCGTGTGCACGTAGTACGTCTCCGGGGAGTCGTCGTGGAGCTCCGGCGCCCGCACGCCGCCGCCGTACGGCATCCGGAGAGTCAGCGGGAAGGACATCTTCCCGCCCGTCCGCCAGCGGTAGCGGCCGACGTGGTTGATCAGCTGGTCGAGGCCCGGATAGCTGAACGCGTCGTACTGCAGCTCGCAAACGGGCCGCCAGCCGGCCATGCAGAGGCCGACCGCAGTGCCGACGATCCCCGCCTCCGCGAGCGGCGTGTCCACGCAACGGTCGGCGCCGAAGCGCTCCTGGAGGCCGGCGGTCGCGCGGAAGACGCCGCCGAGCCGGCCGACGTCCTCGCCCATGACGAGCACGTCGGCGTCACGCTCCATCTCGACGTGCAGCGCGTCGTTCACCGCCTCGACGAGGAACCGCTCAGCCACGTGCCCGAGGATCCTCCTGAGCTCGCGAGGTCCTCGGCGAGCGTCGCGGCGGGTTGGCGTACGCGTGCTCGAACACGAGCGCCGGGTCCGCGGGAGGCTCGGCCTCGGCCTCCGCGATCCCGGCCCGCATGAGCTCGAGCGCCTCCTGCCTGATCTCCTCCGCCTGCTCGTCGGTGAGAACGCCGATGCGCTGGAGGTAGCGCTCGTAGCGGCCGACGCACTCGTTCTCCCTCGCCTCCTCGACCCGCTCGGGATCGATGTAGATCGACGGGTCGTCCGCGGTCGCGTGCGGCGCCGCCCGGTAGGTCACGGCCTCGATGAACGTCGGGCCCGTCGCCCGCGCGCGCCCGCTCGACGGCCTCCCGCGTCGCCTCGTACACGGCGAGGACGTCGGTCCCGTCGACGCGCAGGCCCGGCATCCCGTACCCGATCGCCTTGTCGGCGAGCGTCGGCGCCGCGGTCTGCGCGGAGAGCGGCGTCGAGATCGCCCACTGGTTGTTGTTGCAGAAGAGGACCACGGGCGCCTTCATCACGCCCGCGAAGGTCGCGCCCTCGTGGAACGCGCCCTCCGAGGTCGCACCGTCGCCGAAGAACGTGAGCGCGACCCGGTCCTCCCCCTTCAGCTTCGAGCCCCACGCGAACCCGACCGCGTGCGGGATCTGCGTCGCGATCGGCACGCAGATCGACGCGACGCCGTAGTCCTCCGGGTTCCACCAGCCCGCGGGGTGCCCGCGCCACCAGGAGAGCACCGTGGAGACCCGCATCCCGCGCAGGAGCCCGATCGCGGACTCGCGGTAGGCCGGGAAGATCCAGTCGCGATCCTCGAGCGCGAACACCGCGCCGGCCTGCATCGCCTCGTGGTTCCAGTAGATCGCGTACGTCCCGATGCGGCCCTGGCGGTGGTAGACGACGCTGCGCTCGTCGTAGGTGCGCAGCAGGACGAGGTCGCGGTAGAGGGCGATCAGGTCGTCGGGAGTGAGACCGTCGACCTCGCCGTCCGGGAGGCCCTCGCCGTCGCCGATGACGCGGCGCAGGCCTCGATCCGCGGGCAGCACCTGGGTCACGGGCGGATTGTAGGCGCGGGACTCGGAACCTCACCCGCGAGCTGGGTGTAGTTGCCACGACGTCGAGACCCGGAGGCACCGATGACACGCACCGTCTTCACAACGCTCGCCGCGCTGCTCCTGCTGGCGTGTGTCCCGTCACTTGCCCTCGCCAAGGGCCCGAGCGAGGCCACGATCACGGGACCGGGCCTCGACTCGACCATCACGGTCGCTCCCGGCGAGCCCGGTGCCGAGATGGCGCCCGGCGTTCCCGTCATGGAGCTCGCCGAGGCCGCCGGCTTCTTCCCCGCGTCGTTCGGCCAGGCGCCGACCCCCATGACCGGCAATCCGCCCGCCGGAGATCTCGGCCCGCGGTACACGATCGACGTATCTCGTTCCCGGTCCAGCGGGCAAGCCCGACCGGATCGTCCAGGACCTGTATCCGTATGCGACGGAGCCGGTCACGTACATGGAGCCGGGCCAGCCGTTCTTCGAGACCGAAAGGACGCGCGGCGGCTGGTACGTCGGCTCGGCCGAGCTGACGCGCGTGCTCCTCGACGCGGGGCTTCCGCGAGAGCCCGCCGGCAGGCGGACGGAGACGAGGTCGTTCCCGTGGCCCGTCGTCGCGCTGCTCGCTGCGCTCGGAGCGCTCGTCGTCGCGACGCTCGGCGTTCGGCTGCACCGCCGCTCGCAGCCTGCCCCCGCCTCGTAGCTCAGACGAGCACCGTCACCGCGTCGCGCTCGGCCTCGAGGAGCACGTGTCTCGGCGTCGCCGAGGTCCTCGCCGTCGGCCTCGAGCGGCAGCGGCCGGTCGCAGACGATCTCGATCCGGTCGGCGTCGTGCACGTACACGAGATCGTCCGCGGCGGCTCGATCGCCCCGCCCGCGCGCGTACCACGCGAGGCGCGGAAGATCGCGCGCGCGCATCCGAACGGGTGCGACCAGGTCGAGCCCGCCCTCGAACGTCGCCTCGGGCGTGGGCCGGACGGCGACGCGACCCGCGTAGGTGTAGGTCGGCCCGTTCGACACGAAGGCGAACGCGGCGCGGCCGAAGCCCTTGACCTCGAGCGCGGGCTCGGCCCGGAAGCGGCGGCGCGTGAGCGTGCGCACCCCGGTCCACGCGAACGCGAGGTTGCCCGGCCTTCGGCCGTCCTCGCGACGGCCGAGCTCGTCGACTGCGCGCACGACCTCTGCGTCGAGCCCGATCCCGCACGCGAACCCGAAGCGGTGCCCGTTCACGCGCCCGACCGCGATCCGCCTCGGCTGCGCGCCCGCGGCGAGCCGCCGCGCGGCCTCGACCGGGTTGCGCGAAAGCCCGAGCGCGCGCGGGAGCACGCTCGCGCCGCCGCCGGGGACGAAGCCGACCGGCGTCTCCGCGTCGACTCCGTTCAGCACCTCGTTGTAGGTCCCGTCGCCGCCGAAGCACGTAGAGCGCGTCGACGCGTCCGGAGGCCTCGCGCGCCAGCTCGGTCGCCTCGCCCTTCGCGCTCGTGAGCCGAAGCTCCGTGCCCGCGGGAAGCGCGGCTCGCACGGCGGCCAGGCAGGCCTCGTCGACCGCACTCGCCCACGGGTTCGCGATCAGGAGGGGTGCCACCCGCCCAGCGTAGAGTCTGCGCGCTGCGGCGAGCCGCGTCAGCGCGGCGTCGCGTAGCCGCGGATGCCGTCGACGAGGATCGCGGTGAAGCGGTCGGCGAGCTCGTCGGTGTCGCGGCCGGGCGTGAGCCACGTATACGCCCAGTTCGCCGCCGAGAGGACGAGCAGCGCCGCCGCGCCGGCGTCGAGGTCCGTGCGCAGCCCGCCGGACTCGACGCCCTCCTGGAAGAGCGCGCGCCAGCGCTCCTCGTAGCGGCGGCGCTCGGCGAGGATCTCCTCGCGGTGCTCGCCCTCGAGGTAGCGCCACTCGCGCGTGAAGACGGTGGCGACGTCGATCTGCTCCGCGACGACGCGGAGGTGGCCCCGAAGCGCGAGCCGGACGCGCTCGGCCGCGGGCGCGTCCTCGGGAACCTCGTCGAGCGCGGCGTGGAACGCTTCCGCGCCTTGCCGCATCGTGTCGTACAGGAGCTGCTGCTTCGAGCCGGTCAGCGAGTAGAGCGAGCCCTTCTGGACGCCGAGCGCCTCCGCGATGTCGCCCATGGACGTGCCGTGGTATCCGCGATCCGCGAACAGCCGAGCGGCCTGTCGGGTTAGCTCGTGCCTGCGCGTGGGCATATACTGGATGCTAACGACCGTTCGGTAGGAGGCCAAACCCAGATGGACACGCGAACGCAGGAATTCCTCGAGTACGTGCAGTCGGGAGGACAGGTCGAGACCTCCGACTGGATGCCCGACGAGTACCGCGCCAAGCTCGTCAAGTTCATCGAGATGCACGGCAACTCGGAGCTCATGGGCGTCCTCCCCGAGCGCGACTGGATCCTCCGCGCGCCGACGCTGCAGCGGAAGCTCGCCCTCACGGCGAAGATCCAGGACGAGGTCGGGCACGCGCAGCTCATCTACCGCGTCGTCGAGGACCTCGGCAAGCCGCGCAGCGCCTGCCTCGACGACCTCGTCTCGGGCAAGGCGAAGTTCCACAACGTCTTCCACTACCCGACGAAGACCTGGGGCGACGTCGGCGTCATCGCCTGGCTCGTCGACGCCGCCGCGATCGTGTCGCAGAAGGCGCTCCTCAAGTGCTCGTACGCGCCGTACGCGCGGATCATGAAGAAGATCTGCTGGGAGGAGTCGTTCCACATCCTCCACGGCCGCGACGTGATCCTCGCGATGGTAACGGGCACGGACGAGCAGTTCGGCCTCGTGCAGGAGGCGCTCGACCGCTGGTGGGAGCCGCTGATGCACTTCCACGGGAACCCGATCCCGGCCGAGGAGGACCCGATGTACGTCTGGCGGATCAAGAGCCAGGCGAACGAGGACGCCCGGCAGGAGTTCCTCGACGGCTACGTGCCGCAGATCCGCGAGCTCGGGCTCGAGATCCCCGACGCCGCCCTCCGGAAGGACGAGGAGTCGGGCGTTTGGCGCTACACCGAGCCCGACTGGGAGAAGTTGCGCGCGGTCGTCACGGGCCACGGGCCGGCGTCCGCGGAGCGGCTCGCGTTCCGGAGGCTCTCGCGCGAGGACGTTGCCTGGGTCGAGCGGGTGGTGCTCGCCGAGGCCGCGTGACGACCGGCGATGACCGCCGTGAGCTGATCCGCAACCGAGGGCCTGCTCGGCCTCCTCGCCCGCGACGTCGTCTCGATGACGGGGTCGCAGATGACGATGCTCGCACTGCCGTGGTTCGTGCTGACGACGACGGGCTCGGCGGGACGCATGGCGATCGTGCTCGCGGTCGAGTCGGCGTCGCTCGCGATCTTCGGCTTCTTGAGCGGGAACGTCGCCGCACGCCTCGGCCCGCGCCGGACGATGCTGATCGCGGATGCGGCGCGTGCGCCGCTCGTCGCGCTCGTGCCTCTGCTGCACGCGCTCGACGTGCTGACTTCCCGCTCCTGCTCGTGCTCGTAGCCGCGATCTTGGCGTTCGTCACGCCGTCGTTCGCGGCGAAGACGAGCATCCTCCCGGACCTCGTCGGCGAGGACGAGCAGCGTCCTCGCCGAGGCGAACGCGCTCCTCCAGGCCGCGCAGCGCATCACGCTGTTCCTCGGGCCCGGCGCTCGCGGGCGTGCTGATCGCCGCGATCGGCGCGACGAACGTGCTGCTCCTCGACGCGGTGTCGTTCGCCATCGCCGTCGCTGCTCGTCGCGACCTCGTCCCGGCGAGGCGGGCGCGTCGAGCAGGACGAGGAGTCGCGCGGTCTCGCGGCGGGCTTCCGCTTCCTCGCGCGCGACCCGCTGCTGCGGCCGTGGAGCGCGCGCTCATCATCGGCGACGTCGCCTGGATCGTCCTGTTCGCCGCGATGCCGGTGCTCGTGCTCGAGCGCTTCGGCGAGGATCCGACGCTCCTCGGCTGGATCTGGGGCGCGTGGGGCCTCGGCGCGGTGCTCGGGAACGTCATCGTCGTTCCGGACGGCCGCGCGCTCGGACCGGCTGCTCGTCTCGAGCCTCGGCGAGGTCGCGATGATCGCGCCGCTCTGGCTCCTCCTCGCGGACGTGCCGGCGGCGGCGCTGATCGCGGTGATGGCCGTGTCGGGCCTCGCGAACGGGATCGTCAACCCGCCCGATCTTCACGATCTTCACGCTGCGGACGCCGCGCGCGCTGCGCGCCAAGGTCTGGTCGGTGGTCATCGCCGCGACGTCGGTCCTCGGACCGGTCGCGCTCGTCGTAGCCGGCGTCGGTGCTCGAGACGGAGGGCTTCATGCCCGGTGATCTTCGCGCTCGTCGCGGTGCAGACGGTCGCGGCGATGGCGTTCGCGGCCGCCGGCCTCCCCGATCATGCACGGACCGGAGAGTCGGTGCCGCGTGATCTTCGAAGTGTTCCGGCAGGAGCGGAAGGGCCAGCCGTTCCAGCACGCGGGGACGGTAACGGCGCCGGACGCGCGCTTCGCCGAGATCTACGCGCGCGAGCAGTACGCGCGCCGCCAGGAGTCGGTCGCGCTCTGGCTCGTGCCACGCGAGGCGGTGCACGAGATCGCCGAGTTCCCCGACGAGTTCGAGATGAAGTACCGCCGCGTGGACGGGTACTCGATCAAGGCGCGGCTCCGCGAAGCGCGCGAGAAGGCCGGGGACGCTGCGAGATGGCGCCGCGCCGGGAGGGCGAGGCGCGTCGAGCACGAGCAATGAGCGAGCGCACCGACCTGCTCCTCGCGATCGCCGACGACGAGCTCGTCCTCGGCTGGCGGAACTCCGAGTGGACGGGAATCGCGCCCTTCCTCGAGGAGGACGTCGCGTTCTCCTCGATCGCGCAGAACGAGATCGGCCATGCGCGCGCGCTGTACGAGCTCGCGGCCGCGGAGCTCGGCACGACCGCGGACGAGCTCGCCTTCGACCGCAAGCCCGAGGAGTACCGGTGCGCCCCGCTCGTCGAGCTGCGCCGGCTCGAGTGGGCCCGGACGATCGCGCGCCACTGGCTGTACGAGACCGCGGACGAGATCAGGCTTGCCGCGCTCATGGCTTCCCACGACCCCGAGCTCGCGGGTCTCGCAGCGAAGATGGACCGCGAGGAGGCGTACCACCGCATGCACGCGGAGATGTGGATCGACCGGCTGCTCGCGACCGAGGAGGGTCGAACTCGCCTGCACGAGGCGATCGACGAGCTCTGGCCGTATGCGCTCGGCGTCCTCGACGACGAGCTCCGACCTGAGCTTCGGCGACGTGCGGAGGAACGCATGGGACGCGAGCTGCCCGACGCCGACCCGGTGTCGCGCGGCGTGCACGAGGCCGAGCTCGCGGAGCTCTGGGAGGAGATGACGATGGTGCGCCGCTCGGCGCCTGCAGGTGCGCAATGGTGACGGTCGACGAGGTCTGGGCGGCGCTCGCGGAGATCCCCGATCCTGAGATTCCCGTCATCTCGCTGGTCGACCTCGGCGTGATCAAGGACGTCGAAATCGAGAACGGTTCGGTCCGCATCGACTTCACGCCGACCTTCATGGGTTGCCCGGCGCTCGAGCCGATGCAGCGGGCGATGGAGGCGAAGGTGAAGCAGCTCGGCGCACTCGCGGAGGTGCGGGTCGTCCTCGACGACTCGTGGTCGACCGACCTGATCACGGCCGAGGGGAGGGAGAAGCTGCGTGCGGCCGGCTTCGCGCCGCCGGCGCCGAGGCCGGTGGCGAAGCTCGACCTCGTCCAGCTGCAGAAGGGTGTCTTCCGCTGCCCGTACTGCGGCTCCACCGATACCCGACTGGACAACCTCTTCGGCCCCACGCCCTGCCGCTCGATCCGCTATTGCGAGGGCTGCCGCCAGCCGTTCGAGCAGTTCAAGACGCTCTAGGCGGTTCGCCTCGAGGGTCCCACATCATTCGTAGCGGAGCGCGTCGGCGGTACGGATCCGCGTGGCCAGGCGGGCCGGGAGACTCGTCGCGGCGCGACCACGAGCACGGTTCCGGCTGGAATCAGTGCAAACGACCACCACGGTGCGAGGACGGCATCCTCCGTCGTGCCGCTGGCGGCGGTCACTAGAGCTAGGAAGAGCCCGATGCCGAGCGGGATGGCGAGGAGCGAAGCGACCACTGCGAGCGCCACGTGCGCGCTGACGAGGGTGGAGTTGATCTGCGTCGGTGTGAGGCCGATCGCCTTGAGCACGCCGTAGTCGCGGATTCGCTCGCGGACCGAGAGCAAGGTGACGGCGACGAGCGTGGCGGCGGTGATCAGCAGCAACGCCGCGTCGAGGGTGTAGATGAGGAGCGGTAGCTCATCCGGAACGTCGCTCACTTCGCCGGCGGGCCGCGCGTCGAGAGTGGCCTCGACGGAGAGCGCAACGACCACCACAGCGCCGGTCAGCGCGATCGCGGCTCCGAGGAAGAGCGGCCTGCGTCCTCGTGCGAGCAGGTCTTTGAGCCCGAGCCGTGTCGTCAACGGCAGAGAGGATCTGGCCAACGCGCGCGCAAGACGTGAATTCGGTGGAGACGAGCTGCCGGCCCGTATCGCTTCGAGGGCGGTGTAGCGGGCGCTGCGGCGGACAGAAGTCAGCGTGCCCGCCAGGAGCACGGGAATGACGACGCAGCTTGCGACGAGGATGTGCCAGGGGTTCGCCGCGATCGTCGGTGAGCCGAGCAGCGTTTCGGCGCTGGGTGCGGCAAGGCGCGGTGCGAGCAGCATCCCGAGCGTGAAGCCGAGGGCCGCGGCGACGAGACCAAGAGCGGCGGACTCGAGCGCGAAGACGGCTCCGACCTGGCGGGGGGTGAAGCCGGCCGCCTTCAGCAGCCCGATCTCACGGTGTTGAGCGCTGGCGCGGGCGCCGACGAGGATCCCGACCACGACGAAGGCGACGATCAGGAGCAGGATCGTGTACGTCGTCACGATGAGCTCGATTGGCTGTGCATCGGCCAGTGCGTTGTAGCGCTGGTCTTGCCAGGACTCGAAGTAGAGCGCGCCGGACCCCAACGTGGTTGTCGAAAAGCTCGCAGCCGCGCGCTCGACAAACGCCGCGGTAGCGGAGGGATCGGCCAGTCGAACCGCCTCTGTCCAGCGCCAGCGCGAGCGATCCGGCTCGATTCGCTCGAGTGTGGCGCGCGTGATCCAGCCAAGCCCGGGGTTGCGGCGAGGGTAGCGCGGCTGGCTGGGTACGACCGCCGTCCCGAGTACCGGAAGGCCGACCGAGCCGCGTTCGGTCGTGAGCTCCAACGTGGTGCCGACCTCGATGCCGCGTGCACGCGCGAGACTGCGTTCGAGCACGATGCCCCCCTCGCGCAGCTGCGAGCCGGCGGTCAGCACCGGCATGTTCACGGCTGTGCGACGGCTCAGGCCGGCGAGCTCCACTCGATCGGTGTTTCCAGGCAGCCCGAGGGTCGGCCCCAGCGTCGCCGTCAGGAGAGGAACCGGCGCGCCGCGCTCGGTAACGCCCGGGAGGTCGGCGATCGCGCGCGCGTCGGCCCGTGAGTGAGCGAACGCGAGCACGTGTGCCCCGTTGGCCGCATCGAAGGTCTGCTGCCAAGGGTCGCGCCCGCTCGAGCGCACCTCTAGCGCCAGCACGATCGTCGCCGCCGCTGCCCCCGCGATTGCGATCGTGAGCGCGCTCGCAAGCAGACGCGAGCGGATGCCCGCGAACGCCAGCTTGAATAGCAGCGCCGTCATTCCGGGCTCTGCAGTTCGAGTAGAGGAGCGACCTGGCGAGCCGCAGCCAGCTCCGTCTCATCGGCAACCAGCCCGTCGCGGAGCGTGATCACCCGATCTGCCGCCGAGGCAACGCTCGCGTCGTGCGTAACCATCAGGAGCGTCTGCCCCCGGTTCCGGGCCTCGCGAAAGAGCCCGAGCACGTCCCGGGCGGCTGCCGAGTCGAGGTTGCCGGTCGGCTCGTCTGCGAGCACGACGTCCGGCCTGTTCGCCAGCGCGCGCGCCAGCGCCACCCGCTGTTGCTCCCCGCCAGACAGCTCGGCCGGAGCGGCTTCCGCCTTCCCGGGAATCCCCAGATCGCTCATCAACTCATTCGCGGATCGTCGAGCCTCTCTACGGCGGCGGCCGACCAGGAGAAGTGGCAGCTCGACGTTCTCGACCGCAGACAGCGTCGGCACCAGATTGAAGAACTGGAACACGAAGCCGACCTTGCGACGACGCAGACGCGCGAGATCGGTCTCGCTCAACCCATCGATCCGCACGCCGTCGAGCCAGACCTCACCCGCCGTCGGTCGATCGAGCCCGGCGAGCAGATTGAGCAGCGTCGACTTCCCGCATCCGCTCGGCCCCATGATCGCGACGAACTCGCCGCGCTCGATCGAGATGTCGACCCCGCGAAGACCTAGCACCTTCGCGACGCCGGTTTCGTACGTCTTCGCGAGATTCTTCGCCACGAGTACCGGTGCCATCAGACCTCCTCCTTCAGCGCAAGTCGCTGCTCGATCAGTTCGAGCCATTCCAGGTCGGCCTTCAGATGCAAGATCGCCCCCTCGAGAAGGAGCTCGCCCGCGGGCGCTCTTCCATCGGCGTCGAGCAACGCGTTCAGGTCGCGCAGCGACTGCAAGTACTCGCGTCGCTGCCTTTCGATCAGCTGCTTCGGCTCCGCGAGGCGAGCTGACGCTACGACGATGAACTTCATGAAGAACTCGTCCTTGAGCCGCCTGCCCGAGACGGGCAGCTCGATCCAGGCCGCGAGCGCGGCCCGGCCGGCACCCGTCAGTTCGTACACCCGCTTGCCGCGGCTGTCCCCGGGCACCGCCGTACCGACGACGAGGCCGTCGCGCTCGAGCCGGGCTAGCGTCGAATAGATCTGGCCGGCGTTCAGCGCGGGCAGCAAATCGCCGAACTCCTGCTCCAACGACTGCTTCAGCTCGTACCCGTGAGCACGCTCGTCGCTCAGCAAGGCAAGGAAGAGCTCCCTCATAGTTAGCGAGCATATATTCTCGCTATCTATCGGTCAAGGTCACCGTGGTGTCGGCGACGCGCGGCGCTGACGCATCCCGGCCCGTCGGTAGACAACCACGAGGCGGGGTGATATATCAGCGTGCGCGCGTGAACGCGGACGCGGCATGAACGAATCGGGCGCGATTGCGGTCGCGCCGACTGTGGCCCGGATCGACCGGACAGGGCCGCCCGTCATCCGCGCGCAGGGAGTCTGGAAGGTCTTCGGGCCGAAGGGGGAGCGCCTCGTCGGCTCGCCCGACGCGCTTCTGCCGCGCGGTGAGCTCCGCGAGAAGACCGGATGCGTCGTCGCGGTGCGAGACGTCTCGATCGAGGTCTGGCCCGGCGAGGTGTTCGTCGTCATGGGGCTCTCGGGCTCGGGGAAGTCGACGCTCGTCCGGACGCTCGTGCGGCTGATCGAGCCCACGGCCGGCTCGATCGAGATCGCCGGCCGGGACGTCGTGGCGGCGGGCAAGGCCGAGCTCCGGCAGTTGCGCCGGCACGAGGTCTCGATGGTGTTTCAGCACTTCGGGCTCCTCGCGCACCGGCGCGTGCTCGACAACGTCGCGTTCGGGCTCGAGGTGCAGGGGATGGCGAAGGCGGAGCGGCACGCGCGGGCACGCGAGGTGCTGAAGCTCGTCGGGCTCGAGGACGCGGCCAACCAGTTTCCCGACCAGCTCTCGGGCGGGATGCAGCAGCGCGTGGGCGTCGCGCGGGCCTTCGCGGTCAACCCGCAGGTGATGCTCTACGACGAGCCGTTCAGCGCCCTCGACCCGCTCATTCGGCGCGACATGCAGGACGAGATCTGTCGGCTGCAGGAGGAGACGGGCAAGACGATGATCTTCATCACGCACGATCTCTCCGAGGCGCTGCGGCTCGGCGACCGGATCGCGATCATGCGCGACGGGGCGATCATCCAGCTCGGCACGCCGGAGGACCTCGTGGGCTCGCCGGCGGACGATTACGTCGAGAACTTCACGCGGGACATCCCCCGCAGCCACGTGCTCACGCTCCGCTGGGTCATGCGCGATCCCGAGCCCGGGGAGCCCACCGACGGGCCGCGGCTGGACGTCCGTACCACGGTTCGGCGGGCGGTTCCGGTGCTCGCCGCGAGCGAGAAGCCGGTCTGCTGCGTCGAGAACGGCGACGTCGTCGGCCTCGTCGACCGGGACACGGTGCTCACGGCGATCGCGGGCGAGGGCGGGGACTAGTGGCGACCGTCGCCCACGAGACCGTCGTTCCGGCTCCGGTCGTCGCGCATCGCCCGTGGTGGCGCGGCAAGCTCGTGCAGGTCGCCGGGATCGTCGCGCTCATGTACGTCGCGTACCGGGTCTGGCAGCTCGAGTATCCCTGGCCGGCGCGCCTCGAATGGAACGCGCTGACAGGCCACCTCGACGACTTTCAGATCTGGTTGATCGACCAGCGCAACGCAGAGGATCCGAGCGCCGTTTTTGCCGTCTTCGACGCGTTCGCGACGCTCGTCGACGACCTCGTCGGCTGGCTCGACCAGCTACTGCGCTGGTTGACGTGGGTCGGGACGACCGTAGCGGGCACGTTGATCGCGCTGCGGTTCGGGGGCTGGCGAGCCGCCATCTGGGTCGCGGCCGCGTTTGCGACCTTCGCGCTCACGGGGCTCTGGGAGGAGAGCATGCAGACGCTTGCCCTGATGCTCGCGGCGGTCGGCCTCTCGCTCCTCGTGGGAATCCCGCTCGGCATCGTCGCCGGGCTCTCGAGCCGCTTCCTGAGGGCGATCACGCCCGTTCTCGACGCGATGCAGATCGTGCCCGCATTCGCATACCTGATCCCGGTCGCGGTGCTGTTCTCCGTGGGCCCTGGCGCGGCAGTGATTTCGACCATGATCTATGCGATCCCGCCCGCAATCCGCATCACGGCCCTCGGGATTCGTGGGGTTCCCGTCAATACGGTCGAAGCCGCGACGTCGATGGGCGGCACGCGCGGTCAGGTCCTGTCCAAGGTGCAGCTTCCACTCTCGCGGAGGACGATCCTGCTCGGCGTCAACCAGACGATCATGTTCGCCCTCTCGATGGTCGTCATCGCCGGCCTGATCGGCGGCGGAGGGCTGGGCGACGTCGTCACGGGCGGGCTGTCCACCAATGCGGCGCTCGCGATCCTCGGCGGGGTCGCGATCGTCGTCATGGCGATGGCGCTCGACCGATCGACCGAGGCCGTCGCCGACCGCACGGATCCTGCGCACCGCCATCTCACCGACAGGCGGCGGCGGACTTTGAGACTCGCCACGCTCGCCGGCGCAGCGGGCATCGGCCTGACGATCGTGCTCGCGAAGGCGCTCGGGGTTGCTGCCGTCTACCCCGCGACGAGAACTGCTCAGGAGTGGCTGCTCGCGAAGGTCCAAGCCGCTCTCGACTACGTCCAAGACCCGACCACCTTCGTCTTCTCGATCACGGAGCCGCTCGGGAACTTCATCCTCGTCCACCTGCTTCAGCCGTTGCTGCAGTTCCTGGTGGAGGCGCCGTGGTTCACGACGCTGGCGGGCGTGACGGCGATCGCGTTCGTCATCAGCGGCCTACGACCGGCGGTCACGACGCTGGTCATGTTCGCCTTGATCGGACTGATGGGGATGTGGGAGCCCGCGATGCAGACGTTCGCGCAGGTTCTCGTCGCCACGGCGCTGACCGTCCTGATCGGCGTCACGCTCGGCGTCGCGGCAGCCGAGAGCAAGGCGGTCTCGAAGATCATGCGCCCGGTCAACGACGTGCTGCAGACGTTGCCGCAGCTGGTCTACATCATCCCGTTCGTGTACCTGACGCCGATCTCGTACGTGCCCGGCATCCTGGCGAGCGTCCTGTACGCCTTCCCCGCCGTTGCTCGCCTCGTCGAGCGAGGCGTCCGGGACGTCGCACCGGAGTCGGTCGAGGCGGCACGCGCGTACGGCGCGAGCCGCCGGCAGGTGCTCGTCAAGGTCAAGGTCCCGCTCGCAGGCGACGCCGTCATGCTCGGCGTGAACCAGGGGATCATCATGGTGCTCGGCGTCGTGGTGATCGCCGGGCTCGTCGGGTCGGAAGGGCTCGGCTACCTCGTCGCGCAGGGCCTGCAGCGGGGACAGTTCGGCCTGGGCCTCCTGGCATCACTCGCGATCCTCGCGCTCGGCATCGCGCTCGACCGCGTGACGCAGGCCAGCCGGCGCAGGCGGACGGAAGGAATCGCATGAGGCAGGCAACCTCAATCGACAGCAAGGAGGGTTCGATGTCCAAGAAAGTCCGAGGCCGGCTCACGCTCCTGCTCGGCGCAGCGCTCGTAGCGGTGATCGGGCTCGTCTCGTCGGGGAGCGCCCTCGGCGGCTCGGGTCAAGCGTGCGGCACGGTGACCCTGAACGAGTACGGCTGGCCCGGCTCCACGGCGAACACGTACGTCGCGAAGTACGTCCTCGAGAAGCGGCTCCGGTGCACGGTCGAGATCACAAAGATCGCCGAGGTCCCGAGCTATCAGGCAATGGCCGACGGCGAGGTGGACGCCGTACTCGAGGACTGGGGGTATCCCGACCAGTTCAACCAGTACGTCACGAGGCAGAAGACCGTCGTCAACGCAGGCCCCAACGGCCTGCTCGGCCACATCGGCTGGTTCATCCCGGGTTACCTGCTCAAGAAGTATCCCGCGTTCAAAACCTGGCGCGGCCTCAAGGGCAGGGAAGCGATCTTCAAGAGCCCCGGGTCGGGCTCGCAAGGGATGTTCCTGGGCGGCGACCCGTCGTTCCAGCAGAAGGACAAGGAGCTGATCGAGGCGCTGGATCTCGACTTCAAGCACGTGTCGGCGGGTGGGTACGCGACGCAGGTCGCCCGCGTCAGTCAGATGATCAAGCAGCGCAAGCCCGTGATCATGTACTGGTGGACGCCTGAGTACCTCAACGCGCAGCTGAAGCTGGTCGAGGTGCAGCTGCCGAAGCGGTTCAAGGGCTGCAGCGACGTCGGCGCAGGCGGGGACGTCGCGAAGTACCGGTGCCGATACGCGTACGTCCCGCTGAAGAAGCTCTTCGCCCGCGAGTTCGTCCAGAGCGGCTCCCCGGCGGTGAAGTTCCTCCGGAAGTTCAGGTGGCCGTCGAACGACGCCCAGAACCTCGTCGGCAAGTGGATCGCCGGCAGCAAGATGAAGCCGGAGAAGGCCGCCGAGAGGTGGGTCAAGGCAAACGCCGCAACGGTCAACAAGTGGCTCAGGTAAGGGAGTAACGGCTCGCGGCGGGAACGGCAAGGCCGTTCCCGCCGCACGCCACTCGACGATGGCGACTCCAGCGCTCCACATCCACCAGCCCGAGGCGGCGGCCGCTCGGTCGCTCTCCGACCAGGCGTACTACCGCATCCGCGAGCTGATCGTCTCGCTCGAGCTTCCGCCCGGGTCGCTGCTCAGCGAGCGAGACCTGATGCAGCGGTTCGAGCTGGGGAGGACGCCGGTGCGCGAGGCGCTCCGCGCACTGGCACGCGAGCGGCTCGTGGAGGTCTACCCCCGGCGTGGGATCTTCGTCGCACGGATCGACGTCGGCGACCTGGCGGGGCTCTCGGAGGTGCGGGCGGTGCTGGAGAGCGAGGCGGCGCGATTGGCGGCGGTGCGGGCGACCGAGGACGACCGAGCTGAGATCGCCGCGCTCCTGGAGGAGCTGAACGGAGCCGCAGGCGAGCTCGGCGAGCGGGAGCTGATCGACCTCGACCAGCGCATCCACCGGCACATCTACCGCTCGGCGCACAGCCCGTTCCTCGAGTCGACGCTGAACGAGTACTACGTCCTCACGCTGCGGATCTGGTTCCTCGCGCTCGACAAGGTCGCGCGCCTCGAGCACGCCGTCCGCGAGCACCGTGAGCTCCTCGAAGCGATCCGCGACGGCGATCCCGAGCGGGCCGCGGAGGCGATGCACCGGCACGTGACGGGGTTCGAGCAGGCGATCCGGCGCGTGCTCTGAGGCTGTCATATATTGCGCCCGCGATGAGTGATATATCAGGCTCCCTGCCTCCTCGGGCCCGGGCGGTGGTCGTCGGCAGCGGCATCGTCGGGTCGAGCCTCGCGTACCACCTCACCGAGCTCGGCTGGAGCGACGTGCTCCTGATCGACAAGGGCCCGCTGCCGAATCCGGGCGGCTCGACCGGCCATGCCTCGAACTTCATCTTCCCGGTCGACCACTCGAAGGAGATGACGGCGCTGACGCTCGACAGCATCGAGCAGTACGAGGCGCTCGACACGTTCGTCGCGTCCGGCGGGATCGAGGTCGCGCGCACCGAGGAGCGGATGCAGGAGCTCTGGCGGCGCATGTCGTCGGCCGCGTCGTGGGGCGTCGACGCGGTGTCGATGATCACGCCCGAGGAGATCGAAAGGCTCGTGCCGTACGTCGACGCGACCGTGCTGCTCGGCGGCTTCTGGACGCCCTCGGTCGGGATCGTCGACCCGATCCGAGCCGGCGAGCTGATGCGTGAGCGCGCGATCGAGAGCGGCCGGCTGTCCGTCGCCGCGGAGGTCGAGGTCGTCGGGATCGACGTCGAGCACGGGCACGTACGTCGCGTGCGGACGACCGCGGGAGACGTCGAGGCCGAGATCGGTCGTAATCGCCTGCGGCGTCTGGAGCCCGAGGCTCGCACGTATGGCCGGGGCCGCGATCCCGCTGACGCCGGCCGTCCACCAGATGATCGACGTCGCGCCGGTGCCCTGGTTCGAGGGCACGACGGCCGAGATCGCGTTCCCGATCGTCCGCGACATGGACGCGGGCATGTACGAGCGGCAGCGCTTCGACCGCCTCGAGATCGGCTCGTACGCGCACCGGCCGCTCCTCCACGATCCCGAGGAGCTGCTGCCGGTCGGCGAGGCGGATCCCTCGCCGACCGAGCTTCCGTTCACGGAGGAGGACTTTGCGAAGCAGCTCGACGACGCAAGGGAGCTCATGCCGTTCCTGCGCGACGGGTCGGTGCAGGTCGTGAAGGCGGTCAACGGGATCCTCTCCTTCACTCCCGACGGGGCGCCGATCCTCGGCGAGACCCCGGAGGTTCGAGGGCCTGTGGTCGGCGGCGGCGGTCTGGATCAAGGAGGGACCCGGGCGTCGGCCGCGCGCTCGCCGAGTGGATGACGCAGGGGGAGCCCGAGATCGACCTGCACTCGTCCGACGTCGCGCGCTTCCACGAGCACCAGAAGACGCGCAGCCATGTGCGCGCACGCGTCTCCGAGGCCTTCAACAAGACGTACGGGATCGTCCACCCGCTCGAGCAGTGGGCCTCGAATCGCAACGTCCGGCTCTCACCGTTCCACGAGCGCGAGCGGGAGCTCGGCGCGGTGTTCTTCGAGGCCGCAGGCTGGGAGCGCCCGCAGTGGTACGAGTCGAACGCGCCGCTGCTCGAGGAGTTCGAGGATCTCCTGCTCGACCGTGCGGCGGAGTGGGACCGGCGCTGGTGGTCGCCCGATCATCAACGCCGAGCACCTCGCGATGCGCGCACGTGCGGCGCTCTTCGACCTGTCTGCCTTCTGCGTGTTCGACGTGTGCGGGCCGGGTGCCCTCGGCGCTCTCGAGAAGGTGTCGATGCGCCGGATCGACGTGCCGGTCGGGAAGGTCGTGTACACGCCGTGGCTCTCTCCGGGCGGCGGGTTCAAGTCCGACCTGACCGTCATGCGCCTCGGCGACGAGCACTTCCGCATCGTCACGGGCGGCGCGCACGGGATGGCCGACCGCAAGTGGCTGTCCGACCATCTGCCCGAGGACGGCTCGGCGCAGCTCGCAGACCTGACGAGCAGCTGGACGACGCTCGGGCTCTGGGGGCCGCGTGCACGCGACGTCCTCGCCGAGCTGACTGCAGACGACGTCTCGCACGAGGGCTTCCCGTTCGCGACCTGCCGCGTGCTCGAGGTCGGCCCGCTCCGCGTGCTCGCATCGAGGATCTCGTACGTCGGCGACCTCGGCTGGGAGCTGTACGTCCCGATCGAGCAGGGCGCGCGGCTCTGGGACCTCGTCTGGGAGGCCGGGGAGCCGCATGGGCTCGTCCCCGCAGGGATCGGCGTCTACGGCACGACGGGCCGGCTCGAGAAGTGCTACCGCGCGTACGGCGCGGAGCTCGAGAGCGAGTACACGGCGGTCGAGGCCGGCATGTCCGGGCCGCGCGTGAAGGACGTGGACTTCGTCGGCAGGGAGGCGCACCTGCGCCAGCGTGAGGAGGAGCCGGCCACCCTCCTCTGCACACTGACCGTGGACGATCACACGTCCTCGACCGGCGAGAAGCGCTACCCGCAAGGCCGCGAGCCGATCCTCACCCGCGACGGCACCCAGCTCGTCGACGCGAGGGGCCGGCGCTCGTACGTCACGAGCGCGGGAGCTGCGCCGTCGGTCGGGAAGCACGTCCTCCTCGCCTATCTCCCGCCCGAGCACGCTGTCTTGGGCGCCGAGCTCGCCGTCGAGTACCTCGGCGGGCGCTACCCCGTCTCTGTTGCTGTCGTCGGCTCGACACCGCTCTTCGACCCCGAGAACGCACGCGTCAAGGGCCAGCCCACTCCGACCATGTCGCCCGCCTAAGGAGGTACCAGTTGCCCGTCAACGAGCATCCCGAAGTCCTCTTCTACTCGCGGATCCGCCGCTCGCCCTACTTCTACGCCTCGCGTCGGCACGGCGTGCAGAAGTACAGCTTCTACAACCACATGTACCACCCCCGGCACTACCGCGATCCGGTCGAGGAGTACTGGGAGCTCTTGAACGGCGTGACCCTCTGGGACGTCGGCGTCGAGCGACAGGTGGAGATCGCAGGCCCGGACGCGTTCACGTTCACGAACATGCTCGTGCCGCGTGACCTGACCAAGTGCGAGGTCGGTCAGTGCAAGTACGTGTTCGTGACCTCGCACGAGGGCGGCATCCTCAACGATCCGGTGCTGCTGCGACTGGAGGAGAACCGCTTCTGGCTCTCGCTCGCCGACAGCGACATCCTGCTCTGGGCGTGGGGCGCCGCGCTCAACTCCGGGCTCGACGTGACGATCTCCGAGCCGGACGTCGGGCCGCTCCAGGTGCAGGGCCCGAAGTCGAAGGACGTCATGGTCGATCTCTGCGGAGAGACCATCGTGGACATTCCTTACTACTTCTGTCGGGAGTACAGCATCGACGGGATGGACGTCATCGTCTCGCGAACTGGCTACACCGGCGAGCTCGGGTACGAGATCTACCTGCAGAACGCGACGCGCGACGGGGTCCGGCTCTGGGACGCGGTGCTCGCCGCCGGCGAGCCTCACGGGCTGAGCGTCATCGGGCCGTGCCACATCAAGCGGATCGAGGCGGGAATCCTCGCGCTCGGCTGCGACATGTGGTTCGACACGAACCCGTACGAGGTCGAGATGGGCTACGAGTGGATGGTCGACCTCGAGCAGGAGGCCGACTTCATCGGCAAGGCGGCGCTCAAGCGGATCAAGGCCGAGGGGGTCTCGCGCAAGCTCGTCGGCGTCGAGATCGCCGGGCCCGGGCTCGGGAGCTACAACGACAGCTCGATGATCGACTACTTCAGAGTTTTCTCCGACAGCCAAGAGGTTGGCAAAGTGACGTCGGCGTGCTACTCGCCGCGGCTCGAGAAGAACATCGGGTTCGCGATGGTGCCGATCGAGTACGCGGAGTTCGGCACCGAGCTCGAGGTGGAGGCGCCGACCGGCCGGCAACAGGCCGTGGTCGTGCGCAAGCCCTTCATCGACCCGGCCAAGGAGACCCCCAAGCAGGAGGTCGCCGTCGGCGCGGCCGCGGAGGCCTCGAACGTCGACTGACCGGCTCGTCGAGCTCCTCGCGCGGCCACGCTACGAGGTGATCCCGCTCGCCGGGGCGGAGGAGGCCGTGCTCGAGCATGTGCCGACCGAGGTCAAGGTGACCGTGACGACGTCGCCGCGGAAGGGGCTCGAGCCGACGCTCGAGCTGGCCGAGCGGCTGGCCGGGCACGGCTACGCGGTCGTTCCGCACCTTGCCGCCCGGCACGTTCGCGACCGCGGCGAGCTCGCGGAGCTGGTCGAGCGCGTGCGTGCGTTCGGTGCGAGCGACGTGTTGGTGATGGCCGGCGACGCCGAGGAGCCGGTAGGTGAGTTCGACGGCTCGGTGCCGCTCCTGCGCGCGCTCGCGGAGCTGGGAGGGCCGTTCGACGAGGTGGGGATCACCGGGTACCCGGAGAGCCACGCGTTCATCTCGGACGAGGAGACGATCAGGTCGATGTTCGAGAAGGCGGAGCACGCGACCTACATCGTCAGCCAGATCTGCTTCGACCCGGACGTGACCGCGGCCTGGATGACGGCCGTCTGGGAGCGGGGGACCCGGCTCCCGATCCACATCGGGCTCCCGGGAGCAGTTCCGTGCCCGAAGCTCCTGCGCATCTCGGAACGCATCGGGGTCGGGCCGTCCATCGCATTCCTCGAGCGGGACGCGGACGGGGAGTTCGACCCCGGCCCGCTGGTCTCCGGGCTGGACGCGAGCCTCGGGGGACCGCGGCCGAACGTCGGCGGCTTCCATATCTTCACGTTCAACGATCTCGAGGGCACCGAGCGCTGGCGGCAGCAGGCGATTCGTTTGCAGACTGTTCGAGCGAAGGAGAGCTAGTGCCGGTAGAGATCGACGTCGTGCGCGCGGTCGAGGTTCCGACCCGGCTCGTGCACGGTCCCGGCGCGCTGGCGCAGCTCCGCGCGTCGCTCCACGCACTCGGTGTCACGCGGCCGCTGCTCGTCACCGACCCGGGCGTCGCCGCCGCGGGCCTCGTCGACCGCGCGCTCGCGCAGCTCGACGGCAGCGTGGTCGTCTTCGACGAGGTGCGGCCGAACCCCGACATCGCGCTCGTCGACCGCGGCGCGGAGATCTACCGCGCGTCGGGATGCGACGGGCTCGTCGGCCTCGGGGGCGGATCCTCGATCGACACCGCGAAGGCAATCGGCGTCGATCGCCGAGCACGGCGGCACGATCCTCGGCTACGAGTGGGGGCGCGATCCGATCGCGCGACGCATCCCGCCGCTGGTGGCGATCCCGACGACGGCGGGCACCGGGAGCGAGGTGACGCTCTGGGCCGTCATCACCGACCACGACCGCGGGATCAAGTTCAACGTCGGCGGAACGCCGCTCATCGGGCCGCACGTGGCGCTGGTCGACCCCGAGCTGATGCTCGGGCTTCCGCCGGCGGTGACCGCGGCGACCGGCATGGATGCGCTCTCGCACGCGATCGAGTGCTACACGTGCGATTACCACCAGCCCTTCACCGACGCCGTGGCGCTGCTCGCGATCGAGCTCGTCGGGCGCTGGCTACGACACGCGGTCGCGGACGGCTCCGACCTCGAGGCGAGAACACAGATGGCGCACGCCGCGACTCTCGGCGGCATGGCCTACGGGACCGAGAGCGCCGGCGCGGCGCACGCGATGAGCCAGTCCGCAGGCGGCGTTCACGACTGCCCGCACGGAGCGCTCACCGCGCGTGTCCTCGGGCCGGTCTGCGAGTACAACGCGCCGGCCGCGCCGGAGCGTTACGCGCGGATCGCGGTCGGCCTCGGCGTCGATACGAGCGGGATGAAGCCGCTCGAGGCCGCCCTCGCCGGCGTCGAGGAGGTCTACCGCCTCACCGACGACGTGGGCATTCCGACGATGGCGGAGCTCGGCTTCTCCGAGGACGAGATCTCGATGCTGGCCGCGCTCGCGTTCGAGGATCCACAGACGACCGGGAACCCACGCGAGGTCGGCGTCTCCGACTACGAGGAGATCTACCGCAACGCCTTCTCGAGGGGCAGGCGATGAAGCGCGCGTTCCTGGGGCGACGCTCGCGGTGCGGGGCCGGAGGGCACAGTACGAGAGGTATGGGCCCGGAGAGACCCGTGCCGCGAGCAAGGTCAGGCTGCGGCGGAGCCGGCAATGCCTCACTTCGGCTGGGCCCGGCGGGAGCCCCAGCCGGCCCAACGCTTGTAGCGAGCCGAGATCCGCGTGAGCGGATCTCGGCTCTGCAGACGAAGCAGGAGCGCGCGTGAGCGTCGGGACGCGGGACTACGGGATGGTGGTCGGAGGCGCGTGGGTCGAATCGGAATCCGGCGCGCGCTTCGAGGCGACGAGCCCGGCGACCGGCGAGACGCTCGGCAGCGTGCCCGAGGGCACGCGGGAGGACGCCGAGCGCGCGATCGCCGCGGCGAACGCTGCGCGTCGAGACTGGGCGGCGCGGTCCGCCTTCGAGCGCGCGGCGGCGCTCGAGCGCGTCGCCGACCTGATCGAGGAGCGGCGAGACGACCTCGCGCGCACGCTCACGCTCGACCAGGGCAAGCCGCTCCACGCCGAGGCGTACGGCGAGGTCGAGGAGCTCGTCGTCTACTGGCGCATGGCGGCGGCCGACGCGACGCGGCTCCACGGCTCGATGCCGCCCTCCGTCGATCCCGCGAAGCGGGTCCTCGCCTACCGCGTCCCACGCGGCGTCGTCGGGGTGATCACGCCGTGGAACTGGCCGTACACGATGCCCGCTGAGCTGATCGCGCCGGCGCTCGCCGGCGGGAACGCGGTCGTATGGACGCCCGCGTCGTCGACCTCCGTCTGCGCGGTGAAGCTCGCCGAGTGCATCGTCGACGCGGAGCTTCCTCCGGGCGTCTTCTCGATGGTGACCGGCCCGGGCTCCGTCGTCGGCGACGAGGTGGCGGGGAGTCCGGGGACGCATGCCGTCGGTTTCATCGGCTCGGTCGCGACCGGGCTCCGCGTGGCCGCGCGCGCTGCCGGCAAGACGACGCTCCTCGAGCTCGGCGGGAACGGCCCGATGGTGGTGCTCGACGACGCCGACCTCGACGCCGCCGCGGAGGCGAGCATCGTCGCGTCCTTCCTCTGCGCGGGGCAGAGCTGCACAGCCGGCGAGCTCTTCCTCGTGCATGACGCGGTGCATGACGAGTTCGTCGAGAAGGTGCGCGCCGCGGTCGAACGCTCGGTACGGCTCGGAGACCCGCTGGTGGAAGAGACGACCATGGGCCCGCTGAACAACTCGTCGACGGCGGACAAGACGGACGAGCACGTCGCGGACGCGGTCGAGCGCGGCGCCCGTGTCGTGACGGGCGGGGAACGCGCTTCCGGCTTTCCGACGGACCTCTACTGGCAGGCGACCGTGCTCGCCGACGTGACCGGCGAGATGGAGATCGCGCGCGAGGAGACGTTCGGCCCGGTGGTTCCGATCGTGCGCATCTCGAGCGACGAGGAGGCGCTCCACATCGCGAACTCCTCGCCGTACGGCCTGCTGACCGCCGTGTGGACGCGCGACCTCGCACGCGGGCTTCGCTTCGCCGAGGCCGTCGATGCGGGCTGGGTGAACGTCAACGAGTCGACGAACTACTGGGAGAGCCACCTGCCGTTCGGCGGCCGCTCGGGGAAGAGCTCGGGCGTCGGCCGCGTGGGCGGGAGCCAGGTGCTGGAGGCCTTCACCGAGCCGAAGACCGTGGTGCTCACGCTCTGATGCTTGCGCTGCTCGAGCGGGAGCAGCACGCTACGCGCGTGACCACGTCCGCCTATCTCCGCGCAGCGAACCAGCCGCCGCCGCTCGAGGGCTACGACCTCTTCTCGGAGGACCGAGCCCTCGTGGAGGCCGTGCGGCGCGAGGGTGCGGCCGCCCGCGAGGACGAGCTCGCAGCGTTCGGTCGGCTCTGCGGCGGGCGGCCGCTCGAGCTCGGACGGCTCGCCAACGAGAGCCCACCGAAGCTCCGACGCGACGACGAGGTCGAGTTCCATCCCGCTTGGCACGAGCTCTTGGGGATCGGCGTCGAGCACGGTCTGCACGCGTTCCCGTGGGTCGACACGGCCCCGGCGGCCCATGTCGCGCGCGCGGCGAAGTTCATGCTCCTCGCCTACGCGGAGGCCGGGGTCGGCTGCCCGCTCTCGATGACGTACGCGGCGGTCCCGGCACTGCAGCACGACGGCGAGGTGGCGGCCGACTGGACGCCGCGGCTCGCGAACCGCCGTTACCGCCCCGAGCTGTCCGCTCAGAAGGACGCCGCGCTCATGGGCATGTCACTGACCGAGCGCCAGGGCGGCTCGGACGTGCGCGCGAACGAGACGCACGCCGAGCCCGTCGGCGACGGATATCTCTTGACCGGCGAGAAGTGGTTCTGCTCGGCGCCGATGTGCGACGCATTCCTCGTCCTCGCGCAGGCGCCCGGCGGGCTCACGTGCTTCGTCCTCCCTCGCGTCCTTCCCGACGGCTCACGCAACGGCTTCCGTCTCCAGCGGCTCAAGGACAAGCTCGGAAACCGCTCGAATGCGTCCGCGGAGATCGAGCTGCGCGACGCGTGGGCCAGGCGGCTCGGCGAGGAGGGGCGCGGCATCGCGACGATCATCGAGATGGTCGTGCACACGCGCCTCGACTGCGTGCTCGGCTCGGCAGCGCTGATGCGGCGCGCGGTCGCGGAGGCGACGCATCATGCATCCCACCGCATCGCGTTCGGCAAGAGGCTGGTCGAGCAGCCGCTGCACCTGAACGTGCTCGCGGATCTCTGCCTCGAATCCGAGGCGGCGACGGCTACGGCGCTCCGGCTCGCGCGCGCGGTCGACGAGGGTGATCACGCGTTCCAGCGGCTGGCCACGACCGTCGCGAAGTTCCATGTCTGCAAGTCGACGCCGCCGCTCGTCGCGGAGGCGCTCGAGTGTCTCGGCGGGAACGGCTACGTCGAGGAGTCGGTGTTGCCGCGGCTCTTCCGCGAGAGCCCGCTGAACTCACTGTGGGAGGGCGCAGGGAACGTGAACGCGCTCGATCTCTGGCGGGCGGCGGCGCGCGAGCCGGAGAGCGTCGACGCGCTGCTCGCGGAGATCGAGCTCGCCGCGGGCGGAGACTCGCGGCTCGACGCTGCGGCGAAACGCCTCCGAGCCGAGCTCGCAGACGACGACCAGCCCGAGTACCGCGCCCGGTCCGTTGCCACGCTTGCAGCGCTCTGTCTGCAGGGCTCGCTGCTCGTGCGCCACGCGCCGCCTGAGGTGGCGAATGCGTTCTGCGCGACGCGGCTCGGCGGCGGAGGACTGGCCTACGGGATGCTCCCACGCGGAGTCGACACCGCGGCGATCGTCGAACGGCACCGGCCTGCGCTCGGCCGATAGGCTGCGTCGGCGTGCCGGTCGAGATCCTCTACTGCCCGACCTGAAGCGGTTACGACAAACGCGCCGCGAGTCTCGCGGGCGAGATCGAGTCGAAAGCGGGCATCTCCGCTACGACGACGCCGGGCCGCAAGAGCCAGTTCGACGTCGTGCTGGACGGCCGCGTGCTCTGGTCGAAGGAGGAGAGGGGCCGCTTCCCGGAGGACGACGAGATCTTCTCGCTGCTCGGCTAGCGCTCAGTCGTCCTTGCCCTTGCCTTTCCCCTGCCGTCTCCATTCGTTCTCGTTGCCGCGGCCGCTCGAGTCGGCGGCACATCGGTCGGACGCCTCCGCACGCAGGTCGTCGATCTCGCGGCGGTGCCCCTGGACCGCCTCCGACCGGTCGAGGAGAGGGAGGACGCCGGAGCACACGCCGAGCGCGAGCCTCGTGTACGCGAGGTTGTAGCTCGCGTACGCCTCGGTGATCGAGCCCGTGCCGCGAAGGGCCCGCACCGCTTGCTCTAGCAGCGGACGCGCCGCCGAGAAGTCCTCCGCCTGCATGAGCGCAAAACCCGCGTCGTTCAGGGCCGTCGCGTCGAGAGACGCCGGCGTCTGCGTCGTCGTGGTGGTCGTGGTCGTAACCGTGCGGTTCGGACGCGAAGCCGCACCCTCGGATCGGCGTCGCGCACGGAGCCGATGAGAAGGGCGACGACCAGCCCCGCGACGGCGAGGGCGAGCGCGCCCAGAAGGAGCGATGTTCGCGGGCGCCTCCGCCGTTGTCCCCCCGATGGTCGCCGCGTCGCGGGCAGCACGCGCGTGGACGCGGACGCGAGCGGGAGAGTGGCGCCGACCGCGGCGCCGCGGAAGGCGCTGCGGAGCTCGGACACGAGCTCGGCACACGTGCCCGGGCGGCGCTCCGGCTCCTTCGCGAGCGCGCGAGAGAAGACGGAGTCGACGCCAGGCGGGAGGTCGGGGTGCAGGCGCTCCGCGCTCGGCACGGGGGCGTTGACGTGCGCGAACGCCTCCGTCGCAGAGGTGTCCGCCTCGTACGGCCGGCGGCCGGTGAGGAGCTCGAACGCGACCACGCCGAGCCCGTAACGGTCGCTCGCCGCGGTCGCGGCCTCGCCGCGCGCTTGCTCGGGGGAGAGGTAGCCCGCGGTCCCGAGAACGGTCCCGGGGAGCGTCAGCGTGTCGACGCCGGTCGTCGACGCGATCCCGAAGTCGGTGACGCAGATGGCGCCACCGCGGTCGATCAGCAGGTTGGCGGGCTTCACGTCGCGGTGCACGACGCCCTCCGCATGCGCCCGATCGAGGGCCTGCCCCGCTTGGGCCAGCCACTCGAGCGCCTCACCGGGAGCGACAGGCCCTTCGCGAAGGCGGTCGTGCACCGAGCCGCCCTCGAGGTACTCCATCACGATGAACGGGCGCTTCCTGTGCTCGCCGACGTCGAAGACGGTGATCACGTGCGGCGCGCCCGAGAGCCGGGCGGCAGCGAGCGCCTCGCGGCGGAACCGCGTACGCACCTCGTCCTCGGTCGCGTACCGCTGGGAGAGCAGCTTGACCGCGACCTTCCGTTCGAGGACCGTGTCGGTCGCCCGATACACCTCGCCCATCCCTCCGCGGGCGATCAGCGTGGCGGACGCGTACCTCTTCGGTAGTGCCTGAGTCGCGATAGCGATACCACCGGTGTTACCCGGCCCCGCGGCAAACGATACCCCCGTGCGGGTTCAGAGTCGGCTAGCGAAGGAGAAAGCCTTGTCCAAGCGGGTCGTCCGGATCGAGCGTGAAGACGTGCTCGCCCGTGCGAAACGCGCTGCCCTCGACCTCCGTGACGACAGCAGGCCTGCCCGCGACCTCCGCGTCGCCGACGACCCAAGCCCGGAACTCCGAGCCCACGATGCTCCGGTGGCGAAGCTCACGCCCACGCGGGAGGCGGCCGGAGCCGTCGAGCAGAGCCAGGCGCGCCGACGTTCCGCTCCCGCAGGGCGAGCGGTCGACCTCCCCGTCGGCGAAGACGGTGACGTTTCGCTGCGTGAGCGGCTCCTCCCCCTCCTCCTGCCAGAAGATCACGCCGTAGACGTCCCGCAGCTCGGGCTCGAGCGGGTGTACGACATCGTGTTCGGCCTCGATCGCGCGCTTGAGCTCGCGCCCGAGCTCGATCAGGCGCGGAAGCTCGCGACGGCTCGACGCGCTCCTCGAGCGACGCGTAGAACGCGCCGCCGAACGCGAGGTCGAGGCTGCGGCCGGCAGCGTCGACCCCCTCGGCGTGGACGTAGGCGGGCACGTTGCGGAAGCGGACCGAGCGCACCCGGCCTTCTTCGACGTCGGCCCAGGTCTCGAGCCGCCCCGACGGCACGTCGACCACGACCCGGTTCTCGCCCTCCTCCCGCGCCACGACGCCCTCGTCGAGCGCCCAGGTCACGAGCGCAATCGTCCCGTGGCCGCACGCGGTCGAGTAGCCGGCGTTGTGGAAGAAGACGACGCCGAGGTCGGCCCCCTCGTCCTCCGGCGGGACGACGAAGCAGCCATACATGTCAGCGTGGCCACGCGGCTCGTGGACGAGGAGTCGGCGGACGTGGTCGAGCCGCTCGTGCGCGTCCCGACGACGGTCGAGGATCGTCTCCCCGCGCGGCGTCTCGACGCCGCCCGTGACGATGCGGAAGGGCTCGCCGCCCGTGTGGTAGTCGACGGCGGTAATCGTCATGCTCGTCGCAGCATGACGCAGTACGTCGCCCTTCCTCGCGGCATCAACGCCGGTCACCGGATGAAGATGGCCGACCTGCGCGCGGTCTTCGAGTCACTGGGGTACGACCGCGTGCGGACAGTGCTCGCTTCCGGAAACGTCCTCTTCGAGGCGAAGCGGACCGCGGAAGCGACGCTCGTGCGCGACCTCGAGAAGGCGCTGAACGCGACCTTCGGCGCCCGCATTCCTGTCGTGATCCGAACGAGGGCCGAGCTCGAGCGGCTCGCCGAGGCGAAGCCGTTCGCGAAGGTCACGCTCGGCCCCAAGACGCGACCGTTCGTGACGTTCCTGAAGACGAGGCCACAGAAGGAACGCAAGCTCCCGCAGGGGCAGGGCTACGAGGTGCTCGGGATCCTCGAGCGCACCGTGTGCAGCGTCCTCGACCTCTCAGGCGCATCCTCGCCGGACCTGATGCGCGTGCTCGACCAGGAGTTCGGGAACGAGGTCACCACGCGCGGCTGGCCCACGGTCGAGCGCGTCCTGCGCGCGCTCGAGAGCTAGCGGCCGCGGAAGGCCGGCGGGCGCTTCTCGAGGAACGCCTGCACGCCTTCGGCGAAGTCCTCCGTCCCCGTCGCCGCCTGCTGGAGCTCGGCCTCGAGCTCGAGCTGCTCGCCGAGCGACGCGCCGTACGCGTGGTCGAAGAGCTGCTTCGTCATCGCGATCGCGCGCGTCGGGAGCCCCGCGTACCACTGCGCGAGCTCCGCGACGCGAGCCTCGAACGCATCCGCGGGCACGACCTCCGACACAAGACCCCACTCGAGCGCGTCGTCGGCGCCGAGACGGCGATTCGACACCATCCACTCGAACGCGCGCGCGAAGCCGAGCAGCCGGTGCAGGAACCACGTGCCGCCCGAGTCGGGGACGAGGCCGATGCCGATGAAGCCCGGGACGAAGCTCGCGGCGTCGGATGCGACCCGCACGTCGCACGCAGCGGCGAGCGAGAGCCCAGCGCCCGCGCACGCGCCGTTGACCGCGGCGAGCACCGGCTTCTCGAGCGCGCGGATCGCCCGGATGTTCGGGTGGTACGTCTCCTCGAGACGCTGCCGGATGCCGCCGTCGGAGGGAATCTCCTGGAACTCCTTCAGATCCTGGCCCGAGCAGAACCCGCGGCCTGCGCCTGTGATCACGACCGCCCGCACCTCCGGGTCCGCCGCTTCGCGCAGCGCGGCCCCCAGCGCGTCGTGCAGCGCGCGGTTGAACGCGTTGTAGACGTCCGGACGGTTGAGCGTGATCGTCAGGACCGCGCCGTCGCGCGCGGTCAGCGACTTCAGTCATCGCCACTCCTTTCCTCTCGACAGGAACGCCTTCACCGCGCCTTGCGCCTCGTCGCCGAGCATCGACAGCGCGAGCCAGTCGCGCGCGTGGCCGACGGTCTGGTGCCAGGCGAGGTCGCGCCAGACGTTCAGCTGCTGCTTCGCGTAGCGGGTCGTCTGCGGGAGCTTCGACGCGAGCTTCTCGACCCAGTCGTCGACGACCGCGTCGAGCTCGTCCTCGGGCACCGTGCGGTTCACGAGGCCCCACTCCGCCGCCTGCGCGGCCGGGATCTCCTCGCAGAGGAAGACGATCTCTCGCGCGCGGCGGTCTCCGACCATGAGCTGGAGCCACTGCGTCGCGCCGCCCGCGGGGACGGAGCCGTGCTCGAGCCCGACGTGGCGGATGAACGCGGTGTCGACGATGACCGAGAGATCGCAGGCCATCTGCAGCTCGTTCCCGCCGCCGACCGCGATCCCGTTGACGCGCGCGATCGTCGGCTTCCCGATCTCGCGGAGCCGGTCGTGCGCGTCCTTGAAGGCGCCGAACCACTTCCAGTACTCCTTCGGCTTCCCGAGGTAGTCCTCGTCCCAGGAGCGGAGGTCGGCGCCGACGCAGAACGCACGGCCGGTGCCCGTGACGACGACCACGTGCACGTCGTCGTCCCAGGACGCGTCCTCCGCCGCGCGCGCGATCTCCCGCAGCATGCGGAAGTCGAACGCGTTCAGAACGTCCGGCCGGTTGAGCCGGATCGTCGCGCGGGGCGGCGCCTTCTCGTAGACGATCGCCTCGAAGCCGAGTTCCGCCGGATCGCGCGGGCGCGGGTGCGTCGGCTCGGTCACTCGACCGAGGCGAAGTTGACTGTGAACGGGATGCCCATCGCCATCGCGTCCTTGCCGGACGCCGCGAACTCCGGCGACGTTGGCTGCGGCCTTGAACGACTCCATGTCGTCCCATTCGAACTCGGCGTAGTAGCGGCACGTCGGCTCGCCGAACGGGGATCCGAAGACCTTCCCGTGGCGGAACGCGGTGCAGTCGACCTTCGAGACGTACTCGTCGACGTGCTGCTGGTAGCGCGCGGGATCTGGCTCCGACTCGTACTGGATGATTGCGCGGACCATTTCTCTCCCTTCGTCGCGAACGCGGGGAGCGTATAGCGTCCTGCGCCATGAACTCGACCGCACTCGCAGCCTTGCTCGCGTTGGCGGCGGGTCTCGGCGGCGCGGTGCAGATCGCAGTGCAGGGACGTCTGGGGGACCGCGTCGGGAGCCTCGAGGCGATGGCGACGGCGAGCCTGATCGGGGCCGTCATCGCGCTCGGAGTGCTGCTGGTCGCGCGGCAGTCGCTCGCCGGCGTCGGCGAGGCGCGCGGGCGCGCCGAAATGGATGCTGCTCGGCGGCGTGATGAGCGCGCTCATCATCCTCGCGATCACCGTCGCGGGACCGCGCATCGGCATCGTCGCGACGTCCGCGGTTCTCATCGCGGCACAGTTCTCGCTCGCCGCGATCATCGACAGGTTCGGCTGGTTCGGCGTCAACCAGATCGCGCTCAGCTGGCCGCGCGTCCTCGGGATCGTCCTCCTCTTCGTCGGCGCGGCGCTGACGCTTCGCAAGTGGTGAGCGCAGTCGACGTCCTCGCCGGGCTCGAGCCAGCGGGAGTCTGGGAGCGGTTCTCCGAGCTGACGCGGATCGCGCGTCCGCCGAAGGAGGAGGCAGCGGCGCGCGAGCACGTGACTCGCTGGGCGAGCGGCCTCGGCTTCGAGACGGCCGTCGACGACGAGGGGAATCTCGTCGTGCGCGTGCCTGCCTCCGCGGGCCGTGAGGCCGCGCCCGGCGTCGTCCTGCAGGCGCATCTCGACATGGTCTGCGAGCGCGAGCCGGACAGCGCGTACGACCCGCGAGCGGGGCGCATTCTCGTGGTCGTCGACGGCGACTGGGTGGTGGCACCCGAGACGACGCTCGGGGCGGACAACGGCATCGGCGTCGCCGCGGCGATGGCCGCGGCCGAGGATCCCGCAGGTCGTGCACGGGCCGCTCGAGCTCCTCTTCACCGTGTCGGAGGAACAGGGGCTCGACGGCGCAAAGGCGCTCGATCCGGCGCTCGTGTCCGGGCGGCTCCTCCTCAACCTCGACGGGACGAGCGACAGCTCGCTCACGATCGGGTGCGCGGGGAGCACGCACGCGTTCACGAGGCTGCGGCTGCCGCGCGAGCCCGTCCCGGACGGCTGGACGATGCTCCAGGTGGCGGTGTCGGGCGCGCGCGGAGGCCACTCGGGCGGCGACATCGCGAAGGGACGCGTCAACGCGATCAAGGCGCTCGGCCGGCTGCTCGTGGGGACGCCGCTCCGGCTGGCGCGGCTCGAGGGAGGCGTAAGTCGCAACGCGCTCCCGCGCGAGGCGCGGGCGATCGTCGCCGTTCGCGAGCCGGCCGCTTTCGCGGAGGCTGCCGAGCGGAAGCTCGCAGCGATCCGCGAGCAGTTCGCGGGGACGGACGACGCGCTCGCGCTCTCGATCGAGCCGGTGGAGCGCCAAGACGCCGCGGACGAGGCGGCGAGCGCCCGCGCGCTCGACCTTCTGGCCGCGACCCCGAGCGGAGTAGTCGCGATGAGCGCCGCTCTGCCCGACAAGGTCGAGACGAGCACGAGCCTGAACGTCGCGACGACCGAGGACGGCGTCCTCACGCTCGCGTCGATGACGCGGAGCGCGAACGCGCACGTCGCTCGACGACGTCGTCGCGTCGATCGAGGCCGCCGCACGTCTCGCCGGCGCCGACGTGCGAGCTCAAGCCCTCCTACCCGCCCTGGCGTCCCGACCTCGACTCCGAGCTGCTCGCGACCGCGCGCGCGACGTTCGAGCGCCTCTTCGGGATCGACCCGGCGCTCGAGGTCGTCCACGGCGGCCTCGAGTGCGCGGTCATCGGAGACAAGCTCCCAGGCGTCCAGATGATCTCGCTCGGCCCCGAGGTCGTCGGCCCGCACGCGCCGGGCGAGCGCCTGAGCATCCCTGGGACGCAGCGCTTCTACCGCCTGCTGGCCGGGCTGCTCGACGACCTCTCGCGCTAGCTGCCTCGGCGGCAGCGGCCGTCGAGGTCCTCGACGTCGAGGATGGTCACGCGCCCGCGCCCGTGCTCGATCGTCCCCCGCTTCGCCTCGTCGCGGAGGACGCGGTTCACCGTCGCTCGGGACGTCCCGGCCATCGCGGCGAGGTCCTCCTGAGTGAGCGGGACGACGCCGTCCTCGTACGTCTCGGCGAGCTCGCAGAGCCGGCGGCGGACGCGCGTGTCGGCGTCGACGTAGTGCGCCTCGACGATGCGGTCGCTCGCGCGCCGGAGCTGCTCGGCGAGCAGACGGAGCAGGACGTCCTTCACGCCCGGATGGCTCCGCTGGAGGAGCGCGAAGTCGTCGCGGAAGATCGAGCGCGTCTCGCCAGGCTCGAGGGCTGCGACAGTCGCCGAACGCCTGGCACTGGGTAGGAGCAGCGCCAACTCGCCGAAGGCCTGTCCCGGGCTGAGCACCTCGAGGAGGACGCTGTCGCCCTGCGGCGTCGCAACCCGCGCCGCGAACCGTCCCCGTGCGATCAGGTGCAGCGAGTCGGCGGGGTCGTCGCGGTGGAAGACGATGTCACCGCGGTCGAACGTGCGGCGGCGTGCGATCGACAGCAGCTGTCTGACGTCCTCGGGGTCGAGATCGGAGAGAAGCGGCCACTCCATCGCGCGAAGTCTCTGTCACGGCCGTGACACACGCAACGTCAGCTGCGCGAACGACAGCGAGCGCGCGCGGCTCCTAGGGTCATCTCATGACGAATCGGACTGGAAAGGAGCACCCCATGAAGCGCACCGCCACCATCCTCGGAATTGTCACCGCACTGGCCGTCCCCTCGGTCGCCGCGGCCGGGAACAACCACCCGGCTCAGGCGGGCAAGCCGCTGGTCGCACACAAGATCCTGGTCGCCCACAAGGTGCAGATCGCAAAGGTCCACCGCTCGGTCGCCGCACGCGTCCCCATCCAGCGCCCGACGAACCTGCGCAGTCCAATCCGGACTGGTCGTGACAGGACACGTCTGGATCGCCGGCATGGATGAGTCGACCCCGGTCTACTACATCAATCGTGGGAACGTGGCGTACTAAGGCCTCCGTCCCAGACCGATCCGTCGATCCATCCGGGGGAAGAGAGGGCCCACCAGGGCCCTCTCTTTTCGTGCGCCAACGCCTGAAATCGAGCTACAGCCCGACGATGTCGTCCGGCCGCACCGGCACCCGCGCGAGCTCCCGCCCGGTCGCGTCGCGCAGCGCCGCCACGATCGCCGCCGTCGACACCACCGTCGGCGGCTCGCCCACGCCCTTGACCCCGTACGGCGCGTCCGGCTCCGGCTCCTCGACGAGCTCCGAGACGACCGGCGGCATGTCGAGAAAGGTCGGGATGAGGTAGTCCGTGAAGTTGGGGTTCAGGATCGCGCCGTCGCGCACCTGAATCTCCTCCATCAGCGCCAGCCCGAGTCCCTGCGCGGTGCCGCCCTCGATCTGACCCTCGACCGCACGCAGGTTCATCGCGTGGCCGACGTCCTGCGCGGTCCCGACCCAGACGACGCGCGTGAGGCCGAGGTCGACGTCCACCTCCACGACTACCCGCATCGCGGCGACCGCGAACGCGACGTGCGAGCGCTCGCCGAGCACCTGGCCCGTCTCCGGATCGAGCGGGAACGTGCGCGGGTGCCGGTACACGCGCTCGACGTCCACCTCGCGGCAGCCGCTCCGCTCGCGTTCGTCGAGCGCGGCCCGGCAGGCAAGCTGCACCGCACCGGCGGCCATCCACGTCATCCGCGACGCCGACGAGGATCCCGCGGAGCCGACGTCCGCGGTCGAGCCGGTGACGAGCACGACATCCTCGATCCCGAGCTCGAGCCGCGCGACCTGGAGGATCACGTCATGGACGCCCTGGCCCACCTCGGCCGACGCGCAGTACACCTCAGCCGGACCGTCGCCCGACAGTCGCACGCGAGCAGTGCTGTAGTCGTCGAAGCCCTCCGAGTAGCAGAGGTTCTTGAAGCCGACCGCGAAACCGATCCCGCGCTGCACGCCCTCGCCGCGCGTCGTGTTCCCCGCGCCGCCCGGCAGCCTGATCGCGTCGCGAGGCAGATCCTCGGGCTCCGGCATCGTCAAGGCAGCCGCGCGACGAATGACCTCCTTCGTCGGCAGCGAGCCCGCGATCACCTGGCCGGTCGCGAGCCGGCCTCCCGGCTCGAGCGCATTCAGGAGCCGCAGCTCGACCGGATCGATCCCGAGCCTCGCGGCGAGCTTGTCCATCTGCGCCTCGGTCGCGAAACACGCCTGCACCGCCCCGAAGCCGCGCATCGCGCCGCAGGGCGGGTTGTTCGTGTACACGACGACCCCGTCGACGAGGACGTTCTCGACCGCGTACGGCCCGACCGCGAACGAGCACGCGTTCGAGATCACGGCCTCCGAGGAGGACGCGTACGCACCGCCGTCGAGCAGGATCCGCATCCGGACCGAGACCAACTGACCCGCCGCCGTCGCTCGGTGCTCGGCCCAGATCCTCGCGGGGTGGCGGTGGATGTGGCCCACGAACGACTCCTGGCGGTTGTAGACCATCTTCACCGGCCGCTCCGTCCGCAGCGCGAGGAGAGCCGCGTGCACCTGAATCGAGAGGTCCTCTCTCCCCCGAACGCGCCGCCGACGCCCGAGAGATGGATGCGCACCTGCTCGGGCTCGAGCGCGAGGCACGGCGCAACCTGGTCGCGGTCGATGTGCGTCCACTGCGTCGCGACGTGGATGTCGACGCCGCCCTCGCCGTCCGGGATCGCGAGCCCCGACTCGGGCCCGAGGAACGCCTGGTCCTGCTGGCCGATCTCGTAGTACCCGGTCACGGTCACGTCCCCGGCCACGTCCGGGTCACCACGGCGGATGACGAGCGCGCGGACGACGTTCGGGCGCGGATCCTCGCGGAAGCCGTGGCGCGCGGTCGTCTCGCGCGGATGCAGGGGCTCCGACTCGGTCGCGCGCTCGGGGTCGACGATCGGCTCCAGCACCTCGTACGCGACCTTCACGGCCTCGGCCGCACGCCGCGCCTGCTCCGGCTCCTCCGCCGCCACGATCGCGACCGCCTCGCCGAAGTAACGGACGCGCTCGTCGGCGAGCACGGGCTGGTCGGGGAAGTCGAGCCCGTACGTCTTCTGGCCGGGGACGTCGTCCTGCGTGAGCACCGCGTGCACGCCGGGCATCCGCGCGGCCTCGGCGGTGTCGATCGAGAGCACACGCGCGTGCGCGTGCGGGCTTCGCACCGTGTGCCCCCAGAGCATCCCGGCCGCCTCGAGGTCGCTCGAGTACGCGAACTCACCCTTCACCTTCGGCACGCCGTCGTGCCGGCGCGTCGCAGGGGTCGCGACACCGGGCTCGAGCCGCTGAATCGTGCGCGCAGAGGAGCTCATCGCGCGGCCGCCGAGTGCACGGCTTCGAGGATCTTCTGGTACCCCGTACAGCGGCAGAGGTTCCCGGAGAGCGCCTCACGGATCTCGTCGTCGGTGGGATCGAGCTTGTCCTGGAGGAGATCAGCGGCCGCGACGACGAGCCCGGGCGTACAGAAGCCGCACTGCACCGCGCCCGCGTCGACGAACGCCTCCTGAACCGGATGCAGGTCGCCGTTCTCAGCGGCGAGGCCCTCGACCGTGACGACCTCGTGCCCGTCCGCCTGGGCGGCCAGGACCAGGCACGCACAGACGAGCGTGCCGTCGAGCAGAACGGAGCACGACCCGCACTCGCCCTGCTCACACGCGTTCTTGGAGCCCGGGAGCCCGAGCCGGTCGCGAAGCGCGGTGAGCAGGCTCTCGCCCGCCCAGACCTCGGCCTCGCGCGCGTCGCCGTTGACCGTGAGCGCGATCCTCACGCGAGGCACCTCTTCAGCGCACGTCCTGTGAGAACGCGCAGCGCATGCCGCCGGTACGCGGCAGACCCGCGCACGTCGTCGATCGGGCTCGCGGCGGCGGCGACCTGATCCGCGAAGTCGCTCCCGTCGAGCGGGGCACGCACGAGACCGACGACCGGCCCGGAGGAGCCGTACGCCGCGCGCAGCTCGCCACGCTCCCGGTCGGCGACGAGCGCGAGCGAGCAGACCGCGATCACCATCGCGTTCCGCGGCCCGACCTTCATGAACGTCTGCGGCTGCCCGCTCGGCCGCACGACGACCGCCGCGATGAGCTCGTCGTCGGCGAGCGCGTTCCGCTTCGGCCCGACGAGGAAGTCGCCGAGAGCAACACGGCGCGTCCCGCGGATGCTCACGAGCTCGACCTCGGCCTCCTCGACGAGGAGCGGCGGCAGCGCATCGCCGGCCGGCGAGGCGGTGCCGAGATTCCCGCCGATCGTGCCGCGGTTGCGGATCTGCGGCGAGCCGACGGTGCGGGAGGCCTCGGCGAGCGCGGGAAGCTCGTCCGCGAGCGGCGCGCGCATCAGCTCGGCATAGGTGAGGCCCGCGCCGAGCCGCAGCGAGCCGTTCTCGCGCGACCAGCCGCGAAGCTCCGCGACCTCGTTCAGGTTGAGGATCGTCTCCGGTCGCAGATGGTCGAAGTTGAGCGCGACCATGACGTCGGTCCCGCCCTGGATCGGCATCGCCTCCGTGTGCTCGGACTTGAGCGAGAGAGCTCTCCTCGAGCGAACGCGGAGTGAGGACGTCCATGGGCGCGAAGCGTATTACGCTGCCGCGCATGGAGGCGCTCCGCCGCAGGCTCGCGGTCGCGCGGGGGGACGAGCCCGCCGACCTCGTCGTTCGCGGAGGGCGGGTCTTCTCGGTCTTCACGAAGGAATGGCTCGAGACCGACGTCGCGGTGGTCGACGGCGTCGTCGCCGGGCTCGGAGCATACGAAGGACGCGAGACGCTGGACGCTGCTGGGCGCTTCGTCGTCCCCGGCTTCGTGGACGCGCACATGCACCTCGAGTCGGTGAAGCTGATGGTCGACGAGTTCGCGCGCCTCGTCCTCCCACTCGGGACGACCGCCGTCGTCGCCGACCCGCACGAGATCGCCAACGTCCTCGGCGTCGACGGCGTGCACTGGCTGCTCGACGCGTCGGCCCGGCTTCAGCTGGACGTGTTCTTCATGGCCCCGTCGTGCGTGCCCGCGTCACCCTTCGAATCCCCGCGCCGCCCGCTCGGCCTCGGCGATCTCGAGGGGCTCATGCGCCGGCGGCGCGTGCTCGGGCTGGCCGAGATGATGAACTTCCCCGGAGTCATCCAGGGCGCCGACGCGGAGCTCGCGAAGCTCAGCCTCGACGGCGCCCGTCACGTGGACGGCCACGCGCCGGGAGTCGCCGGGAAGGACTTGCAGGCCTACGCGGCGTCCGGCATCCGGTCGGATCACGAGGCGCTGACGGTCGAAGAGGGGCGCGAGCGCCTGCGCGCGGGGATGTGGCTGCTCGCGCGCGAGGCCTCGATGGCGCGGAACCTCGTCGATCTGATGCCGCTCGTCGCGGAGTACGGCCCCGGGCGGATCGCGTTCTGCACCGACGACCGCGACCCGGACGACATCGTCGACGACGGGCACGTCAACGGCATGGTGCGGAAGGCGGTGGCGGCGGGAGTCGCGCCGGAGGACGCGCTCCTGATGGCGTCGCACCACCCGGCGCTCTGGCACGGGCTCCGGCGGCACGGCGCGATCGCCCCCGGCTACCAGGCGGATCTCGTCGTCCTCCCCGACCTCGTCTCCTTCACGCCCGAGCTCGTCCTCAAGCGAGGACGCCCGATCGAGGACACGCCGCCCGCCGAGATCCCGGACTGGGTCCGGCAGACCGTTCGCATCCGGCCGGTCGGGCCGGAGGACTTCGCGATCCGCGCAACGGGTGCGAAGCGTCCGCGCGATCGGCCTCATCCCGGAGCAGGTCGTCACCGAGTCGCTCGTGCGCGAGCCGCCGGTCGAGGGCGGGCTCGCGCTCGCCGATCCCGAGCGTGACCTGGCGAAGATCGCAGTCGTCGAGCGGCACCTGGCGACGGGGCGCATGGGGCTCGGCTTCCTCGCGGGGTCAGGGCTCCGACGAGGAGCGCTCGCCTCGACAGTCGCGCACGACGCGCACAACCTCGTCGTCGTCGGCATGTCCGACCGAGACATGGCTTTCGCGGTCGAGCGGCTCGCGGAGATCGGAGGCGGGATCGTCGCCGTCGAGGACCTGCGCGTCGTCGCCGAGTGCCCGCTACCGATCGCCGGGCTTCTCTCGGACGCGCGGCTGCCGGACGTGATCGCGCAAAGCCGCGCATGCAGCGAGGCCGCCCACGCGCTCGGCTGGACGGGCGCGACGCCGTTCCTCACGCTCTCGTTCCTCGCGCTCTCGGTGATCCCGCAGCTGAAGATCACCGACCGCGGGCTCGTGGACGTCGACCGCTTCGAGCTCGTCCCGCTCGAGGCATGAGTCCTCACGTTCCCGGGGCGACGCTCGCAAAGGAGGCGAGCGCGCGGCGCGCAGGACAGTACAAAACGTACGGACAAGCGTCGCGTGCGAAGCATCCTGCGGCGAGCGTCGTCAGCCTTCGGCGGAGCCCGGCTCCGCCGGGCGAGAGCCGAAGGCGGCCGGGGGCGTGAGGAGGCTCTTCGCGGGGGGCTGGATCGTCACCTGCGACGACGCGGGGACCGAGCACGCGGACGGGTGGGTGCTCGTCGAGGACGGCTTCGTCGCCGGTGTGGGCGCCGGCGAGGAGCCGGCAGCGGACGAGCGGGTCGAGCTCGCCGGCGCCGTCGTCACGCCCGGGCTCGTCAACACGCACCACCACCTGTACCAGACCCTCACCCGCGCCCGGGCGCAGCAGTCCGACCTCTTCAGCTGGCTCCGCGAGCTGTACCCGGTGTGGGCGCGACATCGACGCCGAGGCCGAGCACGCGGCCGCACGCACCGGGCTCGCGGAGCTCGCGCTCTCGGGCTGCTCGACCGTCTTCGACCACCACTACGTCTTCCCGCGCGGACGCCCGGGGATCGTCGAGGCCGAGGTGGAGGCCGCGCGCGAGCTCGGCGTGCGCATCGTCGCCTCGCGCGGGTCGATGGACCTCGGCGTCTCCGACGGCGGGCTCCCGCCCGACGAGCTCGTCGAGGAGCTCGACGCCGTGCTCGCGGACACCGAGCGTCTCGTGGGCGAGCTGCACGAGCCCGGCGCCGGCGCACACGTCCAGATCGCGGTCGCCCCCTGCTCACCGTTCTCCGTGACCCGCCGCCTGATGGAGGAGTCGGCCGCGCTCGCCCGCCGGCACGGCCTCGTGCTCCACACGCACCTCGCCGAGACGATGGAGGAGAACGCCTACTGCCTCGAGCTCTACGGCTGCACCCCGGTCGAGTACCTGACCGACCTCGGGTGGCTCGGCGGGGACGTGTGGTGCGCGCACTGCGTCCACCTCTCCCCGGACGACATCCAGGACTTCGGCGCGACGCGGGACGGGCGTCGCACACTGCCCGACCTCGAATCTCCGGCTGGGCGCCGGGATCGCGCCCGTGCGCGAGCTCGCCGATGCGGGCGTGCGCGTCGGGCTCGGCGTCGACGGGTCGGCGTCGAACGAGCGGGGCGACCTCTTGCTGGAGGTGAAGCAGGCGCTGCTCGTCGCGCGCGGGCGCGGCGGGCCGGGCGCGATGACCGCCCGCGAGGCGCTCCGGCTCGGCACGCGCGGCGGCGCCGCGGTCCTCGGTCGCGACGACCTCGGCTCGCTCGAGCGAGGCAAGTGCGCGGATCTCGCGATCTGGCGGACGAGACGTCCTCGAGCTCGGCGGCGCGGAGGACCCGGTCGCGGGGCTCGTGCTCTCGGCGCCGCATCGCGTCGACCGGCTCGTGGTGGCCGGCGAGCGACGTCGTCCGCGGCGGCGCGCTCGTCCGCGCCGACGAGGGCGAGATCGCTCGCGTCCATCGCGCACAGGCGCGAAGATTCGCGCCATGAGCGCCTCCGTCTCGACGCACGTCCTCGACACCGCCGCCGGCCGGCCCGCGAGCGGCGTGCGCGTCGAGCTCTGCCGCGGGGACGAGGTGCTCGCCGCCGCGCAGACCGACGACGACGGACGAATCGCCCCGCTCGCTGAGGCGCTCGAACCCGGCCGCTACGCCCTCGTGTTCTGGCCGCCGTCGCCGTACTTCACGCGGGTCGAGCTCGAGGTCGAGCTCACCGACGGCCACCATCACGTCCCGCTGCTCGTCTCTCCCTTCGGATGCGCGACCTACCGCGGAAGCTGACGCGTCGAGCAGCTCGAGGAGCTGTTCGAGGGCCGCACCGCTCTCGTCGAGCGGCTGGCCCAGATCGAGGACCCGCTCGGCCGCGCGGACTCCGTGCTGGAGAAGCTCAGCGAGGAGGAGAAGATCGAGGCGCTCGACGCGCACCCGGCGATCGGCGCGCGGACGCTCTCGGCGCGCTCGGCCGAGGAGCAGGGCGCATCCGGCGATCCGGCCATCCTCTCGGAGCTCGCGTACCTGAACCAGATCTACCAGGAGAAGTTCGGCTTCCGCTTCGTGGTCTTCGTCGCCGGGCGCCCGAAGCGCGAGATCCTCGAGGTGCTGCGCGACCGCATCGCCAACACGCGCGAGGAGGAGCTCGAGACCGGCTGCCGCGAGCTCGTCGCGATCGCCAGGGATCGATGGACCCGTACCTGAGGGACGTCCTCGACGTCTGCTTCCGGCTGCTCCACGTGACGGCCGCGATCGCGTGGATCGGCGCCTCGTTCTACTTCGTGCGCCTCGACCTGTCGCTGAGACAGCCGAAGCGGGCGGAGACCGCACCCGGCGTCGCGGGCGAGTTCTGGGGCGTCCACGGCGGCGGCCTCTACCAGTCGCAGAAGTACCGCCTCGCGCCCGCCGAGATGCCCGAGCCGCTGCACTGGTTCAAGTGGGAGGCGTACACGACGTGGCTCTCCGGCTTCGCGCTCCTCGTCGTCCTCTACTACTTCGACGCCGACACGCGGCTCGTCGATCCGGCGGTTGCGGCGCTCGAGGAGTGGGAGGCGATCGCGCTCTCGGTCGGCGGCCTCGTGCTCGCGCTGCTCGTCTACGAGCTGCTGTGCCGCACGATCGGCCGGTGGAGCCAGCTCTGGCTGGCGGCCTACGGAGTCGCGTTCCTCGCGCTCGCCGCGTGGGCGGCGAGCGAGCTCTTCGCGCCGCGTGCGGCCTTCCTCCAGGTCGGCGCGATGGTCGGGACGATCATGGCCGCGAACGTCCTGCTCGTGATCATCCCGGCGCACCGCAAGCTCGTGGCCGCGATGGAGGCGGGCCGCCTGCCGAGCGAGGAGCCGCTGCTCGAGGCGAAGCAACGCTCGGTGCACAACAACTACCTGACCCTGCCCGTCCTCTTCACGATGCTCGTCGGGCACTTCGCGTTCGTGTTCGGGCACGAGGACGCGTGGCTCGCGCTCGTGCTCATCTCGGTGCTGCTGGCCGGGGTCAGGCACTTCTTCAACCTCTGGCACACCGGGTATCGGGCGTGGTGGATCCTCGGCGCGGCCGCGGCGGGCAGTCGTCGCGCTCGCGTTCTGGCTGCAGCCGGAGGGAGCGCTCGTCTTCGGACGCGGCTCCCGTCTCGTTCGCGCAGATCCAGCCGATCGTCGAGGAGCGCTGCGCGACGTGCCACTCCGGCGCCGCGGCGCCCCTCGGAGTGCAGTTGGAGACGCAAGCCGCAGATCGAGGCGCGAGCCGAGGACATCGAGCGCCAGGCGGTGCTGACGCAGGCGATGCCTCCGGGCAACGCGACCGGGATGACCGAGGAGGAGCGCGAGCTCCTCGCCGCCTGGATCGCTCAGCGTTAGGGTCCGCCAAGTGACGAGGCAGTGCTCGAGATCACCGCCGGCGGGTTCGCGTTCGAGGCGCGCTTCGAGGAGGAGGCCGCGCCCGAGACCGTGGCCGCGTTCCGGCGGATGCTCCCGCTCGAGTCGAAGATCATCCACGTCCGCTGGTCGGGCGAGGGCGGCTGGATCCCGATGGGCGACCTCGACGTCGGCATCGGCCCCGAGAACGCAACGCGCTACCCGAGCCCGGGCGAGCTGATCTTCTACCCGGGCGGCGTGAGCGAGACCGAGCTCCTGCTCGCATACGGCTACGTCGCGTTCGCGAGCAAGGCGGGCGCGCTCGCCGGGAACCACTTCGCGACGATCGTCTCCGGGAACGAGAACCTCCGCGAGCTCGGCCGACGCATGCTCTGGGAAGGCGCCCAGGACATCTCGTTCAGGGAGTCGTAGGGGCGAGGCTTGCCTCGCCCTCCTGCGACAGACGAGGGCGACGCAAGCGTCGCCCCTACGAGACCAGGCGGGCGAGTGCGGCCGTCAGGACCTCGACCGCGAGGGACACGTCCTCGTCCGACGACAGCTCGTCCGGTGAGTGGCTGACGCCGCCGTTCAGGCTACGGACGAACAGCATCGCGCTCGGGACGCCGGCTGCGGCGAGGATCCCGGCGTCGTGCCCGGCGCCCGAGGGAAGTTCGAAGGACGCAAGGCCCCGCGCCGCGATCTCGGCGTGAAGGACGTCGCGCAGCGCGGCGTCCATCGAAGCCGGCTCGGTGAACTGGGCAGGCTCGAAGCCGATCCCCGCGACGAGCCGTGCGAGGCCGTCCGCGTCGGGCGCGCGGACGTCGACCGAGATCCGGGCGCGCGACGGGATGACGTTGCTCGCGCCCGGCTCGACCTCGAGCTCGCCGACGGTCGCGACGGCGCCCGTCGACCGCCCACGCGGCGTCGCGGATCTCGAGGATCCTCTCCGCAGCGGCAACGAGCGCGTCGTCCCGCGCAGACATCGGTGTCGTCCCCGCGTGCCCCGCCCGCCCTTCGAACACGAGCGTCGCCGCGTGCGTAGCCGACGATCGAGGTCACGACGCCGAGCGGGACACCCGCGTCCGCGAGCACCGGCCCCTGCTCGACGTGGAGCTCGAGGAACGCACGAGGGAGCCCCACTCCGGCGGCGACAAGCGCACGGCTGCCGACGCAGCCGACCTCTTCGCCGCGAAACGCGACCACCGACCCGGTTCCGGCCCGCTCGACCGCTTCGATCCCGGCGACCACGCCGAGCGCGCCGTCGTAGCGACCGCCGCGCGGGACCGTGTCGAGGTGCGATCCGACCCAGACTTCGTCGCGCCGCGCAGAGCGACCGAGCAGGTTTCCGCACTCGTCGACCTCGACCGCGAGCCCGGCCTCGCGCATCCACGCCGCCGCGAGCTCGTGCGCCTCGTCCTCTGCCGGGCTGCCGTGGGGCCGGTTCGCGCCCGGCCCGCCTCCGATCGCGTACAGCTCTTCGAGCCGCTCGAGAACCCTCATCGCGCCGCAGTATGTCTCTCGCTCAGCGCGGCGAGCAGCCACCAGCCGGCGAGCGGGATGAGCGCGGCGACCACGAAGGCCGCCGGCCACGACATCCACGACACCGTCGCCGCGAAGAGCACAGGTGCAGCCACGCCGATCGCCGCGAGCACGGTCTGCTGGACGCCGATCGCGGCACCGGTTCGCAGTGCTCCGGCGAGCTCCGCGGCGGCGGTGAACGAGAGCCCGTTCCAGGCCATCGTCAGCCCGCAGGCCAGGACGAGCGTGGGGACGAGCAGCCGCTCGGGCCCGCCTGCGAGCAGCGCCGTCAGCAGCATCACGGCGACGATCGAGACGCCGACTCGCCGCAGCGGCACGATTCGCGCCCCCATGAGGTCGGACCAGCGTCCTCCGCCGATACGGAAGGCGGCCGCGAGCACCTGCCCGGCCGCGAGCACGAGCGCCGCGGAGTGCTCCGAGAAGCCGTGCTCGTCGACGAGGAAGAGCACTCCGAAGCCGAGCACGGCGATCTGCGCGTACAGGTAGAGGCCGCTGCCGACCGAGAGCCGCCACAGCTTCGTGTCGGCGATCGTCCGCGCGACCGAGGCGGGCTCGATCCCGTCCTCCGCGTCTCGGCCGCGCAGCACGAGCGCGCCGACGATCGCGCCGGCCACGATGAGCCCGGCGAGGAACAGGAACGCCGCCTCCGACCCGCCTGCGTCGGCGATCGGGGGCAGCGTCAACGCGCCGATCAGGCCGCCGAGCGGGATCGCCGTCTGCCTGACGCCGAGGGCGAAGCCGCGTTCCTCGTGCCCGAACCAGTGCATGACGGCGCGTCCGCTCGCGGAGTTGACCGCGCTCCCGGCGGCGCCGACGAGAAGGAGGAAGACGACGAGCTCCTCGAAGCTCGACGCATACGCCGCGCCGACGAGGCAGGCGGCGCTCGCGAGCATCCCGACCGTGAGCGCCACCCGCTCGCCGAAGCGGTCGGCGGCGAGGCCCCACGGCAGCAGCGTCAGCGTCGTCCCGACCCACGACGCGGCAAGCATGACGCCGATCTGGCCGAGCGAGAGGTCGTATTCCTCGCGCAGCTGCGGAGACGATCACGGGCAGGCCGATCCCGAACGCCGCGTTGCTCGTCGCCGCCGCCGTCCCGGCGGCGAGCACGGCCCACCTATAGCGCGTTCTGTCTACAACCCTGCGCCTACAACCCGAATGGGTTGATGGGGCGCGCGCCCGTGGAGACGACGACGCTCTTCGTCTCGAGGTAGAGGTCGAGCGTCTCGAGCCCGAGCTCTCGCCCGAAGCCCGACTGCTTGTACCCGCCGAACGGGATCCCCGGGAACGCCGTGTACGGCATGTTGATCCCGACCGTGCCCGACTTGATGCGCGCCGCGATGCGGTGGCCGCGCGCGGGATCGCCGGTCCACACGGTCGCCATGAGCCCGTAGCGGACGTCGTTCGCCAGCCGGATCGCGTCCTTCTCGTCCTCGAACGGCGTCACCGTCACGACCGGGCCGAAGACCTCCTCCTGCGCGATCTCGAGGTCGTTCGTCGCGGCGACGACCGTCGGCGGGTAGAACGCGCCCGCGCCGTCCGGCACCTCGCCGCCCGCGACGACCTCGGCACCCTCGCCGGCGCCGCGCTCGACGAAGCCGTGCACGCGGTCGCGGTGCCCGGTCGAGATGAGCGAGCCCATCTGCGTCTCCGGGTCGAGCGGGTCGCCGACCTTGACCTGGCCCGCGAAGTCGCTCATCTGCGAGACGACGTCGTCGTAGATCGAGCTCTCCACGAGGAGCCGCGAGCGCGCCTCGCAGCTCTGGCCGGCCGCGTAGTAGATCGCCCACGCCGAGCTCGGGACCGCACTCGCGAGATCGGCGTCCGCGAACACGAGGTTCGGGCTCTTGCCGCCGAGCTCGAGCGTGACGCGCTTCACGAGGTCGGACGCGAGCCGCATGATCTCGCCGCCGGTCTTCGTCGAGCCCGTGAACGCCACCTTGTCGACGCCGGGGTGGCGGACGAGGTACGCGCCCGTCGTCGGGCCGTCGCCCGGCACGACGTTGAGCGAGCCCGCCGGGAAGCCGACCTCGGTCGCGAGCTCCGCGAGCCGGATCGCGGTCAGCGGCGTCTGCGGGTCGGGCTTGAGAACGACCGAGCAGCCGGCGGCCAGCGCAGGCGCGAGCTTCCAGGTCGACATCATCAGCGGGTAGTTCCACGGGACGATCTGCCCAACGACGCCGACCGGCTCCTTCAGCGAGTAGAAGAGGAGCGAGCCGCCGATCGGGTTCGCGCGGCCGCCGATGGTCGCGATCGCGGAGGCGTAGTAGCGGAAGTTCTCGACCGCCTGGTGGAGCTCGGCCTTGACCGAGGAGATCGCCTTGCCGACGTTGCGCGCCTCGAGCTCGGCAAGCTCGGCGCGGTTGGCGACGATCGCGTCCGCGAGCGCGTGCAGGAGGCGGGCGCGCTCGGTGCCTGGGGTCTTTCCCCAGTCTCCCGCGAGCGCCCCGCGAGCGGCCTCGACCGCGCGGTCGACGTCGGCCTCGCCCGCCATCGCGGCGCGGGCGAGCGGCTCGCCGGTCGCGGGCTCGGTCAGGTCGCGGATCTCACCGGCCGCGGGCTCCGCCGCCTCGCCGCCGATGAAGAGCCCGTACTCGCGCGTCGCGACCGCCATCGCCGGGACGATATCGCCAGAGCGGCGATCCGGGTCCGGCTTCAGACTCCGCGGCCCATCCGCTGCGAGCTACGCGGGCGCGTCGGCGTCCGCCGCGGGCACGGGGACGAGCAGCGACGGGTCGAGCCACGGCCCGCCTGCGTCCGAGGCCAGGTCGGCGAAGGTGACGCCGCCGAGGAGCGTGATCGTCGCGTCGCGCAGCTCCTCCCAAACGTCGCGGAGCGAGCAGCCGATCATCATCGGGCACGGCTCCGGGTTGTGCCGCGTCGCGCAGCTGATCGGGGCGAGCGGGCCCTGGAAGAGACGCACGATTCGCTCGAGGGTGATCTCCTCAGGGGCCTTGTTCAGCCGGTAGCCGCCCGACGGGCCGCGCTCCGAGCGGACGATCCCGGCTGTGCGCATCGTCGGCATCACCTGCTCGAGGACCGATTGCGGCACGGCGGTCCGGCGAGCGAGCGCCTCGAGCTTGAGCGGGCCCCCGCCCTCGATGGCGAGCGCGAGGATCGCGCGCGTCGCGTAGTCGGTTCTCCGCGATACCCACATAGGCGGCCTCCTCTATCGGTTCCGTATTGACAGCACTCAACACAGTCAATACCTTGTCGCCTTGGTTTATGAAGTTGACCAAGCTTGTCAACATTGTGCAGAAAACAATGAAAGGAGAGCCGATGCGCCGTCGCGCCACTGCCGGGATCGCCGCGCTACTCGCCCTCGCCTCACTCGCTCTCACCGCCTGCGGCGGGTCCTCCGAGTCGAGCGGGGACGGGAACGAGCTGAGCCTCGTCGCCTACTCGACGCCGCGTGAGGCTTACGAGGAGCTGACGTCGCTCTTCCGCGAGACCGACGAGGGCGAGGGCGTCTCGTTCGCGGAGTCGTACGGGAGCTCGGGCGAGCAGACGCGGGCTGTGATCGCGGGGCTCGACGCCGACGTCGTCGCGCTCTCGCTGGCTCCCGACCTCGACAAGCTCGTGGAGTCGGGCCTCGTCGCGGCCGACTGGACGAGCCAGCCGCACAAGGGGATGGTCACGAACTCGGTCGTCGTCCTCGTCACGCGTCCCGGCAACCCGAAGGGGATCCAGGACTGGGACGATCTCCTGGAGCCGGGCGTCGAGGTCGTCACGCCCAACCCGTTCACCTCCGGCGGCGCGCGCTGGAACATCATGGCGGCCTACGGCGCCTGGCGGAAGGCGGGCAAGACCGACGCGCAGGCGCAGGACAACCTGCTCGCGCTCTTCCGGAACGTCGTCGTCCAGGACAAGAGCGCGCGCGACTCGCTGAACACGTTCCTGAGCGGCAAGGGCGACGTGCTGCTCGCGTACGAGAACGAGGCGATCTTCTCGCGACTCCAGGGCGAGGACCTGCCGTTCATGATCCCGAGCTCGACGATCCTCATCGAGAACCCGGTCGCCGCGCTCGAGGAGAGCGACGCGACGGAGAAGGCGGACGCGTTCCTCCAGTACCTCTGGACGCCGGAGGCACAGCAGGTCTTCGCGGACAACGGCTACCGGCCGGTCGTCGAGTCCGTCCTCGAGCAAAACCGGGACGAGCTGCCCGTCGTCCCCGGTCAGTTCACGATCGAGGACGTCGGCGGCTGGCCCGAGGTCATGGACAGGTTCTTCGACCCGCGAACGGGGATCATGGCCGAGGTCGAGCGCGAGGTCGGAGGCAGCACCGGCTAGCGCATGTCGAGCGTCGCGGCAACCGAGCGGCCACGCCGCGCGCGGCGGGCAAACGACAGGGCGGCCACCGCCCTGTCACTCGGGGTGGTCACGACCTTCCTGAGCGTCATGGTCGCGCTCCCCATCGCGGCGCTCCTCTGGCAGGCGTCGAGCGAGGGAGCGGGAACGTTCTGGGACGCCGTCACGAGCCCCGACGCGGTCGCGGCGCTCAAGATCACGCTCGCTGCGTCGCTCGCCGTCTCGCTCCTGAACGCAGTCCTCGGCACCATCACCGCGTGGGTGCTCGTGCGCGACGACTTCCGCGGGAAGTCGGTGGTCAACGCGCTCATCGATCTCCCATTCGCGCTCCCGACGATCGTCGCGGGCCTCACGCTCCTCGCGCTCTACGGCCCGGAGTCGCCCGTCGGGATCAACGTGGCGTTCACGCAGGCGGCGATCGTGCTGGCGCTCATGTTCGTCACGCTCCCCTTCGTCGTCCGCACGGTGCAGCCGGTGCTCCAGGAGCTCGATCCGGAGATCGAGGAGGCGGCGCACTCACTCGGCGCATCCCAGCTCACGACGTTCCGGCGGGTCGTGCTCCCGAGCATCCTCCCCGGGATCCTCTCCGGCGTCGCGCTCGCGTTCGCGAAGGCCGTCGGCGAGTTCGGGGCGGTCGTGATCATCACCGGGAACATCCCGTTCGAGACCGAGGTCTCGTCCGTCTACATCTTCGGGAGGATCGAGAGCGGGGACACGACCGCGGCCGCGGCGGTCGCCGTCGTGCTGCTCGGCATCTCGTTCGCCACGCTGCTCGCGATCGGCGTCATCCGGCACTACGCGACGAGGCACGACCGTGGGTAGGCTTGGCCTCCGCACGGTCGCGATCGGCTACCTCGTGCTCATCCTCGTCGGTCCGCTCGCGATCGTCTTCTGGCGTACATTCGAGAACGGCTTTGCGCCGGCGTGGGACGCGCTCACGACGCCGGAGACGCTCAACGCGCTGAAGCTCACGCTGATCATCACCGCGATCGCGGTCCCCGTGAACACCGTCTTCGGCGTGGTCTGCGCGCTCGCCATCGTGCGCCGGAAGTTCCCGGGCAAGGGCGTCCTCAACGCGTTCATCGACCTGCCGCTCGCACTCTCACCGGTCGTCGTGGGTCTTTCTCTGTTCCTGCTCTACGGCCGCGAGGGCTGGTTCGGCAGCTGGCTCTCGGACCACGGGATCACGGTCCTCTTCGCCCTGCCGGCGATGGTGATCGCGACCATCTTCGTCTCGCTGCCGTTCGTCGCGCGCGAGGTAGTGCCGACGCTGCGCGAGATCGGGGACGAGCAGGAGCAGGCCGCACGCACCCTCGGCGCGAGCGGCTGGCAGACGTTCTGGAGGATCACCCTGCCGTCGATCCGCTGGGCCGTGATCTACGGCGTCATCCTCACGACCGCGCGCTGCCTGGGCGAGTACGGGGCGGTCGCCGTCGTCTCCGGGCGCGTGCAGGGGAAGACCGAGACGGCGACCCTCCGCGTGCAGGAGAGCTACGAGAGCCTCGACCTCGCGGGCGCCTACGCTATCTCGATCGTGCTCGCGCTGATCGCGATCCTCGTCCTCGTCGCCATGACCGTGATCCGCCCACGTGAGGAGGCCGCCTGATGTCCATCCTCGTCCGCAACGTCTCGAAGCGCTTCGGCGACTTCGTCGCCCTCGAGGACGTTTCCCTCGACGTCGAGAGCGGCTCCCTGACGGCGCTGCTCGGGCCGAGCGGCTCGGGCAAGTCCACGCTGCTCCGGATCATCGCCGGGCTCGAGACCGCGGACGCGGGCGAGATCGAGCTCGCAGGGAAGGACGCGACGGTGCTCTCCCCGCAGAAGCGGAACGTCGGGTTCGTCTTCCAGCACTACGCCGCCTTCAAGCACATGACCGTGCGGGAGAACGTCGCGTTCGGGCTCAAGGTGCGGAAGCGGCCCAAGACGGAGATCAGAGAGCGCGTGGACGAGCTCCTGAACCTCGTCCAGCTCCAGAGCTTCGGCGACCGCTATCCGGCGCAGCTCTCCGGCGGCCAGCGCCAGCGGATGGGCCTCGCCCGCGCGCTCGCCCCGGAGCCGCGTGTGCTCCTCCTCGACGAGCCGTTCGGCGCCCTGGACGCGCGCGTCCGCGCCGAGCTTCGCGAGTGGCTGCGCCGGCTCCACGACGTCGTCCATGTGACGACGGTGTTCGTCACGCACGACCAGGCGGAGGCGATGGAGATCTCCGACCAGGTCGCCGTCATCAACCACGGCCGGCTCGAGCAGGTCGGAGGCCCGCGCGAGCTCTACGACGAGCCGGCGAGCGAGTTCGTCATGACCTTCGTCGGTGAGGCGCAGTCGATCGGCGGCGCGCTCGTCCGGCCGCACGACCTCGAGCTCTCGAGCGAGCCCGACGAGGGCGCGGTGGAGGCGATGATCGTGCGCGTGACGATCCTCGGCCGCGACGTGAAGGTCGAGCTGCACGACGCCGGAGGAGCGGAGATCGTGGCGCTGCTGACCCGCGAGAAGTGGGACCGCCTCGGCCTCTGGCGCGGCCAGACCGTCTGGGTGCGCCTGCAGCGCGAGCGCGTCTTCGCCGAGAGCGCCTAGCGCGGGCGAGCCTCGGCGACGCGGGCGTTCGCATATGCCTGCTTCACCCAGGCTTGTATCGTCCGCGCGTGATCGCCGCTCCCCGCTGTCGAGAGCGCGGCACCGCAGCGAGCGCGGATGGAACGCGGATCGCCTGGTACCTGTACGGCGAAGGTGAGCGGGCGATTCTGTTCGTGCCGACGTGGAACCTCGTCGATGCGCGCGTCGTCGGACACCAGGTCGCTGCGCTCGAGTCGCACGCCACGGTCCTCACGTACGACCCGCGCGGAGCCGGCGACAGCGACCGGCCGGAACGGGGCTACGACTTCCCGCTCCACGCTGCGGATGCGCTCGCTGTGCTCGACGCCGTCGGCATCGAGCGCGCGTCGCTCGTCACGGCATCTCGAGGGCTGAATGCGGTCGTGCTGCTGGTCGCCGACGACGCTCAGCGGTTCGACCGCATCGCCGTCATCGCCCCGTACATGAGCCTCGCGCCCGATCCAGCGCCGCCGGACCCGGCCCGGCTCCAAGCCTTGCGGGCCGACTGGCCAGGATTCATCGTGCCTTTCATGCACGCGGTCTTCAACGAGCCGAGTCCGACGACGTGATCGCCGAGATGACCGCGATCGGCCTCGAGGCGTCGCCCGAGGTCATCGCGACCCAGGAAGCCGAGCTCGACTGGACGCGCCCGGCGCGTCTCCTCGGCCGCGTTCGCTGCCCGACGCTCGTCGTCCACGGCGAAGCAGATGCACCGGTCCCGGTGTCGCTCGCAGAAGGCATCGTCGCCGCGCTCCCGAACGCTCGACTCGAGCTGATCCCGGGCGGCGGGCACCGGCCCGACATCCGCAGCCCGGAGGTCGTCAACCCGCTCTTGCTGGACTTTCTCCTCAAATAGGTCAGCGCTCGAACAGCGCGGCCGCGCCCTGGCCGACGCCGACGCACATCGTGGCCAGGCCGTAGCGCCCGTCGCGACGGCGGAGCTCGTGCAGAAGCGAGACGACCAACCGCGCGCCGCTCATCCCGAGCGGGTGGCCGAGCGCGATCGCACCGCCGTTCACGTTGACGCGCTCCTCGTCGAGCCCGAGCTCGCGGACGACCGCGAGGCTCTGCGACGCGAACGCCTCGTTCAGCTCGACGAGATCGAGCTCGTCGACCGAGACGCCCGCCCGCTCGAGGAGCTTCCGGACCGCCGGCACGGGGCCGATTCCCATGACCCGCGGATCCACCCCGGCGACCGCCGACGCGACGAACGCGCCGAGCGGCTCGACTCCGAGCTCGCGCGCCTTCTCCTCGCTCGCGAGCACGAGCGCCGCCGCCCCGTCGTTGATCCCCGCAGCGTTGCCCGCGGTCACGGTCCCGCCCTCGCGGAACACGGCCCTGAGCCCTGCCAGCGCCTCCGCGCTCGTGTCCGGCCGCGGGTGCTCGTCGACCGCAACGTCTCCGACCGCGACGAGCTCGTCCTCGAACCGGCCGGCCTCCTGCGCCGCGGCCCAGCGCTGCTGCGAGCGGAGCGAGAACGCATCCTGATCCTCCCGCGAGACGTTCCACCGCTCGGCGACGTTCTCCCCGGTCTCGCCCATCGACTCGAGCGGGAACATCGCCTCGTGCCGCGGGTTCGGGAAGCGCCACCCGAGCGTCGTGTCCCAGAGCGTGCGGTCGCCGCGGGGGAAGGCCTTGTCCGGCTTCGCCATGACGAGCGGCGCGCGCGACATCGACTCGACGCCGCCCGCGACGACGACGTCGGCGTCGCCGACCATGATCGCGTGCGCGGCCGAGGCCACCGCCGACAGCCCCGACGCGCACAGCCGATTCAACGGTAATGCCCGCGACCGACTCCGGCAGTCCCGCGAGCAAGAGCGCCATGCGCGCGACGTTCCGGTTGTCCTCACCGGCCTGGTTCGCACAGCCGAGGAAGACGTCGTCGATCGAGCCCGGGTCGACCCCCGCCCGCTCGACGGCCGCCTCGATCGCGACCGCGGCGAGGTCGTCCGGCCGCACGCCCGAGAGCGCACCGCCGTAGCGGCCGATCGGCGTGCGCACACCCGACAGAACGACAGCCCGCATCAGCGAGACCGACGTTATCCGACGAAGTCCACGTGAACGGGCGCCGGGAACGCCCCGAGCACCTCGCCGCGGCGCAAGAGCTCCGTGACCGCCTTCCGCCCCTCGTCGCCGTAGTCCTGCGTCAGCTCGTTCACGTACATCGAGACGAAGCGGTCGGCGATCGCCGCGTCGATGCCCCTCCCGAACTGGAGCGCGTACTCGAGCGCCTCGGCGCGGTTGTCGAGGCCGCACTGGATCGCCTCGCGCAGCACGGCAGAGACCTCGCCGAGCACCCCGTCACCGAGATCGCGGCGCGCGACGTTCACGCCGAGCGGGAGCGGGAGCCCGGTCTCGAGCAGCCACCACTCGCCGAGGTCGAGCACCTTCACGAGGCCGTGGTCCTCGAACGTGAGCTGACCCTCGTGGATCAGCAGGCCGACCTCGGCCCGGCCGGACGCGACCTCCTCGGGGATGTCCTCGAACGGCAGCACCCGGTACGGGAAGTCGCTGAGGAAGAGCCGGAGCGCGAGGAAGGAGGTGGTCAAGGCGCCGGGCACGACGATCTCGACCTCGTACAGCTCGTTGCGCGACATCGGCCGACGCGCGACGAGGATCGGCCCGTACCCCGTGCCGATGCTCGCGCCGTGCGGCAGCAGCGCGTAGTCCTCCTGCACGAACGGGTACGCGGCGAGCGAGATCGCCGTCACCTCGAGACGACCCGCGCGCGCCCACTGGTTCAGGGTTTGGATGTCCGCGTGGACGGGCTCGAAGAGGTGGCCGCGGGTGTCGACGAGGTCAGTCGTCAGCGCCCAGAACATGAACGCGTCATCGGGATCGGGACTGTGTCCGACGCGGATCTGCACGAAACGCGGCAGGCTAGCGCAGAGCTTCGCTCTGCGTTAGGAGAACCCATCTTCTAACGCGGAGTCGGCGAAGCCGAGTCCGCGCCCTAGCGGTTGAAGAACCAGCGCTCGAGCAGGGGCAGGACCTCCTTGCGCGTGAACGGCCTCGCGTCCACCGACCGGCCGTCCGACTCGAGCACGACGACGTCGTCCTCGAGCGCCTCGTTCGCGCGCTGAAGTGCGTCGTCGAGCTCGTAGCCCTCGAACACGAGGTCCTCGGAGCGAGTGTCGTCCGACTCCCGCAGGTGCGGGTTGACCGCGCGCGCGACGGCCCAGACCCCTCCGGCACGCCGCTCGATCCAGAGCACGATCCGCTCCTCCGCGCCGGCGTCGTCGACGCCTGCGAGCGTGCGCTCGGCGAACCGGCCCTCGCGCGACCTTCGCTTCATTGCACCCGGGATACAATCGCGTCTCGTGTCCGGCTTCAAGAACATCTTCTCGTTCCTGTTCCAGCGGAGCTCGGCCGAGGAGCACGTGGCGCGCTACGTCATCCGCGAGCACGACCGCGGTCGGCCGCTCGCGGAGATCCTCCAGGACAAGTACGTCCAGAACCGGCTGTCGCCGGAGCAGCAGAAGAGGCTGCTCGACCGGCCGGAGATCGTCGGCGCGATCTCGAAGGACGCGATCGAGGACGCGAAGGCGACGGTCGAGCAGCCGGCCTAGGGACGCGTCAGACGACCGTCCCGACCCCGCGCTCGCGCGCGAGCCGCAACGCCTCCGCTCCGATCGCGACGTCCCACGCGGCGAGCCCGTTCGACTTGAAGACGACGATGTCGTCGTCCGACTGACGCCCGGCGACCTCGCCCGCGACGACCTCGTGCAGCTCGTGCACCTCGAGCCAGTCGAGGACTCCTGCGGCGATCGGCTCGATCAGGTCGCCCGACTCGAGCCGCGCCTGCTCGAGGGAGTCGCAGCAGACGAAGGACGCCCGCTCGAGGACGGCGTTGTCGAGCTCACGCTTGCTCGCGACGTTCGCCCCGGCCGCGACGACGAGCGCGCCCGGCCGCAGCCACTCGCCGCGCAGGACGGGGTCGCGGGAGCTCGTGATGGTCACGACCACATCCTGCGCCGCCGCCTCGTGATGACTCTCCGCCGGCTCTGCGCCGACCCGCTCGCAGAACGCGGCGAGCCGCTCTTCCGACCGGCAGTACGCCACCACGCGTTCGAGCGCGGGGACCGCCGCGCGAATGCACCCGACCTGCGTCTCCGCCTGGTGCCCGCAGCCGATGACACCGAGCGTGCGCGCTTCGGCTGCGCGCGAGGTAGCGCGCTGCGACTCCGCTCGCGGCACCCGTTCGCAGCCGGCCGAGGTGGTCCGCCTCGATGACGCCCGCGAGCGTCGGGCCCTCCGTCTCGAACAGGCAGACGACGAACGAGGCCCCGTCGCCGGTCGCGGCGTACAGCTTTCCCCCGGCAAGGCCGAGCTCGAGATCGGACGCCGCCATGTCCGCCAGGGATCCCGCCGAGAGCTGCAGGCGCCGCCGGGGAGCGTTCACCACCTGTCCACGCGCCATCCGCCGGAAGCATTCCTCGATCGCCGCGACCGCATCCGCAGGCTCGAGCAGCCCGGCGACCTCCTCCTCGGTCAGGTACAGCGGCACGACGGCGAAGTCTAGGAGCGCTGGGAGGGCTAGGAACCGCGAGCCGGCAGCCGTACACTGCGCCTGAACTGGACGGCGAGAACTACCTCGATCTGCGGCTCGGCGACTTCCTCGAGAAACTGTCGGCGGGCGACAAGGCGCCCGGCGGCGGCTCGGCGGCCGCTTTGACCGTCGCCTTCGCGGCGAGCCTCGTCGCGATGGTCGCGCGCTCGTCGATCAGCGTCCTCCCCGACTCGAAGGGAATCGTCGCCCAGGCGCTGACGCTGCAGGACCGCACCGCGCCGCTCGCGCACGTCGACGCCGAGGCCTGGGATGCCGCGTCCGACGCGCTTCGCGCCGCGGCCGACCCCGAGGGCCCCGCGCAGAGCCGCGGCGTGCTCGAGCAGGCGCTCGACCGCGCGGCGGCGATCCCGCTCGAGGTCGCCGAGTTGGGCGCGGACGTCGCCGCGCTCGGCGCGGTCGTCGCGGAGCACGGCGAGGCCGGCGTACCGGGCGGATGCCGCAGCCGCCGTCGCGCTGGCCGCCGGTGGCGCGCGCGCCGCCGCCCACCTCGTCGAGGTCAACCTCGCGATGCGCCCCGGAGACCCGCGCCTCGAGCGGGCCCGCGCATCGGAGCAAGCCGCCGCCGAGTGCGCCCGTCGTGTTCTCGCCTCGATCCGGTGAGAATGCAAAGAGTGACCTCGCTTTCGACCCTGACTGACGCCGAGCTCGTCCAGCGCTGTCGAAACGGGGATGCGGACGCCTGGAACGAGCTCGTCGAGCGCTTCTCGCGCTATGTGTACGCCGTCTGCGCCCGCGGCTTCCGACTCACGGAGGCCGATGCCGAGGACGTCTACCAGGAGGTGTTCGCGCGCGCGTACACGCATCTCGGCTCGCTCCGCGACGACTCCGCCCTGCGGCCCTGGATCGCGCAGCTCACCCGCCGCCTGTGCATCGACCAGGTCGCGCGAGGGCGGAGGGAGCAGCCGGTCGCGGAGCTCGTCTCGGACGACATCGCGCGCGATCTCGACGAGATCGAGGAGGCGTTCGCCGTCCGCGAGGCCCTCGCCACGCTGCCCGAGCCGTGCCGGGACATTCTCGACCGCTTCTTCACCCGCGACCAGAGCTACCGCACCATCTCGACCGAGCTCGATCTCCCCGCCGGCACGATCGCGAGCCGCATCGCACGCTGCCTCGTAAAACTCCGCGAGCAACTCGAGGGAAGAAGCGAGCCCTCTTCGGAGTCTGGTGTGTAGATGGATCGCGCGCTCGAAGAAGAACGGATCGGCGAGCTCCTACGCATCCTGCGTCCTGCGCCGAGTGGCTGGATGCAGGCTGCGCAGGAGCTGCCGGGCGTCCGCGGCTCGCTCGACGAGATCGTCTCGCGGGCCGAGGCCGACCTCGAGTTCAGGGCTGCGCTCATCGCGGATCTCGAGAAGGCGCTCGGGCTGGCGGGGTACGAACCGGGCGAGCGTCTTCTCGAGGAGCTCCGTCGCAGGCTCACCGAGCGCTGACGGATAGCTCTACGATCCGCGCGTGAGCGAGGACGCAAGCCAGGCTGCCCTTCCCGCCTGGAGCCTGCCGAAGGACGCGGTCGACCGGATCGCACTCCCGGGCGACTGGCCGGAGCGCGTGACGCGCGAGTGGGCGTTCGGCGGGTCGACGGGCGAGGGCGTGCGCGTCTGCATCCTCGACTCCGGCGTCGACGGCGAGCACCCGAGCGTGGGCGGGCTCGAGAGCGCGGTCGCCATCTCCGTCGACGAGGACGAGGAGACGGTCGCGACCGAGGACACCGAGGGCGACGTCTCGGGGCACGGCACCGCATGTGCCGGGATCGTGCGCTCGCTGGCTCCCGACTGCCGGCTCTCGAGTGTCCGCGTGCTCGGGTCCAGCTTCACGGGCACGGGCGGGGTGCTGCTGGCGGGGCTCCGGTACGCGATCGAGCAGGGGTACGACGTGATCAACATGAGCCTCTCGACGACGAAGAAGCCGTTCGCGGTCGTGCTCCACGAACTTGCCGACAGCGCGTATTTCCGGCGAACGGTGCTCGTGGCCTCGGCCCACAACATGCCCGTCGAGAGCTACCCGTGGCGCTTCTCCTCGGTGATCTCGGTCGGGAGCCACGAGGAGGACGACCCGCTCGCGTTCTTCTACAACCCGAGCCCCCCGGTGGAGTTCTTCGGGCGCGGAGTGAACGTCGAGGTGCCGTGGAGCGACGGGCGCTCGGTCACGGTCTCCGGAAACAGCTTCGCGACCCCGCACCTGAGCGCGATCTGCGCGCTGATCCTCGCGAAGCACCCCGAGCTGACGCCGTTCCAGCTCAAGAACGTCCTCTATCTGACCGCGACCAACGTAGGGGGTGGGACGTGACCAGCAAGCCCGATCTGCACGCTGCCGTGGCGGCGGGAGTCGTCGGCTCGGAGGAGTCGTTCCGGGCGCTCTTGTCGGCGATCGTCGAGGTCGCACGCTCGATCTTCGGCGCCACAGCGTCGTCGATCCTGCTCCTCGACACCGAGACGGAGGAGCTCGTCTTCGAGGCCGTCGTCGGCGAGGGCGAGGACACGCTCCTCGGCACCCGGTTCCCCGCAGGGACGGGAATCGCCGGCTGGGTGCTCTCGACACGAACGCCACTCGTCATCGAGGACGTCCACTCGGATCCTCGGTGGTCACGAGACGTGGCCGAGGGCAGCGGCTACGTCCCGAAGGGGCTCATGGCGGCGCCGCTCCTGCACGAAGAGGGTGTGCTCGGCGTGCTCTCCGTCCTCGATCGGCCGGAGCAGTCGCTGTTCAGCCTGCGCGAGATGGAGCTTCTGGGCCTGTTCGCCAATCAGGCCGCGATCGCCGTCGAGCTGCTCCTCAAGGCGCGACAGGCGAACCGGCTCATCGGCGACGAGGACGGTGACCTCGCTGTCATCGCCAGACTCGCGTCCGCGGTCGACGCGCTCGAGGACGATCGGCGGGCCGCAGGCATGCGGCTCCTGAAGGACCTCGCCGCGACACTCGGCGCATAAGAAAGGCCCGGAAGACCGGGCCTTTCAAACCTTACTGCGGCGCCTGGCCGCTCGACCGTCGCCTATGCGCTGAGGTCGGCGCTGAGGTCGGCGCTGAGGTCCGTGAGGTCCGTGACCACGTTGACGTGACCCTCGACCTCCGGCTCCTCCTCGTTGGCGCCCGCCAGGTCGCTGGACATGTCCGAACTGAGATCCAGGCCCATGTCCACGTGACCCTCGACGTCCGGCTCCTCGTTGGCGCTCGCTACCTCGCTGTTGAAGTCCGTCTTGTCTTCCGGCATCTGCTCCTCCTGTCCGTGCGCTCGAAGCGCGGTTCCGTCACACAAGACCGCGCAAGGTTCCGAAATCTTCCCTCGTCCTCTTTCATTCCGCAAGTCCCGATGAGATGCTGGCGCCTGTGGGTGGAGTCCGAGCCCGTCTGAGGGAGTCGGCCGCCGCGTTCGCGGCCGTCTGGCGCAACGCGAATCTGCGTTGGCTCGAGCTCGCGTGGGCGTCTGCGGTCGTCGGCCACTACGCGTTCCTCATCTCCGTTTCCGTCTACGCCTACACGGTCGGCGGCGAGAAGGCCGTCGGGCTCGTGTTCCTCGTCCGTCTCATTCCGGCCGCTCTCGTCGCCCCGTTTGCCGGGATGCTCGGCGATCGCTATCCCCGCGAGAAGGTCCTGCTGTACACGAACGTCATCCGCGTCCTCCTGGTTGCGGCAGCCGCACTGGCCGTGTTCGCGGACGCAGATCCCCTCGTGGTCTATGCGTTCTCGATCGCGGCGACGATTGCGACCACGCCGTTCAGATCGGCGCAGGCAGCGCTCACACCGACGCTCGCGCGAACGCCTGAGGAGCTCACCGCAGCGAACGCCGTCGCAAGCGGCATCGACAGCATCGCGATCTTCGCCGGACCAGCTATTGCCGGTGTCCTTCTGGCCTCGGCAAGCATCGGCGCGGTCTTCACCATGACGGCCGCGCTGATCGCCGTGTCGGCGCTGTTCGTCCTCCTCATGTCGATCGAGCGCGAGGAGAAGCCGAAGCGGGAGCTCGACGCGTCGACCATCGCGGCCGAGCGTCTTGCGGGCTTCACAACACTCGCCCGAAACCCGTCCCTACGCGTGCTGGTCCTGTTGCTGACCGCTCTCACCGGAATGTTCGGCCTCGTCCAGGTGTACATCGTCGTCGCGGCGATCGAGCTCCTCGGTCTGGGCGAGAGCGGCGTCGGATACCTGAACGCCGCGCTCGGCGTGGGCGCCTTCGTCGGGGCCGTGTCGGCACTGACGCTGACCGGCGCCAAGCGCCTCAGCCCGCCGTTTCTCGCCGGCCTCGTCATCGCGGGGCTTCCGCTCGTCGCTCTCGGCCTCTGGCACAACGTGACCGTCGCACTTCTTGCCTTCGCTGTCATGGGCCTCGGCCACACCTTCGCTGACGTCTCTGGCTTGACGCTGATCCAACGCGCCGTCCCGGACGAGGTGCTCGCGCGAGTGTTCGGTGTCATCCAGATGCTCTTCCTCGCGGCGATGGGCATCGGTGCCGCAATCGCACCGGCCCTCATTGCACTGCTCGGCATCGACACAGCGATCGTCGTGACGGGTCTTCTGCTGCCCGCGCTCGTGGCGGTCTCCGGAGTGACCGTCGCGCGCATCGACGCAGCGGCACCCGCGCCGGACGTCGACGAGCTCCGCGTGCTCGCATCGGTTCCGATCTTTGCTCCGCTCCCCGGCGGGTCGCTCGAGCACCTGGCCGCGCGCCTCGTGCCGCTACGGGTGGATCCCGGCACGGTGATCATCCGCGAGGGCGACGCGGGCGACCGCTTCTACATCGTGGCCGAGGGCGAGATCGAGGTGTCGCAGGACGGTCAGACGATCTCGGAGCTCGACGCAGGCGGGTACTTCGGCGAGATAGCGCTTCTGCGCGACATCCCGCGAACGGCGACCGTGACGGCGAAGACGAATGCCGTCCTCTACGCGCTCGACCGGGAGGACTTCCTGTCGGCCGTGACCGGGCACTCGCAGAGCGCGGAGGCTGCGGAGACCGTCATGAGCGCGCGCCTGGCGGGCCCGGCCGCGACGGGGTATCGCTCGGCGATGTCTAGCTAGCCGGGCTTCTGGAGCGGCTGCAGCGTTGGTGCGGTGAGTTTCGTAGCTGCGTCAGAGCTCAGGACAGGCCTGGCATCGCGCCGGTCCGCCCCCGGATGAGCAGGCGTAACGGTCATGGCATGGGCCAGTGTTGCGGAGTGACGCCAGAGCGAGCCTTCGTGAGATGTCACCCGAGCCCGTCGCGGGTTCGAGTCTGCTTGCTCCCTCTCCTCGGCGACGAGGTAAGCGCTATTCAGCGCGTTTAGTGACGGCCTCGACGTTATGTCCGTCGGGACCGATCACGAACGCAGCGTAGTAGTGGTCGCCATACTCGGGCCGGAGCCCCGGGGGCCCGTTGTCCTTGCCGCCAGCTGCAAGGGCGGCCGCATGGAACGCGTCTACGGCGGCGCGATCTGGCGCTTCAAATCCGAGGTGCACTGTAGGCCCGACCGGGTCGCGGCGGACGAGCCCGAAATCGCTTCGGCCGGTTGCCTGCATATCGATCCACTCTGGCGACTCAAACGAGATCTCGTAGCCGAGCGGCGTGAGAGCCGCTTCGAAGAAACGCCGGCTGGAATCCATGTCACTGACGTTGATCTCGACGTGATCAAACACGGGCTTTCGAGCCTACTCGACTGGTCACGGACTGCACTCAACGACAGGCCGGGGGCTCTGGGCCAGAGTTCGGGAATGACCCTGGATCCGGCACCTAAGATCAGACAGCGTGACTTCGACGCCTGATGCGTCCGATCGCGACCCGCCGCCGGCGTAAGGTCGCCGCGAAACCGTCTCGCTGTCGGATCGCTCACACCGGCGAACCGGAAGTCCTTGAAAGAACTCTTTGAGGCGGTGTCGGATCGGGCAGAGGTGTTCGTAGTAGGGGTGAGCGGCCGCCCACGAGGGGCGCCCCAAAGCAAAGGAGATGATTCGAGATGCAGTACCTGTTTTCCGTGATCCACGACAAGCCCGACCTCGCCACCCCGACCGAGATGGCTGCCATCAACGCGTTCAACGACCGACTCGAGGCCGATGGCCACTGGGTCTTCGCAGGCGGCCTCGAGTCGCCCGGCACGGCCACCGTCATCGACAACCGGGGTGGCGAGACGGTGTTCACGGACGGGCCCTTCCTGGAGTCGAAGGAGTACCTCGCCGGCTTCTGGATCATCGAGGCCCCCGATCTCGACGTAGCGCTCAAGCTCGCCGCCGAGGGGTCGAAGCACTGCAATCGGAAGGTCGAGGTGCGGCCGTTCCTGTGATCGACGTCCGGGAGGCGATCACCCGCGCCCACCACGAGGAGTGGGCGCGGGTGGTCGCCGCCCTGACCAGGCGTTTCGGTGACCTCGACATCGCCGAGGAGGCGGCGGCCGAGGCATTCGCAACCGCCGTCGGGCGGTGGCCGGCCGACGGGGTACCTCCCAACCCCGGCGCCTGGCTGACCACCACCGCCAAACGCAAGGCCATCGACCGGATCCGGCGCGAGAACAAGCGCGACGACAAGCAGAGGGAGGCTCAGATGTTGTACGACGACGACGACCCGCCCGAGCCTCTCGGCGCCATCGACGACGAGCGGCTCCGGTTGATCTTCACCTGCTGTCACCCGGCGCTCGCGATGGAGAGCCGCGTGGCGCTGACGCTGCGCATGGTCGGCGGTCTGACCGTGCCCGAGATCGCCCGCGCCTTCCTGGTGCAGGAGAGCACCATGGGGCAGCGGATCACCCGCGCGAAGGCCAAGATCAAGGCGGCTCGCATTCCTTATCGGGTGCCGTCCGCGGAGGATCTCCCGGCACGCGTCTCCGGCGTACTCGCCGTCCTCTTCCTCGTCTTCAACGAGGGCTACCTGGCGACCGGCCCCGACACTGATCCCGTACGTCACGACCTGACCGCCGAGGCGATCCGGCTCGCTCGCCTGATCCGTGCCCTCATGCCGGAGGACGGTGAGGTGGCCGGACTGCTGGCGCTGATGCTCCTCACCGAGGCCCGCCGCACCGCCCGGGTTTCGGCGAGCGGCGAACTAATCCCCCTCGACGAGCAGGACCGTGGAGCCTGGGACGCGGCGCTGGTCGCCGAGGGTCACCGGCTGGTGCGCGAGCGCCTGGCCGCCGGGGTGGCTCCGGGTCGCTACCAGATCCTCGCTGCGATCAACGCCGTGCACACCTCCGCCCGCGAAGTGCGCGACACCGACTGGTCGCAGGTCGTCGCGCTCTACGACCAGCTCGTCCGCCTCGACCCCTCGCCGATCATCGCCCTCAACCGGGCCGTCGCGGTCGCTGAGCTTGACGGCCCTGAGGTGGCACTGGCGGCTATCGACCGCCTTGAGGACAAGTTGGACGGCTATCACGCCTACCATGCGAGCCGCGCCGACCTGCTGCGCCGGCTGGGCCGCAGTCAGAATTCGCGCGCGGCGTACGACAAAGCCATCGAGCTGGCGGGCAACACGGCCGAGACCGCCTACCTGACACGCCGCCGCGACCAGCTGGGGTAGTTCTCTCGCGATCAGCCATCCGTCCGGAGCAACACCGCCGCCTGCGCGAGAGTTCCGGAGTGTCCCTCGACGTGGCAAGGCTCGTTGTGCGGGAATGTCTCTTGAGCGGTCTGTCGCCGCCTAGGCCGCGACGCGCCGATATCCGCCGCTGACCCAGTCGACCACCAGGCGGCCGTATTCCTCAGCTGCTTGCTCCCACGCGAAGTGACCGGCGTCGAGAGGATGGATCTCGCTGTTCGGGAGGAGTTCGTCGAGGTACTGGTTGTTCGACCACGGCACGAGGTCATCGTCGCGCCCGGCCACGATCTGGGTCGGTGTGGTGATCGTCGGCAGCAGATCGCGCAACACCGGGTTCTGTTCGGGGTAATGCCGGACGAACCGGGCCGACTCCGCGAAGCGCCCGAGGTCATAGGCGCTGACATAGTCCTCGTGGACTTCGGGCTCGCTCTCGCTCGCGGCAGCGGCCTCGACGGCGTAGCCGATGTTGGTCCTGGCGTCCAGCCCGCGCACGACGTCCAGGCTCGGCGCTTCGATGATGTCCTTGAGCGCACCGCTTGCTTCGATCGGAAAGCGAACGGCGCCGCCGCCGACGGTCAAGCTCGTTACGCGCTCCGGAGCCCTCGCGGCGAGGAAGAGCGCCGCGGCCGTGCCGACGTCGGGGCCGACGACGTGCGGAGCCCCGAGGCCCCATTCGTCGATCAGGCCCGCGAGGAACGCTCCCGAGGCGTCCGGAGCGATCAGTTCCGGGCGACCATCGGAGTGGCCGAACCCCGGCATGTCGATGGCGACCGCCCGCCCCACTGCCGAGACGCGGTGCCAGATGTGACGGAAGGCCCAAAGGCTTTCGGGCCACGGCGCCAGCAGCAGCACCGTGACCTCGGAGTCCGCCTTGTTGTCGGCGAACCTCACTCGCACCCCGTCGCAGACTCGGAAGTAGGTGGTGATCGGCGCAATCGCTTCGGCGCTCATGTGACTGTCTCCTTCTGTCCGTTCGGCATTCGATGACAGTCGTCATCGGAGTCAGACGCTAGCAGAAGCGATGACGGTCGTCATCTAAATGCCCTACCCTGCTGCTATGGCTGCAAGGAACGAAACGAAGGACCCGGCCGCCGATCGCTGGCGCTCTCCGGCGCGAGCGCGCATGGTGCAGAGCGCAGCGACCCTCATCCGCGAGCGTGGTATCCACGGCACCGGACTCCGCGAGGTCGTTGCCCACTCCGGCGGCCCCCGCGGCTCGCTCGGCCGCTTCTTCCCGGGCGGCAAGACGCAACTCGTGACCGAAGCGATCGATGTCGCGCTCGTTGACCTCTTCGGCGATCTCGAGCACAAGCTCGGCGACGCCGAGACGTTCCCCGAGGCCCTCAGTGTGATCGTGGCCCCATGGCGGCGCCTGCTCGTCGATCACGACTTCGCCCTGGGCTGCCCACTGGCCGCGACCATTTGCGACGCGGCCGACAACGACAGCCTCCGCACCCATGTCCGCGACGCGTTCGCAGGGTGGCGAGCGCCAGTCGTCGACGCCTACGCCAGGTTCGGGGCGTCGCCGGCGGAAGCCGAAGCGCACGCGACGGTGCTCATGGCTGCGCTCGAAGGTGCCCTCATACTCGCTCGCGCTCAACGAAGCATCGAGCCGCTCGACACAGTCGAGCGCTTCTTCGCGTCACGCGCTCCAGACCCACGCCGAGCATAGGAAGGCGCAAGAGCTGCGAGCGCAGTGGCTCCCGTGGGGAGGAATGCCTGGTGACGGATCCCGCGCGTGCGCAAGTGTGCCGCGATGACGCCCGAAGAAGTGAGGCTGGATCTGGCCGGGCCGATGAGTTCTCGGTGGTTGTCGGTCTCCATTGCGCGTGTGTCCGCAGCAGGGTGAGATGCGGCCGGAGCAGGCCGCCGAGAAAGGAGTCGTGAGATGACGCGGTATCTGATCTCGTTCGATGACGGCGCAATGACGTTTCCCGAGGAGGATCTCCCCGACGTGGCCGAGGCAGCGCACGCGGTGGTGCAAGAGGCAAAGGACGCCGGCGTTTGGGTGTTCGGCGGCGGGCTGCATTCCCACGAAGAGGTGAGCGTGGTGGCCACCGACGGGACGGTCACCGACGGCCCATACCCTGTGAGCAAGGCGTACATCGGCGGATTCTCGGTGGTCGACGTTCCCTCACGCGAGGAGGCGCTGGAGTGGGCTGGCAGGATCGCCGTCGCCTGCCGTTGTGCGCAGGAGGTTCGCGAGTTCGTGCCCGGCTCTACGCCCTGATCAAGGCCATCCACGAGAGGCGGCGGAAGGCGTTTCGCGTTTCGCCGTTCGCCCACCCTCGCCTGCGCGAGTGTTCGGGAATGTTCCCCGAGCGATGGCCCACTAGATCCGCGTTAAGGCGTCTTCGGAACCCCAGGATGCGAGTCGGGACGGGCCAGGCTGAGCGACTTAGCGACGGGCCACGAAGACGTACTCGGGGCTGTTGTCGTGGAGCGGCTCGCCGGCGAATCCGCCATAGAGAGCTTCCAGACGCAGGCCCGCGACGTCCAGAAGCCCCAGCCATTCGTTCTTGGTTGCCCACCAGAGCGAACCGGTTCCACCATCGTCCAAGGTGATGTCGACTCGGTTATCGCTGACGCTGTAGTGGCTCGTGTGTGGCAACGGCGTGTCGGCATGCTGGCCGTCTATGGCGGATGCGACGTGATGGTCGAAGGCGAACGAGTTCCAGGCGAAGCGGCCGTTAGACCGAAGCGACGCCGCGACCCGCTCGAAGCAACGGCGACGATCGGCCCAGGCGGGCAGATGCAGCAGAGACCGCCCGGGGCAGTAGATCAAGGCCGCCGGTTCGTCGATTTCAAGCTCTCGTATGTCACCTTCGCGCAGGTCGAGCTCGACTCCCTCCTCAGCCGCGCGCAGTCGAGCCTGCGCGAGCATCGCCGGCGAAGAGTCAATCCCGACCACACGCCTGCCCGTTGCCTGAGCAACCGGGATCGCAACGCGCCCGTTACCGACCGCAAGCTCGACCAGTAGCCCGTCAGCCTCACGGGCAAGCCCAACGTAGAACGGGACGTCAGCAGTGACGCCAGTCGACCACTCCGCATATCGATCCGCCCAGGAGTCGTACCAGCTCGACATGGCAAGACCAATCTACGCGCGAAGGAGGCGGCGTTCGGCTGGGCCAGTGTTCGGGAATGTCACCAGACGACGGGCGATGATCGTGGCGCTCTGGTGACCTTCGTTGCACAGCCCCCAGCGGGGGGCGTAGTCTCGAGCTCGAGTCCCCCGAACCGGAGAGGAGGTCATCCAAAACCGCATCTACCAAGTACGGAGGTCGTCATGAGTAGCACTATCGAGACCGCCACCGAGATCCGTCCATTCCAGATCGAGATTCCAGAGGAGCAGATCGACGACTTGCGCCGGCGCATCGCGGCCACGAACTGGCCGGAGAAGGAGACCGTCGCGGATCACTCGCAGGGCGTGCCGCTCGCACTGATCCAGGAGCTCGCACGCTACTGGGCGACCGACTACGACTGGCGCACGTGCGAGGCGGCGCTGAACGCCCTACCGCAGTTCATCACCGAGATCGACGGCCTGGACATCCACTTCATCCACGTTCGTTCGCAGCATGAAGACGCTTTGCCACTCGTCGTCAATCACGGCTGGCCCGGCTCGATCATCGAGCAACTTAAGATCATCGACCGGTTGACGAACCCCACGGCGCACGGCGGGAGCGCAGCGGACGCGTTCGATGTGGTAATTCCGTCGATGCCGGGCTACGGCTTCTCGGGGAAGCCGACAAGCACCGGTTGGGGCCCCGAGCGCATGGGCCGAGCATGGGCAGAGCTGATGGAGCGCCTCGGCTACAACAGCTTCGTCGCCCAAGGCGGCGACTGGGGTGCGTTCATCGTCGACTTGATGGGCGTGCAGAAACTTGCGGGGTTGGTCGCCATCCACACCAACTATCCCGGAACCGTTCCAGCTGACGTCGACGCGGCGGCTTCCGCTGGTGCGCCCGCGCCAGCCGAACTGTCAGCCGAGGAGCGGCGCGCCTACGAAGGGCTGGTCTTTTCCTATAAGCAGGTCGCCTACGCCAAGCTCATGGGGACTCGCCCGCAAACCTTGTACGGCATCGCGGATTCACCCGTGGGCCTGGCCGCCTGGCTCCTCGACCATGGCGATGGTGACAGCCAGCCGGCCGCGGCGCTCGTCTCGGCTCTCGACCGGGCGACGAGCGACACCGGCGAACTGACTCGTGACGAGGTCCTCGACAACTTCACGCTCTATTGGCTGACCAACACGGGGGTCTCTGCCTCTCGTCTCTACTGGGAATACAAAGGCGGCTTCTTCAACGTAAAAGGCGTCTCCATTCCGGTCGCCGTGAGCATCTTTCCTGGCGAGCAATATCGGGCGCCACGGAGTTGGACCGAGCGCGCCTACCACAACCTCATCTATTTCAACGAAGTCGACAAGGGCGGTCACTTCGCCGCCTGGGAGCAGCCGCAGCTCTTCAGCGAAGAGATCCGAGCGGCGTTCAAGTCACTGCGCTGACCCGGCGCACGTGGCGGCGCGCGCACACCGTGCGCGCCGCTCGCGGCTTGTTCGCGGAGCGTCTTGCGCTCTCTCCCCACACGCTGCTTGCGGACGGTCTACACCGGGACCGTTCGCTTGCGCCAGCGTTCGGGAATGTCACCCGGGGCGTGCGTGCGCAATTCAGAGACGCTGGGCGTAGCCGGGCCACCGGCGCAGCTCGATCGGTGGCTGGTCATCAGCCGTCGGCCACAGTTCAAGGATGTAGCTGTCGCTTGGATAACCCGCGTCGTCGTAGCTCCAGGCAGCAGCGGCATCGAAGTGTTTGCCTGTCAGACGGGCGCGGAAGCGTCCGGGCGGAAGGAGCACTTCTGCTGTGCCTGATCCACCGGAGCCTTCAAGAACGAGACTGCCCGTGGCCAGCGGCAGATCGAACTCGACCACGTGGTCGGCGTCGTCGGGGATCGGGGGCGGGCCGGGGATCGGCCTCACTTCAATGGTCGCCGCGAAGTTCTCCTGTCGTGGCATCAGCACGTCGACAATTCCGGAACGCGCGCCTACCGTGAGACCACTCTCCGTCGCCGCGTCGAGTGCATCGAGGTACTCGTTGCCAGCAGGCGCACGTTCCAGAGCGGCGTCGTACAGGTAGAGCTGGTTGTAGTCGTAGGCGAACTCGAACGGCTCCCCCGGCTGCCCCATCACGGACAGCCTAGGCAATCCCGGAAGCAGGGCGACCGCCTGCGCCAGCGTTCGTGAATGTCACCCGAGGGCCGCGCCCACGTCCAACAGCGCCTGGCGCGAAGCGACGCGAGGGTTCGGCTCTCGACGGCGGCGCTCCAACGTCGACGCAGTGCCTCACGCCGTTGCGGAAGGGAGGTCGGCGGAAGGCCGGAGGGAGTGAGAGCCGAGCGCGAGGAGGCCGGAGGTCTCGGCAGATTCGCTGCTGCAGACGCGACGCCCAGATAGTGTCACCCCGGTGGGTCCCGAAGAGGCCAGGATCGAGCGCACCGAGCACGGCGCCGTTGCCGCGACGCCTGGCTGGTTCGTACTCAACCTCGCCGACGCTCGCTGGAGGCGGAGCGAGGTTGCCGGCCAGTGGTCCGATTTCGAGCCGCCGGACGGATTCAAGGGGTACGGCATCGGCGTGCACGTACTGCAGCCGGGCCAGCCGAATGGCAAGTACCACGCTGAGAGTGTCCAGGAGGACTTCCTCGTCCTCTCCGGCGAGTGCACCCTCATCGTCGAGGATGAGGAGCGGCACCTCAAGGCGTGGGACTTCTTTCACTGTTCGCCCGGGACGCACCACATCATCGTCGGTGCAGGCGAGGGGCCGTGCGCGATCTTGATGACGGGTGTCCGCGGCGAAGGGAAGACGCTGCATTACCCGGTGAGCGAGGTCGCAGGGCGCTACGGAGCGTCCGCACCGGAGGAGACTGACGTGCCGCGAGTCGCGTACAGCGACTGGCCCGGCAACTACGAGCCGGTGCGGGCGAATTGGCCTTTGTGACGATGGCGAGTCGGCAGCGACCGCGCCTAGCGGCTCAGATCCAGGATACGGACCGGGGTACGGACCGTGTGTACACGCGCGGCCTGTCCATGAGCGCGGTTGGCCGAGAGCGCGCTGGCGTGCCCGAGTGTTCACGAATGTCCCTTGAGGTTTGGGACTAAAGATCGCGAAGTCGCTACGAACTACGCTGCGGCGCGGGGTGCTCAGGGAGCGGCAGGTGCGCGACGAGCGTGGTTCCTCCGCCTGATGGGCTGTCGAACGTCATTGTTCCGCCGAACGCCCCGAGCTAGTCTCGCTTCTTCTTGTTCATGGTGCAGGCTGTGGTCCGTGGGCGTTCGATAGATGGAGGTATGCCCCTTGCGGCGTCACGGTGGACGCTCGGAGTTTGATGCATCCACGGCAGAGGTGACGGCCCCACCCGCCGGCTAGTCAGTGCCAACCTCGAGCACGACCTTGCCACGCTTCCCGCGGCCCGCGACTCGCTCGAACGCCGCCCGGGCCTCCGTGAGCGGAAAAGCCGAGTCGACCTCCGCGCGAAGCTCGCCTGCGTCCACGAGCGTAGTCAACTCCAGCAGTTGCTCGTGGTCGGGTTCGACGATGAAGTAGATCGCGCCCGGCATCTCCTCTGCGATCGTGACCACGCGCTCGCCAGCGGGGACCTCGCCGCCACGAGTGTCGAAGACCAGATCGACTGGACCGCTCTCCACGACCGCTGCGCCGGCGTGTCGCGCAAGCTGGACGGCGATGTGCCCAACCCCGCCCGAGGCGCCCGTGACCAGCACCCGCTCGCCTCGGGCGAGCCGCCCGTGCACAAACAGTGCTTGCCAGGCGGTCAGCCCGCCCATCGGCAGAGCTGCCGCCTCGACGTGGCTCAGCCGCAAGGGCTTCGGTGCAAGCACATCGGCTGGGACGACGGCGTACTCGGCAGCCACGCCGTCGCGATCGAAAGGCGTGAGCGCATATACCTCGTCACCACTGCCGACGACAACGCCCGAAAGCTCGTAAGACGGAATCGCCGGCAATCGATCGACCGGCCACTCCAGCTCGGCACGTGTAATCGCTGCCGCATGCACGCGCACCAGCACCTCGCCCGGATCCGGCGACGGCGTCTCGATCTCCTCAACCTTCAAGCCGTCATCGTGCAGCCGTACCGCTAGCACACCGCTCCCCTAGCCCCTGTTGGACTTCGTTCCTCAGGAGATCTTGCCATCTACCACCCTCCTGCTCGCAGGCGTCGCCTGCGCCAGCGCGCGGCAATGACGCCCGACCTACTAGTCCTCGTCCTCCCAATATTCGAGCTCGGGCCCCGGGCGAGCGAAGATGATCCGCTCGCCGGCGACGCTCCGCGCGCCGATCTTGCCGGTGTCGAGGTACTCGACGATGTCCGGCGCGATCAGCGTGGAGAGCATGAGGACGCGGACGGGCGCGTCCGTGTCGTTGCGGATCTGGTGCGCGCCCTCCTTGCCGCGCGGGAACGCGACGACGTCGCCCTGGCGCAGCTGCTGCTCGCCCTCGTGCGTGCGCAGCGTCGGCTCGCCGCGGAGGACGATCGCCCATTCCTCGTTCGCGTGGTGGGTGTGAAATGGCCCCTGCTTGTTACCCGGCTCGACCTCGTACATGCTCGCGCCGATCAGCTCGGCGTCGGTGTGCGCGCCGACCCAGGCGTCCTTGAAGCGCCAGCCCTCGCGCTCTTCCGTGCGATCCCACTCGTCTGCGTTGAGATTGAAGATCTTCATGCCGCGAGCCTAGAGGCGTGAGGTGTTGTGCCGCTCCGGCTGAGGTAAGCGGGACCCGCGCTACTCTCCGAACCCGCATGAATAAACGTCTACATCGTTTCGCTGGATCCTACGAGGAGCGTTGTCCGCTCGACATCTGACTCGTCGGCCCGTCGCATCTCTGCCACGCCTGTCGACCTGCCCCGATATTCGACCCACGTAACGCTGAGATGGCCGAGCGTCCTCTCGCCTGATCTGGCCAAAACCGCTCGCAGGCCCTTTCTGGCCGGTCGAAAGGACAGCCGAGAATGAGGCTGGCAGGCTCGATGCCGTTACGCGGTCACGACCTCGTTCAATTGGTCGAACGTGATCGACGGCATTGGGCTGCCCTCGGGAAACGCAGGCTTGACGTTGCCTCCGAACCACCTCTCGAAGTCGGCTTGCGAGTCCCACACTTCCGTCACGCGCCAGCCTCCCGGCACGGGGCCGTTCGCGTGCACGACGAATCCTTTCTCGCTCCGTATCCCATCGAGGATCGGCCGCATGCCGTCAATCATCTCCTGAGTTGCGCCGGGAATGTGAGCGGTCATCAAGACGGCCATCTTGTCCTCCTTGGCATAGACGTTTGGGGCACTAGTGGGCACGGGGGCTCCGAACACCGTGCCCTAGCCGCAAACGCAGGCGTGATGCGGGTTTGCAGCAATGCGCCCGGCAAGATTCGAACTTGCGACCTCTGCCTCCGCAGGGCAGCGCTCTATCCCCTGAGCTACGGGCGCAGGGACGTCTAGCTTAGCTGCCTCGCGGCGCGGCCCCCGAGGTCGAGAACCGCGTCGGCCGGGACCTCTGCCCTGACGTAGCCGAGCGCGACGATGTGGTCACCGTCGCAGGCCGCGCTCGTCACGCGGCCGACCGGCTTGCCGTCCCGAGTGAGCTCGGCGTCGTACTCGGGCAGCTCGGTCCCGTCGACCGAGAGCACGCGCAGCGAGCGGTTCACGCGCCCGCGGTAGTGCTGGCGCGCGACGGGCTCCTGGCCGACATAGCACCCCTTCGCGAAGTCGATCGCGCGGGCGTCGAGCCCGGCCTCGGCGGGAAGCACGCGGTCGTCGACCTCCCGGCCGTAACGCGGCGTGCCCGCCTTGATCCGCAGGAGCTCGAGCTCGTCCCCGCCGAGCGTCGGCTCGAGGTCCTCGTCGAGCACCTCGACCGCGTCGACGCCGTAGTCGCCCGTCGGGATCCCCTCGGCGCCGCCGAGGACGACCGCCGACGTGTGCTCCTCGAGCTCGATCTCGCATTTCGCCGCGAAGCGCGAGCGGAGCAACGTCGTTCGCAGCCGCTCGCCGAGACCCGGCTCGGTGAGGAGGAGGTAGTCGTCCGCGGCTCGGCGCAGGACGACCATCGGCGCGACGACGCGGGCCTTGGGCGTCAGGAGCAGCGCCTCGCACGCCTCGCCCGGGCCGAGCACCTCGACGTCGTTCGTAACGAGCGCCTGGAGATACGACTCGGCGTCCGGACCGCGAACTCCGACGAAGTCCCTGGGCCTCGCAGCCGCTCGTGTGGTCGTGACGGCCATCCTCACTAGTGTAGGAACAGTGTTCAGGGGCAGAGCCGAGCGGAAGGTGATCGAGGCGGGGTACGACCCCGCGCGGCTGCCGCCCGGCCAGTATCTCACCGTGAAGTGGCCCGTCCTGCACGCAGGCACGATCCCGGACACCGACCTTGCGACGTGGGACTTCACCGTGACGGGCGAGGTCGAGAGCCCGCTCCGGCTCACGTGGGACGAGCTCAATGCGCTCCCGCGCGCCGAGGTGACCGAGGACATCCACTGCGTGACGCGCTGGAGCCGCTTCGACGTGACGTTCGAAGGCGTCCACTGGAACGCGCTCGAGGAGCTCGCGAAGCCGAAGCCCTCGGCCCGCTTCGTCGTCGCGCACTCCGAGCAGGGCTACACGGCGAACGTGCCGCTCAGGTCGCTCAGGGACCCGCTCTCGCTCCTCGCGACGCACGCCGATGGCGCGCCGCTGACGCCCGAGCACGGCTGGCCGCTGAGGCTCGTGATCTTCGGCAAGTACTTCTGGAAGAGCGCCAAGTGGCTCCGCGGAATCGAGCTGACCGCGAGCGACCGGCCCGGGTTCTGGGAGCGCTACGGGTACCACAACGACGCGGATCCATTCGAGGAGGAGCGCTACGGCTTCTAAGAGGGGTCGCTACGTCCCTCGATGAGGGGCCCCAACCGGCCATTTACCCCATCAGGGGGAGGAATCACGGGGCGCAATCCGCGACAACAAATGCAACCCATCCTCCCCAGTTCTTCCCCTTGAGCGGCCGTCCCAGCGGCCGCTCTCTTTTTGGGGCGAACGCGATGCGCATGAGATGCCAACGCTAGAGGGCCGGCAGTCCGCCGGCCCTCCGCGTTCATCCACTAGGCCGATCGCGAAGCGAGCGGCCGGCACTCGGACTCCTACTAGAAGTCCATCCCCCCGCCGGGCATGCCTGCGGGCATCGCCGGCTGCTTCTCCGGCATCTCCGCGACGATCGCCTCGGTCGTGAGGATGTTCTTCGCGATCGAAGCGGCGTTCTGGAGCGCCGAGCGCGTGACCATGGTCGGGTCGATGATCCCGGCCTTGACGAGGTCATCGATCTCGCCGGTCTCGACGTTCAGGCCCTCGCCCTTCTTGGCGGCTCGAACCTGGTTGACGACGACGGAGCCCTCCAGGCCGGCGTTGTACGCGAGCTGGCGCAGCGGCTCCTCGAGTGCGCGCAGGATGATCTGCGCACCCGTCTTCTCGTCGCCCTCGAGCTCGTCGAGGTTGATCGACGCCGACGCGTTCAGGAGCGCGACGCCGCCGCCCGGCCCGATGCCCTCCTCGAGGGCGGCCCGGGTGGCCTTGAGCGCGTCCTCGACGCGGTGCTTCTTCTCCTTGATCTCGACCTCGGTGGCCGCACCTACCTTGACGACCGCGACACCGCCCGACAGCTTCGCGAGGCGCTCCTGAAGCTTCTCGCGGTCGAAGTCGGAGTCGGTGTTCTCGATCTCGGACTTGAGCTGCTTGATGCGGCCCTTGATTCCCTCGGTGTCGCCTGCGCCGTCGATGATCGTCGTCGTGTCCTTGTCGACGACGATCTTGCGGGCGCTGCCGAGCTGCGAGAGCTTCGTGTTCTCGAGCTTGAGGCCCAGCTCCTCGGTGATGACCTCGCCACCGGAGACGACGGCGATGTCCTCGAGCATCCGCTTGCGGCGGTCGCCGAAGCCCGGGGCCTTGACGGCGACCGCGGTGAACGTGCCGCGGAGCTTGTTGACGACGATCGTCGCGAGCGACTCGCCCTCGACGTCCTCGGCCACGATCAGGAGCGGCCGCCCGGCCTGGATGACCTGCTCGAGCACGGGGAGGAGATCTTTGACTGCGCCGATCTTCTGGTTCGCGATGAGGATGTACGGCTCGTCGAGCACGGCCTCCATGCGCTCGGGGTCGGTGATCATGTACGGCGAGAGGTAGCCCTTGTCGAACTGCATGCCCTCGGTGAACTCGAGCTCGAGGCCGAAGGTCTGGCCCTCCTCGACGTTCACGACGCCGTCCTTGCCGACCTTCTCGATCGCGTCCGCGATCACGTCGCCGATCTCGCGCTCGCGCGAGACCACGGTGCCGACGCGGGCGATGTCCTCCTTGCCCGACACCTCCTTCGAGTGCGCCTTGAGATCCTCGACGACCGCGTCCACGGACTTCTCGATGCCGCGCTTGAGTCCCATCGGGTTCGCGCCCGCCGCGACGTTCTTCAGGCCTTCGCGGACGATCGCTTGCGCGAGCACCGTCGCCGTTGTCGTGCCGTCGCCCGCGACGTCGTCCGTCGACGTGGCCGCCTCGCGCATCAGCTGCGCGCCCTGGTTCTCGAACGGGTCCTCTAGCTCGATCTCTCGAGCGATCGTGACACCGTCATTCGTGATCGTCGGCGCGCCGAACTTCTTGTCCAGGACGACGTAGCGTCCTTTCGGGCCGAGCGTCACCTTGACCGCATCGGCCAAGACGTTCACGCCGCGCTCGATCGAGCGGCGCGCGTCCTCGTTGAACTTGAGCTCCTTGTGAGCCATCTATCAATTCCTCCTCAGCGAAACGCGCTATGCGGCGGCGCCGGCAAGCTTCCGCTTACCCTTGCCACCTGTGGTTACGACTTTCGCGAGCACGTCGGACTCGCGCAGAATCAGGACGTCGTCCGAGCCGAGCTTGATCTCCGTCCCGCCGTACTTGGAGAAGATCACCTCGTCACCGACCTCGACGTCCATCTTGATGTACTCCCCGTCCTCATCCCGAGAGCCGGGACCGACGGCGAGAACCTTGCCCCGCTGCGGCTTCTCCTTGGCCGTGTCGGGCAGCACGATGCCGCTGACCGTCATCTCCTCCTCGTCGAGCACCTCGACGATGAGACGGTCGCCCAGAGGCTGCAGATCCATGCGCAAAAACCTCCCTCTTAGCGAGTTTGTGACATACGACTTTGTAACACTGCTGGCACTCGCAAGGGCTGAGTGCCAGCGTCACCATAGCACTCGACACGTGGCTGGCCAAGCCAAACTGAGTCCGTCAGACTCAGATCTCGTGGCCAAGTGGCACATAGGTGTCACAAAGTCGTGACGCGCCGGGAGTTCTCTGCCGGCCTCGTTCTCGTCCGGCGGATGCGCGGCCGCTGGTGGCTCGCCGCGGTCCGACCGCAGGGCAAGCGCGAGGGTACCTGGGCACTCCCGAAGGGCCTCGTCGACGCCGGCGAGAGCCCGGCCGAGACGGCGGTCCGGGAGGGCTTCGAGGAGACGGGGCTCCGGAGCAGGCTCGGCCCGAAGCTCGGAGACGTCCGCTACGTCTACACCTGGGAGGGCGAGCGCGTGTTCAAGATCGTGAGCTTCTACCTCGGCCGGGCGGCGGGCGGCCGGATCGGCGAGCTCCCGCCGGGGATGGAGCGCGAGGTCGCAGAGGCACGCTGGCTGCCGCTCGCGGACGCGCCGCGCCTCCTCGCCTACGGAGGCGAGCGGGACATGGCCAAACGCGCGCTGGAGACGTTGGCGGAGGACGTTCTATAGTTGCGCGGCCGCCGTGCCGAGCTACGCCCTGAACTTCTACAACCCCGCCGTCGCCGACCAGCTTCGAAGCGGCCGGAAGACCGCGACGATCCGCCTCGGCGACAAGTCGCCGAAGTACCGGAAGGGCATGATCGTGACCGTCCTCTGCGGCGCGCGTTACGGGCAGCGGGAGCGGATCTTCGACGCCGTCATCGACAAGGTCGAGGTGAAGCAGCTGCGCGACCTCTCCCCGCGCGAGATCGAGCACGACACCCCGGAGGTCCGGCGCGCGGAAGAGCTCGCCCGCTTCCTCGGTCAGCTCTACAACCGCGACGTGTCCGAGGACGACATCGTCACGCTGATCCGCTTCTCGCAGATCACCGCGTCCTGACGCGTTACCGGCCCGGCTTGCGGATCTGCGTCCCGAAGAGCTCGGGAGACCGGACTTCCGCGCCGCACTCCTCGCACGCGACCGCGAACGCAGAGGCGATCGGCGCGTTGCAGGTCGGACAGCGGTGGCGAAGCTCGCCGCCGCACTGCGGGCAGGTGCCCCGGAGGCCGGCCTCGTCCTCGAGGAAGTAGCGCTGCGTGTGACCGCACGTGAGGCAGAACGCGACCCAGTCGCCGAGCGTCTTGCGGCGCTCCTCCTGGATCCAATTCCTTCTCGGCTTCGCCATCGCAGTCATCCTAGGTCGGCGGACACAGTCGTTAGAGTGAGGCCGACCCGGGGCACCATCGCGAGGAGACGCATCGAATGGCAGTTCGTGAAGCCGAGCCGCTCGGCTCGCTCCAGGAGGTGAAGGAGGCGGGCCTCGACCGCGAGGACCTCCTCTCGATGTACCGCCACATGCTGATCACGCGCGGGATCGAGGAGCGCGGTCACATCCTCTACAAGCAGGGCAAGATCCCAGGTTCCTTCTACACGGGACGCGGGAACGAGGCGGCCGCCGTCGGCGTTGGCACCGCGATGGGCCCGAACGACGTCGGGACGCCGCTGCACCGCGACATGGGCGTCCACATCACGCGCGGCGTCGAGCCGTGGCGGATCTTCGCGCAGTACATGGGCCGCGAGGACGGCCCGACGCGCGGCCGTGACGGGAACGTGCACATGGCCGTGCCGGAGCTCGGTCTGCACCCGATGGTGAGCCACCTCCCGGCGATGCTCCCCGTGTCGACCGGCATGGCGCTCGCGTTCAAGATCCGCGGCGACCGGCGGGTCGCGGTCGGCTGGTTCGGCGAGGGCGCCGCGGCACGCGGCGACGCGCACGAGGCGATGAACATGGCCGGCGTCCGGCAGCTCCCGAACGTCTTCATCTGCGACAACAACCAGTGGGCGTACTCGACGCCGACATACCTCTCGTACCCGGTCGAGCACATCGCCGACCGCGCGGCCGCGTACGGCTTCGACGGCGTCGTCGTCGACGGCACCGACGTGCTCGCGGTCTACCGCGAGGCGAAGCGCGCGATCGAGAAGGCGCGCGAGGGCGGCGGGCCGACGCTCGTCGAGTGCATGACCCTCCGCATGGAGGGACACGCCGTGCACGACGACGCCTTCTACGTTCCGAAGGAGATGTTCGAGCAGTGGGCGGCGCAGGATCCGCTGGAGCGCTTCCGCTCGTGGCTCCGCGATCACGCCGATCTCTCGGACGAAGAGGAGGACGAGATCTCCGCGTCCGTCAAGCGCATCCTGAGCGACGCGCTCGAGCGAGCCGACCAGTCGCCGCTGCCCGACCCGTCCGGGCTCGAAGCGGGCGTCTTCGCCTCGCCGGAGGACCTCGACACGCCGCACCACAAGTGAGATGCCCGAGCTGACCTACATCCAGGCGATCTCCGACGGCCTCCGCCAGGAGATGCGCCGCGACCAGCGCGTGTTCGTCCTCGGCGAGGACGTGGGCGTGTACGGAGGGGCGTTCAAGGTCACGCTCGGCTTCCAGGAGGAGTTCGGGCCGTGGCGCGTGATCGACACGCCGCTGTCGGAGACCGCGATCGTGGGCGGGGCGACCGGCGCGGCCCTGATGGGGATGCGGCCGGTCGCCGAGATGCAGTTCGCCGACTTCATCTCCTGCGCGTGGGACCACCTCGTCACCGTCGCGTCGAAGCAGTTCTTCCGCGGGCGTACGCCGGTGCCGATCGTCGTCCGGCTCCCGTCCGGCGGCGGGTTCTCGGGCGGCCCGTTCCACTCGCAGAACCCGGAGAGCTCGTTCGCGCACATCCCCGGGCTCAAGATCGTGTGCCCGGCGACGCCGCACGACGCGAAGGGGCTGCTCGCCTCCGCGATCGAGGATCCCAACCCGGTGCTCTACTTCGAGCACAAGCACCTGTACCGGCGGATCAAGGGGGAGGTGCCCGAAGAGCGCTACACCGTCCCCTTCGGCCAGGCCAACGTGCACCGCGAGGGCGACGACGCGGTCGTCGTCACGTGGGGAGCGATGGTGCACACCGCCACTGACGCCGCCAACGAGCTCGCGACGGAGGGCTTCGAGACCGAGGTGCTCGACCTCCGGACGCTCATCCCCTGGGACAAGCAGAAGGTGCTCGAGAGCGTCCGCCGAACGTCGAAGGTGCTCGTGCTGCACGAGGACACACGGACCGGCGGGTTCGGCGGCGAGATCGCCGCGACGATCGCCGAGGAGGCGTTCGAGGACCTCGACGGGCCCGTGATGCGGGTCGCCGCGCCCGATACGCCCGTCCCGTTCTCGCCTCCGCTCGAGAAGGCGTTCATCCCGCAGACCGAGGACGTGCTGACAGCGCTACGAGATTTGGCGGCCTATTAGGGCGAGGCAAGCCTCGCCCCTACGAGGAGGACACGTGTCCACAGGAACCCAGACCGAGGTCGTGATGCCGCAGATGGGCGTGTCCGTGTCCGAGGGCACGATCACGAAGTGGCTCAAGCAGCCCGGCGACCAGGTCGCGCGGGACGAGCCGCTGCTCGAGATCTCGACCGACAAGGTCGACACCGAGGTTCCGAGCCCCGGCGAGGGAGTCCTGACGCAGATTCTCGTGCCGGAGGGAGAGACCGTCGACGTCGGCACCGTGCTCGCGACGATCGGGCCCGCAGGCTCGGCCCCCTCGGAGGCGCCGGCTCCTGCCGAGGCGCCGACCCAGGAGGCTCCGGAGACCGCGCCCGAACCTGCAGCTGCCGCCCCCGAGCAACAGGCGGCAGCGGAGCCGGCTCCGGCCCAGCCCGTAGCTCCCGCTCCCGCCGCCGACACCGCCGCGGGCAACGGAAAGACCTTCGTCTCGCCGGTCGTCGCGCGCATCGCGTCCGAGCACGGCGTGGACCCGTCCACGGTCCCGGGCACCGGCGCCGGCGGGCGAGTGACGAAGAAGGACATCCTCGCCTTCATCGACTCGGGCGCTCAGCCGGCCGCCGCTCCCGCCGAGGCCGCACCCGCGGTGGCTCCGCCGGAGCCCGCTGCGCCGCCTGCGCCCGCCCCGGCCCCGGCCGCTCCGGCTCCCACGGCCGCCGCAGGTCCTGCCCCGACAGCCGCCGCTCCGGCGGCCGAGGCCGAGCTCGCGCCCGGCGAGCAGCTCGAGCCGATGACCGCGATGCGCCGCGGCGTCATGGAGCACATGCGCCGCTCGGTCGACACCGCGGCGCACGTCACGAGCGCGATCGAGGTCGACTTCTCGCGCGTCGTCGCGCTCCGCCAGAAGCTGAAGCCCGAGCTCGCGAAGCAAGGCGTCAACCTCACGTACCTCGCGTTCATCGCCCGCGCGGCTGTGGACACGCTCGCCGAGTACCCGTGGATCAACGGGGAGATCCGCGGGCAGAGCATCGTCACGCGGCCGTACATGAACCTCGGCATCGCGGTCGCGCTGGAGGAGGGCAAGGGCCTGATCGTCCCGGTCATCCGGAACGCGCAGGATCTGAACCTCCAGGGCATGGCGCGCGCGATCCAGGACCTCGCGGAGCGCGCCCGCACGAAGAAGCTGCTGCCCGACGACGTCCAGGGCGGCACGTTCACGATCACGAACCCCGGCAGCTTCGGCACCTTCCACGGGACGCCGATCATCAACCAGCCGCAGTCGGCGATCCTCGGCACGTACGCGCTCGTGAAGCGGCCGTGGGTCATCCAGGACGAGCTCGGCAACGACGTCATCGGGATCCGCCCGCTGATGAACCTGACGCTGACGTACGACCATCGCCTCGTCGACGGCGCGTATGCGGGGATGTACCTCCGCGACCTCAGGGCCCGGCTGGAGAGCTGGGACGAGGCGGCCTACTAGACGCTGATGGCCGAGCTCACGGGCACCTGCCAATGCGGCGGCGTCCGGATCGCCGTCGAGGTGCCGTTCCTGCTCGTCAGCGCGTGCCACTGCGCGACCTGCAAGAAGATCTCGGGCGGCGGCGGCACGGCGAGCGGGCGGGCGCGCACCGACGACGTCCGCATTCTCGAAGGCCGCGGGCTGATCACGACCTATCAGCCGGACGAGGGCACGCGCGAAGAGCTTCTGCTCGCGCTGCGGGACGAACCTCTTCGGCGGCGGCTGGCCGGACACGGAGCTCACGAGCGTGCGGCTCTCCGCGCTCGACGAGCCGTTCGAAGGGCCGCTCGAGGCGCACACCTTCGTCCGCTCGCTCGCGCCCTGGGAGGTGCTCCCGGAGGACGGGGCGGAGCGCTACGAGGAAAGGGCGCCGTGACGCCGCGACTCGTACCCTTCCTCGGCTACGAAGACGCGGCGACCGCGATCGAATGGCTCGAGCGCGCGTTCGGCTTCGTCGAGGACCGGTCCGCCCGTCACGAGGAGGAAGGGACGATCATGCACGCGGAGCTCGAGCTCGACGGAGCGACCATCTACGTCTCGACACCGGCCGGGTACGCGAGCCCGCGCACGCTTCGCGAGGCATCCGAGCTCGCGCGCCACGCCTACGACAACCCGTGGGTCATCGACGGCCACTTCGTCGAGGTCGGCGACATCGGCGCGCACTACGAGCGAGCCGTCGCTGCGGGCGCGACCATCCTGCGCGAGCCGGAGGAGCCCGGGATCGGCTCCCGGATCTACACCGCGGAGGACCTCGAGGGCCACCGCTGGATGTTCGGCGAGCGGGTATGAGCGGCGAGCCCGACGAGCTGGTCCGGCTGACCATCGTCGGCAGCGAGCCGGAGGCGGAGCTACTCCGCGGCCTGCTCGCGACCGAGGGGATCGACTCGTTACAGCGACCGACGAACTTCGCGGCAGGCGCGCTCGACGGCTGGGCGGCGGGCGGTGCTCGGGAGATCCTCGTCCGAGCGGCGGATCTCGACACCGCACGCGAGCTGATCGCGCGCCAGTAACGTGGCGGACGTGAATCGCGGCGGATACCTGATGAGCCTCGGCCTCGTGCCGTACGCGGAGGCGTTCGCGCTCCAGCGCTCGCTCGCCGGCGCGGTCTCGCAGGGAGCGATCCCGGAGACGGTGGTCTTCCTCGAGCACCCGCCCGTGATCACCGTCGGGAGACGCACGGAGACCGATCGCGAGCTCCACGTCCCCGAAGGCGCAGACGTCGACATCGAGGAGACCGACCGCGGCGGGAAGTCCACGTTCCACGGCCCCGGGCAGCTCGTCTGCTACCCGATCCTCGACCTGCACAACCACGGGAAGGACGTGAAGCGGTACGTGCGCGACCTCGAGGAGGCGTTGATCCGCACGCTCGCGGCGTTCGACCTCGACGCCACGCGCTACGAGGGCCTGACCGGAGTGTGGATGCCGGCGGCGAGCGGCCACGGACCGCGAAAGATCGCCTCCATCGGCGTGCATGTCTCCCGCTGGGTGACGACACACGGATACGCGCTCAACGTCGACCTCGACCCGGCGCCGTTCACGGAGTGGATCACGGCCTGCGGGCTCGAGGACGCCGCGTTCACGACGATGGAGCGCGAGCTTGCCCGGCCGATCTCGGTCGAGGAGGTCAGGCCCGTGGCGATCGCGGCGATCGCAGACGTGTTCGAGCTCGAGCTCGAGGAGCTGCCCGCAGAGGACAGCACCGGCCTCTGGCCGCAGCCCATCCACGTCTCGCTCGCAACGCGCTAGTCGGCTTGCGCGACGGAGCGGGACGCGTGCTCCCGCGCCTGCTGGTCGAGGAGCTTCTCCGCGTTCAGGAGGTGACCTCGCGCCGCCCACGCGTGCGCAGTGCCGCGCGGGACGAGGCTGTTACGGAAGTGCTGCGCGGCGACCCGGCAGTGCGCGACCGCTTCCTCCAGCTCGGCCGCTGCTTCGTCGTACAGCCGCGCCGTCGCCTCGAGCGCCTCGCTCATCCCGGGAACTCCGGCGGGCGGGCGATCGCCTTCGGGTCGGGAAAGCGGGCGTACGCCTCGGACGGCTTGGTCGTCTCCTCCGAGACACCCGCGTCGTGCTTCACCGCGGCCTCGTCCACCGGGTAGACGATGGCTCGGCCTTTGCGCCGGGCACCGACGGCGAGCACGAGGCAGGGAGCGTCGCCGGTGCCGACGAACCCGTGCGCCGTCCACGGCGGGCAGTGGAAGAAGTCCCACTTGCGGAGCGTGCGTTCCTGACCTTCGACGATGAGCAGGCACTCGCCCGCGAGCACGAGGAATCCCTCCTGCGCGTCCTCGCTGTGGTACATGCCGGCCGCCTCGCCCGGCCGGACGATGCCGAGGTTGAACCCGAACTGCTCGAACCTCGCGTTCTCGCCCTCGAACGGCGCATAGAAGCCGAGCGGCGTCGAGTCGAACCACTGCATCTCGCGTGCGTTGACGACGAACCAGCCCTCACCCGCCGGGAACAGGCCGCCGGCGTCGTTCCGCTCGAGAGGGGCTTCCGGAACCATCGTCGGAACGTATCGCATCAAAGGGCGAGGCAAGCCTCGCCCCTACAATGGCGCCGATGCAGAAGTCATTGCCGGTGGCAGAGAGGCCGCGCCGCCCCGAGTGGATGAAGGTTCGCGCGCCGAGCGTCCACTCGCGCTACCACGAGGTGAAGAGCCTCATGCGCGAGGGGCAGCTCGTGACGATCTGCGAGGAGGCGCGCTGCCCGAACATCGGCGAGTGCTGGGGACGCGGCACGGCGACGTTCCAGATCCTCGGGGACATCTGCACTCGTGCCTGCCGCTACTGCTACGTCCACTCCGGGAAGCCCGAGGCCGCGCCCGACCCACTCGAGCCGCTGCGGCTCGCGCAGGCGGCGGCACAGATGGGGCTCTCGCACGTCGTCGTCACGTCCGTCGACCGCGACGACGTCCCCGACCGCGGCGCGGGGCACTACGCGGCGACGATCCGAGCGCTCCAGCGGAAGCTGCCCGGCGCAACGGTCGAGATCCTCACGCCCGACTTCCTCGGCGTCGAGGAGGAGGCGCTCACGACCGTGCTCGATGCGCGCCCGGACGTCTTCGGCCACAACATCGAGACCGTCCGCCGCCTGCACGCACGGATGCGCGGCGCGAAGGCGAGCTACGACAAGGCACTCTGGCTGCTCCAGCGCGTGAAGGAGCTCGCGGGCTACCGCGTCATGACGAAGTCCGGAATCATCGTCGGGCTCGGGGAGACCAACGACGAGGTCGTCGAGACGATGCGCGACCTCCGCGCACACGGTGTCGACGTCGTCACGATCGGGCAGTACCTGCAGCCCTCTCCGAAGCACGCGAAGATCGACCGCTGGGTTCACCCGGACGAGTTCCGCTGGTTCCGCGAGCAGGGCGAGGAGCTCGGGTTCGGCTCGGTCTTCTCCGGGCCGCTCGTGCGCTCGTCGTACCGCGCGGACGAGCAGCGCCACGCCGCGGAGACCGGGCGTGGCGCCGTCGCGTACTGAGCTGAATTGTGCGCAAGACCGGGATCCCCGAGTGGGGATCCCGGTCGCGCGGTAGAGCCAAGGCCACCTAAAGGCGGCCGGCTTCGCGCGACCGCGATGGCCGCCCAGCCGAGCGCGTCCCGGGATTCAGCGGGGGTCGAGCCCGCGAGCCGCGCGCGTGAACGCGGTCGGCGCACTCCCCTTCGCGCTACCGGCGCGCGTGTAGATGCCCGACTCCCACCCCTGCCCGTGATCGTCGCGGAAGACGAACCAGACGAACATCTTCGTGAACCGCTGCTTCCGGGCGATCGAGATCGACTGCCGGATGTACTCGGCCTGCTTGCGGTAGGAGACGCCGAACCGGTCCTGCGGCCTCGTCTGGTGCGCGTACTCGGTGATCCAGATGTCGATCCTGCTGCGCTTGAACCACTTCCGCAGCCGCTGCTGGAACTCCGGCAGCGAGGAGAGCGACACGTTCGGCCAGCGAACCTTTTGCGCCGGCCGGAGGTTGGGAGAGGCCGGGTACGGGTGGTGTGCCCAGGCGTCGAACTTCAGACGCGGATTCGCCTTGGCGACAGCCTCCGCGAACTTGCCGGGCGAATGGATCCGCCGCTTGCCCTTCGGGTTGTCGGAGCCCCGAGGCGACGTCTCGCCGATCGCGACCTTCGCGGCGGGGTTGCCGCGCTTGATCCCCTCGTAGGCGGCCGCGTAGAGCGCCGCGTAGTTCCGCGGGGCGAGCGCCTTGCCGCGCTTGTCGAACTGCGGCTTGAGGAAACGCTGGAGGTTCGGCTCGTTCCAGATCGACCAGAAACGAACGGCCGGATACTCCTCGTAGCGGCCCGAGTACCGCGACGCGATCGCCTGCGCGAACCGCTTGAAGTCGAGGACGCGGCTCGGCATGAAGCTCGGCCCGCGTCCGCCGTTCGCCCAGCCCGGCGTCCCGTAGAGCGTGAGCAGGACCTGGAGGTTCGCTTCGCGGGCGGTGCGCACCGCTTCGTCGATGTCGCCGAAGTTGTACGCGGGGTCGAGCGGATCCGTCGGCCGCGCGGGACGGTCCGGGGCGACCTGGTTCCAGTGGACCAGCAGCCGCATGACACTGGCGCCGACGCGTGCGGACGCCTGGATTCGCTCGGAGCGATCATTCGCCCAGCGGAAGCTCGGGTCGTCGTGGAAGCCGATCCACATCCGGTCGGCCGCGAAAGCGGCAGGTGCTGCAAGCGCTGCGAGAGCGCCAAGAATCACGGCAAGCTGAACGATGCGTCTCATGAACCTCCTTGTGTTCGTGTCGGCGGCGTCACGCACGGCCGGCGGCACAAGAGCAGTCGTGCACCGTATCTGCCCGCGTATGAGATTGCGTGTAAACCCGGGGTTCGGAATCCTGACGAAATGCGCACATACCGTATGAGGATGCTCGTGACGCGCTCGTCGCCGTCCTCGGAGCGCTGATCGTCGCCGGCTCGGCCGGCGCCGCGAGTGCGCTCGAGAGCCAGCTCAGCGTGCGCGAGTTCCGCGTCCCCAGCGGGACGCACCCGCACGACGTCGCTCCAGCGCGGGACGGCGGCGTCTGGTACACGGCGCAGCACACGGGCCAGCTCGGCTGGCTCGATCCGAGGACCGGCCGGTCGCGCCTGACCGCGCTCGGGAGCGGCTCGGCCCCGCACGGCGTCATCGTCGGCCCCGACGGTGCTCCCTGGATCACCGACGGCGGTCTGAACGCGATCGTCCGGGTCGACCCGCGAACATCGCGCGTGCGGCGCTTCCCGCTTCCCTCGGGCGGCGGCAACGCGAATCTCAACACCGCGACCTTCGACCGGCGCGGGATCCTCTGGTTCACCGGCCAGGAAGGCATCTACGGGCGGCTCGATCCGAGGGTGGGGAAGGTGCGCGTGTTCCGGGCACCGCGCGGCGAGGGGCCGTACGGGATCACGACGACGCCCGGCGGCGACGTCTACTACGCGTCGCTCGCGGGTAGCTACCTGGGCAAGATCAACGTCCGCAGCGGGAGAGTAGGCGTGCTCAGCCCGCCGACCGCGGGCCAGGGAGCTCGGCGTGCGTGGTCGGACTCGCGCGGCCGCATCTGGATCAGCGAGTGGAACGCCGGCCAGGTCGGCATGTACGACCCGCGGCGCAAGCGCTGGCGCGAGTGGCGGGTACCGGGGTCGAATCCGATGATCTACGCGGTCTACGTCGACGAGCGCGACCAGGTCTGGCTGAGCGACTTCGGCGCCAACGCCCTGGTCCGCTTCGACCCGGTGACTCAACGCTTCACGCGCGTCCGGCTCCCGAGCGCAGGCGCCGAGGTGCGGCAGATCCTCGGCCGTAGGGGCGAGATCTGGGGTGCGGAGTCGGGAACGGACAAGCTCGTGCTCGTTCGCACGCGCTCGTAGCGGCCGTCATCAACGTGTGCAGACGTGCTCGGACTGACGCGTTCCTACTCGTGCGGCTTCGCCATCGAGCGATAGTCGAGCGCCTCGTCGAGGGTCGCCTCGTCGACTCCCGCGTCGCGTGCCACGTCCCTCAAGGGGCGGCCCGATGCGGCCGCCTCGGCCACGATCTCGGCCGCCTTGTCGTACCCGATGTGCGGATTCAGGGCGGTCGCCGCGGCGAGGGTGAGCTCCGCGTAGCGCTCGAGTTGCTCGCGGTTCGCCTCGATCCCGTCCACGCACTTCTCCGCGAGCAGGCGGCTTGCGCTCGCGAGCAGCGCGATCGACTGGAGCAGGTTCCGCGCCATCAGCGGCACGTACACGTTGAGCTCGAACTGGCCGCTCATGCCGCCGACCGTGATCGCGGTGTCGTTCCCGATGACCTGCGCCGCGACCTGCGTGACGACCTCCGGGATCACCGGGTTCACCTTCCCGGGCATGATCGAGCTCCCCTTCTGGAGCTCCGGGAGATAGATCTCGGCAAGGCCGGCGCGAGGGCCGGAGCCCATCAGCCGCAGATCGCTGGCGATCTTCGTCAGCGAGACGGCGACGACCTTCAGGGCTCCAGAGGTCTCGACGAGTGCGTCGCGCGCGGCCTGCGCCTCGAACGGGTCGGCCGGAGCGGAGATCGTGAGCCCGGTCTGCTCGGTGAGGAGCGCCCGCACGCGCGCGGCGAACTCCGGGTGCGTGTTGAGGCCCGGTTCCCGTCGCGGTGCCGCCGAGCGGGATCTGACCGAGGCGCGGGAGCGCGTCGTCGATGCGCGCGATGCCCTGGCGCACCTGCGCCGCATAGCCGCCGAGCTCCTGGCCCAGCGTCACGGGGACGGCGTCCATCATGTGCGTCCGGCCCGACTTGACGACGTCGTCGAACTCGACGGCCTTGCGCTCGAGCGACGCGGCGAGCGTCTCGAGCGCAGGTCGCAGGTCGTTCACGAGCTCGTCAAGCGCGGCGAGATGGACCGCGGAGGGGAAGACGTCGTTGGAGGACTGGCCCATGTTGACGTCGTCGTTCGCGTGCACGCCCTCGCCGGCGAGCGCGGCGATGACCTCGTTCGCGTTCATGTTCGAGCTCGTGCCCGACCCCGTCTGGAAGACGTCGATCGGGAACTGGTCGTCGAGCTCGCCCTCGGCGACGCGGTCGGCGGCGTCGGCGATGCGCTCGGCGACCTCTGCGTCGAGGAGCCCGAGCTCCGCGTTCACGCGCGCCGCGGCGGCCTTGATCCGGCCGAGCCAGCGCGCGACCGGCGTCGGGATCGGCTCGCCGGAGACGGGGAAGTTGGCCACAGCCTTGCGCGTCTCCGCGCCCCAGAGCTCGCTGCCCTCGGTGGTCTCGGTCACGCGGTCGAGTCTAGCCGCGTGAGCTCGCAGATCCGGTGTCGGACTAGCCGCGCGCAGCTGCCAGCAGCTCGTCCCAGGTGCAGAGCTTGATCCGCGGGCGGCCGTGCGGCTCGCCGAGCGAGCGCTCGAGGGCGTCGATCGACTCCCAGCCCGCGTACATGACGACGTGCGCGCCGCGCTCCGCGAGTAGCTCCTCGAGCCTGGAGCCCGCCGACGGCGCGCGCAGCACGCCGTCCCGCGCGTCCTCGAGCAGGCGCTCGACGGTCTCGACGGCGTCCTTCTTGTTCGTGCCGATGACGCCGGTCGGGCCGCGCTTGATCCAGCCGGCGACGTAGAGGCCTGGGACCGGCTCGCCGTGCTCGTCGAGGACGCGGCCCGTCGCATTCGGGATCGTCCCGCTCCGCTCGTCGAAGGGCACGCCCGGAAGAGACACGCCGCGATAGCCGACGCTCCGGAAAACGAGCTCGCACGCGATCACCTCGCGCTCTTCGGTGGCGACCGCACGGACCTGCCCGTCCGCGTCGGCCTCCAACCGGTTCTGCACGATCTCGACCCCCTCCACGCGGTCTTGGCCGAGAATCGCGACCGGCGAGACGCGGAACCGCAGCCGCACGCTACGGGGCTTCCCCTCCGGCTCGCGCGCGGCGAAGTCGCGCAGGATCTCCACGTTGCGCCGTACGAGATTCGAGCTCGCCGCGAGCTCAGCCTTGCTCGCCGGCTCGAGCACGAGCTCGTCCCGGTCGACGACGATGTCGGCGCCGGCCAGGTCGCCCATCTCGCCGAGCTCGGTCGACGTCCACGCCGCCTGCACCGGCCCGCGCCGTCCGAGGACGACGATCTCGCGGATCCCGGAGCCGACGATCGCCTCGATCGCCTGGTCGGTCGTGTCGGTCGGCGCGAGCTCCTCCTCGCTCAGCGCCAGCATGCGCGCGACGTCGAGCGCGACGTTCCCGTTCCCCACGACGACCGCGCGTTTCACGCCCTCGAGGTCGAAGGACAGTTGCTGGAAGTCCGGGTGACCGTTGTACCAGGCGACGAGCTCGGTCGCCGCCCACGACCCGGGCAGGTCCTCGCCGGGGATCCCGAGCCGACGGTCGGTCTGCGAACCGACCGCGTAGACGACGGCGTCGTAGCGCTCTGCGAGCTCCTCGTGGGAGAGGTCGCGGCCGACCTCGACGTTGCCGAGGAACCGGAAGCCCTCTCGCGCGGCGATCTTCTCGAACGCGCGCGAGACCGTCTTCAGCTGCGGATGGTCGGGCGCCACGCCGAGCCGGACGAGCCCCCACGGCGTCGGCAGGCGCTCGATCATGTCCACCTCGGCCGCTGGATCCTCGCTCGCGAGCAGGTGCCCGGCGGCGTAGAAAGCGGCCGGCCCCGAGCCGACGACGGCGACGCGAAGAGGGCGGTCGGACATCCGCCGCAATCTAGAGCCTCGGCGCTAGGCGGAGCTCAGTGGGAACAGCCCGAGCCGCAGCCGGCAGCCGCAGCAGCGTCGTCGCCGGGCTCCTCGCCCTCGGCGACCGTGAAGGAGTGCCCGCAGCCGCAGGAGGCGGTCGCGTTCGGGTTGTCGATCTTGAAGCCCGACTCCTCGATCGAGTTCAGGAAGTCGATCGTCGTCCCGCGCAGGTAAGGAGCGCTGAAGGGGTCGACGACGACAGGTACGCCCTCGAGCTCGAGCTGGACGTCGCCGTCGGCGACATTGTCGAAGCCGAGCCCGTACTGGAACCCGGAGCAGCCGCCGCCCTGGATCGCCACGCGGAGGACGAGCGTCTCGTCGCCCTCCTCGGCGAGGAGCTCCCGGACCTTCGCCGCGGCGACGGGCGTGAGCGCGATCAGGGTCTCGCCGGGCGTATCAACCTGGTGCTCGACTGTGGCCATAACCGCATGGTACCCGACTGCCCCGACAGTTCCAGACCGGGACTTTGTGACACTCGTATCGCTCATTTCATCTGGGAACTCGCATCCCTTCGTGCGCCGGGAGGGAGGGTGCTAGGTTTCGACGCGAGACAGAGGACCGAGGTTTCTCGCCGGGGGTATCACCCGTGCTCGACAACTGGCTGCCGTTTCTCATCTACGCGCTCTTCGCAGCCGTGATCCCCGCTTCGCTCCTCCTCGCGACCTTCGTCCTGCCACGTCGGCCGGTCGCGCGCACGCGGCAGAAGATGCTCCCGTTCGAGTCGGGCGTGTCCGCGGAGGCCCCGAGCCACGAGCGGCGGTTCACCGTCAGCTTCTACCTCACGGCGATCCTCTTCATCCTCTTCGACATCGAGATCGTCTTCCTCTACCCGCTCGCCGTGCGGCTGGAGGCGCTCGGGTGGTTCGGCGTCAGCGAGCTGGGCGTCTTCATCGGGATCCTCGGCCTCGCGTACGTCTACATCTGGCGCAAGGGGGCACTCAACTGGCACTGAAGAAGGATCTTCCGGTCGTCAGCAAACGGCCGCTCGCAAAGGCGGGCCTCCAGTCCGAGCGCGTGCTCTGGCCGGAGCGGGGCGCAGGCGTCTTCGAACGTGAAGTGGCCGAGATCGAAGACGCGCTGATCCTGACGACGGTCGAGAAGGCGATCGCCTGGGCGCAGTCCAACTCCGTGTGGCCGGACACGTTCGGGCTCGCGTGCTGCGCGATGGAGATGATCGCGGTCGTCTCGTCACGCTACGACGTCGCGCGCTTCGGGATGGAGCGCTTCAGCTCCTCGCCGCGCCAGGCGGACCTCCTCATCGTCTCGGGTCGCGTGGCGCACAAGATGGCGCCGCCGATCCGCCAGGTCTACGACCAGATGCTCGAGCCGAAGTGGGTCATCGCGATGGGCGCATGCGCGAGCTCGGGCGGGATGTTCAACAACTACACGATCCTCCAGGGCGTCGACAAGATCGTCCCCGTGGACATCCACGTCCCCGGCTGCCCGCCGCGGCCGGAGGCGCTGCTCGAGGGCATCGTCCGCCTGCACGAGAAGATCCGCGCCGGGGTCCCGCCCGCGTACGAGATCCGAGGCGTGGCCGAGTGACGTATGCGAACGTCCCCGGCGTCGTCGAGACGCGCGACGCGCTCGGGGAGACGACCCTCGTAGTCGACCCCGCCCGCCTGCTCGACGCCTGCCTGTGCCTGCGGGACGAGCACGGCTTCAACTTCCTCTCCGACATTACGCCCACCGACTACCTCGGCTGGGGCGAGTCGGGCGTCGCCGGCTACATCGGCACGGCGTCCGGCCGCGACCTGAACTCGCCTGGCTCACAGGGCCTCGCACGGTCGCCCGAGCCGAAGCCGAAGCGCTTCTCGGTCTCGTACCACCTCCTCCGCGTCAGCGACGATCCCGACCGCGTCCGCATCCAGATCTGGATCGACGACGGCGAGCCCGTGCTGAGTGTCCTGCCTGCGTGGCCCGCCGCCGACTGGTTCGAGCGGGAGGCCTGGGACATGATGGGCATCCCGTTCGAAGGCCATCCGAACCTCGTCCGCATCCTCATGCCGGAGGACTGGGAGGGTCATCCGCTGCGGAAGGACTACCCGCTCGGCGGCGAGCCGGTGCGGTTCTCGGACGAGGAGTGAGGATGGCGGTCGTCCCGACCCGCCGGATCTACGAGGGCACGCGCATACCGAGCCCGTGCCCGACGATCCTCGAGGTCGACCCCGAGAAGCACAACCTCGACGACATCCTCACGATCAACTTCGGGCCGAACCACCCGTCGACGCACGGCGTGCTGCGGCTGATCGTCGATCTCGACGGCGAGACCATCGCGGGCATCCGCGCGGTCATCGGCTACCTCCACACCGGCTTCGAGAAGAACATGGAGGCGAAGACGTGGTGGAAGTCGGTCACGTACGCACCGCGGGTCGACTACTTGTCGTTCCAGGCGAACGAGCTCGTCTACGTCCTCGCGGTCGAGAAGCTGCTCGGCCTCGAGATCCCGCGCCGCGCGACCTGGACGCGCATGGCGCTCACCGAGCTCAACCGGATCCACTCGCACCTGATCTGGCTCGGGACGTCCGCGCTCGAGCTCGGCGCGATCTCGCTCATCTGGTACACGTTCGACGACCGGGACGAGATCCTCGATCTGTCCGAGATGATCGGCGGCGCCCGGATGCACACGCGCTACTTCCAGGTGGGAGGGCTCGCCGAGGACGTCCCGCCCGGCTTCACCGAGGAGGCGCGGAAGTTCCTCCCACGGATGGAGCGCTCGGTCGACGAGTACGAGGCGATCCTCGACCGGAATGCGATCTGGCTCGAGCGCACGAAGGGAATCGGGCTCCTGTCCGCCGAGGACGCACTCGCACTCGCCCAATCGGGGCCGATGCTGCGGGCCTCGGGCGTCGATTGGGACCTGCGGAAGACGATGCCGTACCTCTTCTACGACCAGGTCGACTTCGACGTGCCGGTCTATCCGAACGGCGACGTCTACGACCGGTACAAGGTGCACATGGACGAGATGCGCCAGTCGGTGCGCATCGTCCGGCAGTGCCTCGACAGGATCGACGAGACGGACGGCGAGCCGTGGATCGTCGACGACCGGAAGGTCGTCCTCCCGCCGCGTCACGAGCTGCACACGTCGATGGAGTCGCTGATCCATCACTTCAAGATCGTCACCGAGGGCTACGTCGTGCCCGAGGGCGAGGTCTACGTCGTCATCGAGTCCCCCCGCGGCGAGAACGGCTGCTACGTCGTCTCGGACGGAGGCCCGCGGCCGTGGCGGGTCAAGTTCCGCGCCCCGAGCTTCGCCGCGCTGCAGGCGACGGCGACGACGACGCAGGGCTGCCTCATCGCAGACCTCATCGCGATCGCCGGCTCGCTCGATCCGGTCATGGGGGATGCCGATCGATGAGCACGAGCTTCTACGACCAGGTGCAGAAGCTCCAGAAGCGGTATCCGAGCAAGCGCTCCGCGGTCATGGACGCACTCCGACTCGCGCAGGAGCGACACGGCTGGCTCTCTCCGGAGGCGCTGCGCGAGGTCGCCGACGCGCTCGACGAGACGCCCGCCTACTGCCACTCGATCGCGTCGTTCTACGACATGTACCACCTGGAGCCCGTCGGGAGGCACGCGGTCGAGGTGTGCACGAACCTCTCGTGCGCGCTCGTCGGGGCGCAGGCGGTCCTGGACGCGTTCGCGGACGAGCTCGGCGTGCGGCCCGGCGAAACGACGGAGGACGGAGAGGTGACGCTGCGCGCGATCGAGTGCGCCGGCGGCTGCGGCGGCGCGCCCGTGGTCGTCATCGACCACGTCTACCACGAGCCGGTGACCGTCGAGGACGTCCCGGAGCTGGTGGAGCGGCTTCGTGGCTAGCCCGAACCTCCTCACGGCCGGGACCGAGGACCACGACCTCACGAAGCTCGACGAGTACCGCGCGGTCGGCGGCTACGACGCTCTCGTAAAGGCACGTGCGCTCGAGCCGCAGGCGGTGATCGACGAGATCACGGCGGCGTCGGTCCGCGGCCGCGGCGGCGCGGGCTTCCCCATGGGCCGCAAGGCCTCGCTCCTCGCGAAGGGCACGGGCAAGCCGACGTACCTCGTCGTGAATGCGGACGAGTCGGAGCCGGGCGCGTTCAAGGACCGCGACGTCATGCGCTTCACGCCGCACCGCCTGATCGAGGGCTGCCTCATCACCGCGCACGGGATCGAGTCGGACTCCGTGTTCATCTACATCCGCGGCGAGTACGGGCACGAGTTCGAGGTCATGCGGGACGCGCTCGAGGACGCGCGCAAGGCCAAGCTGCTCGCCGGCGTGACGTTCGTGCTCCATCGCGGCGCCGGCGCGTACATCTGCGGCGAGGAGACCGCACTCCTCGAGTCGCTCGAAGGGCAGCGCGGGCAGCCGCGCCCGCGGCCCCCGTTTCCGCCCGTGAACGGCCTGTTCGGCGCGCCGACGCAGATCAACAACGTGAGCACGATCGCGCTCGTCCCGAAGGTGTTCGAGCTCGGCGCGGCCGAGTTCTCGAAGATCGGCGTCCCGTCCGCGCCGGGCACCGCCGTCTTCTCGCTCTCCGGCAACGTCGCGCAGCCTGGGAACTACGAGCGGCCGATGGGGACGACGATCCGCGAGCTGATCTACGACGTCGCGGGCGGGGTCGCGAACGGACGCGAGCTGAAGGCGATCATCCCCGGCGGCTCCTCGGTGCCCGTGCTCACGCCGGCGGAGATCGACACGCCGATGGACTACGACTCGATCGACGCGGTCGGCTCCTTCTTCGGCTCGGCCGCGATCATCGTCGTCGACGACCGCTGCTGCATGGTGCAGCTGGCGCTGCGGGCCGAGCAGTTCTACATGCACGAGTCCTGCGGGAAGTGCACGCCCTGCCGCGTGGGGACACGCTGGCTCGTCCAACTGCTGACCAGGATCGAGCAGGGGGACGGGGAGGCGACCGACCTCGACCTGCTCGACGAACGTGTGCAACCGAATGCTCGGGAGGTCGCTCTGCGCGCTCGGCGACTTCGCCGTCTACCCCGTGGCGAGCTACCTGCGGAAGTACCGTGACGAGTTCGCGGCGCACATCGAGCTCGGACGGTGCCCGTTCGAGGGCGAGTCTTCGATCGAGGGCATCCTCGCGCCGGTCGACCACGCGCACGGCGTCCCGGAGACCGTGCATGCCTGAGCTCGTCAACCTCACGGTCGACGACCGCCCCGTCTCCGTCCCGCCGGGAACCGGGCTCGTCGAGGCTGCGCTCGCGGCCGGGATCGAGATCCCGGTGTTCTGCTACGAGCCGCGGCTCGGCCCGCCGGTCGGCGCATGCCGCATGTGCCTCGTCGAGATCGAGGGAATGGGAAAGCTCCAGGCCGGGTGCACGCTGACGGCCTCCGAGGGAATGGTCGTCCGCACGGCAGCGACGTCCCCGAGGGCCGCCGACGGCCAGGAGGCAACGCTCGAGTTCATCCTCGTCAACCACCCGCTCGACTGCCCAGTCTGCGACAAGGGCGGCGAGTGCCCGCTCCAGGACCTCACGTTCCGCTACGGCCCGGGCGCGACGCGCATGACCTTCCCGAAGCTCACGTTCGACAAGCCGATCCCGATCTCGCCGCTGATCGCGCTCGACCGCGAGCGCTGCATCCTCTGCTACCGCTGCACGCGCTTCTCCGAGGAGGTGGCCGAGGACGGGCTCCTGATCGCGCGGAACCGCGGCGCACGCAGCGAAATCGCGACCTTCGAGGACGAGCCGTACGCCTCCGTCTTCTCCGGGAACGTCATCGAGCTCTGCCCGGTCGGCGCGCTGACCTCGAGCCTGTACCGCTTCGACGCGCGGCCGTGGGAGATCCAGAACGTCCCGACCGTCTGCACCGGCTGCGCGGTCGGCTGCAACGTCGCCGCGACGATCCGCGAGGGGAAGGTGAAGCGGATCCTCTCCCGCAACCACCCCGAGATCGACCGCGGCTGGCTCTGCGACAAGGGCCGCTTCACGTATCCGCACCTGCGTGCGCGCGACCGGATCCGCGTGCCGCTGCAGCGGGGGCCGCGGGGGCTCAAGGAGGTGTCGTGGGACGAGGCGCTCGACGCGGCGGAAGAGATGCTGCGCGAGGCGCAGGGCGCGATCGTCACCGCGCTCTCGGGGTCGGAGACGAACGAGATCGCGTACGCGCTTGCACGGCTCCTGCGCAGCGGGCTCGGAGCGCATTCCGCGGTCCTGCTCGAGGCGACGTCGTCCGCCCTCGAGGCTTTCACGCTGCCGCTGTCCGCGATCGCGGAGGCCGAGCTCGTCGTCGTCGTCGGTGACGACCCCGTCGTGGAACGCGCGCCGATCGTCGAGCTCTGGATTCGCGAGGCGCGGAGGCGCGGCGCGGAGATCGTCGTCGCCTCGCCCACGGGCTCGCCCCAGGTCGAGCCGGGTTGCGCGGCCGCGTTCTGCCGCGAGCTCGCGGAGCCGGACAACGAGCTCGGCCAGAGGCTGCGGGGGTCCGAGCGGGCAGTGCTCGTCTGGTCAGGCCCGGGTGGAGGCGGAGGCGCACGAGTTGCGGAGCTCGCGCACACGCTCGGCTTCGAGGGGAAGCCCGGCTGCGGCGCCTTCAACCTCCCCGCGACGCCGAACGCGAGCGGCGTCGCCGCCGCCTGGTCGGTCGCCGCCGACGCCGACGAGGCGAGCCCCGAGCCGATCTCGCTGCTCGTCGTGTCCGGCGACGAGGCGGCCGCCGACCCGAACGTGCGGGCGCTCGCCGAGGAGTCCGAGCGCGTGCTCGTGATCACGATGTTCCACGAGCTCGCCGGCGGCTGGGCCGACCTGATCCTGCCCGCGACCGGAGCGCTCGAGCGCGACGGCACCTCCGTGAACCTCGAGGGACGCCTGCAGCGGCTCCGGCGCTCGGTGACACCGCCCTGTCCGGACGAGCTCGCGTGGATCTCGAAGCTCGCGGCGCGCTTCGGCGTCAGCGTGCCGGCCCACGCCGCACTCGCGTTCGACGAGCTCTCCGCGGTGCTCTACGCGGACCTGTCGCTGGAAAACGTGGGCCTCGGCGCGCCGCTCCCGGCGCGCCACCCGTACGTCGCGCCCGAGCCCGGCGACGACCCCCGAGCCGGCGCCGCTCACGCCGCCTGCCGACGAGCCCTTCGTCGGCGAGCTCAAGCTGCACCGCTACCGGCCGCTGCTCTCGGGACCGGCGGTCGAGCGCGTCTCCGAGCTCCAGTTCCTGCGCCCGCCGGCCGAGGTCGAGCTGTCGCAGCGAAGATGCTGCGCGGCGCGGGATCAGCTCGGGAGACCAGGTCGTCGTGCGCTCGAACGGCACCTCGGTGGAGCTGCGGGCGCGCGTCAACCGGAAGCTCGTCGCCGGGGTCGCGCGCATGGCCGAGAGTCACGCGGGCGGGCTGCACGCGACCGTGGAGGTGGTGAAAGGCCCTTTGCTTCGCGAAGTTCCTAACGAGGGCGAGGCATCGTGACGCCCTCGGTCGAGTGGTACGTGAGCCTGATCCAGGCCGCCGTCGTCATCAACCTCGTGATGGTGACGTTCGCGTATCTGACACTCGCCGAGCGCAAGGTGATGGGGCGCATGCAGCTTCGCTACGGGCCGAACCGGGCGGGGCCGTACGGGCTGCTGCAGCCGATCGCCGACCTCGTGAAGCTCCTGCACAAGGAGACCTTCCAGCCGGCCGCGGCGGTCGACCGGCTGTACCTGATCGGCCCCTTTCTCGCCGCCGCCACCGCCCTCGCGACGTTCGCGGTGATCCCGTTCGGGCCCGGCTGGGAAGTTGGCGGCGTCTACATCCCGGGCCAGGTCGCCGACCTCGACATCGCGCTCATCCTGATCTTCGCCATCGGCTCGGTCGGCGTGTACGGGTTCATCGTCGGCGGCTGGGCGTCGGACTCGAAGTACGCGCTCCTCGGCTCGATGCGCACGTGCGCGCAGCTCGTCTCGTACGAGGTGTCGCTCGCGCTCTCGGTGCTCGGCGTCGTGATCATGGCCGAGACGCTCTCGCTGACCGGGATCGTCGCCGCGCAGGACGGAAGCTGGTGGTACGCCGCGCCGCAGTTCGTCGGGCTCGTCGTCTTCCTCTTCGCGGGCATCGCCGAGACGGCTCGCGCGCCGTTCGACCTCCCGGAGGCCGAGCAGGAGCTCGTCGCCGGCTACCACACCGAGTACGGCGGGATGCGCTTCGGGCTCTACTCGATGAGCGAGTACATCAACCTGATCACGCTCTCCGGCCTCTGCGTGACGCTCTTCTTCGCCGGCTGGCACGGGCCGGGCTGGGACGGCCCGAGCTGGCTCGCGCCGCTTCTGGTTCGTGCTCAAGCTCGCGCTCCTCCTGTACGTCTTCATCTGGATCCGGACGACGCTGCCGCGCCTGCGCTACGACCAGCTCATGCGCTTCGGCTGGAAGGTGCTCCTGCCGGTCGCGACGATCAACGCGGTCGTCACGGCGATCTGGTGGTTGCGCTGTGAGCGCGTCGTGGTTCGCGTGGGCGAGGCAACCTCGCCCCTCCACGGGTCGTTGTACGCGCGGCCACGTCGCCCGCAGCCCGCTCCCGACAGCTTCGAGGGGCTTCGCCGTCACGTTCCGGCAGATCTTCCGCAAGCCGATCACGCAGCAGTACCCGGAGTACAAGCGGCCCGTGTACCCGCGCTTCCGCGGGCGGCATCGGCTCTGGAAGCACGAGAACGGGATGGAGAAGTGCGTCGGCTGCTCGCTCTGCGCGGCCGCATGCCCGGCCGACTGCATCCGCGTCGTGGCCGCCGAGAACACCGCCGAATACCGCGTCTCGCCCGGCGAGCGCTACGCGCGGATCTACGAGATCAACATGAGCCGCTGCATCTTCTGCGGCTACTGCGAGCTCGCGTGCCCGTTCGACGCGATCACGCTCGGGAACGAGTTCGAGATCGCGGAGTACTCGCGCGACGACCTCATCTACACGAAGGACATGCTCCTCGCCGAGCCGATCAAGCAGGTGCCGGTCGCCGACCCGAGGCGCTTCGACACGCCCGAGCCCTTCTACAAGACGAGCTCGTAGCCGTGGGCAACGTGCTCGTCTGGATGGTGTGGTTCGTTGCCGCAGGCGCGTGCCTCGCGAGCGGGGTCGCCGTGGTCTCGTCGACGAACCCGTTCACGTCCGCGCTCTCGCTGATCGGGAACCTCGCCTCGCTCGCCGTCCTCTACCTGCTCCTCGCCGCCGAGTTCCTCGCGGCTGCGCAGGTGCTCGTGTACGCGGGCGCGGTGATGGTCATGTTCCTGTTCGTCGTCGCGTATCTCGGCGGGCGCGCGGATGCACCGTGGGCTGGAGGGCCCCCGCTGCTGCGGGCGGCCGCGGTGATCGCGGCGATCGCGCTCCTCGTCGAGGTCGTCGTCGTGCTCGGGCTCGCGTGGGGCGACGACCTGAGCGATCCCGCCGCAGGTCTCCGAGTCGTTCGGGAGCCCGGGCGAGATCGGCGAGCTCTTCCTCACCGACCACCTGCTCGCGTTCGAGATCACGTCGATCGTCCTGCTGATCGCCGCGGTCGGCGGCGTCGTGCTCGGGACGACGCGCGAGCGGAGGGTCGAGTAATGCAGGGCCCCGATGTCGGCTGGTACCTGATCGTCGCGGCCTTGCTGTTCGGGACGGGCGCGCTCGGCGTGCTGCTCCGGCGGAGCCCGCTGATCGTCCTCCTCTCGCTCGAGATCATGCTGAACGCCGCGAATCTGACCCTCATCGCGTTCGCCCGACAGCAGGGCGCGCTGGACGGCCAGATCTTCGCGCTCGCAGTGATGGCGGTGGCGGCATCCGAGGTCGCGATCGGGCTCGGGCTCATCGTCGCGATGGCGCGGCGCGGCCTGGCTCTCGACGTCGACGAGGCGAGCGTCCTCCGCGGCTGAGTGATGGTCGCCGGCGCCTGGACCTGCCTGCTCGCGCCGCTCGCCGGCGCGCTGACGATCACTCTCTGCGGCACGCGCATCAGCCGCCGGCTCGCCGGCTGGATCTCCACGCTCACGACGTTCGTCGCGTTCGGCGGCGCGTCGTGGCCTTCTTCGGGCTCTGGGCGCGCGACCCCAGCGAGCGCGAGGAGCTCTCGACCGCATACACGTGGCTCGCGACCGCGCGACTTCGAGGTCGGCTTCGAGATCTTCGTCGACCCGCTGGCGATCGTGATGATGCTCGTCGTCTCCGGCGTCGGCGGGCTCATCGTCTGGTACTCGATGGGCTACATGGCGGGCGACGACGAGGAGCGTCGCTTCTTCGCCTACATGTCGTTCTTCGTCTTCTCGATGCTCCTGCTCGTGCAGGCGGGGAACTTCCTGCTCCTGCTCGTCGGGTGGGGGCTCGTCGGCCTCGCGTCGTATCTGCTCATCGGGTTCTGGCACCACCGGCCGGAGGCGGTCGCGGCCGCGAAGAAGGCGTTCGTCATGAACGCGATCGGGGACGCGACGTTCGCGCTCGCGCTCGTCCTGCTGATCTGGGAGACCGGCACGCTCGAGTACGTCGCGGTCTTCGACGAGGTCGACGGGCTCCCGTCGACGATGGTCAATCTCATCGCGCTCGGCCTGCTCGGCGGCGCAGTCGCCAAGTCGGCGCAGATCCCACTCCAAACGTGGCTCCCGGACGCGATGGAGGGCCCGACGCCGGTCTCGGCCCTCATCCACGCGGCGACGATGGTCACTGCCGGCGTGTACCTGCTCGTGCGCGCGCACCCGATCTTCGAGGCGGCGCCCGACATCCAGGCCCTGGCCGCGATCCTCGGCGCCGCCACACTCCTCGTCGCCGGGCTGATCGCGCTCGTCCAGTGGGACATCAAGCGCGTCATCGCGTACTCGACGATGTCCCAGATCGGCTACATGTTCCTCGCGGCCGGGATCGGGGCGTACGGCTACGCGATCTTCCACCTGATGACGCACGCCTTCTTCAAGGCGCTGCTCTTCCTGGCTGCGGGCGTCGTGATCCACCACCTCGCGGACGAGCAGGACATCCGGCGCATGGGCGGCCTCAAGGACGAGCTCCCGCGGACGCACGTCGCGTTCCTGGTCGGGACGCTCGCGCTCGTCGGCATCCCGCCGTTCGCCGGGTTCTGGTCGAAGGACGGGATCCTCGCGTCCGCACTCGCCGATGACAGCGCCCTCGGGTGGGCCCTGTTCGTGGCCGGCCTCGCCGGCGTCCTCCTCACCGGGGCGTACGCGTTCAGGCTCTACTTCGCCGTCTTCCGCGGCCCGAGGGGCGAGGCCCAGGCGGTGGAGGCGCACGGCCACGGCGAAGGGCCTCGGTCGATGATGCTGCCGGTCGGCGTGCTCACCGTGCTGTCGACGGTCGGCGGCCTCGTGGTGATCCCGGGCGTCTGGCAGCCGCTCACCGACTGGCTGGCCGACTCGGCGGAGCCGCTCGTCGAGCCGACGACGGGCGAGGAGTACCTGGTCAGCGCGGTCGCGGTCGCGCTCGGGCTGGTCGGCTTCCTGCTCGCGCGGCGCGCGTTCCGACAGGAGCGGCAGCTCGTCACGAGCCCGGACGCGTGGCGCGTCCTCGAGCACAAGCTCTACTTCGACGAGCTCTACGACGGGCTCTTCTACCGACCGGCGGTCGCGATCTCGAACGGACTGCGCCGGAACGTCGAGGAGCCGGTGATCGAGCGGTCGCTCGACGAGATCGGATCCGGAACGATCCAGGCGAGCGGCGGGTCTGGCGCGTGTCCAGTCGGGGCTCCTCCGCACGTACGCGCTCGCCGTCACCATCGCGGTGCTCGTCCTCGTCGTCGTCTTCGTGGCGGTGCGCTGATGCTGACGACTCTCCTCATCCTCCTCCCGGTCGCCGGCGCCCTCGTCGTCGCGATCCTGCCGCTGCCGCGCCTGCCGACCGCCGGGCTCGCCTTCCTGATCGCGCTGGTCGAGGTGGGGCTCTGGATCGTCGCCGCGGGCCAGTTCGACTTCGACGACCCGGCCGTCCAGCTCGGCACTTCGCGAGGAATGGGTCGAGAGCCTCGGGATCTCCTACTCGGTCGGCTTCTACGGCTTCTCGATCTGGCTCGCCGGGGTGGCGGTGATCGTCATGGCCGCCGCGATCGGCTACGCGACCTGGGTCGGGCGCGACCGTCCGCGCGCCTACCACGCGCTGATGCTCCTGCTCACCGGCGCGATCGTCGCGACCTTCGCCGCACAGGACCTGCTGCTCTTCTACGTCGCGTTCGAGGCGATGCTCATCCCGCTGTACGTTCTGGTCGGGGTCTGGGGAGGCGAGCGGCGCTCCGCGGCGACGCTCACCTTCGTCGTCTACACGATGGCCGGCTCGCTGCTGATGCTCGCGTCGGTCGTCGCGTACGGCGTGACGCAGGGGACGTTCAGCCTGACCGAGCCCGGGACGAGCGACAACCAGTGGATCTTCCTCGGCTTCGCGATCGCGTTCGCGGTCAAGGCGCCGATCTTCCCGCTCCACGGCTGGCTCCCGCTGACGTACCGCGAGGCGCCAGTCGAGGTCGCGGCCGTGCTCTCGGGAATCGTGTCGAAGACCGCGGTCTACGGCTTCCTCGTGATCGTGATCCCGCGGTTCCCCGAGCCCGTCGACGACTTCACCGGCGTCGTGCTGGTGCTCTCCGGGGCCGCGCTCGTGTACGGGTCGCTGCTCGCGTTCCGCGCGCCCGACCTGCGCGGGATCGTGGCGTACTCGTCGCTCGCGCAGATGGGGCTCATCATCATCGGGATCTTCACGCTGAACGACCTCGGGGTGACGGGCGCGGTGCTCCAGTCCGTCGGCCACGGCCTCGTCTCGGCGACGATGTTCCTGCTCGTCGGCATGGTCGAGCGTCGCTGCGGAACCGGTGACCTCGACGCGCTCGGCGGCATGGCACGAGGACGGCCAGTGCTCGCGACCGTGCTCCTGATCGCAGGGATGGTGGCGCTCGCCGTGCCCGGCTCGGTCACGTTCGCCGGCGAGTTCCTGATCATGGCCGGCGCGTACGAGAACGGCTGGGGCTACGCGGCGGTCGTCGCGCTCGGGATCGTGCTCGCGGCGATGTACGTGCTACGGCTCATCTCGGCGGTGCTGCACGTGCGGCCGGGCCCCGCGGTGCGAGACGAGGCGCTCGACCTGCGCCCCGGCGAGCTCGCGCTCGTCCTGCCGCTCGTCGCCTGCCTGGTCGCGCTCTCCGTGTGGCCGGCGCTCGTCAGCCAGAGCTCGTTCGCCCGCAGCGGAGAGGTCGCGGAGGGCGGGACCGCGTACGCCCCGATCGTGGGGGACGCGCCGTGATCGACACCCCGTCAGTCGACTGGTTCGCGCTCTCGCCCACGCTCGCGCTCCTCGCCGGCTCCGGGGTCGCGCTCCTCGCGGCCGTACTGGTGCCGAAGTGGATGCGAAGGACGGTCGCCGCGGTGGCCGCTTTCGGCGGCTTCGTCGCCGCGGCCATCTGCGCGGGTTTCGTGTTCGACTACAGCGCGACCCCGGAGTCGCTCCTCGACGAGTCGATGATCCGCGACCAGCTCGCGGCGCTTCGCGCAGCTCCTGCTCGCGATCACGGGAGCCGTCGTCGTCTTCGTGTCCTGGGCGGAGCGGCGCCGCGACGAGCACGGCGAGTACTACTCGCTGCTCGCGGCCGCGGGCGCCGGGATGGTCTTCTTCGTCGGCGCCGAGAACCTGATGACGCTCTTCCTCGGGCTCGAGTGGTTCTCGCTCTGCCTCTACATCCTCGTCGCGTTCGACACCGACCGCGCGACCTCGCTCGAGGCCGGGCTCAAGTACCTGATCGTCGGCGGCTTCGGGTCCGCGGTGCTGCTCTTCGGCTCGGCGCTCGTCTTCGGCGCGACCGGCGAGCTCGGCTTCTCGCAGATCGCCGCGGCGGAGGCGGGGGACGACGCCTTCCTCGTCGCCGGGATGGCGATGATCCTCGCCGGGCTCGCGTTCAAGGTCTCCGCGGCGCCGTTCCACATGTGGACGCCCGACGTGTACCAGGGCGCGCCGACCTCGGTGACCGCGTTCATGTCGGCCGCGACGAAGACCGCCGCGCTCGTCGTCACGCTCCGCGTGCTCGTCACCGCGTTCCCGGACGAGAGCGAGATCTGGACGATCGCGGTCGCGGTGCTCGCGTGCGTCTCGCTCGCGTGGGGAAACCTCGCCGCGCTCGCGCAGAGCGACGTGAAGCGGCTGCTCGCGTACTCGTCCATCTCGCACGCCGGCTTCCTGCTGATCGCGATCGCGGCCGGGACCGAGCGAGGCGCCGAGGCGCTGCTCTTCTACCTCGTCGTTTACTCCGCGATGTCGGTCGGGGCGTTCGCGGTCGTCGCGGCGCGGGAGCGGGAGCTCGGTCAGTCGGTCCGGCTCGAGAGCCTCGCCGGACTCGGCTGGGAGCGCCCCTACTACGGCATCGCGCTCTGGGTCTTCATGCTCGGGATGGCGGGCTTCCCGCTCACCGGCGGCTTCTTCGGGAAGCTCTTCGTCTTCTCGGCGGCGTACGAGGCCGGGGACTGGTGGCTCGTCCTCGTCGGCGTCGCTGCGACGGCGCTCTCGCTCGCGTACTACCTGAACGTCGTCCGCTGGCTGTACATGCGCTCGGGAACCGAGTTCCGCCTCGCGCCTGCGGGAGGCTCGCCGCCGCGCGACTACGCGCTCGGGATCGCGGTCACGGCGGCGCTCGTCGTCACCGTCGGCTCGTTCGTCGCCGTCGCAGCCGATCCTCGATCTCGCCGGGGACGCGGCGGCGTCGCTCCCGTTCTAGCGCAAGCACGAAATTCGCGCGCGCAAATTTCGTGCGCACAAGATCCCTAAAGGCGTCCGCATTCGCGGCCGCAAGCGCCTGACGGTTCCGCTCGTACGGCGTCGATCCCGATAGATTCCGGCCATGGCTACCGAACTGACCTGGCTCGGGCATTCGGCGTTCCGCATCGACAGCCCGGGCGGAAAACGCATCTACCTCGACCCGTTCCTGAACGGGAACCCGAAGTGCCCGGAGGGCGAGGCGGACCCCGAGCGCTGCGACCTCCTCGCTCCTGACCCACGGGCACGACGACCACCTCGGCGACACGATCGCGATCGCGCAGAAGTTCGACTGTCCCGTGATCGCGCAGGTCGAGCTGCGCGGCTGGCTGTCGACGCAGGGGCTCTCGCAGGATCCGACGCAGGCGGTCAACAAGGGCGGGACGATCGAGGTCGCGGGCATCAAGCTCACGCTCACGCACGGGAACCACTCGTCGAGCGTGTTCGCGGACGGCGTCTTCCAGTACACCGGCGAGTCGTGCGGGTTCGTGGTCGAGGTCGAGGACGGTTTCAAGCTGTACTTCTCGGGCGACACGAACGTCTTCGGGGACATGTCCCTGATCGCGCGCATCTACTCGCCGGACGTCGTCGTCCTCCCGATCGGCGACCACTTCACGATGGGCCCGCGCGAGGCCGCGGTCGCGCTCGAGCTGCTCGGCGCGACGCGCTGCGTCCCCTGCCATTACGCCACCTTCCCGCTGCTGACCGGGACGCCGGAGAAGCTGCGCGAGCTCGCACCCCCGGGAGTCGAGATTCTCGCGCCCGAGCCCGGCGAGACGCTGACGCTCTGATGCGCGAGCGCTGGTTCGGCGCCACCGGGCGCAAGGTTCCGCAGATCGTGCTCGAGGGGACCGTCGACCTCGAGGGCGCGCTCGTCCTCGACTGACGTCTCCGACCTGAAGGCGATCCACGTGGCGCACCTGCAGGGCACACCCGTCGTCGTCCGCGCGTCGACGGTGGAGGAGGTCCACGCGGCGCTCTCGCTCGGCGAGGTCGCGTGCGCGCTGGTGCGCGACCCGGCCCTCGCCGAGCTCGACCTCCCGCAGCTGACGTATGGCTAGCGAGCTGGTCTCGACCTACTCGATCTGCGCGCTGCGACCCGGACGCACGGCAGTGGGGCGTTGCGGTGCAGTCGAAGTTCCTCGCCGTCGGCTCGATCGTGCCGTGGGCCGAGCCGCTCGTCGGCGCCGTCGCGACCCAGGCCTGGGCGAATCCGCGCTACGGGCCGGATGGGCTCGCGCTCCTACGCGAAGGGCTCCCGGCCGAGGACGTCGTCGCGCGCCTGACCGACGCGGACGAGCACCGCGCGGAGCGCCAGCTCGGAGTCGTCGACGGTGAAGGGCGGGGAGCGAGCTACACCGGCGACGAGTGCAAGGAGTGGGCGGGCGGTCGCGTGGGCTCCGGCTACGCGGCGCAGGGAAACATCCTCGTGTCCGCTGAGACCGTGGATGCGCTCGCCGAGACGTTCGAGGCGACCGCGGGAAAGCCCCTCGTCGAGCGGCTCCTCGACTGCCTCGACGCAGGCACAGGCCGCGGGCGGCGACCGGCGCGGGATGCAGTCCGCTGCGATCCTGGTCGTCGGCCCGGAGCAAGGCTACGCCGGGCTCTCAGACGTCTTCGTCGACCTCCGCGTCGACGACCACGAGCGCCCGCTCGAGGAGCTCCGGCGCATCGTCCGGATCCACCACGAGCTGTTCGTGGAGACGCCGCGCGAGCGCTGGCTCGAGGTGGACGAGGCGCTCCGCGCCGAGATCGACGAGCGTCTCGCCCGGCTCGGGTTCGAGCGCCTCGAGGACTGGGCGGGCGAGGAGAACCTCGAGGAGCGCGTCAACGGCGAGGACGCGATCGATCCCTTCGTGCTCGAGCGCCTCCGGAGGAGGTCGGGGTAAGCGTGCGCCTTCGAAGGAAGAAGCCGCCGAAGGGCGTCGAGCTCCTCGACGACGAGTTCCTCGTGGCGACGGTCGCGCCCCGGCCAGGGCAGGTGCTGGAGGACGATCTCGCGCCCGCGGTGCGGTCGCTCGACGACGAGGCCGACCGCCACGTCCTGCCACTCTTCACGAGCGAGTACGCCCTCGGCACGGTCTACCCGCAGGGGTCGGCGTGGGTCCGCGTGGCGTTTCCGGAAGCGCTCAGACTGTTCGTCGCCGGGGACTGGGTGGCTGTGCTGGTCGATCCGGGTTACGAGCTGACGCAGGAGCTCTCCCGCGCAGAGGCTGAGGAGCTGCTCGCGCACGTCGACGGGGAGTGAAGGTCCTCGCCACCCGGCGCTACCCCGGAGCGGCCTTCGACGAGCTCGGCGAGGTGGAGGTGCTGCCGCTCGCAGAGCTGCGCGAGCCGCGGCCCGACGTCGAGGGTGTCATCGTCGCGAACGAGATCGTGCCGTTCCGCTTCCTTCCGAACGTCCGGGTGGTGGCGAACTACGGCGTCGGCTACGACCGGATCGACCTCGAGGCGTGCCGCGCGCGCGGGATCGTCGTCACGAACACGCCCGGAGTCCTCGACGCGGCGACCGCGGATCTCGCCTTCGCGCTCCTGCTCGCGACGCGGCGGCAAGTCGTCGAAGGAGACCGGTTCGTTCGTGAGGGAAGGTGGCACGGCTCGTGGGCGGACAGCCGGATCGCCGAGGAGGTGACGGGCTCGACTCTCGGGATCGTCGGGCTCGGGCGGATCGGGGGCGCCGTCGCCCGACGGGCTCGCGGCTTCGATCTGCGCGTCCTCTACACGAAGCGGACTCGGGTCGAGACCGACCTCGGCGAGTTTCGAGAGCTCGACGCGCTCCTCGCGGAAGCGGACCTCGTGACGCTCCACGTCCCGCTGACTCCCGAGACCCACGGGCTGATCGACGCGCGGCGGCTCGGGCTGCTGCGGGACGGCGCCTGTCTCGTGAACACCGCGCGCGGCGAGATCGTCGACCAGGACGCGCTGGTCGCCGAGCTCGTCTCCGGCCGCATCCGCGCCGGGCTGGACGTATTCGTGGGCGAGCCGGAGGTGCCGGCTGAGCTGCTCGGCCTCGAGAACGTCGTCCTGACGCCGCATCTCGGAAGCGCGACGCGCCAGGCCCGCGAGGCGATGACGCGCCTCGTCGTCGACAACCTGCTCGCCGTCGAGCGCGGTAAGCCGCCGCTGACACCCGTCGGGAACTGACGGCTGGCGCGAGATCGAGGACTCAGGAGTCGCCCGGCAGGCGCCTGCCGGAGGCGCGCGCGCGGAATGCGGGCACGGGATCGTGCTCCGGCCTCGCGACGACGAGAACGGCGCCAGGCTCGTCGCCGGCCAGCGCGTCCACGAGCAGCTGCAGACCGGCAGCCAGCGCGAACGCCTTGTGCGCCTGCTCGCCGCCGAACGGAACGAGCTCCTCCGGCGATGCGGCGCCCGCGAGGACGGCTCCGTGCGTCACCGCGCCCATGGAAACGTCCGCGACGAGGGGCGCGCCGTCGCTCGACGGGATCGCGATCGCGAGCGGGTTCGTCCCCGTGAGCGGAGGGCCTCCCTCCGGATGCGCGAGCCGGCGCGGGGAGGTCGCCGTCAGCGCCGCGACAAGACCGCCTCCCGCGAGCCTTCGCACCCAGTGGCCGAGCATGCCGGTGGGGAAGCAGCGCTCGGCGACGACGACGCGCGCTTCGTGCCGGCGGGCGCGCGAGAGTCGCGCGGACGATCTCGTCGAGGACGAGGTAGCCGAGCGCTCCGCCGCCGTTCCAGCGCTCGAAGCCCTCGTCCGCGACGAGCCGCTCGGGTCGCGCATCAGGGTCGAGCTCGAGGCCCTCGAGCCACGCAACGCGCGAGAAGCCATGTCCCACCTTCCCTCGTCGCTCGGCATCGGCGAAGTGTTCGACGAGCACGTCGACGGCAGTGTCGGGAAGGCCGAGCGCCTGGAGCCGACCGCGCGCCTCGTCCGGCGTCACGGGCGCCTAGAGAACGGTGAGCGGCTTGCGGATCGTTCCGGCGCGCGACGCTGCGAGCGACTCGGCCAGCGCGAGGATCGCCTGCGCGACCTCGGAGTCGGGCGCCGTCTCCAGCACGGTCTCGCCCTCGTCCGCGGACTCGCGCAAGACGGGGTCGAGCGGGATCCGGGCGAGCAGCGGGACGCCGATCTCGTCCGCGAGCGCCTGGCCGCCGCCCGAGCCGAAGATCTCGTCTCCGGACCCGACGAGATAGGACATGTTCTCGACCGCGCCGACCACCCGCATCCCCGTCTTCAGCGCCATCTGCGCCGCGCGTACGGCGACCTGCTGCGCGGCGGGCTGCGGCGTCGTGACGACGAGCGCCTCCGCGCGTGGAAGCAGCTGGCCGAGAGACATCGCGACGTCGCCGGTGCCGGGAGGCATGTCCACGAGGAGCGTGTCCAGCTCGCCCCAGTGCACATCGGAGAGGAACTGCTCGAGCGCCTTGTGCAGCATCGGGCCGCGCCACATGATCGGCGCGTTCTCCTCGAGGAAGAACCCGATCGACATCAGCTTCAGCTCGCCGCGCACCGGCGGGACGATCATCTCGTCCACGGCGATCGGCTTCTGGTGGACGCCGAGCATGTGCGGGATCGAGTGCCCGTAGACGTCGCCGTCGAGGACGCCGACCCGCTCGCCGAGCGTCGAGAGCGCGTAGGCGAGGTTCGCGGTGAGCGTCGACTTTCCGACGCCGCCCTTGCCCGACGCGATCGCGAGCACGCGCGTCCCGGCCGAGAGCGAGATGCTCCGCTCCGGCCGCCCGCCGCGCAGGCGCGTGGCGAGCGCCGCCTTCTCCTCGGGCGACATGACGTCGAAGCCGAGCCGGACCGAGGTCACGCCCGGCACCTCGCCGACGAACCGCCCGACCTGCTCTTCGAACGCGTGGCGAAGCGGGCAGCCGACGACGGTGAGCGCGATCGTCACCGCGACCGCGCCGTCGTCCTCGACGAGGACGTCGCGCACCATGTCGAGCTCGGTCACAGGGCGCTTGAGCTCGGGGTCGATCACCTGCTCGAGCGCTCGAAGAATCGCGTCGCGGTCAGGTCTCACGCGTCGAGCGTACCTGCGAGGAGGCGAGGCGAGGAGGTCGAATCAAGGCTTGTGGGCAGGATCTCGCTCCTGCTGTCTGCGGTGGCGCTCCTCGTCGCACTGCTCGGCTCGACGCCTCTCGGCGAGGCCGCGCGCGAGACCGTGCTCCCGCGCAGCTCGATCGGAACCGCGCAGCTGCGCGACGGTGCCGTGACCGCGGCCAAGGTCAAGGACCGGTCCCTTCTCGCCCGCGACTTCAAGACGGGGCAGATCCCCCGTGGGCCGGCGGGGCCGCAGGGCCCGTCGGGGACGATCGCAGGCGTGGTCGCGAGCGGCGCCCTCGCCGGGACGTACCCGAGCCCAGCGTTGGCGCCCGACGTGATCGACTCCACGAAGGTGAAGAACGGCTCGCTCCGGCTCGAGGACACCGCCGCGCTCAGCGGGCAGGTCCGCATCGACGCGCCGGCGCTCGACGCGCACGCATGCCTTTCGCTGCGCGCGACCGTCCCGGGCGTCAAGCCGTACGACCGCGCGATCGTGCTCCCCACGCAGAACCTCCCGCTCGGCGTCTCGGTGACCCCGGTCTTCAACACGAACCTCGCGGGCAGGATCTTGTTCCGCCTCTGCAACGCGTCCGAGAAGAAGGTCGACGCTCCGCTCGGCGCGTGGGCGTACGTCGTCTGGCGCTAGTCGCGAAGCACCGAAGCGACCGCCTCGACGAGCTGCTCCGAGCCGGCCGCGACGACGCGTGACCGCGTGACGAGGTCGAGTGGTGCGGACCCGAACGGCGGGTCGTCGACGAGCTCGATCGCGAGACCCCGCTCGCGCACGAGCAGCTGCGCCGCAGCGATGTCGACCGAGCGCGCCTCCTTCAGCGAGCAGACGGCGTCGACGCGTCCGGCCGCGAGGTGGCAGAGCGAGAGCGCGAGCGAGCCCATGACGCGGATGCGGCCCGCCACGCCGACCAGGGCCTGCACGCGCTCGGCGATCGCCTGCGTCGTCGTGCCCTCGAAGCACAGGATCTCGAGAGTCTCCTTCGGCGGCGGCGCAGCGAGCGGCTCGCCGCCGAGACGCGCACCGCTCCCGCTCTCTGCGGTCCACTCCTCGCCCGTCCCGAAGTCGTAGACGTACGCAAGCTCGACGTCGGCCATCGTCTGGCCCGACGCGACCGCGAGCGAGAACGAGAAGTACGGGATCCCGCGCTTCGCGTTCACCGAGCCGTCGATCGGGTCGAGGACGACCCGGCGCGCGCCGCCCGCGCCGAAGACGCGCTCGCCGAGCTCCTCGGAGACGAGCACGAAGTCCTCGTCCAGCTCCGCGAGGCGGGCGACGACGGCGTCCTCGGCCGCCTGGTCGATCGCGGTCGTGTCGTCTCCGCCTTCGCCGCGCCGGAGGACCGGCTCGCGCTCGAAGCGGGTGGGCAGCCGCTCGAGCACCGCGCGGATGTCGGTCGACGCAGAGCCGGCAGACCTCGAGCCAGTCGGTCATGGCTCGGGCGGCTCCACCGGGTGGAAGAGGAGCCCGGAGAGCGGCTTGGGGAAGAAGTAGGTGCTCTTCGGCGGCATCCGCTCGCCGCGGCGCGCGACCGCGAAGATCTCCTCGACGCGCGGCTCGCGGAGGAGGAACGCGACGTCCGCCTCGCCCCGGTCGACCGCGGCCGTGGCCTCCTCCCGGTGCGGCGTGTACTCGATCCCGTCGCGCCCGTGCCGATCGACGAGCTCTACGTCGAGCTCGCCGTCGCGGCCCCGTACGAGCTCGATCCCCGCGCGCCGGTACGCGATTGCGACGGCCTGATCCCGCGGCTCCTCGGCGAGTGCGGCGAGCGCGCCTTCGAGAGTCTCGTGCGGCTCGCCTTCGCCGCCGTCGGCGAGATCAGGCCGGCCCGAGAACACGCGGTGCGTCGGGAAGACGTGCAGGCCCGGGTCGTGGGTCGAGACGAGGAGCACCATGATGCGGCGCACGTCCGCATCGAGCTCGAGCGCGCTCTCGTACCGGTGATGGCCGTCGGCGATGAGGAGCGCGCTCGCGGCGAGCGGCGCGAGGTCGAGGTCGGGGAGGCGCCAGAGGCGCGTGCCGTCGACCTCGAGCGCGGGCGCGTCGGCGGGCAGCTCGACGTCGAGATCCGCGTCGACGAGCAGGAAGATCGGCTCCGGCTGGACGCGGGTCGCCTCGAGCAGGCGGAGCCGCTCCTCCCGCACCTGCGGACGCGTGTGCTCGTGCGGCAGCACGCGGCCGGTCTCGTACGGCTCCGCCGCCAGCGAGACGACGACCCCGCGCCGGTCGCGCCTGACGCCGTCCGGACCGACGTAGTCCTCCACGAGGAGCCACGACGCGGGCTCCTCCTCGCGCTCGAGGATCCCGCGGGCCAGCCACTCCGCGTACAGCCGCCGCGCCTCGTCCTCGGACTCCGGCAGCGTGAGGTGGAGGACGTTGTACGGGCTCTGCGCGAGGAGCCGGTCGCGCTCATCGGGGGCGACCGCGTCGTACGGAGGGGCGACGAGATCGGCCGCCGGGCCGGCCGCGCCGGAGTAGCGGACGGCGCGAAACGGCTTCAGATCGGCCATCCGGGCGAGCGTACCAACGCCCGATCGCGCGCCAAGGCTCCTCGCGGTCGGGAGACGGGGACAGACCCTGGGCAGGTCCGGCCGGGACGAGGAGAGTGCGCCGAAAGCGTGACAAGTCATCCCCAGGACCTAGACTCCCGGCGTGACCACGATCGCCGAGCTCGTCGAGGACCGGACGGTCGAGGGAGTGTTCGCGGTCGTGAAGAAGGAACGGCGGCGCACGCGGGCGGGAGCGCCGTATCTCGCCTTGGAGCTCGCCGACGCGAGCGGCCGCGTCGAGGCCCGCGTCTGGAACGACGTCGAGCTCCTCGACGGACGCTTCGCCGAGGGCGACGCCGTGCGCGTGCTCGGCCGGGTCGAGAGCTTCGGCGGCCGGCTCCAGGTCCAGGTGCGCGCGGTCGAGTCGGTGGACGACGCCGACCCGGCGACGCTCGTCCCGTCTCTGCACCGGGATCCGGACGAGCTCGACGGCTTCCTCGAGTTCCTCGCCGGCGAGATCGCGCACCCCGGTCTCGCGGCCGTCGTCGACTCGTTCGTGCGCGATGCGGAGATCCGCTCCGCTCTCCGCGCGCTGCCCGCGGCGGGCCTCGACGGCCACCACGGCTACGCGGGCGGGCTGCTCGAGCACACGGTCGGCGTGACCACCCTCTGCCGCGAGACCGCTGAGCTCCATCCGCGTCTCCGCCGGGACCTCCTGCTCGCGGCCGCGCTCCTGCACGACCTCGGCCGGACCCGCGAGCTCGGGCGCGCGCCGTCGTTTCGCCCGACCGAGGAAGGCCGGTTGCTCGGACACGTCCATCTCGGGCTCCGCCTGATCGAAGAGCGCTCGCGCGACCTCGACCCTGCAGTCCTCGCAGAGCTCCTGCACGCGGTCGCGAGCCACCACGACCGGCCCGCCGCCCGCACTGCCGAGGCGGCCGTCCTCTACCACGCGAACCAGCTCGACGCGCAGGCCGCGACCCGCCCGGTCGGCGACGACAGCTAGAGGCAGCGCTCCGTGGCTGCGCTGCTTCGCGCTCTGCGGGCGCCCTTCTTCTGGGGCCTCGGGGACTTCCTCGGCGGCGTCGCCTCGCGGCGCATCTCCGTGCTCACGGTCCTCGCTGTCTCGCAGGCGATCGGGCTCGCCGGGCTCGTCGTCTGGATCCTCCTCGCGAGCGACCCGTTCCCGGGCTCTCGAGCTCCTGCCGGGTGCCGCGGCGGGCGTCGCGGGGCTCGTCGGGCTCGCCGCGCTCTACCGCGGCCTCGCGATCGGCGCGATGGGCATCGTGGCGCCGATCTCCGCGGCGGGGCCGGTCGTGCCGCTCGCAGTCGACGCTCGCACACGGAACCGTGCCCGTCCGCCGTCCAGTGGGCTCGGCATCGTCCTCGTGCTCGCGGGAATCGCGACGCTCTCCCTCGAGCAGTCCGGCGGACGGCCCTCGCAGGATCGCCGCGGGAGCGGGCCTCGCGCTCGTCGCAGCCCTCGGCTTCGGCGCCTTCTTCGTCGGCATCGACGTCGGCGGCGGACGAGAGCGTGCCGTGGGCGGTCGGCGCCGCGCGCTCGCCGCCGGTCGTCGATTGCGTTCGCGGCCGTCGCCGTCATGTCCGCACCGCTCGTGCCACCGCGCTCGCTCGTCCCGGCCCTCGTCGGCGTCGGTGTCTTCGACACGGGCGCGAACGTGTCCGTCGCGTTCGCGACGACCGAGGGCGCCGTCGGAATCGTCGCCGATCCTGAGCGCGCTCTACCCCGTCGTGACCGTCGTGCTCGCGCGGATCTTCCTGCACGAGCGGCTGAGCGCGCGGCCGGCGCGTCGCTGCTGCGGCCGCACTCGCCGGCGCGGCGCTCGTTGCGGCGGGATGACGACGCTGCCTAGACGTTGAAGCGCACGTTGACCACGTCGCCGTCCTCGACCACGTAGGTCTTCCCCTCGAGCCGCTGGAGCCCGCGCCGCGCGGCCTCGGCGTGCGACCCGCTCTCGAGCAAGTCGTCCCAGCGGATGACCTCGGCACGGATGAACCCGCGCGCGATGTCCGTGTGGACGGACTCGGCGGCGTCGAGCGCGGTCTCGCCGTGCTTCAGCGTCCACGCGCGCGCCTCCGTGTCGCCGACCGTGAAGAACGTGATCAGGTCGAGCGCCTCCTTCAGCCTGTCGACGATCTCGTCGAGCGCGGACGGACCGGCGCGGAACTCCGCGGCCTCGTCCGGATCGAGCTCCGCAAGCTCCATCTCGAGCTTGCAGTCGATCCCGCCGGGCCCGTTCTCCACGATGATCAACGGCAGCGTGGTCAGCGGCTCGAGCGCGGCCGGTAGGTCGCGCGGCCACGCCGAGAGCGGCGCTCCCGCCTCCAGGTGGGCGAGCAGCTCCTCCGTGATCTCGGCCTCCCTGCGGAGCCCGGGGTCTCCCGACTTGGCGTCCTTGCGGACCTTCTCGAGACGGCGCGCGACGTGATCGCGGTCGGCGACGACCATCTCGAGCTTCAGCAGCTCGAGGTCGCCTTGCGGGTCGGCGCCGTCGGAGAACCCGTCGAGCACCGCGAGGAGCGCGTCCGCTTGGCGGAGCCCGCCGGGAAGGTCCGCGCTCGTCGCCGGAACGTCCACGACCCGGATCGCGGCCGGCGTCACCTTCCGCGATCCGACGAGCTCCGCGAGCCTGCCGAGCCGCTCGTCGGGGATCACCGCCATCCCGACGTTCGCCTTCTCGACCACGGAAGCGTAAGCCGTGACTTCCGCACCTGCGTGGGTGAGCGCGTTGAAGAGGGTGGTCTTGCCCGCGTTCGGCAGGCCGACGATGCCGACCTGGAGCGGCATTAGCTCCCCGCGCAAGATCGCAGTCCGCAAGAGCGGACTGCGATCGCGCAAAGATCCCTAAAGGCGTCCGCTTCGCGGCCGCTGTGTAGGCCTCTCACCGAGCCTCCATGCTCGCGTCGCCTATTCGCCGAAGCCGACGCGTGACTCGCGTGCGAACCGCTTCGCGTACAGGACGCGCGAGAGCACGAGCCGGAGCTCCCCGTCCTGCGCCTCGAGCGCGAGCGCGCCGGAGTCGCCCTTGTCGAGCGCGCGCTCGAGCGCCTTCGCGCTCTCCGCGGTCATCAGCACGCCGAGAATCTGCCCCCCGTCGAGCCCGATCTCGATCCGCACGTATCCGTCTCTAGCCACTCGACACCACCTCCGTGAGGACGCCGTGCACGGCGTCAGGATGCACGAACGCGACCTCGAGCCCGAACAGTCCCCGGCGCGGCGTCTCGTCGATCACGTGCACGCCCGAGGCGGCGAGCTCTTCGATCGCCCCCTCCACGTCGGTCGCGTCGAGCGCGACGTGGTGGATCCCGGGGCCCCGCCGAGCGAGGAAGCGCCCGACGGGCGTGTCGTCACCCGTCGGCGCGAGAAGCTCGATCCGGCTCTCGCCGACCAGCAACGAGACGGCGTCGACGCCTTGCGACTCGAGCGAGTCGCGGTGCTCGACCTGCGCGCCGAAGAGACGTCCCCAGGTCTCGACCGCCTCGTCGAGATCGGCGACCGCAAGCCCGAGATGGTGGATGCCGCGGACGCGCACTCGGGCGATGCTATCCGTGGCGGGACGCGTGTCAGTCGCGAAGTGGCAGCGCGCGGATCTGGCCGACAGTCTCCGACGAGCGCGACTCCTGCTTGATGTCCGCGAGCAGCGCCTCCAGCTCGGACCGATCGAGCGTCTCCTTCTCGAGCAGCGCGTCTGCGACGCGGTCGAGCGCCACGCGATGCTTCATGAGCAGCCGCTGCGCCTCCTCGTATGCGTGATCGGTGAGCCGCGCCTGCTCGGAGTCGCGTAGCCGCTTCGTCTCCTCCGAGAGCGCGTAGTTGTCCGCGCGCATCGTGCGCGACGCGGCGACCTCGGACATCCCGTACTCGAAGACCATCGAGCGCGCGATCTGAGTGACGCGCTCGAGGTCGTTGGCGGCGCCGTTCGTGATCCGCCCGAACACGATCTCCTCCGCGGCCCGGCCGGCGAGGAACACCATCATCAGGTCGACGAACTCCTCGCGCGTATGCAGGTAGCGGTCTTCGGCGGGCATGTTCAGCGTGTATCCCAGCGCCTGTCCTCGCGACACGATGGTCGCCTTCTGCGCGGGGAAGAGCTCGCCGACGAGATGGGACATGACCGCATGCCCCGCCTCGTGGAACGCGAGGATGCGCTTCTCCTTGTCCGAGACGACGCGGCGCTGCTGGAGACCGGCGACGATCCGCTCCATCGCCGCGTCGAAGTCGGCATGGCGGATGTGCTGCGCGGCGTTGCGACCGGCGAGGATGGCCGCCTCGTTGCAGAGATTCGCGAGGTCGGCGCCGGTGAGCCCAGAGGTCTGCCGTGCGATCAGGCCGAGATCGACGTCCGAGGCCAGCGGCTTGCCGCGTGTGTGGACGGCGAGGATGGACTCGCGTCCCGAGACGTCCGGCGGCGACACGAGCACCTGCCGGTCGAAGCGTCCGGGCCGAAGCAGCGCGGGGTCGAGATCCTGAAGCCGGTTCGACGCGGCCATGACGACGACCTCGTCGCGGGCGTTGAAGCCGTCGAGCTCGACGAGCAGCTGGTTCAGCGTCTGGTCGTGCTCGCGATGAATGCTGCCGCCCATGCGCGCGGTGCCGACGGCGTCGAGCTCGTCGATGAAGACGATCGCGGGCGCGTTCTTGCGCGCCTCCTCGAAGAGCTTCCGGATCCGTGCCGCGCCGAGGCCGGCGAACATCTCGACGAACGACGACGCGCTCTGCGAGTAGAAGTTCGCGCCGGACGCGCTCGCGACGGCCTTCGCGAGGAGGGTCTTGCCGGTGCCGGGCGGCCCGTGCAGGAGGATCCCGCGCGGTACGCGCGCGCCGAGCCTCTCGAAGCGCTTGCGGTCACGGAGGAACTCGACGACCTCGTGCAGCTCCTCCTTCGCCTCGTCCAGCCCGGCCACGTCCGACCAGGACACGTCGACGGCCGATCCCTTGACGACCGGCGCCGGCTTCGCCCGCGGCATGAACCGAATCGTCCAGAGCAGGAGGCAGATGACGATCCCGAAGAAGATGATCGGGAGCCACGTGAGCAGCGTGTTCTCGAGGTCCGTCACCCAACCCCCCTATCGGCAGTGGCGGCAGGTGCCTCAAGCCGACACCTATTCACACTCTTGGCACGGTCCGTGACCCACGCGTGAGGGTTTTCTCGTTACGCTCGAAGCGGGTGGTGGTCCGGGGTGGCCCCATGAGACCGTGTGGGTTGCTCTAGCCTTGCCGCATGGCAGGCGAGCTCGAGCTCCCGCTCCCGCCGCACGTCGATCTCGCCCATGTCGCCGATGTGTGGCGAGTCGACTACGAGGCACGCTTCGCGGACGCGTCGGCCTGGGCGGCCGAGCACGGCCTGGAGCCGGCGGCCACGGACACGACCCGCGTCTGCCTGTTCCTCGTCGATATGCAGAACACGTTCTGCACGCCCGGCTTCGAGCTCTTCGTCGCCGGCCGCTCGGGCACGGGCGCGCTCGAGGACAGCCGCCGCCTGTGCGCGTTTCTCTATCGGAACCTCGGAGCGATCAGCGAGACGGTCGTCACGCTCGACACGCACCAGGCGTTCCAGATCTTCCACGCGCCGTTCCTCGTCGACGCGGAAGGGCGGCACCCGAGCCCGTACACCCTCGTGTCCGCCGAGGACGTCGCCTCCGGCCGCTGGCACGTCGACCCGGATGCCGCGGCGGCGCTTCGCCTCGACCAGCCCGACGACTACCTCGCGGCCTACGTCGACACCCTGGCCCGCGGCGGCAAGTACGACCTCACCATCTGGCCCTTCCATGCGCTGCTCGGCGGGATCGGGCACGCACTCGTCAGCGCCGTCGAGGAGGCGCTCTTCTTCCACACGATCGCGCGCCGCTCGCAGACGCGGTTCGAGATCAAGGGCCAGCACCCGCTCACCGAGCACTACTCGGCGCTCGGGCCGGAGGTCGAGCGCGGCCCCGGCGGCGAACCGCTGGCCGGACGGAACGACGCTCTCATCGACCACCTCCGGACGTTCGACGCCGTCATCGTCGCCGGTCAGGCGAAGAGCCACTGCGTCGCGTGGACGGTCGAGGACCTGCTCGCGGCCGCGCCCGAGCTCGCGTCGCGGCTCTACCTCCTCGAGGACTGCTCGTCGCCGGTCGTCGTCCCTGGCGCCGTGGACTACACGGACGATGCCGACGCCGCCTTCGCGCGCTTCGCGGAGGCGGGCGCGCACGTCGTCCGCTCGACCGAGCCGCTCGCGTCCTGGCCCGGCCCGCTCGCCGCAGCCGCGCCGGCACAGGCCTGACGCGCTCGAGCAGATCAACTAGGCGCTGAGGCGGTCGCGCAGCGCGGCGACGTCGGCACCGACGCGTACTTCGTAGGACTTCCCAGCCAAAGAGCGCACGGCCTCGGGAAGCGACTCGCGCTCGCGTCGCGCCCGCTCGCGGCTCTCGACGAGCGGCTCGGACCAGGTCGCGCGGCCGTCCCGCATGACCTCGCGCAGCAGCGGCTCCCCGTCGCCGGCCGAGTTCGCCAGCGCCGAGCACGTCGTGCGTCGCCACCCCACCGTCGCGGATACGCCAGACCTGCTTCCTCCCCGGCAGCGTCGCCTTCCCCGCCGAGAGCTTCAGCACCGGGCGCCCGTCGACCTCGACGAGCTTGTACACGAGGTCGAGAAACGGCGCGTCCGCCGAGACGCCCATCTTCGTCCCGACGCCGAAGCCGTCGATCAACGCGCCGGCATCCAGCAAGCGCGCGATCTCGGCCTCGTCGAGACCACCGCTCGCGAACACCGTGGCGTCCGCGAACCCAGCACGGTCGAGCAGGTCTCGTACCCGCCGGCTCAGCTCGACGAGGTCGCCGGAGTCGAGCCGCACGCCCCGCAGGCGGTGGCCGCCCTCCTCGAGCTCGTGCGCGACCTTGACCGCCAGCCGCGCCCCCTCGAGCGTGTCGTAGGTGTCCACGAGCAGGATCGCGTCGTCCGGGTACGCGCGGGCGAAGGCCCGGAACGCCGCGAGCTCGTCCTCGAAGCTCTGGACGTACGAGTGCGCCATCGTCCCCGCCAGCGGGATCCCGTACCGACGCCCGGCGAGAACGTTGCTCGTGGCGTCGAAACCCGCGAGATAGCTCGCGCGCGCGACCTTCAGCCCCGCCTCGCCGCCGTGCGTGCGCCGCAGCGAGAAGTCGACGAGCGTCCGGCCGGCGGCCGCCTCCACCGACCTCGCCGCCTTGCTCGCGACGAGCGTCTGCAGGTGAAGCTCGTTCAGCACCATCGTCTCCGCGATCTGCGCCTCCAGGATCGGCGCGGTCACCTCGAGCAGCGGCTCACCGGGGAAGACCGCCGTCCCCTCGGGCACCGCCCGAACCGAGCCCGAGAACCGGAACGAGCGCAGGCGCTCGAGGAACGCGGCCGCGAAGAGGCCCGTATCCTCGAGATACGCGAGATCGTCGTCGCCGAAGCGCAGCTCCTCGAGATACCGCAGCGCATCCTCGAGCCCGGCCGCGAGGAGGTAGCCCCAGCCGGCGGGCAGGGAGCGGAAGAAGAGGCTGAACGTCGCCTCCCGCTCGGCCATGCCTTCGGCGAGATAGCTCTCGCCCATGGTCAGCTGGTAGAGGTCGACGAGCAGCCCGGATCGGCGTGTCACCGCCGCGGAGGATGTCAGTCGGCGAGCTCGAGCGCGAGGCAGGCGTCCCGCGCCGCGTCGGCGACCTCGACCTGCTCGTCCGAAGGCTCGGCGGTCGAGATCCTGCGCTGGACCTCGAGGCCGGGCCGCGCGAGCAGACGGGCGAGCGGGTGCTGCGGGTTGCGCGTCATCCACGCGAACACCTCGACCGAGGCGCCCACCGCCGCGGTCGTGCCGAGCAGCCGCGCGACGCCGCGGACGGGCGCCGGTACCCGCGCGACCGCCACGTTGGCGGCCACGGAGGAGACGAGCATCGGTGCGATCAGCTGCGACCCGCAGCGCGGATGCTCCTTCGGAGCGCGCTCGCCGCCGTTCTCGTACGTCCCGATCGAGACGTGCTCGGCGCCGTGGTACGCGGCGAGGCCCGGGCCGCGGAGCGCGAGCGCCGCCGGCAGGAGCGTGACCGCCGCCGCCGCGACCTCCTTCCCGCCGGGGGAGAGGCCGGAGCGGCGAAGGCCGCGCGCGACGATCGTCGACACCGCGATCGAGCCGAGCACCGCCGGCCGCTCGAACGGGAAGCGCACCTGCGGGAGCCGGCGCCGGACGAGCGGGAGCAGCGCGAATGCTTCCGCGAGAGCGATGGGCCCGCGTAAGACCGGGAAGCGCGCCCGCGCGGCCGGAGCGAGGTGCGGCTTGCGGCCGGAGGCGACACGAAGCTCGCCGTCCGGGCCGCGAACGGCCACCGCCCACGACGTCGGCCCGTGCACGAGCACGCCGTTCTGCAACGCCATCCCGCCGAGGCGGACCGTCTCGTTCTGCGCGCTTTCGTTCGGCATCGGTCAGACGATAGCTGCGAGCTCGCGCAGCGCCTGCTGAAGGCGGTCGGCGGCCGGGCCGCGCTCGAGCTCCCTTCCGTCGATCTCGACCAGCGGCATCACCTCGCGCACGGACGACGAGGTGAACGCCTCGTCCGCGGCCTGGAGATCGCGCAGGCGGAACACGCCCTCCTCGACGCCGTACCCGCACGACGGCGCGAGCTCGAGAAGCGCCGCCCGCGTGACGCCCGCGAGGATGCCGAGGTCGAGCGCGGGCGTGCAGAGCGTCTCGCCCTTCCGCCACCAGACGTTCGTGACCGTCCCCTCGAGCACGACGCCGTCGCCGTCCACGAAGATCGCCTCGTCCGCACCGCGGCTCCTCGCCTCGGCCTCCGCGGCCATGTTCACGGCGTAGCTCGTCGACTTCACGCCCGGCAGGAGCCACGGAACCGCGGCTCGCACGCCCAACAACGAGACCGCACGAGCCCCACGCGTCCGCACCTCCTCGATCCACTCCGGCACGGGGCTCAGGAGCGCGAGCCCCGCCGGCGGCGCGGCATCCGAGCCGCCGGTCCAGACGAGGCGGAGCACCGCGCCGTCATCGCCTGCCGCCGGAAGGACGAGCGGCACGAGCTCCTCGAGCGACGCGCGCTCGAGCGGAGGCAGGCCGATGCTCGCCGCCGACGCCGTCAGCCGGTCGAGGTGGGTCTCGAGCCGGAAGGGACGGCCGCCGTACACGCGCAGCGTCTCGAAGGCGGCGCGTCCGCGGAGAAGCGCCTCGTCGTCGGCTCGCACGACCGGGTCTGCCGGATCCACGAGGCCGCGGCCCGCGACCGCGAGCGCCAGCAGGCTCACGTACGCACGCTGGTCGGAAGGCTCGCAGCCGACCCGATCGCGGTCAGCAGCGGCCGCGCCTTCGTCCACGACTCCTCGACCTCGGCCGCCGGGTCCGAGTCCCACACGACCCCGCCGCCGACCCAGAGGTGGATGCGGGCGTCAGCGACCGCGAAGGTCCGGATCGTCAGCGCAAGGTCGAGATCGCCGTTCCCGTACACGCGGCCGAGCGCGCCCATCGAGGCGCCGCGCCCGACCGGCTCGAGCTCGGCGATCAGGTCGACGGCGGCGATCTTCGGCGCACCGGTCACGGAGCCGCCGGGGAACGTCGCCTCGAGGATCTCGGCCAGGCCGACGCCCGCGCGCAGCGTGCCCTCCACGGTCGAGACCAGGTGCTCGACCCCGGCCAGCTCGTGCGCCTTCATGAGATCCGGCCAGCGGACCGACCCCGCGCGGCTGACCCGCGAGAGGTCGTTCCGCTCGAGGTCGACGATCATCACGTGCTCGGCGGCGTCCTTCTCCGACCCGAGGAGCTCGCCCGCGGCCTCGAGCGGGCGCGTGCCCTTGATCGGCCTCGTCCGAACGAGATCACCCCGTCGCGAGAGAAACAGCTCCGGCGACGCGGAGACCACCGTCCAGCCGTTTCCGACGAACGGCTCTGGGTGCAGCGGGCGGAGCGGCGCGAGCGCGTCGGCGAGCGCGCGCGGATCTCCCCCGAACGACGCCGAGAGATGCTGGACGAGGTTCACCTGGTAGACGTCGCCGCGCGCGATCGCGTCCCGCACCGACTCGACCGCGGCCGCGTACTCCGCCGCGCTCCACGTCTGCTCCCAGTCGCCGATCCGGAAGCCGCCTGAGCGCACCTCGGGGTCACGCCACGAGCCGGCAGGCCGCGAGCGGCAGCGGGCACGGCTCCTCGGGAGGCGGCGATGGACCGCCGCCGCAGCGACTCCGAGAGCCCGTACCCGAGGTACAGCTCCGCGGCGAGGCCCTCGCCACCGGCCGCGAAGAACCCGCGCTCCCGCAGCCACTCCTCGAGCCGCCGGAACGCGCCGTCGGCCTCGTGCAGCTCGATTACATCCCGGCTGCTACGTGCCATCGCGCAGAGCTCGATACCGCCGGATGAGCGCGTTGGTCGAGGAGTCGTGCATGAGCTCGTGCTTCCAGTCGTCGATCGAGCTCGGGCGCGATGCGCGCTGCGAGCTCCTTGCCGAGCTCGACGCCCCACTGGTCGAAGGGGTCTGATGTCCCAGATCGCGGCCTGCGTGAAGACGCTGTGCTCGTAGAACGCGAGCAGCGCCCCCAGCGTTGCGGGGTCGAGGCGCTCGGCGAGGATCACCGAGGACGGCCGGTTCCCGGGCATCACGCGGTGCGGGATCGTCTCCTCCGGCGCGCCCGCCTCGCGCAGCTCGTCCTCGGTGCGGCCGAACGCGAGCGCCTCGGCCTGCGCGAAGACATTCGCGGCGAGAAGATCGTGTTGCGCCGCCGACCCCGCGGTCGGCGTCGCGAAGCCGATCAGGTCGACCGGCACGAGCGTCGTCCCCTGGTGCAGGAGCTGGAACACGGCGTGCTGCGCGTTCGTCCCCTCGCCGCCCCAGAGCACCGAGCCGGTGTCCGTCTCGACGGGCTCGCCCGCCGTCGTGACGCGTTTTCCGTTCGACTCCATCCAGAGCTGCTGGAGGTACGCGGGCAGGAGCCGGAGCGCATGGCTGTACGCGAAGACACCTGTCGTCTGGGCGCCGCCGAAGTCGCGATACCAGACCGAGAGCAGGCCGGCGATCGCCGGGAGGTTGCCGCCGAGGCGGGCGGTCGCAAAGTGCTCGTCGAGCGCGTGCGCGCCCGCGAGGAGCTCGCGGAACGGCACCTCGCCGATCGCGATCGCGAGGGAGAGGCCGACCGCGGACCACAGCGACGTTCGCCCGCCGACCCAGTCCCAGATGCGGAGCATGTGCTCGGGCGGGATCCCGATCGCCGCGCCGGCGGCCGGGCTCGTCGCGACCCCGAGGAAGTGACCCTCGAGGTCGTCCCGGCCGAGCGCCGCCTCGAGCCACGCCCGCGCGCGGCGCGCATTCTCGATCGTCTCGAGCGTCGTCATCGTCTTCGACACGACGACGAAGAGCGTCTCGGCCGCGTCCAGGCCGGCGATGCGCCGACTCGAGCGTCGCGGGGTCGACGTTCGAGACGAAGCGAAGCTCGAGACCGGGCGCGGCCTGCGCGCGGAGCGCCTCGTACGCCATCGCCGGGCCGAGGTCGCTGCCGCCGATGCCGATGTTCACGACGTTGCGCACGGGCTTCCCGGTCGCCCCGAGCCAGGCGCCCTCGCGCACACGCTGCGAGATGTCGGCAACCCGGTCGAGCTCGTCGTGCACCTCGCGGACGACGTCGACGCCGTCGACCAGCAGCGACCGCGAGCGCGGCATGCGGAGCGCGACGTGAAGCGCCGGCCGTCCCTCGGAGACGTTGACGACCTCGCCGCGGAACATCGCGCGCACCCGCTCCTCGAGCTCGCGCTCGGCCGCCAGCTTCCGGAGGAGCTGAAGCGTGTCGTCGTTCGCGCGGTGCTTCGAGTAGTCGAGGTAGAGGCCCGCCGCCTCCGCGGTCATGCGCTCGCCGCGGGCGGGATCGCCGTCGAAGAGCTCGCGGAGCGTCGTGCTCGCGAGCTCGGAGTGATGCCATTCGAGCCTGCGCCAGGCCGCGGTCTCGCGAAGCGTCTCCGACGAGGTCACTTCACACCTCGCGGCTCGCGGACCGCGTCGACGAGGCTGCGGTACGCCGCCGCCGGATCGTCCTGCCAGAAGATCGCGCTCCCCGCGACCAGCAGGTCGGCCCCCGCGGCCCGCGCCTCACGGATGGTCTCCGAGTTGATGCCGCCGTCCACCTGCAGGCGCACGTGTCGACGGAAGGGCCTCCCGCAGCGCGCGGATCCGCTCGGTCGCCTCGGGCATGTACGCCTGACCCGAGTAGCCGGGATGGATCGACATGCAGAGCACGAGGTCGGCGCCCTCTGCCGCGCCGATCGCCTCCTCGAGCGCGGTCTCGGGGTTCAGAGCCACACCGACGCCGAGCCCGAGGGCGCGCGCCTGGGCGATCGCCCCCAGCCGGTCCTCGACCGCCTCGACGTGGAACGTGACGCTGTCCCCGCCGGCCCGCCGCGAACGCCTCGAAGTGCCGCTCCGGCCGCTCGACCATCAGGTGGCAGTCGAGCGTCGCTCCCCACGCATGGACGAGCGGAGCGATCGAGGCGACCACGACCGGGCCGATCGTGATCTCGGGGATGAAGTTGGCGTCTCCGGCGTCGAAGTGGATGACTTGCGCGCCCGCCTCGACCAGCACTCCGAGCTGCTCGCCGAGGCGCGAGAAGTCGGCGGCGTAGATCGACGGCTCGACCTCCACCTCGCGTGCCCACTCGCTCCAGCCCACGTCCCCACGCTAACGACATGGGGGAACCCATGGTTCCCCCATGAGCCCCCTCCTTCTTGCGCACCGCTCAGAGGCCGCTGCGACACGCCTCCCGGCCGGCGAAGCCGGCCTCCGGCTCGACAGCTACGACGGTTCCGGCTGGTAACCGCTGGGGAATCTAAGGTTGCCCTCGCATGGGTACAGATCTCGAGCGCGAGAAGCGGCTCGCGGCCGAGGCTGCGGCAGCGCTCGTCGAGGACGGCATGGCGGTCGGCCTCGGCACCGGGTCGACGGCGGCGCTCTTCGTGGTCGCGCTCGGCGCGCGGCGGCTCGACGTCCGCTGCGTCGCGACCTCGCCCGCGACGGAGGAGGCCGCGCGCGCGGTGGGTCTCGCCCTCGAGCCGTTCGCCGGACGCGGACGCGCTCGCGCGTCTCGACCTCGCGGTCGACGGCGCCGACCAGGTCACGCGCGACCGCTGGCTCGTCAAGGGAGGCGGAGGAGCGCACACGCGGGAGAAGATCGTCGCCCGGGCCGCCGAGCGGTTCGTCGTGATCGTGTCGTCGGACAAGCTCGTCGAGGCGATCCGCCCGCCGATCCCGCTCGAGCTGCTCGAGTACGGTCTCGCCGCCACGCTCGCGGCCCTCGGCGACGTCGAGCTCCGCGACGCACCGCGGACGCCCGACGACGGGGTCATCGCCGACTGGATCGGGACGCTCGAGAGCCCGGCCGCGCTGTCGCGAGCATCTCGACGCGACGCCGGGAGTCGTCGAGCACGGGCTGTTCCCGCCCGAGCTCGTCTCCCTGGTCCTCGTCGGGCGCGGCGACGGCGTCGAGCAGATCTAGGCTCTGCTTCTAACCTGGGCTTCTAGCCAGGGCCGGATGCCGGCGCCGGGTCGCGCCACCCGCCGTGCTCGGCGGCGAGCTTCTCGGCGCTCGGCGGGCCCCACGTTCCCCGCTCGTAGGTCTCGATCGGAGGCGGCGAGTCGAGGAGCGGCTGCACGATCCGCCACGTCTCCTCGATGACCTCGAAGCGCGGGAAGAGCGTGCTGTCGCCGCGGAGCGCGTCTGCCAGCAGGCGCTCGTACGGCTGCGGCGGCTCGCCGATCTCCTCCGCGAAGTCGAGGTCGAGGGACACCGGCTGCGACACGTCCCGCCCGGGCGTCTTCGCACGGATGCCGATCGTGACGCCCGCGTTTCGGCCGACACGTAGGACGATGTCGTCGCTGCCGGGCGTGTCCAGCCGGTTCGACCCCCAGCGAAGCTGCGGCACGCGCTGAAGCCTGACCACGACCTCCGTCCCGTTCACCGGCAGCGCCTTCCCCGCGCGGATGAGGATGGGGACGTTCGCCCAGCGCCAGTTCTCGATCTCGAGCCGCAGCGCGACGAACGTCTCCGTGTCCGAGTCCGGCTCGACGCCCTCGATCTCGCGATAGCCCGCGTACTGGCCGCGCACCGCCTGCGTCGGATCCGCGCCCGGCATCGCCCGGAAGACGTCGAGCCGCCGCCTCGCGATCGCGTCGTCCCCTCCGGAGGGCGGCTCCATCGCGGCCAGCGCGAGCACCTGGAGCAGGTGGTTCTGGACGACGTCGCGGATCGCGCCGACGCCGTCGTAGAACGAGCCGCGACCTTCGACGCCGAAGTCCTCGGCGAGCGTGATCTGGATCGAGTCCACGTCCTCGCGGCTCCAGACCGGCTCGAAGAGCGCATTCGCGAAGCGGAGGTAGATGATGTCCTGCACCGGCTCCTTGCCGAGGAAGTGGTCGATCCGGTACAGCCGCTCCTCGGGGACGATCGCGGTGAGGCGCGCGTTGAGCTCACAGGCGGAGCGGAGGTCGGTGCCGAACGGCTTCTCGACGACGAGCCGCGCGTTCTCGACGAGACCGGCTCCGGCCAGCCCCTCGGCGACGGCGAGGAACGAGTCGGGCGGGATCGCGAGGTAGAAGACGGGCGACCGCGACGGCGCCGAGCTCCTCGCGCAAGCCGCTCGTACAGCGCCGCGTCGGCGACGTCGCCCGCGATGTACTTCAGTCGCGAGATGAACGTGTCGAGCGCCTTCTCGTCGACGGTTCGCACCGCGGCCTGCACCGCGTCGCGCGCGAGCTTCGCCAGGTCGTCGTCGCTCAGCGGCCGCCGGCCGACCGCGAGGACCGAGCATGTGAGGAGCTCCTGCTCGGTCAGGCGGTAGAGCGCAGGCAGCGTCATCCTCCGCGCAAGGTCGCCGGTGATGCCGAAGACGACGAGCGCATCCGCGGACTCGCGTCACGACGGCGTAACCTCCCGCCGGACCGGGTAAGCGCCGTGCGTCATCGGCGGGATGCTTGCGGAAAGGAGCTCGAGTGGCAACCGACTCACCCCTGCAGCTCGGAATCGTCGGGCTCGGCCGGATGGGCTCGAACATCGCGCGGCGCCTTCTGCGCGACGGCCATCGCGTCGTCGGCTACAACCGGACGCCTGCGCCGGTCGAGGCGCTGAAGGCGGAAGGCGGCGACGGCGCGGGCTCGCTGGCCGAGCTCGTCGCCGCGCTCGAGACGCCGCGCGCGGTCTGGGTCATGGTTCCCGCCGGGGCGATCACGGAAAGCGTGGTTTCCGAGCTCGGCGAGCGCCTGGAGCCGGGAGACACGATCGTGGACGGCGGCAACACGCACTACGCCGATGACATCCGCCGCGCCGCCCAGCTCGTCGAGCGCGGGATCCACTACCTCGACTGCGGGACGAGCGGCGGCATCTTCGGTCTCGAGCGCGGGTTCTGCCTGATGGTCGGCGGGGACGAGGAGTGCGTTCCGGAGGTTGGAGCCGATCTTCGCGTCTCTCGCACCGGGCGTCGACGCGGCCGCGCGCACGCCGGGCAGGGACGAGATCGCCCCGGAGGAGCACGGCTATCTCCACTGTGGCGAGAGCGGCGCCGGGCACTTCGTGAAGATGATCCACAACGGGATCGAGTACGGGCTCATGGCCGCCCTCGCGGAGGGGCTCGGCATCCTCCAGCACGCCGGAGCAGGGCTCGAGGAGCGCGAACGGGACGCCGAGACCGCGCCGCTCGCGCACCCCGAGCTCTACCGCTACAGCTTCGACCTCCCGGCCATCGCCGAGCTCTGGCGCCGCGGCAGCGTGGTGTCGTCGTGGCTCCTCGACCTCACGGCCGCGGCGCTCGTCGCGTCCCCGGACCTCGAGGGCTTCGCAGGCCGCGTCTCGGACTCGGGCGAGGGCCGCTGGACGTCCGTCGCGGCGATCGACACGGGCACGCCCGCGCCGGTGCTCACGACCGCGCTCTACTCGCGCTTCACGTCGCGCGGCGAGGCCGACTTCTCCAATCGACTGCTCTCGGCGATGCGCGCCGCGTTCGGCGGGCACCTCGAGAAGCCGAAGTGACCCCAGAAATGACGCCGGCGCTCGAGGTGCTGCCCGACGCCGAGGCGGCCGCCCGGCGAGCCGCCGCTCTGATCGCCGGGCGCGCGCGGAAGGGCGAAGCCGGGTTCTCGCTCGCGGTGAGCAGCGGAGCGCGGCTGTTCCGGGCGCTCGGGGAGGAGGACGTCCCCTGGGAACGCGTCGCGATCTTCCAGGTGGACGAGCGCGTCGCGCCGCCGGGGCACCCGGACCGGAACCTCTCGGAGCTCCTCGCCGCGCTCCCGGACGAGGCACGACCGGACCTGCGGCCGATGCCGGTCGACGACCCCGATCTCGAGGCCGCCGCCGCACGCTACGCAGCCGAGCTCCCGGAGGCACTCGACCTCGTCCATCTCGGCCTCGGCGAGGACGGCCACACCGCGTCGCTCGTTCCCGGCGATCCGGTCCTCGAGATCCGCGAGCGACTCGTCGCGGTCACCGGCGAGTACCAGGGCCGCCGCCGGATGACGCTCACGTACCCGGCCCTCGACGCGGCGCGCGAGATCGTCTGGCTCGTGACGGGCGAGCGCAAGCGCGAGCCGCTCGCGAAGCTCCTCGCCGGCGACGAGTCGATCCCGGCTGCACGCGTCTTCAACGAGAACCAGCTCGTCGTGGCCGACGAGGCAGCCGCCCCCCGGTAGCCGGACATCCCAGGACCCGTAGGGGCGAGGCTCGCCTCGCCCGCCGAAGCGCCCCGGACGACCGAGGGCGAGGCAAGCCTCGCCCCTACGAGCTCGAGCAGCTCGCGCGCCGCAGCCCGCAGCATGTCCACGCCGAGCTCGAGGTCGTCCACTGCAGCCCGCTCGTTCGCGGAGTGGATGAGCTTCGTCGCGAGCTCGGTGTCCATCGTCCTGATCGGGAAGTAGCCGTACGCGATCGTGCCGTACGCCTGGCGTAGGTAGTGGCTGTCGGTGAAGCCGGGGCACGCGATCGGGGCCATGCGCGCGCCGTCCTCGATCCCCTCCGTGAAGCGGGCGAGCGCGTCCCACAAGCGGCGTGTCCAGAGGTGACCGCGTGCCGCCGGTCGCCTCCTGCCACACGAGGTCGTAGTCGCCATCGCCGATCGCCGCGCGGATGAGCGGCTCGGCGTCGGCGGGCGTCTGCTCGGGGAGCAGCCGGCAGTCGACGCCCACTTCGCAGAGCGCCGGGATGACGTTGCGCTGATGCGACGCGTCGATCATCGTCGGCGACAGCGTCAGCGACAGGAGCGGCTCGACGAGCGGCGGCAGCAGCGGATTCACGTCGTGCGCGCGCGCGAGCGCCTCCTCGACGGGCGGCGCCTCGCCGAGAACCACCTCGAGGAAGCCTCGCGCCTCCGGGATCATCTCCCGCCGCGGCACGTACGAGCCGAGCGCTTCCACGTAGCGCGCCGCCTTGACGAGCGCGTTGTCGGCGATCCCGGGCATCGACGCATGCCCGCTCCGCCCGTGCACGAGCAGCTTGAAGGGAGCCGACATCTTCTCCGCAGTGGCGCACATGTACACCGGGCTCCCGCCGAGGACGAGCCGCTGGCCGCCGCCCTCGTTGATCGCGTAGTCGCAGCGGGCCGCGTCCGGATGCGCCTCGACCAGCCAGACGAGCCCGTACCCGTTCTCGCCGCCCACCTCCTCGTCCGCGACCGACAGGAACACGAGGTCGCCCGAGGGCTCGAAGCCCTCGCGGACGAGCGACGCGAACGCGACCGCCGACGCCGCGGCCTGGTCCTTCATGTCGAGCGCGCCCCGGCCCCACACCTCCCCGTCGACGAGGTCGCCGGACCAGGGATCGCGGTCCCACTCGCCCGGGTCCGCGAGCACGGTGTCCGTGTGCGAGAGGAACAGGAGCGAGGGGCCGTCTCCGCCGCGCAGCCGCGCGACGACGTTCGGGCGGTCCGGCTCGCGCGCGTACAGCTCGGCCTCGATGCCGTTCCGCGCGAAGTAGTCCTGGAGGATCTTGGCCGCGCGGATCTCGTTCCCCGGCGGGTTGACCGTGTTCTCGCGCAGGAGCTCCTGCAGGAGCCCCGTGACCTCGTCGCGCAGCGACACGGCCGCGGCCTCAGGCTTCAGCCTGCGTCCCTTCCTTGGAGAGCGCGGTCAGCTCGTTGCGAACCTCCCAGAGCTCCGGGAACGAGGTCTTCTGCACGAGCCGGCCGAGGAGCTCGACCGGGGTTCCCTGCGTCCCCACGACCTTGTCCCCGATCACGCGCGCGACCACCTGGTAGTGGCGCAGGCGCCAGTGCTGGGCCTGCTCGTCGAGCTCGAGGAGCGCCTCCGCGATGCGGTACAGCTCCTCGTGCTCGCGTCCGTTGACATAGAGCTCCGCGAGCGTCAGCCCGGCCTCGCGGCGCACCTTGTGGAATGCCTGCCCGAGCCGCGGAAACACGTGCCGCAGCTCGTTCCAGCCGGGCGAGTCGAACCCCGACCCGTGCCCGAGGACCCTGCGGATCTCCTGGTACTCCCACGGCGACATGCGTTCGAGCATGTCGAGCTGCGAGATGACGAAGCGGATGCAGAGCGACGCTCGCTCGAGCAGGCGCAGCGCGCCGCGCAGGTCGCCCTCCTCGATGAGCCGAGCCGCCTCCGCGGCGTCGTTCCACGCGAGCTTGAGCCAGAGCTCGGAGGACTGGTGCGTGACCTGGAACAGGAGCTCGTCGCGATGCACCCACTCGTCCGGGCCCTTCTGCAGCGCAAGCAACTCGTCCGTATTGAGATACCGCTCGTAGTCGGACGCTGCGCCACCCGGGAGAACCGGCTGCGAGTAGTCCTCGGCCCCACTCTTGGGCGACCGGTGTTCCGCGCTAGCGGAATTCCGGTCTTGCGAGGAACCCGACCTGGCCATGCCCGGAGCATACTTCGGGGCCATGGGCGACCTCTTCTCGGAAGCCGCGCGCGAGCGCCTCGCGGAGGGGGCGCCGCTCGCCGTGCGCTTGCGGCCGCGGACGCTCGAGGACCTCGTCGGCCAGCAGCACGTGCTCGGAGAGGGCACGGCTCTGCGGCTCGCGATCGAGCAGGACCGGCCGCCGTCGACGATTCTCTTCGGGCCGCCGGGGACGGGCAAGACGACGATCGCGAGGATCGTGGCCGAGCGCACCGGCGCGGTCTTCGAGGAGCTCTCGGCGGTCTCGGCCCGCGTGGACGACGTGCGCGCCGTCATCGCCCGTGCGCGCGACCGCCTGGGCGGGAACGGGCAGCGGACGATCCTGTTCATCGACGAGATCCACCGCTTCAACAAGGCACAGCAGGACTCGGTGCTGCACGCGGTCGAGGACGGGCTCGTGACGCTGATCGGCGCGACAACCGAGAACCCGTACTTCGAGGTCAACTCGGCGCTGCTCTCGCGCTGCACGGTGATCGAGCTCGTGGCGCTCTCCGACGAGGAGCTGTCACAGGTCGTCCGGCGCGGCGCGGAGGAGCTGGACGTCGAGATCGCCGACGACCTGGTCGACCTCGTCGCGAGCCGCGCGGGAGGAGACGCCCGCGCCGCGCTCCAGATCCTCGAGCTCGTCGCCGACACGGCCCAGGCCGAAGGCGTCCCCGTCTCCGAGGCGCATGTCCTCGACGCCGCGCGCAAGCGCCCGCTCCTGTACGACCGCAAGGGCGACCAGCACTACGACTTCGCGTCCGCGTTCATCAAGTCGATGCGTGGAGGCGACGCCGACGCGGCCGTCTACTACCTCGCGGCGATGCTGGAGGCGGGCGAGGATCCGCGCTTCGTCGCGCGGCGGATGGTCATCCTCGCGTCCGAGGACGTCGGGAACGCCGATCCGCAGGCGCTCGTCGTGGCCGTCGCCGCCGCGCACGCGCTCGAGCACGTCGGGCTCCCCGAGGCGCAGCTGAACCTCGCGCAGGCGGCGATCTACCTCGCGAAGGCACCGAAGTCGAACGCCTCCGCAGTGGCGATCTGGGAGGCGCGCCAAGACGTCCGCGAGCACGGGAACGCGCGGCCTCCCGCGATGCTCCGCTCGACGGGCCACGCGAGGGCCGCAAAGGCGCGCGGCCACGGCGAGGGCTATCTCAACCCGCACGAGGATCCCGACGGCTTCGAGGTCTCGTACCTGCCGGAGGAGCTCCAGGGTCGTCGCTACTACCGGCCCGCGGACGCGTCGGAGCCAGAGCAGGACGACGACCAAGCGTGAGCCCGGACGGGCCCCTGGTGCTCGTCGACGCGCGGAACGTCATGCGCTCGCGCTGGCCGAACATCCGCGAGGACCGCTTCGTCGAGCTCGTGCGCAAGTGGGCCGAGCAGGAGGGAGCCCGCGTCGTCGCCGTGTTCGACGGGCGCGCTCCCGGGGAGACGGTCGGCGTCCAGGAGCTGGACGAACGGACGACCGTCGTCGGCGCCGGACGTGAGATCGCCGACGACTGGATCGCCGAACATGCACGAGAGATGGCTCGAGACGGACACCGGCTGTGGCTCGTCTCGTCCGACCGCGGACTGCGTGAGCGCGTCGCCGACCACGTCGAGCACGTCATCGGGGGCGGCTCGTTCGCCGGGCGACTCGAAGCCCTGGCCCGCAAGTAACGCCGGTACTATCGCCCGACCGGAAACGAGGAGGGAACCCAATTCGAGGAGGCGCTGCATGGCGGTGACGACGAGTGAGCGTGCGCCCGAGTTCGACCTCGAGGTGACCAAGGGCGAGCGCGTCACGTTGTCGGGCTTTCGCGGCCGCTCGAACGTCCTCCTCGTGTTCCATCCATTCGCCTTCACCGAGGTGTGCGAGGAAGAGGCTCGCGACCTGCAGGAGAACCTCGAGTCCTTCCGCAACGCGCAGACCGAGATCGTCTTCGTCTCCTGCGACCCGGCGCCGGCGCGGCAGGCGTGGAAGAAGCAGCTCGGCGTGGAGTACGTATTCGCCTCCGACTTCTGGCCGCACGGCGCCGCCGCGAAGGCATACGGCGTCTTCAACGAGACGAACGGCGCGCCCCACCGCGGCACGTTCCTGATCGACAAGGAGGGCACCGTGATCTGGTCGTACGTGTCGCCGCGCGACGAGCGAAGAACGGAGATGGTCTCGGACTCGCTCGAGACCCTCCACGAAGCAGCTTGAGGCTCGCCTGCGAGGAGTGGGGCGAGCCCGGATCGCCGCGTGTCGTCTGCCTGCACGGCGTCACGAGCCACGGCCGCCACTTCGCGAAGCTCGCCGAGTCGCTCCCCGGCTTCCACGTCCTCGCCCCTGACCTGCTCGGGCACGGCTCGTCGCCCTACGAGCCGCCTTGGTCGCTCGACGCGCACCTCGAGGCCGTCGTCGAGACGGTGGGCGCCGAGCCCGCGCTCCTCGTAGGACACTCGTTCGGCGGCCGGCTCGCGTTCGAGCTCGCGGCCCGCGCGCCGAAGCTCGTTCCCAGGCTCGTCCTCCTGGACCCGGCGATCTTCGTGCTCCCGACGATTGCCTTGTTCGCGGCAGAGAACGCCCGCAAGGAGCGCGCATACGTCTCCTTCGCGGAGGGGGTCGACCGCCGCTACGACGAGAGCCAGCTCCAGCGGGCGCCGCGCGAGCTCGTCGAGGAGGAGCTCACGGGCCACCTCGTCTGGAACGAGGACAACCTCTACCGCTACCGCTACTCGCAGGCGGCGGTCGTCGCCGCGTACGGCGAGATGGCGTCGGAGCCGCCGGCGTTCGAGCGCGTCCGCGTGCCGACCCTCCTCGTCCTCGGGGCGACGTCGTACCTCCCGTACGACCACCTGCTCGACGCGCACACGGAGGCGCTCGGCAACCTGCTCGAGGTCGTCGTCGTCCCGGGCGGGCACACCGTGCTCTGGGATGCGCTCGAGGAGACGACGGCTGCGGTCACCCGCTTCCTCGCGTAGCCCGCGAACCACTCACCCTCTCCCGGCGAACGATTGAGGCTCGCATCCGCGGGCCACGTACGGAGAGGAGACAGGCATGGAGACGAGCGGTACCACCCGCGCAGCCTTCCTGTCGCGCGGCGCGAAGGGCGGCCTCGCCCTCGTCGCCGGCGGCTCGCTGCTCGCCGTTGCCGAGGGGACGGCTCTCGGGGCGGGCGCGGCAGACTCGGACATCGCGAAGCTCGCAGCAACCGCCGAGCTGCTCGCGATCGACTTCTACACCAAGGCAATCGCGTCCAAGAAGTTCTCGGGCGACGAGCTCGGCTACATGGCCGCGGCGCTCGGCAACGAGAAGGCGCACTACAAGGCGCTCGCCGGCGTGCTCGGCCCGGCCGCGCCCAAACGGCTCCGGTTCCAGTACCCGAACGGTTCCTTCGCGTCTGCCAAGGCAATCGGGAAGCTGGGCCAGGCGCTCGAGACCGCGTTCGTCGGCGCGTACATGGGCGCCGTGACCGCACTCAAGTCGAACGACCTCAAGGGCGTCGCGGCGCAGATCGGCGCCAACGAGTCGCGACACCTCTCGGTCCTGACGAACATCGCGGCCGGTCGCATCGTGCCCGCGCCTGCCCTGCCGAAGGTCTTCACCGCGGGCCAGGCGACCGCTGCCGTGAAGCCGTTCCTCGCGTAGCCATGCCGCTCGGCATCGGCATCTGGGAGCTCCTGGTCCTGCTTGGCGTGCTGCTGCTCGTCTTCGGGCCGAAGAAGCTGCCCGAAATGGGCCGCTCGCTCGGTCGCAGCGTTCGAGAGCTTCGCGCCGGCATCACGGGCGATTCGGAACAGATCGATCCCGAGGCGCCGGAGACGGAGCAGGCTCGGTAGCGGGCAGTGCGGCGCCTGTTGCCACGCCGACTCGGGTCAGGAGACACGGCGGAGCTCGTCGACCACCTCGGTGAGCTCCGCCATCGGCTCGCGATCTGCCTCGTCGCTCTCGTGCCGGCGTTTGCGGTCGCGTTCGCGTTCCACGCCCACGTGCTCGAGGTGCTCGCGCGCCCGCTCCCGGACGACAAGCGGCTCGTGACACTGGGGGTAACGGAGCCGTTCACGACGTCGGTGAAGGTCAGCCTCGTGGTCGCACTCGCCCTCGTCCTGCCGGTCCTGCTCTGGCAGGTGTGGTCGTTCCTCGCCCCGGCGGTCTCCGCGCCGGCGCAGCGCGCGCTGGCCGGATTCGCGGCGCTCGCGACGGCGCTCTTCGCCGTCGGTGTGCTGTTCGCCTACGCCGTCGTGCTGCCGAAGGCGCTCGCGTTCCTCATCGGCTTCGACGACCACCTCTACGACGTCCAGGTGCGGGCGTCGTACTACTTCGGGTTCGTCGCGCTGACCCTGTTCGCGGTCGGGCTTGCCTTCCAGCTCCCGATCGCGATCCTCGCGCTCACGCGGCTCGGCGTCCTGAGCGCCGCTCGACTGCGGCGGAACCGCCGGATCGCGTACGCGGCCCTCGTCGCCTGCGCGATTCTCCTCCCGACCGTCGATCCCGTGTCGCTGGCGCTCGAGGTCGTCCCGCTGCTCGCGCTCTTCGAGCTCTCGATCGTCCTCGCAGCGCTCATGGAGCGGCGCTGGAACGCCGCCGCGCCCATTCCCGAGGGCGCCTAGCTCTCGGCGTGCTCGTCCGCGATCGCGAGCGCCTCGTCGAGGATCGCGATCCCCTCGTCGACCTCGTCGCGCGTGATCGTCAGCGGCGGGACGACCATGATCACGTTCCAGTGCGTCATGAGGTAGAGCCCGCGCTCGAGGGCGGCCTTCGCGAGCCGCGCGACCGGTGCCGCGGCCTCGCCTGAGGCGTTGAAAGGCACGAGCGGCGCGCGGGTCTCGCGATTCGAGACGAGTTCCACGCCCCAGAAGCAGCCGAGCCCGCGCACCTCGCCGATCGACGGGTGCCCCGCGGCCAGCCCGCGCAGGCGCTCGCCGAGATACGCCCCGACCTCGGCCGCGTTCTCGACGACGCCCTCCTCGCGGAACGCCTCGATCGACGCGACTCCCGCCGCGCACGCAAGCGGATGGCCGGCGTACGTGAGCCCGCCGGGGAAGAAACGGGTGCGCACCCAGTCCGCGATCGGATCGGAGATGATCATCGCGCCGAGAGGCACGTATCCGGAGTTGATCCCCTTCGCGACCGTCACGATGTCAGGGACGACGTCCCAGTTCTCGCTCGCGAACCAGCGGCCGGTGCGTCCGAACCCGGCCATGATCTCGTCCAGAACAAGCAGGATCCCGTACCGGTCGCAGACCTCGCGGATCGACTGGAGATAGCCATCGGGAGGAGGGATGACGCCGTTCGTCCCGGTCACGGTCTCGAGGAGGACAGCGGCCACGTTGTGCGGGCCCTCGTACTGGAGGAGCTCCTCGAGGTGCGGCGCGCCGGTGCACACCGGGCACGGCTCCGGATGTCCCGCCGGGCACCGGTACGTGTACGGGTCGAGCATGCGCACGACGCCGCCCATGCCCGGCTCGTTCGGCCAGCGCCGCGGGTCGCCGGTGAGCATGACCGCGCCGTGGGTTGCGCCGTGGTACGAGCGGTAGCGCGCGATGATCTTGTGCCGGCCGGTGTAGAGCCGCGCGAGCTTGATCGCGTTCTCGTTCGCCTCCGCGCCCGAGTTCGTGAAGAAGGACATGTTCAGGTCGCCGGGCGCGACCTCCGCGAGCAGGCGCCCGAGCTGCGAGCGCGACTCGTTCGCCATCGGCGGCCCGATCGTGGCGAGCCGGTCGGCCTGCTCCTTGATCGCCGCGATGATCTTCGGGTGCTGGTGCCCGATGTTGACGTTGACGAGCTGCGAGGCGAAATCGAGGTAGCGCTTGCCCTCGTAGTCCCAGAAGTAGCGACCCTCGGCGCCGGCGACGGGGATCGGGTCGATCTTGTCCTGCACGGACCACGAGTAGAGGACGAACTGCTTCGCGTCCTCGACGATCCGTGCGCCGAGGTTGGGATCGGCTTCGACGAGGGCCATCAGCGCGCCGGTGCCGGGAGCAGCTCCTGCCCGAAGGCAGCGCGCTCGACGAACTGGCCGACTCCCGGCTCCGCCACGAGGTCGCCGTTCTCGACGAGGACGTTCCCGCGCAGGAGCACCGTCTCCGGCGAGCCGGTCACCTCGGTGCCCTCGTACAGGTTGTAGTCCGATTGGGAGTGCTGCGTCTCCACGGTGATCAGGTGGCGCTTCTCTGGGTCGAAGAGGACGATGTCCGCGTCCGAGCCCGGTGCGATCGTGCCCTTCCGCGGGTAGAGGCCGAAGAGCTTCGCGGGGTTGGTGCAGAGGAGCTCGACCATGCGGCTGAGCGTGATCCGCCCGGTGCGGACGCCGAACTCGTGGATCATGTGCAGCCGGTTCTCGAGCCCGGGCGCCCCGTTCGGGATCTTCGAGAAGTCGTCCTTCCCCATCGTCTTCTGACCGTCCCAGAGGAAGGCGCAGTGGTCGGTGGAGACGACCGAGAGGATGTCCGAGCGCACCGCGTGCCAGAGGATCTCCTGGTTCTCCTGAGCGCGCGGCGGCGGCGTGTAGACGTACTTCGCGCCCTCGAAGCCGGGCCGCTCGAGGAACGTGTAGTCGACGAAGAAGTACTGGGTGCAGGTCTCGCCCCACACGTCCCACCCCTGCTCGCGCGCACGTGCGATCGGGTCGACGGCCTCCTTGCACGAGACGTGGACGACGTACAGCGGCGACCCGGCGATGCGCGCGAGCTGGATCGCGCGGTTCGTCGCCTCGCCCTCGAGCTCCGGCGGCCGCGTGAGCGCGTGCCAGTGCGGCTCGGTGTTCCCGGCTGCGAGCGCCTGCTTGATCAGGACGTCGATCGCGTCTCCGTTCTCCGCGTGCACCATCACGAGGGCGCCGGTCTCGGCGGCGACCTCCATCGTCTTGAAGAGCGTCTCGTCGTCGACCATGAGTGCGCCCTTGTACGCCATGAAGAGCTTGTACGAGGTCACGCCCTGCTCCGGCAGCCGCGCGAGCTCCTCGAGCGAGCCGCCGTCGCGGAGATCGGTCACCGCGATGTGGAAGCCGCAGTCGATGATCTGCTTGCCGTCTCGCTTCGCGTGCCAGGCGTCGAGCGACTCCCCGAAGGACGTGCCGGGCGCCTGGATGCAGAAGTCGACGTGGCAGGTGGTGCCGCCGAACGCGGCGGCCGTCTGGCCGGAGGTGAAGTCGTCGATCGTCGTCGTCCCGCCGAACGGCATGTCGAGGTGCGTATGCGGGTCGACGCACCCGGGCAGCACGTACCTCCCCGCGGCGTCGATGACGCGATCCGCGTCGACGTCGAGCGACTCACCGACGATCGAGATCCGCTCTGCCTCGACGAAGACGTCGCCGACGTAGTCGTCGGCGGCGGTGATGATCCTCCCGCCCTTGATCAGAACCGACACGGCGTCACCTCGCTTTCCCTCGTCGCCGTCCGAGTCTGGCACTCGCCAGGCTATTCCACCACACGCGAAGGCCCGGCGCGGGACGCGGTATAAGCTCGCGCCGTGCCTCTCCAGCCGAGCCGGACCGTCGCCGAGCTGCAGGAGCTTCGAGCTCTGACCGGCGATGACGCAGGGGCGCAACGAGTCGCGTGGACCGAGACCTGGGAGCGAGCGCGCGAGTGGCTGCGAGACAAGGTTCGGGACACCGGAGTCGCCGAGCAGATCGACCCGGCGGGAAACCAATGGTTCACGCTCCACGGCGAATCGGGCCGTGCGGTCCTCATCGGCGGACACATCGACTCGGTGCCGAACGGCGGCTGGCTGGACGGCGCGTTGAACGTCGTCGCCGGGGTCGAGGTCCTCAGGCGCATCGCCGAGGAAGGGCGGCCTCCCGTCACGCTCCGGCTCGTCAACTGGGCCGACGAGGAGGGCGCCCGCTTCGGGCGGAGCCTCTTCGGCTCGAGCGCGGCGGCCGGCTCGATGTCCGACCAGGACGAGCTGCGTGCGCTCACCGACGCCGACGGGGTCTCGTTACCCACTGCGCTCGCGGAGTACGGCGTCGACCTCGACCGCGCGCTCGACGCGCGGAGCCAGCTCGAGCACGCCGCCGCCTACCTCGAGCTGCACATCGAGCAGGGCCCCGTCCTCGAGTCGCTCGACCTGCCGCTCGGCGTCGTCCTCGGCACCTTCGGCGTCGAGCGCCACCGAATCACGTGGCGAGGCCAGGCGGCACACGCGGGCTCGACCCCGATGGCCGAGCGCCGCGACGCGCTCGCCGGCGCCGCGAAGCTCGCGCTCGAGATCCGGGACATCGCCGCGCGTGTCGGCGACGGCGCCGTCTGCACGTCGGGCGGCGTCACCTGCAAGCCGGGGATCGTGACCTCGGTGGTCGAGACGGCCGAGCAGCTCCTCGACCAGCGCCACCTCGACGCCGACAACCTCGCTGCGCTGCTCGCCCATGCCAAGGAGGCCGGCGCGCGCTTCGCGAACGAAGAGCGGCTCGACGTCGAGTGGGAGAAGATCTGGTCGATCGAGCCGATCCTGTTCGACGAGACGCTGATCGGCTTCGCGGAGGAGGCGATCACGGAGGCCTCGGGATCGTCGCACCGTCTCCCGTCCGGCCCGCTGCACGACGCGGCCGAGGTCTCGCGGGCCGGCGTGCCGACCGTGATGCTCTTCGTCCAGAGCCTGCGCGGCCTCTCGCACACGAAGCTCGAGGACACGAAGGAGGAGCACCTCGAGCTGGCCGTCGCCGCGCTCGACGGCCTGGCGCGAAGGACGATCGACTGGGTCGCCGACGGCGGCGGTCGCACCGCTTCCTAGCGCACCCTGGAAATCGCCTGCCGCGCCGCGGGATACTTACGGCTTCCACTCGCGAACCCGGGAGAGCCCATGTCCCTGAGCTTCGGCGTCACCGTCCTTCCCGACCCCCCACCGCGTCGCCTCGTCGAGCTGTTCGCGCTCGCTGAGTCGCACGGCTTCGAGTACGGCTGGACGTACGACTCGCACGTCCTCTGGCAGGAGTCGTTCCCGCTGCTCACGCTCGCCGTCGAGGCGACGTCCACGATGAAGTTCGGCCACTGCGTCACGAACCCGGGCACGCGCGAGCCGACCGTGCTCGCGAGCGGCTACGCGACGCTGCAGGACATCTCGGACGGCCGCATGGTGATGGGGATCGGCCGCGGCGACTCCGCGCGGCGCTTCATCGGGCAGCAGCCGGTGAAGGTGGCCGAGTTCGAGCGGCGCCTCGCGATGATCAAGGACTTCATGAACGGCCGCGAGGTTCTCTGGAACGACAAGGAACTGTCGCTGAAGTGGGTCCGCCCGGAGCTTCCGGAGATCCCGATGCACGTCGCCGGCTACGGGCCGAAGGCGCTCGCGGTCGCGGGGCGCGTCGGCGACGGCGTCATCATCCAGCTCGCCGATCCCGTGATCATCCAGTGGATCATGGACACGGCCCGGAAGGCCGCGGAGGAGGCCGGCCGCGACCCCGACGCGCTCCAGTGCATCGTGTGCGCGCCGAGCCACATCTCCGACGACATCGCGGACGCGCGCGAGCAGGTGCGCTGGTTCCCGGCGATGGTCTCGAACCACGTCATGGACCTGATCGAGCGGTACGGGTTCGAGTCGGACATCCCGAAGGAGCTCACCGAGTTCGTGCGCGTGCGGAAGTTCTACGACTACGAGGAGCACTCCCGCGTCGGCGCGAAGCACGGCGAGTTCGTCACCGACGAGATCTGCGATCGCTTCTGCGTCCTAGGGAATGCGGAGCAGGCCGCGGCGAAGCTGAAGGAGCTCGAGTCGGTCGGGGTCGACCAGTTCAACATCTACCTCATGACGGAGGGCCAGGAGGAGACGCTCGCCGCCTACGGGAGCGACATCATCCCGCAACTCTCGGGCACACCTGCGACCTAGCTCCGGTTGCGCGACCAAGCCCCCACGCCGCCCCAGGGGCACTCCCGTGTCCCTGAGGACACGGTATCGGCGATCCGCTCACACGTGGGTCACGACTTCGTGCCAACTTGCCGGCGACCGAAGCGCTAGAGGATCTTCTTCCCGAGCGCGCTCGCGACCAGCTCGACCGCGGTCAGCGCGGTCGTGTTCTCACGATCGAGGATCGGGTTCACCTCGACGACTTCGAGCGCGCTCAGGAGCCCCGACTCCGCGACGAGCTCCAGCGCGAGGTGCGCCTCTCGGTACGTGAGGCCGCCGCGAACCGGCGTGCCGACGCCCGGTGCGACCACCGGGTCGAGCACGTCCATGTCCAGCGAGACGTGCACGAAGCCCGCCTCCCGATACCCGGTCGAGCGCCTCGCGCACCGCACGCTCGATCCCGATCCGGTCGACCTCGCTCATCGTGAAGACGCGAACGCCCGACTCACGCAGCAGCAGCCGCTCGCCCGCATCGAGCTCGCGCGTCCCGATCAGCGCGACCCGACGCGCATCGACCGCAGGCAGCGGCCACACGTCGCTCTCGAACCCCGTCCCGCCGAGGCCGAGCGCCGCCGCGAGCGCCATGCCGTGCACGTTCCCGCTCGGGCTCGTCTCCGGCGTGTTGACATCCGAGTGCGCGTCGATCCAGAGCACGCCGCCGGCGCCGTCGACGGACGCCAGCCCGCCGAGCGTCCCGAGCGCCACCGAGTGGTCGCCGCCGAGGACGAGCGGGATCTCGCCCGCCGCTCGGGCCTCGGCCACGAGCCGCGCAACCCGCTCGCACGTCTCCTTGATCTCCGGGAGGAAGCGCGCGCGCTCGTCGTGCGACGTCGGTCTCCTCCGGCTCCGGGCTCGCGACGTTCCCGCGGTCGCGCACCTCGTACCCGAGGCTGCGGAGCCGCTCCTCGAGCCCCGCCGCGCGCATCGCCGACGGCCCCATGTCGACCCCGCGCCGGCCCTGGCCGAGGTCGAGCGCGGCCCCGATGATCGTCACGTTGCGCTTCGCCTCCGCCACGGCGCGGAACGCTATGCGATCCTCAGCCGCAGAGTGGCGGGCACGAAGGACTGCTGGGCGGACTGGATCGAGCGCATGCGCACACGCGGCGATCCGAAGCAGTCGAAGAACTGCTTCGCCCGCTCGTCGAGGACGGTCGCGGGACCTGGCGAATGGCGTCCGCCTTCCTGACGCGACCAAGCCCGGAGCAGGGCTACACTGATTCGTCGCTATTCTGGGCCGCCGCGGCGAGGTAGCTCAGCTGGTAGAGCACACGGCTGAAAACCGTGGTGTCGCCGGTTCAAGTCCGGCCCTCGCCACCTCACGAGCGCTGTTACGGTCGCCGAGATGGACCTGCCCTTCGTCTCGGCGACCGAGCAAGCGCGGCTCGTTCGTACGGGCGAGGTCTCCTCGGTCGAGCTCGTGCAGCTCTACCTCGAACGGATCGAGCGCATCGATCCCGAGCTGAACGCCTTCGTCACGGTGCGCGGCGAGGACGCGCTCGCGGACGCGCGGGAGTCCGACGAGCGGGGCGTCGACGCGCCCTTTCGCGGTGTCCCCATCGCCGTGAAGGACCTGACCGCGACCGCCGGCACGCGCACGACGTACTCCTGCAGCGCGCTCGCCGACAACGTGCCCGACTTCGACACGGCCGTCGTGCGCCGCATCCGCGAGGCGGGCTTCGTCATCGTCGGCAAGACGAACACCCCGGAGTTCGGGACGATCGCCTTCACCGAGTCCGACCTGAACGGCAATACCCGGAACCCGTGGGACACGAGCAAGACACCCGGCGGCTCGAGCGGCGGATCCGCGGCAGCCCTCGCAGCCGGTCTCGTCCCGCTCGCGCACGGCAGCGACGGCGGCGGCTCGATCCGGATCCCGGCCTCGTGCTGCGGCGTGTTCGGACTGAAGCCGGCGCGAGGTCGTGTGTCGCCCGCGCCGTTCCACTCCCTCGAGGGCCTCTCGACGGCAGGCCCGCTCTCGCGTTCGGTCGAGGATGCCGCGCGCTTCCTCGACGTGCTCGCAGGCTACGAGCCCGGCGACCCCTGGTGGACGCCCGAGCCCGAGCGCCCGTTCGCGGAGGAGGTCGGCCAGGACCCGGGCCGGCTCCGGATCGCGGTCGCCTCCGAGCCGCCCATCGACACGCCCGTGCACGAGGACTGCGCGGCGGCCGTACGGTCGGCGGCGGCGCTCCTCGAGGACCTCGGACACGACGTCTTCGACGCGACACCGCCATGGGGCGAGAACGAGCTCATCGACGCGTTCCTCGTCGTCTGGCAGGTCAGCGCCGACGCTCTATCCGATCGACCCGAAGCACTTCACGGCCCTCAACCGCGGGCTCGTCGAGGAGGCCCGGCGCACGTCGTCGGAGGAGTACGCGAACGCGACGATGCGCCTGCTCGAGACCGCCCGCCGCATCGTCGGGTTCTGGAGCGAAGTCGACATCGTCCTCACTCCCACGCTCGCGCTCCCGCCGGTCCCGATCGGCTGGCAACACGAGGGAGTCGACGGGGCGATCGAGCAGCTGCGCCGGAACACGGTCTTCACCCCGTTCACCGCGGTCGCGAACCTCACGGGCCTTCCGGCCATGTCTCTCCCGCTCCACAGGAGCAGTGAGGGGCTTCCCATCGGCGTGCAGGCGATCGGAGGCCCGGCCGGGGAGGCGCAGCTGATCAGGCTCGCGTCCCAGCTCGAGGCCGCCCGCCCCTGGAGCCTCGACCGGCCGCCCGTTTCCTAGACCACGAAAAGAGACGTCCGGACCGCTGATAGGCGCGTCACGGACGTCCCTTCTGCACCCGAGCCTACCGCACCTCTGCTCAACGTCAAAGCAAACGCCGGACCTCAAACCACCGGCGTGATCTTGATGCGCTGGCCGGGCGTGGCATGCAGCATCCGCCCGGCGCTCCCGCGTGAGATCGCGATCGACATGTTGCGGTAGCTGTCCTCGTAGAGGATCACGTCCCCGGGGCGGGCGTCCGCGAAGGTTCGCGCCATCACCGCGTAGTAGCGCTCGCCGGTCAGCTCGAGCTCGACACGCGAGCCGGACACGACCCCGAGCCGCTCGACGTCGTCGCGGGTCAGGTTGAGCGCGATGTTCCCGAAGCTGTCAACGTAGAGGAGCGTGGCGTGGAGCACGCCGTCGGCGATCGACCGGCTCTGGGAGGTCGAGGCTCACGAGCGACTCGGGGTCGAGCGGCGGGCCGAGGTCTGCGAGATCGACTCCCGTCGCGAGATGCGCGGCCGCTGGGCTGAACAGGTCTCGGCCGTGGAACGTGCGCGAGATCGACTCGAGCGCGTATTCCGGGTTCGCGAGCTCGTGCGCCGCGTCGATGCCGGCGCGTCTCGCGGCCGGAAGCAGGAGCCCGTTGTCGGGCCCGACGTACAGCCGCTCCGCCTGGTCTCGAAGCGCGAGCGCTCGCCGCGGACCGCCGACGCCCGGGTCGACGACGGCCAGATGCACGCCGACGGGCATGTAGACGATCGTGTTCGCAAGGACGAGGGCGCCCTGCAGTACCGCGGTGGCGGGAATCCCGTGCGTGATGTCGATGATCTGCGCGTCCGGAGCGATTCGCTTCATGACTCCGTGGCACGTGCCCACGAAGTCGTCCTTGAGCCCGAAGTCGCTCAGAAACGTGATGAACACAGGTGGAGCGTAACGCGCTCTTCCGGGGCGGTCGCTAGCGGCAGCGCTTCGCCCGGGCCGGGACGCTGCGGCACGTCCGCGAGGCACGAGGCTCGCCGCAGAGCCGCGATCCGGCCGGCCGAATGCGGACGAATGCGGTCGGCACCTGCACCGGCAGCGGCCGCCCGGCGAGCAGCGGTCGCCTCACGCTCCCGCCTCAGACGTTGCCCGCGCCGACCTCCGCACGCGCCGCAGCATAGAGAGGCGACCGGCGGGTCAAACCTGGCGCCGCTCCGCCTCCCTCCGGCGGGCCAGCTCGAGCAGCTCGGACGTCTCCTGCTGAAGCCGGACGAGCTTCGCGGCGATGATCGCGACGTAGACGAGCACGAAGACGAAGACGACGCCGTACGCCGCCGCGACGTACTCGTCCTTGCTCATGGGCTGGCTCCCGGCCTATGCGCGGGGAGGGGTGTGGGGAACCGGGAGGTTCCCCACGTCTTCAAGAAGAAGGGGGCTCGGGGACATGGTTCCCCCGCGCAAGCCGAAGGCGCGCGTTGCTCACTGCAAGGCCTCGCGCAGCTCGCGGAGGTCGCGGTCGAGCCGCTTGCCCACGAGCTCGACGCGGTAGAGCACATACGCGAGCAGGGTCACGGCGGCCCACGAGATGCAGAAGGCCGTGAACATCGTCCCCGTCATCTGCGGGCCGTCGCGCGTGAAGGCCGTCGGGTGGATGAAGTCCTCCGCGAGCCGGATGGCGAGGAAGCTGACCGGGATCAGCGCCACGCCGAAGAGCGCGTACACGGCCGACGACCGCGCTCGTCGCGGCCCCTCGGGGAGCGAGAAGCGGAGCATGAAGTACGCGCAGTAGAAGAGGAAGAGCGTGAGGAAGAGAACGAGCTGGTTGGAGTCCCAAACCCACCAGCGATCCCAGGTCGCCTTTGCCCAAATCGAGCCCGTGATCAGAGTCAGCGAGCCGAAGATCGTGCCCTGATGCACCGCGACGTAGCTCTCGAGGTCATAGCGCTCGTCGCCGCGCCAGAGGAGCATGAGAGCCTTCCACGCACCGAGCCCGAAGCAGAAGTACGCCGTTAGCGCAACAGGCACGTGGATGTAGAAGATCCGTTGCGCGGGGTCGTTCGCATCCTCGGGGGCGACGAAGAACGCAAAGACGGTGGCAAGCCCCATGCAGTGCCGCCGCGGCCAGCGCCAGCGTCGGAAGGCTTCGGATGCGGGCGGTCAGCTGGCTCTCACGACTCGGTCACGACGTACTCGAACGACGCCCACGAGAGTACAACGAAGATCGCGTCGTACAGGGCGAGGAGCAGCAGGTAGCGCTCACCGTCGGGTGAGATGGCCGCCCCCACGCCCCCGACGACGAGCGGGATCGCGAGCGGGAGGAACAACAGCGGCAGCAGCAGCTCACGTGCGCGCCCGGCCGCAGCGAGCGCCGCCATGAGTGAGCCGACCGCGCAGATCCCGAGGTCGGCGAGCAGGACGCCCGCAAGGGCGATCCCGTCGAGCGGCGCGAAGAAGAGCACGAATGCCGGCAGCGCAACCGCCTGCGCCGCGAGCAGGAACGCCAGCGTCGCGAGCGTCTTCCCGAGCCAGATCGCGCTGCGGTCGCAGGGCGCGAGGACGAGGCCGTCGAGGACGCCGTGCTCGTGCTCCGGCACCCACGCGCGCGCGAGGCCGAGCAGAGCCGTGAACACGATCGCGACCCAGAGGAGCCCGTACGCCGCATCGTCGCTCGTCCCCTGGGGCTGGGCGAAGTGGAACACGACGAGGCTGGAGAGGACGAAGAGCAGCATTGCCGGCAACGTGTCGCGAGCACGGAGCTCCACCCGGAGGTCCTTCCGCGTGAGTGCGACCACGTCGGAGAGGTACGTCATGCGAGCACGAGCCTGTCCGTCGCCAGCCGCTCGACACGCACCGGGTCGTGCGTCGAGACCACGAGCGCCCGTCCGTCCGTGAGCTCGCCGAGCTCGCGGTCGAGAAGCGTCGCGCCCGGCTCGTCGAGCCCGGCGTACGGCTCGTCGAGAACGAGGAGCTCCGGGTCATGCAGCAGCGTCCGGCAGAGCGCGAGCCGCTGCGTCATCCCGCGCGAGTACTCGGCGACCCGCTCGTTCCTCGCCTCCCAGAGGCCGAACCGCTCGAGGAGCATCCCGATCCGCTCGCGCCGCTCCGGCACGCGGTAGAGCCGCCCGAAGAGATCGAGGTTCTCGAGCGCGGTGAGCTCCCGATAGACGAGCGGCTCGTGGCCGAGGTAGCCGAGCCGGCCGCGGTCGACCGAGGCAGCGAGCGTTCCCCGAGTCGGGCGCTGTGAGCCCGGCGAGGATCCTCAGGAGCGTGGTCTTGCCGGACCCGTTCGGCCCGGTCACGAGCAGGAACCCGTCCCGCGCGACGTCGACGTCGACTCCACGCAGCACCCGCCTGCGCCCGTACCGCTTCTCGATCCCGACGGCGCGGATCACCCGAGCAGCACGTCCGCGGCGACGAAGGCGAAGAAGACGACGCTGATCACTCCGTTGATCGTGAAGAACGCGGCGTCGAGACGGCGAAGATCGCCGGGCCGCACGATCGAATGCTCGTAGCCTAGTAGGACAACGACGGCCGCAACGCCGAGCCAGTAGAGCACACCCACATCCAGGCCGGCGCCGGCGGCAGCGAGCAAGAGCACCGTCCCGACGTGGAACGCCCGCGCGCCGGCGAACGCACCGCGCTCGCCGAAGCGGGTCGCCCACGAGTGCAGCCCTTCGCGCCGATCGTGCTCGAGGTCGAAGAGCGAGTAGAAGACGTCGAAGCCGGCGACCCAGAGGAGCACCGCGCCGCCCAGAGCCCACGCTTCCCACGGCGCGGCTCCCGACACCGCAAGCCACGCGCCGACCGGGGCGAGGCCGAGGCACGCGCCGAGCCAGAGGTGACAGAGCCACGTGAAGCGCTTGAGATACGGGTAGACGAAGAACATCGCGATCGGGATCGGCCAGAGCCAGCGGACGACGGGATCGAGCTGGAAGACCGCGACGAGGAACACTGCGAACGCCAGAGCCGACAGCACCGCAACCTGCGTGCGGCTGAGGGCGCGGGTCGGGAGCTCCCGCGACGCGGTGCGCGGGTTGCGAGCGTCGAGGTCGGCGTCGACGAGGCGGTTCAAGGCCATGGCCAGCGTCCGCGCGCCCGTCATCGCGACCGTGATCCAGAACACGTCAGCGAGCCCCGGCCAGCCGTCGACCGCGAGAAACGCCCCGACGTACGCGAACGGCAGCGCGAACACCGTGTGCTCGATCCGCACGAGCGACGCGAGGCGCCGCGGCAGCGGTGCGACGGTGGTGCTCACGGGCCGATTCTCGGCTCGTGAGCGGTGAGGGGTGTGGGGAAGGCGCGAAGCGCCTTGTCCGCGCAGCGGACCAGTGGAGAGGGTCCGGGAGAACCGGGAGGTTCTCCCGGCTCCTGCACGCGGCTTCCCGCGAACGTGAGCCACCGGCGAACGTTGCTCACGTCTGCTCGTGGGGAGTCGCACGATCTCCGGCCGCGAGCTCGAGGCCGTGGCGCACCGCGGGCCTGATGACGGCGAAGCCGTCTCGGCAACCGCCGGGAGATCCCGGAAGGTTCACGACGAGCGTCGCACCGCGCAGGCCGGCGACTCCCCGCGAGAGAAGCGCGTGCGGCGTGCGCCCCAGCGCATCGGCCCGGATCGCCTCCGCGACGCCCGGCGCGTCCCGATCGAGAACGCTGCGCGTCGCCTCCGGCGTCACGTCGCGTGGAGCGAATCCGGTGCCGCCGGTGGTCAGGACGAGCGCCGCGTCCTCCGACAGCTCTCCGATCGCGTCGCTGATCGCGCTCTGGTCGTCGGGCACGACTCGGCGAATCGACCTCGAACCCTTCGGCTGCGAGCAGCTCCTCGAGCACCTCGCCGCTCCGGTCGTCCCGCTCCCCAGCGTGCACGCCGTCCGAGACCGTGAGGACCGCGGCCCTCACGCGGCCGGCTCCTTGGACTTCTCGACGAGCCGCACCCCGAAGATCTCCATCTCCTTGTCGATCGCCTTGGCCATGTCGTAGACCGTCAGCGCGGCCACCGACGCCGCCACGAGCGCCTCCATCTCGACGCCGGTCTGCGCCGTCGTCTCCGCGGACGCCTCGATCGCGACGTCCTCCTCACCGACTTCGAGCGAGACCTCGACGTGCGTGAGCGGAAGCGGGTGGCAGAGCGGAATCAACTCCGCGGTCCGCTTCGCGGCCATGATCCCCGCGAGTTGGGCGGTCACGAGCGCGTCTCCCTTCGGAAGCGCGCGCAGTCGCACGGGCCGTCGCAGGAGCCATGCGCACGCGTGCACGTGCGACCGCCCGGCGACGGGACATCGGCTTGCCGCCGACGTCGACCATCTCCACCCCGCCTGCCTCGTCCACGTGCGACAGCTCCGTCATCGGCCAGCCCTCCTGTTCACGCCGAAGATCGTAGACCGCGACGCGCCCGCGAAGCTCCCCTCCCGCGGCTCATCAGTGCTGGTCGGACGAGCCGCTGCCGTTTTCACGTGGAAACGGTGCCTCGGAATCGGCGGCCTCGCTGCCGGGGACGTCGAGCGTGACGACGGTCCGGCCTGCGTCCGATTCGAGCCTCACCGTCCCGTTCATCAGCCGCGCGAGCTCCCACGCGATCGCGAGCCCGAGCCCGCTGCCGGAGGCCTTCCCGCCCTCGACCCGGTAGAAGCGCTCGAACACGGCCCCACGCTGGCTGGCCGGGATCCCCGGGCCGTCGTCTGCCACGGTCAGCTCCGCACGGTCGCCACGCTGTCCCGCGCGGACGACGACGTGCGTCCCCTCCGGCGTGTGTACGAACGCGTTCATGAGCAACGCTCGCCCGATCTGCGCGACTCGCTCCGGGTCGGCGAGCGCCCAGACATCGCCGTCCGCATGCGTCTCGAGCACGTGTCCCGACGACACGGCAACGTGGTCGAACTCGTCACCGAGCCGCCCGACCACTTCGCCGAGATCGACGGGCTCGGCGGCCACCCGGAGCTGCCCGGCGTCCACTCTCGACAGGTCGAGCAGGTCGGCCGAGAGCTTCGTCAGCCGCTCGATCTGTCCCTGCATCGTGCCGAGGAACTCCCGCCGCGTTTCCTCGTCGAGATCCTCGTCCGCGAGCAGCTCGAGGAAGCCGCCCAGCGAGAACAGCGGCGTCCGCAGCTCGTGTGATGCATTCGCGACGAACTCCTTGCGCGCGTTGTCGAGCTGCGCGAGCTGCACGCGCATGCGGTCGAAGCTCGAGGCGAGCTGTCCGATCTCGTCGTCGCCGCGATCGACGATGGGCGTATCGAAGTGCCCGCCCGCAATCCGGTCGGCGGCGGCCTCCAGCCGCCGCAGCCGGTGGGCGAGCATCCCGGCGGCCGTGAGACCGAGCACGAGCGCGAGCACGAGCGCGAACGCGGTTGCGAGAAGGAGCCGGCGCTCGACCAGCGCGACCGTCTCGAGCGAGTCCGCAAGCGGAATCCGGTACAGGACGACCGTATCGAGCGCCTCGAACTGGCGCGGCACCGCGACCTCGGCATAGTCCTCAGAACCAGCGGTGACGCGGCCGCGCTCGACCTGCCGGCTCCCGGCAGCCTCGAGGGCTATCGGGTCTTCCTCGACGCCGCGCGAAGCACCGGCCTGGACGAAGAGCGTTAGCGGATTCCGCGAAGGCACCGTGAAGAGAACCACGCGCGCATTCGCTCGGACGGCAAAGTCGTCGATCGTCGCGTCCCAAGAGGAGTTGTCGTCCGTCAGCTCGTTCGTGAGGTCGAGCGCCCGGCTCTCGAGCGAGTCGAGTCGCGCGTCTACGAGACGCTGCTCGAGCGACGGAACCACGATCAGGTACGCGGTCCCGAGAGCACCGGCCACGATCGCGACAAGACCGAGCGCGAGGCGGACGCGGATGCCGCCCGGGATGCTCACTCACTCAGCCCTGAATCGGTACCCCGCCCCGCGAATCGTCAGGATCAGCTCGGGGTTGGAGGGGTCGCGCTCGATCTTCTCGCGCAGGTGGCGCACGTGGACGTCGATCGTGCGCGGCTCCCGGTAGTCCGCGCCTCCACGCAGTCGCTCGAGCAGCTCCCGCCGCGAAAAGACGACGCCCGGGCTCGAGGCGAGCAGCGCGAGCATCTCGAACTCGATGAACGTGAGCTGCACCGGTTCGCCCCGAACCTCGACCGCCCGGCGCGGCAGGTCGATCTTGAGCTCGCCGCGGTCGATGGTCTCGACCCGCTCCTTGCCAGTGTGAGGCGCTGCGGCTCGGCGCAGTAGCGCGCGCACGCGGCTCCGGAACTCCCGGATCGAGAACGGCTTCGTGATGTAGTCGTCGGCACCGAGCTCGAGGCCGAGCACCTTGTCGAGCTCCTCGCCGCGCGCGGTCAGCATGATGATCGGGACGCTGCTCTGCGTCCGGAGCCTCTTGCAGACCTCGAGCCCGTCGAGACGCGGCAGCATGACGTCGAGCACGACGAGGTCGACGTCCTCCTCGCCGAAGCGACGAAGCGCCTCCTCGCCGTCGCGCGCCTGCACGACCCGGTAGCCGTCGCGCTCGAGCGGGAACGTGAGCAGCGTCTGGATCGAGTCCTCGTCGTCGACGAGGAGGATGGTCGAGGGCGCTGTGGACATCTCCGGTGATGTTAAGGATGCCCGTCCGCCGAACTCCCTGCCTAGTATTCCGCCCCGATGGAAGCCGCTCGGCCTGGAGGATTGAGGCGGCGGGCACGACGCGGCACCGTCGACAAGCCGCTCAACACCCGACTCGTGAGAGTCGCGACTATCGTGGTCGCGCCCGCGCTGCTGGCGCTGCTGTTCTCGATCTCGCCAACAGGAACGCTTCCGCCGCCGACGCTCGACCCCCTCTTCAACGGCGCCGAGGCCGCCGTGCTGGCGACCGACCTCTCCACGAAGCACCCTTCTCGCGTGCCCGGCACGGCCGACGCGGAGGCAGCCGCGCTCTGGTACACGGAGGCGATCGGACGGTTGGGGCTGCCGGCCGAGGAGGACGTCTGGAGCGCCGACATCCCCGACCTCGGCGTCGTCGAGCTCCGCAACGTCGTCACCGTGATCCCCGGGCGTTCGGAAGAGGCAATCATCGTTGTTGCTCATCGCGACAACGCCGGAGTCTCGCAACCGCTCGGCGACAACGCGTCGGGGACAGCCGCGCTCACCGAGCTGGCGCGCGGCTACGCACAGCAGGACCTCGCTCCTGCGCCCCAGCCGGACCGCACGCTCGTTCTCGTCTCGACCGATGCCGGCGCATACGGCGGCGCAGGCGTGCAGCGGTTCGCGGAGCGCTCGCCATACGCCGAGGGCGCGATCGCAGCGGTCGTCCTCGACGGGATCGGCGGCCGCGGGCGGCCGCGGCTCGCGATCGCGGGGGACGACGCGCGCTCGCCCTCCCGTGTGCTCGTCGCGACGGCCTCAGCCCGCGTCGAGGAGCAGTTCGGACGCGAGCCGGCGCTCCCCTCACTCGCGACGCAGCTCGTCGATCTTGCAATTCCGTTCGCGGCAGGAGAGCAGGGGCCGCTCCTCGGCCGCGGCGTCGCGACGGTGACGCTCACCACCCACGACCCGCACGACCCCGGGATTCCGGCAGGCGATACGGCGGCGCCGCTCGCAGTCGAGCGGTTCACGCGGCTAGGGCGCGCCACGGAGTCACTCATCGGCTCGGTCGACGCGAGCGCCGGAAGCGTCTTTCCGACGCACGACAGCGTGTTTCTCGACGACCGCGCAGCGAGCGGCTGGGCGTTCCGGCTCACGCTCATCGTCGCCGTCGTGCCGTTCGCGCTCGGAGTGCTCGATCTCCTCGTTCGGGCCCGGCGGCGCCTGCTGCCGCTGAGGCCCGCGTTTCGCGCGCTGCGAACGCGGCTCCTCGTCTGGCTGTATGCGGGGCTTCTCGTTTGGCTCGGGTCGCTCGCGGGCGTGTTCCCGACCGGAGACTCGCTCCCACTTCCCCCGTACTCAGAGATCGTCGTCGACCCGCCGCTCGCGGCGCTGGGCCTGCTCGTCATCGCGCTGGCGCTCGGCTGGCTCGTCGCGCGCAGGCGGATCGCGCCTCCGCACGAGACGACGCCCGAGGAGCGGCTCGCCGGCTACACGGCCGCACTGACGACGCTCGCCCTCGTCGCTGTGGTCGTCGCGCTCGTCCGGCCGTGGGCGCTGCTCTTCCTGCTCCCGTCGCTCTACGCCTGGATATGGCTGCCCGTTCGCACCCGATTCTGGGCGCGCGGCGGGATCTTCCTCACGGGGCTTCTCGGCCCGGTTGTGGGCTTTCTGGTACTGGCGCACGAGCTCGGTCTAGGCCCGGCGGAAGCCACGCTCTTCGTTCTCGGGCTCGTCACCGTCGGCTACGTGCCCGTCACTACGGCCCTCGTTTGGCTTACCTGGGGAGCCGTGGCCGGCCAGCTCGCGACGCTCGCGGCCGGCCGCTACGTGCCGTATTCCCAAGGCGCCGAGCCTCCCGCTCGGGGCCCCGTTCGCATCGCCGTCGGGCGCGCGCTGCGCTACGGCAGACGCAGGTAGCGGACGCGGTCGCCAGCCGCGATCTCGTCCGTGCCGCGCGGAACGTGCACGAGCGTGTCGGCACCTGCCGCGCGCACGATCATGTGCGAGTCCTGTCCGGCAACGGGGTCGAGCAGGGGGCCTTCCTCGTCGCCGTTCCGGCGCGCGCGTACGAACTCGTCACGATGGGGATTCCGGCGCAGCGCTTGCGCCACGCGTCCGCTCTCGAACGCAGGCCCGGGCGCCGCGCCCTGCAGCGCCCGCAGAGCAGGGCACACGAACAGCACCGAGCCGACGAGCGAGGAGACCGGGTTCCCGGGGAGCCCGAACACGAGCGTCGACCCGCGGACGCCGAACGAAAGTGGCTTCCCGGGCTTGACCGCGACGCCCCAGAACACCTCCTCGACGCCGAGCTCGGCTGCGACGCGGCGGACGAGGTCGTGCGGTCCCATCGAGACGCCGCCCGAGGTCACGAGCACGTCCGCCTCGAGACCTTCCTCGAGCGCTCGCCGGTGCGCCTCCTCGTCGTCCCGCACCACCGGGAGCTCAACGATCTCCGCTCCTGTGGTGGCGAGCACGGCCGAGATCATCGTCCGGTTGGACTCGTAGATCTCTCCCGGCCGCAGCGTCTCCCCCGGCGGCCGGAGCTCCGAGCCGGTCGCGAGCACGGCCACGCGCGGGCGCCGGGTACAGACGACCTCGGCCAAGCCGGCGGCCGCCAGCGCACCGATCTGCGGCGATCCGAGCACCGCGCCGGGCTCCACGACCGTCTCCCCCTCGCGGACGTCGCCGCCGCGGTCTCGGATGTGCGCCCCGAGCGCGGCAGGCTCCTGGATCTCGACGAACCCGTCGGACTCCGTCGTGCGCTCGACCGGGACGACCGCATCGGCGCCGTCGGGGACCGTCGCGCCGGTCGCGATCGCGGCTGCGGCGCCGGCGGGAAGCGGGCCTGCCAGAGGGCTGCCGGCGGCGATCCGCCCGTGAACCGGGAGCCGTCCGGGCGTCTCCGCGGCCCGCACGGCGTATCCGTCCATGGCCGAGCTCGGAAACGGCGGGAGGTCGGTTCGCGCCAAAGCCGGCTCGGCGACGACCCTGCCGGCGGCGCCGCCCAGTCCGACAACCTCGGCGGGGAGCCGGGAAACCCGCGCGAGCACCAGCTCGAGCGCCTCGTCGACCGAGCGCAGGTCGGCCACTACGGGATGCGGCCGGGCAGGACGGGCGGAGGTGTCGGCTGCTGCGTCGTCTCGGTCTCGGTCTCTTCCGGCTCGACGGGCGCGACGTAGTTCGGGTCGTACGACGAGGAGTACTCCCCGTCGAAGGCCTTCCACTCGGGCCAGACCGACGGCTCTGGGAACGGCGCCGACTCGACGTTCTCGAGAGCGGGCTCCATGAACAGGCGCCAGATCTCGGCCGGGAACGTTCCGCCGCTGACGGCGATCCCGTGCACGCTCTCCATCGGGATCTCGGCGCGGGTGTAGCCGACCCAGGTGGTGGTCGCGAGGTCGGGCGTGTACCCGGCGAACCACGCGTCCTTGTGCTCCTCATTCGTCCCGGTCTTGCCGGCCGCGGGGCGGCCGAACGCCGCCCGCGTCCCTGTTCCGGACTGCATGTTCTGCTCGAGGATGCGGGTGATCATGGCGGCAGTGCCTTCCGAGATCGCACGCCTGCGCTTCGGCACGCCCCAGCCGGCCTGCTTGTCCTCGCGCCCGTCCGGGAGGACGACCTTGCGGATCGCCATCGGCTCGGCGTACACGCCTCTGGCGGCGATCGTGGCGTACGCGGACGCCAGGTCGAGGGGCGAGACGGCCACGGAGCCGAGGCCGATCGACGGGACGACCGAGCCTCCGGTGTCGAGCTGCGAGCGAACGCCCATCCGGCGAGCGACGTCGGCCACCCTCTCGGGCGTGACGTCCAGCGTGAGCTGCGCGTAGACCGTGTTGTCGGAACGGATGGTGGCGCTCCGAATCGAGCTCCAGCCGTAGTAGTCGTGCGCGTACGTCGAGACGCACCACCAGGTCTCGTCCTCGCAGCTGCCGACCGGATGGACCTTGTAGACGAAGGGCTCCGAGTCGTAGTACGTCGAGTCGGGGTTGATCCCCATCTCGATCGCCGCGGCGAGCACGAACGTCTTGAACGTCGAGCCCGGCTGTCGCCGGGCCTGCGAGACGAGATTGAACTGGTTCCTCGGCCGGTTCGGGACGACGGCAGCCATGGCGCGGATCGCGCCCGTGCGCGGGCTGATGGAGACGAGCGCCGCGGCCGGGTCCGTCGGCTCGGTGAGCGTGCCCTTGATCGCGTCCTCGGCGAGCCGCTGGTACTTGGGCAGGATCGTCGTGTACACGCGCAGCCCGCCGGCGCGGACGCGTCCCGCCCCGTACTTCTCGATCAGCTTGTCACGGACGTAGCCGAAGAAGTACGGCTCGCGAATCTGGCTGTAGAGGCGACCCGGGACGAGGCCGAGGCCCGACTTCACCACCCGTCCGTACCGCCGCTGCGTGATGACTCCCGTGTCGCGCATCGCGCGTAGCACCTCGTCGCGCCGTGCACGCGCGCGCTGCGGCACGATGAACGGGTTGAAGATCGACGGCGCCTGCGTGAGCCCGGCGAGGAGCGCGGCATCTCTCAGGGTCAGCTCGCTCGAGGGCTTCGAGAAGTACGTCTGCGACGCGGCCTCGATGCCGTAGGCCTGGTTGCCGTAGTAGATCTGGTTGAGGTACGTCGTCAGGATCCACGGCTTCGACTCGCGACGCTCGAGCTTCGTTGCGAGGCAGGCCTCCTTGAGCTTCCTCTTGACCGTGCGCTCGCGCGAGATGTAGAGGTTGCGTACGAGCTGCTGCGTGATCGTGGAGCCTCCCTCGACGATCCGGCCGGCCTTGAGGTCCGTCACGGCCGCGCGGGCGATCCCCTCGATGTCGACCCCACCGTGCTCGTAGAAGCGACGGTCCTCGATCGCGATCGTCGCTCGCCGGATCCAGAGCGACATCTCGCTCGCCGGAACCGGTTGGCGGTTGCGCTCGGCGGGGATCGACCCGAGCAGCGAGCCGTCTGCGGCATACAGGAAGGAGTTCTGGCCGATGCGGATCGACCGCAGCGAGCCGAGGTCGCACGACGACCCGTAGGCGAACACCGCCGCGCCGCCGCCGATCGCCGCGGTGACTCCCACGGCCGCGAGGAGCGCGAACCCGACGATCAGGCCTCGCCGGCGCCGCCGGCGACGCGCCGCGCGTAGGCGCCGGTTCCGCGCGTGCAGCAGTTCCGGCTCGAGCGAGGAACGCCTTCCGCCGGTCGGGCTCATGCGCTGATGCTAGCCGTCATCCTGACGTTTTCGACAGCGCGGGCATCCCTCCTCAGCGGACGCGCGCGTGCCCCGTGGTGAAATGTCGCCCGTGGAGACCACGACCCTCGGCCGACCCCTGCCCGGCCGGCTCGTGGGCTGGCTCGTCCTGGTCCTGACGCTGACCGCGCTCAACTACGCGGCCTACTTCGCCGGCGAGGATCCTCCCGACGACGTCGCCTACCGATACTCGTCGTCGATCGCGGCGCTCGTGCAGTTCACGGTCATGTTCGGGATCCTCCTGCTCATCGCGCGTGGGCTTCCCTTCCGGGACGCTTTCGGGCTTCGCGCGCCGAGGTCGTGGGGCCGGGCGCTCGGGCTCGTTCCGCTCGTCCTACTGGCGATCTGGATTGCGAGCGGCATCTACGCGCAGTTCCTCGACGCCGGCGAGGAGCAGGGGCTCGTCCCGGAGGACTGGGACTCGAGCCGCGCGGGCGCATTCGCCGCGTACTTCGTCTCCGTCGCGGTCCTTGCACCCATCGTGGAGGAGCTCATGTACCGCGGGCTCGGCTTCAGGCTTCTCGCCCCGTACGGCACGTCGGTCGCGATCCTCGCCACCGGCCTCCTGTTCGGCGCCGCGCACGGGTTGCTCCTGGGCTTCCCGATCCTGAGCCTGTTCGGGATCCTGCTCGGGTGGCTGCGCTCGAAGACCGGAAGCGTCTACCCGTGCATCTTCGTCCACGCGATCTTCAACTCGACGGCGCTCATCGTCTCCGTCACGCTCGCGTAGGCGCTGTCAGACGTTCTCTTCCTCGTCCTCGTCGTCCTCGTCGACAGGCTCTTCGTACTCGAGCGCTTCGAGGCTGGAGGCGAAATCCTCGACGCTCACGTTCTCGAGGAACTGGCGGAACTCCGCGGGGTCCAGGTCACTCAGCCGTGACGCCGCCATGAGACCCGGCTGGTCGGCGTCCTCGGCCTGGAAGTCGATCCCGGACTCCTCGATCACGTCTTCGGCGGCGAAAATCTGGGCGTCGCAGCGCACGGCGAGCGCGATCGCGTCGGACGGCCTCGAGTCGATCTCGACCTCGCGCCCGTCCTGCACGATCGTGATGCGGGCGAAGAACGTGTTCTCGCGGAGCTCGGTGACGGTGACCTTGACGACCTCGCCCTGGAGCTCGGCGACCACGTCCGACAGGAGATCGTGCGTCATCGGCCGCGGCGGGCTCGCGCCCTGGAGCTTCATCAGGATCGCAGCCGCCTCCGAGTGGCCGATCCAGATCGGGAGGAACTTGTCGTCGTCGGCCGTCTTCAACAGCACGATCGGCTGCTTGCCGACGGGCTCGAAGCTCACACCGTAGAGGGTCATCTCTCGCATCGCCGGCCCGTCTCATCTTAGACACGAGGCCTGCGCTACAGTTGCGGCCCCCGAGGAAGTGACGGGCGCGGGCGATTAGCTCAGTCGGTTAGAGCGCCGCTCTGATAAGGCGGAGGCCCCTGGTTCGAGTCCAGGATCGCCCACCTTGCGTGGGGGAACCCAGGGTTCCCCCACGAGCCCCCTCCTTCCGTCTCGGGCTGGGAGCACGATGCGATACGCCTCCCGGCGGGCGAAGCCCGCCTCCGGCTCGGCTGTCGCATCTGTTTCGGCAGGTAACCGCTTACGCGACAGCTTCGAGCGCCTCGACGAGCTCCTCCAGCCGCGTCTCATCTTCGAAGCTGATCTGCAGCTTCCCGCCGACGACGCGAGCCGGGAAGCCGGTCAGGCGCTCGGCTGCGGCGGCCGCGCGGTCGGCGAGCGCCGGGTCGAAGATCGAGGCACGCCGTGGCCGACGCTTCGCCCCGCCCTCGCGGGCGGCCCGCTCCGCGCTTCGCACCGTCAGCCCCTCCTTCACGATGCGGCGGGCAAGCCTGCGCCGCGCATCGTCGTCGGGCACCGCCAGCACCGCGCGCGCGTGGCCCTCGGTCAGGTCGCCACGCGCGAGCATCCACAGCACCTCCTCCGGGAGCTCGAGCAGGCGGAGGCGGTTCGAGACAGCCGACTTCGAGCGGCCGACCCGCTCTGCCACATCGCTCAGCGAGAGCTCGAACTCGTCGACGAGGGAGGCGTACGCGCGAGCTTCCTCCACGGGCGAAAGCTGCTCGCGGGCTACGTTCTCGACGAGGCCGAGGAGCAGCGAGTCGCTGTCATCGGCATCGCGAACGAGCGCCGGCAACGTGGGCATCCCGGCGGCCCGGGCGGCGCGCCAGCGGCGCTCGCCGGCGATGAGCTCGAACCCGCCCTCCGCGCGGCGCCGGACGACGATCGGCTGCAGCACGCCCTGCAGCCGGATCGAGGCGGCCAGGCCTGCGGCGGCTTCGGGCTCGAAGCGGCGTCGCGGCTGGCGGGGATTCGGGTGTACCGACTCGACGGGGAGGTGCAACAGCTCGGGCTGACCGGCATCGCCCAACAGGACCTCGAGACCGCGTCCGAGGCCGCGCCGCTCCTTAGGAACGCTCGACAAGCTCCATCGCCACCTTCCAGTAGGCCTCGGCGCCGGCGGAGCGCCGGTCGTAGGCGATCGCGGGAAGCCCATGGCTCGGCGCCTCGGCGAGGCGGACCGAACGGGGCACGGTCGTCGTGAAGACGAGGTCTCCGAAATGCCGCCGGAGCTCGGTCTCGACCTCGGCGGTGAGGCGCGTGCGCGCGTCCGCCATCGTGAGGAGGATCCCGGCGACGGCCAGCGTCGGGTTCAGGCGCGCCTTCACGAGGTTGATCGTCCCGAGGAGCTGCGAGAGCCCCTCGAGCGCGTAGTACTCGGCCTGCACCGGCACGATCGCACGCTTGGCGGCGGCGAGCGCGTTGACGGTCAGCGGGCCGAACGAGGGCGGGCAGTCGAAGAAGACGAATGAGTACGAATCGAGGCGCCCGTCGAGCGCGTCTGCGAGATACCGCTCGCCCCCCGGTCGCGTGGAGAGCTCCACGGCGGCGGCGGCCAGATCGCTCTTGGCCATGACGACATCGAGGTTCGGGAAGCCGGAAGGCTTGGCGAGGTTCGAGAGCGGGACTCCGTCCAGGAGCTCGTGCGTCGAGGCGCCGTTCGCGCGCAGGCCGAGGCCCGAAGTCGCGTTGGCCTGCGGGTCGAGGTCGACGAGCAGGACGCGCTCGCCCGCCTCGGCGAGGCAGGCGCCCACGTTCACCGCGGTCGTCGTCTTCCCGACGCCGCCCTTCTGGTTCGCGATCGCGTACACCCGGGCGGGCATGGGCTCAACCTAACGGGGGCGCCGGACGCCTCGGGGTACGGTTTCGGCCTGGACGAGGAGCTCGAGGCCGCCAAGGAGCGTGGCTGGCGCAAGACCGCCGCGATCGACGCCGCCTACGAGCGCGGAGAGCTCGACGACGCGGGCTGGCACGCAGCGAACGCCGGTGTCATCGTCCCCGCGTACCTCGCCGCCGACACGCCTGAGGGCGGCTCCGGCAGCAGCCGCGACGCGGCCGGCTGGGAGCGGGCGCGCTCGCTCGTCGCGGACGCGGTCGAGGCCGGCCAGAGCTTCCTCGACATCGGCTGCGCCAACGGGCACCTGATGGAAACCATGGCGCACTGGGGCGGCGTGGAGCCGTACGGGCTCGAGATCTCCCCGGAGCTCGCGGAGCTGGCGCGGACGCGGCTTCCTCGCTGGGCGGACCGGATCTGGGTCGGAAACGCGCTCGACTGGGAGCCTCCCCGGCGGTTCGACGTCGTCAGGACGGGGCTCGACTACGTGCCCGCCCCGCGGCGCCAGAGCCTGGTCGAGCACCTGCTCTCGTACGCCGACCGACTTGTGATCGGAGTCTTCAACGAGGAGCGCGACCTCCGCACGCAGGAGGACCTCGTCGCCGGCTGGGGGCTCGAGATCTCCGGCCGCCGCGAACGGGAGCACTCACATCCGCGCCTCGCCTACAAGGCGTTCTGGATCGACGCCTAGGGAAGGGGGCGCTTCTTCGCCATCCCGGGGCGCCGCGGGAAGCGCGGCGGCGTCGGCGCGACCTTCCTGAGGACGACCAGACCCGCCTCCGCCGATTCCAGCCTCGCGCCGAGCGCGTCCGCGACGCGTGACGACGTGCTCGAGGTCGGCGGTCTCCCCGACCCAGAGGATCGCCGCGCCGCCGAGGCGGACGAGCGGAAGGCAGAGCTCCGCGGCAACGGGCGGCCTCGCAAGCGCCTTGGCGAGCGCCACGCCCTCGGTCTCCGGCGGCCGCTCCTCCGCGCGGCCCCAGACGACCTCCACGTTGGAGAGATCGGCGGTCACGCGGCCGAGGAACTCGCACTTACGGCGTTCGGCTTCGAGCAGCGTGAACGGCCTGTCGGGGAGCAGCACCGCGAGCGGGACGCCGGGGGAACCGCTCCCGGAGCCCACGTCCACGACCGGCCCCTCTTCGGCACGCACGAACGGCGCCGCGCGCACGGCGTCCTCGAGCAGCACGCGCCGCGCGTCCTCGAGCGTCGCCAGCCCCGTCGCGCCGGGAGTCGCGACGCGCGTCCTCGAGCCAGCGCTCGAGAATCCCTTCCGGGTCGGGCAGCGCCTTAGACGTCGATCGAGCGCGGGTAGAGGACGACGTACCGGTTCGGCTCGGTGCCCTCGCTCTCGGTCTCGACCTCCGGGTCGTCCTTGAGCGCCTCGTGAACGATCTTGCGCTCGATCGACGTCATCGGGTCGAGCTCGATCTCCTTCCCGGTGGCCGCTGCACGCCGGGCGGCGCGATTCGCGACCGCCTCGAGCGTCGCCTTGCGCCGTGCGCGGTAGCCCGCCGCGTCGACGACGACCTCGTGGGTGCCACCCTCGGTGCGCACGATCGCGTTCGCGAGGTACTGGATCGCGTCGATCGTCTGCCCGTGCTTGCCGATGAGGAGCCCGAGGTCCGCGCCGAAGCAGGTGACCGTGACGACGCCGTCCCGCTCGGTCGCAGCGACCGTGACGCTCGCCCCGATCGCCGAGGCGACGCGCTGGACGAACTCGCGCGCCGCAGCGGCCTCCTCGCTCACGGCTTCGACGCCGGAGCCGGAGCCGGCGACACGAGCGACGATGCGGGCGGGCGTGTAGCCGACGCCGAGCAGTCCCCGCTCTCCCTCGGAGACGACCTCGAACTCGACCTGCTCGCGGTCGAGCCCGGGAACGAGCTGCTCGAGCTCGCGAAGCGCCGTCCACTTCGCCTCGCCGACCGTCTCACCCGTCGTCTCGACCTGAACCTCGGTGGCCTCGTCGCTCATCGCTTGCGGCCACCTCCCCGCTTGCGCTTGACGCGGCGCGGAGGGCCCGTCCGCGCGGGCGCCGGCGCGCCGTCGCCGTCCGCGGCGGGAGCCGGCTCTCCGGCGGCGGCTTCACGGGCAGGCGTCCGGCTCGACCGCTTCGGCGGCGGCGCTGGGCGAGGCATGAGCCGCCGCGTGGTGATTCCCTGGCCGGTCGTCCACAGGTTCGTCGTCAGCCAGTAGATGACCAGGCCGACGGGGAAGACGGTGCCCCCGGGCGGCTCGAGGATGAACGGGATGAAGATGAGCGGGAGGAGCATGAACAGGATGCGCTGCGCCTGGCTCTGCATCTGCGTCGACATGAGCCACGTCGAGGTCAGCTGGCTGACCACGTACACGACGAGAAGCAGATAGCCGGACCAGTGGTCGGTGATGCCGTCGGTGATCGACGGCACGACGTGGAGCCAGCCGAGCACCCCGCCGTAGTCGGGGTAGACCTCGTCCTCGAAGTCGCGGAGCACGAAGAAGAGCGCGATGAAGATCGGGATCTGGAAGACGAGCGGCAGGCACGACGCGTACGGGTTGATCTTGTTCTCGCGATAGAACTTCATGAGCTCCTCGCTCTGCCGCTGGCGGTCGTTCTTCCAGCGCTGCTGGATCGCCTTCATCTCCGGCGCGTGCATCTGCAGGCTCTGCATCGAGTGGATCTGCCGGATCGCGACCGGCACGAGGAGGATCCGCACGAGCACGGTCAGCGCGACGATCGACCATGCCCAGGTCAGGCCGACGGTCTCGTGCAGCCAGATCAGGACCTCCGTGAGGACGTTCTCGATCGGGGACAGGACGCCGCCGACGATCACGCCTTCACCCGCCTCGAGCGGCGCAGCGGGAACACGGTCTGGTCACGCGCGTAGTCCACTCCGCCGTGGCTCCACGGGTTGCAGCGGAGAAGCCGCCAGCCGGCGAGCACGCTTCCCCGGAAGAGCCCGTGCTCCCGGAGGGCGTCGATCGCGTACTGCGAGCAGCTCGGGTGGTACTTGCACGTGCCCGGCGGAGTCAGCAGGCCGAAGGTGCAGCGCCACGCGTACACGAGCGCGATCCCCAGATACCTCACTGGCGCATTCTCCCGAGGGCGTCCGTGAGCTCGGACACGAGCCAGTCCTGCCCGCGCGCCTGCGCCGGCTCGACGAGGCCGGGCCGCGCGACGAGGACGTAGTCGTGACCGACCGGTACGTCCGCGAGCACCCGGCGCCAGGCTTCCCGAAGCTGCCGCTTCATCCGGTTCCGCATGACCGCCGAGCCGACCGAGCGCGGGACCGCGAGCCCGAGCCTGCGGCTCGCCGTCCGCGTCGTCCTCACGCGGGAACCAGTGGAGCACGAGGTACCGCGTCGACGCCGAGGTGCCCCGCCGGTACACGTCGTCGAAGTCGCGCGAGCGCGAGAGCCGGTGGCGGCGCTGCACGTGCCGCGCCTTCAGGCCGAGAGCCGCTTGCGCCCTCTCGCGCGGCGCCGTTTCAGGATCGCGCGGCCGCCGCGCGTCGACATTCGCGCTCGAAACCCGTGCCGCCGCTTGCGGCGGCGCACGTTCGGCTGATAGGTGCGTTTCACGGTCTGGTGGTCGGGCGAGAGTCGTTATCTGCGGATCGGAGCGACGAGTATAGACAACCGACCGGAGACCGAGGTTTTCCACAGAGAGCCGGTTCGACGGTGGGTTCGAAATCGCTGCTCACGCGCGTGGTCGGTTGCCTCAACAGCGAACGCAGAGCTCTCTCATCCACACCTGTGGATACACGTGTGGAATAGATAAAAGTCCTGCAAATCAGCGGCGTTTTCATCCACAGGGCCGCCGAAAAGCCCCATTGAGCGGTCGCCGCGACGGTGCTATGCTCGCCGTTCTCTCGATCGCCGCAGGGAGTCCCACAGGCTTGGAGCCGACGACAGAACAGACCTCTTACAGCGCCTGGACCGCCATCGCCGGCAGCCTCCGCAAAGCCCTCACCGACACCATCTACGACACGTGGTTCGCACAGGCCGAACCGCAGTCGCTCGACGACAGCGGGCTTCGCGTCGCCCTTCCGAACGACTTCACGCGCGACTGGGTCGAGAGCCACTTCTCGGCGCTCGTCTCCGCAGCGGCCCGCGAGGCCATCGGCCAGGACCTGCCCGTCTCGTTCGTCATCTCGGACGGGCCGAGCGTGTCGTCGGAGACTCGACCAGCGGCGCCTCCGTCGGCAGAGGCGCTTGGCCCAGCCCCGGTCACTGCTCACGGGCCGGTGAACGAAAGAGATGAGCTCGGAGCTGCGCTACCGCGACACGACCGAGCTCGACCTGAACCCGAAGTACACGTTCGACCTCTTCATCATCGGGTCGTCGAACCGCTTCGCGCACGCTGCCGCGCTTGCCGTCGCGGAGGCGCCGGCCCAGGCCTACAACCCGCTCTTCATCTACGGCGGCACCGGCCTCGGCAAGACGCACCTGCTGCAGGCGATCGGGCACTACGTCCGCCAGCACTCGCGTCGGCTCACGCGACGCTACGTCACGAGCGAGACGTTCATGAACGACTTCATCGACTCGCTGCGCGACAAGCGGATCGAGGGGTTCAAGCGCCGCTACCGCGGCTACGACGTCCTCCTCATCGACGACATCCAGTTCTTCGAGGGCAAGGAGCGGATCCAGGAGGAGTTCTTCCACACGTTCAACTCGCTGTACGAGAGCGGCTCGCAGATCATCATCTCGTCCGACCGGCCGCCGCGCGAGATCGCGACGCTCGAGGAGCGGCTGCGCTCGAGGTTCGAGTGGGGGCTCGCTCACCGACATCCAGCCGCCCGACCTCGAGACGCGAATCGCGATCCTGCGCAAGAAGGTGAACACCGAGCGGATCGCAGTCACCGACCCGGAGGTGCTCACCTTCATCGCGGGCCGTGTGTCGTCGAACATCCGCGAGCTCGAAGGGGCGTTGACACGCGTCGTCGCCTTCTCCTCGCTCACCGACCGCGCCATGACGGTCGAGCTCGCCGAGCAGGTCCTGAAGGACGTCTTCCCGCAGGGCGAAGCGGCTCCGGAGGTCACGATCCCGCGGATCCAGGAGGCCGTATCCGAGCGCTTCGGCGTCACGCTCGAGGAGCTCGTGAGCCCGCGCCGGTCGCAGTCGGTCGCCTACCCGCGCCAGGTCGCGATGTACCTCTCGCGCGAGCTCACCGACTCGTCGCTGCCCAAGATCGGCAAGGAGTTCGGAGGGCGCGACCACACGACGGTGATGCACGCGACGTCGAAGATCACCCGCCTGATCAGCGAGGACCGGTCTGTGTACAACCTCGTGCAAGAGCTGACCGCGCGTGTGAAGCAGGCCCGCTGAAGTGGGGGACCCGCGTGCCGGCCTCGCGTAGGGTGTGGAACCGGTGGACGGCCACACACACGCTTGTCCACGCGCGTTTTACCCGCACATGCGGCAGAATCGCCGCGTCGTCCCCGTCGTTCACACTCCTACTACTCCTACAAGGTTTTTTCTTTAGTTCATGAACACAGACCTAGCCTCCAGCACCGAGCTCCGCGCGACCTGCTCGAGGGCCGATCTCGCCGTCTGCGCTCGCGACCGTCTCGCGGGGTCTCTCGACGCGAGGGGCCGTCCAGGTGCTGAGCGGGATCCTCATCCGTGGCGAAGAAGGGCGCCTGTTGCTCGCCGCGACGGACATGGAGGTCTCGTTCCGGGCAACGATCGCGGGCGAGGTTGCAGGAGACGGCGCCGTCGTCGTGCCGGGGAAGCTCCTCACGGACCTCGCGCGACTCCTGCCCGACGAGCACGTGACGCTCGTGCACGAGGAGGGCGACGGCGTCCTCACCGTGACCTCGGGCAGCCACTCGTCGAGGCTCAACGTGTACAGCGCGGAGGACTTCCCGCGCCTGCCGCCGGTCGACGGCGAGCTACACGCGATCGCGGCGCCGGAGCTCCTGGCGACGATCGACAAGGTGTCGCGCGCTGCGTCGCGCGACGAGTCACGACCCGTGCTCACGGGATCCTCGTCAGCCTGTCCGGCGACAAGCTCGTCATGGCTGCGACGGACTCGTACCGGCTCGCCGTGAAGGAGACGGCTCTCGAGGCGGGCGGCGTCGCGCTCGACGCGATCATCCCGGCGCGCGCCCTCCAGGAGCTCGCCCGCCTTGCCGCCGGGAGTGACGAGATCCAGCTCGGATTGCACGAGAACCACGTGATCTTCGGCGCCGCCGACGTCTGGCTTACGAGCAGGAGGATCGACGGGCAGTTCCCGAACTACCAGCAGCTGCTTCCCGGAGACCTTCGAGGCGGAGATCACCACTCCGCGAGTGCCGCTCCTGGAGGTCATCCGCCGGGCGGGAGTGCTCGCGCAGCGCAACGCGCCGCTGCGTCTCCGCTTCGCGGAAGGCGAGCTGAACGTCTCCGCCCAGACGCAGGACGTCGGCGAGGCCCGGGAGTCGATCCCGATCGACTATGCCGGCGAACCGCTCGAGATCGGGTTCAACCCGGAGTTCCTCCGCGAGGGCCTGGAGGCGGTGGCGGACCGACGCCGTCGAGCTCAAGCTCATCAATCCGCTGCGCCCCGGCCTGATCGTGTCACCGGACGAGAGCTTCTGGTACCTGATCATGCCGATCCGGCTCCCTGACTGAGCCCAAAGCGCTCGTGGCTCGGGAGGTCGCGCTCCGCGACTTCCGCTCGTACGCACGCCTCGAGCTCGGGCTCGAGCCCGGCGTCGTCCTCGTTACAGGCCCGAACGGCGCGGGCAAGACGAACCTGCTCGAGGCGCTCCACGTCGGCACGCAGGGGTTCTCGCCACGGACGCGCAACGACGCCCAGCTGGTGCGCTTCGGTGCCGAGGCTGCCCGCGTGCGGGTCCGCGGTGAGAGTGGAGGCGCTCCCTTTCAGGCGGAGCTTGCGCTCGGCGCTCGCGAGCCGAAGCGCGCACGTCTGAACGGCGCGCTGCTCGGCTCCGCCGAGCAGCTCCGGCACGAGCTGAAGACGCTCGTCTTCACGCCCGACCGGCTGGGCGTGGTCAAGGGCGCACCGGCGACACGCCGCGCGTACCTCGACCGGAGCCTCGACCGGCTGTTCCCTGCGCGCGCGGGGCTGCCCGCGGAGTACGGCGTCGGCGGTCGGCCAGCGAAATGCCGCCCTCCGCAGGCTCGCGGCCGGAGTCTCCACGCGCGAGGCTCTCGATCCCTGGACGGAGGCCGTCGCCTCTCTCGGGGCGGCTCTCGTCGAGGCGCGCAGGGAGGCGGTCGCTGCTGCTGGCGCCTGCGTTCGAGGCGATCGCGGGCCGGCTCGGGGTCGCCGCCGCGACGATCTCGTACGACTCCGTGGCGCCGACGGTCGCAGACCACGAGGCGCGGCTCGCGCGGGACCTCGAGCGTGGTGTGACCGGCCTCGGCCCGCATCTCCACGACGTCGAGCTCATGGTCGGCGAGCGCGAGCTCCGCCACTACGCGTCGCAGGGAGAGCAGCGAGTCGCGGTCCTCTCACTCGTCCTCGCAGAGGCCGAGGCGATCGGGTCGAGAACCGGCGTCCCACCGCTCGTGCTGCTCGACGACGTCCTGTCGGAGCTCGACGGAGACCGTAGGCTGGCGCTCGCGGGGCTCATCGCCGACCGGGGACAGACGATCGTGACCGCCACATCGCCCGCAGCGCTCCCGGCCGAGCCGGCACAGTCGCTGGTCGTGTCACCCGGTACGGTGCGGGTGGAGTAGCCGGCCGTGGAGCGGATCGACAAGGAAGTCAAGCGCACGCTTGCCGCGAGCGGCGGCGGAACGGCGCTCGCGCTGGCAGAGATCACCGCCGCGTGGCCCGCGGCCGTCGGCGAGGCGGTGGCGAGGCAGGCCTGGCCACAGCGCGTGGCTCGGGACGGGACGCTGCATGTTGCGACGTCGTCGGCGACGTGGGCGTTCGAGCTCGACCGGCTCGCGCCCGAGATCGCAGAGCAGTTGAGCGCAATTCTCGGCGAGTCCGCGCCCGCGAAGCTGCGCTTCAAGGTCGGCCCGATACCGGAGCCGGCGAGCTCTGACGGTGCCGGTTCCGCAGAACAGGCCGAGACCCTTCCGGCGACGCCGGAAGTGACCTCCGAGGCCGCCGCACTGGCCTCCGAGATCGAGGATCCGGACCTGCGCGAACTGGTCGCCAGAGCCGCCCGCGCGAGCCTCTCCAAGGGCCGCTCCGACCGCGATTTCTGATACACTTCCAGCAGCCCGCAAAACGTCGATTTGCAGGGCTTTTTCTATTGGCCGAAGCAGCCTATACCGCAAAGGACATCACGGTCCTGGAAGGCCTCGAGCCGGTCCGGCTTCGACCCGGTATGTACATCGGGTCGACGGGATCGCGAGGCCTTCATCACCTCGTCTACGAGGTCGTCGACAACGCCGTCGACGAGGCCCTCGCGGGCCGAAACGACCTCGTCGACGTCACGATCCATCCCGACAACTCGGTCACCGTCAAGGACGCCGGGGCGGGCATCCCCGTCGACGTGATCGCGGATCAGGGCATGCCGGCGCTCACCGTCGTGCTGACGAAGCTCCACGCCGGCGGCAAGTTCGGCGGCGACGGCTACAAGGTCTCGGGAGGGCTGCACGGAGTCGGCGTCTCCGTCGTGAACGCGCTCTCGGAGTGGCTGGTCGCCGAGGTCAGCCGCGACGGCAAGCTCTACCGGCAGGAGTTCGCACGTGGCGAGCCCACCGGGGACATGAAGAAGATCGGCGTCGCCCCGAAGGACGAGTCCGGCACGACGATCTCGTTCCTCCCGGACTCCGAGATCTTCGAGGAGACGGAGTTCGACGCGTCGACGCTCACACAGCGTCTGCGCGAGACCGCGTTCCTCACGCGCGGGCTGAGGATCGTCCTCCGGGACGAGCGCGCCGGCGGGAAGACCGAGGAGTTCCACTACGAGGGCGGCATCCGCGACTTCGTCGCGTACATCAACGGGTCCAAGGACACCGTGCACAAGCACGTCGTCTACTTCGAAGGCGACGGCGAGGAGAGCCAGGTCGAGGTCGCGATGCAGTGGAACAACTCCTACGTCGAGTCGGTGTTCTCGTTCGCGAACAACATCAACACGACCGAGGGCGGCGCGCACCTCTCCGGCTTCAAGGCCGCCCTCACCGGGACGCTCAACCGCTACGCACGCGAGAAGGGCCTGCTCAAGGAGAAGGAGGAGAACCTCGAGGGCGACGACGCCCGCGAGGGCCTCGCCGCAGTGCATGTCGGTGAAGCTCCAGAACCCGCAGTTCGAGGGTCAGACGAAGACGAAGCTCGGGAACCCGCAGATCGAGGCCCTCGTGAAGACGACGGTGAACCAGAAGCTCGCCGAGTTCCTCGAGGAGAACCCGACGGACGCGCGCCAGATCATCACGAAGGCGATCTCGGCCGCGCGCGCCCGCCAGGCGGCCCGCAAGGCGCGCGAGCTCACGCGGCGGAAGAGCGCGCTCGACTCGAACTCGCTGCCCGGACGCCTCGCCGACTGCCAGATCAACGACCCCGAGTCCGCGGAGCTCTTCCTCGTCGAGGGCGCCTCGGCCGGTGGCTCGGCGGTCGACGCACGGGACCGCACGTTCCAGGCGATCCTGCCCCTCCGCGGCAAGGTCATCAATGCCGAGAAGAACCGGATCAACAAGGTCCTCTCGAACGAGGAGATCCAGTCGGTCATCACCGCCATCGGGGCGGGCATCGGCGACGAGTTCGACGTCACGAAGCTGCGCTACCACCGCGTGATCGTGATGACGGACGCCGACGTCGACGGCGCGCACATCCGGACGCTCATCCTCACGTTCCTCTACCGCCAGATGCAGGAGCTCGTCGAGCGCGGCCACGTGTACATCGCCGTGGCGCCGCTCTACCGCGTGAAGATCGGGAACAGTCCAGCGCTACGTCGAGAAGGAGTCGCAGCTCGAGGACATGCTCGTGCGCGAGCGGGTCAAGGACATGGACGTCACCGACCGGGCGGGCCAGACGCAGAAGCTCACGGAGGCGCGCTACGGGCGCTTCGTCAGGGTGCTGCACGAGTTCGACGGCTGGGCCTCGCGGCTTCGCGAGGACTTCGGCGCGGCGGCTGCGAACTTCGTGATCGACCACCGCATCGTCGAGACCGAGGCGGTCGCCGGCGGGATCGAGGACGCGCTCGGCGCTCTCGACCCGAACGGCTACGAGCTGTCGGTGCTGTCGTCGAGCGACGACGGGGAAGTCCTGCGCATCGTCGAGAAGGAGACTGGCGCGGCATCGAGCGTCGTCGTCCCGAGCGAGCTCCTCGCATCGCCGATCTACGCGAACGTCCGGAAGACGTACGCGCGACTGGCCGAGATCGCGGGACATCCGCCGTTCACGATCGCCTTCGGCAAGAAGACGCGGCACGCGCACACGTTCGGCCAGCTCCGTGAGCTGGCGCTCGAGCTCGCCAAGGAGGGCATCCAGGTCAGCCGCTTCAAGGGCCTCGGCGAGATGGACGCGGAGGAGCTCGCCGACACGACGATGAATCCGCAGAACCGCATGCTCATACGGGTCGACGTCGAGGATGCCGCCGCAGCCGACCAGGTCTTCTCGACGCTGATGGGCGACCAGGTCGAGCCGCGCCGCAACTTCATCGAGCAGAACGCGCGCGAGGTGAGATTCCTCGATGTCTGATGTGATCGAGCCGCTCGGCTCGGGCAGGATCGAGCCGCGCGAGCTCGAGCAGGAGATGCGCTCGAGCTTCCTCGACTACGCGATGAGCGTCATCGTCTCGCGGGCGCTGCCCGACGTGCGCGACGGCCTCAAGCCCGTGCACCGCCGGATCCTCTACGCGATGCACGAGGCCGGCCTGCAGCCGAACCGCCCGCGGCTCAAGTCGGCGCGCGTGGTCGGCGACGTCATGGGTAACTACCACCCGCACGGCGACCAGTCGATCTACGACACGCTCGTCCGCATGGCGCAGCCGTTCTCGCTGCGCTATCCGCTCGTCGACGGCCAGGGGAACTTCGGCAACATCGACGACTACCCGGCTGCCGCGATGCGCTACACGGAGGCACGTCTCACGCGGCTCGCGACGGAGATGCTCCGCGACATCGACGCGGACACCGTCGACTTCGAGCCGAACTACGACGAGTCACGCCGTCAGCCGTCCGTTCTTCCCTCGCGCTTCCCGAATCTGCTCGTCAACGGCTCTGCCGGCATCGCCGTCGGCATGGCGACGAACATGCCGCCGCACCGCCTCGGCGAGGTCGTGGACGCGATCGTGGAGCTGATCGACAAGCCGGAGGCCAACGTCGAGGACCTGATGAAGCACGTGAAGGGCCCCGACTTCCCGACGGGCGCGATCGTGGTGGGCCGCACCGGCATCCGCGACGCGTATCGAACCGGCCGCGGTCGGCTCATCGTTCGTGGGCGCGCGCACATCGAGGAGCTGCGCGGCGGGCGGAACGCGATCATCGTCACCGAGCTGCCATACGGAGTGAAGAAGGGCGGCGACTCCGGGGTCATCAAGAAGATCGCCGACCTCGTCAGCGACAAGGTGCTGACCGAGATCTCGGACGTGAAGGACCACTCCGACCGGACCGGGATGCGGATCCAGATCGACCTCAAGCGCGAGGCGATCCCGCAGGTCGTCCTCAACAAGCTCTTCAAGCACACCGCGATCCAGACGACCTTCGGCTACAACGCGGTCGCGCTCGTCGACGGCGTTCCGCGGACGCTGTCCCTGCTCGAGCTCGTCCAGCACTACCTCGACTACCAGCGCGAGGTCGTCACGAGGCGCTCGAAGTACGAGCTCCGGAAGGCGGTCGACCGGGCGCACATCCTCGAGGGCTACCTGATCGCGCTCGACAACCTCGACGAGGTCATCGCGCTCATCCGCGCGTCCGACGACACCGAGTCTGCCCGGACTGCGCTCCAGGAGCGCTTCGGCCTCTCGGAGCTGCAGGCGCAGGCGATCCTCGACCTCCGCCTGCGCGCGCTGACCGGGCTCGAGCGCAAGCGCGTCGAGGACGAGTTCGCGGATCTCCAGGAGCGGATCGCGGAGCTGCGTGCGCTGCTCGGCGACCCGGCGCGGATCGACGGCGTCGTGCGCGAGGAGCTGCTCGAGATCAAGACGATCTACGGGAAGACCGACGAGCGGCGCACCGAGATCGTCGCCGGCGAGACCGACCTCGAGCTCGAGGACATGATCGCGGAGGAGGACATGGTGATCGCGATCACCAAGTCCGGCTACATCAAGCGGCTACCCGTGACGACGTACCGCGAGCAGCGGCGCGGCGGGATCGGCGTCATGGGGATGGACCTCAAGGACGAGGACTACATCGAGCACCTCTTCGTCGGCTCGACGCACGACTACATCCTCTTCTTCACCTCCGTCGGGAAGGTGTACCGCCTCAAGGTGCACGAGCTTCCGCTCGGCTCCCGCCAGTCGAAGGGCCGCGCGATCGTGAACCTCCTCCCGTTCCGACAGGACGAGTACGTGCGGGCGGTGATCGCCACGCGGAACTTCGAGGAGGCGAAGTACCTGCTCTTCGCCACGAGGAAGGGGATCGTGAAGAAGACGGAGTTCGCCGCCTACAACACGCCGCTCAAGGCCGACGGGATCATCGCGATCGGCCTGCGCGACGACGACGAGCTCATCGGCGTCCGGCTGTCGAACGGAGAGGACGACGTGCTCATGGTCTCGCGCGCAGGACAGGCGATCCGCTTCCACGAGAAGGACGTCCGTGCGATGGGGCGGCCGGCGTCGGGCGTGCAGGGAATGCGGCTGCGGAAGGGCGACGAGGTGATCGAGGTCGACATCGCCGACCCGGACGCGGACTTGCTTGTCGTCACCGAGAACGGGTGGGGCAAGCGGACCCGTGTCCTGGACTACCCGGTCAAGGGGCGGGGCGGGCTGGGCGTCAAGACGGCGCAGCTCGTCGAGGGCAAGGGGAAGCTCGCGGGAGCACGCATCGTGCGCGACGGCTACGCGGTGATGCTCATCTCGGACGGCGGCACGGTCATCCGCATGGCCGTGGACGACATCAAGCGCTCGGGCCGCTCGACGCAGGGCGTGATCGTGATGCGGCCGCGGGACGGCGAGAAGGTTGCGACGCTCGCGCTTGTCGCCGGGTCGGACGCTGCGGACGTGCCGGAGGCGGTGCTCGGCGAGGAGCCTTTGCCCGAGGCTGTGTTGTCAGAGCCTGAGCCGACCGAGCCCGCCGAGACCTAGATCGCTGATCCAGGGGGCTACGTCTTGTCGATCGTGGCGGCGTTCGAGAGCGCGGTCAAGAGGTCGATGGGGATCGGGAAGACGATCGTCGAGTTGTTTGCAGACCCGATCTCGAGGAGCGTCTGCAGGTAGCGCAGCTGGACCGTGATCGGCTCTTGAGACATCACCGCCGCGGCGTCCTTCAGGCGTTCGGACGCCTGGAACTCACCCTCGGCGGAGATGATCTTCGCGCGCCGCTCGCGCTCGGCCTCGGCCTGCCGGGCCATTGCGCGCTGCATGCCCGCCGGGATCTCGACGTCCTTCACCTCGACGACCGAGACCTTGATGCCCCAGGGCGAGGTCGCCTCGTCGATGATCGCCTGGAGGATCACGTTGATCTTGTCGCGCTCGGAGAGGAGCTCGTCGAGCACGTGCTGGCCGAGGACGGAGCGCAGCGTCGTCTGCGAGATCTGCGAGGTCGCGACCATGTAGTTCTCGATCTGGACCACCGAGTCGTTGGCGTCGACGATCCGGAAGTAGGCGACCGCGTTGACGCGCACCGGCACGTTGTCCTTCGTGATCACCTCCTGCGGCGGGACGTTCAGCGTCACCGTGCGCAGGTCGACCCGGACCATGCGGTCGATGATCGGGATGAGGATGAACAGTCCCGGGCCCTTGGGCTCGGGGAGCAGGCGCCCGAGCCGGAAGATCACGCCTCGCTCGTACTCCCGCGCGACCTTGACCGCCGCGAAGAGGAAGAGCAGCACGACGACGACGACGACTGCGAGGACGATCAATCCGGCTTCCATCAGCTCTGCCCCTCCAGGATCGGTGACAGCGGGGATCCTACGACCAACCGCAGTTCGTTCTCGGCGATCAGTGCACCTCCTCGACCGCCGGCGTCGGTACCGAGCCGACGACGAGGCGCAGCCCGTCCTCGACCTGCTCGACGCGGACGCGGTCGCCGGGCACGAGCGGGGAGTCGTCCGCGCTGTGGGCGCGCCAGAGCTCGCCGTTCACGAACACGAGCCCGTCACGCCTGACGACCCCCTCGTCGCCGACGAGCCCCTGCACCCCGACCGCCGCGGGCCGGCGGGCGACGCGCACGACGCGCGACAGGGCGAGGCCCAGCAACAGCGCGAGGCTCGCGGCGATGCCGATCGCGACCGGCAGCGACACCTGGTACGTGTCACCGGCCGGGTCGAACAGGATGAGGGAGCCGAGGACGAAGAGGATCCCTCCGGCCACGGTCAGCGCGCCGTGCGTGGGTACGAACGCCTCCGCGACGAAGAACGCCGCCGCGAGGATCATCAGGAGCAGGCCGGCGACGCGAGACGGGCAGCACCTGGAGCCCGTACAGGCCGAGGATGAGCGAGATCGCGCCGACCGTGCCGGGGAACACGAGGCCCGGGTTCCAGAGCTCGACGACGATCCCGATGAGCGCCGATCGAGAGCATGATCGTGATGAGGTTCGGGTCGATCAGGAGGTCGCGGGCCCTCTGCCAGAAGCTCATCTCGACCTCGACGATCTCGGCCCCGGCGGTGTCGAGAACGATGCCCTTCGGCACGGTTTTCGTCCCGTCGATCTCCCGGAGGAGCGCGGGCAGGGTCGGCGCGACGACGTCCACGAGGCCGATTGCCTTCGCCTGACGCGCGCCGTAGTTCGACGCCTTCGTGACCATCTGCCGAGCGGCCCTGACGTTGCGGCCGTGCTCGCGCGCGAGCTCGCCGACGTAGGCCGCGGCGTCGTTCACGACCTTCCGGCGCAGGTCTTCCGAGATGTCCTCGCCGCCGAGTGAGATGGGCGTCGTGGAGCCGATGTTCGTCTGCGGGGCCATCGCGGCGATGTCGGCGGCCATCGCGATCACCGAGCCCGCGGAGTCGGCGCTCGAGCCGGGAGGCGCCGTGTAGACGACGACCGCGACCTTCGACGCGAGGAAGCGCTTGACGATCCCGCGCATCGACGACGAGAGCCCGCCGGGCGTGTCGAGGACGACGACGACGGCGTCGAACTCCTCGTCCTCGGCCCGGTCGACGGCGTTCTCGAGGAACTCCTGCGTGACCGGGTTGATGTCGTTGTCGAGCTCGACAGCCAGCACCCGCGGACGCTCGTCTTGAGCAGAGCCGAGGGCCGGCACGACGAGAGCGGCGAGGGTCAGCGCGGTAATCGCGACCAGAAATCCCCGCAAAGAGCGGCTTCGCACCGGTGTAAGAAGTCTATCAGCGGGATGTTTTTCACCCTTGCCCGCGACGGGGATCGCTGCAACGCTGGCCCGGTATGCGCCGCCTGTTCACCCTTGTCTCCGTGCTGGTCGGCGCCGCGGCACTTGCTCCAGCGGCCTTCGGCGCAGTCGCTCAGGTCGAGCTGGAGCCGAGCCGCGACTCGGCGGCCGAAAGGTTCACGCTTGCGGGTGTCCACTGGCAGGGCCCGGGTCGGGTCGCCTTCCGGACGCGCTCGCTCGCCGGCCGCTGGAGCGGATGGCGCCTTGCCGCGCCCGAGCATGAGGACGGGCCGGACGCGGGCACGCTCGAGGCGAAGGCGCGGCCGGGCTGGAGGCTCGGGAGCCCGTGGTGGGTCGGGCCGTCCGACCGGATCGAGACGCGCACGATCGGTCGCGTCTCTCGCGTCCGCGCGCACCTGGTGTGGACGCCAGAGCGCCGCCTCGTGCGACGTTTCCCTGCTGCGACCGTTGCCCCGGCGATCGTGTCGCGTGCGTCGTGGGGAGCGAACGAGTCGATCCGGCGTGCGCCGCCCGTCCTACGCCACGTCGATTCGGGGCGTGACGATCCACCACACCGCCGGCACGAACAACTACTCGCGTGCGCAGGCCGCCGGCGATCGTCAAGGGCATCCAGCTCTTCCACGTGCAGTCGAACGGCTGGAACGACATCGGCTACAACTTTCTCGTCGACCGCTTCGGGACCGTGTACGAGGGGCGCTTCGGAGGCGTCGACCGGAACGTGATCGGCGCGCACGCGCGCGGGTTCAACACGGGGTCCGTCGGCATCGCGTTGATCGGGACGTACGGTTCGGCGACACCCCCGGCCGCTGCCCTGGACGCCATCTCGAAGCTGATCGCGTGGCGGCTCGACCTCGCGCACGTCGACCCGACCGGCAGGACGACTGCCGTCTCGAGCGGGAGCGAGCGCTACCGGTCCGGCACCCGCGTCCTACTCCGAAACGTCTCCGGCCACCGAGAGACCGGCCACACGACGTGCCCGGGCGACGTGCTCTTCGGTCGGCTGGACGCACTCGCCGCGAAGGCCCGCTCGATCGGCCTGCCGAAGATCTTCGAGCCGCGGGTGGACGAGGTCGAGAACGTCTTCCGCTTCCGCGCGCGGGTCTCCACGACGGTCCCGTGGACGGTCACGGTCAAGACCACCGCCGGCGTTCAGGTCGCGCAGCAGGCGGGGACGGGAACCGCGATCGACTGGACCTGGGATGCGGGCGCCGCGCCGGGCGGGAGGTACGCGTGGACGATCAGCGCTGGCTCGGCACTGCCCGCGACCGGGCCGCTCCGCATCGTCGGCACGCGTGTCCCACTCGGGATCCAGGCCACGGCGGCGCCGCAGACGATCACGCCGAACGGCGACGGCTTCGGCGACGATGCGGTGCTCAGCTACCGGCTGACCGCCCCGGCGAACCTCACGATCACCGTCGCCGACGTGTTCGGGCTCACGGTGGCGACGGTCGTGGACCGGGTCTGGACCGCGGCCCGTCCACGGACCGCGACCATTCCGGGAGCTGCGCTTCCCGACGGCGTCTACACGATCGTTCTCACTGCGCGGACCGCTGCCGGCACCGAGGTTCGGCACAGCGTTCCGCTGACCGTGAGCCGGACGCTCGGGCTCGTCTCGCTCGCGCCTGCGTTGGTCTCGCCGAACGGGGACGGCCGCAACGACCGGCTGGAGCTCCAGTTCGCGCTGACGACTCCCGCGACCGTCCGTGCCCGAATCGTCCGGGACGGGAAACTGGGTCGCGACCTTGCTCAAGTCCACTGCGCTCGGGGCCGGTTCGCACCGACTCGAGTGGACGGGCAAGTCTCTTGTGGACGGCTCCTACGCGGCGGTGCTCGAAGTGACCGACGCGGTCACGACGATCGGGACCGAGCTCCCGTTCGTGGCCGACTCGACGGCGCCGACGGTCGAGATCCTCGCGACGCGGAAGCTCCGACTCCGCGTCAGTGAGCCCGCGACGCTCATCCTCCGCATCGACGGGAAGTGGCAGCAGCGGGAGGTGCGGAAGGCGGGCGTCGCCAACGTCCCCGGCGCCGGGTCCGCGACTCGCGTGCGCGTGCTCGCTCGGGACCTTGCGGGCAACACAAGCCGGCCCGCGGTGCGGGTTCGGAAGACGGGGTAAGCCGAAGCGGGCGAGTAGACTCGCCGGGTGTCCGAGACCGTTCTGACCGCCCCGTTCGGGAGGGCCGAGATCGAGTCGATACTGCCTCACCGAGACCCGTTTCTCCTCCTCGACGAGGTGCTCGAGCTCGAGCCGGGCCGACGCGTGGTCGCCCGGCGTGAGGTACGCGGGGATGACTTCTGGGTCCCGGGGCACTTCCCCGAGCGCGCGGTGATGCCGGGCGTGCTGATCGTGGAGGCCATGGCGCAGGCCGGCGCTGTCGCGGTGCTCATCGAAGAGGAAAACCGCGGCAAGATCGCGTTCTTCGCGGGGATCGACGACTGCCGCTTCAAGCGCATCGTGTCTCCCGGCGACACGCTCACGCTCGCCTGCGAGATCGACACCGTGCGAGGGCCGATCGGCCGCGGGAAGGCGACCGCGCACGTCGGCGCCGAGCTCGCCGCGCGCGGGACGCTGACGTTCGCCGTGGGAGGCTCCCAGGAGCGGAGGTGTCGGCTTTGCCGGCGCCGGAGCGGGAAATGATCGGCACCGCGACCGGCGTCCGCATCGGGATCACGGGGCTCGGCACCCATGTCCCCGAGCGCGTGCTCACGAACGACGAGCTCTCGCGCATCGTGGACACGTCGAACGAGTGGATCGTCGAGCGGACGGGGATCCACGAGCGCCGGATCGCGGCGAAGGAGGAGGCGCTCACCGACATCGCGCGTCCTGCCGCGAAGGCCGCGCTCGCCGACGCTGGGGTGGAACCGCACGAGATCGATCTCCTCATCTGCGCCACGGTGACGCCGGACATGATGTTCCCGACGTCGTCCGCGCTCCTCGCGGACGAGCTCGGGATGCCCGACGCGGCCGCGTACGACCTCCTCGCGGGCTGTACCGGGTTCGTCTACGCGGTCGCGCAGGCCTACGCGATGCTCGCGTCCGGGCTCTCCCGCCGCGCGCTCGTCGTGGGCGGCGACGTGCTCTCGAAGATCCTCGACTGGGACGACCGCTCGACCATCGTCCTCTTCGGGGACGGCGCGGGCGCGGTCGTTATGGAGCCGGTCGACCGTGGCGGCTTCCTCGGGTTCGAGCTCGGCGCAGACGGCGGCGGCGGTAAAAACCTGTGGCTCCCCGGCTCCGGCTCGCGGCACTTCGAGAACCCTGATCAGTTCGTGAAGATGAACGGGCGCGAGGTGTTCAAGTTCGCGACGCGGATCCTGGTCTACTCGGCCGAGCAGATCCTCGCGGAGTGCGGGAAGACCGTCGAGGACGTCGACGTCTACATCCCGCACCAGGCGAACAAGCGGATAATCGACTACGCGGCCGATAAGCTCGGGTTTCCTCCGGAAAAGACCATCGTGAATGTCGATCGCTACGGAAACACCTCCTCGGGCTCGATCCCGCTCGCGCTCATCGACGCACGTGACGACGGCCGCTTGCAAGACGGCGCGCTCGTCCTCATGACCGGCATGGGCGCGGGGCTGACATGGGGGTCGGCGCTGGTGGAGTGGTCAGGCGCTTCGACCAACGGTCGAAACGCCTAGGTGAAGAGAGGACTGTGATGAGCAAGATTGCGTTTTGTTTTCCGGGTCAGGGTTCTTTGGAGATGGGGATGGGAAGGGACATTGCTGAGGCATTTCCCGCCGCGCGCGAGGTGTATCGCATCGGGTCGGAGGCTTCGGGCCTCGATCTCGAGCGGCTCTGCTTCGACACGCCGCTCGACGAGCTGGTGGAGACGGAGGTGCAGCAGCCGGCGCTCGTCGCGACGAGCCTCGCGATCCTCGCCGCCATGCGCGATCGCGGTCTCGTGGCCGACGTCGTCGTCGGGCACAGCGTCGGCGAGTTCGCTGCGCTGGCGGCGGCAGGCGCGCTCGAGACCGGCGAGGCGATCGGGCTCGTGCGCGAGCGCGGTCTGGCGATGGCCGAGGCCGCGAAGCAGCGGCCGGGCACGATGGCCGCGATCCTCGGCCTCGCGGACGAGGAGGTCGAGAAGCTGTGCCGCAAGATCGTCGGCGTGTGGCCTGCGAATTACAACTGCCCCGGTCAGATCGTGATCTCCGGCGAGCACGAGGCGGTCGAGGAGTGTTGCGCCGAGGCCGAGAGCCTCGGCGCTCGACGAGCGGTACGGCTCAAGGTATCGGGGGCGTTCCACAGCCCGCTCGTCGCGCGCGCCGCCGACCGGCTGCGTCCCGCGATCGACAAGGTGCACTTCCCGCAGCCGCTCACGCCGTTCATGTCCACCGTGACGGCCAAGATCGAGCCCGCCCAGAAGATCGCGACCCTGCTCGTCGACCAGCTGACCGCACCCGTCCGCTTCACGCAGGCGGCCACGGAGCTCATCCGGAGCGGGGCGACGACGTTCGTCGAGGTCGGGCCGGGCAACGTCCTCTCGGGCCTCGTGAAGCGGATCGACCGCGGCGTCAAGACGATCTCGGTGAACACGGTCGAGAGCCTCGAGCGCGCCGAGGAAGCGCTCGCGAAGTAGGGCGTGGCCACCGCCGACTTCTGCTCTCTCGAGGGCAAGACCGCGCTCGTCACGGGCGCCTCCCGTGGAATCGGCATGTCGATCGCAAAGGAGCTCGCACGCGCCGGTGCGTCCGTGGTCGTGTCGTACCGAACGGGCGCCGAGGAGGCCGAGGCGCTCGCCTCCGAGATCGGCGGGAAGGCGGTGCAGGCGGACGTCTCCGATCCCGAGTCCGCGCGCGCCCTCGTCGAGGAGGCGGGAGATCTGGACATCCTCGTCAACAACGCCGGCGTGACGCGCGACGGTCTGCTCTTGCGCATGTCCGACGAGGACTGGCAGACCGTCATCGACACGAACCTCGCCTCGTGCTTCTACACCTGCCGCGCGGCCGCGCGCGGAATGATGCGGAGGCGGGCCGGTGCGATCGTGAACATCTCCTCGATCGTCGGCCTGCACGGAAACCTCGGGCAGGTGAACTACGCGGCGTCGAAGGCCGGGATGATCGGCTTCACGAAGTCGCTCGCGAAGGAGCTCGGGAGCCGCAACGTGCGTGCGAACGTCGTCGCCCCGGGGTATGTGCACTCGCAGCTCACCGACGTCCTACCCGAGGAGATCACGGCGATGATGCTCCAGAACACCGCTCTCGGCCGGCTCGGCGACCCTGAGGACGTGGCCGGGGCGGTACGGTTCCTCTGCTCCGACGACGCCGCGTTCGTCACGGGCGTCGTTCTGCTCGTCGACGGCGGGCTGGGGATGTAGCTGGCATGAGTGAGGCAATGAGAAACGGACGACGCCGAGTCGTCATCACCGGGGTCGGGATGGTGACGCCGCTCGGCAACGACCCCGAGTCGACGTGGGACAACCTCGTCGCGGGAGAATCCGGCGCGAACCCGATCACGCAGTTCGACACGACCGACTACACGGTCAACTTCGCCTGCGAGCTCAAGGACTTCGACCCCACGCAGTGGATGGAGCGGAAGCAGGCGCGCCGCATGGACAGGTTCTCGCAGATGGCGCTCTCGGCCGCGCGCATGGCCGAGGCGGACAGCGGGATCTCGGTGGAGGCCGCGCCGGATCGAGTGGGCGCGGCGGTCGCGACGGGGATCGGAGGCCTGGGCGCGTTCGAGGACTGCTTCCAGACGCTGCTGGAGCGCGGTCCCGACCGGACGAGCCCGTTCTCGATCGTCCAGATCATCCCGAACATGGCCGCGGCCTGGGTCTCGATGGAGCTGGGGACGAAGGGCCCGCTCGCGACAGAGACGACAGCGTGTGCGGCCTCGAACATGGCGCTCGGCGACGGATTGGACGCGATCCGGCTCGGGCGTGCGGACGTGATGTTCTGCGGCGGCACGGAGGCGCCCGTGACGCGGGTCGGAATCGCCGGATTCGCCGCGATGCGCGCCCTCTCGAAGCGCAACGACGACCCGAAGCGAGGGTCGAGGCCGTTCGATGCCGACCGCGACGGCTTCGTCATGGGCGAAGCCGGCGCCATGCTCGTCCTCGAGGAGCTGGAGCATGCGAGGGCGCGCGGCGCGAAGATCTATGCGGAGCTACTCGGCTACGGCGTGTCGTCGGACGCGAGCCACGTCACGGAGCCTGACCAGACCGGCGCCAACCCGGCGCGCGCGATGAAGATGGCCTTTGCGGATGCCGGGATCGCTCCGGAGCAGATCGGGTACGTGAACGCGCACGGGACCTCGACGCCGCTCGGCGACCCCGCGGAGACGCGCGTCCTCAAGCTCGCACTCGGCGAGGAGCAGGCGTACAAGACGCCCGTCTCCTCGACGAAGGGCGCGACCGGCCACTGCCTGGGCGCCGCCGGCGCGGTGGAGGCGATCTTCACGATCTTCGCGGTGCAGCGCGGGCTGCTCCCGCCGACGATCAATTACGAGACGCCCGATCCCACCTGCGATCTCGACTACATCCCGAACGAGGCGCGGCCCTCCGAGATCGAGGTCGGCGTCTCGAACTCGTTCGGCTTCGGCGGGCACAACGCATGCGTGGTCTTCCGCCGCTGGAACGAGAGCTGAGCAGGGGTCGGGGCCTGACTTCAGCCAGACCCCGACGCACTCTGCGCGTCTAGGTGCTCATCGCGGCCATCGCCGCCTGAGCGCGCTTCTCCATCTCCTCCGGTGCGACGTCCTCGACATGCGTCGCGATCGTCCACACGTGCCCGAACGGGTCGGTCACCGCTCCGAAGCGGTCGCCCCAGAACTGGTCCTCGACCTCTCGCTCCAGCGTCGCACCCGCTCCGATCGCCTGCTCGACGACGGCGTCGACGTCCTCGACGTACACCATCAGGCTCGCGCTCGTCCCGCCGAGCTCCTTTGGCGGCTTCGTCGCGAACTGCGGGAACGGGTCGGAGAGCATCACGACCGAGTCGCCGAGCACAAGCTCGGCGTGCGCGATCTTGCCGTCAGGCGACTGCATGCGCCCGCGCTCCTTGGCGCCGAACGCCTTCTCGTAGAACGCGATCGCCTGCTCAGCGCCGTCGACGGCCAGGTACGGCGAGACGGTGTTGTAGCCGTCCGGGATTGCCTTGGGCATGTCCCCCTCCTCACGTCGTGGAACAACAATCTCCACGCTAGCGCGTATACCCGTCACTTCCTGGCGTGTTCACCGGATCGA
>CAVXUY010000003.1:0-268790 GCA_963765175.1 uncultured Actinomycetes bacterium
TCGGCGGCCGCAGCACGGCGAACGGATCGGTGACCTCGAGCAGGCTCGTGCGGAAGCGGAAGACCTCGGCCGGGCGGCCGCCCGCAGGCCCGTGCGCGCGCCGTTCGCCGGTCGGCTCGAGCACTCCGCGGCGAAGCAGGACGCGCTTGAGGTTCGTCGCGGAGACGTCGTGGCCGAGCGCGGCGGCGTAGATGTCCCGGAGCTCTGCGAGCGTGAAGCTCGGCGGCGCGAGCGCGAAGCCGACGTTCGAGTACGAGAGCTTCCCGCGTAGGCGCTCGCGTCCGGCGAGCACGATCTCGCCGTGGTCGAACGCGGTCTCGGGGAGCTCGTCGACGCGATGCCAGCGCGTGTCGGCCGGGATGCGCGGGTCGATGCCGAGCGGGGACGAGACCGAGGTAGGCGGTCGCGAGCTCCCACCGGCCCGGATGCCGTGCGGGGTCGCTCCAGGTCCCGAGCTGCTCCAGGTGCGCCACCTCGCTCACATCGACCTTCGTCTCCAGGTGGCGGAGGATCGACTCCTCGAGCGTCTCTCCGGAGTCGAGCGTGCCACCGGGCAGCGACCAGGCGCCGCGGAACGGCTCGCGGGCTCGCTCCCAGAGAAGAACGTGGAGCACGTCGTCCCGCACCTGGAAGACGACGGCGAGCACCGCATGCGCGGGGAGTTGGGTCGGAGTGGTAGACTCGGCCACGAGGTTATTGCCTCAGAGTCGAAAACTACCATGAGCGAAGCGCCCATGACAGCCCGGCACGACGATCTCGACCTCCTCGTCGTCGGCGGCGGTGTCGCCGGCCTCTTCGCGGCGCTCTGTGCCGCCGCCGAGGGTCGGGTGCTCGTCCTCGCCAAGGGCCCGCTGCTCGCCTCGACCAGCTCGCTCGCCCAGGGAGGGATCGCAGCCGCCGTCGGCGCCGACGACAAGCCTGCGCTGCACGCGAGCGACACACTGCGCACCGGACGCGGGCTCTCGCGGCCGAGCGCGGTCGCGGCGCTCACCGGCGAAGCCGCCGCGCGCATCCGAGACCTCGTGGAGCTCGGCGTCGAGTTCGACGACGACCTCGGGCTCGAGGGAGGTCACAGCGCGCCGCCGCGTTGTGCACGCGGGCGGCGCGGCGACGGGTGACCGCGTCGCGAGGCGGCTCGCAGAGCGCGTGCTGGAGCACCCGCGGATCGAGGTCGCCGAAGGGGAGCGAATGCAGGCCGTCCGGGAGCACGCTGGCCGGTGCGTCGGAGTCGTCACCGAGTCGCGCACCGTGGCTGCGCGCGCAACCCTGCTCGCGACGGGAGGCGCGGCGGCTCTCTGGCAGCGGTCGACGAACCCGCCGGGCGCAGTCGGCGAAGGGATCGCGGCCGCTTACCGAGCCGGCGCGGCCGTCGCCGATCTCGAGTTCATGCAGTTCCACCCGACGACGCTCGTCGACTCGTCGCTCCTGCTGAGCGAGGCGCTACGTGGCGAAGGCGCGACGCTGCTCGACGAGCGCGGCGAGCGCTTCACGGACGAGCTCGCGCCGCGCGACGTCGTCGCTCGTGAGATCGCCGCGCGCGGGACCGCGCTTCTCGACCTCCGTGAGATCGACCGCGGCCGCTTCCCGGGGCTCATGGGCCGGCTCGCCGAGCAGGGGTACGACCCCGCCGAGAGTCCCATCCCCGTCGCGCCCGCCGCGCACTACACGATCGGCGGGATCGTCACCGACCTCGACGGGCGCACCGAGCTCCCGGGCCTGTACGCCGCCGGCGAGTGCGCTGCCACGGGCGTCCACGGGGCGAACCGGCTCGCGTCGAACTCGCTTCTGGAGTGCCTCGTCTTCGGCCGCCGCGCGGCGCTGGCCGCGCTCGCGGAGCCAGGTCTCCCGGCGAAGCTGCCCGCGCCTCCGGCCCTCGAGCCCGCGGAGGCTGCGACCCCGGAGCTCCGCGAGGCGCTCTGGCGCGACTGCGGCCTCGTGCGCGACGGCGCGGGGCTCGAGCGCCTCCGCACCGCGCCCCATCTGCTCACGCGCCTGATCGCGGAGAGCGCGCTCGTCCGCGAGGAGAGCCGCGGGGCGCACTTCCGCCTCGACCATCCCGCCGAGGACGAGGCGTTCGAGCGCCACGTCGTCCTTCGCCGCGGCGACGAGCCGAGCCTGGAGACATGGCTGTAGCGGTTGACACCCTTCGCGTCGTCTACGCCGCGCTCGCGGAGGACGTGGGCGCCGGGGACGTCACGACCGAGGCGACGGTGGACGCGGACGCCTCGGGCGAGGCCGAGCTCCTGCTGAAGGAGCCCGGCGTCGTCTGCGGGCTCGATGCGGCCGAGGCCGTGTTCCGCGCGCTCGACGAGGACATCCGCTTCGAGGTGCTCGTCGACGAAGGCGCAGTGGTCGAGGGCGTGACCGTCGTCGCGCGCGTCGCGGGGCTCCAGCGGGCGATCCTCACCGGCGAGCGGACGGCGCTCAACTTCCTCGGCCGCCTCTCGGGGATCGCGACCCTGACGCGGCGCTACGTCGACGCGGTCGAGGGCACCGGCGCCGCGATCCTCGACACGCGCAAGACGACGCCCGGTCTGCGCGTGCTCGAGAAGCACGCCGTCGCGTGCGGCGGCGGCCGGAACCACCGACTCGCGCTCGACGACGGGGTCCTCGTCAAGGACAACCACCTGCGCGCCGCGGGCTCGATCCACGCCGCGGTCGAGCGCCTGCGCGACGTGACGCCGCTCCCGATCGAGGTCGAGTGCGACACGCTCGACCAGGTGTCCGAAGCGCTCGATGCCCGCGCGGACGGGCTGCTGCTCGACAACATGAGCCTCGACGATGCTGGCTGCCGCGGTCAGTCTGGCGAAAGGCCGTGCCCGGCTCGAGGCCTCCGGCGGGATCACGCTCGAGAACGTCCGCGCCGTCGCCGAGACCGGCGTCGACGAGATCTCGATCGGCGCGCTCACGCACTCTGCTCGTTCCCTCGACGTTTCCTTGGAGCTGACATGACCACTGCGGAGATCACGACCATGCAAGAGGAGATCCGCGCGCTCGCGGCCGAGCGCGACGCGGTGATCCTCGCCCACAACTACCAGGTGCCCGAGGTGCAGGACGTCGCCCATTTCGTCGGCGACTCGCTCGGGCTCTCGCAGGAGGCGGCCCGCACCGAGGCCGAGGCGATCGCGTTCTGCGGCGTCCACTTCATGGCGGAGACGGCCGCGATCCTCTGTCCCGAGAAGACGGTGCTGATCCCCGACCTCGACGCCGGCTGCTCGCTCGCCGCGTCGATCACGGCCGACCAGCTCCGCACATGGAAGGCCGAGAATCCCGGCGCGGTCGTCGTGTCCTACGTGAACACGACCGCCGAGGTGAAGGCCGAGAGCGACTACTGCTGCACGTCGGGGAACGCGAAGGCGATCGTCGACTCGATCCCCGAGGACACCGAGATCCTGTTCCTGCCGGACATGTACCTCGGGCTCTGGCTGGAGAAGGTGACCGGCCGCTCGCTGCGGATCTGGATGGGCGAGTGCCACGTCCACGCGGGCATCCGGCCGCAGGACATCGAGCGCTGGCAGGACGAGGCGCCGGACGCGGAGCTGCTGGTGCATCCCGAGTGCGGCTGCGCGAGCCAGTGCATGGCGTTCGGGAACGGGCGCACGCACATCCTCTCGACCGAGGGGATGATCAACTTCGCGCGGCAGTCGCCGAAGGAGCGCTTCCTCGTCGCGACCGAGACCGGGATCATCCACCGGCTCTCGAAGGAGGCGCCGGAGAAGCGCTTCGAGGCCGTGTCCGAGAAGGCCATCTGCCGGTACATGAAGATGATCACGCTCGAGAAGCTCCGCGACTCGCTGCGCGACTGGAAGCACGTCGTGACGGTCGAGCCCGAGATCGCCGCCCGCGCCCGCGGCGCGATCGACCGCATGGTCGCGATCGTCTGAGGGCGCGAGGCTTGCCGCGCGCTCAGCTCACCGCGGCCGAGCGCGCGTTCCTCGAGAACGCCTTCGTCGGGACGATCACCGATCTCCGCGCCGACGGCTCTCCGCACACAACGGTCGTCTGGGTGGACGTCGACGACGACGGCGTCTCGTTCAACACCGCTCACGGCAGAGCGAAGCCGCGCTATATCGCCGCCGACGCGCGCGTCTCGCTCTCCGTCGTCGACCCGGGCGACCCGTACCGCTGGATCTCGGTCGACGGCACGGCGGAGCTCGTCGACGACGGTGCCGACGAGCAGATCGACCGCCTGGCGAAGAAGTACCTCGGCAGGGACTCGTACCCGTTCCACGCGCAGGGCGAGCAGCGCGTGACGGTCAGGATCACGCCGACGCGAATCGAGAGCCGCGGTCTGTAGGGGCGAGGCTTGCTCGCCCGGTACTACGCGACCCGCACCGAGTGCACCGGCGGCAGGTTCGTCGCCGCGCTGAACCACGACGCGCCCGCGTCGCGCGAGCCGAAGACGTCACCGGAGGTCGCCCCGAAGAAGAGCCCCATCGACTCACCCTCGCCCTCGCGGCCGAACGCCTGCCGCAGGATCGTCAGGTACGCGTCCTCCGCGGGGAGCCCGTCGCCGCGCGCGAGTCCACGACGCGCCTGCGTCGCGGGTCTCGTACACGCGCACGCGGCCGTCCGGCGTCACACGGTCCAGGTCGGCCACGAGCGGGATCACATAGGCGCTGTCGGGGTCGGCCGGATCGATCACGAGCGGGAAGCCGAAGTCGGAGGGCAGCCCGGTGTCGGTCCCGATGTCGATCCAGCTCTCGCCCGCGTCGTCGGAGCGATAGACGCCGCCGTGGAACTGCATGAACAGGCGCTCGGGCTTCGTCGGGTGCCGGTGCATGTTGTGGACGCAGAGATCGATCGTGTCCTCGCGCTTCTCCTCCGGCATGTAGCGCGGATAGAGGCCCTTGTTCCCGTGCCGCCAGGTCGCGCCGCCGTCGTCCGAGAGCCAGACGCCGACCGCCGAGACGCCCATGGCGATCCGCGACGGGTCGCCCGGCCAGGTGGCGATCGAGTGCAGGCACATGCCGCCCGCACCCGGGCTCCAGTCGGGGCGCGTCGGCTGCTCCCAGAAGCCCTGGTTCAGCTCCCACGTCGCGCCACCGTCACGGCTCTCGAAGAGGACGCCCGGAGCGCCGCCCGCGTACAGGAGCCCGTCTTCCTCCCCGGCAGCCACCAGCCAGAGCCGTTCGAGCGGCTTCTCCTGGTCCTCGGGTAGCACGAGCCCCTCGGCCTGCTGCCACTCCTCCGCATCGAGATCGTCGGTGAAGAAGAGCTTCGGCCCGTAGAACGCCGAGGTCACGGACGCGAAGTAGTTGCCGCTCCGCGGGTCGCGCATCGCGAACTCGACGGGCTCGCCCGCGAACGCGCGCGAGGTGACCTCGAACGCGCCGTCGTCTCCGTGGAGCGCGAACAGGCCCTTCTTCGTGCCGACGAGAAGCTCTGTCATCTGGCTCACCCTCCGCTGATCGATGGAATGACGTGGATGCGGTCGTCGGCGCGAAGCGCGGTCTCCTCGCGGCTCTTCTCACCGTTGACGAAGACGTTGATGTGCTCGCGGATCGTCGTCTGCTCGTCGAGGATCCAGCCGGCGATCGACGGGTGCTCGCGCTCGAGCGCACGCAGGACCTCGCGCACCGTTGCGCCGTCCAGCTCCAGCTCTCTCCTGCCCCCGGTGAGCTCGGAGAGCGGGGCGCGCAGCCTCACGACCGCCATGACTCGATCCTAGACCGCATCACTTCTTAGACGACGAACGAGCGGCGAACTCATCGACATGGCCGAAAGGTCGGCCAAGTTACAACTTGTAACTTGGCGCGCGTCCGCCGGACGCTGTCGGCGCAGATCGCGCTGTGCGCGGCCGATTCGCAGTACGCGTGGCGCCGGCAGGGACAGGGCCGAAAGACATGCCAAGTTACAAGTTGTAACTTGGCGTTCTGGGCTCGTCCTTTTGGGCGACGGGCACGAGACTCGCGCAGGTGCGAGGCGTTAGGCGGAAGCTCGAGCTCGAGGACGCCGTGCGGGGCGCCGTACTCCTCGAGCTTCGCGAGGAAGGGCAGCGGGGGAAACGCCTCGGGGCCGAGGACGCCGACGCCGCTCCAGTCGCCGGACGAGAGCAGCTCGAGCGCGATCACGGGATTGATCGCCGTCTGCCAGACGACCGCCTGTGAGCCGTACTCGCGCATCGATTCCTCGTTGTCGGCGACGTGGTAGACGTAGGTCTTCCGCGGCGCGCCGTCCTTGCCGCGCCCGGTCACGAGCGTCCCCGCGCACGTCTTCCCGGTCATCCGGTCGCCGAGCGTGGCGGGGTCGGGGAGCGCGGCCGCGACGACGTCCCGCGGCGCGACCTCGACGCCCTTCACCGGGATCTTCTCGGTCGAGTCGAGGCCGAGCTTGTGCAGCGTCTTCAGCACCTCGATGAACTCGTCGCCGAGCCCGTACTTGAACGTGACGCGCCGACAGTCGATCCAGCGGGGCACGAGCACGACCTCCTCGTGCTCGACGTTGACGCACTCGACCGGGCCGATGCCCTCGGGGAAGTCGAACACCTCGGGCTCCGAGAAGGGCGCCGTCGTGTACCAGCCGCGGTCGCGCTCCCAGATCACCGGCGGGTTCAGGCACTCCTCGATCGTCGTCCAGATCGAGAAGGTGGGCGCGAAGTCGTAGCCCTCGACGACGAGGTTCGCGCCGTCGCGGATGCCGACCTCGTCGATCTCGGAGAAGAGCTCGTCGGCGGCGTAGCGCGCGAAGACGTCCGCGGCGCCCGGCTCGACCCCGATCCCGACGAGCGCGAGCAGGTCGCGCTCCTCCCACGCGCCCGAGCGCTGGAGCTGGTAGTCGCCGAGCTTGACGCCGACCTCCTCGTACGGGCGCAGGGGATGCGGCTCGGACAGCGTCATCGCCATGTCCAGGTAGGTGACGCCGCTGTCGAAGCACGCGTCGAAGATCGGGACGTTGAAGACCGGGTCGACGGCGTTGAGGACGGCATCGGCCCGCGTCTCCCGGATGAGGCGCACGATGTCGCCCTTGCTCGAGGCGTCGACCCGGTGAGCGGAGAAGCGGCCGTCGTCGAGCGTCGGGAGCAGGGACTCCGGCCGCGCCGGCTCGTAGTCGGCGAGCGCGCAGTTTTCGAAGAACGAGCGGCGGCGCGCGATCGACGCGAAGGCCGACCCGACGCCGCCGGTCCCGACGACGAGGATCCTCACGGCACCGCGGTTCTACACGAGGCGCAACGGGCGCGTCGGTTGTATGTTCACCCGGACTCGAGCGAGGGAGGTCGGCCGTGAGCGTGTCCGTGACGAAGCACAAGCACTTCATCGCCGGTGAGTTCGTCGACTCGGCGTCCGGCGAGACGATGGAGGTCCTGAATCCGGCGACCGGCGAGGTCATCGCCGAAGTGCCGCGCGGCAGCGCCGAGGACGTCGAGCGTGCGGTCGACGCTGCGAAGAAGGCCTGGGACGAGTGGCGGTTCAAGACGCCCAAGGACCGGATGGAGCTCCTGCTCGAAGCTCGCGGACGTCATCGACGAGAACGCCGACGAGCTCGTCCGGATCGAGTCGCAGAACGTCGGCAAGCCGATGGCGATCGCCGTCGACGAGATGCCCTTCTCCGCGGACAACCTGCGCTTCTTCGCGGGCGCGGCCCGGAACCTCGAAGGGAAGTCCGGCGCGGAGTACGTCGAGGGCTACACGTCGATGATCCGCCGAGAGCCGCTCGGGATCGTCGCGGGGATCACGCCGTGGAACTACCCGCTGATGATGGCCGATCTGGAAGATCGGGCCCGCGCTCGCGGCCGGGAACGTCCAGATCCTCAAGCCCGCCGAGCAGACGCCGCTCTCGACGCTCCGCCTCGTCGAGCTCGCGCAGGAGTTCCTCCCGCCCGGCGTCCTCCAGGTCGTCACGGGCGACGGGGTCCCGGTCGGGGACGCGCTCGTCAGGCACCCGGACATCCAGCTCGTCTCGCTCACGGGCGACGTCGCGACGGGCAAGATCATCGCCGCGAACGCCGCCCAGACGCTCAAGCGCGTCCACCTCGAGCTCGGCGGCAAGGCGCCGATGGTCGTCCTCGACGACGCCGACCCGGCCACGGTCGCCGAGGCGATCAAGATCGGCGGCTACTGGAACTCGGGCCAGGACTGCACCGCCTCGTCGCGGATCCTCGTCGGCAAGGCGATCTACGACGACGTCCTCTCGGAGACCGTGAGCGCGGTGGAGGGAATGAAGGTCGGCGGATCCGGCCGAGGGCGACGACGTCGACATGGGGCCGCTCATCTCGGAGGAGCAGCGCGAGCGCGTGCTCGGCTTCCTCGAGCGCGCGGCGAAGTCGAAGGCGACGATCGTCACGGGCGGCGAGTCGCTCGGCGACCGCGGCTTCTTCGTCAAGCCGACGGTCGTCACGGACGTCGAAGCAGGACTCGGAGATCGTCCAGGACGAGGTCTTCGGCCCGGTCGTGACCGTGCAGCCGTTCGACGTCGGACGACGAGGCGATCGCGATGGCGAACGGCGTGCGCTACGGGCTCGCGGCCTCGGTCTTCACGCGAGAACGTCGGCCGCGCGCTGAAGGTGGCCGCGCGGCTCGACTTCGGGACGGTCTGGGTGAACGAGCACCTGTTCCCGCTCGCCTCCGAGATGCCGCACGGCGGCTTCAAGGAGTCGGGCTACGGAAAGGACATGTCGATCTACTCGATGGAGGAGTACACGAGGATCAAGCACGTCGCCGTCAAGCTCGCCGAATGACGGCAGCCGAGCCCTCCGTCGACGTGCGGCTCGAGGAGGTCGTCAAGAAGTTCGACGACGTGGTCGCCGTGGACGGAATCTCGCTCGATGTGCCGCGCGGCTCGTTCTTCGCGCTCCTCGGGCCGTCGGGCTGCGGGAAGACGACGACGCTGCGCATGATCGGCGGCTTCGAGGAGCCGACGGAGGGCCGCATCTTCCTCGGCGACCGCGACGTCGTCGGGCTGCCGCCGTACAAGCGCGACGTCAACACCGTCTTCCAGAGCTACGCGCTCTTCCCGCACATGTCGATCGAGGACAACGTCGCGTTCGGGCTCGAGCGCAAGGGCGTCCCGAAGGCCGAGCGTAGGGGCCGCGTGAACGAGATCCTCGAGCTCGTCGGCCTCTCCGGGCTCGCGAAGCGGAAGCCGAGGCAGCTCTCCGGCGGGCAGCAGCAGCGGGTCGCGCTCGCGCGCGCGCTCGTGAACCATCCGCAGGTGCTACTGCTCGACGAGCCGCTCGGTGCGCTCGACCTCAAGCTCCGCAAGCAGATGCAGCTCGAGCTGAAGCGCATCCAGAACGAGGTCGGGATCACGTTCGTCCACGTCACGCACGACCAGGAGGAGGCGATGACGATGGCGGACGCGATCGCGGTCATGGACCGCGGCCGCGATCGAGCAGCTCGGGCCGCCGCAGGAGCTGTACGAGCGTCCGGCGACGGCGTTCGTCGCCGGCTTCCTCGGGGTCTCGAACCTGCTTCCCGGCACCGTCGAGGGCGGACGGCGTGCGGCTGACGAGCGGAGAGCTCGATCCGGCGCGCCGTGAACGGCCGCACGGGCGAGGTCGCCGCCGGCGTACGGCCGGAGAAGATCTCGATCGGGGCGGGCGGCGGCGAGAACCAGCTCCACGGGACGGTGTCCGAGACGCGCGTACCTCGGCGTCGCGACCCAGGTCGTCGTCGTCGACTTCGGCGGGGACGATCGAGGTCTTCGCGCAGAACATCGACTCCGGCACGCGGATTCCCGGACGCGGCCTGCCGGTCACGCTCAGCTGGGACCCGGAGGCGACCTTCGTCGTCGACCGGGAACGCGACCACGAGGAGGAGACATGAGTCGGATTACCACCACGAGGATGACCCGGGACGAGCTGCTCCGGCGCGGCGCGGCCGGCGAGCGCGCTGCTGACGCTCCCGTCGCTGCTCGCCGCCTGCGGGGGCGGCGACGACGGCGGCGGCGGCGAGCGGCGAGCTGAAGGACGTCCTGAACTTCTCGAACTGGGAGCTCTACATCGACACGCCGAAGGCGAAGCTCGACGGGCCCGACGAACTCGAGCAGTTCACGCACGAAGACCCAGATCAAGGTCAACTACTTCGAGGACGTCAACTCCAACTCCGAGTACTTCGCGAAGGTCCAGGGCCGCCTCGCCCAGGGGCAGGGCATCGGGCGCGACATCATCGTCGTCGACGGACAACGACCGCTTCCCGGCGAGTACGTCGACAAGGACTGGGTCGCAGAAGCTCGACAAGGACCTCATCCCGAACATCGCGAACCTCATCGACGCGCAGGCGAGCCCGCCGTTCGACCCGGACCGGGAGTATACGCTGCCCTGGTTCTCTGGGATGGACGGCATCGCCTGGAACGAGGACGTCACCGGGCCGGTGACGACGGTCACGCAGTTGCTCGAGGATCCGGAGCTGAAGGGCAAGGTCGGCGTCTGGAACTCGATGGGCGACACGCTCGGGCTCGTCATGCTCGAGAACGGCGACGATCCGGCGAAGGTCACGGACGAGGCGTTCGACCGGGCGCTCGCCGTGATCCAGAGGCGCGTCGACTCGGGTCAGATCCGCCGGTTCTACGGCAACGACTACGCGCAGCCGCTCGCGACGGGCGATCTCGCCGCGAGCATGGCGTGGTCCGGCGACATGCTCACCTCGGGCCGACAACCCGAAGCTCAAGTGGGGGATCCCCGAGAAGGGCGGGATCATCTGGACCGACAACATGCTGATCCCGCTCGGAGGCAGCGTGCCGACGGCCTCGACGTACATGAACTTCGTCTACGACCCGAAGATCGCGGCGCAGCTCGCCCTCGGGCGCGAGCTACATCTCGTCGGTCAAGGGCGTGAAGGAGGAGGCGGCGAAGCTCGACCCCGACGCCGGCGTACGAACACGCTCGACCTTCCCGACCGACGAGATGCTCTCGCAGCTGCACCAGAACGACCCGGCCATGTTCGAAAAACACGGACTACGAAAAGCGGTGGCTCGCGGTCCAGGGCAGTAGTAGGCGAGCCGGTACGGATGGGCTCGTTCTTCCACCGCCACAGGGTCTCACGCCCTACCTCCTGCTCGCGCCCGGGGTGCTCTGGCTCGCGATCTTCTTCCTGATCCCGCTCGGCTTCCTCGGCTACGAGTCGCTCCAGTCCGGCGTCTTCCCGGACTTCGAGTTCACCTGGGAGTTCTCGAACTTCTCGGACGCGATCTCGCGACTACCACGAGCAGCTCGTGCGCTCGTTCCTCTACGCCGGGATCGCGACCGTCGCCTGCCTCGTGCTCGCGTATCCGCTCGTCTACTGGATCGCGTTCCGGGCGGGGCCGTGGCGGAACCTCTTCCTGCTCTTCATCGTCGCGCCGTTCTTCGTCACGTACCTCGTCCGGACGCTCGCGTGGCTGAACATCCTCGCCGACCAGGGGCCGGTCGTCGGGATCCTGCGCGACCTCCACATCCTCGGCGAGGACGGGCGGCTGCTGGCGACGACGTTCGCCGTCGTTCGGGCATCACCTACAACTTCTTCCCCTTCATGGCGCTGCCGCTCTACGTCTCGCTCGAGCAGATCGATCCGCGCCTGCTCGAGGCGGCGAAGGACCTCTACGCGTCGCTCCACGCAGGCGTTCCTGCGCGTGACGCTGCCGCTGTCGGCGCCCGGGATCGTCGCCGGCACGCTCCTCACCTTCATTCCGGCCGCGGGCGACTTCATCAACGCCGCGCTGCTCGGCACGCCGCAGCAGCAGATGATCGGGAACGTCATCCAGGCGAAGTTCCTCGAGTCGCTCGACTACCCGAGCGCGGCGGCGCTCTCGTTCATCCTCATGGGGCGATCCTCATCGCGCTCCTCGTCTACGCGCGGATCGTCGGATCGGAGCGGCTGACCGGATGACGACGTCGTCGCGTCACCGCCCGCGGCCGACTCGCGGCGGCGTGGCATTCGAGCGCCACGCGCTGACGGTCTACGCGCTCGCGTCGTCGGCTACCTGATGCTGCCGATCGCGGTCGTGATCCTCTTCTCCTTCAACGCCCCCGCGGGGCGCTTCAACTACGTCTGGGAGGGCTTCACGCTCGACAACTGGGTGAACTGGAACGCCGTCCTCGGGATCCGGGACGCCCTCGTCACGTCGCTCGAGGTCGGCCTGCTCGCCACGCTGGTCGCGACCGCGCTCGGCACGCTGATGGCGCATGGCGATCGTCCGCCACCGACTTCGTCGGGCGCGTCGACGACGAACGTGCTCATCTTCCTCCCGATGTCGACTCCGGAGATCGTCCTCGGCGCGTCGCTCCTGACGCTCTTCCTCAACACGACGCGTCTTCCAGCTCGGCTTCTGGACGATCTTCATCGCCCACGTCATGTTCATCGTCAGCTTCGTCGTCGTCACGGTGAAGGCGCGACTGATCGGGTTCGACCGCCATCTCGAGGAGGCGGCGATGGATCTCGGCGCGAACGAGTTGACGACGTTCCGCAAGATCACACTGCCGCTGATCGCCCCGGCGATGCTCGCGGCGGCGCTGCTCGGCTTCGCGCTCTCGATCGACGACTTCGTGATCACGTACTTCAACGCCGGCGGCGCGCAGACGTTCCCGATCTTCGTCTGGGGCATCGCGCGGGTGGCGGTGCCGCCGCAGGTGAACGTCGTCGCGAGCGCGATCTTCCTGGTCGCCATCGCGATCGCGCTCGGTAACGTCTTCTGGCAGTACCGGACTGCGAAGCGGGAGCGAGGCGCCGCGTGACGGCATGAGCGCCCGAAGATCGATCTCCAGCGGGCTGCGAAGGACCACCTGTGGCTCCACTTCACCCGCATGGGCGGGTCCGCGGAGGCGACGTGCCGATCATCGTCCGCGGCGACGGCTGCTACCTCGAGGACGCCAACGGCAAGCGCTACCTCGACGCCCTGGCCGGACTGTTCTCGGTTAACATCGGCTACGGCTTCGGCGACGAGATCGGCGAGGCGGCGGCCGCGCAGATGCGCGAGCTGCCCTTCTACACCAACTGGTCGTACGCTCACCCGCGCGCGATCGAGCTCGCGGCGGAGGTCGCCTCGCTCGCCCCCGGCGACCTCAACCGCGTGTTCTTCTTCTCCGGCGGCTCGGAGGCGGTCGAATCGGCGTGGAAGCTGGCGCGGCAGTTCTACCTCGCGCGGGGCGAGAAGCGACACGTCGGGCACGGCGCGCGCGAGCCCGTGCGTGACGCACGAGCGACGTGATCGTGGCCGCCGCGCAATCGCGCCGTTACAAGGCGATCGCGCGCCACGTCGCCTACCACGGGACGACGATGGGCGCGCTGTCGATCAACGGCATCCCTGCGCTGCGCGACGCCGTTCGAGCCGCTCGTGCCGGAGGTGCGGCACGTCCGAACACGAACCGCTACCACCGGCCGCCGGAGGAGACCGAGGAGGAGTTCACGCGCTTCCTCCTCGACGAGCTCGAGCGGACGATTCTGGCGATGGGCCCCGAGACGGTGTGCTCGTGCACATGGAGCCGGTGCAGAACGCCGGCGGCTGCTTCACGCCGCCGGCGGGCTACTGGCGGGGCGTGCGCGAGATCTGCGACCGGTACGACATCCTGCTCTCCGCCGACGAGGTGATCACCGGCTTCGGGCGCCTCGGCTACTGGTTCGGGTCGGAGCGCTACGACATCCGGCCCGACATCATCTGCTCCGCGAAGGGACTCTCGTCGTCGTACGCGGCGATCGGCGCGGTCATCGCGACCGACCGGGTCATGGAGCCGTTCCTGTCAGGAACCTCGATGTGGTCGCACGGGATCACCTTCGGCGGCCATCCCGTCCATGTGCGCGATCGCGCTCAAGAACATCGAGATCATGAAGCGCGAGCGGATCGTCGAGCACGTCCTGGAGCACGAGGGCGCGTTCCGCGACGACGCTCGCGCAGCTGCTCGACCTGCCGATCGTCGGCGACGTGCGCGGCACGGGGTTCTTCTACGCCCTCGAGCTCGTAAAGGACAAGGAGTCGCGGGAGACCTTCACCGACGAGGAGTGCGAGGGGCTGCTCCGCGGCTTCCTCTCGAACGGGCTGTTCGAGCGCGGGCTGATCTGCCGCGCGGACGACCGCGGCGACCCGGTGGTGCAGATCTCCCCGCCGCTCGTCGCCGGCCCGGAGGAGTTCGACGGGATCGCCGGCATCCTCGGCGACGTGCTCGCCGAGGCCGCGACGTTGATGCGCTCAAGGTCGACGACGGCTGGAGACCGTCTCCGCCCCGTCTATCAGCTGGCCAATTCTCTGCCAGATGGCGACGACGGCGCGCCGCTCGACACCGCGGTTCGACGTCACCCTACGGCATGGCCCATGCGGGAGCGCGCATGGCGCCGGGTCGGCTCGACCGTCCGCGCCGTAGCATACGAGGCTCGACCGCACCAACGCGTCCCGGAGCCGCGGCCCGACGATGCGCACGTCGCGAGTCGTCGCCGCGTCGAGCCGCCTAGAAGCTAGCGCTGATCTGAGTCTTGCGGCCAGAGCGATACCGAGTGCGCGTTCGTTGCACGCCTCCCTTGCCGGTCGCGGTGATTCGTGTTCAAAAGACGTACCTACTTCATCTTCGAACATGCAGAAACCACATCTCTCGCCGCGCGAGTCGAACGACTGACTCGCCTCGCCGACCCAGATCAATGTCATCAAGCGGGCTGCCGCTCGGAGGAACGGATGCGCCGGCCTGGCACCAGGCGTTCCAACGCCTGGGAGCCGCGCTCCGACACTGCGTATGCGAGCGCGCCCACAATCGCATACGACAAGAAGGCCAAGAACACGCACCATCGGTCGCGTTTCCATGTACACATTCATCGTCGCCACGACGCCGGTACCCCAAAGAACTCTTGGTGGATTGTATGAAGTTGCAAATTGCCCTTTCTTAGCGACGCCCCAACTGCCAGTTCGTCACCATGGTCTTTGTACATCTACAAAACAGTCGCACATGCCAGCCGTAGCCTGCTGTCAATCAAGGCGCTGTTCTCAACTCCGAGAGAGTCCTTGATCGACCAGTTATCTGCCTTCCAACCCCGTGAACTCTCCGTCGCCCTGCCCCGGCCAAATATCCGCCGGTGACTCGCGTACTCCTCAGCCACGTCGGCATCGAGAGGACAGTGAGCACGAGCACGATCGCGACGAGAGAGTGCACATCATCACATCAAGCGTCCCTTTCACCAGCAACTACCGTGACATATGTAGTTGAGGATTACCCGCGTCGAGCACCCAGCATCTCAATTTGCTCCAGTTTTTCAACAGTTTCACCCCGAGGCTAATACTGAGTAGCGCGTCAGCTTGTACTCGACTGGCGCCGCGTCCCGCACTACGGAGCCGCGGAACCATCTCGCGCGCCCTGGCGCCGAGGCCTGCGGTGCCGAGTTTCTGCATTTTCCAGCGTGACTCCCCCCTTCGAGGGATGCGGACTCGTCACGATCTGCTCGCGAACGTCCATATGCTCGTGGGCGTCGCTCCGGAAACGCTCGACGGCTTCATCGAGCGTCTGCGCTCGGTTCACCTCCGAGCGGGCGAGATCGTGGTCACGCAGGGTCGAAATCGCCGACCGGATCTTCCTCGGTCTCGAGCGGGAGATTGCACGTCTTCGTCGACGACGCTTTGGACGACGCCGCAGAGTCGTGCGTGTGCTCGGCGCCGGGCCATTCCTAGGTGAGCTCGCGCTTTTGACGGGATCCTCGCGTTCCACGACGGTCGAGGCGGTTCGGGACGGCGAGCTCCTCGAGCTCGACGACGAGGCGTTGGACGAGCTGCTGCAGGAGACGCAGACTCGGCTTTCACGATCGCCTTCGCACGTTCGCTGGCGCTGCAGCTCCAGGCGAGCGGCGGCCTGACGCTTCCGACGTCGCGTCCGGCTGTCATCTCCGTGCGCGCCCTCGGCCCCGGGCTCGACCCGGCGCCTTGCGCCGCCGCTCTCGCACGTGCCCTCGCGCGATTCGGCACTGTCGCGACGCTCACCGAGTCGCACGCGTCCGACGAGCCGACCCACGTGCTCGATCGGGCCGAGCGAACGCATGCCCACGTGCTGCTTCTGGACGGCGGAACGAACGACGACTGGCGCGCGTTCTGTGCCCGCCCGGCCGACCGCCACGTCCTCCTCACGGCGCCCGGCGCCTGCGACCCCACCGGCGTTCCGACAGGAGCCGACCTCGTCGTCGTCGAGCCGCTCTTCGGCGACCTGCTCGTCGGGCTCCACGACACTCTCGCACCGCGTGCGCATCACATGGCCGCGCACGGCGATGCGGGTGCGGTGGACCGGCTCGCGCACCGACTCGTGCGACGCTCGCTCGGGCTGGTGTTGTCGGGCGGGGGTGCGCGTGGTGACGCGCACATCGGCGCGATCGAGGCGCTCGAAGAGACCGGATTCGAGGATCGACCGGGTTCGGCGGCTGCAGCATCGGCCCCTTCATCGGCGGCATGTACGCACTTGAGGCGAGCGCCGGACGAGATGCGCACATTACTGCCACAACGAGCTGGTGCGCCGCCTCGCCGTTCAACGACTACACGCTGCCGCGCGTGTCACTGATTCGCTCGCAGAAGGCCGCGCGCATGCTCGAGCGGATCTTCGGGGACACGATGTTCGGAAGAGCTCGGTGTTCTTGCTCTTCTCGGTGAGTGCACGATCTGCTCGCGAGCAGGACGATCGTGCATCGGGCGAGGCTCGCTCGTGGAGGCTGTCGGCGCCGACATGTCGATACCCGGCCTCGTGCCGCCGCTGGCTGGGCAGGGTCGCCTGCTGGTCGACGGGGAGCTGCTGAACAACCTGCCGGTCGACGTGCTGACCGCCGACGAGGGGCCCAGTCGTCACCGTCGACGTCGTTCGGCGCTCGGGGGCGAGGACGACTCCGTCGAGCCCGCTCTTCCATCGATCACCGAGACGCTCTGCGCGCGCGACCGTCCTCGGCGCCACCGAGCGGCCGAGCGAAATCGTTAAGCTCGCCGATCTTCTCGTTACGCCCGACGTGCAGGACGTCGCAGCTCCGCGAGTTCTCCGCGCTCGACCGTGCGGCCGCCGCAGGTAAGAAAGCAACTGCGTGCGACGCTCGAGGCCGGCGGAGCCGAGCGTCTCCGCGAGCGCCTCGACGAGCCAGTCTGAGCGAGCCGCCCTAAGCGTCTCTCGCGCAGCGAAGCCGGCGAAGATCTGGCGCCGCGCGGGTGCTCCCAGCTCCGGAACTGCCCCGCGCGAGCAGCGGGTCGGTCGCCCACGAGCCGCCGCGCACACGCGGTACTCCTCGCCGAAGTAGACCTCCGAGTACTCCGGGTACGGGAAGGAGAGGAAGCCGGGTAGGGCAGGAAGTGCGAGGCCGTCCACTCCCAGACGTCGCCGGTGAGCTGGACGCAGCCGCTCGGGCTCTCGCCGCCCGCGTATGAGCCGACGGGAGCGGGGCGGAACCGGCGGCGGGCGAGGTTCGCCTCGTAGCCCATGAACTCGCGGCCCCAGGGGAAGCGGCTCTTCCCGCGGCGCTCGTCCCAGGCGGCGGCTCGCTCCCACTCGGCCTCGGTCGGGAGCCGCTTGCCGGCCCAGTGCGCGAAAGCCTCCGCCTCGTACCAGGACACATGCTGCACGGGCTCCTCCAGCGGCACGGGCTCGCGCCTGCCAAACCTGACGCGCTCCCAGCCGTGGTCGCCGAGCTCCCAGTAGATGCGGAGCGGACACGTCCTCGTTCTCCCGCCACTCCCAGCCCGCTCGCTCCAGAGCTTCGGCGACTCGTAGCCCCCGTCGTCCATGAACTCCACGAACGCGCGTTCGTGACCGGCTGACGGTCGATGACGAAGGCCGTACCTCGACCTCGTGCGGGACGAGCTCGTTGTCGTACGCCCATGGCTCGTCGGTCGCGCCGAGGATGAACGAGCCCGCTTCGATCATGATCTCGTCGGCCCTTCGGGCGTGCTGTCCGGCGGCTCCTCTCGTGCATCGGGTACTCGCTGTCGCGCCGAGCGGGAGCGTCTGCAGCATCGTCTCGTGGTGCTGGAGCTCGTGCTGGAGCACGAGCCCGAACACGAAGCCCTTGCGCAGCAGAGGGTTCGGCGCGTCGAAGTCGATGTGGTCGAGCGCGCGCAGGACGCGCTCGCTCACGTCCGCCGCATAGGCGCGCACGGCCTCGGGCCGCAGCGCCGGCAGCCGCCGCCCGGCGCGCGCTCCTTGCGGAGAGCGTCGTACACCTCGCCGTGCGCGTCCGCGACGGGGGGCCCGTGGAGGTTCCGCAGCAGCCATAGCTCCTCGAACTGCGCGACGAGAGCGAGCTCCCAGCCGAGCGGTGCCTGAAGCGGCGAGACCTGGACGCCGAGCTCCGAGTCCGGAACCGGCTCGAGCGAGCTGGTTCGTCGCCGAACGCGCGCCCTCGAGAGCGGGGCGGATCTCCACCCTCGAGTCCATCCGGTGACTTTGACGCACGCAACCGATTCGGTATCGCCAATCGGGAGGGGTCGAACGATGGGGCCGGCGTGAAACGCCTTTAGTCCCGGACCAGACGAGAGAGGCTTCGGCTGCGAGCCGTAATCCGCTGGGCGACAGGATGGGCGAGCGGTCCAACGTCGGCGAGAAGCCTGATGCGCGACCTGCCGGTCTCGTGGAGGCTGACGCGGAAGCCGGCGGGATTAGCGAACGAGAGGAGCTGGAGGGCGTGAGCAGCAACGGAGATGGGCAGGTCGTCGTCGCGACGGACGTCGCCCGGCGCTACGGAGAGGGCGAGACGGCGGTCGACGCGCTTCGCGGCGTCTCGGTCGACATCGAGCGAGGGCGGCTGACCGCGGTCATGGGCCCGTCGGGCTCGGGCAAGTCGACGCTGATGCACATCCTGGCGGGGCTCGACAAGCCGACCACCGGGACCGTGCAGGTCGCCGGGACAGAGATCACGACGCTCGGCGACAACGACCTGACGAAGCTCGCCGGCAGCACATCGGCTTCGTCTTCCAGTTCTTCAACTTGCTGCCGATGCTGAACGCGCGCGAGAACATCACGCTCCCGCTCACGATCTCCGGCGAGAAGCCCGACGAGGGCTGGGTGGACAAGGTCGTCGCGCGACGTCGGGCTGGGAGACCGGCTCGGCACCGCCCGTCGGAGCTCTCGGGCGGCCAGCAGCAGCGCGTGGCGATCGCGCGCGCGCTTCATCTCCCGGCCAACGGTTCTCTTCGCCGACGAGCCGACCGGGAATCTCGACTCGAGGACCGGCCAGAGATACTCCAACTACTCCGGGAGTCCGTGGACTCGCGCAGCAGACGATGGTCATGGTCACGCACGACCGCGGGCGGCGGCGATCGCCACCGCGTCCTGTTCCTCGCGGACGGCCAGATCGTGCGCGAGCTCGGCGAGGCGACCTCGCACGACGTCGTCGAGGCCATGGAGCAGCTCGACGGTCAGCAGTGACCCGCGTTCGCGATCCGCGGCCTGCTCGGCAGCAAGCTCGCGCGCTGCTCACGGGCATCGCGATCGTCCTCGGCGTCGCGATGATCAGCGGCACCTACATCCTCACGGACACGATCGACAAGGCGTTCTCGAACCTCTTCACGCAGTCGTACGCCGGGACCGACGCCGTCGTGCAAGGCGAAGGCCCCGACATCAGCATCGACGGGTCCGCGGCTCCGACGCCGCCCGTCGACGCGTCGCTGCTCGAGACGGTGAGGGAGGTCGACGAGGTCGAGCTCGCGACCGGAGCCGTCCTCGACGAGACGAACACCAAGATCCTCCAGCCCGACGGCGACGCCGTCAGCACCGGCGGTGCGCCGAGCTTCGGGTTCGGGATCGACACCGATGCCGAGTACGCGCAGTTCAACCCGCTGAACCTCCTCGAGGGCCGCTGGCCGTCCGCGCCGAACGAGGTCGTGATCGACGCAGGTACTGCAGATGGGCAGAGCTACGCGCTCGGCGACACCGTGGAGATCGCGACACTCGTTCCGAAACGGGCTTTCGAGCTCGTCGGTGTCGCCCAGTACGGCGGCCTGGACAGCCTCGGTACAGCGACGTTCGCGGTGTTCACGATCCCGACGGCGCAGGAGCTCCTGGACCGCGAAGGCCAGTACGACGCGATCTCTGTCTCCGCGAAGGAGGGAACCACCGAGGAGGAGCTCGTCGAGCGCGATCCAGTCCGAGCTACCAGCGGGCGTCACCGCGCAGACCGCGACCGCGGAAACCGACGAGGCGCAGGACGAGATCGGCCAGTTCACCTCGATCATCCGCTACTTCCTTCTCACGTTCGCCGGCATCGCGCTCTTCGTCGGCGCGTTCGTCATCTTCAACACCTTCTCGATCACGGTCGCGCAGAGGACGCGCGAGTTCGCGACCTTGCGGACGATCGGCGCGTCGCGCCGGCAGGTGCTCGCGGCCGTGATCCTCGAGTCGCTCGTCATCGGCTTCGTCGCCTCGCTCATCGGCCTCGCACTCGGCCTCCTCCTCGCGGAAGGGATCCAGGCGCTGTTCCGGACCTGGGCTTCGAGCTGCCCTCGCCGACCGCGTCTTCGCGCTCCGCACGGTCATCGTCTCGATGCTCGTCGGCGTCGTCGTGACGCTCGCCGCCGGGCTCTTCCCGGCGATCCGCGCGACGCGCGTGCCGCCGATCGCGGCGGTGCGGGAGGGAGCGACGCTTCCGCGCTCGCGGATCTCGCCGTTCGTTCCGTGGATCGCCGGCCTCATCATCGTCGGGGCGCTGCTCCTGCTCGGCCGGGCGATGTTCACCGACGACCTGGGCACGGCCGACCGCCTGATCGGACTGGGGGGGGCGTCCTGCTCCTGTTCGTCGGCATCGCGATGCTCTCGTCGCGGCTCGTGCGGCCCATCGCCGCTCTGGTCGGTCTCCCTGCGCGCCGGATCGGAGGCGCGGCGGGCAAGCTTGCGAGCGGGAACTCCGTGCGCAACCCGGGCAGGACGGCCGCCACTGCCGCGGCGCTCATGATCGGGATCGCGCTCGTCGCCTTCATCGCGACGCTCGCGAACGGACTGAAGACGTCGAACCGCGAGGCGATCGAGGAGCAGGTGTCCGCCGACTACGTCATCACGGCGCAGGACGGCTATACGTCGTACCCGGCCGCGATCGGCGATGCCGTGGCCGCATCGGAGACGCCCGAGGTCGTGACGCCCGTGCGGACGGGCGCGGCGCTCGTGAACGACGACCAGGCCGAGGTCGGCGGCGTCGATCCCGACACGATCGCCTCGGCGTACACCTTCGACTGGACCAAGGGGAGCGACGAGGTGCTCGCCGACCTCGGCACCACCGGCGCGATCGTGAGCGACGAATTACGCCGACGACCACGGAATGGAGATCGGCACCCGCCTGCGGCTCGTCTCGATCGACAACGAGAGCGCCGACGCCAGGATCGTCGGGCTCTACGAGCCTCACCCGTTCTATCCGCTGCTCGAGAGCATCACCGTCTCGACCGAGCTCTTCGACGAGCTCTACGAGCGCCCGCAGAACCGCTGGACGTGGGCGAACGTCGCCGGCGAGCCGTCCGACGCGAGCAAGGCGCAGCTCGAGGAGGCGGTCGCGGGCTTCCCGGACGCTCAGGTCGAGACGCGCGAGGAGTGGATCGAGCGCGAGGACGACGACATCAGCGAGTTCCTCACCTTCCTCTACGTGCTGCTCGCGCTCGCCGTGCTCATCAGCATCTTCGGGATGATCAACACGCTCGTCCTCTCGGTCTACGAGCGGACGCGTGAGATCGGCATGTGAGGGCGATCGGCATGACGCGCCGGCAGACCCGCCGCATGGTCGGCACGAGAGCATCATCACCGCGCTCATCGGCGCGGCGATCGGGCTTCCGCTCGGGATCTTCCTGGCCGCGCTCGTGACGCGAGCGCTCGGGGACTTCAACCTGACCTTCTCGGTCCCCTGGTTCCAGCTGATCTTCCTCACGGTGCTCGCGATCGTGGTCGGCATCGTGGCCGCGATCATGCCCGCGCGCCGCGCGGCCAAGCTCGACCCGCTCCGCGCGATCGCGTACGAATGAACATCGACCGTTCGCTCTCCGCGGCCTGCTCGGCAGGAAGCTGCGGACGGCGCTCACCGCTCTGGCGATCGTCCTCGGCGTCGCCATGATCAGCGGCACCTACGTCCTCACGGACTCGATCGACCAGGCGTTCGAAAAGATCTTCACCGAGATCCGCGCGGGTCGAACGCCGTCATCACCGGCAAGTCGGCCGTTCGACATCAGGCGAGGGGAGCGGCGTCGACGAGCCGACGTTCACGAGTCGCTCCTCGAGGAGGTGCGGCGCCTGCCCGGCGTCGCCGAGGCGGAAGGGAGCGTCGACTCCGAGACCGACGCAGCTGATCGACGAGGACGGGGACGTGATCCAGTCGTCTACGGCGGCGCGCCGAACCTCGGCTTCTCGATCGCCGAACCCGAGTCGCCGTTCAACCCGCTGACCTCGATCGAGGGCGGCTGGCCCGGCCCGAACGAGGTGGTCGTCGACAAGGAGACCGCCGAGCAAGGAGGACTTCGAGGTCGGAGACACGATCGGCGTGCAGGCCGAGGGTCCGGTCGAGCGGCTCCGGATCTCCGGGATCATCCAGTTCAGCTCGGGCCTGCTCGATCGGCGGCGCGACGCTGGCCGGCTTCGACCTGCCACGGCGCAGCGGCTGATGGAGAAGGAGGGCCAGCTCGACGAGATCGCGGTCGCGGCGAAGTCGGGCGTCACGACGCAAGAGCTCATCGAGCAGATCGCGAGATCCTCCGCCCGACCGCACAGGTCCGGACCGGCCTCGTGCAGGCCGAGGAGGACGCCGCGGAGACGAACGAGTTCATCGCGTTCCTGCAGGCGTTCCTGCTCGCGTTCGGCGGCATCGCGCTCTTCGTCGGCTCGTTCGTGATCGCGAACTCGCTCTCGATCACGATCGCGCAGCGGACGCGCGAGCTCGCGACGCTTCGCATGCTCGGCGCCTCCCGGCGACAGGTGCTCGGCTCGATCGTCGTCGAAGCGCTCGTCGTCGGCATCGTCGCATCGGTCATCGGGCTCTTCTCGGCCTCCTCCTCGCGAAAGGCCTCTTCTGGCTCTTCGAGCTGTCGGCTTCACGCTCCCGAACACGGGTCTCGTCTTCCACACGCCGACGCCGTGCTCGTGGCGCTCTTCGCGGGGATCCTCGTCACGCTGCTCGCGAGCCTGCGGCCCGCGATCCGCGCGACGCGCGTGCCGCCGATCGCCGCGGTGCGCGAGGGCGCCACGATCCCCGCCGCGCGCTTTTCGCGCCTGCGCGGCGCCGGCGCGCTCCTGATGACCGGCTCGGCTTCGCGGCGCTTGTCTACGGCCTCTTCGCCAGCGGCCTCGACACGGACGCAGGTGCTCATCTGGATGGGGCTCGGGACGCTGCTGGTCTTCCTCGGCGTGGCGCTCTTCTCGTCGCAGGCTCGTCCGGCCGCTCGCGCAGGTGCTCGGCTGGCCGGCCGCGCGGATCGGCGGGGCGGCGGGGTCGCTCGCACGGGACAACGCCCGCCGCAACCCGCAGCGCACGGCCTCGACGGCCGCGGCGCTGATGATCGGGCTCGCGCTCGTCACGCTCGTCGCGACGCTCGCCGCCGGGATCATCGCGTCGTTCGAGGGCGCGGTCAACGACATCTTCGTCGGCGACTTCGCGATCACCGCTCAGAACAACTTCTCGCCGATCCCGACCGAGGCCGCGGATGCGCGCGGCGCAGGCTCCGGCGTCACCGCGGTCGGGAACGTGCGGACGGGCGAGGCGCTGATCTCGGCGACGTCGCAGTTCGCGACTGCGGTCGACCCGGCAGGCCGAGGTGATCGAGATGGACTGGGGGGGGGTCGCAGGAGGTCTTCGCCGAGCTCGGCGCGACGGCGCGTTCGTCGACGACGAGTTCGCGGAGGACAACGGCCTCGAGGCTCGGATCGCCGATCGAGGTCATGTTCCCGAACGGGCAGCAGAGGACGTTCGGGATCGAGGGGATCTTCGATCCGCCGCCCGGCGGCTCGCCGTTCGGGTCGGTCACGATCTCGGCTGCGGCCTGGGATGAGCAGGTTCCGCAGCCGCGGAACCTCTACTCGTTCCTGAAGATGGAGGGCGGCGAGACCGACGCGAATCTGGCGCGCTCGACGCCGCGCTCGAGGACTTCCCGAATGCGAAGGCGCAGACGCGCGGAGTTCATCGACAACCAGATCGCCGCGCTCAGCTCGATCCTGAACATCCTGTACGTCCTGCTGGCGCTCTCTGTGATCGTCAGCCTCGTTCGGGATCGTCAACACACTCGTCCTCACCGTCTTCGAGCGCACGCGGGAGATCGGGATGCTGCGCGCGATCGGCATGACCCGCCGCCAGATGCGGCGCATGATCCGGCACGAGAGCGTCATCACCGCGCTGATCGGCGCCGCGATCGGCATCGTGCTCGGCCTCGTCCTCGCAGCGCTGCTGATCTCGCGCGTCGACTTCATCGTGTTCTCGTTCCCGACCATGCAGATCATCATCTTCGTGATCGCCGCGATCGTCGTCGGCATCCTGGCGGCGATCTTCCCGGCTCGCAGGGCGGCGAAGCTCGACCCGCTCGAGGCGATCGCGTACGAGTAGGGCTCAGTCGCGCTCGACGCGGATGCTGCCGATCCCGACCTCGAGCTCGAGGTCGACCTCCTCCGTGCCGGACGTGCTGGAGATCGTCGTGAGCCGCACGTCGACGCCCTCCTCCTCCTTGCCGAACGCCTCGATCCGCCCGGCGCCGACGTGTGCGTCGACCGTCGCATCGGTGTCGATCGGGACGAGCACGAGCAGGTCGCCGATGCCGACGCTCGCCTCCACGGTGCGGTTGTCGAGGTCGAGCCCCGGGTCGGTGAGGTCGACGGTGAGCTTCCCGATCCCCTGTCGGAACGGGTCGAGCTCGAAGGAGGACTCCGGCGCCTCCTCGGCGTCGCCGATCCCGCCCTCGAGCACGTCCTCGTCCACGACGAGGGCCGGGAGCCCGACGAGCACGACGAGTACGCCGACGAGGACGAGCAGGCCGTACCGTCCGCGGGTGAGCGCGAGCGCGAAGCCGATCGCGATCAGGATCACGCCGATCCAGGTCGCGTAGTCAAGGTCGATCACGTCCGCGGCCTGCAGGGCCCAGAGGACGCCACCGCCGACGAGCAGCAGGCCGAGAGCGCTCCGGCTTCTCATCGTCTGCCGCGGAGGACGATCGCGAGGCCGACGCCGATGAGCGCGACCGGCCAGATGTACTGCCAGGACAGGTCTGGCCACACCTCGTCGAGGAGGAAGAAGATGCCGAGCGCGATGAACAGGATCCCGAGGATCGCGGCTCCGCGCCGCCGCTCCAGCTCGTCTTCGTCCAGCTCGTCCGTCCGGCTCGACGACGCCCTCGACTGCGGGGCGCTCCTCGGGGATCGCGATCCAGCCGATGACGTAGAGCACGATCCCGACGCCGCCCGCGAAGATCAGCAGCAGCGCCGCGATGCGCACGAGGACCGGGTCGATGCCGAGGTAACGGGCGAGGCCGCCGCAGACGCCTGCGATCACGCGGTCGTCGCGGCTCCGGGTGAGGCGCGGCTCCGCGCGCGGGGCGGGCGCGGGCGCGACGGGCGCTTCGGCGACGGTCTCCTCGGTCGTGTCGCTCGGCTCGGGCTCTTCCGGCTCCTCCGGCTCCGCGGGCTCCGTGACCTCCGTGGGCGCCTCGACCTCGGTGGCCTCCGTTCCTGGGTTCCTGCGGCTCGGAGACCTCGGTCGGCTCGTCCGGCTCGCCGGCCTCCTCGGGCTCGGGCGGTCGCTCGGTCACGGCGCCATCCTAGATCCCGGCGCCCTCCGCAAGCCGCACCACGCCGTCAGCAGCGAGCGCGGCGATCTCGTCGTCCGAGTACCCCGCCTCGCGCAGCACCTCAGCCGAGTGCTCGCCGAGCCGCGGGGGCGGGAGCCGGTGCTCGGCGCGCGCTCCGTCGACCGAGAGCGGCAGCGCGGCGAGGCGCAGCCCCGGGATCGCCGGGTGCGCAACCGGCTGGAGCATTCCGAGCGCCTTCGTCTGCTCGGACTCCACGATGTCCGCGACGTCTGCGACGGGAGCGGCGGGCACGCCGGCGTCCGCGAGCCGAGCCTGCCAGTCGGCGCTGTCCCGCTCGCGGAGCCGCTCGGAGAGGAGCTCCACGAGCTCCTCCCGGTTCCGCACGCGGTCGGGGTTCGTCCGGAAGCGCGGGTCGTCCGCGAGCGCGGGAAGCTCGAGCGCGTGGCACAGCGCAACGAAGATCCGGTCGTTCCCGCCTCCGATCATCAGCTCCCCGTCTCGCGTCTCGAAGACCTGGTACGGCGCGACCATCGGGAAGGCCGTGCCCTGCGCGCGTCGGCACCGTGCCGTCGGCGAGGTACCCGACCAGGTGGTATCCGACGTAAGCCAGCGCGGTCTCGTACAGCGACGTGTCCACGAGCGCCCCCTCGCCCGTCCGCTCGCGCTCGAGGAGCGCCGCGACGATGCCGAGGGCCGACCACATCCCCGCGCCCATGTCGATCAGCGACGACCCGACGCGCACGCCCGAACGGCCCCGCTCTCCGGTCATGCTGAGGAGGCCGCCCGCGGCCTGCATCAGCGCGTCGTAGCCCGGCTCGGAGGAGAGCGGTCCGGTGCGTCCGTAGGCGCCGATCGAGCAGTAGACGATCCGCGGGTTCAGCTCGCGCACGACCTCCGGCCCCAGCCCGAGCCTCTCCGCGAGCCCCGGTCTCAGGCCCTGCAGGAAGACGTCCGCGCCGTCGGCAAGCCGCAGGCACCGCATCGCGGCCGCGCTCGTCGCGGAGAGAGATCGCGAGCGAGCGCTTGCCGGCGTTGACGGAGAGGAACATCGCGCTCTCCCCGTTCCAGAACGGCGGCCCCCAGGCGCGTCCGTCGTCGCCCGTGTCCGGCCGCTCGACCTTGATCACGTCAGCCCCGAGCGCGCTCAGGATCTCGGCGCAGAGCGGCCCGGCGATCGAGGTCGTGACATCGAGGACGCGTGCGCCCGCGAGGGGGAGGAAGGGCATGCGCGGATCATCGCTCCTGAGAAGATGCGCCGATGCCGGACTGGCTCGACTTCGACCGCTTCACGGATTGGGTCTCGGGCGAGTGGTGGAGCTACCTCGTCATCTTCGCGGCGGCGACGATCGACGCGTTCTTCCCCCTCGTCCCGAGCGAGACGCTGGTCGTCATCGGTGGCAATCTCGCGTCGTCGGGCGACCTGCAACTCCTGCTCGTGATCTTGGCGGGTGCGGGCGGCGCGGTCCTCGGCGACAACATCTCGTTCTGGGTCGGCCACCTCGTCGGGTGAGAGGACGGTCAAGCGCGTCTTCCGCAGCGAGAAGTGGCACCAGCGCCTGGACTGGGCGGAGAAGACGCTCGACGAGCGGGGCGCGTACATCATCCTGATCGCCCGCTTCATCCCGGGAGGCCGCACGGCCGTGACGTTCTCGGCCGGGTACGTGCAGTCGTTTCCGTGGCGCCGTTTCATCGTCTACGACGTCATCGCGGGCGTCCTCTGGGCGACGTACGCGGCGCTGCTCGGCTACTTCGGTGGCAAGACCTTCGAGGATCACCCGTTCTGGGCGATCGCCCTCGCGCTCGGGATCGCGCTGACGCTCGGCCTCGTCGTGGAGGCGGTCAGGCACCTCCGGCAGCGCCGGAAGCCTGCCTGACGCCGGCCTCCTAGACCGCCGCGGTCGGTCGCTCCGGCGCCGCCTGGAGCGCGAGCCACGCCTGATAGGCGACGTAGAGGGCGATCACGAATACGATCGGCACGAGCATTCCGTGGAACGCGTGCAGGGCTGCGTCGCTACCAGCGACGTCTCCGCCGCCCGCGAGGAACGCCTGGACCGTTCCGAGCGCTGCGAGCACGAACGGCCAGAGCGTCGCCCGCCAGTTCGGCCACGCGGCGACCAGCGCGGAGAGGAAGGTGAGGATGTAGAAGAGGTGCACGACCATGCCGAAGTCCTTGTGCGTGTCCAGCCAGCCCGCCTCGCCGAATATGAACCCGGCGATGAGGTAGACCTGGATGATCACTCCGATGGCGGCCAGCGAAGCGAAGATCACGGTGCCCCAGAGCCCAAGACGCTGTCTATCCATGCGCGGGACCCTAGAACGGGGGCGGACAGAGTCAACCCGGCGCCGCAGGCCGCGGTCGCCCCGCCCGGCGGAGCCGGCCGCCGCGACCGCTGACGACGCTCGACTGCGCGATCCGGCGGGAGAGCCGCTTGTCCGTACTCGATGTACTGTCCTGCGCGGCTCCCCCTTGGCTCGCTTGTGAGCGCCGCCCCTGCGACGCCGGAACAACTAGCGTCTTCGACGTGAACCGCCTCGCGGACGCGACCAGCCCGTACCTCCTGCAACACGCGGAGAACCCGGTCGACTGGTACCCGTGGGGCGACGAGGCGTTCGAGCGTGCCCGCGCCGACGACCGGCCGCTGCTCGTCTCCGTCGGTTACAGCTCGTGCCACTGGTGCCACGTGATGGCGCACGAGTCGTTCGAGGATCCCGCGACCGCAGAGGTCATGAACGACCTCTTCGTGAACGTCAAGGTCGATCGCGAGGAGCGGCCCGACGTCGATGCAGTCACCATGGAGGCAACCGTCGGGATGACGCAGTCGGGCGGCTGGCCGACGACGGTCTTCATGACGCCGGCCGGCAAGCCGTTCTACGCGGGGACGTACTTCCCGCCCGAGCCGCGGCACGGCCTGCCGAGCTTCCGTGACGTCCTCCAGGCCGTCGCCGCGACCTGGCGCGAGCGCCGCGGCGATGTCGAGCGGCAGGCGGAGCGGATCGACGACGCGCTCCGGAGCGTCGCGAAAGCGCCCGCCTCGAGCGAGCCGTTGACGGAGTCGCTGCTCGGCGAGGCCGCGCGCGGCATCGCCAGAACGTACGACTCGGCCTTCGGCGGCTTCGGGAGCGCGCCGAAGTTCCCGGCGGCGTCGACCATCGAGCTCCTGCTGCGCCGCGGCGACGAGGAGTCCCTCGCGATGGTCACCGCGACGCTCGACGCCATGGCCGCGGGCGGCATGTACGACCTCGTCGGCGGCGGGTTTCACCGCTACTCGGTGGACGACCGCTGGCTCGTGCCGCACTTCGAGAAGATGCTCTACGACAACGCCGTCCTCGCCTCCGCGTACCTCCACGCCTGGGTCGTCACCGGCACCCCGCGCTACCGGCAGGTCGTCGAGGAGACGATCGAGTACGTCCTCCGCGAGCTGTCGCTTCCCGGCGGCGGCCTCGCATCCGCCCAGGATGCGGACACGGACGGCGTGGAGGGATTGACGCACACGTGGACGGTCGAGGACGCGGCAGGCGCCGGTCTCCCGAGGGAGCTGCTCGAGCCGTTCGAGCACGGGCGGTACGTCGTACGAGGCGAGCTCGCGCCCGAGCTTCGGGCCCATCTGCTCGACGTGCGCGCGACACGACCGCAGCCGGCCCGTGACGACAAGGCCCTCGCCTCCTGGAACGGGCTCATGCTCGCGGCGATCGCGGAGGCGGGCTATCGCCTCGAGCGCGACGACTGGCTCGCGGCGGCGCGCGCGCTCGGCGAGTTCCTGCTCGGCTCGCTGTCGAGCGAGAACGGCCGCCTGCTGCGCTCGATCCGCGACGGGCGCGCGAGCGGGCCTGGCTTCCTCGACGACTACGCGAACGTCGCGTACGGGCTGCTCGAGCTCCACGTGGCGACGGGCGAGCTGCACTGGCTGCTCGAGGCGCGGAGGCTCGCGCTCGTCGCCGTGGAGCTGTTCGCCGACGACGTGAGCGGCGGGTTCTTCCTGGCGCCCGCCGACGGGGACGAACGCGTCGCGCGCACGAAGGATCTGCAGGACACGCCGATCCCGTCCGGGAACGCGATGCTCGCGTGGGTGCTCCTGCGCCTCGCGCGCCTGTGGGGCGACGACGACCTCGAGCGGCGCGCGGTGTCCGTGTTCCGGCTCGTGGAGCCGGCGATCGGACGCGCGCCCGGCGCATTCGCGTGGGCGCTCTGCGGGCTCGACCTGTGGTTCAGCCCGCCACGCGAGATCGCGATCGTCGGCCCGGTCGAGGCGCCGGTCGCGCGGGCGGCGCTCGCTCCCTTCCAGCCGCGGACGGTGGTCGCGGTCGGGCCGTCGGAGGAGGTCCCGCTTCTCGCCGGCAAGGGGCTGGTCGCGGGCCACCCGGCCGTGTACGCGTGCGAGCGCTTCGTGTGCCAGGCGCCCGTGACGGACGCGTCCCTCATGGCCGCGGGACACGCCGGATGAGCGGCCGCGCAAGCCCCCGCGCCAACGACCCCACGTACCCCACGCGCCCCCAGGGGCACTCCCGTGTCCCTGAGGACACGCTATCGGGGATTCGCTCACGCGTGGTTGCCGACTTCGCGGCGACTTCGCAACAGGGGCCGGCATGAGGGTCTGCCTCATGATCGAGGGGCAGGAGGGCGTCGCCTGGGACGACTGGGTTCGCATCGCCGGCCTCGTCGAGCGCCACCGCCTCGAGGGCCTGTTCCGCTCGGATCACTACACCGCGATCGTCCGCCAGCAGGCCGGCGCCCTCGACGCGTGGACGACGCTCGCGGGCATCGCCGCCGTCACGGACCGGATCCGGCTCGGAACGCTCGTCTCTCCTGCCACGTTCCGGCATCCGAGCGTGCTCGCCCGGTCCGCGGTCACGGTCGACCACATCTCGGGAGGGCGCATCGAGGTCGGGATGGGCGCGGGCTGGTACGAGCGCGAGCACATCGAGCACGGCTTCCCCTTCCTCGACGCACGCCGGCGGTTCGAGCTTTTCGCCGAGCAGGTCGAGGTCGTCGTCAGGTCCTGGACCGAGGACGGCTTCGACCACAAGGGCCCGGCCTACGAGCTGCGCGGGCAGACTGCGCTTCCGCGCCCGCTCCAGCAACCGCATCCGCCGCTCGTCCTCGGGGGAACCGTCAAGCCGCGGTTCGCCGCCCTCGCCGCGCGCTACGCGAACGAGGTGAACACGCTCGGCGCGCCCGTGGACGAGCTGCGCGCGCGGAAAGAGCGGCTCGACGGCGCGTGCGCCGACGCGGGCCGCGACCCGTCCACGCTGGGCTACTCGGTGATGACCGCATGCTTCCTCGGCGCCGATCACGCCGAGGCCGTGGAGCGCGTCGGCCGTTTCCTCGCGATCCGCGGCGACGACGCCGACCCTGAGACGCTCCTCGGCGAGCGGGCGGACCGCTGGCTCGCAGGCTCCGTCGACGAGGTCGTCACCCGGATCGAGGAGCTGCGCGCAATCGGCGTCACCCGCGTCTTCCTCCAGCACCTGAACCACGACGACGACGCGATGGTCGAGCTCGTCGGAGAGCGCCTCCTGCCCGCCGTCTCGTAGGGGCGACCCTGGGTCGCCACTCGGAGACCCTCGCCCTCGCCTGCCGCCTGCGTGCCGGCCGCATCTAGAGTCCCGACCATGACGACTACAGAGCTGACTGGGGCGGAAGAGGTCGCGTGGGACCTCTCCGACCTCTTCGAGGTCACGGACGACCCACGCATCGAGGTCGAGATCGAGCAGGCAGAAGCCGCGGCCGACGCGTTCCGCAACGACTACTACGGGAAGGTCGCCGAGCTCGACGCCGCAGGCCTCGCAGAGGCGATCGCCGAGCGCGAGCGGATCGAGGAGGCATTCACCCGCGTCGGCTACTACGCCCAGCTCAACTTCTCGACGGACATGGCCGACCCGCCTCGCGGAGCGCTGGTCGCGCGCATCATGGAGAAGGGCGCCGCGATCGACACGCAGCTTCTCTTCTTCGGGCTGGAGATCGCCGCGCTCGACGACGAGACCGCGGACGCCCTCATCGCGAGCCCCGAGCTCGAGCACTGGCAGCACTGGCTGCGGTCGCTGCGGAAGTACCGGCCGTACCTGCTCTCGGAGCCGGAGGAGAAGATCATCACGGAGAAGTCGGTCTCCGGCTTCGGCGCCTGGGACCGACTCTACGACGAGCTTCTCGGCGCGATTCGCGTCGACCTCGACGGCGACCAGATCTCCTTCGAGGAGGCGATGTCGCGGCTCTACTCGGGCGATCGCGACGTCCGCCGCACCGCCGCCGAGGCGGTGACCGAGGCGCTCGCTCCGGGCCTGCGCACGCGCGCCTTCATCTTCAACACCCTCGTCGTCGACAAGTCGATCGACGACCGGCTGCGCGGCTACGAGTCGTGGATCTCGGCGCGGAACCTCGGGAACGACACGACCGACGAGGAGGTGCAGGCACTGATCGACGCGACGACGTCCCGCTACGACGTCGTCCAGCGCTACTACAAGCTGAAAGCGAAGCTCATCGGCATCGACCAGCTCGCGCACTACGACCGGTTCGCACCGATCGCCGAGGACCCCAGCAAGGTGCCGTGGGACGTGGCGCGGGAGCTCGTCACGAACGCATACGCCGACTTCGCACCGGAGGCCGGAGACGTCGCGGAGCGGTTCTTCAGCGCGCGCTGGATCGACGCTCCGGTGCGGGACAACAAGCGGAACGGCGCGTTCTGCGCGACGAACGTTCCCGGCGTCCACCCCTACATCCTCATGAACTACACGGGCGACCGTCGCTCCATCCTGACCCTCGCACACGAGCTCGGGCATGGCCTCCACGGATATCTCTCGCAGCCGCTCGGCCTCTTCAATGCTTCGACCCCGCTGACGACGGCGGAGACCGCGTCCGTCTTCGGCGAGGCGCTCACGTTCAAGCGGCTCTACGCGCTCGAGGAGGACCCGCAGCGGAGGCTCAACCTGCTCGCCGGGAGGATCGAGGACTCGATCGCGACGGTCTTCCGTCAGATCGCGATGAACCGCTTCGAGGACTCAGTGCACAACGGGCGGCGGCAGGATGGCGAGCTCGCGGTCGACCGGCTGGAGGAGCTCTGGCTCAAAGCACAGCGCGACCTCTTCGCGGACTCGATCGACATCGACGGCTACGGGGTGTGGTGGAGCTACATCCCGCACTTCATGGGCACGCCGGGCTACGTCTACGCGTACGCGTACGGCTATCTGTTCGCGCTCACGATCTTCCGCAAGTACGAGGTGGAGGGCGAGTCGCTGGTCGAGCCGTACTTCGATCTCCTCCGCGCGGGCGGGTCGAAGACCCCTCAGGAGCTCGCCGAGATCGTTGGCCTCGACCTCAACGACCCGGAGATCTGGGCCAGCGGGATCGACGCCATCTCGGCGCAGATGGACGAGGCGGAGGCGCTTGCGACGGAGATCGGGCTCGGCTGAGAGGCCGCGTCCGAAAGTCGGCCCAACAAACGCGTAGCTGAGACCGTCCTACACCCTGGCAGAGCGTGCCCTTCGGCGGTACGCTCGGCCCTGACAAGCAGGTATCGGAGTGGAGAGAAGGAGGGCGTAGAGGTGCGAAAGCTCATCGCGTGCGGTGTCGGTCTGGTTGCGGCGCTCGCGCTCACTGTCCCGGGGGCGTTCGGCGGTGCCGAGGCGACACCCGGGGTAACCGCGAGGACGGTCACCGTCGGCGGCACGTTCCCGCTGAGTGGGCCTGCGTCGGCGTATGCGCCGATCCCGTTGGGTATGAGGGCGTACTTCGCGTACGTCAACGCCACGCGGACCGGTCCCGACAAGAAGCGCGGCGTCTTCGGCCGCCAGATCGTCTGGAAGTACTACGACGATGTGTTCAACACGACCGGGGCCACCGAACGCCTCACGAGGAGGCTCGTCCAGGAGGACAAGATCTTCGCGAACGTCGGCTCGCTCGGTACGGAGGCGGTCCAGGCCGCGCGTGGGTTCCTGAACCAGAACAAGGTCCCGCAGGTGCTCGTCTCGACCGGAGCGTCCGAGTGGGGCACGCAGGGCAAGCAATGGCCCTGGACGATCGGCTGGCAGCCCGACTACATCGCCGAGGGCCGCCTGTACGGGCTCCACATCAAGCAGAACCACCCCGGCAAGAAGATCGCGATCCTGTATCAGCAGGACGACTACGGGAAGGACTACCTGTACGGCGTCCGGTACGCGCTCGGCCCGGCCTACGTGCAGAACAACGTGGTCTCTACCCAGGACTACGCCGTCGGGGCCACCAACCTCACGTCGCAGATGGTCCGCATCCGGGCGAGTGGCGCCCAGGTCCTCGTGCTCCTGAGCCTGACGACACCGACGATCGTCGCGTTCCGCACGGCGAACGCAATCGGATACAGGCCGGAGCAGATCTATATGAACTCGGTGTCGGCGATCAAGCCGGTCATGGACGCGCTTCAGGCCAACCCCGGGAACAACTACCTCAACGGCCTCATCACGACGGCGTACATCAAGGATCCGCAGGACCCGAGGTGGAACAACGACGCCGGGATGAAGCTGTTCAAGGACATCATCAAGAAGTACGGCGGCGGGGCGAGTGCGAACGACCCGCAGGTGATGTACGGGGTCGCGAAGGCCGAGACGTTCGTCCAGGCCCTCTACAAGGTCGGGAAGAACCTCACGCGGCCTGGCCTGATGAAGGCGCTCACGAACATGGACTCGACGAACAAGTTCCTGCTTCCGGGCGTCAGGCAGAAGACCGGTCCCACCGACCGGTTCATCATCAGCCAGATGCAGCGCCAGCGCTGGAACAACGGCCAGTGGGACGAGCTCGGCGGGCTCACGGAGGGGCGTCCTTCACGCACCAAGTAACGCGCACCACTCTCGTGTGACAAGTAGAGGCCGGGCACTGCCCGGCCTCTACTGCATCCCGGCCCGGAACTCCGCCCAGTAGCCCTCCATCGTCGTCAACCGCGACGAGGCGTGGAGGAGGTCGAGCGGGGCGACGTTGACCGCGCGCACGATCCACTCGTCGCCGATGTCGAGCACGTTGACGCAGCCGGCAGCCTGCTCGAAGTGGCCGAGAAACATGCGCTCGCCGGTCAGGGCATAGGAGAGGATCGCGCGGTTGACAGCACCGTGGAGGACCGCGAGCACCGTGTCCCAGCTCTCGTCGGCGAGCAGTTTGTCGAGAGCGGGGAGGACCCGGTCGAAGAGCTCGCCGATCGTCTCGCCGCCGAGGAAGCGCTTGTCGTTCGGGACGACGCCGCGGAACGCGTGCACGAACTCCGCCTCGAGCTGCTCGGGCGGGATGCTCGCGAGCTTGTCTCCGCGTAGCTCGCGGAGCTCGGGCCACTCCTCGAGCGTCGCGGCGCGCGCGACAATGCGGGCGGTCTCGACCGTTCGGCGGAGGCCGCTCGTGAGGACGCGATCGAGTGTCACCGGCTCGAGCAGCGCGCGTGCCGCCGCGGCCTGCTCCCGGCCCTCGTCGTTCAACCCGACGCCGTCCTCGTGGACCGGGCGGCCATCCGGGTCGAAGTACGAGACGGCGCCGTGGCGCATGAGGTAGAGGCGGCGGCGCATTCGGCCCATAGGATCGCATCCGTGGTGTCCGAAGACATCGTCGAGACCGCGACCGATGCGGCGGGCCTGACGAAGCCGCCGCTGCTCGTGCTCGAACGCGTGCGCGCGTTCCTAGACGAGCGCGGGCTCGGGTCGGGCGAGGTGCGGGCGCGGCGCATCGGCGAGGGCGGCGGCTCGAACTTCACGTTCCTGCTCGAGCGCGACGATGGCTCGTTCGTCCTGCGCCGTCCGCCCCGTCCGCCGTTGCCGCCCTCCGCGCACGACATGGCCCGCGAGGCGCGGCTCCAGCTCGCACTGCGCGAGGCGGGCTTCACGCGCCTGGCCACGATCGTCGCCGTGGGCGAGGACGAGAGCATCCTCGGCGTCCCGTTCTACGTGATGGCGTACCTCGACGGCCTCGTCCCGACGGACGAGCTGCCGCCCGGGCTCGAGGACGAGGCCGCGCGGCGGCGGCTCGGAGACGACCTCGTCGACACACTCGTCGAGATCCACGACGCGGACGTGTCCACTCCGGGCCTGGCCGCGTTCGCCCGTCCCGGGAGCTACAACGAGCGCCAGGTGCGGCGCTTCACGCAGCTCTGGGAGATCAACAAGACGCGCGAGATCCCGACCGTGGAGCGGGTAGGGGCGTGGCTCGCCGACAACCTGCCGCCGCCGCTTCCCGAGACCGCCGTGCACGGCGACTTCCGCCTCGGGAACACGATGGTCGGGCGCGACGACCCGTCCCGGATCCTCGCCGTGCTCGATTGGGAGATGGGCGCGATCGGCGACCCGCGCGCGGACGTGGGGTATCTGCTCGCGACGTACAGCGAGCCTGGCGGACCGCCGAACCCGCTCGGGACGTCGCCGGTGACGGCGCTTCCCGGCTTCCCGTCGAAGGCGGAGCTCGTCGAGCGCTACGTCGCGAGCAGCGGGCGTGACGTCGAGCCGCTGCCGTGGTTCGAGGGTCTGGCGCTCTGGAAGGCCGCGGTGTTCTGCGAGGCGATCTATGGCAGCTATCCTGCGCGGAGAGCTCGGGGCGGAGGACGAGCGGGCTGTCCGTTTCGAGCAGGGCGTCCCGTACCTCGCGGAGGCGGCCGCGGAAGCGATCGCGAAGGCTTGAGGCGTAGGGGCGAGGCTTGCCTCGCCCTCGTCCGTCGGTGACACTCGTGGGCGAGGCGCGCCTCGCCCCTACAGCGCGATCTCGGCGAGCACGCGCAGCGCCTCGGGCTGCTGCGTCGAGACGAGGAGCGACGTCGCGCCGGACTCGCGCCACGCGGCGACCCGCTCCGCGAGGAGCTCCTTCGGCCCGACGAGCGCGACTTCGTCCACGAACGAGTTCAGGTACGGCAGCGGCCGCGTCGCGCTTGTTCCCGCCGAGGTAGAGATCCTGGATCTCGCGCGCGGCGGCCTCGTAGCCGTAGCGCGCGAAGAGGTCGTTGTAGAAGTTCTTCCCGCGCGCGCCCATGCCGCCGATGTAGAGCGCGTAGTACGGCTTCAGGAACTCGCGGCCGGCCTCGACGTCGTCGATGAGGATCGCGGGCGCGGTCGGCGCGATGTCGAACCCCTCGCGCGCGCCGGCGATCGCCGGGCCCCAGATATCGCGCGCCTTCTCCGGCGACCAGAAGAGCGGGAGCCAGCCGTCGGCGATCTCGAGCGCCTGCGCGACCGCCTTCGGCCCCATCGCCGCGAGGTAGATCGGGACGTCCGCGCGGAGCGGGCGTGCCATGAGCTTCAACGGCTTCCCGAGCCCGGTCCCGTTCGAGAGCGGGATGTCGTAGTGCTCGCCGTGGAACTCGACGGGGTCGCGGCGGAGCGCTGTGCGGACGATCTCGACGTACTCGCGCGTCTTCAGGAGCGGCTTGCCCCAGGGCTCGCCGTGCCAGCCCTCGACGACCTGCGGCCCGGACGTCCCGAGGCCGAGCAGGAAGCGCCCGCCGGAGAGGAGGTCGAGCGTCGCCGCGGTCATCGCGGTGTTCGCGGGCGAGCGGCCGGGAATCTGCATGATCGCGGAGCCGAGCTTGATCCTCTCCGTGGTCGCGCCGAGCCAGGAGAGGACGGTCACGCAGTCCGTTCCCCAGGCTTCGGCCGCCCACGCGGAGTCGTACCCGAGCCGCTCTGCCTCCTGCGCGAGCGCGATCGGCTCGAGCGGGCTGGTTCCCGGCGGGGCATACCCCATGTAGAAGCCGAGCTTCATCCCGTGCGATGCTAACGCGGTGACGATCGCGGATCTCCGCCCGACCGAAGAGGCGCTCGAGCTCCGCGCCCGCGTGCGCGCGTTCATGGACGAGCACGTCTATCCGAACGAGGCGATCCTCGACCGCGAGGACGACGAGGCGGACGCCGCTGGTCTCGCGGCTGCGAGGGCTCGCGAAGGGACAGGGACTGTGGGCGCCGCACCTCCCGCCCGAGGCGGGCGGGTCGAACGGGAGCTTCCTCGTCTACGCGCACCTGAACGAGGAGATCGGGCGCTCGCTCTGGGGCCAGCTCGTCTTCGGGTGCCAGGCGCCGGACGCAGGGAACGGCGAGATCCTCTGGCACTTCGGGACCGACGAGCAGAAGGAGCGCTTCCTGAAGCCGCTCGTCGCCGGCGAGGTGCGCTCGTTCTTCTCGATGACCGAGCCGGACGTCTCCGGATCGGACCCGACCGGCCTCCGTACCCGCGCCGTGCGCGACGGCGACGAGTGGGTGATCGACGGGCACAAGTGGTTCTCGTCCGGAGCCGAGGGCGCGGCGTTCGGGATCGTCATGGCGGTCACCGACCCCGACGCGGATCCGCACCGGCGCGCGAGCCAGATCATCGTCCCGGCCGAAACTCCGGGCGTCGAGGTCCTCCGCGCCATCCCGACGATGGGCCATCGCGGCCGGGGCTGGACGACGCACTGCGAGGTGCGCTACACGGGCGTCCGCGTTCCGGTCGAGAACACGCTCGGCGAGGCGGGCGACGGGTTCCGGATCGCGCAGAAGCGCCTCGGGCCGGGCCGGATCCACCACGTGATGCGCTGGCTCGGGCAGATGCAGCGCGCGTTCGAGCTCATGTGCTCGTACTCGCTCGAGCGCGAGACGTTCGGCGAGAAGCTCGCGGAGAAGCAGACGATCCAGAACTGGATCGCCGACTCGGCGGCCGAGATCCAGGCCTGCCGCCTCATGACCCTGGACGCGGCGCACAAGATCGACCAGGGCGACGAGGCGCGCGTCGAGGTCTCGCTGATCAAGTTCTTCGCTGCGCGGGTGCTGCACGACGTCGTCGACCGGGCCGTGCAGACGCATGGCGCGCGCGGCCTCACCGACGAGACCCCACTCGCGGGGATGCTCTCGATGGCGCGCGGCGCGCGGATCTACGACGGCCCCGACGAGGTGCACCGCATGGTCGTCGCCCGCCGGATCCTGAAGTCGTTCGCCGAAGGCGACGGCTGGCGCTTCGACTGACCCCTCTCGGGTCAGACTTCAGCTTGCACCTGCGCCTCCCGCGCGAAGAAACGTTGCGCATACGCGCATCGATCGGGCCGGAGGCCGGCTTCGCCGGCCGGGAGGCAACACGCAACGATCCGAGTTCGCCGCACCTGAAGGAGGGGGCACGTGGGGGAACCATGGGTTCCCCCACGCATTAGCGCGGGCCGGGGACGCCCTTGAACTCGTAGAGCAGCGGCTCGCGGCCGGGCTGGACGATCCACGCTTCGCCGGTGCCCTCGCTCTGGTACGCGGCCCAGACGCCGTCGGCCACGTCCTCGGGGCGCAGCAGCCGGTACCCGCGATCCGTGAGCTCCTGCTTGAACTCGTTCGGCATCAGCCCCGTGTCCGCCCACCCGGGGCAGACGGCCTGGATGCGGATCCCACGGTCTTCGAGCTGCGGCGCGACCGAGCGTACGAAGCCGACGACGGCGTGCTTCGTGAGCCCGTAGATCGGGTCGTCCGGAATGCCCACGAGCCCGGCCAGCGACGCCGTCACGACGATCGTGCTTCCGGGCGGCATCACGCGGTCGAGCCGGCGCACGCCGAACACGACACCGTCGACGTTGACGCCGACCGCCCGCCGGTACTCCTCGTCGGTCAGCTCCTTGATGTCGTCGGAGCCGGTGAGCACGCCCGCGTTCAGGCACGCGAAGTCGACCGAGCCGACGTGCTCCCAGGCGTCCGGGTCGGTGACGTCGAAGCCGTCGACGAGGTCGAGCTCCTTCACGTCGAAGCCCTCCGCGGTCAGCTTTCTCACGATCGCGCTGCCGATCCCGCCCGCGGACCCGGTGACGAGAGCTGTCACGGAATGAGCACCACCTTTCCGGTCGACTTGCGTTCCTCGATGAGCCTGTGCGCCGTGCCGGCCTCCTCGAGCGTGAACTCGGCCCCGACGACCGGCTTTACGACGCCACCTTCCCAGAGCCGCAGCACGTCCTGTCCGGCGCGCTCGACGAGCTCCGGATTCCGGCCGAGCAACCGACCGAGGTAGAAGCCGTGCACGCCGATGTTCCGACCGACGAGCCACGTCGGGCTCACGTCGTGCCAGAGCCCACCCGCGTAACCGGCCGCGATCGCCGTTCCCATCGGCTTGAGCAGCGAGAGCGAGCTCGCGAAGACGTCGCCGCCGACGAGATCGAAGACGACGTCGACCTGGTCGAGCTCGCCGAGCTCCTCGTACGTCACGGCCTCCTGCGCACCGAGCGAGAGCGGCAGCCCCTTCTTCTCCGCGTTGCCGACCGCCGCGAGCGGGACGCCGTTGAGCGCGCCGACGAGCTGGACGGCGGCGGTGCCCACCGCGCCGCCGGCCGCGGTGACGAGGACACGCGCGCCGAACGCGATCCGGACGAGCTCGGTCAGCGGGATCCAGGCCGTGAGGAACGCGGTCGCGAACGCGGCGCCCTCCGCGAAGCTCGCGCTGAGCGGAAGCGGGAGGAGCCAGCGCCGGTCGACGGCGGCGCGCTCGGCGTACCCGCCGCTCCCTCCCGGCACGAACCCGAACACGCGGTTCCCTTCGAGCTCGCCGGCGATCTCCGAGCCGAGCACGGTCGGGAGCTCCGGCATCTGCGGGTACTGCCCGAGCCGGACGAGGACGTCCGCGAAGTTGACGCCGGCCGCGCGGACCTGGACGACAGTGCCGCTTCCGGGGTCCGGTTCCGGAACGTCCTGGACAGCGAGCCGCTCGGGCCCACCGGTCGCGGTGAGGACTACCGCACGCACGCGCGGATCACGGACGCGACCTTACCGGCCGGTGAACTGCGGCTCGCGCTTCTCGAGGAACGCGGCCACGCCTTCCGCGCCGTCCTCCGACTCGAGACAGCGGCGGAAGCCGTCCGCCTCGCGGCGCAGGCCCTCTTCGAGGGGGAGGTCGCGGGTCGTCCGTGCCAGCTCGCGCAGGATCCCGATCGCGACCGGCGAGCGCGCCGCGATCGTGGCCGCGATCCCGGTCGCCGCGTCGAGCAGCTCCTCGCGCGCGACGACCTTCTCGATGAGGCCCCAGTCGTACGCCGTCGCCGCGTCGATGAAGTCCCCGGTCATGTTCAGGAGCAGCGCCCGCCCCAGACCCACGAGGCGCGGGAGCCGCTGCGTGCCGCCGCCGCCGGGGATCAGCCCGAGCTTGATCTCCGGCTGGCCGAGTTGAGCGTCCTCCGAGGCGACGCGGATGTCGCAGCACATCGCGAGCTCGAGGCCACCGCCCAGACAGAAGCCGTGTATGGCTGCGACGAATGGCGTCCGCGCCTTGTCCATCCGCGCGCCGAGCTTCTGGATCCCGCGCGCCGAGCCCGACTCGTGAGCCTCCGCCGCCGCCTCGCGCAGCGCCGGGAACTCGGAGATGTCTGCGCCCGCGACGAAGGCCCGGTCGCCGGCGCCGCGCAGCACGATCGCGCGGACGGAGTCGTCCCCGTCGAGCCGGTCGATCTCCTCCTCGAGCTCCTCGAGCAGCGGCGCCGAGAGCGCGTTCACGGGCGGGTGGTCAATGGTGACGACGGCGACGAACCCGTCCTGCTCCGTCGAGATGAACTCAGTCATGCGCAAGACGGGACTTCGCTAGCGCGAACTCCCGTCGCGCGAGAATCCCTAAAGGCGTCCGCTTCGCGGCCGCTGAGTCGGTGGATTTCCTTGTGAGCTTCACGTAGTTTCAGCCGGCTGCGGCTCGGCAGCGAACTGCTCCCGGAGCGCGGTCTTGCGGAACTTGCCGACCGCGGTCTTCGGGATCTCCTCCACGAACTCGAAGCGCTCCGGCAGCCACCACTTCGCGAAGTTGGGCGCGAGGAAGTCGCGGAGCTCCTCGTCTGTCGCCGACTGGCCCTCCTTCAACACGACCACCGCGAGCGGCCGCTCGGCCCACTTCTCGTCGGGCACCGCGATCACCGCGGCCTCTGCGACCGCCGGATGACCCATCAGCGCGTTCTCGAGCGCGACCGTGGAGATCCACTCGCCGCCCGACTTCACGAGGTCCTTCGAGCGGTCCTGGATCTCGATATAGCCGTGCGGCTCGATGGTGACGATGTCGCCGGTCTTGAACCAGCCGTCGTCCGTCCAGCGATCTGCGCCCTCAGGACTGTCGTAATAGGCGCTGGAGATCCAGGCGCCACGGACCTCGAGCTCGCCCATCGTGGCGCCATCCCACGGCACCAGACCCTCGGCCCCGCGCGCACGGATCTCGACGAACGGCGCCGGGATGCCCTGCTTCGCGCGGTAGCGGAACTGCTCGTCCTCGGAGAGATCGGCCTCGCGCGTGGTCAGCCCGGAGACGGTCCCGAGCGGGCACATCTCGGTCATGCCCCACGCATGCAGGATCCGCAGGCCGTGGCGCTTCTCGAACGCCTCGATCATCGACTGCGGCGCCGCCGAGCCGCCGACGACCATGCAGCGGACGGTCGACGTGTCGTACTTGTCGGCGTTCGCGTCGAGCTCGGCGAGGATGCCCATCCAGATCGTCGGCACACCGGCGGTGATCGTGACCTTCTCCTGCTCGAACGCCTCGAGCAGGCTCGGGCCGTCGAGAAACGGGCCGGGGAAGACCTGCTTCGCGCCGACGAAGGTGCACGTGAACGGGAAGCCCCAGGCGTTCGCGTGGAACATCGGGACGACAGGCAGCACCGTGTCCTGCTCGGTCACGGCGAGGACCCCCGCGATCGCGCACGCCATCGTGTGCACGGCAATCGCCCTGTGCGAGTACACCGCACCTTTCGGCTGGCCGGTGGTGCCGCTCGTGTAACACATGGCGGCGGCGGCCCTTTCGTCGATCTCCCGGTCCGGGAGGTCGCCCGGCTCGGCGCTCGCGAGCAGGTCCTCGTACTCGATCGCGCCGTCGGGAGTGGGACCGTCTCCGACCGCGACGACGTGCTCGAAGCCGACCCGCTCGCGGAAGTTGTCGACGAGCGGCCACAGCACCTTGTCTGCGATCAGAACCTTGTCGCCCGCGTGCGTCGCGATGTACGTCAGGTCATCGGGATGGAGCCGCAGGTTGAGCGTGTGCGTGACCATCCCGCCAACCGGCACGCCGAGATAGATCTCGAGGTGCTGGTAGTGGTTCCAGCCGAAGGTCGCGACCCGATCGCCGTCGCCGAGGCCGAGCTCGTTGCGGAGCGCTGCGGCGAGCCGGCGCGCGCGCGGCGCGAAGTCGGCGTACGTGTAGCGATGCCAGCTCCGGTCGGGAAGGCGCGTGACGATCTCGCGGTCGCCGAAGAGCTGCTCGCCGCGGCGGAGGATCGCCGGCACGTTGAGCTCGTAGTCCATGATCAGGCCTTCCACGTCACCCTCCTTGGGTCAGCGGGTACGAGCGGTTGTTCCAGCAGCGACGCCGCGACCTCGGCCCGCAGGCTCGAGCTCGACGCCGCAAAGCTCTCGATCCAGAGCGCGCGCTTGTACAGGCGGTGGAGCACGTGCTCCCACGTGAAGCCGATCCCGCCGTGCACCTGAATCGCCGTCTCGCAGACCTGCACCGCGGCCTCCGCGGCAAATGACTTTGCGGCCGCCGCGGCGACGGGCGCCTGCTCGTCCTGCTCGGCGACGCACCAGGCGGCCCAGAGCGCCAGCGAGCGCGCGAGCTCGAGCGCGCGTGTATGCGTCCGCGAGCGGATGGGACACGGCCTGGTAGACGCCGATCCGCTTTCCGAACTGCTCGCGGCTCGCAGCGTGCTCGATCGCGTACTCGAGCGCGCGGCGCGCGACGCCGCACGCCTCGATCGCAAGTGCCGCCAGCGAGCGCGGACGGATCTCCTCGAGGACGTCCGTCTCGGCGAGCCTACGCCCGGGCTCACCGCCGCGGACGACGCCCAGCGGTCGAGTCTCGTCGGTCGTGGACAGGACCTCGCGCTCCGCGCCCTCGAGCTCGTAGATTCCGTCGCCGCCGACGATCGCGATCCGGTCCGCGGTGTCGAGGTCGGGCACGAGCGGCCCGAACGCGAGCGTCCAGCTCGTCTCGCCCGCGGCGACCTCGGCCTGGAGCTCCGCCGGAAGAGCGGGAAGGACGATGCCGATCGTCGAGAGGTACGGCCCCTTGTACAGCGCGCGGCCGAGCTCCTCCAGCAGGACCGCCTCCTCGACGAAGCCGAGCCCCGCGCCGCCGTCCTCCTCCGCCACGGACACGCCCGTCCAGCCGAGCTCGGCCAGGTCCTTCCAGGACGGCTCCGGATGAGCGGCGAGATAAGCGCGGGCCTGCTCGCGAAGCGCTTCCTGCTCAGGTGTGAACGTGAAATCCATCAGCGCGACTTGGGGAGTCCGAGCACGCGCTCGGCGACGATGTTGCGGAGCACCTCCGAGGTCCCAGCCTCGATCGTGTTTCCCCGGCTCCGCAGCTGCTGGTACTGCCAGTAGCCGCCGTACGGGGCGTTCTCGTCCCAGAGCGATGCGTCGGGGCCGAGGAGCTCGAGCGCGAGCTTCGTCACGCGCTGGTTCGCCTCCGACCAGACGAGCTTCGAGATCGAGCCCTCCGGGCCGGGCAACCCGGTCTTCACGAGCTGCGAGAGCGACCGGTAGTTCGTGAACCGTACTGCCTGCATCTCGATCCACTCGCGCGCGATGCGGTCGCGCTGCAGCGGGTCGGCGCCGCGATCACGGGCGAGCGCGGCGAGCTTGCGGATCTGCACCTCGAGCGCGGCCTGGAGCGCGAAGCCGAGCGTCCCGCGCTCGTGCAGGAGCGTCGTCATCGCCACCTGCCAGCCGCCACCGACTTCGCCTAGGAGGTTCTCGACCGGCACCTGCACGTCGGAGAAGAAGATCTCGTTGAACTCGGCCTCGCCGGTGATCTGGGTGAGCGGGCGCACCTCGACCCCCGGTGCCTTCATGTCGACGATGAGGTAGGTGAGCCCCGCGTGACGGGTCGACTCGGGGTCGCTGCGCGTGAGCAGGATGCAGAAGCTCGCGAGGTGTGCGAACGACGACCAGACCTTCTGCCCGTCGACGACGAAGTGGCCGTCCTCCTGGCGCGCGCTCGTGCGGACGCCCGCGAGGTCGGAGCCCGCGCCCGGCTCCGAGAAGCCCTGGCACCAGATCTCCTCGGCGGAGAGGATCGGCGCGAGGTAGCGCGCCTTCTGCTCCTCGGTGCCGTGCGCCATGATCGTCGGCCCGGCCATGCCGAGGCCGATGACGCCGACGTGGGGCGGCGCCTCGGCGCGCGCCATCTCCTCGAGGAAGATCGCCTGGTGCGTGTACGGCGCTCCGCCGCCGCCGTACTCCTTCGGCCAGGTCAGGCCCGAGTAGCCCGCGTCGTACAGCGCGCGGCTCCACGCGCGCATCGCCTCGCCCTCGAAGCGCGCAGCGCCGCCGCGGTGCCCCTGGAGCTCCTCGGGAAGGTTCTCCTCGAGCCAGGAGCGAAGCTCGGCGCGAAAGGCAGCCTCGTCCGGCGTGTCCCGCAGGTCCATCGCTCCGATCGTAATGCCAGCGGTGACATCCTGTGGCCTCGATGACCGCGAATCCGGCCGACGTCGTCCTCGTCCGGCACGGCGAGACCGAGTGGAGCCGTTCGGGGAAGCACACCGGCCGCACCGACGTTCCGCTGACGGACGAGGGCAGGAGGGAGGCGTCTAGGCTCGGCGCCGCGCTGGGCCGGTGGCAGTTCGTCCTCGTCCTCACGAGCCCGCTCACGCGGGCGCTCGAGACTTGCCGGCTCGCCGGCTTCGGCGGCGCGGCGCAGCAGCGCGCCGAGCTTCAGGAGTGGGACTACGGCGCGTACGACGGGCGGACGACGGCCGAGATCCGCGAGGAGCGGCCGGGCTGGACGCTCTGGCGCGACGGCGTCCCCAGCGGGGAGACCGCCGACGAGGTCGGTGCGCGGGTCGACCGTGTCGTCGCCGAGCTGCGCTCGGCCGACGGCGCTGCGGTCGTCTTCGCGCACGGACACCTGTTGCGCGTGCTCGCCGCCCGCTGGCTCGGCCTCGCTCCGACGGACGGTTGCCGGTTCGCGCTCGACACCGCGACGATCAGCGTGCTCGGCTGGGAGCGGGAAACGGCCGTGATCCGTCTCTGGAACAGCGGCCCGGCACCAGCCTGATTGCTCGCGCAAGATGTGCATCTCCGTTGCCAGCGTGCGCGGAACCCGTTTAGGGTTGGACGCCGATGGCGCTCCTCTCCGTCCGGGACGTCACGCTCCGCTTCGGGGGCATCGTCGCGCTCGACGGGGTCTCGTTCGACGTCGAGGAAGGGCAGATCTCGGGGCTGATCGGGCCGAACGGCGCGGGGAAGACGACTGCGTTCAACGTGATCACGCGCCTGTACAAGCCCGACTCGGGCGCGGTCGAGTACGACGGCTCGTCGCTCCTGCGCTCCTCGCCGCACTCGATCGTGCGCAAGGGCATCGCGCGCACGTTCCAGAACCTCCAGCTCTTCCGCACGATGTCGGTGCTCGAGAACGTCCTCATCGGCGCGCACAGCCTCGGGCGCAAGGCGGGCGAGGAGGACGCGTTCGCCGCCCTCGATTTCGTCGGGCTCACGGAGCGCGCGTACCTCCCAGCGGCCGCGCTGCCGTACGGGATCCAGAAGCGCGTGGAGCTCGCGCGGGCGCTCGTCGCGAAGCCGCGGCTGCTCCTGCTCGACGAGCCGGCCGGCGGCCTGAACCACGAGGAGGTCGGCGAGCTCGGCACTTTCATCCAGAAGATCCGCGACGACTTCTCGCTCACGGTGCTCCTCGTCGAGCACCACATGAACCTCGTCATGACGATCTCCGACCACGTCAACGTGCTCAGCTTCGGGCGCAAGATCGCGGACGGCGCGCCGGCGCAGGTGCAGGCCGACCCGGCCGTGATCGAGGCCTACCTCGGAGTCGACGACCTCGACGAGCCCGAGCCTGCCGCGCAGCCGCCTCCCGCGGACGAAACTGAGCAGACCGCCGTGATCGAAGCACCTGAGAAGGAAACCGAGTGAGGACGCTCCTGGAGCTCGACGCGATCGAGGCCCGCTACGGGCCGGTGCAGGCGCTCCGCGGCGTCTCCCTGACGGTCGGCGAGGGCGAGGTCGTCTCCGTCCTCGGCGCAAACGGCGCCGGCAAGACGACGACGCTCCGTGCGATCTCGGGAACCGTCTCGCGCAGCGGAGTCGTCGAGCTCGACGGGAAGACGCTCCGCGGCGGCCCCGAGGCCGCGGCGCGGGCAGGGATCGCGCACGTCCCCGAAGGCCGCGGCACGTTCGTCGACCTCACGGTGGCGGAGAACCTCCGCCTCGGCGCGCACGTGCGTCGCGACCGGAAGGGCGTGAAGGCGGACATCGAGCGTGTGACCGGCTACTTCCCGTGGATGGGCGAACGCGGGCGCCAGCGTGCGGGGACGCTCTCGGGCGGCGAGCAGCAGATGCTCGCGCTCGCGCGCGCGCTGATGAGCCGGCCGCGGCTGCTTCTCCTCGACGAGCCGTCGCTCGGCCTGGCGCCGATGATCGTGCGCGACTTCTTCCAGACGGTGCGGCGGCTGAACGAGGAGGAAGGTCTGACAGTGCTCGTCGTCGAGCAGGACGCGCGGATCGCGCTCGCGAGCTCGTCGCGGGCGTACGTGCTCGAGGTCGGACGGGTCGCGCTCGCGGGGACGAGCGCGGAGCTCCAGGGAGACGAGTCGGTCCGCCGCTCGTACCTCGGGTACTAGGCCGTGGTCGCCGCCGGGTTCGCCGACTTCGCGCAGCAGGTGGTCTCGGGGCTCGCCCAGGGCGGCGTGTACGCGTCTCTGGCGCTCGCGCTCGTGATCATCCACCGCTCGACGGGCGTGATCAACTTCGCGCAGGGCGAGATGGCCACGCTCAGCGCGTACATCGCGTGGACGCTGACGTTCAACCACGGCTGGGGCTACTGGCCCGCGGCGGCGGCTGCTCTCGTGCTGTCGTTCGTCGGCGGGGTCGCGACCCACCGCGTGGTCATCCGGCCGGTCGAGCGGGGCACCGTCCTGCGCGTCGTCGTGGTGACTATCGGCCTGCTCGTCGCGATCAACGGCTTCATCCTCTGGGAGTGGGGCGGCGAGCCGAAGTTCCTCGAGAGCCCGTTCGGGACGGACATCTACGAGATCGGCGGCGTGTTCATCACCGCGCACGACCTCGGGACGATTTGCGTGATCCTGGGAATCGTCCTCCTGCTCTGGCTGCTCTTCCGCTTTACGAAGCTCGGGCTCGCGCTCCGTGCCGCCGCCGTGAACCCGGACGAGGCGCGGCTCGTCGGCGTGAGGGTCACGTGGATGCTCGCGCTCGGCTGGGGGCTCGCTGCGGCCCTCGGCGCAGTCGCGGGGCTCCTGACTGCGCCGACCGTCCTCCTCGACCCGAACATGATGCAGCCGGTGCTGATCTACGCCTTCGCTGCGGCCGTGCTCGGCGGCATCGACTCGCCGGTGGGCGCGGTCGTCGGCGGCCTCGTCCTCGGCGTGCTCCTGAACATGCTCAGCTACCTGAGCCAGTACGGCGCGTTCGACTGGTTCACGGAGGAGTTGCGGGTGCCGGGTGCGCTGTTGCTCATCCTCGCCGTCCTCCTCATCCGCCCGTCGGGCATCTTCGGGAGGCCGGAGGTGAAGCGAGTATGACCCCGCGCCAGAAGCAGATCGTGGGGTTCGCCGCCTTCGCGGCGTTCGTCGTCTTCGTCGCCGTGCTGCCCGCCTTCGTCAGCGAGTTCAAGACGCGCGAGTACGCGTACGTCGGCATCTACCTGATCGCGCTCGTCGGGCTGAACATCCTCACGGGCTACACGGGGCAGATCTCGCTCGGGCACGGTGCCTTCATGGCGATCGGCGCGTACACGACCGCGATCCTCATGGTCGGGAACGAGCAGTTCGGCGGGCCGATCTCCGGCGGCATGAAGGACGTGTGGACGCTGCCGATCGCCGCGCTCCTCACGGGCGTCTTCGGGTATGCGTTCGGGTTCCCGGCGCTGCGGCTGTCGGGTCTCTACCTCGCCTTGGCGACGTTCGCGATCGCCGTGGCGATGCCGTCCATGGCGAGGCGGTTCGAGGAGTGGACCGGAGGCGGACAGGGCATCTCGCTCTCGGGGTCTCCGGAGCTGACGGGGTCGACCGGGGACGTGGACGTCCTGGGCCGGACGCTGACCCCGGACCAGTGGCTCTACTACCTCTGCTGGACGATCGCGCTCGTCGGCCTCGCGGCCGCCTGGCTCATCCTGCGAGGACGCACGGGTCGCGCGCTGCGCGCGGTGCGGGACACCGAGACCGCCGCCGTCTCGTCCGGAGTGAGCCTCGCGCGCTACAAGACCTTCGCGTTCGGCATCAGTGCCGCGTACGCGGGTCTCGCCGGTGGCCTCTTGGCGCTCGCGACCACGGGCGTGAGCCCGGACTCGTACTCCATCGTCCTCTCGATCTACCTCCTCGTCGGCATCGTGATCGGCGGGCTCGGCGGCCTCTCGGGTCTCGTCTTCGGAGCGATCGTCATCGCGTTCCTGCCGACCTCCTGGGCTCAGGGCCAGGATCTCGGGTCGCTGTTGCCCGACCGCGTCATCGAGGAGACGCAGAAGCCGGGTGGCGCGGCGATCGTCTTCGGGGTCATCCTCATCCTGCTCATGTTCGTCCTGCCGAACGGCGTCGCCGGGCTCTTCCGGCGCGCGGGCCAGGCGATCGCGAGCCGCCTGTACCCTCGGCCCAAGCAGAGCTGAGACGAGACCGGCGCGGCGGGGCCGAGGATGCGCAGCCGCGGACGCTCGAAGTTGGCACGAACGTCTGAACCATGCGTGAGCGAATCGCCGATAGCGTGTCCTCAGGGACACGGGAGTGCCCCTGGGGGCGGTTGGGGCCGCGTCGGAGCGTCACCGTGGCGGTCGCCGGCGACGGGCAGCGGAGGAGGGCGTTGCGACGACGGAGCGGGCTCGCCGCGGCGGTGCTCGTGGGCGCAACAGCTCTCGTCGCGCTCCCCGCCGCGCTCGCGGGGAGCAGCGCCGACCCCGGAGTCACCGCCGTCTCGATCCACCTCGGGACGACCGGCCCGCTCACGGGGACGGGGGCCGCCGTCGCGCGCGGAGTGAGGGCGTACCTCGCTCACGTCAGCACGCGGGGCGGCGTCGCGGGCCGAACGTTCGACCTCACGATCGCGAACGACGACGGTGACCCGGCGGCGACCGAGGACGCGACCCGGCAGCTCGTCGAGGAGGACGAGGTGCTCGCGATCGTCTCACCGGCCGGCACCGAGCAGAGCATCGCCGCGCGCGGGTACCTGAACTCCGCGAAGGTGCCACAGCTCTTCACGACCTCGGGAGCGACGACGTGGGGCAGGGACCGCCGAAAGTTCCCGTGGTCGATCGGCTTCCAGCCGAACGGCCAGGCCGAGGGCTGGGTCTACGGCCGCTACGTCGCGCGCACGCTCGCGCGGAGCACGGTCGCCGTCCTGTACGAGGACGGCGTGGACGGCAGGGAGCTACTGAGCGGTCTCCGAAGCGGGCTCGCGGGCTCCGCGTCGCGAATCGTCGCGGACGAGGCGTTCGAGCCTACCGCCGCCAGCGTCCACCAAGAGGTCGCGCGGCTGCGCGCATCGCGCGCCGACGTCCTCGCGGTCTTCGCCACGCCGCGGCTCGCGACCCGTGCCTACGCCTCCCTCGACCGGCTCCGCTGGAAACCCCGCGTCCTCGCCGATGCCAAGGCGTCCTCTGCGAGCGCGACGCCTCGGGGAGCGATCTCGCTCGCGTTCCTCAAGGACCCGGCCGACCCGCAGTGGAAGAGCGATCCCGGCATGCGGCTGTACCGGACGCTGATGAAGCGGTACGCGCGCGGCGCGAACGTGCGCGACCTGCAGCACGTGCATGGCATGGCGGTCGCGTACGAGACGGTCTCCCTCTTCGAGCGCCTCGGAGCGAGCCCGACGCGCGCGAGGCTGATAGCCCGTGCGCGCTCGATCACCAGCGCCGGGAACCCGTTCCTCATTCCGGGAGTCACGGTGCGCACCTCGGCTACTGACGGCTTCCCCGTCGAACAGGGCCGGCTGCGACGCTTCACCGGCCGCCGCTGGGTGCCCTTCGGCGGCCTCTGGCCCGCCGGCTAGTCAAACTCGACGATGCGCAGCACCTCGACCGCGACCCCCGGGCTGAGCGGGATCTTCCCTGCCAGCCGGACCGCCTCGTCCCGATCCGGCACGTCCACGACGTAGAAGCCGCCGACGGCCTCCTTCGTCTCCGCGAACGGGCCGTCGGTGACGATCGGTTTGTCGCCAGGTCGCACCACGAACGCCGTGCCCGCGTCCTCGAGCGCCTCGCCCGAGACGTAGACGCCGAGGTCGCGGAGCATGTCCGTGTACTCCATGTGCTCCTTGACGATGCTCAGGCGCTCCTCGCGCATCAGCGCAGCCTCCGCGTCGCCGTCTCCGTGGATCAGGAACAAGAACTTCATCGCGTCTCCTTCGGTCGCCGTCCGTTCGCCCAAACGACGAATACCCGAGCTGCAAGTCGACACGCGCCGGTCGACCTGCAGCTCGTCGAGAGAGGCGGCTAGCCGACGCCGGGTGACGGGGCGTACTCGCCGAGGAAGCCAGGCCCGATGATCTGCTGCTCGATCGCCGCCTGGCCGATGTAGCAGCGCCATTCGCGACCGTCCGACGTGAGCGCCCGGCAGCCGCCGTTGACGTGCCTCGTCGAGTCGACGGTCGGCTCAACGGTGCCCTTCCAGTCGGAGACCTCGGGCGCGGGCGCATGCTCGAGCGTGCAGAGGTACTCGACGTCCTGCACTACGACCGTGCAGGTCGGGTTCGTGCCTGCGAGCGCCAGCGTGCCCGCCGGGAGGCTCTCCGCGACCTCTTCCGTCCCGATCAGCTGCGAGGCGGCGATCGCCACGCCGGGAATTACGACGGCGAGGACGGCAGCGACGGCTGCGACCCGCGTGGAAACGCGTCGCCGGCGAGGAGTCGTCGCCTGGGAGCGAAGGTCGGCCCCGCTCGCCTCTTCGAGCGCGTCGCCGAGCCGGTTGAGTTCGGATGTTTGATCGGTCATCGCGTGTTCTCCTTCGATGGGTCGAGACGGAGTCGGAGTGCCGACAGGCCGCGGTGAACGCGCACCCGGGCCGCCCGCGGGCTGGTGCCGAGCACGCTCGCCAGCTCGTCGTACGGGAGGTCCTCGACGAAGCGGAGCCGGATCGCATCGAGCTGGCCTTCGGGCAACTGCGCGAGAGCCTCGTCGAGCCCCTCGATCCACGTCTCGTCCGGGTCGACCGCGGCGGGCTCGCGATCGAGCCGCTCGAGGATGCCGAGTCGCGTGCAGGCGGCGCGCTCGAGTCGGCCACGCCGCACGGACGCGGAGAGGACGTGACGGGCTATCGCGAAGAGCCACGGTCCGGCGGACCCGCCCGCTCGATCCTCGAAGCGAACCCGCCCGAGCCATGCCTGGGCGAATGTCTCCGCAGTCAGGTCGTGCGCGGCGTCCGCGCTCCGGCTGCGACCCAGGTGGAAGCGGTAGACGCGGTCCGAGTAGCGGTCGTACAGCTCCCGGAACGCCCTCGCATCCGAGCGGGCAGCGCGAATGAGCTCCGCGTCGGTGGTCATGGGTCTCTTGGATCCATCGTCAGTGTCACCTCCTGCGTCGGTTTCTCAGGAGATGGCTCGAAGGGCTGACGATGTTACGCCTGCCGACCCGCCGAGGTTCGCGCCGCCGACGAAAGGCGGCACCCGCGGTGAAGCCGGATGCCGCCTTAGCGGTCACGCGGCACAGACCTCCTCATCCCTGGGTCGTGACGCGGGACGGCTACGGGTTCCGTGGGTAGCCCGACGCAGCCAGGAAGGCGTTCGCCATCGCGCGGTACCCGGCGTCGGTCGGATGCACATCGCCCTTCGAGCAGAGGAAGGTGAGCGCACAGAGCCGAGCTTGCTGGGTGCGGACCTTCCCGGGCGGGCTGAGCGCCGAAGTCATGTTTGCGACACGGGCACTCGAGGCCGCCGCGGCTCGTGCGATCGCCGTGTTGAGCGAGCGGTAGAGCGGCTGGGTTTGCTTCAGGCGATCGCCCTCGGGGTTCCATGCCCCGCTGACGATTATCTGGGCGTTCGGCGCGGCGCCCCGCAGCTGCTTCAGGATCGACGTGAGGCGCGAGGCGAAGGACGCAATCGCCTTCGGCGCGCGTTTCCCCCTCGCCGACAGCGGAGCGAGGTCGTTGCCCCACAGCGTCAGCGTTATCGGACTGACCTGCCCTGGATGGGCGCGCAGGAAGGACAGAGCCGCGTTGAGCTGCGATCCGCGAAACGGGTCGTGCAGCTTCATGCCCTCCGTCTTCCAGGGGCAGCCGCCCCTGGTGAACGTCACAGAGGATTCACCAGGACAGCCGTAGTTGACGACCTGGATCTGAGACGAGAGCTTCTCCAGTCGCGCGGCGAAGACGTCGACGTAGCCGGTCGTAAACGCCGCGGGTCGAGTCCCCTTTCCCGGCTGGAAGCCGTAGGACATCGAGTCCCCGAGAGCCAGGTAGTAGTCGTGCGGAACCTGGGTGGCTCCCGCGGCGTCCGCGGGGGACGTGACGGCGGCGGTGCCCGGGAGTGCGAGAACGACGGCCACCGCCAAGCCCAGGACCGTCGCGGTGCCGAAGAGTGCGCGTTGCGTCTGCATGCCATCTCCTTTCCTCTCGTCGCGTCGCGAGGAGAGGAGTGATCTTCCGGCCCGCGCTTTGGGTTGCCTTAATCCGTGCTCGGGGAACGGCCGGCGGCACCCTGGTCTTCGCAACGCGGGTCGAGCGCGATCCTGAGGATCTCGAGGAGGTGGTCGCCGTTCGTGAACCGTCGGCTGTCCTTCGAGCCGACGTGCTCCACGCTCCCGTGCAGCACTCCCGGAGAGATCTCCTCCGCGAGGTCGGGCGACGGCGCCCAGAGCCGGACGATGAACGTCTCCACCGGCGGAGTCTCGCCGAGGGGCTTCGGCTTCTCTTAAGCCGTCGCCGGGAACGCCGCGGGAGTCGCGCCGATCTCCTCCATGCGGGCGACGTAGCCGCCGTACGAGCGGCGGGCCTCGCCCCTCCGCCCGAGTCGCTCGAGCGCCGACACGATGCCCAGATGCGCGCCTTCATCGTAGGCATCGCGGCTGAGGATGCGGAGGAAGTACCGCAGCGCATCCTCGTCACGCCCGGTGTCCGACGCGTCCCGGGCGAGCGCATGCGCCACCGAGATGTACGTCGCGCGGGCTTCCTCTCGCAGAGAGACCGCCCACTCGCTGTACGGATCCTCCTCGAGGACGTCGCCCGCGTAGGTTGCCTCCGCCTGGGCGAGCCACTCCTCGGCGTCGTCTCGGTCGCCGGAGCGGAGCGAGAGACCTGCCTCGGCTGCGTGGAGGAACACCTCGACGTCCACGAGGACCGCCTCGGGGTCGATCGCGATGGAGTCGCGATCGGCTCGGATGAAATGCTCTGCTCCGAACCGGCGGTCCGGGTCGAGCACGGAGCGGAGCGTGCTGAGTGCGACCGAGAGCCGGTTCCCGAGCTTCTGTGGGTCATCGCCGGGCCAGAGAGCCTCCATGACGACTTCTCTCGGCGCGGGTCGGCCCCTACGGCAGACGAGGAGCTTCAGCAGCTCGCGCGGCTTCTTCGTCTGCCATGCGGACAGCGGTACGCGCACACCGTCTCGAAGCACCGCGAAGCCGCCGAGCACCTGCACCGCGAGGGGGATGGGGGCGGGCGTCGCGATTGTGCGCAGGAGACCGGCCGGCCCGGTGGCGCTTACCCGGACTCCGAGCGCGCGCAATCTCCGCGCGGCGCGATCCTCGGCTGCACGAGCTTCTGCGCCCGAAGTGAGGCTCGCCAGGGCGAGCTCGCACTCGGCGCTGCGCACCCTGCTCTCGATCTCACGCCAGATTGCGAGCGCTTCCTCGAGCTGCGCCTTCCGTGCTGCGGGTTCGCCGCTCGCGAACACGCCGAGCTCGAGCGCTTCCGCGAGGTTGTAGCGATCCTGCAACCCTCGGGCCTGGACGACCGCAGCCGCAGCCGCCGCCGCCGCCTCCTCCCGGTCGCCGGCGGCGAGCGCAAGCCAGCCCACGGTGTTCAACGCCGCCGCCGGGTAGGCCGAGTGGAGAGGTAGTGCCCGCTCGCCGAGGGCCTTGGCGCGCGACGGCTCGTCATCGACGAGGACCCTCGCGAGACCGCACAGCGTCGGAGCGACAACGTCGGGGTTGAGGTCCTGCTCGATCCTCTCGAGCGCGTCCTCGTATGCGATTCGCGCCAGCACGAGATTGCCTCGCTCGCTGTGGACGTCGCCGAGCCCCGACACCCCTAGCCCCGCCTCGGTGCTGCCGCTCTCGAGCGACAGCTCGACGACCCTCGTGAAGTCGGCCGCCGCCTCGTCGAGGAGACCGAGTCGGAAGTGCGCGACTGCACGTGCGATCAGCGTCCGCTCGAGGAACTTGAGCCCAGGGCTCGCCGAGACTCGGAACGCCTCTTCCAGCTCGACGAGGGCCGCACGATAGAGGCCGCGTTCCGTGAGACCGGCGGCACGGTTCGTCCGGATGCGACTGAGGATGATCCGATCGCCGGAACGCTCCGCCGGGCCGAGGGCGGCCCCGAGATGGCGGTCCGAATCCGCGTTTCGACCCTCTCGACCGGCGACCATGGCCGCGCCGACGTGCGCTGCAGCGAGCGCCCGGTCGTCTCCGGAGCGCTCCGCGACCTCCAGGGCCCGTCGGGCGAGCGGTGACGCCTCCTTCACGTCGGCCATCAGCCCCCAGGTGCCGGCCGACCAGGCGAGCAGCAGCGCATCGTCGGGGCCGTCGCCCTGAGTGGGCTCCGCCCGCGAGTAGCTCTCGAGCGCGCGCCCGAGCTCGCCTCGGCAGTGATGGGCCATCCCGAGCCGCCAAGCCAGCGCGGTGTCGATGGGGCGGTCGGCGGAGGCGGCCCGCTCGAAGGCCGCGATCGCCCCCTTGAAGTCCGACCGCTCGAGCAGGGCGTCGCCGATCAGCTGCCAGATCCCAGGTGTACGGACGGATGGCAGGCGTTCGGCGAGCCTGAGAACCGTGTCGGCATGGCCCGAGCCGAGGAGCTCCGGTCCGCGCGCTTCGAGCAGTCGGCGAACCTCGCCCTCCGCCGACGCCGCTGCGAACGCAGAGAGCGCCGAGTCGATTCGGCCTTCCGACTCGAACCACTCGGCCGCGCGGACGAGGATGGAATGTCGCTCCTCGTCCGTCAGCGGCCACGTCGCATGGGCGAACTCGCGGATGAGTGCGTGGAGTGTGAACGCGTCGCCGATCCCGCGCACGAACAGCCCGCGCTGGACGAGCACGTCGATGACCTCGTTCGCGCGCGCAATGCCGAGCTCTTCGCAGAGCTCCGGCGAGAAGCTGTCGAGGGGGGCGACCGTGCGGATGAACGCTTGCACGTCTCCGGACTGTCGTTCGAAGACCTCGTGCGCGAGGAACGCGAAGAGCGGGCTCCCCGGACGCCTGACGAGGTCGCGTAGGGCTCGCTCACGATCGGCGGCGGGCATCGCGCTCATGGCCTCGACCGCCAGCCGGACGGCCGCAGGCCAACCGCCGGTGGCTTCGAGGATGACCGCGCCGAGCTCGGTGTCCCGACCGAGACGGGCAGCCACGAGCTCCTCGACCTCGTCAGCCGTGAACGCCAGGTCGGATGAGCTCAGGTCGAGCACTTGACCCTGCGCACGGAGCCGATCGACTCGCAGGTCGAGCGTCTCACGTGAGAGCAGCACGAGGCGCAGTCCCGCAGGGCCCTGCCGGCTGAGGCTCTCGACCAGCCGAAGCGAGGCGGGAGACGGCGCCAGCTCTTGGGCGTCGTCGATGACCAGCACGAGGTCGTGTTCGAGAGCGGGCTCGAGCGCCTCGCTCAGCCGGGCTGCGAGCGTCTCGGCCTGCGCGAGCTGATCGTCGGCCGAGGCTAGCGTCGTGACGAGCTCCGGGGACTCGGCCACCACGGGCCGGACCGCCTCGGCGATCCCCACCGCGAACGACGACAGACTGCGGTCCTCCGCGGTCGCCGTGTGCCAGGCCGAGACGACGTCCTCCGTCCAGCCCGCGACGAGCGTGGACTTGCCGTAGCCGGCTCCGGCGATCACGAGCGTCAGGCGCTTACCGAACGCGTCGTCGAGCCGCTTCTCGAGCAGAGGTCGCCGAAGAAGCGATGTCGCCGCAGTGCTCTCCGCCATCGCCCCATGATGCCGCGGAGGTCCCGCAAGGGCCAGCACGCGGGGGAAACGTATGCTCGCGACGACATGACCGCCGCCGCCGAGCTGCTGTCTGCACCGTTCGACGACCTGCTCGCCGAGGCGCGCCGTCTCCGGGCAGGGCCGCTCGTCACGTACTCGCCGAAGGTCTTCGTCCCGCTGACCACGCTCTGCCGCGACGTCTGCGGCTATTGCACGTTCGCGCGCCCACCGCGTCGGGGTGAGCGCGCGTACATGACGGAGGAAGCCGTGCTGGAGATCGCGCGCGCGGGCGCCGCGGCGGGCTGCCGCGAGGCCCTCTTCACGCTCGGCGACCGGCCCGAGCTCCGGTACAAGGTCGCCCGCGACGAGCTACGCGCGCTCGGCTGCGAGACGACGCTCGAATACCTCGCGCGCTGCGCCCGCCTCGTCCTCGACGAGACCGGGCTGCTTCCGCACCTGAACCCGGGCGTGATGGCGCGCGAGGAGCTCGCGGCGCTCAGGCCGGTGAGCGCGTCGATGGGGATCATGCTCGAGACGACCGCGGAGCGGCTCGGGGAAAAGGGCGGGCCGCACTGGGCTTCGCCCGACAAGGTCCCGGCGCGCCGCCTCGAGACGATCCGGCTCGCGGGCGAGCTCGCGATCCCGTTCACGAGCGGGATCCTCATCGGGATCGGCGAGACGCGCGAGGAGCGGATCGACGCCCTCCTCGCGCTGAAGGCGCTCGGCGAGGAGCACGGACACATCCAGGAGGTCATCGTCCAGAACTTCCGCGCGAAGCCGGGGACGCGCATGGCGTCGCATCCCGAGCCGTCGCTCGATGACCACCTGTGGACGATCGCGGTCGCGCGCATCCTCCTCGGACTCGCGCTGGCACGTGCAGGCGCCGCCGAACCTCGCGTACGACGACTTCCCACGCCTGCTCGACGCCGGTATCGACGACTGGGGCGGCGTGTCGCCGGTCACGATCGACCACGTCAACCCCGAGGCGCCGTGGCCGGACGTCGAGCGGCTCGCGGAGGCGACACGGAGCCGCGGCCTCGAGCTCGCGCCCCGCTTGCCCGTCTACCCGGAGTACGTCGATGACCTCGAGCGCTGGGTCGACCCCGCCGTCGCGCCGTCCGTGCGGCGCGCATCCGATGCCGCCGGACTCGCGCGCGACGACTCGTGGGCACCCGGCGAGCCCGGCTCTATCCCACTCGTCGTCTCGCGCGACGCGCTCCCGCTCGGGCTGACGAGCGACGATCTCGGCGAGGACGAGCTCACGCGGCTGCTCTCCGCGCGCGGCGAGGAGCTCCAGCGCGTGCTCGCATCGGCGGACCGGCTCCGCCGGCACGTCTGCGGCGACGAGGTGACGTACGTCGTGACGCGCAACGTCCAGTACACGAACGTCTGCTACTTCCGCTGCGGCTTTTGCGCCTTCTCGAAAGGGCGGCTCGCGCGGAACCTGCGCGGCGCGCCGTACCTCGTTCCTCTGGCCGAGATCGTCCGCCGCGCGGAGGAGGCGTGGGAGCGCGGCGCGACCGAGATCTGCCTCCAGGGCGGGATCCATCCGGCGTTCACCGGCGACTACTACGCGGACGTGGTGCGCGCGATCAAGCGCGCGGTGCCGGGCATCCACGTGCACGCGTTCTCGGCGCTCGAGATCTGGCAAGGCGCGGCGACGCTCGGGCTCCCACTCGACGAGTACCTGGCGCGGTTGCGCGACCTCGGTCTCGGGTCGCTCCCGGGAACGGCAGCCGAGGTGCTCGACGACGAGGTCCGGCGCGTGATCTGCCCGGACAAGGTCACGACGGCGCAGTGGCTCGGGGTCCACGCCGCCGCGCACCGGGTCGGCCTGCGGTCGAACGTCACGCTCATGTTCGGGCACGCGGACTCGGCGCGGAGCTGGGCGCGGCATCTCCTCCGCGCGCGCGAGCAGCAGCAGCAGACGGATGGCTTCACCGAGTTCGTGCCGCTGCCGTTCGTGCCGATGGAGGCGCCGATGTACGTGCAGGGGCGCGCACGGCGCGGGCCGACGTTCCGTGAGGCCCTCCTCGTGCACGCGGTCGCGCGGCTGGCGCTGCATCCATGGATCACGAACATTCAGGCGTCGTGGGTCAAGCTCGGCCCGGACGGCACGCGCGAGGCGCTGCGTGCGGGGGTGAACGACCTCGGTGGGACGCTGATGAACGAGTCGATCTCGCGCTCGGCCGGCGCGGCCTACGGTCAAGAGCTGCCGCCGGAGCGGATGGAGGAGCTCATTCGCTCGGCCGGGCGGGTCCCGCGCCAGCGGACGACGCTCTACGGCGAGCCGCCGGGAGAGCGCGTGCGGGCGTCGTTCGGCGCCGAGCCGCTCGCAGAGCCGCTCAACCCGCCGGTCAAGGACGCCGGCCTCGTCGCGCCACCGCGCCTCGTTCGCCCCGGCCTCGTGGGGGCGAGGGCGCGCTAGGTGGACCACCTCGCGCTCGCCGTCTCGGATCAGGCGCGCTCGATCCGCTTCTACGAGCGCTACTTCGGGTTCGAGGCCGAGCCCGAGCCGCGCGAGGACGGCGTTCGAATCCTGCACGACGCAGCCGGCTTCTCTCTTGCCATCGGCCAGATCGACGAGCCGGTCGTGCTGCCGCCGTTCTTCCACTTCGGCCGCGGCGCGGACACCCCCGACGACGTGCGCGTTTTCCGCGACCGTGTCGCCGCGGACGGGCTCGAGATCGTGGAGTGGTGGGACGAGCCCGACTACGTGAGCGTGAAGTTCCGCGATCCCGACGGCTACGTCATCGAGGTCGGCTGGGAGCCGCGCTGACCGCGAGATGGTTGATCGGTAATTGCCGCCGATGCGGGGATGGCTGAGACCGAGCCGGGGACGCCGCTCGTCCGAGCGCGTATCGGGAATACGGGCGAGGACGGGCGGCGGCAGCCGGCGATGTGTCTCAGCCACCATCCGCGCGGCGAGGAATTACCGATCGACCATCTATGCTCCCGGCGTCATGAACAACGGCATCTGCCGGGCGCACGAGCGCGCCTGGCACGCGACCATCACCGACAAGACCGGCTAGTCCGCCGCTTCCAGTAACGCGCCGAGGAAGCGGCAGGACAGGCGCGACTCGCGGACCTCGACGAGGCCGCCGCGCCGCCTGCACGAGTCGAAGGAGATGGATCGATGCCAATGCCTCACCGAACGTTCGCCCAGGTCGCCAAGAGGCGGCTGGTCGGGAAGGAAGGTCGCGAGCGCGTTCACGCCATCCGCGGCCTGCTCGCCGAGCTGCCCGACTACCGCAGCGGCCCCTACGCGGATCTCCGCAAGTGGCTCAACGGGGAGCTCGAGCAGACCCGCGCCCGGGCGAAGGTCGTCCACCGCGACTCCATCCAGATCCGTCGCGAGGGCGCGGCGCAGATCGCGTTCGTCGGCCCGCCGAACGCGGGCAAGTCGTCGCTCCTGCAGGCGCTCTCTGCGATCCAGATCAAGACCGGCGACTACGCGTTCACGACGACGCGGCCCGTCGCTGCGTTGACGCGGATCGGCGGCGTCCTCGTCCAGCTCGTCGAGATTCCCGGGCTGATCGAGGGCGCGAACGCGGACCGGGGAGGAGGCCGCGCGCTGCTCGGAGTTCTCCGCAACGCGGACGCGATCGTGTTCTGTCACGCGGCGAGCGCGCCCGTCGAGGAGCTCGCCGTCGTGCGGGCCGAGGTCGAGGCGGCGGGCATCGACCTGCCGTCGCTGCTCGCGCTGACGAAGGCCGATGAGGCCGAGGACGCCTCGCTGACCTCGGAGCTCGACGTCGTTTCCGTCTCGGTGCTCGACGACGAGAGCGTCGATCGTCTGCGCGAGGCGATCTGGAATCTGACCGGTCTCGTCCGCGTCTACCTCCGGCAAGCCGACGAGGTCGATGACGAGCCGGTCGCGCTGCACCCCGGCGCGACGGTCGAGGACGTCGCGGACTCGATCCACCACGAGCTCGCGGAGACGTTCTCCGCCGCCCGCGTCTGGGGCGCGTCGGCGCGCTTCGAAGGCCAACGCGTCGGCCGCGCACACCGGGTCGAGGACGGCGACGTGGTCGAGATACTCCGTTAGCGGCAGGCGCACGAGGACGCCCGTCGCGTGCGTTAGCGGAGGTCGGCGATCACCTCTGCAGCCGCGCGCTCACCGGTCTCGACCGCGCCGTTGAGGTACCCCTGGAAGTCGACCGACGTGTGCTCGCCGCAGAAATGCGCGTTCCCCTCCTGTCTGCCCTCGATCCCGGCGAACGACGTGTACTGCCCGACCTTCCAGAACGAGTACGACCCCCGCGCCCACTCCTCGCCCGGCCAGTAGTCGACGGTGGCCAGCCCGTTCCAGTGCTGCGTGAGGTCGGGGAGAACCGGCTCGATCTGCTCGAGGAACTGCTCCGCGCGGCCGGTGGGCGTTCCCGAGCCGAAGCTGTCGCCGACGTCTCCGCCGGTGTAGTCGACGAGAATCCCGGACGTTCCCGGCTGCGCGCGCGAGACCTCCCAGCTGTTCTGGTAGCCGCGATCCGAGAACGTCTCACCGTTCGAGCCGAGCGAGTTCCAGTGCCGCTGCCCGAACTGGACGTGAAGCTTCGAGTTCGTGCCCATGCCCTGCTCGCGGATCGCCAGAAGCTTCCGTTCAGAGAAGCCGGCCCGGCGCGTGTCGACCGACCGGCGGACGATCGAGAACGGCAGGGCGAGAACGACCTTGTCGGCCGGGACAGGGGTCGTCCCCGAGCCGTTCCTGAACGTGAGGACATACCCGCCCGCGGCCGTCTGCCTCACGGCGACGAGCTCGGAGCCGGTCGTGACCTGGCCGGCGAGCTGCGCCGCGAGCCGATCCGTGATCTGGTCGTTCCCGCCGCGAACGTGGTACTTCTCGTTCGAGGGTCCGAACACCCTGAACTGGCCCTGTCCCGAGTAGCCCAGCAGGTAGAGCAGGTTGAGGGAGCTCTGCTCGTCCGACTCCGCGCCGTACTCGATGTTGTAGGCGACGTCGAGCAGCTGTCCGAGGCGGGACTCGATCCCGCCGGGGATCGACTCCTCGATCCAGTCGACGATAGAGAGGTGGTCGAGCTCGAACCCGCGCTGCGTGAAGTTGTCGAAGAGTGTGGGGTAGCTCGCCGCCGAGACGTCGGAGTGGATCTTCTGCCACGCCCCCTTGATGTCGTCGGTGATCTCTTCTTCCGTGTACGGCACTCCATCGAAGTGGGCGAGCAGCTCGGTGCCGTTGACCTCGGCGCGGTGGAGATTGTCGAGATTGAGTCCGAGCTCCTGAGAAAGGCTGCGGATCTCGTTGTGGCCCTGGTCGATCAGCTCGCCACCGTGCTCGTAGATCTGGCCCTCGGCGAAGTCGCCGCGGCCGGTCCAACAGCGTCCCCCGATCCGGCCCGAGGCCTCGTGGACCTCCGCGAAGTACCCGGCCTGGCGGAGACGGTAGGCGCACGTCAGCCCCGCCAGCCCCGCTCCGACGACGACGACCTTCGCCGGGGTCGCGCCCCGGGCGGACGGAGCCATCCGCCCGAGGGCGGTGAGGCCGATCCCCGCGACGCCGGCGCGCTTCAGGAGCTGCGCGCGCGTCAGCCCGCCCTCGGAGTCGGCGACCTCCGCGACCGCCCGTTGCACGTGGTCCAGCAGCGGAGTACGAGCCATGGGTCCCCTCCTCGTCTCGCGGTCTACGGCGTCCGGACCTTAGCGACGGGTCACGGCAGCGAGTCGAAGTCGGTCGCGAGGACCAGGCGCAGCCAGTGCGGCAGCGCCCACTCGAGCTGCTGGACGGAGCCGGGCTCGACGCTCGCCACGATGTGCCGGTAGCTGACCGCCTGGTTGAGCGACGCGAGCGGCGTCGACAGCTCCCAGAGCGCGAGGAGCCGCTCGCGAGAGGCGAAGTCCGACCAGATCGAGAGGTACGCGTCGCGCAGGCGCTCGCGGAACGGCCGGATCCTCCTCGCGGTGGACGTCGATCAGGTCGAGAAACGGGTGCGCAACGCACGCGTCGGTCCAGTCGAAGAAGACGTAGCTGCCGCGCGACGCGAGCGACGTTCTCCAGATGCAGGTCGCCGTGGACGAGCGCGTCCGGCACCGGGCCCTCGTCGAGGCGGGCGCAGAGCGCGGCGAGCGACCGGCTCGAGCGAGCGCAGCCTCGCGCGCTCATGCTCCTCGAGCCCGGCGAGCGACCTCGTCGTCGCCGATGAGCAGCGTCATCTCCCGTGCGAGCCACGCGGGCCGGCGATCGACGCAGCCCATCGCGAGCAGCGCCTCGAGATCGTCCGACGACGCGACCTGCATGAACGCGAACACGCGGAGCACCGACTCGCGCTCCTCGAGCGGCGCGTCCCAGCCGATCGCGGTGCCGACGTCGTCGAGGAGCATCCACCGCCGCGCGCTGTCGACCGCGAGCGGCTCCGGCACCTCGCGCGCGGAAGAGCTGCGCGAGCCCATGCATCACGCGTCCCTCGTCGACGAAGAGCGGCAGCGTCGAGGTCGCTTTGAAGTAGACGTGACCACTCGTCTGCCGGGACACGCAGCACGGCCGAGAGCGGCCACGCTGCGCACCTGCTCGGCGCGCCCCGGTCACCGGCGGCGAAGCGTGGCGAGCGACGACTCGATCCACGCCGTCGCCTCGGCGAGCCAGCCCTCCGCGCCCACGGCGCACGCGTCGCGGGAATGTGCGCCTCGCTCGGATGCACGAGGTCGCGCTAGTCGCCGACGAGGGCCCGGCGCTCGAGCCACGCGGCTCCGGGGCGAGGCTCCCAGCCGGCATCCAGCAGCTCGAGCACGTACACGACGTCGAGCCGCTTGCTGCTCGCGATCGAACGAGCGCAGCGAGATAGCGCAGGATGGCGACGTCTGCGTGCCGAGCAGCTCGCTCGAACGCGCGCCGGGGCGTCCTCGAGCGCGTGCGTCGGCGAACCCGTCGAGGTCGACGGCGGGCAGCGCGGCGCCGTCGGCCGACTCGAGGACGAGGACGCGGCCCTCCCGGTCGATCAGCACGCCGCGGACGCGCGAGCGCCAGCCTTCGTGCCGTCACACGTCCTCGAAGGCGAGCAGGTCGTCGACGGTCTCGCGCCGGCGGATCACCCGGGCGTCGCCTGCGCGCACGAGCACCGCGCCCGGCCGCGGCGTCGCGTTGTAGTTCGAGCTCATCGCGAGCGTGTACGCGCCGGTGGCGGGAACCGCGACGAGGTCGCCGACGCGAGGCGGCGGCAGCGTGACGTCGTCGATGAGGACGTCTCCCGACTCGCAGTGCAGCCCGGCGAGGCTCACGGTCTCGGACGCCGGCTCGTCCGCGCGCGCCGCGAGGAGCGCCGTGTACCGCGCGCCGTAGAGCGCCGGTCGCGGGTTGTCCGACATCCCGCCGTCCACCGCGACCCAGGTCACGTCCTCGAGCCGCTTCACCGAGCGAACGCGGTAGAGCGTGACGCCCGCGCGCCCGACGAGCGCGCGGCCAGGTTCGAGGAGCACGCGCGGCTGTCGCAGGCCGTGTTCGCCGAACGCGCGCGACACCGCGTCCACGACCTTCCGCGCGAGCTCGCCGAGCGGCGCCTCCGGCTCGTCGAGCACGTGACGGACCGCGAACCCGCCTCCCGCGTCGACGAGCTCAGGCTCCCAGCCGAGCTGGTCGCGACAGCTCGCCGCGAGCGCGCCCAGAAGAGCGATGGTCTCCTCATGCGAGGCCGTGTCGTCCAGTTGCGAGCCGACGTGGACGTGGAGGCCGGCGACGTCGAGGCCGAGCTCGCGCGCCTCCGCGACGGTGCGTAGGACGGCGTCGGGAGGGAGCCCGAACTTCGACCCGTGGTGGCCGGTCTGGATCGCCTCGTGCGTGTCCGCTTCGACTCCGAGCGTCGCGCGGACGAGCACGCGCCGCACGCCCGCGGCCGCCGCCCGCGCTGCCTCGCCTTCGGCGTCGAGCACGACGAGCGCCCCGATCTCGGCCGCTGCGCGCAGCTGCTCGTCCGGCTTCGCGTTGCCGTGCACGACGAGCCGCTCGCCGGGGAGCCCGGCCGCGCCGGCGAACCTGAGCTCCCCGATCGACGCGACGAGCGCGCCAAGGCCCTCCTCGGCGACGAGCCGCAGCACCGCGACGTTGGGGAACGACTTCGCCGCCCAGAAGACTTCCGCGTCCGGCACGGCCTCGAGGACATCGCGAGCGGCTGCTGCGGATCGTCTGCTCGCAATAAACGACGAGCGGCGTCCCGAAGCGCCCCGCGAGCTCGGTAGCCCGCACGCCTCCGATGCTCAACTCGCCGCGCTCGATGCGTGCAGAGTCGGGAAAAAGCTCCAACATGCCGCGAGTTTGCCTGTTACCCTGAGAATCTCATGAAGCAGCTTCTTCCGTAGCCCAGGGAACGAGCGTGGCGAGAGCCGCGGGCGTTTCCACGAAGCCTCTCGCCCGAGAGGCTTTTTTGTTCCCCGAGGTGGAGTGACGAGAGCGATGAAGCCATACGAACCGCAGACGATCGAGCCGAAGTGGCAGAAGGTCTGGGCCGACGAGAAGGCCTTCGAGGTTTCGAACCCGGAGCCGGGCGAGGCCCGCGAGCTGCCCAAGAGCTACGTGCTCGAGATGCTGCCCTACCCCTCCGGCACCCTGCACATGGGCCACATGCTCGTGTACACGATCGGCGACGTCGTCACGCGCTTCCGGTCGCGGAACGGCATGCGCGTCCTCCATCCCCAGGGCTTCGACTCGTTCGGCCTGCCGGCCGAGAACGCGGCCATCAGCGAGGGCGTTCACCCGCGAGAGAGCACCGAGCGCAGCATCGCCACCATCACGAGGTCGATGCGCCGCATCGGCTGGGCGTACGACTGGTCGAGGCTGCTCTCGACGAACCAGCCCGAGTACTACCGCTGGCAGCAGTCGCAGTTCCTCGACTTCCTCGAGCGCGGGCTCGCCTACAGGAAGGGAGCCCCGGTCAAGTGGTGTCCCAACGACCAGACCGTCCTGGCGAACGAGCAAGTCCGCGACGGCCGCTGCGAGCGGTGCGGCGCCGAGGTCGAGTCGCGCGTCATGGAGCAGTGGTTCTTCCGGATCACGGACTACGCGCAGGCGCTGCTGGACGACCTCGACACGGTGGACTGGCCGGAGTCGATCAAGGCGCGGCAGCGGAACTGGATCGGCCGCTCGGACGGCGCGGAGATCCTGTTCCGGATCGAGGAGCTCGACGAGGACGTGGCGGTGTTCACCACGCGTCCGGACACGTTGTTCGGCGCCACCTTCTTCGTGCTCGCGCCGGAGCACGAGCTGGTCGCGCGCATCGAGTCTCCGGAGGTGGCCGACTACGTGCGCCGTGCCTCGGCGAAGAAGACCGTGGAGCGCGCAGCCGCCGCCGAGAAGACCGGTGTCTTCACCGGGCTGCACGCGATCAACCCCGTGAACGGCGAACGGCTGCCGGTGTACGTGGCGGAGTACGTGCTCACCGACTACGGGACCGGGGCGATCATGGCCGTGCCCGCTCACGACCAGCGCGACTTCGACTTCGCCCAAGCCTTCGACCTGCCGGTCCGCCAGGTCGTGCGGCCGGCGGACGGCGATCCCGACGAGGGCGCCGCGTACGTCGAGCACAGCGAGGGCGAGGTTCTCGTCAACTCCGGAGAGTTCGACGGGCTGCCCGCGGCCGAGGGAGGGCGTCGGATCGCGGAGAAGCTCGCGTCCGAGGGTCGTGGCCGGTTCGCGATCAACTACCGGTTGCGCGACTGGGGATTCTCGAGGCAGCGGTATTGGGGATGCCCGATCCCGATCGTCTATTGCGACGACTGCGGGATCGTCACCGTGCCGAGGGAGGACCTGCCCGTGGTCCTGCCCGAGATCGAGGACTACAAGCCCAAGGGGCAGCCGCCGCTGGCGCAGGCCGAGGAGTGGGTCAACGTGACGTGCCCGCGCTGCGGAGGGCCGGCGAAGCGGGAGACCGAGACCATGGACACGTTCGTCGACTCGTCCTGGTACTTCCTGCGCTACTGCGACGCGCACAACGACACCGCGCCGTTCGAGCGCGCGCCGGTCGACTACTGGAACCCGATCGACCTCTACATCGGCGGCGTCGACCACGCGACCGTGCACATGATCTACGCCCGGTTCTGGGTCAAGGTCCTGAACGACATGGGCCGCGTCGGCTTCCGCGAGCCGTTCGCGCGTTTCTTCTCCAACGGCTGGGTGACGCTCGGGAAGACGAAGATGTCGAAGCGCGCCGGGAACGTGGTCGGGCCGGACGACTTCGTGGAGCGCTACGGCGCCGACGCCTGCCGCCTGAACATCCTCTTCCTCGGCCCGGCCAACGAAGACATGGAGTGGACCGAGTCGAGCGTCGAGGCGATGGCGAGGTTCGTGCGGCGGCTGTGGCGGGTCGTCAACGAGGTCGCCGAGGGCGCTCCTCCGGCCGACGGGTCGGTTGAGCCGGGAGCGCTCGCACGGGCGGCGCACCGGACGATCGCGAAGGTCAGCGACGACATCGGGCGCCGCTACGCGTTCAACACGGCGATCGCGGCGGTGATGGAGCTCGTGAACGAGATCTCGAAGGAGCCCGCCGGGCCGGACTCACGCTTCGCCGCCGAGACCGCGGTCTCTCTCGTGCAGCCCTATGCGCCGCACGTGGCCGAGGAGCTGTGGGAGCTGCTGGGACACGAGCGGCTGTGGGAGCAGCCCTGGCCCGAGGCGGACCCGGCGCTGCTCGAGGTGGACACGGTCGAGGTGGTCGTGCAGGTCAACGGTCGGATCCGCGACCGGCTCTCGGTCGCGCCTGATTTGCCGGACGACGAGCTGGTGGCGCTGGCGCGCGCGTCGGAGCGGGTGCAGGCGTACCTGGACGGTGGGGAGGCCGCGCGAACGGTCGTCGTTCCCGGCAAGCTCGTCAACTTCGTCACGTAGAAGGACTGTCTCGGTGCCGCGGGCGGGCCTGCAGACGCCCTTCGCGGGTTGGCACACATTTGTGACTGACCCGTTTCCCATGCGTGAGCGGGTCACGGCCACGATGGCCTCGTGCCCTCGCTTCCGGTCTCGCGACCCGTTGCGCTCGCGCTCGTCGGCGGTCTCGTCGCGCTGCTCGTCATCGCGGGTCAGCGACTCTCGCAGGTCGGCGCGGCGCGCGCTCCCGACGTCGTCGCGCCGGTCGAGCCCGTGTCCGACGCCTCGAAGCCGGCCACGCAACCCGCGCTCGTCGTGCATGTCGTCGGCGCGGTCCGGCGGCCGGGGCTGTTTCGGCTTCGGGAGGGCGCGCGTGTAGCGGACGCTGTCGCGCGGGCTGGCGGCGCGACGGGCAAGGCCTACCTCGCCGGCCTGAATCTCGCGGCGCCGCTCGTCGACGGCATCCAGGTGGTGGTGCCGACGCAGGCTGCGGTCGGTGTCGGCGGGGCGGGGCCGAGTGCCGGTGGCGGCCTGCCGCCGCAGCCCGGTACCGCGGGCGCGCTCGGGCCGAAGGTGAGCCTCGCGACGCGCAACGGCCGAGGAGCTCGACGAGCTGCCCGGGGTGGGGCCTGTCACCGCGCAGACCATCCTCGACTACCGCACCGAGCACGGGCCGTTCAGGTCGGTCGACGACCTGGACGCGGTCCCTGGTATCGGGCCGACGCGGGTCGAGCAGCTGCGTGAGCTGGTGACCCCGTGAGGCGAGCCGTCGAGCTCCACTGGCCGTCGCTCCTCGTCGGCGCCGCATGTGCCGGGCTCGCGGCCGCGAACTGGATCGAGATCGGGGTCTTGGTTCTTGCCGCCCTGTGTCTCGGCGGGCTGGCGGCGGTCGCCGCCCTCGACGGTCACGCTCGTGCGGTCGCTCTCGGCGTCGCGCTGGCCGCGGTCGGTCTGTGGTGGGGCTCGTTGCGTCTCGAGTCTCTGGAGCGAAGCGAGCTCGTCGCCGAGGTCGGACAGTCCGGCCCAGCGCAGCTCGTCGTCACCGGGCCTGCGCGCGTGACGTCGTGGGCGGTCCGCGTCCCGTCCGAGATCCGGCGGTTTCGCGGCGTGCGTGTCCGCGAACGCGTGTTGCTCGTCTTGCCGGTCGGCCGCTCCCCGCCGAGGGGCGCCATCGTCGAGACGGTCGTCCGCGTCACCGAGCCCCGCGAGGCTCGCGACGGCGGCTTCGACGAGCGCGCCTGGCTGGCGCGTCAGGGAGTGCATGTCGTGCTCCGTGGCGCCGCCTGGCGCCAGGTCGGTCGTCGGGGCGGCGTCGCAGGGATCGGAGACCGGCTGCGCGACCGCGTCGAGCGTGCGGTCAATCGAGGCACCGAAGGCGTTCGGAGGGCGCTCGTGCTCGGAGTCGTCGTCGGCGAGGACGAGGGGCTGCCCGAGCGCGTGCGCGAGGAGTTCCGCGCCTCTGGATTGGCCCATCTCCTGGCCGTCTCGGGACAGAACGTCGCATTCATCGTCGCCGGTGTGTTCGGGCTCGGCTGGCTGCTCCGGGTGTCGAGAGCCGTGCGCGAGGTGCTGGCGATCGCCGCGATCGGCGCGTACGTGCTCGCCGTCGGCTGGCAGCCGTCGGTCGTCCGCGCAGGCGTGGCCGGTGTGCTCGCGTCGCTCGCCTGGCTCGTGGCGAGGCCACGGGATCGCTGGCACTTCCTGGCGCTCGGGGCGCTCGTGCTCCTCGTGTGGACTCCGGCGTCGCTCCTCGAGCCGGGGTTCCAGCTCTCGTTCGTCGCGGTCGCGGGCATCTTCGTCGGGGTTCCGAAGGTTCGAAGCAGGCTGGATGGCTACCCACTGCCGAGAGGAGCGGCGGACGCGGTCGGCATCGCGACGGTCTGTGGGCTGGCGACAGCGCCGGTCGTCCTGATCCACTTCGGGGAGGCGCCGGTCTACACCGTGCTCGCGAACACCCTCGCCTTCCCAGCGGTCCCGGCCGTCCTCGGGCTCGGGCTGCTCGCGGCTGTCGTCGACCCGGTGGCGCCTGGCGCCGCCGCGTCGCTCGCTTGGCTCGCGGGCTGGGCAGCCGCGTGGCTCGAGCTCGTCGCGCATGTCGTCGCCTCTCTGCCCGGAGCGCAGATCGGCTCCCGAACGGCCCTCGTCGGCGCGCTCGGGCTTGTCGGCTGCTGGGCGGCTGTCCGCTGGTCCGGCATCCGGGTCTCGGGCCGACCAGCGCCCTTCGTCCTCGCAGGGTGCGGGTCCGCGCTGGTGCTCCTCGCGGCCGGCTGGCTCTTGGCCGGACCCGCTCCGTCCTGGCAGGCTCCGGTCGGACTCAGGGTCACGTTCCTCGACGTCGGCCAGGGGGACTCCATCCTCCTCGAGACGCCGAGCGCTCGCGTCCTCGTCGACCAGGGCCCGCCCGAGGCGAATGTCGCACGCCAGCTGGCCGGGATGGGAATCCGCTCGCTCTCAGCGCTCGTCCTCACACACCCACAACGAGATCACGTGGGTGGCGCGGCCGACGTGATCCGGCAGCTGCGTGTCGGCGTCGTGCTCGATCCCGAGCTCGCCGCGACGGGGCCCGAGCACGACGAGGCGATCGCAGCCGCTGCGGAGCGCGGGACGGCTGTCCGCACTGTCCGCGCCGGCTCAGAGCTGAAGGCGGGCGGGCTCCGCCTTCGCGTCCTCTGGCCGCCGGATCCCGGTCTCCCGTCGGAGGACCCGAACCTCAACGCGGTTGTCCTCGCGGCCTCGTTCGGCGAGATCGACGTCTTCCTTCCGGCCGACGCCGAGTCCGACGTCACGCGCAGGCTCCACCTCGGCCAGTTCGAGGTGCTGAAAGTTGCTCACCACGGCTCGGAGGATCCTGGGCTCGAAGCCGAGCTCCGCATGCTCCGGCCCGGGATCGCGGTCATCTCCGCGGGTCGCGGGAACGACTACGGCCATCCGCGACCGGAGACGCTCGCCGCGCTCGCGAGCGTGTCCGGTCTCGCCGTCTATCGCACCGACCAGCAAGGCCGAGTGGTCGTCGAGTCCGACGGCCGAGGCCTCAGGGTACGAACCGAGGGGTAGGGTTGAGCCGTGTCCGAGGCCGCGGACAAGTCTCCGCCGACTAAGCCCGTCTACCTGCTGACGGGTGGCGACCGCCCGAAGATCGAGACCGCGCTCGCGCGCCTCCGCGCGCACTTCGCACCGGAAGCAACGGAGATCCGGAGCGGGCTCGAGTCGCCGGCTGAGGCCGTCATCGCGCTCTGCAATGCCGCCAGCCTCTTCGGCGACGCCCGGCTCGTGATCGTGGAGGACGTCGACGGGCGGCGCGACTCGGACAACCGCATGAAGGGCGGCTGGAAGGCCGCGGACGCCGACGAGATGGTGGCCTATCTCGCGGACCCGGCGCCCGCGACCGTGCTCGCGCTCGTCGGCGAGGACGTGAAGAAGACGTCCGCGCTCAGGAAGGCGTGCGCGAAGGCGGGCGATGTCCTCGAGTACAACGTGGAGAAGAAGGAGCTGCAGCGCTGGGTCCTCGACCGATTCGCCCGGCAAGGGGTACGCGCAGAGCCACAGGCGTGCGCTGTGCTGATCCAGATCGTCGGCGACGATCTCCACCGGCTCGCGAGCGAGATCGACAAGCTGGCGACCTGGGCCGCGGGCGAGCCGCTCGGGGAGCGCGAGGTCGAGCTTCTGGCCGTGCCTGCTGCGGACACGCCTACGTACACGCTCACCGACGCCTGGGCTGCGCACGAGCCGGCACGGGCGCTCGCGGCGAGCGAGACGCTCTTCGAGCGCGACGCAAAGCCCCGTCGCGACACCGCCGCCCGCCTCGCTGCCGCTCTCGGTGGCCACGTCAGCCGCCTGCGCTCGCTGAAGCAGTTCGCAGCCGAGGGCGTCCGACCGAGGGATGCCGCCGGAAAGCTGCGCATGCACCCGTACTACGCCGAGAAGCTCGGTCGCCAGGCGGAGGGCTTCTCGCCGGAGCAGCTCCGAGACGCTATCGCCCGTATCGCCGACCTCGACGGAGCGCTGAAGGGGCAGAGCAAGCTCGCGCCCGATCTCGAGGTCCAGCGCGCGCTCGTCGACCTCACGCGCAGGCCGGGGCCGCGTTCGCCTTCCTAGGAGGCGAGCCGCGTCAGGACGTGCGCTCGTCCGTCTCGGGCGGCTCGAGCGTCGCGACGCCACCGGACGCGGATGGCTTCGGCCGCCGGGGCTCGCGCACTCCGCTGTCAGGCGGCGGCTTGCGCAAGCCGACGAGCTCAAGGAACCGCTGCCAGAGCCCGGGCTTCGGTTGCTCCATCGGATGAGTGTACGCCGCGTTCGCGTGCGGTCGGGACGGTGGAGCGCGCGAGAAGCCTTGCGCTGCCGGGCTCTTGTGTGTGTGTGTGTGGAACGATTGGCGCGAAATCGGCACAGAGCCGAGTCCCACGCGTTCGCAATCCGGCGTTACGCTGGAGAGCGGGTGGAGGGTGGCCAATTCCCCACCCTGGGTGGGGAGCGGACCCTGACTCTCGCCCGAGGCGCTTATCGCCCAGGTCAGCTCGGCGAGCATCCGGCGCGCTTTGTTCTGCTCAGAGCGTGCTTCAGCGTGCGTCGTCGGTTGCTTCGCCTTGCGCTCGAGGGAGGTGAAGCGGGCGCCTGGTCGACGTGTCGCGAACGCCTCTCGCGGCCGGTGCCGCGGCTTGAGCGAAGCTACGAGCCGACGCCGGCCGAGAGCCGCGCCGCCTGCGACTTCTTGCGCGCGGCGGTGTTGCTGTGCAGGGCGCCACGTGACGCGGCGCGATCGATCGTCCGAATGAGCTCACGATGCTCGACCGCGACCTGCTCGGCATCCCCGGCGCTCGCCGCAGCCTCGAGGCGCTTCGTGATGGTCTTGATCGTCGACCGGTAGCGCAGGTTCTCGAGGCGCTGCCGCGCCTGGATCCGAACCCGCTTCTTCTGCTGTTTGATGTTCGCCATACGAGAGAACGCCCGCGGCTCGCGGGCGGCGCGATGGTAGCAGGACCTGCTGGGACAATCGCCCGTGCAAACGTGGATCCACCCGCCGAAACAACCACAGGCACGTCGCTCGACGACGCCGGCCACAGCCGTCGGCTCGCGCGCTCGACAGCCGTCTTCTCCCTCGCGACGGCGATCTCGCGCGTGCTCGGTCTCGTTCGGGAGATAGTCAGCGCCTATTACTTCGGAGTCGCGGGGAAGATCAACGCCTTCACGGTCGCGATCCAGATTCCGAACCTCGTCCGCGCGCTGCTCGCCGACGCCGCGCTCTCAGGCGCGTTCGTGCCCGTCTTCAGCGAGCTCCTCGAGCGCGGTGAGAAGCAGCGCGCATGGCGCGTCGCCTCGACGCTCTTCTGGCTGACGCTCCTCGGCCTCGGCGGGCTGACCGCGCTCTTCATCCTCGCCGCGCCGCTGCTCATGCGGCCGTTCGGCGACCCGGGCGGCGATGTCGATCTGGCGGTCGGCCTGTCCCGCGTGCTGTTTCCGATCGTCGTCCTGCTCGGGCTCTCCGGGATCGTCGTCGGGATCCTCAACACGTACCACCACTTCGCGCTGCCCGCGCTCGCGCCGGTCGCCTGGAACCTCGTGATCATCCTCGGTCTCGTGCTCGGCGTGCCTCGCGTTGGCGGCGAGGACGCGGAGCTCTACCTGTACGCGGGCGTGGTCCTGCTCGGGACGCTCGTGCAGTTCCTGCTGCCCGTGCCTTGGCTGCGCAGGCTCGACGGCCGCCTGACGATGGCGATCGACTGGCGCGACCCGGCCGTCCGCCGGGTGCTCGTGCTGATGCTCCCGGTGACGCTGACGATCGGGCTCATCAACGTGAACTTCCTCGTCGGGACGATCTTCGCGTCGCGCCTGCTCGACCCGGAGCTCGCTCCGACCGCGATCGACAAGGCGTTCCGCCTGTACATGCTCCCGCAGGGAATCTTCGCGGTCGCGGTCACGACCGTCCTCTTCCCGACGCTCGCGCGGCTGGCGGCGCGGGCGGACCTTTCCGGCCTCCGCCACGCGCTCGACACCGGCATCCGCCAGATCGCGTTCCTGCTCATCCCCGCCGGCTTCGTTTCGATCGTCCTGGCGGAGCCGATCGTGCGGCTCGTCTACCAGCGGGGGGAGTTCACGGCGGCCGACACCACGATCGTCGCCCAGTGCCTGCAGGCGTACTCGATCGGGCTCGTCTTCAACGGCTGGATGCTGATCCTGAACCGGAGTTTCTACGCAGTGCAGACGAACTGGATCCCGACCGCGGTCGCGCTCGGCGCAGTTGGGCTGAACGCGGGGCTGGACGCCGTCTTCTACCGCTTCGGGATCTGGGGCATCCCGTTCGCGACCGCCGTCGTGAACATCGTGGCCGCCGTGGTGCTGTTCGAGCTCATGCGTCGGCGCGTCGGGCTCGAGCCCTTGGCACGGACTGCGGGAGTGGTCGCGCGGATCGCGCTCGCAGGCGTGCTCGCCGCAGGCGCGGCGTTCGCGGTCTGGTACGGCCTGGACGGGTGGCTCGGGCGCGCGGCAGGGGCGCAGCTCGTCTCGGTTGGAGCTGCTCTCGTCGTGTCTGGTCTCGCCTACGCCGCGGCGTCTCGTGCGCTCGGAGTTCGGGAGCTGGAGGCGCTGCTACTGTTGCGAGCCCGGCGCGACGAGCCGTAGAAAGGCGCGCGAGTCCTATGGAGCAAGACCGCATTCGCAACTTCGCGATCATCGCGCACATCGACCACGGCAAGTCGACGCTCGCCGACCGCATCCTCGAGCTGACGGGTGCGCTCACGGAGCGCGAGATGCGTGACCAGGTGCTCGACTCGATGGAGCTCGAGCGCGAGCGCGGGATCACGATCAAGGCCCAGGCCGTGCGCGTCCTCTGGCGCGGCCACCAGCTGAACCTCATCGACACACCGGGCCACGTCGACTTCACGTACGAGGTGTCGCGCTCGCTCCAGGCCTGCGAAGGCGCGCTCCTGCTGGTCGACGCGTCGCAGGGGATCGAGGCGCAGACGGTCGCGAACGCGTACCTCGCGCTCGAGAACGACCTCGAGATCTTGCCGGTCGCGAACAAGATCGACCTCGCGCAGTCCGATCCGGAGGGCGCCGCCGCCGAGCTCGCGCAGCTCGTGGGGGAGACCCCCGAGCGCGTGCTCCGCATCTCTGCGAAGACGGGCGAAGGTGTCGCCGACGTGCTTGACGCGATCGTCGAGCGCATCACCCCGCCGGCCGGCGACCCGGACGCTTCCGCACGCGCCCTCGTCTTCGATTCCTCCTACGACCAGTACCGCGGAGTGGTCGCCTTCGTCCGGGTCGTCGACGGGCGCTTCGAGACGCGCGAGCCGCTCGTCGCGATGGCCCAGGGGACGACCTTCGAGGCCGAGGAGCTGGGCATCCTCTCCCCGGCGCGCATGCCGGTGCCCTCGCTCGGCGCGGGCGAGGTCGGGTACGTGATCACGGGCCTCAAGGACGTTTCCCGGCTTCGCGTGGGGGACACGCTGACCTCTCGCAAGCGGCGCGCGGCCGAGCCGCTCCCCGGCTACCAGGACGTCAAGCCGATGGTCTTCGCCGGGATCTTCCCGACCGACTCCGACGACTACCCCGAGCTGCGCGACGCACTCGAGCGACTGCGCCTCAACGACGGGTCACTCTCGTATGAACCGGAGACATCGCAAGCGCTCGGGTTCGGCTTTCGCTGCGGCTTCCTCGGACTTCTGCACATGGAGATCGTCCGCGAGCGCCTGGAGCGCGAGTTCGACCTCGACCTCCTCATCACCGCCCCGAACGTCGCGTACCGCGCGACGAAGCGCGAGGGCGACGTCGTGGAGGTGCACAACCCGGCGGACATGCCCGCAGAGGTCGAGCTCGTCGAGGAGCCGTATGTGAAGGCGTCGGTCATCGTCCCCAAGGACTACGTCGGGCCCGTGATGGAGCTCGCGAACGAGCGTCGCGGCGGCTTCGACCACCTCGAGTACCTGAGCCAGGAACGCGTCCTGCTCGTGTACGAGCTGCCGCTGGGCGAGATCGTGTTCGACTTCTACGACCAGCTGAAGTCGCGGACGCGCGGGTACGCGAGCTTCGACTACGAGCTCGCCGGCTTTCGGCCCGGGGAGCTCTCGCGTGTGGACATCCTCGTCGGCGGTGAGCAGGTGGACGCGCTCTCGCTCATCGTCCACCGCTCCAATGCGTTTGACCGTGGGAAGCAGCTCGTCGAGCGGCTGCGCCAGGAGATCCCGCGTCAAATGTTCGACGTGCCCGTGCAGGCGGCGATCGGGTCCCGCGTCATCGCCCGCGAGACGATCAAGGCTCGTCGGAAAGACGTGCTCGCGAAGTGCTACGGAGGCGACGTCACGCGCAAGCGCAAGCTGCTCGAGAAGCAGAAGAAGGGCAAGAAGCGGATGAAGCAGGTGGGCGGGGTGGAGGTCCCGCAGGAGGCCTTTCTCGCCGTGCTCAATCTCGACCAGGAGCGCAAGCCGTGAGCCCGGCGAACAGAGGCACCGTCCGTCACCTCTACGTGCACCTCCCTTTCTGCGCGCATCGCTGCGGGTACTGCGACTTCGTGACCGTCGTCGGGCGCCGCGGGCAGCATGCCGCGTACGTCGACGCGCTCCTCGCCGAGCTTGCGCTCGAGCGGCACGTTCTCGCCGAGCCCATAGAGACCGTCTTCCTCGGCGGCGGCACCCCGACTTTCACCGAGCGCCCGGAGTTGGAGCGGCTGCTCGCGGCGCTTCCGCCGGCGGAGGAGCTGACCGCCGAGGCGAACCCGGAGACGGTCACGCCCGAGCTCGCAGAGCTCCTCGTTGCCGGTGGCGTGAACCGGGTCTCGCTCGGCGCGCAGAGCTTCCGGCCGCACCTGCTCTCGGTGCTCGAGCGCGGTGCCTCGCCTGACGATGTCCGGCGCGCCATGCACACTCTTCGGGATGCCGGATGCGACAACATCTCGCTCGATCTCATCTACGGGATCCCCGGCCAGAGCCCCGCCGACCTCGATGCCGACATTGCTGACGCGCTTTTGCTCGAGCCCGAGCACCTCTCCTGCTACGAGCTGGAGGCGAAGCCGGGAACGCGCTTCACGCACGCACACGGAGCCGAGTTGGAGCGACAGGCCGAGGCGATGGAGGGCTACTTCGAGCAGGTCGTCGACGCGCTGATCGGCGCGGGCTACCGCTGGTACGAGACGGCGAACTTCTGCCTCGAAGCCGAGGGGCCGCGCGCGAAGGGCCGGGACCTTCGCGCTCGTCACAACCTCGGTTACTGGCTGGGCCGGGACTATCTCGGCCTCGGGATCGGTGCCGTCTCGACCGTGGACGGGGTGCGCCGCCGAAACCTGCCCTCGCTCGGGCGCTACCTGGCCGCACTCTCGGCGGGCGCGCCGCCGCCGCGGGAGCTCGAGGTGCTCGACGTGGAGACGAGGGCGCGTGAACGCCTGATGCTCGGCCTCCGTCTCGACGAGCCGCTTCCGTTCGGGAGTGTCGCCGACGCGGTCGACCGCGAGGCGGCCGAGCGTCTTGCGGCGGGCGGCCTCATCGAGCTCGCTGCGGACGGCGGCGGCACGGCGACGGTGGCGCTCACACGGCGCGGGCGCTTCCTCGGCGGAGGTGTCACGGTCGAGTTGCTCACGTGAGGCGTTGCGGCCCGGAGCCGTAGCCGGGAACCGCGGAACGCGTCGCTACCATCGGATGCCGTGACCCAGCTTTCCGCCCGGAAACGCGAGATTCTGCGCCACGTCGTCGAGGAGTACGTCGCGACCGGCCAGCCGGTGGGGTCGCGCGCGCTCGTCGCCCGCTCGGGGCTTCGCGTCTCGTCGTCGACCGTGCGGAGCGAGCTCGCCGAACTCGAGTCGCTCGGCCTCCTCAAGCATCCCCACACGTCCGCGGGTCGGATGCCGACGCAGAGCGGGTACCGGCTCTACGCCGAGGAGCTCGTCGACTCGCTGGAAGGGATGCCGGGCGAGCTCGGAGTCGACCTGCGCTCGATGCGCGACGAGCTCGAGGACGCGCTGCGCACGACGACCGAGTCGCTGTCGCGCGCGACCCGGCTGCTCGCGCTCGTGTCGGCGCCGACTCTGGAGACGGCGACTATCCGCCACGTCGAGGTGCTGGCGCTCCAGCCGACCAGTGTGATGGTCGTCGTGATCACGTCGACCGGCGGCGTGACGAAGCGCGTCTTCCGGCTCGACCAGCCGGTCGACCACGGGCTCAGCGCGTGGGCGGGTGAGTACCTGAACGATCGCCTCGTCGGCCAGCGGCTCGGCGCGAGCTCGGTCCGGCGGCGGCTGGAGGCGCCGGACCTGGGTGCCCGGGAGCGTGCGTTCCTGCAGATCGTCGCCCCGGCGCTGCTCGAGATCGGACGCGAGCAGGGACCGCAGGTCTACGTCGGCGGCGCCGCCGGGCTCCTCGAGGAAACGCGGGCGGAGGAGCTCGAGGCGACCATGCGCCTGCTCGAGCTGCTCGAGCGGCGGGCGGCCGTGCTGGAGCTCGTGAGCGAGGCGCTCGAGCCGCGCCGTCCCATCGTCCACGTCGGCCCAGCGGTCGGAGGGGGTCAGCTCCACGACGTGTCCCTGGTCGGCGCGACGTATGGGATCCGCTCGACGCCGCTCGGCGCCGTCGGCCTCATCGGCCCGCTGCGTATGGACTACGAGAAGGCGATCCGCTCCGTGCGGGCGGCGGCGTTCGAGCTCTCCCGCTTCGTCGAGGACGTCTACGAGGAGGTCTGAGCGTCGGGATGGCCACGACCGAACGCGACTACTACGAGGTGCTCGGCGTCCAGCGCGGCGCGTCGGGCGCGCAGATCAAGCGTGCGTTCCGCGCCCTCGCGCGCGAGCTTCATCCCGACGTCTCGCGCGAGCCGGAGGCCGAGCGGCGCTTCCGCGAGGTGGCCGAGGCGTACGAGGTTCTCTCCGACCCTGAGCGCCGAGCGACCTACGACCGGCTCGGCCACGCAGGGCTGCGCCGCGGTGGCTTCGAGCCGACGTTCTCGCACTTCGGCGACCTCTCGGACGTCTTCGCGGCCTTCTTCGGAGAGGATCTCTTCGGAACCGCCGCGGCGCGCCGGCGCGCTGCCAGGGCCGCCGACATCCAGGCGCTCGTCGAGATCGATCTCGAGGACGCGTTCACCGGCATCTCGGTGACGGTCCCGATCGAGGTCGCGTCTCCGTGCGAGCGGTGCGGCGCGACTGGCTCCGAGCCCGGCACGCAGATCCGTGAGTGCTCGACGTGCGGGGGTGGCGGGGTGGTGCGGCGTGTCTCCCAGAACGTGTTCGGGCAGTTCGTCCACCAGCGTTCGTGCCCCGAGTGCGGCGGACGCGGCAACGTGGCGGAGAGCCCGTGCCTGCAGTGCCGCGGCGACGGCGTCGCAGTCGCGCGACGGCAGATCGACGTCGACGTCCCGGCGGGGATCCACGACGGCCAGCGCATCCGAATCCGCGGGGCCGGCCACATGGCCGAAGGGGAAGGCGAGCGCGGCAACGTCTTCGTCGTGGTGCGCGTGCGTCCCGATCCGCGCTTCGTGCGCGACGGGGACGACCTGCACACGGCGCACCGGCTGACGATGACCGAGGCCGCTCTCGGGACGACGCTGCACGTGGCGACGCCTGCCGGTGACGCCGAGCTCGAGGTCCCCGCGGGGACCCAGCCCGGCGAGGTTCTCGTCCTCTACGGCAAGGGGATGCCGTCGGTCCAGGGGATCCGGCAGGGCGACCTGTACGTGCGGCTCGACGTCGCCGTGCCAACGCGCATGACCGGCGAGCAGCGCGGACTTCTCGAGGACTTCAGCCGTCGCGCGGGACCAGAGACGTACGCGGGCGGCGACGAGGACGAGGGCTTCTTCAAGCGCCTGAAGAGCGCGCTGCGCTGACGCTGCGCCGCGTCTGCGTGCGCGTGCCGGCGGCGGAGGCCGAGGTCGCGCGGGGGCGCATGCTGCCGCTCGCCCGGTCCGGCTTCGAGGAGGTCGACCTCGGCGACGCTCTCGAGCTGGCGGTCTACACCGATGCCGAAGGCGCGGAGCGCATCGCCGCTGCCTTCGGGACGTCGTCCTGGACGCCCGTCGAGCCGGGCTGGGAGGATCGCTGGCGCGAGTTTCACCGCCCGGCTCGCGCGGGTGGCCTCTGGATCGGGCCGCCATGGGACAGCCCTCCTGAGGGCGAGCCCGGGGTTGTCGTCGATCCGGGCCGCGCCTTCGGCACCGGCGCGCATCCGACGACGCGTGCGTGCATCGAGCTGCTGGCGCGCCAGGCACGGGGGAGCGTGCTCGACGCCGGCTGCGGATCCGGCGTGGTCGCGGTCGCCGCCGCCCGGCTCGGCTTCTCGCCCGTGCTCGCTGTCGACCGGGACCCGGTCGCGGTGGAGGTGACGCTCGAGACGGCGCGCCGGAACGGTGTCGAGATAGAGGCGTGGTCGGCGGACGTCTTCACCGCCGAGCTGCCGGCGGTCGAGCTCGTGGTCGCGAACATCGAGCTCCGCGCGGTGGAGCAGCTCCTGGCGCGGCGTCCCGCCGGCGTCGTCATCACGTCCGGCTACCTCGCGGACGTGACTCCGACCTCCCCATGCTGGGATCGCCCGACGCGGCTCGAGCTCGACGGATGGGCCGCGGACGTCTTTCGCGCCGCGTGATCCGACTGCGGCGCCGTGGCACCGCGGCGCCGCGTGCGCCGTCACGTGCCCGTGGACTGAATGTGACCGGATCGCGACGGAGTCGACAACCACGCGTCGCGATTTCCTCGATACCGTTTTTCCAGGGACACGGGAGTGACCCTGGGGGAGGTTGGGAACTCGGGCGTGCCGATCGTCCGGCGCGCAACGGCACTAAGCTACGCCACTCGATGGCCTCGTTCTCGACGCAGTTCCTGGGCTGCAAGGTCTCGTTCGCGGACGCGCAGGCTGTCCGCGAGCGCCTGCTCGCCGACGGGCACGCCGAGCTCTCCGACGGCGCGGAGGTCGCCGTCGTCAACACCTGCTGCGTCACGAACGAAGCCGTCTCGAAGTCGCGGCAGGCGGTCTCGCGTGCGGCCCGGTCGAACCGGCACGTCTACGTCACGGGTTGCGCCGCGAACCTCGCCGGAGCCTTTACTGCGGTCGCCCCGAACGTGACGGTGGTCGCACGTTCGAGCGAGGAGACGCCGGCGTTCGTCGCGGGCGACGTCGGAGCGATCGGCTGCGTCGACGCGGTTGCGCGACTCGAGCGCACGCGCGCGTTCGTGAAGATCCAGGACGGCTGCTCCTTCTCGTGCGCCTTCTGCGTCATCCCACTCGTCCGCGGCGGAACGAGGAGCCGCGGCGCCCCCGCAGTGCTACGGGAGATCGAGCGGCGGGCCGCCCAGGGACATCGCGAGATCGTCCTGACCGGGGTCAACCTCGGCTGCTTCCGCGACCGCGAGGCCGGGTACACACTGGCGAGCCTCGTGCGCGAGGCGGGCACCGTCTTGGGCGTGGAGCGGCTGCGGCTCTCCTCGATCGAGGTCAACCACGTCACGGACGAGCTCGTCGCGGCGCTCCGGGACACACCGACGGTCTCGGCGCACCTGCATGTTCCGCTCCAGTCCGGCGACGACGGGGTGCTCCGTGCGATGCGCCGGCGCTACACGGCCTCGCAGTTCCTCGCCAAGGTCGAGCCGCTCGCCGACTTCAACCTCACGACCGACGTCATCGTCGGCTTTCCCGCGGAGGACGACGCCGCGTTCGAACGGACGCTCGAGCTCGTCGAGGCCGCCTCGATGACGAAGGTGCACGTGTTCCCGTACTCGCCGCGGCCGGGGACCGCGACCGCCGACGACGACACGGTGCCGCCTCCAGTGAAGAGGGAGCGAAGTGCGCGCCTCCGCGCGCTCTCGGATGAGCTCTGCCGCCGCCGCTGGCGGGCACGGCTGGGGACGACCGATCGCGTCCTCGTCGACCGGCCCGGACGAGGCTACGCGGACGACTACACGCCTTGGCTCGTCGACGCGGACGTCGGCGAGCTCGTGACGGCTCGGGCGGTTGCGCTCTCCGAAGAGGGGATCCTCGCGGTTGCCGCCTGAGGACTGTCTCTTCTGCCGGCTCGTCGCCGAAGGCGACCACGTCCGAAAGGGCGACGGGTTCGTCGCGATCCGCGACATCAACCCGCTCGCGGAAACCCATCTCCTCGTGCTCCCGGAGCGGCACGTCGACACGTTCAAGGAAATCGACGCGTTCCCGGATGACGAGGCCGGGAGGATGCTCCGGTTCGTCGCGGAGACGGCCGAGCAGGCTGGGCTCGACAACTATCGCGTGCTCGTGAACGTCGGAGCAGGTGCCGGACAGACCATCTTCCACCTGCATTGGCACGTGCTCGGCGGCCGGCCGGACGCGGCCCGGATCGCGAGCGCGCTCGCCGAGGAGAGCCAATGAGCAACGCTCACCTTCGGTTCACGTTCGCGGGGGAAACCATGTTTCCCCATGCCTTGCCGCGATCGGGATTCGCGCTAGCGAATCCCGATCTTGCGGAAGGACCGCGTGCCCCCTTCTTCCTGAGAGCGCAGGGAACCTCCCGGTTCCCCACACCCCTCCCCCTTCATGGGCCAGGGGCTGGCCCATGAGCTTGATCGCGCGCATCGAGGAAGAGCTGAAGGAGGCGCGCCTCGCGCGCGACAGCGACCGGCGAGACGCGCTCAGCCTTGTCCTGAACGCGCTCCGCGCTGCGGAGAAGGAGCTCGCGCGCGAACTCTCGGACGACGAGGAGCTGCAGGTGCTCCAGCGCGAGCGCAAGCGCCGGCTCGAGGCGGCCGAGGCGTTCCGGGCCGGTGGTCGTGAGGAGCAGGCTGAGGACGAGGAGTACGAGCTCGAGGTGCTCGAGGAGTTCATGCCCGAGCCGCTCTCGGAGGACGAGCTCGAGGAGATCATCGACGACGTCATCTCGGAGGTGGGCGCGACGAGCATCCGCGACCTCGGCCGCGTGATGGCGGGCGTCATGCACCAGGTGTCGGGCCGTGCAGACGGGTCCGCGGTCAGCCAGCTCGTCAAAGAGAAGCTCGCCTGACGGCAGGCCCGGGTCTGCGGCCCAGCCTAGACTGACGCTGTGCCCCAGCAGGTGCTCGATGTCTCGAACGAGGTCGCGGCTGAGCTCGCGGGAGTCGAGGACGGCGTCCTCGAGGCGTTGCGCGAGCGTCTCGGCTGCACGATCGCCCTCCGAGGAAACCGCTTGACGCTCGGCGGTGACGACGAGCACGTGGCGGCGGCGCGCGCCGTCGTCGACGAGCTCGTGGAGCTCGTCGAGAGCGGCCACCAGATCGGCCCCGACACGGTGGGCGCTGTCGTGGCGGCAATCGACCAGGCCGAGGACGTGCGCGACGTGTTCGAGGACGTCGTTTGGCGCCACCGCGGCAAGAAGATCGCGCCGAAGACCGTGAACCAGAAGCGCTATGTGGACGCGATCCGCGAGCGCACCGTGACGTTCGCGGTCGGGCCGGCGGGGACCGGCAAGACGTACCTCGCGATGGCGCTCGCCGTCTCCGCGCTGTCCGAGGGGGCGGTCGGACGGATCATCCTCACGCGGCCTGCTGTGGAGGCGGGCGAGCGGCTCGGCTTCCTGCCTGGGGACATGCTCGCGAAGGTCGACCCCTACCTGCGGCCGCTGTACGACGCGCTCTACGACATGATCGAGGCCGAGCGGCTGTCCGGATACATGGAGCGTGGGACGATCGAGGTCGCGCCGCTCGCCTTCATGCGCGGGCGCACGCTGAACGACTCGTTCATCGTCCTCGACGAGGCGCAGAACACCTCGCCCGAGCAGATGCAGATGTTCCTGACGCGGCTCGGCTTCGGATCGAAGATGGTCGTGACGGGCGACATCACACAGATCGACCTTCCGCGCGAGCAGGCGTCCGGCCTCATCCAGGTCCGGGAGATCCTTCGCGGGATCGACGGGATCGGCTTCGTCGAGTTCGGCCACGAGGACGTCGTGCGACACAAGCTCGTCCAGCGGATCGTGGAGGCCTACAAGCGCCATGCCGAGGAGACCGGCACGGCGCGCAGCCGCTGAGCATTCGGCGGTGATCACGGTCGAGGTCGATAACCGCAGCGGGGTCGAGGTCGGCGAGGACGAGGCCGTCGCACTCGCGCGGCGCGTGCTCGAGGACGAGGGGGTGCCGGACGGCGAGCTCGGGATCGCGTTCGTGGCTCCGGACGAGATGCGCGCGCTCAAGCGCGAGCACCTCGGCCTCGACGAGGAGACGGACGTTCTCTCGTTCCCGCTCGACGGACGCGACGTGCTGCCGGCGGGCGTGCCGCGCGCGCTCGGGGACGTCGTCCTCTGCCCGGCCGTGGTCGGCGCCGCGTGGCGGGCACCGCTCGTGCACGGCCTCCTGCACCTGCTCGGGTACGACCACGGCGCCGAGATGGCGTCGCGGGAGCGCGCGCACGCGGCGAGGGTCGCCCCGTGAGCCCGCAGCGCAGCCAATCCGTCTTCGAGAGCTTCAACTACGCGGCCGAAGGCGTGATCCACGCGCTGCGCACGCAGCGGAACCTCTGGATCCATTTCACGGTCGCGGCAGCGGTGCTCGTCGCGGCCGTGGGCTTCGGCGTGTCGAAGATCGAGCTGATGGTGCTCCTGCTCGCGATCACGTTCGTGCTCGTGGCGGAGCTCGTGAACACCGCGGTCGAGGCCGCGGTCGACGTCGCGTCGACGTCGTTCGACCCGATGGCGAAGATCGCGAAGGACATCGCGGCCGGTGCCGTCCTGGTCGCGACGCTGAACGCGGTCGCCGTCGGCTACCTCGTGTTCTCGGGGACGGTCGCGGATCGGAGCTCGCGCTTCCTCAACCGCCTGAACGACGCCCCCGCCGAGCTCACGCTCGTCGCGCTCGCCGTGACCGTGATCATCGTGATCGCGGTCAAGGCATACACCGGGCGCGGGACGCCGCTCCGGGGCGGGCTCCCGTCCGGCCACGCGGCGGTGGCCTTCGCGGGCTGGATGGCGGTGACGCTCGTGCTCGACGATTCCGGACACCGCTTCCTGATCTCGTCCGTGACCTTCATCATGGCGTTGCTCGTGGCCCAGACCCGTGTCGAGACCGGTGTGCACTCAGCGTCCGAGGTGGCGAGCGGCGGTCTCGTCGGCGCGCTCGTGACGCTCGTCCTCTTCCAGGCGTTCGCGTGAGCGAGGTCGTGTCCGACGACGAGCTCCTCGCGCGCGCGGACGCGGTCGCATCGCGGGCGTACGCGCCGTACTCGAACTTCCACGTCGGCTGCGCAGTCCTCGCGCGGGACGGCCGCGTCATCGAGGGCGTGAACGTCGAGAACGCGGCCTACCCGCTCGGTGTGTGCGCGGAGCGGACCGCGTTATCGCGCGCGATCGCTGAGGGACACCGGCCGGGGGACTTCGTCGCGGCCGCGATCACCGCGTCGCCATGCGGGGGCTGTCGCCAGTGGCTGCTCGAGATGGGAGTCGAGCGCGTCATCTTCCGCCACGGCGGCCGGGTGGTGACGATGACCCCCGACGAGCTTCTGCCGGAGTCGTTCGACGCGTCGAGCCTCGCATGAGCCTGGGGACAACGCGGCACGTTTTTGGCACGAATCCGTGTCCCACGCGTGCGCATTTCCTCGTTACGATCGCAGTGGGTGGTGGGATGGGGTGCCCCGATGGAAGGGCGTCGTGAAGAGCGGGATCGTGGCCGTCGCGGGCCGGCCGAACGTCGGGAAGTCGACGCTCGTCAATGCGCTCTGCGGAGAGAAGGTCGCGATCACCTCGACCGTCCCGAACACGACGCGCCGGCGGCTGTTCGGTGTCGCGAGCGGGCCCGATTACCAGCTCGCGCTCGTCGACCTCCCCGGCTTCCAGCGGCCGCTCGATGCCCTGACCGAGCGCATGCAGAAGACGGTTGACGCTTCGCTCGACGACGTCGACGCCGTGCTTTTCGTCGTGGACGCGCGGGGGCGCATCGGCGCGGGCGACCGCTTCGTCGCGCGACGCGTGTTCGGCCTCGGCAAGCCCGTCGTCATCGCGCTGAACAAGATCGACCGCCTGAAGAAGGGACACGTTCTCTCACAGATGCAGGCCGCCTCCCGGCTGGGCGACTTCCACGCGCTCCACCCGGTGAGTGCGCTGACGAAGGACGGCGTCGACGAGCTGCGCGACGACCTGGTCTTCCTCCTACCCGAGGGGCCTGCGTACTTCCCGGACGGGCAGAAGACCAACCTCACGCCCGAGGAGCGGGTCGCCGAGGTCATCCGCGAGAAGGCGCTGCAGCTGACGCGGCAGGAGGTGCCGCACGCCGTCTTCGTCGAGGTCGCGGAGATCGACGAGAAGCGCGTCACAGCGATTGTCTACGTCGAGACCGAGTCGCAGAAGGGCATCCTCGTCGGCAAGCGAGGCGCGATGGTGCGGGAGATCGGGACGCGCGCCCGGCCCGAGGTCGAGGCGCTCGTCGGCCACAACGTGTTCCTCGACCTCACCGTCAAGGTGCGGCCGAAATGGCGGCGCGACCCGAAGCTGCTCGAGCGGCTCGGGCTCTGACCATCTCACGGCGCGTCACCGCCCGTCGGCACGCGGCTGCTGTCGACATCGAAGTGGACGGTCACGGCTCACATCTCATCAGTCGGCTCGAGTGGCTCGTTCGCGGGACGCTCCAGTCGTCGCGGGCGGTGCGCGAGCTGATGACGGCGCGCGAGCGTGGCGACGATCTGCCATTGGTCGACGGGAAGCGGCCGGACGTCGAGGAGGCAAGCCCGGTCTAGACTGACTTCATGGCCAAGGCGCCCGCGCTCATCGGCGGTTTCGAGCTCCCGGCCGGCCCGCGGCTTCCGCGTGTCGGCTCGGTCGACGCCGTCGCGCTCGAGGAGCGCTCGGCGACGCTCGCGAAGCGCTCGATCAAGCGCGAGTCGAAGCTGCTGGCGCTCGACCTCGCGATCCGGATGATGGACCTGACGACACTCGAGGGCCAGGACACGAGCGGGAAGATCGCGGCGCTCTGCTCGAAGGCGAAGCGCCCTGACCCGGCCGACGTCAGCGTGCCCGCGGTGGCTGCGGTCTGCGTGTACCCGAACCTCGTCGAGCCCGCCAAGGAGTACCTCGCGGGAACCGGCGTCAAGGTCGCGTCGGTCGCCACGGCGTTCCCCTCCGGGCAATCTCCAACCGACCTCAAAGTGGCTGAGGCACGGGCCGTCGCCGAGCTCGGCGCGGACGAGATCGACATGGTCATCGATCGCGGCGCTTTCCTCTCCGGCCGTTACTCGAAGGTGTACGACGAGATCGTCCAGGTCAAGGAGGCCTGCGGCGACGCGCACTTGAAGGTCATCCTCGAGACTGGCGAGCTCGGCACCTACGACAACGTGCGGCGCGCCTCGCTGCTCGCGATCGCCGCCGGCGCCGACTTCATCAAGACCTCGACCGGGAAGGTGAGCCCCGCCGCGACGCTCCCGGTGACGCTCTGCATGATGGAGGTCGTCCGCGACGTGTACTTCGAGACGGGCCGCAAGGTCGGGATCAAGCCCGCCGGCGGGATCCGTGCGTCGAAGCAGGCGGTGCAGTATCTCGTCACGCTGTACGAGACGCTCGGTCCGGAGTGGATGACCCCCGATCTCTTCCGCTTCGGCGCCTCGTCGCTCCTGAACGACGTGCTCATGCAGATCCGCAAGGAGAAGACGGGGCGGTATCAGTCCGGCGACTACTTCACGATCGACTGATGGCGCAGGTCGAGAAGCGCGAGTCGCAGGTTCCGTCGCTCCTCGAGTGGGAGTACGCACCCGCGCCCGAGGCGCGCGACATCGTCCAGATTCGCGACCGATACGGGCTCTTCATCGGCGGCGAAGAGGTTGAGCCGCGCTCGGTGGAGTGGTTCGAGTCGATCTCGCCGGCAACAGAGGAGACGCTGTTCGAGGTCGCGCAGGCCGGGCCCGAGGACGTCGATCTCGCCGTCCGAGCCGCGCGCGCCGCGTTCGAGAACGGCTGGGCGGAGCTCGCTCCGTCGGAGCGCGCCAAGTACCTGTTCCGGATCGCGCGCATCCTCCAGGAGCGCTCGCGTGAGCTCGCGGTCGCGGAGTCGCTCGACGGCGGCAAGCCGATCCGCGAGTCGCGCGACGTCGACCTCCCGCTCGCGGCGGCGCACTTCTTCTACTACGCGGGCTGGGCCGACAAGCTCGAGTACGCCTTCCCGAACCGCACGCCGCGGCCGCTCGGCGTGGCTGCGCAGATCATCCCGTGGAATTTCCCGCTGCTCATGCTCTCGTGGAAGATCGCACCGGCGCTCGCGTGCGGGAACACGGTGGTCTTGAAGCCGGCCGAGACGACGCCGCTCACGGCGCTGCTGTTCGCGGACGTCTGCCGGCAGGCTGAGCTGCCGCCCGGCGTGGTGAACATCGTCACCGGCGACGGGACGACCGGCGCGTACCTGGTCAAGCACGAGGACATCGACAAGCTCGCCTTCACGGGCTCGACCGAGGTCGGGAAGCTGCTCATGCGCGAGCTCGCGGGCCGCGAGGTGCGGCTGACGCTCGAGCTCGGCGGGAAGGCCGCGAACATCGTCTTCGACGACGCCGCGCTCGACCAGGCCGTGGAGGGGATCGTGAACGGCATCTACTTCAACCAGGGGCACGTGTGCTGCGCCGGCTCGCGGTTGCTGCTCCAGGAGTCGGTGTACGAGCCCGTGATCGAGAAGCTGAAGCTGCGTCTCGGGACGCTGCGGGTCGGCGATCCGCTCGACAAGAACACCGACGTCGGGGCAATCAACTCGAGGGCGCAGCTCGAGCGGATCAAGGAGCTCGTCGCGAGCGGGGAGGAGGAGGGCGCGGAGATGTACCAGCCGCCGTGCGAGCTGCCCGAGCGCGGCTTCTGGTTCGCGCCGACGCTGTTCACGAACGTCGCGCAGAGTCACCGGATCGCGCAGGAGGAGATCTTCGGGCCGGTGTTGTCGGTGCTCACGTTCCGCACGCCCGAGGAGGCGGTCGAGAAGGCGAACAACACGCCGTACGGTCTGTCGGCTGGGGTGTGGACCGAGAAGGGGTCGCGGATTCTGTGGATGGTGGAGCGGCTGCGCGCCGGCGTCGTGTGGGCCAACACGTTCAATCGCTTCGACCCGACCTCGCCCTTCGGCGGCTACAAGGAATCCGGCTTCGGGCGCGAGGGTGGGCGCCATGGCCTCGAGCCGTACCTGCGCTTCGACGAATGACGAGCATGCTCGTCCGGCCGGCCCGGCCCCCCGCGCAGCTCCCCACCCAGGGTGGGGTGCTTGGCCACCCTCCACCCGCGTTCGAGCGTAACGCCGAAACGCGAACGCATGGGATACGACCCTGCGCCGACTTTGCGCCGATCGTTCCACAGCCCACGAGCGAGGCAGCATGAGCCGCCTTCCCGTCAAGAAGACGTACAAGCTCTACATCGGCGGCGAGTTCCCGCGCTCCGAGTCGGGGCGCACCTACGAGGCGGAGGGGCAGAACGTCGCTCGCGCCTCGCGCAAGGACGCGCGCGACGCGGTACGGGCCGCCCGCAGCGCGTTCCCTGGCTGGGCCGACGCCACCGCCTACAACCGCGGCCAGGTCCTCTACCGACTTGGCGAGATGATGGAGACCCGCGCCACCGACCTCGCCCGCGTAAGCAGCGGCCCAGACGAGGTGGCCGCCGCGATCGACCGCGTGGTCTGGTACGCAGGCTGGGCGGACAAGCTCTCCCAGGTTCTCGGGAGCTCGAATCCGGTCGCCGGCCCGTACTTCGACTTCACAGTCCCCGAGCCGACGGGCGTCGTCGCGATCCTCGCACCGCCCGAGCCCGCGCTCGGGGGACTCGTATCCCGGATCGCGCCCGCACTCGTGGGTGGCAACACCGTCGTCGCCGTCGCCTCGGAGACGCACCCGCTCGCCGCCATCGAGCTCGCGGAGGCGCTCGCGACCTCCGACGTCCCGGGAGGCGCGGTCAACATCCTCACGGGCCTCCACGACGAGCTCGCTCCGTGGCTCGCCGGCCACATGGATGTGAACGCGATCGACCTCACCGGCGCAGACGGCGCCGTCGCCGACCTCGAGCGGCTCGCGGCGGAAAATGTCAAGCGCGTCGTACGCTCGTCGGCCGACGCCCAGAGCCCGTGGGAGATCGAGTCGTTCCTCGAGCTGAAGACCGTCTGGCATCCCATCGGCCTCTGATCTCGCGCTCACGGGGCACTTAGCTCGTAAGCGACACCTGTCAGCCGCGCGTGGCGTAGACCGCCTGGCGCAGGCTCGAGCCGACCGGCTCCGACGCCAGCACCCACACCGCCAGCGGCCGGGAGCCGGCGTAATGCACGGAGAGGTAGTCGGCCAGCATCCGGCCCGACACAGTGGTCGGCATCCAGTCGGGGTGCATCGTCTGCGCCGACAGCCGCCGTGGCGCGGGGAAGGCACGACCCGGAAGGACGTCGAGGAGCTCGACGTCAACGAGGTTGCCCGGCCGCACGACGTGATACAGAAACGCGAGGCGCCCGCTGGTCGGATGGACACCGAGCGCCGGGAGCATGGCGTTCCGCCCGCGTGTGACCCGGAAGGGCGCCGGCCAGTTGCGCCCGTCGGTCGACCAGGTCGCGATCACGCTGTTCTCGGAGCAGCCGCGGCTGAAGCGGCAGTCGTGCCACGTCACCCAGACCCGGCCGGCGGGATCGACGCCGGCCGAGGGAAGCGGGAAGAACCGAAGGCCTCGAGCGGGACGGGTCGTGACCTCGGACACGACGACCGGCTCGCGAAGCGTGAGCCCGCCGTCGACCGAGACCGCCGAGCCGATCCGATGTCCCGCCCAGAGAAAGAGCAGGGCCAGGGTGCCGTTGCCCTATACCACGGGAAGGGCGCCCACTGCGTCGCTGACCGCGACTCCTGCCGGCTGGGACCACGTGAGCCCTCCGTCGCGCGACATCACGACCGCGAGCCGGTCATCGTGCAGGACGTCCGTGTACGCGAGGTAGCGGCTTCCGCGGAACGGGCTGGCCGATCCGTTGTCACACGCGAGCCAGTTCTTGTCGAACCGCGACTCCCTGGGCGGACACGCCGGTCGCTGCGTCCACCGGTGAGCTCCAGCGGAACCCGTCGGTCGAGCGGCTGATCGGGAGCCGGCTCGTTTGGCCCGCGAGGGCGAGCGTCGACATGAGCCAGACTCGCGCGGTGGCGTCGTAGGCGACGACCGGGTCGGTGGCTCGCGTGCTCGGCCCCGGCGGGACGCTCACCTGTGTGAGTCCCGGGAAAGAGGCCGCTCCTCCAGGTTCGACCGTCGTCGCGCGAGACGGAGAAGCCGACGTTCGTCGCGGCGCCGTCGTGCCGGCGACCGACCTGGAACGCCGCGACTGTCGTTCGTCCGACGGTGAGGCTGTCCGGCTCCACGTGCGTCTCGTGCTGCGCGTCGGCCGTCGTGTACGGGTCGCGCGAGAGCCGCCGGCTCACGAGCTCGCAGTCGGCCGCGACCGAGTCGACGAGGTCGGCGTTGACGACGTCTGCGCTCGGGCCGCAGCGGACGGTGTCCCGGCCTCCGTCGTAGCCCGCGGCGACCCGGTCGGCGCCCCGGCCGGCGTCGAGTGAGTCGCGTCCCGGTCCGCCGTGGAGAAAGTCCGGCCCATCTCCGCCCGACAGCCGATCGCCGCCAGCCCGGCCTGCGATCGTGTCGGCTCTCGGAGTCCCGGAGAGGCGGTCGGGGCCGTTCGTGCCCGCGACGCGGGCTGCGGGCGCAGCTCCGACGACCACGAGCATGAGCGCGAGCGAGAGGGCGATTCGCATGCGGCGAGATCGTGGCATCAACCGTCTAGCATGCCGCGCGTGAGCTGTACGTGAGCAGGCTGAGCCAGGCGATCGCGGAGGGTGACGGCATCTCGATCCTCGTCGAGGTCGCGGACGCTGCTGCCGCCGGGAGCGCCGAGCAGGACGGGGCGGAGGGCCTCGCGGTGCGCAGGGGCGCCGACGCCGTCCGCGCCGCGACGCAGCTTCCGGTCCTGCATCTCGGCGGCATCGCCGCCGCGAGCGAGGCCTCGTCGGACGCTGTCGTCGTCGAGCCGGAGGTGGATGCATGGGACGAGGCCCGGGCGCTCGGGCTCGAGTGCGTCGTCCGCGTGCGAAACGCCGACGACGTCGAGCGCGCGCTCATGGAGCTCGACCCCGAGATCTTCCTGCTCTCGGTCGCGGGCGACTCGGGCGAGGACCCGCTCGAGGTCCTGCTCGCGCTGCTGCACGACGTCCCTGCCGGAAAGCTCGCGATCGCCGAGCTCTCCGACGCGACCGCCGACGACGTCGCCGAGCTCGAGCGCGCCGGCGTGGACGGCGTCCTCGTCGCCGCGGGGAACGTCGCCGCGCTCGTCGGCGTCGAGCCGCCGGACGTCTAGGGAGGCTCGGCCGTGCGAATCGGGATCCTCACGGGCGGCGGGGACTGCCCGGGCCTGAACGCAGTGATACGGGCCGTCGTGCGACGCGCGACCGACCACGGGCACGAGGTCGTCGGAGTGCGCGACGGCTGGAGGGGGCTGACGGACGGCGTCGTCATGCCGCTCGGACGACGCGAGGTCTCCGGGATCCTGCCGCGAGGCGGCACGATCCTCGGCACGACGCGCAACAACCCGTACAAGGTCGAGGGCGGGGTCGAGGCGGTGCTCGAGAACTTCGCGGCGAACCGGCTGGACGCGCTCGTCGCGGTGGGAGGAGAGGACACGCTAGGAGTCGCGGCGCGACTGCACTCGGAGCACGCGCTGCCCGTGGTCGGCGTTCCGAAGACGATCGACAACGATCTGTCCGGGACGGACTACACGTTCGGCTTCGACACGGCGGTCACGATCGCAACCGAGGCCATCGACCGGCTGCACACGACCGCGGAGTCGCACAACCGCGTCATGGTCGTCGAGGTGATGGGTCGGCATACGGGTTGGATCGCGGTGATGAGCGGCATCGCAGGCGGAGCGGATGTGATCCTCATCCCCGAGCAGCCGATCACGGTGGAGGACGCGTGTCGAGAGCTCGTCAAGCGCCACGAGGCGGGCAAGGACTTCTCGATCGTCGTCGTGAGCGAGGGGTACGAGCTGACGTACGAGTCGGGCGAGCACCGCCTCGTTGCTGGGGTCGCGCGTGAGAGCGACCAGTTCGGACATGTCGTGCTGGGCGGCGTCGGGGAGGCGCTCGGACGCGACATCGAGGAGCGCACCGGATTCGAGACGCGGGTGACCGTGCTCGGGCATGTTCAGCGCGGCGGGACGCCGACGCCGCGCGACCGCGTCCTCGCGACCAGGTTCGGGCTTCATGCCGCGGACCTGGTCGAGCAGCGGAGCTTCGGTCGCATGGCCGCGCTCCAAGGCGACAGCGTCGTCGACATCCCGCTCGAGGATGCGACCCGCGAGCTCAAGACCGTGCCCGCCGAGTGGTACGACGTCGCGCGCGCGTTCTTTGGGTAGGTCCGGCGTCAGCCCAGGCTGTGGGCCGATCGTCACACATTCGATGGGGAGTCGTTTCCCCAGCGTCGCCGTTTTCGCGTTACGCTCGAAGCGGGTGGAGGGTGGCAAAGCACCCCACCCAGGGTGGGGATGGCGGCTCGTAGCGCGCTCGATTTCGCGTCTCCGCCCCCGACGACAGGGCTACGATCCGGCAAGGCCGGAGTGGCGGAACTGGCAGACGCGCGGGACTCAAAATCCCGTGTCCCTCGGGACGTGTGGGTTCGACCCCCACCTCCGGCATCGTCTGTACCTGTCGAGCGGTATCGGGCGCGACTACCTGGCCGGAGGCCGGCTTCGCCGGCCGGGAGGCCTCACGTCGCGATCTGAGAGCCGCGGGACAGAAGGAGGGGGCTCGTGGGGGAACATGGGTTCCCCCACGCGAAACCATGGGTTCCCCACGACGAGTTGCGGAGGCGTTGTGTCGGGATGGGTGGCGGTTGCGCTCGCCAACCCGAGCACAGATACTTGCGGCCACGCCGGCAGCGCCGGCGCGCAGGCGCGCAATCCAAGGTGAGGAGGAAAGCTTGACTGTGAGAAAGCGAAGTGTGCTCGTCATCTTCGGGCTGCTCGTGGCCGTGCTCGCGCTGGTGGCCTCGGGCTGTGGAGGCGATGACGACGGCGGCGGCGACGTCACCGCGCTCCCGGCGTCATCGTGCGGTCCGCTGCAGTACGAGGGCGAGGGGGACCCGGACTACATCCTCGCGTCCGACTTCCCGCTCCAGGGATCCTCGCGCACGCAGACCGAGCAGATCGTCGCCGCGATCCAGTACGAGCTCGAGCAGCGCCAGTGGAAGGCCGGCGACTACAACATCGCGTTCCAGTCCTGCGACGACGCGACGGCGCAGGCCGCCAAGTGGGACTCAGGAAAGTGCTCCCAGAACGCGAATTCCTACGCCGCGAACGACGCGGTGATCAGCGTCATCGGGACCTTCAACTCCGGCTGTGCCGCGATCGAGATCCCGGTGCTGAACGAGGCGCCCGACGGTGGCATCGCGATGATGTCCCCGGCGAACACGTATCCCTGCCTGACCGTGAACCTGCCGGGAGGCTGTGAGGCCTCCGAGCCGGCCCAGTACTACCCGTCGGGCACGCGCAACTACGCGCGCGTCGCTCCCGCGGACGACTACCAGGGCGCATTCGTCGCCGAGTTCATGCAGAAGCAGGGCATCAAGAGCGTCTACATCCTCAACGACCGAGAGGCCTACGGTCTCGGCGTCGCGACCACGACGCGGAAGGCCGCCGAGTCTCTCGGGATCGAGGTCAAGGGCTTCGAGGCCTGGGACCCGCGGGCATCGAGCTACGAGGCGCTCATGAACAAGATCAAGGGCACCGGCGCGGAGGCCGTCTTCCTCGGCGGCCTCATCGACGAGAACGGCGCCCAGGTGATCAAGGACAAGGTCGACGTGCTCGGGCCGAACGACGGGGCGGTCAAGCTGATTGCTCCGGACGGCTTCACGACGCAGGCCACGATCGACGAGTCCGGCGCGGCGTCACGCGGCATGTTCATGTCCGTGGCGGGCGTGCCGATCGACGCGTTCACCGGCACCGCCGCGGAGTTCGCAGCGGCGCTCGAGGCCGGCCCGCTCCAGGGCAAGGCGATCGACCCGTACGCGATCTATGGCGGACAGGCCGCCCAGATCATGCTCGACGCGATCGGGGAATCGGACGGCAGCCGCGCCGACGTGATCGCGAAGATGTTCGCGACGGAGGTCACGGACGGCCTGCTCGGGTCGTTCAAGTTCAACGAGAACGGGGATCCGGAGGACGCGAAAGGCGCGGTCGTCGGATTCACGATGTACGTCGCGACCGACAAGCTGACGACGGAGGACAACTTCGCTCCGAAGCCGGAGACCGTCACGGCCGCAGGCGCGTAGGTCGAAGTCGAAGCAGCAAGCGTTCGAGGCGAGAGGCGTTGCCCTCTCGCCTCGGCGCGTTTAGAGTCGCCCGATGGCGCAGGCCACCGCCGTCTTGCAGCGGGTCCGCAGCTCGAGCCTGATCGACCTGACCGGACTCACGCTCCTCGGCGTCGTCCTCCTCTTCCTGCTCCTGAAGTTCATCGAGGATCCGACGCGGTTCCTGAACGTCGCGATCATCGGGGCCACGAACGGCGCGGTCTACGGCCTCGTCGCCCTCGGATACACGCTCGTGTACGGGATCCTCCAGCTGATCAACTTCGCCCACGGGGACGTCTTCGCGCTCTCCGGGCTGGTCGCGAGCACGATGATCATCTCGGTGCTCGACATCGGTGAGGACGCGAGCGTCATCTTCATCGTCCTCGGGCTGCTCGTGACGCTCGCGGTCACGGTCCCGCTCTTCGCGGTCGTCAACGGCGTGATCGAGCGCGTGGCGTACAAGCCGCTGCGAGCCGCGCCGCGACTCGCGGCCCTCATCACGGCCGTGGGCATGTCGTTCATCGTGCAGAACGTCTCGCTCGCCATCTACGGCGTCGACTTCGAGTCGGTGCCGCCCTTCATCCCGCGGACCGCCGCGATCGACATCGGCGGCGTCGTGATCCAGTGGAACAAGCTCGCGATCTGGATGGTCGTCATCCCCGTCCTTCTCGTTCTCACCTGGTTCGTGCGCTCGACCCGCCAGGGAAAGGCGATGCGTGCGGTCGCCCAGGACATGGAGGCCTCGGCGATGATGGGCATCGACGTCAACCGGACGATCTCAGTGACCTTCTTCCTCGCCGGCGCGCTGGCCGCGGTCGCCGGGCTCGTCTACCTCCTCCAATTCAACATCCGCTACGACACCGGCTTCGAGCTGGGGCTGCTCGCGTTCACCGCGGCCGTGCTCGGGGGCATCGGCAACCTCACGGGCGCTGTCGTGGGCGCGCTGATCATCGGAATGGTGCAGGCCTTCAACGAGGGGCTCGACGGGACGCCGGGCGGCGACTGGACGCGCTCGATGGTGTTCGGGATCCTGATCGCGGTCCTGGTCTTCCGGCCGCAGGGCATCCTCGGCGAGCGGACGCCGGAAGGGGCTTGACGTGACGGCGGTCTGGGACGGTTTCGTCACGCGCGCCCGCACCGAGCGCGCGTGGTGGGTCGCCGCGGCCATGATCGTGCTCGCCTTCACGTATCCGTTCCTCGTCGAGACGCTCCAGGAGCTTCCGGTCCTCGGCGACTTCATTCCCGAGATCCGCTCCATGGTCGTGATGCTGATCGTCACGATGATGGCGCTCGGGCTGAACGTCGTCGTCGGCTACGCGGGCCTCCTCGACCTCGGGTACGTCGCCTTCTACGCCGCCGGCGCGTACGTCGCGGCCTGGCTGGCGTCGCTCCAGTTCGACCAGGTCTCGCTCCACGTGTGGTCGACGGTCTCCGGCGAGGTGCCGGGCATCCACCTCTCGCTGTGGCTGGTGTTCGCGATCGCCGGTGCCTTCACGATGCTCGTCGGCATCCTCATCGGGTTGCCGACCTTGCGCCTGCGCGGCGACTACCTCGCGATCGTGACGCTCGGGTTCGGCGAGATCATCCCGCAGGTCGTGCGCAACGCCGACGAGGAGGGGATCGGGTTCGACCTCACGAACGGCACGTTCGGGATCGCGCCCATCGACTCGGTCGGCTTCGGGTCGGGGTTCTCGTTCCGGTCGGAGTCGAACGCCGCCGATCTCTACTACTGGACAGCGGTCCTGCTCCTCCTCTTCACGGTGTTCTGCTGCATCCGGCTGCGGGACTCGAGGCTCGGGCGGGCGTGGATCGCGATCCGCGAGGACGAGACGGCGGCGGCCGCGATGGGCGTCCCTCTGATGCGCACGAAGACATGGTCGTACGCGATCGGCGCGTTCTTCGGCGGCGTCGCCGGCGCGTTCTACGCGAGCTTCCGGGCCGGCGCGTTCCCGGCGGACTTCTACTTCAACTTCTCGATCTTCCTGCTCTGCATGGTCATCCTCGGCGGCATGGGCTCGATCTGGGGCGTGATCCTCGGCGGATTGATTCTCGGGTACCTCAACGTCCAGGGTCTCTCGGTCATCGGCGGCAAGCTGCAGGAGGACGTGGGCCTCGACTTCGATCCCACCAAGTACCAGTTCGGGATCTACGGCGTGATCATCGTCGCGATGATGCTCTTCCGGCCGACCGGGCTCTTACCCGAGAGGCGGCACAAGATCGAGCTCGAGGAGGGCGTGCACGACACGCCGTTCTACGACGTGCAGACTGAAGGCACCCTCACCGACCGCGACCCGTCGGACGACTGATGGAGGGCATGCCCGACAACCTGCTCGTCGCGGAGAAGGTCCGCAAGGAGTTCGGCGGCCTCGTGGCGACTGACGACGTCGACTTCACGATCCCGCGCGGGTCGATCGTCGCGCTCATCGGCCCGAACGGCGCCGGCAAGACGACCTTCTTCAATCAGGTCACGGGCGTGTACGTGCCGACCTCGGGCTCGATCGTCTTCGACGGCACCGAGGTCGTCGGAAAGCCGCCGCACGCGATCGTCGAGCTCGGCGTCGGCCGAACGTTCCAGAACATCCGCCTCTTCGCCCAGATGACGGCGATCGAGAACGTCCTCGTCGGCATGCACTGCCGCCTGAAGGGCGGCATCTTCGGGTCCGTCATCCGCACGCCGCGCGTCCGCCGCGAGGAGCGGGAGGCGCGCGAGCTCGGCCGCGAGATCCTCACGTACTGCGGACTGCCGCGGCGACACGACGAGTACGCCGGCACGCTCCCCTACGGAGACCAGCGGCGCCTCGAGGTCGCCCGAGCGCTCGCGACCGATCCGAAGCTGGTTCTGCTCGACGAGCCGACCGCGGGCATGAACCCCCAGGAGACTGCGGCCTTCACGGAGTTCGTCCGCCGTCTGCGCGACGAGAGGGGCCTTACCGTGCTCCTCATCGAGCACGACATGAAGGTCGTGATGGGCGTCTCCGAGCGCATCACGGTGCTCGAGTACGGGGCGAAGATCGCCGAGGGCACACCGGCCGAGATCCAGGCGGACGAGCGCGTGATCGAGGCCTACCTGGGACAGGGCGCAGCCGCGTGACCACCAGCCCGGCCTCTGCTGTCGGTCACGTCCTCGAGATCGACGGCGTGCACGTCTACTACGGCGCGATCCATGCGCTGAAGGGCGTGTCGCTCAACGTCCGCGAGGGCGAGATCGTGACTCTGATCGGTGCGAACGGCGCCGGGAAGTCGACGACACTGCGCGCGATCAACGGTCTGAACCGCCCGCGGCAGGGGACTATCCGCTTCCAGGGCCGCGAGATCTCCGGCTCGCCGCCGCACGCGATCGTGAAGAGCGGAATCGCGCAGAGCCCCGAGGGCCGCAGGCTCTTCCCGCGGATGTCCGTGACGGAGAACCTCGAGATGGGCGCGTTCCAGCGGACGGACCGCCAGAACTTCCGCGAGGACATGGATCGCGTCTTCACGCTCTTCCCGCGGCTCCAGGAGCGCCGCTCGCAGAAGGCGGGGACGCTCTCGGGCGGCGAGCAGCAGATGTGCGCGATCGGCCGCGCGCTCATGGCCCGGCCGAAGCTCCTCCTGCTCGACGAGCCGTCCATGGGGCTCGCGCCGATCTTCGTGGAGCGGATCTTCGAGACGGTCGTGGAGGTCAACAAGCAGGGCACGCCGGTTCTCCTCGTCGAGCAGAACGCGCTGATGGCGCTCGAGGTCGCGAACCGTGGCTACGTCATGGAGACGGGGCGCATCGCGATCGAGGGCCCGTCGAGCGAGCTGAAGACCAACGAGCAGGTCCGCATGACGTATCTTGGGGAAGGTTGATCGGCTGGAGCGAGCGGGTACGCTTTGTCCTCCGGCTGGGAAACCGGAAGCAACCGAGGAGGGGGAGCGATGGGTGGAACCCGGGAGCACGCAGTCGAGCGTTCTCGACCGTCGCCGCGCTGGGTCGCGCTGCTCGCGATCGCAGCCGCCGTCGTCGCGATCGACCAGTTCACGAAGGAGGCCGTCCGCGCCGCTTTCGCGCCGGGCGAGGGCACGCATGCCTGGGGGACCTACTGGATCCAGCACTTCCAGAACGACGGAGTCGCGGGAGGGGGGCTGGAGGGGGGCGCGCTGCCGCTCGCGGTCCTCTCGTTGCTCGCGGTCTTCCTCCTCTACGAGTTCCTCGCGCAACGCTCGAGCGCGCGGCTGACCCTCGCGCTCGGCTTCGGGCTCCTCATCGGAGGCGGGCTCGGCAATCTCGTCGACCGCTGGCGCCTCGACCACGTCACGGACTTCATTCGGAACGGCGAGCGCGCGTTCAACATCGCGGACGTGGCCATCTTCGCCGGTGGCGTGATCGTCCTCACGGCACTCGTCGCGTCGCTCGTCCGCATCCTCTTCGACGCGATCGCGGCTCAGCCCACCAGCAAGGGCGGATAGGGCGGCGCGAGCAGGATCCCGACCCGGGCGCGGCCGCCGGCCACGCCGTGGGCCATTTCGAGCGCGCTTCCGATCCCGTGGCTGGGGACGAACCCGAGCGTGCGTGCGGCCGTCGCATCGCGGCAGCCGGCCACGACCACCTGGCCGAGGCGTGAGAGCGAGGGGCGGCACCCCGCCCAGTCCGCGTACGGGAGCAGTGGATGGCAGGTCTTCCCGGCCCGGTACTCGCCCAACGCGCGTTCGTCTCGCGACGTCACCCGCTCGACCACCTCCAGCTCGCCCGCGCTCTCCGTTGCGCGCAACGTGTTGAACATCGCCGCGTAGGGCGCCTGCGTGACGGGCGCGAACGCGCGGGTGAAGGGATGCATGAGAATGAGCGTCCCGCCGGGGCGGACCGGAAACTCGCCACGGCGCGAGCGCAGCGCGAGCCCGAGCGCCGCCGTCGCCGCGGTGATCGGGTTCATCGGCTCGCGCGGCACGTGCGGCCCGTTCCAGGGGATGCCCACCACGAGCGCGTCCACCGGCTCCGCGAGGCGTACGCCGCGGCGGGCGACGCCGCGGAGAAGCGCCTCGGCGTGCGCCTCCGAGGGCGGCCCGGCGAACGCGCCGAGCGCGGCCAGCCGGCGGCGTTGTCGGGACACCACCTCCTGTCGGAGGAAGTCAGGCAGGAAGGACAGCGCTGCGCGGATAGGCGAGCGGGCGAGGCGCTCGAGCGTGTCGTCCGAGCTCGGATATCCTCGGTAGCGACCGGTCAGCCGGGGAAGGTCGAGAGCGAGGGAGACGCCGGCGACCGCGACCCGCTCGGCGAGTGCCGCCTCCAGGCGGAGCCCGAGCGCCCACGCGGGCGAGCTCGGCGCCTCGAGCAGCGAGTCGACCTCCGCGACACCGCGGATCGTGGCGGCATCGGAGGCGGCGACGAGCGCCGCAGGGCCGCCGTGCAGCACCGACTCGGCGGCGGTCACCGCCAGCACGAGGTCCGTCTCGAGCAGCGCGGGGCTCACCCGCGTGTCCCTGCTCAGCTCGAGCAGCCGTTCGTCCTCCGCGTCGTGGACGATGACCCGCCCGCGGAAGGCGCGGGCGCGCGGGGGCGAGAGCAGGTGCTCGAGGTCGTGTCGGCCGAAACGGCGCCCGAGGCCGCCCGCGACGAGGATCGTCTGCCGCTCGTCGGGGATTCCGTTGCGCTCGAGCTCCTCGATCGCGACCGCGATCGCCGTCTGGCGCGCGTCCTGCGGCGCGCCGGGGAACGGCAGCGCGGCAGGCTCGACCAGCACCGTCGCACGTCCGCCGCGGGTGACGAGGTCGGCGAGCGGAGGCCCGGAGAGCGGAAAGCGAAGGGCGTCGCGCACGGCGCCGGCTACGTCGACGACGTGCGCCGGCTCGGGCGGGGCACGCAGGATGATGTCCCCCTCGTCCACGGGGACGAGGACGACTCGCGAGCCCGAGAGCAGGGGTACGCGCCGCACTTCGCGTCACGCTACTCGCGGCGCGAACGTCGAGGGGCCGGCAGGACGACCGGCCCCTCGCGCCAGAGCTAGACCGTACCGGGCTCCCGCCGCCGGGTGGCGAACGCCGCGGCCGCGATGAGCAGTCCCGCAGCGGCAGCCCCGCCGGCGATTCCGGCGAGCGCGCCTGAATCGACCGCCGGGAAGTCGAACCCGGACTCGCCACCGGTGGCCGCGACCGGGAGCGTTCCCGGCTCGATGCCGCGTGCGGCGAGCGTGGACTCGTCGTGGATGACCGGCGTGGCCGTGTCCTGGACGGCCGGAATCGTTCCCGGCTCGATGCCGCGGGCGGCGAGCGTGGACTCGTCGTGGATGGCCGGAAGCGTTCCCGGCTCGATGCCGCGGGCGGCGAGCGTGGACTCGTCGTGGATGGCCGGGAGCGTTCCCGGCTCGATGCCGCGGGCGGCGAGCGTGGACTCGTCGTGGATGGCCGGGAGCGTTCCCGGCTCGATGCCGCGGGCGGCGAGCGTGGACTCGTCGTGGATGGCCGGGAGCGTTCCCGGCTCGATGCCGCGGGCGGCGAGCGTGGACTCGTCGTGGACGGCCGGAGGCGTCACCGCCTCGATCCCGCGGGCGGCGCTCGTCATCTCGTCGTGAGAAACGGCCTGGATGCCGATGCCCCGCTCGGTGAGGCCCGCTTCCGTGTGGACCGCAGTCGATGCCTCGACCGCTATGCCGCGTTCCGCGAGCGACGCTTCGTCGTGGACGGCCCCGATGGCGCCCGATGCTCCCCAAGCGGCCGCCGCGGCCGCGATCGTGAGAACCGCCGCAGTTTCACGAAGGCCGTGGCCCTCGACATCCGACCCCGCGATTGCCCGCTCGAGCTCGTCCGCGTCGAACGAGAAGGTGAGGGCTCGGGCTTCGGTCGCGACGAGCAGGGACTCGAGGTCCTTTCGATTCCACGCCACGTTCACGGTCCGTCGCTCGAAGTCATCCGTGCCTTCGGATCTCCGGACGACATCGAGGATCAGATCGGCCGGCGGATCGAGCGCCAACGCGTCTTCGATCTGGCTGCGTGGCACTGTCGTCGCCAACACGTTCGACCGTGTGCCGAACAACTCGCCCGTGCCGACCAGCATCGCCGTCGTGCTCGTCTCGCTCATAAGGCTCCTTCCGTGAGCGCCCCTACGAATGGGGCCTGTCCACCTGACGCCGCAAACGTTGCGGATCTTCCACTTGCGAGCATCCTCTCGCTTGCAGTCGCCGATCCCAACGGCGCCGCATGCAGTCCAACCAGTGCGGTCCGCGAGGATGGCGCGCGTGGTGACTCCCCTGCCATGGAACTCGCTGCCTCCTCCGGACACAGAAGAGGTAATGGGTGAGCCGACGGACGCCGAGCTCTGGGAGCGCGCCGCGAGCGGTGAGCACGATGCATTCGGGACGCTCTTCGAGCGCCACGGCCGCCTCGTCTACAACTTCTGTTTCCGGCGTACTGCCGACTGGACGCAAGCCGAGGAACTGACGTCGGTCGTCTTCCTCGAGGCCTGGCGTCGCCGGAACGACGTGCGCCTCGAAGGGTCGAGCGCCGCGCCGTGGCTGCTCGGCGTCGCGACCAACGTCCTCCGCAATGCCCGGCGCGCCCAGCGCCGCCATCGCGCCGCGCTCGAGCGGCTGCCTCGCGAGCACGAGCCCGACTTCTCGCCCGACATCGACCAACGCCTCGACGACGAGCGCCAGATGGCAGCGGTGCTGCGCGTGGTGGGGAGGCTGCCCCTCGCCGACCAGGAGGTCCTGGTGCTCTGCGCCTGGGAGGGGCTCACGTACGAGCAAGCCGCGCTCGCGCTCGGAACGCCCGTCGGGACCGTTCGCTCCCGGCTCTCACGTGCGCGTGCCCGGCTGCGGGAACTCGCCGGCGGCGGCGGACACGAAGTGTGCGAACCCGATCTCTCGATCCAGGAGACCCGCGCGACATGACCACGTACCCGCCTCTCCCTGAAGCACGTGACCTTCCACCCGGCCGTCTCGACCGGCGCGCGAGGCACCTCGTGGCCGAGCTCGCCCGCGCGGAGGCGCCGCGGCGCCGTCGGCGGCGGCTCGCGCTCGTGCTGGCGTCGGCCGCGCTCGTACTCGTCGCCGCGACCGGCTTCACGACCTTCTCACTGCTTCGCGAGCCCACGCACCTCATGTCGATCGGGTGCTACGAGACCGCAAGCAAGAGCGCCAATGTCGCGATCGTCGACACGGACGGCCGCAGCCCGGTTGAGATCTGCGCCGAGCTCTGGAAGGCGGGCACGATGGGAGCGCCGATGCCGCGCGCACTCGCGGCCTGCGTTCTCGGCACGGGCGCGATCGGCGTCTTCCCCGGCTCTCGTGAGGGCACCTGCACCGGGCTCGGCCTCGCCGATGTCGACGCCGCGACCCTTGCCGAGCTCGAACGCTTCTCCGTGCTCCGGCGCGCGATTCTCGCCGAGCTCGGAGAGCCGGCCACCGGATCCTCGGTCGGGAGCTCGAAGTGCGTGGGCGAGCAGGAGGCCCGCGCCGTGACCCGCCGCGAGCTCGACGCGCACGGCTACGGGGAGTGGTCGATCGACGTTGCAGGCGACGGCTTCACGGCCGAGCGTCCGTGTGCCGAGGCGGCCTTCGACCACGGGCAGAAGGTCGTCACACTCATCCCGGTCTGGCGTTAGCGCGGCGTCCGGCCGGGTGGGGGAGCCGAACTAGACTCGAGGCATGCCGAAGACGCTGACGGGCGAGGAGCTGCAGCTCGACGACGCGCCCGTGCGCGACGCCGAGCTGTTCCTCGTCGACGGCAACAACCTGGCGTACCGGGCGTTCTTCGCCCTCCCCGAGGAGCTCCAGACCACCGACGGCCAGTTCACGAACGCGCTGCTCGGCTTCACGAACATGCTCTTCAAGCTCCTGTCCGACTACACGCCGCGCGGGGTCGCGGTCGCCTGGGACACGCGGCCGGTGCACCGCACCGAGATCTCGGCCGAGTACAAGTCCGAGCGGCGGCCGATGCCGGACCTCCTGCGCGAGCAGTTCCCGCACTTCCGTCCCATCGTGGAAGCCTTCGGGTACCGGAACCTCGAGTTCGAGGGGTGGGAGGCGGACGACGTGATCGCGACGCTCGCCACACGCGCCGACGAGGCCGGGATCAAGACCTGCGTCGTCTCGACCGACCGTGACGCGTTCCAGCTCGTGTCGGAGAACGTCTGCCTGATGATGACGCCGCGCGGCGTCGCCGACGTCCATGTCTACACGCCCGAGCGGGTCGAGCTCCGCTACGGCGTGCGGCCCGATCAGGTGCCGGACTTCATCGGGCTCAAGGGGGACTCGAGCGACAACATCCCGGGCGTCCCCGGGATCGGGGACAAGACGGCCGGGCAGCTGATCGCGCAGTACGGCTCGGTCGAGGGCGTGCTCGAGCACGTCGCCGAGCTGTCTCCGGCGCGCAGGCGCTCGCTCGAGGAGCACGCGGAGCAGGCTCGTGAGTCGAAGGTGCTCGCGACGATGCGCCGCGACCTCGACCTCGGCTGCGACCCGAGCGACCTCGTCTCGCGGCCGCCGGACCGCTCGACCCTGAAGGAGATCTTCCGCCGTTTCGAGTTCCGCGGCCTACTCAGCCGCGTCGACACGCTCGACGAGGCGCTGCCGGCAGCCGAGCGCCCGAAGGCGGAGCAGCAGTCGGTCCCGTGGCGCGAAGGGGAACTGCCGAAGCTCCGGGGGAAGGTAGGGCTCGCGGCGGACGCAGAGCGCGCGGCCGTTGCGACCCCGGAAGGCGTCGTCGTCGCACCGCGCCCTAACCACTTCGCCGGCGTAGGCGGCGAGGTGGCGGTTCACGACGCCAAGGCCCTCCGCGTCGAGGCGGCCGACGACACGCTGATCGCCGCCTACCTCATCGACCCCGGCCGCGCCGAGTACTCCCTCGATGACCTGTCGGCCGAGCAGGGACTCGAGCTGGAGCCCGAGCCCGCGGCCGAGGAGGAGACAGCCGCGTTGGTCCGCAATGCCGAGGCGGCCCGACGGCTCGCTCCGCTCCTCCGCGAACGTGTCAGGGAACGCGGCCTCGAGGGTCTCTACGACAACGTCGAGCTCCCGCTGACGGCCGTGCTCGCGGCGATGGAGGACACGGGCGTTCGCATCGACACGTACCGCATGGGGGAGATCACCGCGCGTCTCGCCGACCGGGTCGAAGAGCTCGAGGCGCGTGCGTACGAGCTCGCCGGTGAGGAGTTCGTCATCGGCTCGCCGGTGCAGCTCGGCCGGATCCTCTTCGAGAAGCTCGCCCTCACGCCCGGCCGGAAGGGGAAGACGGGCTACTCGACCGACGGCAAGGTGCTGCGCGCGATCCGCGCCGACCACGAGATCGTCCCCGTGATCGAGGAGTGGCGCGAGCTGACGAAGCTCGTGAACACGTACCTCGGGCCGCTGCCGACGCTGATCGGAGACGACGGGCGCCTGCACACGACGATCAACCAGCACGTCGCGGCCACCGGCCGGCTCTCGACCTCGAGCCCGAACCTGCAGGCGATCCCGATCCGCACGGAGCTCGGCCGCGAGATCCGCTCCGCGTTCGTCGCAGAGCCGGGCAGCCGCCTGCTCTCGGCCGACTACTCGCAGATCGAGCTCCGGATCCTTGCGCACGTCTCCGGCGAGCCCAAGCTGCGCGAGGCGTTCCTGCGCGGCGAGGACATCCACACTGCGACCGCCGCCGAAGTGCTCGGTAAGGACCCGGCGACGCTCACGAAGGACGAGCGCGCGATCGCGAAGATGATCAACTTCGGGATCGTCTACGGGATCTCGGCCTTCGGGCTCTCCGAGAACCTCGACATCCCGAAGGAGCAGGCGCAGGCGTACATCGACTCGTACCTCGCCCGCTTCCCGCACGTGCAGGCGTTCATCGCGAGGACGATCACACAGGCCGGGGAGGACGGCTACGCGGCGAGCCTGCTCGGGCGGCGTCGCCCGGTCCCCGAGCTCCGCGCCTCGAACCGGCAGACGCGCGGCTTCGGCGAGCGCGTCGCCGTGAACTTCGTCATGCAGGGCTCGAACGCCGACATCATCAAGGTCGCGATGGTCGCGATCCACTCGCGGCTGCGCGACGAGGGCCGCGGGGCGCGGCTCGTCCTGCAGGTGCACGACGAGCTCTTGCTGGAGGTCCCGGAGACCGAGCTGTCGGCGGTGCGCGAGCTCGTGCGCGAGGAGATGGTCGGCGCGTATCCGCTCGATCCTCCACTCGCCGTCGACATCGGCGTCGGCGACGACTGGGCCGAAGCCAAGAGCTGACATTCGCCTGCGCCAACCGGCGCTTGAGTTCTGTCGTGGAATCGCATATACCTCGTGTGGGGGACGAGGGGAGTCCCCCGGTGGGTAGGAACGGGAGGATTGGGACCATGCGCGATCGCAGGAGCAACGGCAGCGAGACCACGCCGGCATACGACTGCGACCCCGGCAATTCGGGCGGTCACAACAACGGCGGCGACTGAGTCAATACGAGCGGCGGCGGGCCCTGCCGGTGCCCGCGTGAGTCCGCATTCGAGCGAGCGGCCCCGCACCTGCGGGGCCCGCTCGCACTAGAGCTCGAGCGTCTCCCCGTCCTCCGGCACGAGGACCGTCGGGAGCGCGGCGCGCAGGGCCGCGCGCTCGACGAAGCAATGGTTCAGCGCCTCGAGGTGCACAGCGACGACGACGGACACGCGGGCGACGACCTCGCGCACGTCGTCGATCCCCATCACGATGAGCCCGCCCTCGAGGAACTCGGCGCCCGCCGCGTTCACGACCGCGACGCGCGGCCGGTGCCGCTCGATCGTCTCCTCGACGCCGTCGTACCACACCGTGTCGCCCGCTAGGTAGAGATCGTCGAGGACGAAGCCGCTCACCGGCCCGAGCAGCTCCGCCATCCGGCCGCTGCCGTGCCGCGCGGGCGTGCGCGTGATCGCCAGACCTTCCCACTCGAGCCTGTCGCCGACCGGCCTGGCGTCGAGGCCGAGGTCGCGAAGCGCGTCCTCGTCCTCCGGCTGGCAGAACACCGGAACGTCGCGCGGGAGGAGCTCCTCTGCGCGCCCGTCGAGATGGTCGCGGTGGCGGTGCGTGACCACGATCGCGTCGAGCCCGCGGACGATCTCCTCGGCCGGGAACGGCAGCGGGACGGTAGGGTTCCGGGCCGGATTCGCAGTCTGCTCGACGGGCGGCCGCGTCCCGGCGTCGTCGAGCATCGGGTCGACGAGGATCCGCCTTCCGCGAAGATCCAGGAGCACGGTCGCGCTGCGTACGAGCGTGAGCCGCATAGCAGCCGTTCTACCGGATGTTTGCGCTGGAATCCGCCGGGTCCCTAGCCATTCGCGACGCCAATGGCTGGCTATACTCCGCGATCCGATGTCGAACGACACCGTTGAGAAGCCCGTGGCCGTAGAGGGGGCGACGGAGGAGGGGGTCTGGGTAACGGGCCCCAATGGAGAGCTCATCCCCGACTACGACTCGGCGTTCCCCGAGATCAACGAGGGGGAGGTCGTCCACGGCACCGTCGTGCGCGTGGACAAGGACGAGGTGCTCGTCGACATCGGCTACAAGTCGGAGGGCGTCATCCCCGTCGCCGAGCTCACGATCCGCCGCTCGGTCAACCCGGCCGACGAGGTCTCGGTCGGGGACGAGATCGACGCGCTCGTGCTCACGAAGGAGGACACCGAAGGCCGTCTGATCCTCTCGAAGAAGCGCGCGCGTTTCGAGCTCGCGTGGAAGAAGATCGAGGGCGCGGCCGAGTCCGGAGAGCCGGTCACCGGCAAGGTGATCGAGGTCGTCAAGGGCGGCCTGATCCTCGACCTCGGCGTTCGCGGATTCCTGCCCGCGTCGCTCGTCGACATCCGGCGCGTCCAGGACCTCGACGAGTTCCTCGGACGCGAGCTGCGCTGCAAGGTCATCGAGCTGAACCGCTCGCGCAACAACGTCGTCCTCTCGCGCCGCGCCGTCCTGGAGGACGAGCGCAAGGAGATGCGGCAGGCGATCCTCGACCGCTTGAGCGCGGGCGACGTGATCGAGGGCCAGATCTCCAACATCGTCGACTTCGGCGCGTTCGTCGACCTCGACGGGATGGACGGACTGATCCACATCTCCGAGCTCTCGTGGAGCCACGTGAACCACCCCTCGGAGGTGCTCGACATCGGCCAGACGGTCAAGGTCAAGGTGCTCGACATCGACCGGGAGCGACAGCGGATCTCGCTCGGCTTGAAGCAGACGCAGAGCGATCCGTGGCAGCAGGTGCTCGACTCGTACCGCGAGGACGACGTCGTCGAGGGCCGCGTGGCGAAGGTCGTCACCTTCGGGGCGTTCGTCGAGATCCTCCCGGGAGTCGAGGGCCTCGTCCACATCTCCGAGCTCGCGCCGCACCACGTCGAGAACCCGCGCGAGGTCGTGGCGCAGGGCCAGGCCGTGAACGTCCGCATCCTCGAGATCGACGGCGAGCGGCGCAGGCTGTCGCTCTCGCTGAAACGGGTCGAGGAGGGCGAGCAGCCGGTCCCGCGCGCTGACGGCGCCGAGTCCGTGCACGAGACGCCGGACCTGATCCTCTCCGAGGAGGCCTTCCCGACCGGCGGCGCCGAGGTCGCCGAGGCGGCCGAGGAGGCCGAGACCGCGGAGCGCGAGGTCGCGGAGGCCGCGGAAGGTTCCGACGAGGCGGTCGAGGCCGAGCAGACCGAGCAGACCGAGCAGCCCGAGATGGCCGCGGAGACGGACGCGCCGGCCGAAGCGCCCGACGAGCAGGCCGCGGAGCCCGCTCCGGAGCCGGTGGAGCCCGCCGAGCCCGCGTCCGAGCTCGACGAAGAAACCGCCTAGGACGGCGTTGCGCCCGATCGCGGTCGCGATCACCGGAGGCATCGGGGCCGGCAAGTCGACTGCGCTCGCGAGCTTCCGGCGGCATGGGGCGGCCACTGTCTCGAGCGACGAGATCGTCCATCACCTCCTCGCTGGCGACCCGGAGGTCAAGCAGGCGCTCGTCGAGAGGCTCGGGGACGGAATCCTCGGCGAGGACGGCTCGCCGGACCGCGAGCGGATCGCGTTCCGCGTGTTCAGAGACCCGGAAGCGCTCGACTTCCTCGAGAAGCTCCTGCACCCGCTCGTGTCACGCGAGTACCTCACCTGGCGCGAGCAGCTCGCACAGCTGCCGAACCCTCCCCGGGTCTGCGTGACCGAGGTTCCGCTCCTGTATGAGGTGGGCGCCGACGAGCGGTTCGACAAGGTCGTCGTCATCACCGCACCGGCGAAGCTCCGCGAAGCGCGGCGGGGAGGGAGGAAGGACGATCGCGAGTCGCGCCTGCTCCCCGACAAGGTGAAGGCGAAGCGCGCGGACTTCGTCTACGTGAACACCGGCACGCCCGACGAGCTGGACGCCTGGGTCGCCGGGGTCATGGCTACCCTGTCCGCTGAAGCCCCGTCCCCTGCGGTCGGCTGAAAACCCAAGTTACAACTTGTAACTTGGCGCCTGCCGGCCCGTAGCAATGCCGCGCACGTGCGGATTCTGACGTTTTCAGCCATCGCCGTTCTCGCCCTGGCCGCGCTTGGCGCCTGGGTCGTCGAGACGAAGCCCGACGTCTACCTCCGGGCCCGCCATCCGCTCGAGTACGAGCACATCGTTCGCACGCACGCGCGCAACCACGAGCTCGACCCCGCGCTCGTCGCCGCGGTCGTGTACGTCGAGAGCCGCTTCGACCCGAACGCCGAGTCCGCGGCCGGAGCGATCGGGCTGATGCAGCTCCTGCCGGAGACGGCGAAGGGGATAGCGCTGCGTACGGGAGGGAAGCGCTTCGTCGTGGCCGACCTCCGCGACCCCGAGATCAACGTGCGCTACGGCACCTGGTATCTCGACCACATGCGCGAGCGCTACGGGAAGGTGAGCCTCGCGCTCGCGGCGTACCACGCGGGCCAGGGGAACGTCGACCACTGGCGCGCGGAAGGCCTCGGGATCGTGTTTCCGGAGACGCGCGCCTACGTCGATGAGGTCGAGCGGCTCAGGCAGGTGTACGCGGACGCGTACCCGTCCGAGCTGCGCCGCCGATAGCGTCCTCGAGCAGGCCGAGGATCAGCTCCGGCCGCGGTGGCTCGTCGCCCTGCGCACGCTGCAGCGCGAGCCCGTTGAGGACGAGGTTCACGAAGACGCCGATCTCGCGCGGCTCGAGGTCGACGCGCAGCTCGCCGTCCCGCTGAGCCTCCTCGATGCGGGCTCGGTTGACGGGCATGAACTCCTGCTGCCGCTCCTCGATCCGCTCGCGGAATGCCAGGTCCGTGCGCACCCGCCGGATGAGCTCGAAGTACACCGTCAGCCACGCGGGGTCGAGCTCGAGCACCTCGCGGATGATCGCCTCGAGGCCCTCGTTGACCCAGAGCTCCGACATGCGCGCGCTGTCCTGCACCGCCAGCTCGACGAACAGGTTCTCCTTGGAGGAGAAGTAGTTGAAGATCGCGCCGCGCGAGAGGCCGATCTCCTCCTCGAGCCGGGCCACCGTCGCGCCCTCGTAGCCGTGCTCGGCGAAGCAGCGCCTCGCCCCGGTGAGGATCTGCTCGCGCCTCGCGTTCCTCTTCTCGATGGAGATCTTCGGCATCGCGACCACTCCCACTTTACAAAACCGTACGGACGTTTTATATTGTTCGCGCCATGGACAGCGTCGAGGCGGCCAGCTCAGTGACACGAGTGAAGAAGACGGCCGTCTCGGCGCTCGTCTCCGCCGAGGTCATCTCCGTTCTCGGGACACGGATGACGTACCTGGCGTTGCCGTGGTTCGTGCTGGTCACGACCGGGTCGGCCGCGAAGATGACGCTCGTCCTCGCGGCCGAGATTGCGCCGATGGTCGTCCTCGGCATCCCGAGCGGGCTCCTCGTGCAGCGCCTCGGCGCGCGGAACACGATGCTGATCGCGGACTTCGCGCGTGCGCCGATCCTCGCCTCGATACCCCTCCTGCACGCGCTCGACGTACTGACCTTCCCGCTCCTGCTCGGCATCGTCGCGCTGCTCGGCTGCTTCATGCCCCCGTACTTCGCGTCGCAGCGGACGATCCTGCCCGAGCTCGTCGGCGAGGACGAGCGGCGAATGTCGCAGGCAAACAGCCTCATCGAGGGTGGGGCGGCGCTGGCCGCGCTCCTCGGGCCGGCGATCGCAGGCCTGCTGATCCCGTTCCTCGGCGCGCCGAACGTGCTGTACGTCGACGCCGCCACCTACGCCGTCGCCTTCCTCCTCGTGCTCGCCTTCGTCCCGCGCCGGAAGCCGATCACCGACGCAGTCCGGCCGAAGGTGCTCTCGGGCCTCCGCTTCCTCCTCCAGGATCGCCTCCTCGGGCCGATCGCCGGCGTGGTCGTCGCCTTCGGGTTCCTGAGCGCGGGAATGTCGGCCGGGCTGGTGTTCTACGCCTACAACGAGTTCGACAGCTCGCGGATCGCCGGGCTCTTCTACGCGGCGCTCGGAGCTGGCGCGCTGGTCGGGACCTTCGCGGCCATCGCGGCTGTTCGGAAAGTGCCGCCGCTGAGGCTGTCGGGGCTCGCGATCATCGCGTTCTCGGTGCCGTTGTGGGTGCTCCCGTTCCTCCCGCCGTGGCCGGTCGTCTTCCTCGCGCTCTTCGCCGCGACGTTCTTCACGCCGCTCATCAACGGTCCGCTCATCGCGGTGCTCACCGCGCGAACGCCCGAGAACCTGCGGGCGATGGTCATCACCGCCGTGATCTCGATCAACACGCTCGCCGCCCCGCTCGGGTTTCTCGTGGCCGGTCAGGTGCTCGAGCAGTGGGGCGTCGCCCCGCTCTTCGCCGCGACCGTCGCCGGCGTCATGGGGACGGCGCTCGTCTACTCGGCGATCGTCCTGCGCCACCGCGACGAGGATCTTCCGCCGGAGACCGTCGCGGTCGCGGAGCCGGCCGCGATCTGAGCGACGGCCGCTGCCGCCGACGCCGCAGCGGCGCGCCGGCGGCTGTTCGCGACCCCGCTTCTACTTGAGACAGATCGCGTGGAGTGCCGATCGCCGCGTCCGTCGGCGCCCACGTTGCACGAGGTCAGAGACGTCCAGGCCGTCCCGGCTCGTCGGGAACGAGCCGAGGCGAGAACCGCGCCGCTCGTCGCGTAGCCGCCACTGAGCGCACTTCTCTGTCCCGGGTCGCAGGTGACGGTGAAGCTTCCCGCTCGTTGCCGCGGATCAGCTGCGATCGTGTCCGTCTTGATCAGCGGCCATCCCGGCCGTAGTGCTCGCGGGCCTCGAACCCGCGGGTGACTGCGCAAGCGCGGCATCACGACCGGCGGTGGTCGCCGCAGCGATGATCTGAGCGGATGTCGAGCCGCCAAGTGCGTTGGCGTTGTCAGCGAGCGCGGCCGTCGTAGCTCTGGTAGCCGTGGTGGCAGTCGTCGCCGTCTTGGCGGTGTTTGCGAGCTTGGCGGTGTTCGCGACCTTGGCCACGTTCGCGACTTTCGCCGTGCTCGCCACCTTCGCCGTGTCTGCGACGAGCGCCCGCTTTGCGAGCGGGACTGCGGCTGTGACGACTGCGCCGGCTGTGCCGCCGAGCGCGACGAAGAGCGCGATCATGGCGACGACGAACGCAGGGCTCAGCCGCCTCCCTGTCTGTAGGTGCATCGGGGACCTCCTCCCGCGCCGCCGCAGTCGGAGGCGCCTGGTTGATATCGAGCGCACGATCGTAGGGCCTAGTCAAGAAAAGCTCAAGACTCGCGTTCAGGACTACGCGGCGACGGCGACGGTTCGCCGCTGCTTCACCTTCGCCTCATCGGGCAGGAGCAGCGACTCGTCCTGGCGCAGGATCGCCCCTTCGAGCTCCCTGAGCGCGGGCCCGGGCTCGACCCCGATCTCCTCGACGAGCGTCTTTCGGGCGCGCCGATAGGCGGCGAGAGCGTCAGCCTGGCGGCCGGAGCGGTAGAGCGCGAGCATCTGGTGCGCCCGCGGCCGCTCGCGAAGCGGCTGCTCGCGAACGAGCGCTTCGAGCTCGGAGACGAGGCCGGCGTGGCGTCCGAGCTCGAGATCCGCCTGGATCCGCTCCTCGAGCGCAACGAGTCTGAGCTCCTCGAGGCGCGCGATCTCGGTCTGTGCGAACGGCTCGTAGGCGAAGTCCGCGAGAGCCGAACCGCGCCAGAGCGCGAGCGACTCTCGTAGAGCACGCGCTGCGGCGAGCGGATCGCCCGACTGGAGTGCTGCACGCCCGTCGTCGGCGAGCCGCACGAAGCGATGCACGTCGACCCGCTCCGGATCGAGCTCGAGCACGTAGCCAGGCCGCCGCGTCGAGATCGCATCCGCGCCGAGCGCCTTGCGCAGCTGCGACACGTAGACCTGCACGGCATGGGTAGCCGTGCCGGGGGGCTGCTCGGGCCAGAGCTCTTCCACCAGCCGATCGGCCGAGACGACCCGCCCGGCCTCGAGCGCGAGGATCGAGAGCAGCGCCCGCGGCTTCGGCCCGGCGACGGGAATCGGCTGCGCGCCTCTGGAGGCGACCAGTGGACCGAGCAGGCCGAGCTCGAGTCTCGAGTCGGCTGCTCTGCTCGTGCCCCTCACGCGGGAGCCCGCGCCCCGTGTCCACGCGCCGACCGTGAGCTCCTCGCAAGCACCGAGCACGCCCGAGAGCCGCGTTCGGGGATGTGGGTTCCAGTGCTGTGTCATCTCGTTCATGCTCTGTCGCGGTGCGCCTCGCGGTAACCGGGCGCACTTGGGACTCGTCTCGGGGTTCTCCCCGATCCTCGATCGGGCTACGCCCTCTGGTCAGCGTCTGCCCGCTGTGTGACGATCCGGCCAATGTCCACGCCTCGCGTGCCGGCGTCCACGCCTCGCGTTCTTCTGGCATTGATCGGCGCGTGCGGCATCGCGCTCGGCGTGCTCGCGTACCAGGTGCAGGTGGACAACCTTCCGGACGGGTTCACGACGACCGCGAGGGCGCTTGCTTCCGTCGGCACGGCGTGGGCGTTCCTTCTGGCCGGTCTCGTCGCCTGGTCGCGCCGTCCGGGCAACCGGCTGGGCCCGCTGATGCTCGCGGCCGGCTTCGCCTTGCTCGCACGGCAGCTCCGCTACAGCCACGACGAGCTCGTGTTCACCGTCTTCTTCCTCGTCGGAGAGGTCGCCTACGTCCTCGTCGCCCACGTCGCGCTCGCCTACCCGACCGGACGCGTGACAGACCGGCTCGAGCGCGTGTTCCTCGCGGTCGCGTACACGGTCGCAGTGGCGTTCCCGCTCGCAGTCCTGCTCTTCTACGACGGCGGCGAGCGCCTCGACTACTTCGACGACGCGGCACGGGAGAGCCTGCTCCTCGTCTCCGGGAGCCCGGACGTCGTTGCCGTGGTGCAGACGGCGTTCGCAGTGGCCGGCTACGGGGTTCTCGGCGCGGTCTTCGTCGGCCTGATCGCCCGCAAGCTCTGGCACGCGACACCGCGCGCGCGCCGGATTCTCGCGCCGCTCCTGATCGTCGCCGCCGTCGCGGCGCTCCGCGCGGTGCTGGACGGCGCGCTCACATTCGTCGACCTGCCGTCGGGCCTCCTCTACGACCTCTTCTGGTGGCAGGTGATCGGGCTCACCGCGCTGCCGCTCGCGCTCCTCGCCGGGCTCCTGCGTGCGCGCCTCGCGCGCGTCCACGTCGGCGAGCTCGTCGTCCAGCTCGAGCGCACGCCGGTGCACGGGATCCGGGATGAGCTAGCGAACGCTTTGGGAGATCAGTCGCTGGAAGTCGCGTTCTGGCTGCCCGAGCGCGGAGAGTACGTCGACGCGGCCGGCGTCACGTTCTCCGTTCCGGAAGACGGGCCGCAGCGGGCGGTGACGCCGATCGAGTACGAGGGCGAGCCGCTCGCGGTGCTGGTGCACGACCCGACCCTGCGCGACGAGCCGATGCTCGTCGAAGCGGTGGCGGCGGCGGCCCGCCTCGCGCTCGTGAACGCGCGGCTCCACGCCGAGGTGCGCGCGCAACTGGAGACGGTACGGGAGTCCCGGGCGCGCATCGTCGCTGCGGCGGACGTCGAGCGCCGGCGGATCGAGCGGGACCTGCACGACGGGGCGCAGCAGCGGCTGGTCGCCCTCGCGCTCGAGCTCCGAAGCGCCCAGCGCAAGCTCGATCCTGGGAGCGCACCCGAGCTCGACCGACTGCTCTCGGCGACGGCCGACGAGCTCCAGGTCGCCGTGGACGAGCTGCGCGAGCTCGCGCACGGGATCCACCCCGGGATCCTCACGCAAGGTGGGCTCGCGCCCGCACTCGAGTCGCTCGCAGCCCGGATGCCGCTGCCCGTGACGGTCGAGGCGACGGCCGAGCGTCTCCCGCCAGACGTCGAGGCGGCGGCCTACTTCGTCGCAAGCGAGGCGCTCGCGAACGTCGCGAAGCACGCAGACGCGTCGAGCGCATCCGTGCGGGCGCGGCACGCGGACGGAGTGCTCGTGGTCGAGGTCGAGGACGACGGCGCAGGCGGAGCGCGGTCGAGCGCGGGGTCGGGCCTCCGCGGTCTCGCCGACCGACTCGAGTCGCGCGGCGGCCGCCTGCGCGTCGAGAGCCCGCCCGGCTCGGGCACGCGCGTGATCGGGGAGATCCCGTGCGCGTCGTGATCGCCGAGGACTCCGTGCTCCTGCGGGAGGGGCTGGCACGCGTGCTCGCCGACGGCGGGTTCGAGGTCGTCGCGCAGGCGGGCGACGCCGACGAGCTACGTCGTCACGTGCGGCTGGAGAAGCCCGATATCGCGATCGTCGACATCCGCATGCCGCCGACGCAGACCGACGAAGGCGCACGCGCCGCGCTCGAGCTCCGAGCGGAGCAGCCCGACGTCGCGGTCCTGCTCCTCTCGCAGATCGTGGAGGCGACGCACGCGCTCGCGCTCGCGAGCGAGAACCCCTCCGGGTTCGGCTACCTGCTCAAGGACCGCGTGCTCGAGATCGACGAGTTCCTCGACGCAGTGCGCCGCGTGGCGAAGGGCGGCACCGCCATCGACCCCGAGGTCATCGCGCAGCTCCTCGGCCGCCGGCGCGAGGAGGACCCGTTGGGTGAGCTCACCCCGCGCGAGCGCGAGGTGCTCACGTTGATGGCCGAGGGGCTCTCGAACCGGGGCATCTGCGAGAAGCTGGTCGTCAGCCCCAAGACCATTGAGACGCACGTGAACTCGATCTTCTGGAAGCTCGACCTCGTGCCCGCCCCCGACGAGCACCGCCGGGTGCTGGCGGTGCTCGCCTTCCTGCGGGCGTAACTCGGCTCAGCCGGCGGGCCAGCCGAGGATCGTGCTCGCGTTCCAGTTCGCCTGCAGCGCCGGGCTCGCAGGCGCGACCCCGACGGGCGCCGGGCCGGCCGGGATCGGCCCGAGCGGGATGGGCGTGAAGAAGTACTCGGACTCGCCCCACCGTCCGCCGAAGGTCGACCACGTCTTCCCCTCGATCCGGTGGATCCTGGCCCGGTCGGCATGGGGACCGGCGACGACCTGGTCGGCGACCTGGAGGAAGGGCAGTAGCGGCAGGATCGGCGCAACCGCGGGCGGAATGCACGCGGGGCTGATCGGGATCGTCCCGAGCTGGCCCGCTCCGGGCGCGAAGTAGTTCGCGTGTGACCCGAGCGCGACATAGGCGACCGGATGCGTGCTGCCGGCGGGCGACTTCGTCACGGCGTCCCACTCTCTCCGCTGTCCCGAGCAGTGCTGGCTGTACGCGGCCTCGAGCGGCTGCTGGTCCGCGCCGAGGACGACGTTGACGACCTCCCAGTCACCCTCGTGCGACTGCCAGAACGTGCCAAGAGGCGTCGGCGGCAGCAGGAACGGGTTGTCGTAGTAGAAGAGCCAGTACTGAAGGACGATGTGCGTCTCCGTCCGCATGACACGGCCGTACATCGCCGTCGAGCGACCGTGCTTGTTCGCGGCGGCCGCCGCGTAGCAGTCGCGGCCTCCGAGCGCCGCGTCGGCCTCGCAGCCCGTCTGGTCGAGACGGAAGAACGCGCCCGGAGTCGGAGCGGGAAGTTCGCCGGGCTCCGGGTCCGGTTCGACGACCGTCCAGAAGGCGTCGAGCGGAAGCTGCTGCGGGCTCGAGCCGACGAAGCGCTCGAGCTCCGAGTCCTCGACGAAGCGCTGGACCTTCATGGGCCGGAACTGCTCGTCGGGATGGAAGACGAGCACCGGCTGGTACGTGCGCAGGAGCTTCGAGTCGGGGTTCGTGTCGTCCGCGAAAGCCGCGCCGCCGCCCGCAAACAGGGCAAGGAGCGCGAGCGCGACGAGCGCGGATGAAGCACGTGCGACTCCGCGGATGCGGAAACTTCCCCGCGTATGAGAATCAGGGGGCATCTGCCTCTCCTTCTCGGATGAATGGGCTGCGATCGTGGCGCGACCGGCTCAAGGGACGCTCAAGCCCGGCGGCTACATTCCGTCCATGCGGCAGTTCCGGACGACCGACGTCTACGCGCCCACCGGCGACCAGCCGCGGGCGATCGAGGAGATCGCAGCCTCCGTTGCCGAGGGCAACCGCTTCCAGACGCTGCTCGGCGCGACCGGCACCGGGAAGACCGCCACGATGGCCTGGATCATCGAGAAGACGCAGCGCCCCGCGCTCGTCATCGCGCACAACAAGACGCTCGCCGCGCAGCTCTGCAACGAGTTCCACGAGTTCTTCCCGGAGAACGCGGTCGAGTACTTCGTCTCGTACTACGACTACTACCAGCCCGAGGCCTACATCCCGCAGGCCGACCTCTACATCGAGAAGGACTCGTCCCAGAACGACGACATCGCGCGGCTGCGGCTCTCCGCGACCTCGTCCCTCCTCACGCGCCGCGACACCGTCGTCGTCGCGTCGGTGTCCTGCATCTACGGCCTCGGCTCGCCCGAGGAGTGGCGCGAGCGCGTACTGATCATGGAGGTGGGGGAGGAGCACGACCGCGACGCCGCGCTGCGCAAGCTGATCGAGAGCCAGTACGTCCGCAACGACACGATCCTGGGGCGCGGCCGCTTCCGCGTGAAGGGCGACATCGTCGAGATCCAGCCTGCGAACCTCGAGACCGCGTACCGCGTGTCCTTCTTCGGGGACGAGGTCGAGCAGATCACGCACTTCCACCCGCTCACGGGCGAGGTGTACGCGAAGCTGGACAACCTCGTCATCTGGCCCGCGACCGAGTACGTCACGTCCCGGCCGACGGTCGAGCGCGCGGTCGACGAGATCAAGGCGGAGCTCGAGGAGCAGGTCGCCCGCTTCGAGGCGGAGGGCCGCATGCTCGAGGCGCACCGGATCCGGCAGCGCACGGAGTACGACATGGAGATGCTGAAGGAGCTCGGCTTCACGAGCGGGATCGAGAACTACTCGAGGATCCTCGAGGGCCGGCCGCCGGGCTCGCACCCGTTCACGCTCATCGACTACTTCCCGGACGACTTCCTCGTCTTCGTGGACGAGTCGCACCAGACCGTCCCGCAGCTCGGCGGCATGTACGAGGGCGACCGCTCGCGCAAGCAGACGCTCGTCGACTACGGCTTCCGGCTGCCGTCCGCACTCGACAACCGCCCGCTCCGCTTCGACGAGTTCCTCGGGAAGGTGAACCAGCTCGTCTTCGTGTCCGCGACCCCGGGCGCGTTCGAGCTCTCCCGCTCCAAGGTGATCGCCGAGCAGCTGATCCGCCCGACCGGGATCGTCGACCCAGACGTCGAGCTGCGCCCGACGCGCAACCAGATCGACGACCTCCTCAACGAGATCCGCAAGCGCGAGGAGGTCGGGGAGCGCACGCTCGTAACGACGTTGACGAAGAAGATGGCCGAGGACCTCACCGACTACCTGCTCGAGGCCGGCGTCCGCGCGCGCTACCTGCACTCGGAGATCGACACGCTCGACCGGATCGCGATCATCCGCGAGCTCCGCCTCGGCGAGTACGACGTGCTCGTCGGCGTCAACCTCCTGCGCGAGGGGCTCGACCTCCCGGAGGTATCGCTCGTCGCCGTGCTGGACGCCGACAAGGAGGGCTTCCTGCGCGGGAAGACCGCGCTCGTGCAGACGACCGGACGTGCGGCCCGCAACGTCAACGGCAAGGTGCTGCTGTACGCGGACAAGCGAACCGAGGCGATCATCGGTGCGCTCGAGGAGACGAACCGCCGCCGTGCGTATCAGCTCGAATACAACGAGGAGCACGGGATCGTGCCGGAGACGATCGTGAAGGGCGTCTCCGACATCGCCGAGCTGCTCGCGCTCGAGTCGCCGCACGTGCCCGCCTCGCGCCGACGTCGCGGCAAGGCCGAGGTCGAGGGGATGACGCCCGACGAGCTGGAGAAGCTCGTCGTGACGCTCGAGGAGGAGATGTACCTCGCCGCCGAGGAGCTCCGCTTCGAGTACGCGGCCAAGCTGCGGGACGAGATCAAGGAGCTACGGCGCGAGCTGAGCTCGATCGTCGAAGCTGTCTAGCCTGCCTAGGGCATCCGGCGGTACTTGTACGGCAGCTCCCGCTCGACCTCGTCGACCGATATCCCGCGTTCGGCGAGGAGACGGTCGACCTTCGCCTCGATCCGCTCGCTCGAGTCCGGCGACTCGCTCGAGCCCTTGTAGACGAGGTACGCGCCCGCGATCACGAAGGCGCCGAGCTGGAGGAACTCGGACTGCCAGTTCTCGAAGGTCGCCTGTCCGAACGCGACCCAGAAGTCGGCTGACCAGAACTCAGGGCGCTCGCCGTGCGTGCGCTGGTCCTCGCTGAACTGGAGCCACTGCATGACGAGCTGCGCGATCCAGGTGGAGAGAAACAGCCCGAGGAACAGGATGCCCAGGCTTCGGTCACGGACCCATGTCACGCCCCGCGCCTACCCGGAGGCCGTTGCGGGCAAACAGGTTTGGCCGACCTGCGCCTGGGTACGCAAGGTCGTACCCCGAACCGGAACGAGGAGGCCGACGATGGCCATCAAGGCCGACGACAAGATCTACGAGAAGCTCTACGACTACATCGAGGACGCGCACGCGCTCGAGCAAGCCGCCGTCACGAGCGTCGGCTCGATGATCGACTCGCTGGAAGGCACCGAGCTGCAGGCGCTGCTCGAGCGCCAGCGGCAGGTGAGCCGGCTTCATGCCGAGCGTCTCTCCAATCGGCTCGACGCGCTCGGGCGCGACGCCTCGATGCGCAAGCGCCTCGAGGGGATGGCGGTCACGCTGATGAAGAGCGTGAGCGACGCCGTCCGCACGGATGCGCCCGGCAAGGTCGGACGCGACGCGTATCTCCTCGCGCACGCCCAGATCGCGGCGTACGAGCTGCTGCGAAGGCTCGCCGAGTACGTCGGCGACACCGAGACGGCAGACATCGCGCGGACGAACCTGGCGGAGGACCGGCAGCTCGCCGACGAGCTCGCCGCGCACTGGGACTCCTGGCTGAGGCTAACGGTCGCAGAGTGGGGCGAGCCCGTGTCGGCAGCGCGTGAGCCGTCCTCGAACGACTTCGTCTAGCGACTTCGATCGGGGGAGAGGAGAAAGAGGAGGCCGGGCCGACCCGGACGCGGCCCGGCCTCCCTCGCGCTTGGCAGCCTCGCGAGCTCGCCCGCGGGAGCTCCGTCCGGCGCGGCGATGAGCTCGCCGAGCGTGGCGTCGTCGTTACTTCGCTGATGCCCTCGGTCACGTCGCCGCCCTCTCAGTCATGCTCGCGCGCAGCGAGAATCATCTTCGCCTCGATCACCGAGTGCGCCGGCGTCGACCGCCGGAGCAGGCCGTCCGAGAACTCGAGCGCCCACACGACCGGGTCGTCGCGGAGCACGCGCTCCTCGTCCAGCCAGCGCATGCGGCCCTCGACGACGATGCGCGTCTCGTCGAGCGGCTCGAACACCTCCGCGGTCGTCTCGAAGAGGTGCTCCAGCTGCTCGCGTGCGAACGCAGCCACAGCCGGGCGGCCACGGAGCACCTCCCCGGGGCGCGTCGACTTCAGCACGAGCTCGATGTCCGGGTGCATCAGCTCGAGCAGCTGAGTCACGTCGCCTTCCTCGACGAGCGCGAAGTAACGGCGCGCCAGGCGTTCGGACTCCGATCCCCTGTCGTCGGCGATGACGGGAATCTAAGCCGCTGTGCGCGAGGCCGTCCAGGGCTCCTCCCGGGTGGGGTGGGCTTATCGCTGCGGCGGACGGGTCCCCGCCGCCCGCCGCAGCTCGCTTGCTGATACCCCGCATCGGCGTCCTGCAACCAACCGGGACGCGGTTCCAGGAAGTCGCCGCGACGCACCGAAATGGTCGTGCATGTCCACGCCCGAGGTTCGGGTCGTCACGGTTCGCCCGCGGACGGTGCTCGTCGTCCTCGGGATCACGGTCCTCGTGGGGATCGTGCTCCTGCTCGGCTACCGCGCCCTCCACGTCCTCACCTGGATCGTCATCGCCGCCCTGCTCGCCACCGCGCTCAATCCGGCCGTCGAGGCAGTGCAGCGGCGCGGGCTGGGCCGTGGGTGGGCGGCCACGATCGTCTTCGTGGCGGCGCTACTCGGCCTCACTGCGATCGGGATCCTCGTCATCCCGCCCCTGATCGAGCAGGTCACGGACTTCATCGAGGCAGTGCCGGACTTCGTCGACGACCTCGTCGAGGGACGTGGCCCGTTCGGATTCCTCCAGGACGACTACCAGATCGTCGATCGCGTCCGCGAGACGATCGAGGCCGAGGGCGCCTCCGGCGTCCTCGGGGTCAGCGAGCCCGTCCTCAACATTCTGCAGAGCATCGTGACTGCCGTCGTCGGCGTCATCACGATCATCTTCCTCACCTACTTCATGCTGCTCGAAGGTCCCCGCACGATCGAGCGCCTGCTCAGCCAGCTCCCGGATTCCACGCGCTTCCGCTTTGAGCGGGTAGGGCGCGAGATCTACCGCACGATCAGCGGCTACGTCTCCGGGAATCTCCTCATCTCGCTCATCGCCGGGACGGTCTCGGCGGCGGTCCTGTTCGGGGTGGGAAGCGACTACGCGGTCGCGCTCGGGCTCATCGTCGCCGTCTTCGACCTGATCCCGCTCGCCGGCGCGACGCTGGCAGCGATCATCGTCTCGACCGTGGTCTTCGTCGAGACCGACTGGATCCGGGCGCTCATCGTGATCGGCTTCTTCATCGGCTATCAGCAGTTCGAGAACCACGTGCTGCAGCCCCTCGTGTACGGGAGGACGGTGCAGATGTCGCCGCTCGCCGTGCTCTGCGCGGTGCTGATCGGCGCCGAGCTCGCCGGCGTCCTCGGCGCCCTGTTCGCGATCCCGGTCGCGGGCACGCTGTTCGCGATCGTGCGCGAGGTGCTGCTGTATCGGCGCGAGGCGGCGATCGAGACGCCGCCCGGAGTCACGATGGCGCCCGAGGAGCCGGCCCAGTAGAACAACTCGGTAGGCCGGCTCCCCAGCGCGTTCCCTAGAAGCCGTCGTCCGGGTCGCGGTACGCGCGGCCGCCCGGGCCGTAGTACGTGCCGAGCTGGTCGCGGTACGCCTCCTCGGAGCGCTCGGCTTCCTCGAGGCTCGGGGCGTTCTTGATCTCGTCCTTCGTCCGGTTGACGAAGACCTTCTCCTCGGTGACGTCGATCGAGCCGATGACGCCGGCCGGCAGCATGACCTTCTTGCCGAAGATCCACGGGCCGGTGTCGACCACGATGTAGCTGGAGCCGACGTCGTAGGTCGCCTCGTCGACGTGGCCGATCGAGCCGTCGAGGGCCTCGACGTCGAAGCCGACCATGTCGACGTCAGCCGTGAGTACGTTCGAGGCGATCCTCGACGTCTCCCGATAGGTCCAGACGTCCGGGTTCATGTCGAACCTCCCTTGTCGATTGCGGGTGGACCCCTGCGGTACCCGGCCCTCCACGGCCGGAAACGCGCGTTTTGCCGTGCCTCGCGGTGGGTAGCCGATCCGAGTTGTGAGGAGAGCCGGCACCGTCGCCGTTGGGTGAGCATTCCTACGCCGCAGCGAGGAGTGCGTTCGCACGGCGTGCCGGCGCTGTCGCTGCCGGGTGTCCATGCGGTGCTGCTCATGCGTAGTCTTGATCCGGGAGCGCGATGACACGAGTCTGTCTCCATGCCGTCTAGCCGGATGGACGCCGACGCGCAGAGCACCGAGAACGGCCCCGCCCGGGAGAGAACGCACGCCGGGAAGGACCGCCCGGCACTCCGCCGCTACGGTGTCGCGCTGCTGTTCGCGCTCGGCGCCTTCGCGCTCTTCCTGACCCTGCTCGACTTCGTCGACGCTCCGCTGTACGCACCGCTCGTCGGCATCGTCCCGGTCATCGTCGTGGTCTGCGGCCCCGGGCCTGCGTTCGCGGCGATCGCAGTCGGCTGGGCGCTTGCTTTCGCGACCGCGGTGAAGCCCATCGAGGGGCTTCCCGACACCGACCCGGACGCCTTCACGCGCTGGGGAGTCAACCTCGCCGTCGCGTTGGCCATCCTCTGGGTGACCGAGGTTACGCGGCGGGGCGGCAGGCGCGCGGCCATCGCCGCCGACACGGCGGAGGCGTCGATCCGCGAGATGGCCGGGATGCAGGACCTCGCGGCGGCACTCTCGGCAGCGGTCACGCCGTCCGACGTCGCGCATGCGCTGATCGAGCGGACGCCCCAGCTGGTAGGCGCCCGCGGAGGAGCACTCGGCCTGATCGACGGGGACGCGGTGGTCGTTGTCGACCCCAAGGGGGTCGGGGCGCAGACGCACGCGCCTGGCCTCCGCTTTCCGCTCACGACACGGGCGCCGATCGCGCACGCGGCGCGGACGGGGACGATCGTCCGCGTTACGGACCGGGAGGCGTTCGAGCGCGACTTCTCCGAGGGCGCGGCGCTCACGCTGTACGCGCACGGGGCTGTCGCGGTGCCCGTATGGGGCGGGCGCGAGGTCGTCGGCGCCCTGAGCCTCCTCTTCGACGAGCACACGTCTCCGCACGAGGACGCGGAGGCGATCGCCGCACTCGCGGCGCACCTGGGGGGACAAGCGCTCGAGCGCGCGAGGCTGTACGCACGCGAGCGCGAGTCCCGCGAGGGGCTCGACCGGATCCTCCGGGTCGCGCCCCGCTTCCACACGGACAGCCCCGAGAGCGCGACGGCCGCGATCTGCATCGAGGCACGGCGCACGTTCGACTCGGATCTGGCGATGCTCTGGCGGCTTCGCGACCACCGCCTCGAGCTCGTCGCCTCGGACCCGCACTCCGAGCACCTGCCGGCCGGGCTCGTCGGCGACCTTGCCGAGTTCCCGTCGCTGCTCGATGCGGTCGACGAGCTTCGGGTCTCGTTCGTCCCCGACGTCCAGGAGGAAGCACGAGGCGCCGGCCTCGAGCGGACGCGCCGGCTCGGGATCCACTCGTCCCTGCGCGTCCCGATCGCGGTCGGGGAGGACGCGGAGCTCGTTCTCATCGTCTCGTGGGACCGCGTCGTCTCGGAGCCGGACAGCTCGACGATCGCCCTCCTCGGCCGGTTCGCAGACCAGGCGGGCTTCGCGCTCGAGCAGGTCGAGCGTCGTCGCGCCGAGGCCGAAGCTGCGACGCGGGCGGACGAGACACGTCGGCTGCAGGCGATCACGGCGGCGCTCTCGCAGGCGGCGACGGCCGCCGACGTGAGCTCGACCTGCGTCGAGCATGCGCTCAGCGCGGTGGGCGCCGACGCAGGGTTCGTCGTGCTCTCGAGGCCGGACGACCGAGCCGTCGAGCTCGTCGCGAACAGCGGCTACTCCGACGAGGAGCTCACCTCCTGGCGCGGATACTCGCTCGACTCCGACGTGCCGTACTCGCGGGCAATCGCAACCGGTGAGCCGGTATGGGCACTGACACCCGACGAGCTCGCCTCGTTCTCGGGCGTCGAGACGTTGGACGGCGCCGGCTGGGTCGCGCTGCCGCTGCAGACGGGCAGCGGGACGGGCGGTGCGTTGCAGCTGCTCTTCCGAACGGCGCGCACGCTGAGCGAGGGCGAGCGTCGCTGGCTCCAGACGGTCGTCTCGCAGTGTGCGCAGGCGCTCGAGCGGAGCCGGCTCTTCGACGAGGAGCAGCTCCTGCGGCGGCGGTCGGAGCGTCTTCAGGGCATGACCGCGGCGCTCTCGAACGCCCTCACCCGCTCCGAGGTCGCGGACGTGGCCGTGGAGCAGCTCACGGAAGCCGTCGGCGCGTCCGGAGTCGCGGTCGCCGTCGTGGCGCAGGAACGCCAGCTCGTCCAGCCGCTCGCGTGGAGCGGCTTCGCGGACGCGGTCGTGGGGCCGTGGCTCGAGATTGCGCTCGACGAGGCGACACCGGGCAATCGCGCGATCAAGCGGCGCGCGACCGCTTTCTACGCCACGGCCGGCGAGATCGAGAAGGAGTTCCCGGGTCGTCCGTGGCCGTTCGCGGAAAGCGCACACGTCTCGTTCCTGTTCGTCCCGCTGGTGGTCGGCCGGCGTGCGAACGGGCTCCTCGTCATGTCCTGGGACGAGCTGCACCCGGTCTCCCTGGACGAGCGCCGGTTCGTCGAGGCCCTCGCGGGCCAGACGGCGCAGGCCCTCGACCGCGCGACACACTTCGAGACCGAGCAGACGATCGCGGTCACGCTCCAGCGCAGCGTGCTGCCGGCCTCGCTTCCGCGTATCGAGGGAGCGCAGCTCGCGGCCCGCTACCTACCGGGAACGGCCGAGCTCGACGTCGGCGGCGATTGGTTCGACGCGATTCCGCTGCCCGACGGCCGGCTCGGGCTCGTCGTCGGAGACGTCGTCGGCAAGGGGGTTGAGGCAGCGGCGGCGATGGCGCAGCTGCGAAACGGCCTGCGCGCGTTCTCGCTCGACCGGCTGAAGCCGTCCTCTGCGCTCGCGCGGCTCAACCGCCTCGCGGGCGAGTCGCTGGAGACGACGTTCGCGACGCTCGTGTACGCCGTGATCGACCCGAAGAAACGCATCTGTCGCATTGCCTCGGCGGGCCATCCGCCGCCGATCGTGGCCTTCGCGGACGGCCGCGTGGAGCTGATCGAGGGCGGTCGCGGCCTCCCGCTGGGCGTCGCTCCGGACACGCGCTATCGGCAGACGACGATCGAGCTTCCCGTGGGATCGGTGCTGCTCCTGTACTCCGACGGTCTCGTCGAGCGCCGCGGGCACTCGATCGACGAGGGGCTGGCGCGGGTCAGCGAGGCCGTCACCGACGGTCCCCGGCATCCGGAGCAGCTCGTCGAGCACATCGTCGAGCGCCTCGTGGGCTCGACCGAGCGTGGGGACGACATCGCGCTGCTCGCCTTCCGCCTGCTCGCGGTCGCGCCAGAGCCGCTCGATCTGCGCGTGCCGAGCGACGTCGAAGCGCTCGGGCTCGTGCGGGACTCGCTTCGGATCTGGCTCGAGGGGACGTCCGCGACTCCGGCGGACGCCTACGATCTCGTCCTCGCCGCCTGGGAGGCGTGCGCGAACGCCGTCGAGCACGCACATGAGCCCACGGGCGAGCACGTGACCGTCCGCGCCGATCTCACCAACGGCTTGGTGCGAATCGTGGTCGAGGATTCGGGCAGCTGGAAGCCGCCTGAGACGAAGCGTTCGGACCGCGGCCTCGGCCTCCGGCTCATGCACTCGCTGATGTCGTCCGTCGACATCGCGCGCGACGAGGCGGGGACCCGCGTCACGCTCGAGAAAGAGCTTGCCGGGGCCGAGTGACCGCCGATCCCTCCCTGCTCGGGAAGCTGCTTAGAAAAGCCAGATCAGGAGCAGGATGATGAGGATGAGTGCGAGTACGCCTCCACCGATGTACATGTCTCACCTCCGTTCCGGTTCGCCTGCGTGGTGACAGGGGATTCCACGCACGGGCTCGGTTGAAACGTTTATGGCCGTCTCGCGCCTGGGTATCGCCCGCGTGTCAAGAGCAGACGAGCCGGAAGGAGGCAGAGATGCCGCCACGCGGAGTCGAGAAAGGAACGAAGCGCGCACGCCAGTACGAGCACATCAAGGACTCGCTCGTCGATCGCGGCACGTCGAAAGAAGGGGCCGAGGAGATCGCCGCCCGCACCGTGAACAAGGAGCGCGCGAGGAGCGGCGAGGCGCGTGAGCCGTCGAAGCTGTCCAAGACGGACATCTCGTCGGGTCGGCGCGGCGGAATACGCAGCCATCGGCGGAGCCCGCGCGGGCGCACCAAGGATCAGCTGTACGAAGAGGCGCGCCGCCGGAACGTCAAGGGCCGCTCGAAGATGACCAAGGCCCAGCTTGCGAGGGCGCTCTCACGCCGTGGCTGAGCCAGCGCTCGCGTTCTTGACTGGCGTTTTGGCCCGGCCGGGCCAGGGTACTTCGGCCATGTGAGCCGTGCCGACACCGAGACGCTCGCGGCCCACGAGGTTGCGCCTGTTCGCGACCCCCTGATGGTCATCGAGCTCGAGCTTCCGCGGGGATCACGTTTTGCCGCGGTCGCGAGGCTCGTTGCGGCCGGGATCGGGGCGAGGCTGGGGCTCAGCGTCGAGCGACTCGAAGATCTGAAGCTCGCGATCGACGCCGCACTGCGGCAGTCGAGCTCGAAGGACACGCTCACGCTCGCGATGACGCCCACGCGGGACGACCTCCAACTGGAGGTCGGGCCGCTGACAGCGGCCGGGCTCGATTCGTGCGGTCTCGAAGACGTACTCTCCAAGCTCGTGGACGAAACCCGGACCCGACGGTCCGGCAACGACGTCTGGATCTCGATACGAATCGCCCGTCCGCGTGTCGTCGGGAGCTGATGACCGATCTGATGGAACGACAAGTCGACACACTCCTCCGCTCCTACCATCGCGATGGCGATCGCGAGGCACGCGACCAGGCGCTCGTCGAGCTCATGCCGCTCGTACGCGCACTCGCTTCACGTTACGCAGGCCGCGGCGAGCCGCTCGAGGATCTCGTGCAGGTCGGCGCGCTGGGGCTGATCAAGGCCGTCGACCGCTTCGACGTCGACCGCGGCGTGGAGTTCTCGAGCTACGCGGTCCCCACGATCGTCGGGGAGATCCGACGGCACTTCCGCGACAGGGCCTGGGCGATGCACGTTCCGCGCCGCCTGAAGGAGCTCAGCGTCCGGCTCTCGCGCGTCCTCGACGAGCTCACGACGGAGCTCGGGCGCTCCCCGACTATCGCGGAGCTCGCCGCAGCGACCGGGGTGGAGGACGAGGACGTGATCGACGCCCTCGACTCCGCGAATGCATACTCGACGCGCTCGCTGCACGCACCCTTCGACGACGGGGACGAGACGAGCCTCGCGGACAAGCTCGGCGAGGACGACGCCGGCTTCGCGGAGGTCGAGGACGGCTCGCTGGTCGCCGCCGGGCTGGACGCGCTGGACGACCGCGAGCGGCGGATCGTGGAGCTCCGCTTCTTCGAGGAGAAGACGCAGTCGCAGATCGCGGCCGAGGTCGGGATCTCGCAGATGCATGTCTCGCGCCTCTTGCGGAGCGCGCTCGCCACGATGCGTGGCAGGATCGAGGAGGTGGCGACGAGGGATGTCTGAGCAGATCGTCCGACTGTCCTTTCCTGCGAAGGCGGACTACTTGCTTCTCGCTCGCCTCGCGCTTGCCGGCCTCGCGCGCGGCGTGCCGCTCGACGAGGAGAGCCTCGCCGACCTGAAGCTCGCGGTCACCGAGGCGTGCGGGAACGTCGTGCGTCACGCGTACGCGTCCGGAGAGGGCTCGATTGGCGTCGTCTTCGTCGTCGGCGACGACAAGCTCGAGATGATCGTCGAGGACCAGGGCGCAGGGCTCGCCGGCGGCGATGTGAGCCGCGTGCTCGAGAACGGCGAGGCGCCGGCCGACCTCGAGCCGTTCGAGGGCGGCATGGGCATGGCGATCATCCGCGCGGTCGTCGACGAGCTCGACGTCCACGACGGAGCGGACGGCCGCGGGACGGTCGTCCGGATGACGAAGTACCTCACGCCTGTCGCGGCCGAGTAAGGCCCGCTCGCTCAGTCGTGGGCCGGGCCGAGCTCGGCGAGGGCATCCTCGCGCGTCGCCGCGAGGGGCAGGACCTGGTCGAGCATCGTGAGCTCGAAGATCCGCCGCGCAGTTGTTACCGGCAGCACCAGGCGGACCTCGCCGCCCCGCTCGCCGATCTCGCGGACCGTGCGGACGACGACTCCGAGCGCCGTCGAGTCCAGGAAGGAGACCGCGCTCAGATCGACGACGACGTCGCGAGCGTCGCCCAGTCCCGCGAGGCAGGCGGTGAGCTCGGGCGCCGCGTACGCGTCGAGCTCGCCCTTGGCGATCACGATCGCCGCGCCGTCAGGCGTGATGTCCACGCGGATGCGATGCATAGGGAGAGGAAACCACCTCGGCCGGGAACGGAGTGTCCCCGGCCTCGAGGACGAGGTGGCGTTAGGTGAGCCTTCTGCCGCGGATCGCGTTCCAGACGGCGAGGATGATCACCGCGCCGACGACCGCGGCCAGCCACGTGCTGAGGTCGAAGAACTCGTCGATCGGGTCGCCGAAGCCGAGTGCCGTGGCGAGGAAGCCGCCGAGCAGAGCTCCTGCGATCCCGAGGAACGTCGTGACGATCAAGCCCACGGACTCCGCGCCGGGCATGAGCGCCTTCGCGATCAGCCCGGCGAGGAGACCAAGGACGATCCAGCCGACGATCCCCATCGTCTAGCGGGTATCTCGTTCGACGACGGTCGTGTTCTGGCCGCCGCCGTTGCGCGCGCCGAACCCGCCCCAGCTCGACCAAAAGATCATCGAGACGACGAGACCGACGGCGCCGACGATCATCAGGATCACGCCGACGGCGGTGATGTCGACCCCGCTGGCCTCGGCCGAGACGGCCCACGTCAGGATCGCACCGACGGCGATGAGCAGGATGCTCAGACTGATGCCCATGTCACTCCTTTCGCTGGTCGCCGGCGGCGAGAGTCCCACCGGCGATGCGTGGAGTACCCGAAACGCCTTCTCGGAAAACCTCGGCTGGCCTCAGGCGACCGGTGCGGCCAGCAGCAGCGCGACGTCCTCCGCGGTAGGTCGTACGGGGACAGCGTCGGTCATCCCGACGATCGTGAGCGTCCGCGTGAGAGCGGCCGCGGGCGCAAGCGCGATCCCGAACCTGCCGTCACCGAGCCGGCGCGCGGTGCGGAAGAGCGCGTGCAGCGCGGCGCTGTCGACGAACGTGACGCGGTTCAGGTCGAGTACCAGTCGCTCGCCGTCGGGCGTGATCTCGGCCAGCCGCTCCTCGAGGTGACGTGCATTGGTGAGATCGAGCTCCCCTGACGCGTCGGCGACGACCGTCCCGGGCATGTCGGTCACTCGCCGGTCGAGCTCGTAGGACGTCATGTGCCTTCCTGTCGGGCGAGCGGAGGTGACACGCGCACGGTCAGCATACGTTTCCTTCCGGGCCGATGTTTGAGCCGGTCGGCGGGAGGGTAGGTCCCCGCGCGATGAGTGATGTCGCGTGGCGACATGCGGCTGCGCGAGAGTTTCAGATAGACGAGAGGCTCTCCTGGCATGGGACGGTTGTCCTCGCCGTCGCTGGTGACGTGGACCTGTACGTGGCCGGAGAGCTGAGAGACCGGCTGGCAGAGGCGACTGACGCCGGCACGAAGACGATCCTCCTCGATTTCTCGGATGTGACGTTCGTCGACTCCATGGGGCTCGGCGTGCTCGTCGGCGGGATGAAGAGGCTGCGTGCGGCCGGCGGGGAGCTCCACCTCGTCGTCTCGACGCCCGAGGTGCAGAGAATTCTCGAGATGACGCGCATGGACCGGGTCATCCCGCTCCACGAGAACCTCGCCGCCGGGCTCGCCGCCGTCGGGTACCCCGGCTCGGCCTAGGGCTAGAGCGCCGCGTCGAGCGTCGGATGCACGGTCGTCATCGAGTCCACCGACGCAATCTCGAGGACGCGCGCGACTCCGGGATCCGGGGCGACCAGCGTCACCGTGCCGCCGCGCTCGCCCGCGTCCCTGATCGTCGTGATCAGGACACGGACGGCGGACGAGTCCAGAAACGTGCACGGTGAGAGGTCGATCACCAGGCGCTCGCCGAGGTCGACGTCCGCGAGCAGCTTCTCGAGCTCGGGGACCGTGGCAAGGTCGAGCTCGCCGTCCACGTGCACCACGGCGCGCCCCTCCGACAGCGTCTCGAGCGCCAGCTCGATGCCACCTTCCCGTGCCACCGCAGCGAGTGTAGGCGATGATGGGGGCCGCGAACGTTCGATGACCGACCAGATCACGCTCACGATTCCCGCCGACGAGGCCTCGCGAGGCGTCGCGACGCTCGTCCTCGGCGGCGTCGGAAGTCGGCTCGACCTGTCGTACGAGCGCCTCGACGACCTCCAGCTGGCCATGCTGAGCGTCCTCGGAGCCGGGGCCGGCGATGAGGTCACGGTGGAGCTCGTCGCGGACGGTGAGGCCTTCCTCGTCTCGGTCGGGCCCCTCATGACGGGAAGCGGTACGAACGCCTCGCTCGCGCGTGTGCTCGGCCCGCTCGTCGACGACGTAACGCCATCCGTCCGCGACGGGGACGAGTGGCTGACCTTGCGCCTCGGCCGCTAGCCCTCTTCGGAGATCTTCTCGACGAGCTGTCCGGTCGACTTGGAGTCGGCCGCGCGCGCGACATCCGCCTGCGCGAGGATGCCGACCAGCCGCTGGCCCTCGACCACCGGCAGCCGGCGGACCTGCTCGCCGGCCATCCGCCCGAGGGCCGCGTCGAGCGGCTCGTCCGGTGTCGCGACGACCGGGTCCTCGCTGCACACCTGAGAGACCGGGACTGCGTTGGGGTCGAGATCCTTGGCCATGACCTGCAGGACGAGGTCGCGGTCGGTGACCATGCCGACGAGCTCGTTGCTCTGCACGACCGGAAGCGAGCCGACGTTCTCGGCCAGCATCATCCGGGCCGCCTCGATCGCGCTCTCGCTGCTCTCGATCACTGTCGGGGACTGCGTCATGACCTCTTGCACGGTTGCGTTCGCCATCGTTCCTCCTCTCGAGAACTGTCGGGGCGAGACTTCCCCCGGCCCTCCAGCGCCAAACGACGCGCGTTTCGGGAGCGCCGGAACCGGGCAGCTTCAAAGGGATGAAGCCTCCGGAGAGTGCACCAGCCTCCGGGGCGCCCTCGGAGCTTCCCGCGCTCCTGTTCGTCAATCGGCGACAGTGCGGCGCCTCGCGGCGGATGGAGAGTCTCGTTGCCTGGGTGCGCGTCACCCAGAAGAAGCGTCTGCGCGTGGTCGACGTCGACGCCGACGAGCGCCCGGAGATCGTGGGCAGGCTCGGAGTGACGGAGACGCCGTCGCTCGTCCTGATCAAGGACCGTCACGTCGTCGGGCGACTCGACGGCCGTGTGACCGGGCGCGAGATCGACGATCTCATCCGCCCGCACTTGGCTGCCTGACCTGCCGCTTCGGCGTGAGCCGGTTAGGAACCCGTAAGGGACCTCTTAGAAAGTACGGAAGCCGTAAGGACTTTTCGATGCCTGTGAGGGCAGGTGAGGTCGATGTGGGTACACCGGTCTACGATCCGAGCCACTTCGAGGTCCTGAAAGGAGCACCCGGACATGAAAGCCCTCCGCAGGTTGAGAGTTTCCCCGGCGCTTGTGGTCGCGTCCCTCGCATTGCTCGTCGCTCTCGGAGACACGGGCTGGGCGACCTTCCAGCAGATTCGTCCCAACAGCGTCGGAACCCAGCAGATCCGGGCCGGTGCGGTCACGGCGCCGAAGATCAAGACGGCGGCCGTCACCTCGAACAAGATCCGCAACCGCACGATCAGGCGTGCGGACCTCGCTCCCGGGACGCTGCGTCCGGGGCCGCCCGGGCCCGCCGGGCCGGCGGGACCTGCCGGAACGGTCACGAGGCTGTGGGCCATCATCAACGCGAGCGGCAGCATCGCGCGCGGGGTCGGCGTCACGTCCGCGGGCCGGATGGGCCTCGGGCAGTACGAGGTCATCTTCTCCGGCGATGTGCAGAACTGCGTCTATCACGCCACCGTCGGCGATCCCACCAACCTCACCGGAGGCACCGTGGGCTTCGCCATGACCGGCCGCCGGCCGAACAACGTCGCCGGCGTGCGCGTGAACACGCGCAACGCGCAGGGCGGCGCTGCCGACCGGAACTTCCACCTTCTCGTCGTCTGCTGAGCAAGCGACCATGAGCGAACGAAAAGGCACCACGCGCAGATCTCGCTCGCACACGCATCTCGCGAGCGGTAACCGAGGGGACCAATCGGAAACGCGAACAGGAGGTCTCAGGATGCGAAAGACCATGATCCTCGCGCTCGCGGTGGCAGTCGTAGGCACCGCCGCGTTCGCGACAGGCGCGGCGGGCAAGGGCAAGCCGCTCCGCGACTGCGCGGGGCAGACACCGACGATCGTCGGCACGAACCAGGCCGACACCCTGACCGGGACGCCCGGCAACGACGTCATCGCGGCCGGCGCCGGCAAGGACTCCGTCACCGGCGAGGGCGGCAACGACGTCATCTGCGGCGGGCCCGGCAGGGACACGCTGCAGGGTGGCGACGGTACCGACGCCCTCTTCGGCGGCCAGCAGGCCGACCTCATGGACGGCGGCATCCTGGGGTTCGTCTCGGCGGTCGGCAACACCGGTGACGACCTCCTCCGAGGCGGGCCGGGGCCGGACGTGCTGCATGCCAGCGACCTCGGCAACAACACGCTCTTCGGAGGACAGGGCGCCGACGAGGTGCACGGCTGGCAGGGCAACGACGCGCTCCACGGTGGTTGGGGCCCGGACGTGCTCGAGTCCTTCACCGGGAACGACATGGTGACCGGCGGCAACGGCCGCGACCGGCTGGACGGCGGCGTCGGCACCGACACGCTCGACGGCGGACGCGCCACCGACACGTGCGCGAACGGCGAGGTCACACTTCGCTGCGAGGCGTAACGCGCGTCGAACGATCGACGAAGCGAGCGGACCGGGCCGCCCAAGCGGGCGGCCCGGTCACATTTGCGGTTCGCCTACGCCTCGTCTGAGCGAGGATCGAGGTCCTCGCTGACGTCACCGGCGACGCCGAGCTTCTCGACGACCCAGTAACGCTCGTTGCGCTCGACGATCTGCTCGATCTCGGGAAGAACGTGCTCGTCGCTCGGTGCGACGAGAAACTTGGCCGGGTCGGATCGGACCGACTCGTACTCGCCGATCGTGAGCCGAACGGCCACGGAACAGTCCGGCCGCGCGCATTCGCAGACCCAGTCCGCGAAGGGGGGATCGACCCAGTTGTGAGCCGCGTTGCTCGGCTCTATGCGCTCGTTGATCTCGCGAAACCGACTCTGGTTCCTGGCCACACGACCTTCCAGCACGTCTGCGCTCATGACCTACCCTCTTTCCCGATTCTCGAAGGATCCGTCCACGTAGGCCGGGAAGTGGCCCCGAGCACTCGGCCGTCGCGTCATGGCGGAGCGTGGAGTGCCAAGTCGGTGGCGCCGCGACTACGCCGATGGTAGCGCGTCGCCACGCAGCCTGGTTCGTAGCGGCCGACCCGACAGGGGCGGCAGGACTCGAACCTGCACCCCCGTGTCCCGACGGGCATCTCGCCGACAGGGATCGCTTACGATCGCTCAGTGGATCGCGAGGAGTACCGGCGTGCTGCTCTCGAGAACTGGCAGGTCATGGCGTCCGGCTGGGAACGTCAACGGGCAGCGATCGAGAAAGCCACTCGCCCTGTCAGCGAGTGGATGGTGGGAGCGCTCGATCCGCGGCCGGGCGACATCGTGCTCGAGCTCGCGGCCGGCCCGGGAGACGTGGGCTTCCTGGCTGCTCCGCTCGTTGGCGTTGAGGGCCGTCTGATCTCGAGCGACTTCTCGTCGGAGATGGTCGAGGTCGCCCGCCGACGCACAGCTGAGCTGGGTCTCCAGAACGTCGAGCACCGGGTCATCGATGCGGAGGAGATACCGCTCGGGGACGACTCCGTCGACGGCATCCTCTGCCGCTTCGGGTTCATGCTGATGCCCGACCCTGACGGCGCCCTGGCCGAGACTCGACGCGTCCTGCGCCCCGGCGGACGTCTGGCGCTTGCCGTCTGGAGCACCCCCGAGCGCAACCCGTGGATCGCGATCGCCGGCCGAGTGCTCGCCGAGCACGGCCTGGCGCCACCACCCGAGCCTGGCACTCCCGGGATGTTCGTGCTCGCGCAAGAGGAGCGCCTGCGGGATCTGCTCGAGGGTGCGGGCTTCGGCCTCGAGCGGGTCGAGGACGTGGCTGTGCTTCTCACATACGACGACGTTGACGCCTACATCACCGCGGCGCGGGACACGGGTGGCATGTTCGCCAGGATCTGGCGCGACGCCTCGGGCGACGAGCGCGAGACCATCAAGACACGTCTCGTCGAGAGTTTCGCATCGTTCGCGGCTGACGGCGGCTACGAGCTCCCCGGCGTCGCGGTCGTCGCGCTCGCGAGCTGATGAAGGGGTTGGCCCCGACGCCAGCGTCGGGGCCAACCGGGCTTCCTACTTTTGTCGGTTCGGGTTGGGCGGAAGCGGCGTCTTGTTCGGGTTGCAGAAGAAGCCAGGATTGGCCACATGCGGATCGACGAGACCCAGCTTGAGCTCCTGCCCGTAAGACTGCGCTCGAGGACCGATGGGACCGTCGACCTGGTCATTCAATCCCGAGAACGAGCACCACGACTTCCCTTGGTTCTGATTTTCGTTCTTACCGCTACCGGTTACTTCGCCGGCGAGCGCGGCGTTAGCACCTAGCCCCATGACCGCGGCCGCACAGGTCGCGACCGCGAGCAATCGCTTCTTGCTCATTTGCTCCCCTTCCCCAGTTGTAACGAGGCGCCCCCATTAGCGCCGACGGCGAGCCTACAGACGGTGAAGACACTGGTCAACCGCCGTTCACGTCGCCACTCAGGGCACAACGCCGACGGAAAAGCCCCGCTCAGCGCCGCTTTGAGGGACAGGGGCGGCAGGACTCGAACCTGCAACCCCCGGTTTTGGAGACCGGTGCTCTGCCAATTGAGCTACGCCCCTCTGTCTACGGCTGCGGCTGCGCGTCCGAGTGTAGCCGCGCCTCCGGGATACTCCCGCCGTGCACCGGCGGGCGCTCGCGCTCCTCTTCTGCGTGCTCGCCGCGGGTCTCGGGGCGATCGCGGTGGCCTCGGCGCTCGCGGGCGGGCGTGCGTGGGTGCTCGCGCTCGCGGCCGGAGCGGTCGCGCTCTGGATGGCCGACCTCGCCCGGCGCGCTTTCGTGCGTCGCTGACTGAGGAATCCGGCTCTTTCCGGCGTATTCTCTCTCGGTGGCTGTGGCGAACGAGACGCAGGCTCTTTGGCTGGAATACCGCCGGTCGCGGGATCAGCTCCTTCGCGACCGTCTCATCCTGACCTACGCGCCGCTGGTCAAGTTCGTCGCCGGCCGCGTCGGCGCGAGCCTTCCGGCGCACGTGGACGAGCAGGATCTCGTCTCGTACGGACTGCTCGGGCTGATCGGCGCGATCGAGCGCTTCGACCCCGACCGCGAGATCAAGTTCGAGACCTTCGCAATGGCGCGGATCCGCGGGGCGATCATCGACGAGCTGCGCTCGCTCGACTGGGTGCCGCGCTCGGTGAGAACGCGAGCCCGTCAGATCGAGCGCGCGATCCAGGCACTGGAGAAGGAGCTCCTGCGTGCGCCCACCGACGAGGAGATCGCGAAGAAGCTCGGCATGACCAGCGAGGAGCTCGAGGAGAGCCTGCACGAGATCTCCCGCAGCACCGTCGCGGCGCTCGACGAGCTCTGGTCCCCGTCGGGCGGGGGCGACCAGATCGCCCTGATCGACACGATCGAGGACGAGTCGGGCCCGGACCCGGAGATCTCGCTCGAGCAGGCCGAGATCAAGGAGGCGCTCGCCGAGGCGATCTCGAGCCTTCCCGAGCGCGAGAAGCTCGTCGTGACGCTCTATTACTACGAGGAGCTGACCCTGCGCGAGATCGGCGAGGTGCTAGGCGTCACGGAGTCGCGCGTGTCCCAGCTGCACACGAAGGCGATCCTCCGCCTCAAGGCGCACCTCGCGGGCGCACAGCGCGAGGCGGCCGAGACGTAACGGCGATCTGGACAGGCTCGTAGGGGCGAGGCTTGCCTCGCCCCTACGTCTTCCACCGTCAGTGGAGGGCGAGGCAAGCCTCGCCCCTACAATCCCGGCGTAACCAAGCGCCCGAGGAGGACGAGAGACCCATGCCCGAGCCCGCCAAGATCCGTAACGTCGCCGTCGTCGGACACCGCGGGACTGGGAAGACGTCGCTCGTCGAGGCGCTCCTCTTCCAGTCCGGCGCCGTCAACCGACTCGGCACCGTCCAGGCGGGGACGACCGTCTCCGACGCCGACGAGGACGAGCACCACCGACAGCTCTCGATCGCGATGTCGCTCACGCACGTGCCCTGGCAGGAGCGGAAGGTCAACCTGCTCGACATCCCGGGCGACCCGGCTTTCCAGGGAGAGCTGCGGACGTCCGCGCGTGTCGTCGACGGCATGCTCGTGACGGTCTCGGGCGTGATGGGCGTCGAAGTCGGGACGTCGCGTGCGTGGCGGCTCGCGGAGGAGCTCGGGCTCGCGCGGCTCGTCTTCGTGAACATGCTCGACCGCGAGCGCGCCGACTTCTTCCGCACGCTCGAGGCGCTCCGGACGCAACTCTCGACGCAGTGCGTCGCGGTGCACATCCCGATCGGCGTCGAGCACGAGCTCACCGGCATCGTCGACGTGCTGCACATGTGCGCGTACACGTCTCCCGAGGGGGACAAGGAGGGCGACCCGGTCGAGATCCCCGCCGACATGGCGGACGTCGTCGCCGAGTACCGCGAGAAGCTCCTCGACGCCGTCGTGGAGACCGACGAGGGCTTGATGGAGCGCTACCTCGACGGGCAGGAGCTCGACGCGCACGAGGTGGCGGCCGCGCTCAAGGCCGCGGTTACGAACGGCGAGGTGTTCCCGGTCGCGTGCGGCGTCGCGTCGAAGAACCTCGGGACGCATGCGCTCCTCGACCTCCTCGTCGAGGGCGTTCCGTCGCCGGCGAAGAAGGGCTCGCCGATCGACGTCGACGGCGCCTCGACTGCGGTCTTCGTCTTCAGGACCGTCGCCGACCCGTTCGCCGGCCGCATCAACCTCTTTCGAGTGCTCGCCGGGCCGGTCAGCGCCGAGACGACCCTCGTCAACCTGCGGTCGAAGTCGAAGGAGCGCATGGGCTCGCTGCTCGAGCTGCAGGGGAAGGAGCACAAGCCGGCGCTGGACTTCGTCGAGGGCGACATCGGCGCCGTCGCCAAGCTCAAGGACGCGCAGACGGGCGACTTGCTCGCCGACAAGGAGGTCCCGATCGAAGCGCCCGACTTCGGCTTCCCGGAGCCGGTCATGAGCTTCGCGATCACGCCGAAGGCGAAGGGCGACGAGGAGAAGGTCGCGACCGCGATCAGGCGGCTGGCCGAGGAGGACCTGACGCTCCGGCTCCGCCGCGACCCGCAGACGGGCGAGGAGATCCTCTCCGGGATGAGCCAGATGCACGTCGAGGTCGCGCTCGAGAGGGCCAACCGGCGCTTCGGCGTCGAGGTCGAGCTCCATCCGCCGCGTGTCCCGTACCGCGAGACGATCCGCAAGGAGGCGCGCGCGCAGGGCCGGTACAAGAAGCAGACCGGCGGGCGCGGTCAGTTCGGCGACTGCCACATCGTCATCGCGCCTGCCGAGGGCGAGTACGAGTTCGTGGACAGGATCGTCGGCGGCGTCATCCCGCAGAGCTTCCGGCCGGCCGTGGACAAGGGCATCCAGGAGGCGATGCACCAGGGCGAGCTCGCAGGCGCTCCCGTGCAGGGCGTCCGCGTGGAGCTCGTCGACGGCTCGTACCACACGGTCGACTCCTCGGAGATGGCCTTCAAGATCGCGGGCTCGATGGCCTGGAAGGACGCGTACATGAAGGCCGAGCCGGTCCTGCTCGAGCCGATCATGGAGGTCGAGGTCACGGTGCCGGACGACGCGGTGGGCGCAGTCAACGGCGACCTGAACTCGCGCCGCGGACGGCTCCTCGGCATGGAGCCCCTCGGCGGCATGACCCAGATCAAGGCCGAGGTGCCGATGTCCGAGATCCTCACGTACGCGCAGTCGCTCACCTCGATGACGGGCGGCCGCGGCGACTACGCGATGCACTTCCTGCGCTACGAGGAAGTACCCGCGCACGTCGCGCAGAAGGTCATCGAGGAGACGAAGCGGGAGCGCGAAGCGGCCGCCACGCATTAGTCCTGTTGTCCACAGTGTCCACAGCTGTGGATAACTTCCGGCCCTGCTAGGGTGGCCGCCATGCGTGTGACGAAGTCGACCGTCATCAGGTCGTGCGCGGTGTGCGAGCGCACCCTGCTGCAGGGCGAGTTCGCCAGCAGGTTCTCTCCGGACGGTGTGGATTACGTCGACGTCTGCCAGCTCTGCCAGGAGGCTGCTCTGGACTACGGCTGGGTGCGCGAGGGAGGCCCGATGTCCCGCGCGCTCTCGCCGCACCAGCGGAGGAAGCGCCCCCGCTGGGCCCAGCTCCTCGGCGTCGGCGCCCCCGAGGCCGAGCAGCCGGTCGTGCCGGAGCCGGTCCTGCGGCGGCTCTCCGACTCGGAGGCCGCGCTCGTCGAAGCGGCCGACCTCTTCAACTCGAGCCTCTTCCGGCGGACCATCGAGGGCGTCGCCCGTGCCCTCGGCGCTCCACTCGTCTCCATCGTCCCGCTGTCGGGCGTGAACAGCGAGCTCGTGCTCACCTTCGCGTGGGAGATCACCTGGTACCAGTACCGCGTGATGCCGGAGGCGGGTCAGCCAATCCGGCTCGCCGATCGCGGCGCCGACATCTCCGAGATCGAGTCCGTGTTCACGGACTGGAACGCACAGCTCGACGAGTCCGGGCGCGTTGTCCCCGCGATCGCGAAGTAGGGGCGAGATTCATCTCGCCCTCGACCGCCGCGGGTTCGCGGGCTATCGTGAGGCGATGACTTTGCACGCTGCGTTCTCTCGGATGATGGCCCTGCGCTCAGGGCCTTCCGGCGTGCTCTAGTCCTCGTCGTCGAAGTCGGCCCCACGCTCGGGGTCGCGACTCGTCGGTTGCTCGGCCCCGCAGGGCCGGGAAGGAGGTACCGATGAGCAAGGGACGTTTCTACGTCACGACCGCGATCCCGTACGTCAACGGCGACCCGCATCTCGGGTTCGCCCTCGAGCTCGTGCAGGCGGACGTCCTCGCGCGGCATCGCCGCCTGCGCGGCGAGGGCGTTCGCTTCCTGAGCGGCACGGACGACAATTCGCTGAAGAACGTCGTGGCGGCCGAGGCGGCAGGTCTTCCGGTCGAGGTGTTCGTTCGGGAGAAGGCGCAGCGCTTCGCGGCGCTCCGCGACGTGCTGTCGCTCTCGTACGACGACTTCATCCGGACGAGCGTCGACCGGCGCCATGCCCCCGGCGTCGAGCGGCTGTGGCGCGCCTGCGCCTCCGCGGGCGATCTCTACGAACGCGACTACGAGGGGCTGTATTGCACGGGCTGCGAAGCGTTCCTCGCGCCCGCCGAGCTCGTGGACGGGCTCTGCCCCGAGCACGGCCGGCCGCCGGAGCGCGTCGCCGAGCGCAACTGGTTCTTCCGGCTCTCGCGCTACGGCGACCGGCTGCTCGCCGAGATCGAGAGCGGCCGGCTCCGCATCACGCCCGAGCACCGCCGCAACGAGGTGCTGAGCTTCGTCCGCGGCGGGCTCGCGGACTTCAGCGTCTCTCGGTCCCGCGAGCGCGCCCGGGGCTGGGGCATCCCCGTGCCCGGGGACTCGAGCCAGGTCGTCTACGTCTGGTTCGACGCGCTCGGCAACTACATCACGGCGCTCGACTACGGGAGCGGGGGTGAGCGTTATCGCAGCTGGTGGGAGAGCAGCGACGAGCGCGTGCACGTGATCGGAAAGGGGATCATCCGCTTCCACGCGGTCTACTGGCCGGCGATCCTCCTCTCCGCAGGAGAGCCGCTGCCGACGACGATCGCGGTTCACGACTACCTGACCGTCGAGGGGCGGAGAATCTCGAAGTCGGGTGCGACCAGCGTCGACCCGGCCACGCTCGCCGCGCGCTACGGAGCCGACGCACTGCGCTGGTGGCTCGTCCGTGACGTGCCGCGCTCGGGCGACGTCGACTTCCGCGAGGAGTTGCTCGCGGCCCGGGCGAACGAGCTGGCGGACGGCCTCGGCAACCTCGTCAACCGCACGATTGCGCTCCTGCAATCGGGAAGCGCTCCCGCAGCCCCGCCGGAGGAAGCGGGCGCGCTCGTCGCCGCTCTCGAGCGCTTGGGGGGCTCCATCGACGAAGCGCTCGCCGTCGCCGACTACCGAGCCGGGGCCGATGCACTGTGGGAGGTCGTCACGGAGGCCAACCGATTCGTGTCGTCGGCGAGACCGTGGGAGGCGAACGGCGAGCGCCGCGACGGCATCCTCGCCGTGCTCCTCGAGGCCTGCGAACGGATCGCGTACGAGCTTCACCCGTTCCTGCCCGATGCGGCCACGCGAATCGAGTCCGCGCTCGACGGCCGCGACGCAGAGCTCGGCCGGTCGCTCTTCCGCAAGGCTCTGCGCGCCTAGAATCGAGCGCATGGCTACAACAGGCGTACGCGAGTTCCAGAACTTCATCGGCGGCGAGTGGGTCGACGCCGCCTCCGGCGAGACTTTCGAGTCGACGAGCCCGGCCGACGGCGAGCTGATCGGCGTCTTTCCGAAGTCCGGCCCGGAGGACGTCGACCGTGCTGCTGCCGCCGCCAAGGAGGCGTATCAGGACTGGCGCCTCGTGCCCGCGCCGAAGCGCGGCGAGCTCCTCTTCCGCTTCGCGCAGCTCCTCGTCGAGCACAAGGCCGAGCTGACCGACCTCATGACGCACGAGATGGGGAAGGTCGCGCCCGAGGCCGGCGGCGACGTCCAGGAAGCGATCGACATGAGCTACTACATGGGCGGCGAGGGACGACGTCTGTTCGGCCAGACGACGCCGTCCGAGCTCCGCGACAAGTTCAACATGTCGGCGCGGATGCCCATCGGGGTCATCGGCGTGATCACGCCGTGGAACTTCCCGATCGCGATCCCGTCCTGGAAGATCGCGCCCGCGCTCGTCTGCGGAAACACGGTCGTCTTCAAGCCCGCGACCGACACGCCGGCGCTCGGCCAGCGCTTCGTGGAGCTGCTCGACGAGGCCGGCGTGCCGAAGGGCGTCGTCAACATCGTGCACGGAGGCGGCGGACAGGTCGGCGACCGGCTCGTGCGCCATCCGGACGTGCCAGTGATCACGCTTACCGGCTCCCGCGAGACCGGCGTCACTGTGATGCGGAACGCGGCCGACAACCTCAAGCACATCCACCTCGAGCTCGGCGGTAAGAACGCGATCATCGTCATGGAGGACGCGGACCTCGATCTTGCCGTCGACGGCATCGTGTGGTCGGCGTTCGGCACCTCTGGTCAGCGCTGTACCGCGGCGAGCCGGGTGATCGTTCACGAGAGCCTGTATGGGGAGCTGTCGAGGACGCTCGCGGAGCGTGCCGAGGCGCTGCGTCTCGGGCCGGGGTGGGACGACGAGACCGACGTCGGCCCGGTGATCAACGGCGCCGCGCTCGAAAAGATCCACTCGTACGTGCAGATCGGGAAGGAGGAGGGAGCGACGCTCCTCACCGGCGGCGAGATCGCGAGCGACGGAGATCTTGCGAAGGGCTTTTACTACCGGCCGACCATCTTCGGCGACGTCAAGCCGGACATGCGTATCGCGCAGGAGGAGATCTTCGGGCCGGTGCTCTCGCTCATCTCGGTGCGGGACGAGGTCGAGGCTGTGCGCGTCTCGAACGGCATCCGCTACGGGCTGTCGTCCTCGATCTTCACGCGCGACGTGAACCGCGCCTTCCGCGCGATGCGCGACCTCGAGGCGGGGATCACGTACGTCAATGCGGGCACGATCGGCGCCGAGGTGCACCTGCCCTTCGGCGGCGTCAAGGAGACCGGAAACGGTCACCGCGAGGCGGGCCAGGCCGCGCTCGACGTCTTCACGGAGTGGAAGTCGGTGTACGTCGACTACTCGGGGACGCTCCAGCGCGCGCAGATCGACAACGCGTGACGGGCGCGGTCGATCTCGAGGCCGCGCTCGCGTCTTTCGGCGAGGCGTTCTCCCCGCGGATCGTCGCGCAGTACAACGACAGCAAGGTCATGGTCGCGAAGGCGCGCGGGGAGTTCGTGTGGCACTCGCATCCGGACACGGACGACTTCTTCCTCGTACTGGACGGGAAGCTCACGATCCAGCTGCGCGACGGCGACGTGGAGCTCGGGCCCGGGGACCTGTACGTCGTCCCGGCCGGCGTCGAGCACTGCCCGAAGGCCGACGACGAGGCGCACATCCTCCTGATCGAGCCCAAGGGGACGCCGAACACGGGTGACTCGACGGAGCGGGAGGCGGCTCCCGAGCAAGAGCTCTGACCGGCTTCAAGCTCGTATGGTTCGTGCCGTCCGGCGCCCTCGACTCGACCCGCGACGCGGTCTTCGAGGCGGGAGCGGGGCGGATCGGCGAGTACGAGCGCTGCTCCTGGTACACGGCCGGAACGGGCACGTTCCTCGGCGGCGAGGAGACGGATCCGGCGGTCGGGGAGCGGGGGAGGGAGGAGCACGTCCCGGAGCTCCGCGTCGAGACCTTCGTCCCGGCCGAGCGGCTCGACGAGGTGGTCATGGCGCTCCGCCTCGCGCACCCGTACGAGGAGCCCGCGTACGACGTCTATCCGCTCGAGGACGTGTGAGGGCCACGCTCTACACCGACGGCGGCTCACGCGGGAACCCAGGGCCGGCCGCATATGCGTTCGTCCTCGAGGCGAAGGACGCGACGGTGCTCGATGCGCGCGGCGAGACGATCGGCGTCGCGACGAACAACGTTGCCGAGTACCGCGCGCTCGTCGCGGGCCTCGCGCGCGCCGTCGAGGCGGGTGTCGACGAGCTCGAGGTGGTGTCCGACTCCGAGCTTCTCGTGAAGCAGATGCGCGGGGAGTACAAGGTGAAGAATGCGGCGCTGCGTGAGCTCTCCCTGGAGGCCGCGCGGCTCGCGCGGCAGATCGGGAAGGTCACCTACCGTGCGGTCCGCCGCGAGCACAACGAGCTCGCCGACCGGCTCGTCAACGAGGCGCTCGACCGCGCCGCGTCGTAGTGTTCTTGTCCAAAGGCAAGCGGCTCCCCCGCCACCAGAGACGTAAGAGCCGCCGGACCCGCTGATGGGCCGCCCTTTCACGGCACACCCCCGATATCCCCGGCGTGTCGTGAACCCGATCCCGCCAGGGAGTCTGTCGTGTGTGTGCCGCTGTTACACCAGCCGCGCGGACTGTTCGAGCAGGACCGAGGTCTAGTCCGTGCGCCGGAAAGGGGCACGCCGGAGGCGGCTATACTTCCCGCCCTCGCGGATGTAGCTCAGTTGGCTAGAGCATCTGCTTGCCATGCAGAAGGTCGAGGGTTCGAGTCCCTTCATCCGCTTCTCAAAGAGACCCCGCTCAGGCGGGGTTTTCGCTTCCAGAGTTGGTGTCGCTAACTCTAGAAACGTGCCCCACTAGTGCCCTAAACGAGGAGGGATTGATGGAGGTGCCGCACGTGAAGGCCGATTTAGGTGCTACCCGCAGTGCGCCGTCAGCTTCTCGAACGAGATCTTTTCGACTCCGGTCGCATCGAAGACGATGTGACCGACCCGGTGGACGCTGATCCTGGTCCCGTCGGCCAGGATGAGGCGCAAGCTGAACGTGAAGGCCTTCTCGCCCTTCCCGAAGCCCTCCCCCGTGTCCAGGTCGACCTCTCCGTTCGACCCGAACCAGAAGACCGAGCTGCCGGTGGCGTCCGGCGTCCCGTCCGTCGGGAGAAAGTCCCACGAGACGGTGCTGCGGCCGGTTCCGGTGACGTGGGCGGTGCCGTCGGCGAAGACCGTGAACTGGAGCACGCCCGTGTTGCTCGACGTGATCTCAACCGCTTGGCTCGGGTTGCACGGGTTCACGTCGACGAAGACGTCCACCTCGTCGGCGAAATGCATCGTCTCGTTGGCGATCGGTGGACCCTGTGCCGACACGCTCGCCGCTGCGACCAGCGCCACGCCGATGCTTGCCAGCAGCGCAAGAGAACGCCTAGCTCTCCCCATCGCATTCCTCCGGTCAGGGCGGGCTCAGTGGAAACCGCCTGAGCCCTGATCTTCCCAAATTCCACATCAAGCGTCTAGTGCCTTAACTGTCGGCGGCTTCGGCGGCGGCGGCCCGCTCAAGCTCGGCCTCGAGCGCATCCAGCCGTCCGCTGATTCCGGCCCCGGCGCCGTCGAGGAGGGCGCCGTAGTGGCGCTCGATCATCCGCACCGATGAGCCCATGATCTTCCCCAGCTCGAACACGGTCACCCCGGCGGCGAGCGCGTTCGAGGCAAATGTGGAGCGCATCTCGTAGATCCGCGCGGGCTTCGCGATGTTCGCCGCCTCAATGGCGGGATCCCACTCGCGGCGTCGGAAGTTGTCGAGGTTGAGCAGCCCGCCCTCGGGCGCCGTGAACAAGATCGGCAGGTCAAGCCGGACGGGGAGCCGGTCGAGCGCGGCCACGGCGCGGCGGGAGAGCGGCACCTGCCGTCGGCTACGGCTCGTCTTCCCTAGCTCGACGACCTGGCCGTCCGAGACGGTGCGGCGAACGTGGATCAGCCCGGCGGCATCGGACTCGAACGCTACGACGTCGCGAACTGGTTGATCTGGGGGCCACAGTGGAGCCGCAAGGCGACACACACCCGAAAGACCATTCGACTCGTGAGGCAGGTTCAGACGATGTCCCAGGTCGTCCTCGAGGAGGGTGATGCAGAGGAGCGCAAGAAGCACAGCGAGACCCTCGCGCGGCTCGTGAAGGAACTCTCGCAGGCCGCAGGCATACCCCCGGGGATCATGAAGCGGCAGGCACTGCGGGACGCCGTTGCTGAGAGCGACAGTTCGAGCAAGTAGATGCGAACCTCGTCGTCGGCGTCGGGCATTCCCCTGGCGTGCGGCGCTCGAGCTCCGATCCTCCGCTCGGCGACGCCGTCGACACGTTCATCCGCCGCGAGGACGCCGAGCGGTTTATCGAGGAGGTGTGCGGCGACGAGCCGGAGCTCGCGAGCTACCTACGGATCGAGGAGCGCGAACTCGAGGCGGACGGGCTGAACTGATTGCGTCGCGGCACGGACAACATTCACGCGAGCCCTATCGCGCTACGCTCACTATGGAGCAGTCGATAGCTCCCCCTTCCGCCGTGACCCGAGCCTGAGCCATTGCGCCAGGCGGAGCAGGAAGGAGAGGAGTGCCTCGCACCCTCACCATCACGTATCCCGACGGCCATCGGGAGTACTGGTTCACCGACCGGGTCTTCGAGACCGGTGATCTCCTCGAGCGAGCGGCCGGCTCTTGGGTCGTCATGAGCGCGGGCGAGTTGAACGACGCGGGGAAGCACACCACGGTCTTCGTTCGCCCAGGTGGTCGGACTGTGAAGATCGAAGCTCATTACTGAGCTCAGGGAGAAACCGAGCTCGCGAGCTACCTGCGGATCGAGGAGCGCGAGCTCGAGGCGGGCGGGCTGAGCTAGATCGTCTTGCTAGAAGGCAGCCACTAGGCCGAGCACGATCAGGCCCCAGAATGCGAGACCGCCCCAGTAGAGCGATCGCCAGGCTCCAGTTCACCGGTTCGCGAGTCCGTTCATCGGCAGCGCGGGCAGCTCGTTTATCCGCCTGTACAGCGCACGTGCGTGGCCGCGCTGGCTCCCGTACACAGCCGTCGGGTTGTCCACCGGCCGGCCGGGACGCACGTACCCCGTGGGGACGTTCATCGTTCCACGAGCGAACGCAGCGATAACTAGACGTCTCATGCGTCTTCCTTTCGTCTCTGTGATGGAGACCGCATCCCGCCCGACTCCGTTGCGCCGAAGTGAGTGGCGGGCCGACGGTGGTGACCCATGAGTCACCCGAATTGATTACCTCATTCGAGGGACAACGTTATCGCCGCGTACACGCGCTGTCAGTGACCCAAGCGGGTCAACTGGATTCTCGAGCTGTGGTGAGTGGTAAGCAAGGGGAGTACTCTCGCGCAGTTGCGGCATTGCGGCCGTGACCGCGCTCGCGGCGATGCTCGCCGCGGCATCTCTTCTGTCTGGCCTGCCCGCGCTTGCGGGATCGAGGAGCGGGAGCTCGAGGCTGGCGGGCTGAACTAGCCAGGGGACGACTCGGCGAACACGACGTAGGGCGCGACCGCTCGGAAGCCCATGTCCGAGTACATCGAAAGCCCCAAGCCCGAAGACTGAAGCACGATGGTGTCGCATCCCCAGGCTCGTCCGGCTTCTACCGCGGCCCAGGTAACCGCGGTACCAACCCCGCGTCGTCGGGCTTGCGGAAGGGTGCCGACGTAGACGACGCCAGAGACGTCGCGGCTGCGAATTGCGATCGAGGTGCCGACCGGCTTTCCATCCAGCCTTCCGACGAACAGCCGAACGTCCGGGTCGGCAGCGAACGACGGCGAGAACAATCTGTGCGCCAACTCGGCCCGAAGCCCGCTTTCTCCAAGGACGCCGATGAACTCATCCAGGCTGGGCTCGAGGATCGGGACGACGCTTACGCCAGCACTCAACGCAGGGGCATCGGGTATTGGATGCAGCACCATGCCTGGGTAGAGCGAGTCAGCAGGCTCCAGTCCGTAGCTGGTGGGAACCCCAGCAAGGCCCGCAGCGAGCCTCTCGGCGACCCACACGCGAAAGGGAACGTTGCGTGCCGCCACCCACGCCAAAGAGGCAGCGAGCTCGGCGGGTTGCGCTTCCTTCGTTACCACGCATCCGTTGAAGCCGGACAGCGGCAGACCCGTACTGAATGAGAAGATCGAGCCGGCCTCGTGCGTCTCCCCGTGCGGGACATGCTGGGCGAGCTTCCGGAAGCAGGCCATGAAGCTCTCGTCCGCGACAAGGACAAGATCGCGGTCTGCCTTCATCTCAGGGTCTATTCCTCGGCCGTTAGCAGTCGGCGGTGCTCCTCTACGACGCCGGCGTACCTGTCGCCGAGCTCGCGCAGCAGTTGCGTCGAACCCTCGATGTCGGTGAAGAGAAGTGTGACGGTCCCCGTCGGGAGATCATCTCTCAAGACTACGACGCAAATCTCACAAAGCTCTGCTCCCGGAGACCTGTGGAAGTGGCCGGACGAGTGAAAGCGCCTACGACCTGCGCTATCTGATCCCGACAAGTGGCTGACGGCCGACGAGGGTGGGCTCGCAGGTGCTCGACCGTGCCCCGGAGCTGACGAAGCCCGACGTCAGCCGGGCGGCCGCCAAAGTCATGGTTGTTGGCCCCCCCAGGCTGCTGCGGTTGCGTCAGCGAGTACGTCGATTGAAACGTGTGCTCGGGACCGCTCGCTCCCGCTGCCGGCGCGGAACTCGCGTCAGATCCCGGTCGGCAGACAGCCGAAGGGGCGGCCGTAGCCGCCCCTTCTCGGTCCGCGTGGATCCGACCGTCAGCCCGTCAGCGGCGGGAGGAAGACCCCCACTGCCCCGATGCGCCTCGGGCCGCAGACCTGCTGGTTCTTCGTCTCGACGGCCGTGATCGTCAGCACGCCCGGCCGCTTCGGGTTGATACGGAGGGTCGCGATGCCCCTCGCGTTCGAGCGTGCGCTCTTCTTGACGCCCGCGCCCTTGATACGGACCATCGTGCCCTTCACGCGCTTCGGGCCGGCCGTGGTCTTCACCTTGACCGTGTCGGGCCTCCCGTCGGCCGTGACCATTTTCGGCGTGACCGTGAGCGTCAGGCACACCTGCTGCTTCGGCTTCGGCTTCGGCTTCGGCTTGGCCGTCGGCGGTTGCAACGCCTGCGGCACGACCGTCACCGCGGTGTCGACGTTGTCCGCCGGATTGGTCTCGCGACCGCCGCTACCCGTAACCGTGGCCGTGTTCGTCTTCGTGCCGATCGTCGTCGCGCGTGCCGTGACGGTGACCGACTTCGACTGGTTGGGGTCGAGGGTCCCGAGGCTGCACGTGATGAGTGCCGGCGTCAGCGTGCAGGTCGGCGAGCCCGGGTTGACCGTGAGGTACGTGATCCCCGCGGGTGCCGGGTCGACCAGTTGCACGTTAGTCGCGGTGTCGGGGCCCTTGTTCGTCACCGTCATCGTGTACGTGACGATGCCGTTGAGCGGAGTCGGCGACGTCGCATCCTTGACGATGACGAGGTCGATCAGGCGCTCCGTGAACGTGACCGTCGCGTCGTCGGAGTCGGACACGGGGTTCTGGCTCGTGTCGACGCCCGACGCCGTCACGACGTTCACGTGCGACGTCCCTGCCGCACCGGACACGGTCTTCGGGAACGTGCACGTCGAGCTCTGGCCCGGGGTGAGCACGAACGGCACCGCGAAGCAGCCGCTCGGCGAGCCGCCGGCCACGTTCGCGAGATTGCCGAACTTGTCGTCGACCACCGAGTTGATCGTGACGTTGACCGGACCGGTGTTCTCGACCGTGACCGTGAAGTTGACGGGGCCGCCCGGCTCCTTGACGGAGGTCGGGTTCGCCGTCTTGATCACGTTGATGACGCCGGGAGGCGGCTTGGGCGGCTTCTCGACGTCGTAGCAGAAGGCGATGTGACTGATCCCGTTGCCGCTACTGCCCGGGCTCGTCAGGCCCGTGTCGGACGTCTCCTCCTGCGGCGGGTCGTACCGGTAGATATACGAGCCGACGACGCCCGCCTTGACGAACACCGCGTCGACGCCGATGTTCGACGTCCAGTCGAACGTCTTGTCGTTCTGCGTGTTCGAGATGGTGACCGTCAACGGGCCCTGCGTGTACGTGCCGTCCGCGTTCGGGTCGACCTTGAGCTCTAGCCAGTCCTGACCCGGCCCGTCGAGCTCGCCGCAGGTCTTGTTCGCAGTTCCGGGAATGAGCTCCGGAACCACCTTGGCTGCTCCAGCCAGATTGGCGAATACCAAACCGACCACGGCGGCAGTCGTCGCGACGACCACGGCCCCCACTGAGAGCGCGCGCAACCTTCCGGCGCCCCTACGCGGTCCTGTAACCGAATCCAACATCCCCGACCCCCTGTTCTTCTCGTTTTGTCGGTGCTATTCCGCCACCCTTGTGCAGGGAGGGCATGTCCAAGGGTGAGGTGTCTCCCTTCGCCGCTCGGTCGCCCGCAGAGAGGCCGATACCCCTCGAGTTACTCCGGAAGCTGCGCCCCGCGCCTGTTGCTCCCCGATCGGAGAGTATCCCCCACATGGGGGATCGGCAAATCCCTCTGACGAGTTACCGGACACCTGGCCAGGTCTAACCTAGTCACCGTCAGGGGGTCTCCTCCGTCCGTGAGTGGCACGTTCACGGCGTAAGCGCTAGAGAGAACGGACTCGACAGCGAAGCCCGTGCGTCTGCCCTGGCGTGGGCAAGTCGGACTGCCTCTGACGAGCGCCGACCAGGCTGGAGGCGGTAGTCGCGCTCGAGCCGGCTGAACGTCGCCGACGACCCGTCGCGAATTGACCCAATTGTGTCCTGTACGGCCTGGCTGCCCGGATCTACCGTCGATGCCATGAGAACGGGTGACCTGCTTGGTCGTTTGAGTCGCGAGCAGCGCGACTACCTGCGCAAGCAGATCGACGTTCGCGTGCGCGAGCGCCTGGTCGTGCTGGCGAAAGGTGGCGGACGCCCGCCCGGCCACGTCACGAAGCTGCGGCGGGCGAAGGGTCTTGATCGGCCCGTCGCGTCGGAACATGCCGGCCGCGCGACAACCCCGACGTCCAGCGGCTAGTCGCCGAACACTGTCGTCGGCCCACCAATGGACTCATTTGTGTCATTGGCGAGCCCGAAGTTCGCATCTACCGTGGCCCCTACGAGCCCGGTGCCAGAGCCGGGTGGGTGGGGCGGCAACGGCGCACCCCTGGACAGGTTGGGGCCTGACGGGCTCGCGTCACTGCGCGAGAGACTCAACCCCTTCCCCCGAGTCTCTCGCGCAGCCTTCGTACGCGGACAAACCGGCGTCGACCCATAGGCTTGCGGCGATGCTCTCTACCGCCCGCCGCGTGATCCGAGCAGTCAAGATCCTCGCCCGCGACGGTCGCATCCCCAAGCACCTACGTGGACTCGTCGCGTTCGGCGTGTTGCCGATCCCAGGGCCCGTAGACGAGGTCGTACTACTCGTCGTCGGCCCGATCCTCTGGGTGTTCTATCGTGACCGGTTCCGCGAGGCATGGAGCGAAGCCGCGCCGTCTCTGGCGGCCTAGTCGCGCTCGAGTCGGCTGAGATCGCCGACGACCCAGTCGTCATCGTCGTCAATGTCCGCGACTAAGGCACGCACGCTCGAACGTGTCATGCCTTCCGCTTCCGCTTAGGTGAACGCGGCCTCGTCTTCGAGGTGGCTGTCCTTGTCTTCGAGGCGCGTGCCCTTCCACCCGACTTCAGTTGATTCGGTGCCGGGGTGGCCGCTCTCGCCGCCGCTGCCCTGGATGCAGCAATCCGCTTGAGCTCCTCTTGCAGATCAGCGACGCGGGCTTCAACGTCGGCCTTCTCTGTGCGGCCCTCTTCGTTCCTCGCGACGACGGCTTCGAATGCGTCTCGCATACGACGAAGATCTCGCCTCGCCAGTGCACGTGAGTCCTCGCCCTTCAGCTTCCCTGGCGTGTCCACGTCATCCCCGAAGAGAAGTTGCCGAAGGCGACGCGCTGCGCGGTGGAACTCGTCCCAGTCGTTGGTGTACGGCACCCCAGAACCCTCGCGGTATTCGTAGCAGCCGCTCCCGCATGCGCCGCCGCGGCGGGCCTAGTCGCGCTCGAGTCGGCTGAGATCGCCGACGATCCACTCGCCGTCGTCGTCCAGGTCGGCGACACCGTACTCGCGTGCGATGTAGAGACCACGGTCGATCTTCGGGTACTCGCTGACCAGGCACTCCAGACACACGAGCCGAAGATCCTCAGGGCCGACGACCTCATCGGAGTCGGCGAGGAGCACGCTGAACCCGCTATCGCCAGCCCACGCCGGCTCGCGCTCGAAGCCGATCGAGTGAGGCTCCCCCTGCGAGCCCCACACCAGCGCCATCCTCCCCTCCGTCACCACTGCCGCGTCCACCGCTTCTGCTCCTGGTGCAGCCGTCTCGAAGCCGTCGCACGATTGCAATGACGATGAGACGGGCCGAGATAGCGCGAGCGGTCTTGTCATCGTGATCGAGATCCCAGGGTTCGCCACGCTCGATCAGCTCCCCACACCGAGCACACAGAACACGACCAGTCGCCACCACCGGCTCCAGGATCCGACGACGCGTCTGGTGAGACGGCCCATAACCCCGAGCCGCCCGACTCTTCGGCTTCCACCTGCGTCTCGGTTTCTCGCGGGGCATCGGCCATCAAGCTCACCCCGGTGTCAAACCGGAGAAATGGGGAGAGAAAAAGGACTGCGGGGGTGGCAGGCCTCGGCCATGCTTAAAAAACGGCTTGACCATGCGGGTGTTGCGGCGCACTCCACGCCTCCGCGGTCGGCGCCGTCCTGGGCGTCGTCGATCTCGAGTTGTAGGTGCTCGCGCACCGCGCGGCGGATCTCATGGCTCAATGTGAGGTCGCCTTCACGGGCCATTCGCATGAGCTCTTGCTTGTGCTCGAGGGGAACCTCCGCCGAGATGATTGCTCTGCGCTCGGCGGTCGTGTTCATGAGTTCAGCTTATACAGCACCCGCGACGTATAAGCGCATGATTGCCCGATGGCTGCGCCGATCCTCCCTCGCTGCGACCAGGTGGTCGAGCGGGAACGCAAGCTCACGCGGATCCTCGTTGAGGTTGAGGAAGCCAGAGGTGTCGACGCGCAGCAGCTTCTTCGGCGAAGCGCTGACGGCCACGATCCGGCGAGGCTGAGAGGGCTGCCGGCGATCGGCAGAAACGCCAGGGCGCGATCCGAGGGACGGATCCAGCGCGGGCCGTGATCCGCGCGGAGCCCGCATCTCGTCGCTAGTGAGACACGCTTGGAGCGTCGGCCGCAAGCGAGCACTTCTCCCGCACACGCGGCGAGAAGAAGGAGTGCCACAGCCAGCAGTCGGGGAGCTCTCTCGTGACCGCCTCCAACACCGCTGCCCTCCCCGGATTCGTCGCCGCCTGGGCCGCGAGCGGCAACACGGTGCGGTTCTTTCACTAGGGCGCCGTCGGCTAGGGCAGCGGCCTCACGTGCGGCGATCGTTCGCGATTGACTCGAGCGCGCGAGCGACAGCCGCATCGAGAATGACTGCCAGATCGCCTGCGGAGATGTCGCCGGGTAGGTCGATTCGGTGTATCCGGCGGAGTTCGGTTTGAACCGCGGCGCGAACGTCTCGCTCGACGGGGTCGAGTTCCAGCTTGAGGTCTTGCTGCGCTCTGTCTGCAACGGCGACAAGCTCGGCGGCCGTGGTGGGATCGCCTGAGACGATCAGCGCTGCCGCCTCAATCAAAGCGTCGACGAGAAACGCCGCATGCCCGGCATCGCGAGCGAGCTCTAGGGCCTCTTGGAGCGCTTCCCTAGCCGTCTCACGTCTCCCAAGCGAACGCGCTGCCACGCTCAGGTTGAGGTCGGCGGACACGACGTTTAAGGCGTCGGCCATCTTCCGGCTCAAGCCACGACTCTCATCCGCCAGGGCGAAAGCGACCTCGAATTCGCCCATCTCAAGAGCGAGGTACGCCCTGTTGGCCATGGCGATTGCCAGGCGTCGCTCGTCTCCGAGCTCGCGGAATAGTGCTTCCGTTTGCGCCAGAAGCTCGGCGCCACGTCGGACGTCCCGGCGCGCAAGCGCGATATTCGCCAGCGATCCGACAGCGCGCGCCTCAAGGAGTCGGAGACCGGCGTCCTGCGCGACCGCGATGCTCTCTTTCATCAGTTGCTCCGCCTCGTCGAAGTCGCCTTGAATACGAGCGAGGAGGCCAGCGCCCAGCAACGCCCCTGCAACATGCGTAGGCGGCGCTCCTTCACGCTGCGCGAGTGCAGCATGCAGCCACCGGCGCCCTTCGCCGTAGTGACCTTGTTGCTCCCAGAACCGCCACAGCGCTGACACGAGGCGAAGTTGACGCGCGGAGCGCTCAGAGTAAGCAAGTGCAGCCCTGAGGTTGTCGTGTTCGCGAGCAAGCAGCTTGATCCAGGTCGCCTCGTCGCTCGTGCCGAAGCGTGACTCGCCACGCTCGGCCAGTGCGGCGAAGTACTCCGCGTGTGCCGCAGCTGTCGAGGCGTACTCCCCGGCACGCGCCAATTGCTCACCGGCAAGCTCTCGGATCGTTTCGAGCATCCAGAAGCGCTCGCTCGTCTGCCGGACGAGACTCTTCTCGACCAGCGACTGCAGCTTGTCCAGATCGGCGTCGCACACCTGCTCTGCGGCGTCGAGCGTGCAGCCGCCGGCAAAGACGGCCAGCCCGGCAAAGAGCTTCTGCTCTTCCGCTGACAGCAGTTCGTAGGACCACTCAATGGTCGCGCGCAGGGTTTGCTGTCGCTCGGGAGCGTCGCGGGGGCCGCCCGTCAGAAGCGGCAGGCGCTGCTCAAGCCGATCGAGGATCTGTGTCGACGACAGTGCCTTCACGCGGGCCGCTGCCAGCTCGAGCGCGAGCGGCAAGTCGTCAAGGCGCTGGCAGATCTCGGAGACGGCCTCGTCAAGTTGGAAGTTGGGCTTGACCGCATGCGCCCTCGCGACGAAGAAGCCGACAGCTTCCTCATGAACGAGCGGCGGCACCTCGTACTCCTGCTCGCCCCTGACGTGCAGCGGCTCGCGGCTGGTCACTAGCACCTCGAGCCTCGGGCATGAAGCGAGCAGGCTGGCGATGTCCGGGGCAGCCTCTACGACCTGTTCGAAGTTGTCGAAGAGGAGGAGCATCGACTTGTCCCCGATGTGCTTCGCGAGCCCGTTCTCGGCACCGACTGCCTGCCCGGCGGTCTCGAGCACGAGTTCGGCGTCGCGAAGGGAGGCCAGCGCCACCCACCAGACACCGTGCATGTATTTGTCGACCACCGCACCCGCTGCTTGTGCGGCCAGGCGCGTCTTACCCGTTCCGCCCGACCCGGTCAGCGTAAGCAGTCGGACGTCCTCGCGCGAGAGCAGGCCGAGCACCTCCTCCAACTCGTACTTTCGGCCCAGGAAAGCCGTCGAGGGGACGGGCAGATTCGTCTGGTGCAGGCTCTTCAGTGGCGGGAAATCGGCCTCGCCCAGCTGGTAGATGCGCTCGGGCGCCGAGAGGTCCTTCAGCCGGTGGTCGCCCAGGTCGCGGAGTCCCTCGGTTCCGATCAGGGAGGCCGTCGACGCCGAAACGAGCACCTGGCCGCCGTGGCCGCAGGCGGCGATGCGCGCGGCTCGGTGCACGTCGGCGCCCACGTAAGCCTCATCCGCGACGTGAGGAGTCCCGGTGTGGATGCCCATGCGCACCCGGATTGGCCCAGCGGCCAGCGCGGACATCGCAGCGGATGCCGCCTCGAGCGCGCCCGGCGCCGTCGGGAACGCGACGAAGAACGAGTCGCCCTGGGTGTCGACCTCGACCCCGCCCTCCGCGGCACACGCGTCGCGGATCGCCCTCCGGTGCTCGGCGAGGGCATCGGCGTAGGCCTCTGGGCCTAGGTCGTGTAGGAGCCGGGTCGAGCCCTCCACGTCGGTGAAGAGAAAGGTGACAGTGCCGGTTGGTAGGTCCCCACGCACCGCGTAAGCATCGCGCCTGACTGTTGGTGTTCCAAGTTCGAAGGTCAGTGAGCTACGGGGCGCGCTCCACGTGATCGCCGCTTTCATGCGTCCCGCCAACCGCGACAGCCGCCTCTGCTTCCAGCAGTGCGACCTCGAGTGGTTGCTTAGCCGCCTCCCGGGGCGGGAGCCTCGTTGGCGCCAGCGACGTGCTTAGGAGGGCGCGCCGTCATGGCTCGGAGGTCGTCATGCATCGATGACCTCAAGGGCGAGGGCGATAGCTTGGTCGAGTGGTAGGAGGCGACCTTTCGCGTGCTCGGCCGCGTAGTCGGCCTCGCCGAGCTGCTCAAGGGCGGCAGAGGCAGCGAGTGCGTACGCGCTGTGGCTGGGGCGCGGCCATCGTTCGCCGGTCTGCTCAAAGAGCTCGTCTGCTTGTCCGAGCAGCACGGCGGAGTTCCTGGCATCGCGGGCGGCATAGGCGGCCACTTCAAGCGCGTAGGACATCTGCCCTGGAGAGCGGAGCGGCGTTGTGAGTGTGAAGGCTCGTCTCAGTGATGCCAGGGCGCGGTCGCGGCGAGCCTGTTGGAGACGGATGGAGGCGAGGTAGAGGCAGACGCCGGCGATCACCGACCGGTTCCCGGACGGTTCGCGGAGTGCAAGTACCTCTTCGTACAGCGCCTCGGCGTCGGCGAGTCGACCCTGCTCCCACGCGATCTCGGCGAGGTTACCGAGCGGGACATCGATGTCGGCGCCGAGCTCGCGGGCCTTCGCAAGCACCTCCTGGAACACCGCTTTGGCGCCGTCGAGGTCGCCTCGGCCTAGGGCGACCAGCCCGAGGTTCTGGAGGGCGCGATTCGCCCCGTCCTCGTCGCCGAGCTCTCGACAGAGCCTCAGGCGTTCTTCGGCAAAGCGCTCACCCTCGTCCAGCTCATCTAGGTCGGTGGCGAACGAGAAGAGGTCACGGAGGGCAACTACACGCAGCTCCGGTGGGTGGTCGAAGGCATTCAGCGCCGAGAGGTAGTTCCATGCCTCGAGCAGGTGGCCGCGGATCTCCCAGTAGCGCCTGAGAGAGACGGCGAGACGGAGCCCGGCGGCCGGGTCGCTGGTCAGAGACCAGTCCAGCGCCGAGCGGAGATTGGCGTGCTCGGCGTCCAGCCGGTCGAGCCACTCGACTTGGTCGGGTGCGTTGAGCGCGGGCTCGGCGTCGAGTGCAAGCCGGAGGAAGTGCTCGGCGTGCCGCCGGGCGAGGTCGTCTGCGTCCGCGAGCGTCGCCCGCAGCTCGCTTGCGAACTCGCGGATCGTCTCGAGCATCCAGTACCGAGGTCCCAGCTCGGACTCGCGCTTACGGAGCAGGCTCTTGTCGAGGAGCGACTGGAGGGTGTCGGGGTCGGCTCCACCAACCTGCTCTGCGGCTTCGTAGCTGCAGCCGCCGACAAAGACGGAGAGGCGCGCGAAGAGCTCTTGCTCCTCGTTTGTCAGAAGGTCGTACGACCATTCGATCGTGGCGCGCAGGGTCTGCTGGCGGGGATCGGCGTCGCGCTCGCCCTTGAGCAAGTCGAGACGCTCCGAGAGCCGGTCGAGGAGCTGCTCGGGACTGAAGAGGGCGGTGCGGGCGGCCGCAAGCTCGAGCGCAAGGGGGAGCGAGTCGAGGCGCAGGCAGAGCTCTGCGACCGCGTCGCTCGCGGCATAGGACGGATCGACGGCGCGGGCACGGGCGTTGAAGAGCGCCACCCCGTCTTGCTCGGCGAGCGGGGGCACCGGGTACGTCTGCTCGCCCCGTACCCGCAGGCGCTCCCTGCTCGTGACGAGTACGTCCAGATTGGGGCAGGCGGCCAGCAGGTCGGCAAGCTCGGTGCCGGCCTCCACCACCTGCTCGAAGTTGTCGAAGAGGCAGAGCATCTGCTTGTCGGAGATGTGCTCGGCGAGGCCGTTCCGCGAGCCGACGGCTTGGGCAGCGGTCGCGAGGACGAGCTCGGCCTGGCGTACGGGAGCAAGCGGGATCCACCAGACGCCGTCGGGGTAGCAGTCGGAGGCCTCGGCGACCGCCTGGAGCGCGAGACGTGTCTTCCCGGTGCCTCCCGGTCCCGTCAGTGTGAGCAGGCGCGTGTCCTCGGAGGAGAGCAGCGAGAGCACCTCGGCGAGCTCCTGCTCGCGACCCAGGAAAGGCGTCGCAGGGACGGGCAGGTTCGTGCGGTAGAGCGACTTAAGGGCGGGGAAGCCGCCCTCTCCCAGCTGGTAGATGCGCTCGGGAGCAGATAAGTCTTTGAGCCGGTGCTCGCCGAGGTCTGTGAGCTTGAGCTCGACGAGCGTCGCGGTTGACAAGGAGACGAGCACCTGTCCGCCGTGGCCGGCTCCAGCGATGCGAGCGGCGCGGTGGACGTCGTCGCCCACGTAACCCTCGTCGGCGACGAGCGGCGTGCCCGTGTGCAATCCGACGCGCACATGGACAGGACCCGCAGAGAGGGCCTCGGTAAACGTCTGCGCGGCCGCTAGGGCGCCGGGAGCAGTCGGGAAGGCGAAGAAGAAAGCATCGCCCTGGGTGTCGACCTCGACACCGCCGTGAGAGGCACAGGCGTCGCGGACGAGCCGGCGGTGTTCGGCGAGGGCGTCGGCATATGCCTGCCGGCCGAGCTCGTGCAGGAGCCGCGTCGAGCCCTCCACGTCGGTGAAGAGAAGGGTGACCGTCCCCGTCGGGAGATCGGGCATCTCTCAACACTACGACGCGACGTACCTCGAATTCGACTGCTACGCCGTGGGGTGATTTCCGCGGCGCAAACCCGCAAACCCCTACGTCTTGCCCAGGGGCTCCTTCAGATAGCCGAGGACCCCAAGGCCCGCGACCGTGACCGCATCGCGGCGGTGCGGGAGCTGCTCGATCGAGGCTGGGGCAAGGCGCCCGCGTTCGCCAGCGTGGAGGGTGCGGACCCGCTCGAGTTCGACGAAGTAGCCGCAGGAATCAGGGCGATCGCTGACGAGCTTCGGTCAGGGTAGAAGCGAAGGTCTAGCCCGCGTTCCATCGTCGAGCGTGAGGCCGGGACGCAGAACTCGTCAAACCTTAGGAAGCCAGACCGGGCGCTTCTCCTGAAGATCAGAGTCCTTGGACTCGATAGTGCTTGAAGTACACGTCGTCGCCGTTCTCGTCGTTGTCGAGCAGGATCGCGTGGAGTTGTCCCTTGATCTCGGGGGCGTTGCGGTCGTCCAAGTCCCAGAACGTGAGGCCCTCGGGCTCCTCGTCGTTGCTGTTGCCAGGGTGGAACTCGTAGTTGAAGGAGCCCGACCCGTTCGTGGATCGGACGATGCGCCGCTTCGTTCTCATATCGAAGAGGTGGAGGCCCCAGCTCGGGTGAGGTTTCTCGTAGTAGCCGCAGCTGATGTAGAGATGGTGGTCGTCCGCGAACGTCCCGCCCTGCATGCTGTTGAGGACCACGGGCGTTCCCTGTTCGTCTCGCAGGACGATCCTGTCGAGGAACTTCAGAGTCGTCCCCTCGATGCGGTAACGAAACAGCGGCCCTTCCCCTTTCTTGTCACGGGGCGTGACCCAGCCGTTCGAGGAGAGGAGAACGCCCTTGGAGTCGACTGCGCACCAGCCAGCCTTTTGCTGTTTGGGTAGAGGTGCCGACCACAGGAAATGCAGGTCACTCGTCCGGAAAGCGGCGATGCGCGGACGGCGCGGAACCGAGACGAACGGGGGAAGATCCACCGCTTCCCCTCTAGCGGGATGTACAGCGTTCCGCGGTGGACGTCGGGATCGCCGAAGTGGTCGTAGCCGGAGAGCGGAATCGGCCGACGTCGGACGCCGTCGACGCCGTCCTGGAGGTGATCTCGCAGATCTTTCTCGAGCGGGACTCGCCAGACCGCGCCCTTCTGCGTAATGAACCAGTGATTGGCGTCGTGGCTCACGCCCTGGCACTCGCTCGGTCCAGTCGTCCTGACGTTCGTCAGGGTAGTTCCCGAGATAGGTGTGCTGGATCATGACAACCCTTGCCGCTTCACCGCGGTCTCCAGGGTTCGGTCCCGCCGCTCGAGATGAGGTCGCCGGCCACGACGTCGCACCGGTCGTCCCCGTCGAACTGACCCAACGTCAGGTCCGCGAGGAGCCTCTCCGACGTATTCAGATAGGTCCAAGGCCCGTCGCTCCGGCTGGCATACCACCAAGTCTCTCCGGTGGCCATGAACCGGTCGCCGGCCCCGTCGCCGTCGAAGTCACACGCGCCGTATCGATCCGAGCCGTCGATGTCGAGGCGATTGTCTCGCACTTCGAGGTTGCCGTAGAAGGGAGTCTGCTCCACCGCATCCCACGGGTATTCATGCGCGAAGACGTTCGAGACCACGAAGGCGCCGAGCTGCGGCTCGCCTCGGATGTTGATCGCCTTGCCCGCGGTGTAGAGAAACGAGTTGCGCCGGATATCGACGTAGTGCCCTGCCGTCCCGCAGTAGGCTGGCGCGCCGCACCACTTCTGACCATGCATGTCGAACTGGTGGGTGTTGCGCCAGCCGAGCCAGTTCTTGTGAAGTCCTCCGTGCTTCAGCACGAGGTTCCGATGGGCCCGGTATCCGGAGGCGTCACTCCCGTCGCCCGCAATGGCGTGTCGGTTGTAGTCGAAAACGTTTCGCTCGATCAGGGCATACGCTCCGTCACCGACCACCACGCCGTACCCCGCCTTGTTCGGATGCTGGTTGTGATGGATGTAGTTGTCATGAATGCGAACGCTCCACGGGTTTCGGTCGTACCTGATCCTGTCGTAGCGGTCGTTCACGCCGATCGCCGCTCCGTTCCAGCCGTACAGCTCGTTGTTGTCGACCTCGATGTGATCGAGCTGCACGTCCTTGCCGGGGCTGACATATATCCCAGTCGACCGGTCGCCTCCGGACACGTCCGTGTCGGCTCCCTGGATGCGGAGCCCCGAGATTCGCACGTCGTTCCCGCGAATGACGAGCAGCTTCTCGGGACGACTTCTCGTGTAGAGAAGCGGCCCTCGCTGGCGGGGTGTGCGCGTTCCGATCAGGGTGACTCCCTGCGCGACCGGCATGCTCGCGTAGGCACCAAGGGTGAAATTGAGCTCGACGCCGCTCAGGACCCGAATCGTCGTGCCGGGCGTGTTCAGGGCCTGCCGCACGAGCAATTCGAGATGATCGCGGTAGATCGTGACCCTCCTTGGCAGGCGGACCGTCACCACCACGGACTTGATCGTGCCCACGAGGCGCCCGCGCCATTTCACGCTCAGCGCGTAGGTCGTGTTGGCGATCGGAGTGACTGTCAACGACCCCTGCTTCCGCACGGGCTCACCGTTCAGCTGAAGCGTCAGCAGCGCGCAATCGCGAGGAATCTCGACGTTCCAGCGGAGCGTCGTGCTCTTTCTGAGCGGGACGGTCGACGGGATTGCGGTGAAGCTCCGCACCTCGAGATCGGCGAGGCAAGGGGTATCCGGCACATCCGGATCGGTCGGGATCAACGTTCCGCCGGACGCGCTCAATCCTCCAAGCGCAAGCCCGAGCAACACCACCAAAAGGCCTGCGGCGACGGTGAGTACCACTCTCATGTCGGCCTCCAATCACGACTTCCACCCGAGGACGCCGAATGCTTGTGTACTGAAATAGACGTCAGCCGGCCGCTCGATCTTCCGCACCTCCGTGTGGACGGCGCCGTTAGAGGGAACTTCCTACGGCAGCCGAACGTGCATTAGCTCCGCTGCGGGGTTTCGTTTGATCGCCTGTGGCGCACACATCGGCGAAGCCTCAAGGATTGTCGGAATCTGAAATAGTCTGGCGCCGAGAGGTCGGAACGCGAGGTATGGCGGACGGGCGCACACCAAACGAGCGCCGGCTGGGGTACCCGCCCAGCCTCGTAACCATGACGCGGCGGTGCACGGCGCCGATCTGCGGCGCACCGAACGGCTGGCTGTTCGCGCAGGTCACTCGTGAGCTCGTCGACTTTCTGAACACGGGCGGTATTGGCCCGGACGATGTCTTTGCGATGTTCATCGACACCGCTGGGTCGTTTCCGGAGCCGTCGTTCGCCGATGCTGGCCCCGGACGCTGGCTGCGCCATTTCGGCAAGTACCCGGACCGCGAGACCGTCCAGAGACTGATCGACGCGCAGCCGGGTACGTGGCTCGACGTCCTCCGGGTTAAGGATGTTGGTCCGGACACCTTCTACGACATGTTCCGACTAACAGCCGTCCGCTGGGTTCACGGGCTCGGAGAGTGCTTGACCGCTTTCACATGGCCGGACGGCCGGCCGATCGAAGGGCTCTACTTCGCGGTTGAGCCCGGTCCCGCTCTGCCAAACCGGACCTTCGTACGGACGGACGGCGGACTGCCGTTCAACGTCGAGGATGGATCCCTCTTCGTCCTCCCAGCTCTTGGTGAGTACATGGTGCGGTCGGCTCGACCCACGGGGGACTTTCCGGACGAGACGACCACGTACAAGAGCGGTGATCTCCAGGCGAGTTCACAGTCTCGGATCACGGTCACCGTTCGCATCGCGGAGCCCATCCAGCGCATTGGGGTCGTGCCGAATTCGCTTCGCATCGATTACGACGCCGGAATTGCCCAGGTCTCGATCCACCCCGCCCAGTCGCCATACCTTTATCCGGCAAAGCATCGGATTCGCGCGTCCGGGTTTCCTCCCCGGCGAGACAAGAACGGCAACGTTTGTGGGCAATGCGAGAAGTTCGCCTTCATCGACCAGGCGGACCTGGAGAATCCGGCAATCCGCGGCGTGGTCGTCGATCCGGATCGCTCCAGCGTGACGCTCACCGACTTACCATCCGGCCGGTTCGTAGTGGCCGGCTACTCCAAGAAGAGAACCATCGTGACGACGATCCGTGATGTCGTGCTCGACGACGACTCGGTAATCGAAGTCGCATTTGATAAGGCCTTCGACCTCAGCCGCTTGGCCGCGGATCCCCCGGAGCGGGCGTTTCTCAGAGGAGACATCATTCAGCAGAACCAGCTCACCACCGAGTGGTGTGGTCCGTTTTCGCTAGCACACGCATTCAGTTACTGGGCGCCTCATCGATACAACCCGCGAGCGAACAACGGGAAGTGGGCCGGCGAGACGATCAGGGATCAGGGCAGCACATGGCTCCACATCGTGCTCGGATTCGCGAGCCTCGGTCTAGTGCCGCTCGGGATGGCGATCTTCGCCGACGATCCGGTTCCGGGCACCCTGCAGGAGACACTCGTCCGAGGCTGCGCCCAATACGGATTCTCCTCTCAGGGGCTCTCGTACAAGTCACTCGGCAAGAACGATGCGCTCAAGGAGCTGAAGCGGTGGATCTACGCCGGTGTCCCCGTCATCGTCACCATCGACGAGAAGATGGATCAAGGCGCGGGGCACTGGAGCTCAGAGCACTACAAGACGCTCGTGGGCTACGACGACAACGCGATGCTGCGCTACACGGACGACGCCAGCGCGGTACACACGAGCCGCGGGGCGTTCTACTTCGTTAACTCTGGGATCATGGGCGAAACGCGAGACGATCCCGCCGTTCTCTCCCCTGAACTACGCGAGACCCATCCCGACTACGAGCAGGTTCCAATCGGAAACGACGCCGACTCCTACACCGTCTTCTGGAAGAAGTGGCAGACCGGGAGCATCCCCACATTCAGCAAGTCGCACTGGTGCCTTCCCGTGTTCCCTGTCAACTTCGAGCGCGTTTACCGCAGCGAGCCTTCCACCTAAGCGATCTCAACCACCTCGACGGACGCGACGCGTTGGGTCGCGTCACGTCCGCTTCCGCCGCGCGATCGAGCGCCGTGCTCTGTGGATTGCCCAGGACGCCGCCCGCGAGCTGCCGAACCTGCCGCTCGAGGACGCGTTGCAGCTCGTCCACCTTGTACGCCGAGAGCGCGGATCGCCCAAGTTCGAACCGGCCGCGAGGCGCCGGCTTGTGCGCTACTTCAGCGACGCCCCCCCGGCCTGCATGACGTTGCCAAGGTCGCCACGAGCCCTGGGAAGCGCGCCGACTAGCGCCCGTGGAGAACACCAACACCCGACCACCGAGGACGGTCGACCGGCTAATCCGACTCTATCCGCGAGGACGGCGGATCAGAATCGTTCCGACGAAGCCGCAAACAAGACCGGCGAACCCCAGCACGGCGGCGAGGGGAATCCAGGGTGTGGGCTCAAAGTCAAACCCCCCGTACATTGCGTTCGCCTGGCTGAGGCAGTTCGCCAGTTCAAACCCCGGGCGCGGATAGAGTCTGTTGCATCGCTGTTCGGCCTCTGCGAGCCCGGAGTTGAACGTCGAGAACGCCTTGACGAGCGTGTAGCCGAAGCACGCAAAGGCGGCCAGGCCCAGAGCACCCCCCAGGATGAAGAAGAAGCGGGCTAGCCCTTGCGCGAAGATGAAATGGTCCGCGTCGCTACGGCCAAAGTACACGACTCCTGCGTTCGCGACGTTGACGAGATTGTCAACCTGCCCGCCGTGCACATAAGTAGCCAGCTGTGGTGGCGCTTGATCCACATTGCTGCGCAGCCAGCTGGCGAGAACAGCGGAATTCTTCTTTGGGTCCTTGATGTACGCGTCTAGTACCAGCTGACCGTCGGGCGAAGAGGCAAGCCAGCCCTTGAGCTCTTCCCATGCGTACCGCGCCTGCGCCTCGTCTGGCATTGACCCGGACATGGGTTACGCCCTTGATCCCCTGCCGTCAGTTGAAATAGAGATCGCGGGCTTGGCCGACGTTGATGATCTTTCCGACCTCGCCGCCGTAGACCTGGGTCAGGAACTGCTGGCTGACAGGGTTGCCCTGCGTGATTCGTTGCAGAGCCCTGGCGAGCTCCTCGGCGAACGCCGGATCGGCCGCCGCCTTGTCCGCGAGCACCGCTTCGAGAGCCTTCTGGCTCGGCTCGTCCGCCGGGTGCTTCGCGAGGTCTTGGAGCGCCCCGCCAGCCGCAGCGTCTGGATCGTCGGCGAACTTAGCCCGTACGAGGTCGTAGAGGTCTCCGATGAGCGCGGCCACTCCTTCGCCCGCCTTCGTAGCGAGAATCCCGCCCGTTTGAGCGAGGTACGGACTGAGCACCGCCACGACTGCGGCGGCTATCTCCAAGGGGACTCCCTCCCTCAAGCCAGAAGGCCTGGCACGGGCCATGGTAACTCGCTGTCGGTGATTTGAGAACCTGGCCTTCCACGACGTTGCCAAAGTCGCCGCGAGCCTCGCAAAGCGCGAGCCTGGACACGGGGACGTGTCCAGGAGCGGCTAGTCCCGGCCCCGAGTAGCCGGACGTCGCCGCGCTACGTCCGCTCTCAGAAGCGAGTGTCAGCGGCTGCGTGAGCGCGCCCGCTGCGTACGCCGGCGCCGGCCGCGCCGGCGCGGCGGCGATGGAGTGGCACCGCCGGTCGCCAGCGCGGGTGCTCTTGGAGGGATGCGCACGCCAGCGAGCGCATCGGCGTCAAGTCGGTTGAGGATCTTCGTCAGTTCCTCCTGTAGCCGTTTGGCGACGACCGCGGTACCGGTTCGGTTCGGGTGCATCGTGCCTTCGAGATCGTCCTGTCGGTTGCACGACTCCTCGGCGAAGACGAAGTACGACTGTCCGGAGCAATAGCCGTGTCTGCGGAACTCGTCGGCGACGCCGGCCGCCACGTTCCAGTCATTGCGCCGGGCGGCTTCCCTGATCACCGTGTTGAGTCTGTCGCCGAGCTCCTCGATCATCTGCGCGTCGCTCTTGCTCACGCCTTGGGGCCCGGTGATGTCGAACAGGCCGCAGCCGTTGGTTGGCTGACCGTTCTTGCCGTCGAACAGCGCGGTCGGGTACTCGGGGATCAGCACTGCTTTCGGGTCGAACTTGGCTCGGATCACGTCGTTCAGGCGGTCGTACTTCGCTGGTAGACCGCGCAACGCGCGTTCCACGCGGCCGCGGATCTCCCGCTGCGTCGCGCCGGTGCTCCACAACATCCCGATGAGGACCTTCTCCGTGGTCATGTCGCTGAGCGTTCCTGAGAACCCGACGTCGTTGCCGCCGATCGACATCATCAGCACGTCAACGGGGCGGCGCAGACGACCAGGGTTACGAGGGTCGCGCAGCAGCTCCACCACCTCGTCGATCTGCCCGACGTTGCGGAAGTCCCGTTGCGGGTTAAACAACCCTGTTTCGATCTCGGCGCCGGACTGCGCGACGGAGACAAACGTGGTCAGTCGGGCGCGACCTTTCATCTGGGCGGCCCGTGTCGCGAGCGCCGGGGACGATCTCAGCGAACGCCAGGCCAACGGCTCCAGCCACACCGGTGGCGGGTCCATGTGCACGAACTCTTCGCCGCCGGTGAACAAATCGACGAATGCCTCGCCGATGTCGACGACGCCTTCGAGGAAGTCGTTGATCGCCTCGCCTACGGGGCCTGCTTCGTCGAGCGCGTCGTGAATCTTGTCGACCAGCATCACCAGTGTCGTCATCTCGCAGATCGCTTCGCTACCCACGGTGGGAATGCCGTCCTGGTCAGGGTTTCCCTGTCCGGAGGAGTAGGAGTCGCCGATCGAGACGACCAGGTAGTCGCGCAGGTTGACGGTGTGGGTGCGTGTGGGCCCGGCGCCTGGGCCGGTCACGGTGACGCGCACCGGCCCCGCGGCGGGAAGCCGCGCGGTGACGCCGCCGAGCCGGATGGATACGAAGCCGAGCTCGATGCTCTGCTCGGTCTGCGTCTGCCTGATCTCGATCGGCCGGAAGCGGTTCTCGAGCGACTCGATGCGCCACACGAGCGGCCGGGCGGCCGTCGGCGTCACTCTGGTCAGGTTGAGCTCGAGGCGGTACTCCGAGGGGAACACGTATGCAGGGCGCCACTTGTGCGTCCTGCGGTCGTACAGCTCCTCGAACCTGATCGGGGCGTTCGAGGAGGCGCGCAGGGTCAATGCTGGGCCGGGCAGTGCTTGCTGCGGTGCCCCTACCTGCTGCGCAGGGCTGGGAGGCTGGACACGAGGCCGAGCCATCAGTCCTCCTTCGACCGTTTTCCAGCGGTCAACGACCGCTCGAAACGCTACTCCGGTTGTCGAGAGGCGTCAACCAGCGAGGCCGGACTACACCGCCCGGTCCGCGATTCTGTTCGCTGCCTATTGCCGCCGGTCCGGAGACGACTTCGCTGCGGAGGCAGCTCCAGCTGCCCGTCGGCCTGCTGAAGCCGGGCGACCGGTACGCAAACGAGCTCGTCCGCGCCGCGGCGTTCTGGAAGCCGATCCGCGAAGGAGTCCTGGGCGCCAGCCAGCTCCAACAGCAGCTGACGGACGAGCACGGGACGATTACGAAGCCGAGCGCCTGGTAGCGCTGCGCGGCACGCTTGAGACGCGGAGCGAGGACGAGGCTCCACGCGACCCACGTCGAGAAAGCTGTCCCGGAAGCAGCCGCCGCCGTCGCTCTCGGACCGCTTCGAATGTGACCAGTCGCTCCCGGCGAGAGGGCGCCGCACACGACAGCATCTGCATGCCGCATATTCGCCCCGAGCAAAGTATCTGCAAGTCAGGCGGTTGCCGGGCTCACGGGAGTACTCCCTCTTTGAGAAGGCGGTCCGCCTGGCTGCACCCTTGTGCGCCTCCGTTCAACGGCAGATGATTGGCCGACATGCTCGACGCAGGCGGCCCGTGTAGGTGAGAGGGGGACTAACAGATGGCTGGAACTACTCCAGAGCTCATGCAACTCGGGCTTCGGATTGTCGCCGAGAATGAACCGTGCAAGCCGAGTCATCTCCGCAGCATGCTGCGCCACCAGGGCGCGAGTGTGCGGGCGGCGAACGAGACCCTCTTATTCCTAATCCGCGATGGTCACGTGCGGCGAACTTGGACCGGGAAGCTGAGAGTTCGCTAGAGAGTTGAAGCCACGTGGTGATCGCGTGGCCCGATCTGCACTTGTGCTCGGGAACGCCGCCGCGGCGAGCACGACGAGAACGAGAAGGATGCGCGGCGTCACGGCGGAAACGATGGCGTTCCTCACGCTTGTCCCACTGCCCGGCCGAACGGCGCTCGCTGTCAAGCGCGTGCGCCCAGTACCCGAGGGCGGCGACGAAGGAGTCATCGCTCGCTTCGAGCTGGCACCGGACGACTGAAGGCTCCCCGACCGCACGGCACGTCCCGAACCTCCATCTTGTCGCCGCCGCGAAGGACGAGCGTGGTCGAACTCGCGTCCGAGCATCAAGGCCACCCGCCCGAGGGCGCGGGGATCGCCCCCGTAGACGGCAGCCGGGAGTGGACGGGCTGCCGCCAAACTTCGATCATGCAACTTCAGGACTGGATTCTCACGATTGGCATCGTCCTGATTTTCCTGGCCGCCTTCGCCGAGATCACCGATCCGAAAGACTGGTACGACGAGCATCGCGCCGCGCGTGCTGAAGGAACTCAAACTGCTTATGGGCTCGCCGTCGCAAACTGGGTCTGCATCGTCTACTTCCTCGACTGGCGGCGCGGTCTCGCGGATCTCGGTCTGCCTGACGCCGCATCCTGGGTGTTGGCGCCAATCGGCCTGATTCTCCTGATCGCGTTGAGCGTCGCCGCCTGGGAAACCGTCTTCGGCCGAGAGACGTACCGGATGAGCTTCCGCCGGGCGAACCAAAGCCGTTGGAGGTGGATGGGTCTGCCACTGCTCTGGCTGGCAACGTACGCGGGGTTCATCACCGTCCTCGCGTTGCAACGAACTTGAAATCGCACCAGCGCCCGGGGTGCAGCGATACCCGCGTCCGACGCGGGCCGCGTAACGCAGGCCGAAAGAGCCGTCGCGGCTCCCGCTGGCCGTGGTCGCCCGCGTGAGACAGACGCCGAGCTCTCCATGTCGGATGACGGTGCCTGCCAGGCCGACGACTGCGCGGATGCGCTCGGATGAGCCGCGTAACGAAACGCGGGGCCGGCGGCGAGCCGAACACCCTGGCTAGGTTTCTGGCTAGGTTTCGCTGTCGGTTGCTGTCGTTCCCTGTCGCCCGCGTTCTCGGCCGACCTGCATCGACAAGCCGATTGACCGCTCCTGAGGCCCCCTGTCGGCTCGCGCACCCTCCTTGCCATGCAGAAGGTCGAGGGTTCGAGTCCCTTCACCCGCTCACAGAAAAGCCCCGGAAACCGGGGCTTTTTCTTTTGGACGCGAGCGCGGTGATCGCGGCTCCGGGGTCGGTGGTCGGGAATTAGTCCGGCTCTCCGACGACTATGCCGACCAGTCGCGTGACGCCCTCGAGCCAAATGCTTAGCGTCTTTGGCTTCGTGAGCCGTGGGCGTAGTGTGACGAGACACGTTCGCGGCCCGAATCTCGATCGCCGTCCCGGATGCGGAGGCCCACCTCCTCTCCCCGATGGGTCCTCCGTAGCAGCCGCCCCGTGAAACCCATTGTCACTCCCGCTTCGCGGGGCGGCTGCAGCTCACTTCTACTGCACAAATGTTGGAGTCGCGAGGACCTCCGGGAGTCTCTCGCGGACAGTTGGCACCTCAAACGCCGGGCCACCGTAGAATCGAGTTCCCGAACGAAAGGAGCAACGGTGCCGACCTGGCTCTGGATCGTCATCATCGTGGTTGTTGTGTTAGCCGTCCTTGGCTACTTTGGCCGGGGACGCATCCGCAGCTAGCCGCCCCAGGGGCGGAGGGAGGGGCGACACGCCGCTCCCGTGGGCGGGAGGTATGAGGCGTGCCGTCCCTTTGCCGAGGTCAGTCTGAAGCAGCTTCAGAACCGATGCCAACCGCCTGTTCTCCGCGAGGCGTGAGCACATAGCGCACCTGCACAGAAAGCTCGTGCGCGTGAGCCAAGGTGTCTGCGAGCTCGGGCGGCGCGACTCCAACGAGGTGGGCTCTGACGAGCCGCGTTACGTCAAACGCCGGAAAGCGCTCCGCGACCGCTTCGAGGGAGCGACCCCCGCGGCCGATGAACCTGAGCACCGCTTCGTCCGCAGTCGTCATCGGCGATCACGGAAGGGTACCCACCCCTTCACATTCGGTGCGCCGTTGCATCGTCCGGCACTCTGACTCCGCCGGCCCGTCCACCTCTTCGCCGAACCGGGGCGAGACAAGCCTGACATTCGTGGAGCCAAGCGCGTGTTGTCCGAGGCTCCGTTGGAGCAGGTCGAGCAGCTGGTTGCCGAACTGCCGCCGAGAGGGAACCTCGTCCGCTTCTACGACGCCAAGCTGACCATCAAGTGAACGGGTGCGCCGCAAACCCGCATGCGTATGTGAGCCACGGCCGCTCCCAGGAACGAAGGTCCCCAGGAGCGGCCGACACCGGTTTAGGGCGTTGGCATCCCGCAGCCGCCCGGCGCGAGCGCCGTGAATGACATATCGCCGCCCTTGAAGTTGTGCAGACCGGGCGCACCGTCCTGCGGGCCGTTCGATTCGATTGGACCCGGACCCCCTGCCGCCGGCGGGATGAACGAGTGGTGGATGTTGAAATGGAACTGGTTGAACGCCTGCTGGACCTTCGGGTTGTCGCAGATGCGCGGTCCGATCTGCACGCCGTTTGCCGGGTCCCCGAGCCAGTGACGGTGTGGCGGGACATTCACCAGATTTGGGTCAGCCGAGGCTAGTTGTGGCTGTGACGCCGACCAGCACCGCGATGCAGACAAGACCAAAGACGATTCGCGCTCCCACAGAACCCTCCCTAGTAGTTGGATCGACCCTACTTTTGCTGCGTCCAAGAATGCAACGAATGCGACTAGTTCGAGGTGATCGTCCTAGGGCAAACGCCCGACCGATTTCCAGTGACCGCCCGATGAGGACGGCCGCGTAGAGGCGTAGCGTTCGAGACTCCTTGTAACTGCGGCGACAAAGGAGGAGTGGGGATATGAGGGTGAAGGTGAAGGCTGCAGCGCTGGCCTTTTCGTGCATGTTCGCGTTGGCAGCGGCGGCTCCCGCAGTCGCTAGCCAGCCGCCTGGCCAGTTGGGCTATGAAGGGCAGCCCGGCAATCAGGGCGGCGGAGGAGCCCCAGGCTGTAAGGGCTACGAGGGCCAGCCCGGAAACCAGGGCTGCTAGGGGAAGCCGGACGCCGCGGGCTCTAGTCCACGCGCATGTCGCGTGAAACGTTCTGATCCGCCTCGGCGGGTCTCATCAAGAGGGGAGAACTGGGCATGAAGCACCGTATTCTCGTTCTAGCCGTAACGGCTGTTGCCGCATTCACGGTCGCCGGGGTCGCGATCGCTGGCAACGCTCACTTCGTCGGTACGCCGACGCTGACCGTCTCGGGCAACAGCCTCACGGTCGCCGGGAAGGTCGCGGGTCTGGGCAATATCCCTCAGATCCACGTCGAGATCACGGCCACCGCTGAATGCATCAACCCGGGTAGCAACAAGCCGAAGGCCGCGAACAAAGAGTCGATCGGGGCCGGAGGCGACTTCCCGGTCCAGAACGGCAAGGCCAACTTCAGCGTCACGGCGACGGCGACGTTCCAACCGGACTGCACGCCGCCGATGACGTTGCGCTTCAGCGACGTGGTGGTGACCGTTACCGCCGAGGACGGCACCTTCCTGCAGCACACGTTCTAGGAGTCGCTGTCAGGACGATGCACCTTGGAGGGGCGGCGACCCAGCCGCCCCTCCTCGCCCGCGGCCAAATCTAGGACGACCTCCCCATTTGCGGAGGCCCAATCCCCCTCCCCCGGGTCCTCCGTCGCAGCCGCCCCGTAAAGCCCGTTGTCTCCCCCCGCTTCGCGGGGCGGCTGCACCTCAGCTCTACTGAACCAATTTCTTGGAGTCGCGCGATGCGAGCTGTCAGCGGCATCACAGCTCGCTCGCAGCGAGAAGTTGCTGCGCCTTGTTGACGACGTAGAGCGCGGGAAAGTGCCCGCCGAGGTGAATCGGCCACGGGAGTGGACCGTCGCCTCGCTCGCGGGGGATCTCGCGATGTCGCACTCGGCTCTCGAGGCCCGGTTCACGGAGCTTGTCGGCGAGCCGGTCATGCAGTACGTCACCCGCTGGCGCATGCACCTCGCACTCAGCACCCTCCGAGACGAGAGCGTCACGGTCGGGGAGCTCGCAAGCCGCCTCGGCTACCGGTCGGAAGCGGCCTTCAGCCGGGCGTTCAAGCGCGTCGTCGGCGTCCCTCCCGGGGCCGTGCGACGGTCAGGTCTGTCAGCGCTCGGTTGACACCGATCGTCGGTCCGGCATCTCCGTCCGCTTCGGCGGGAGGAATGTCGTGCGGGATCCGCTCTTCGATGCCCCGCGAACCGGGTCTCTCTTTCCCGATCCGGCTCGGCGCAGCACTCTCGCTTTGGGCATCATGGCCGCATGTGGAGACGCAAACCGGCGTTGAAGCTCTTGGTGGTGCAGCCGAGCGCGCCGAGGAGACGTAGCCGTCTCCGGCGGATAGGACGGGGGGGCTGGATCCCGGGAAGGCCGAGCCCGGTCCGGTCGAGGACGAGCAAGCCCGTCGAACGCTCTCGTCGGGACGAGACATCGCCGCCCGGGAGCCTTACCCCGAACAGGACCGAGCTCGAGCAGGATTCGTCGGCGTTCGTCGAAGCGCTCGAGGTGCCGACGGGCGGAACGCCGCAGCAGACACGAAAGCGCGAAGCCGCCCGAGCGAGGCTCGAGCTCGTGCGTCTCGTGGCCGAGGCGGACACACTGGCGGACGAGCTCCATGCCATGAAGGGGGCGCTCGCCGCGGGCGACTACTCCGAGCCACCCGCCAGACGGCGTCTCCGGCCCGGCCGGCGTCCGGCGGCTCCCGAGGAGGAGATCGAGGCCGCTCAGTGGCATCTTGCGCGGATGCAGGAGGACGTTCACGCCAAGCGCATGTGGACGGAGGCACTCGAACGTGAGGCCGAGGAGCCGTTAGGGCATGGCGCTGTCGTCTACCGCCTGCACTCCGCTAACCACTATGTGAACTGCTCGAGTGGGCAGTTCGATCACCTTTCGGACCTCCAGCGAACCACCCCCGTCCTGCTGACGATAAAGAAGGGGTGGCATTGGTGGTGGTACCGCGACCGCTTCTGGTGGGCGGACCGAACGTTGAGTACGCGCGAGATCGAGTCGACGATCCTCGCGATGGACCTCTCGAGCGAGTCTCAGCGCGAGGCGTTCGAGCGGGCTCAGGCGGGCCTCGCCGGTCGCAACGGCGCCGGGTCGGCGGAGGACGCCGTGCCGGACGACGTCCGCCGCGAAGTCTGGATCCGCGACCGCGGCCGCTGCGTCGATTGCGGCGTCGCGTCGAGCCTCGCATTCGAGCACGTCCTGCCAATCGCCGTCGGCGGCTCGAACACGGCGGCGAATGTCGAGCTTCGCTGCCGTCCGTGCCACCTTCGACGCCGCGCCAACGAGGCTAAGGCGATCGTCGCGAAGGCCCGTATCGGCGCTCAGGCGGCGCGGGAATGGGGCGTCGAGGTGAAGGACATCAGCTGGCCGAGACCTGTTGATGGCCCGGAGGCTTGATGCTCACGCCGCCGACGAGCCCCTACGAGAGCTATCGCCGAGCGGACCTGCGCTTGCGCATGCTGCTCTTCGGGGACGAGAGCGAGAGCCCGGGCGTCATCCGTGGAGGAGAGGAGCCGCGCCTCCGCGTTCGAGCAGAGCTCCGCCGCATGCGGCAGGCCGTTGACGAACTCGTTTCGGCCGAGACGGAGGCGACGGCGGCAAAGCCGGCGGCGGTCGATCTCGCGGAGGAGCTTCGCCGCGCAGCGTCCGCGAGGGCAGAGAGGGAGGATCCCGCCCTCCTCAGGCCTGCGGAAGCCGCCCTTGCGCTCGGCATCAGCGTGAGCACGATCTACCGCGCCGTCAGAGTCGGCGACATGCGCGCCGTACGGCGCCCGGGGAAGAAGCGCGGCGGCCTGCGGATTCCGGCCAGCGAAGTCGACCGGCTCGTTCGCGAATCCGCCCCGTGACGCTCGATCGTCAGAAGCTCAAGCAGCAGATCCACGAGCTGTACCGCTCCGAGCACGACGAGATGGGAGAGCGCGGAACCCTCGAGCGCCTGGAGCGCGGGCGCGACTGGGATCTCGCGCCGACGCTCGCTTCCGGAGGCGTCGTCGTCTTCCCGCACGCAGGCGTGCTCGACTGCGGGCATCAGGTCGCGGCCGCCGTCCAGGGCTGCCTCGACAGCGGCGCCGAACGCGTCATCGTGATCAGCGTCCTGCATGCGTTCACGGACGAGATGGAGGAAGCGCGCAAGCAGGTCTCGGCCGGGGGCGATCCGTCCGAGTGGCCGTTCTGGGGAATCCAGGGGACGGGCATCGACGGGCGCGAGGAGTGGCGCGAGGATCACGCGCTCATCAGCTGGCGGCACTTCTGGGCAGCGGAGACGAAGCGCCGTGGGATCCGCGGCCCGGAGGTCGTCGAGCGGTACCCGTACCTTGCCGGCGGCCACCCCGAGCGGCTGCCCGGCATCGAGGACCTCGCCGAGCTCGCGGAGGACGCGGCGATCGTCTCCACCGCTGACCCGTTCCATCACGGGATCGGCTACGGCGATCCGCCCGAGCGCGCGCTGGCTCCCGACGACGGTGGGCTCGAGCTCGCGCGGGCGACGATCGAGGAAGGCATCGCGACGCTCGGTCGCGGCGACTACGCCGGCTACGACGCGCACTGCGTCGAGGCGAAGAGCGACGCGCGCGACGCCGGGGTCGTCTTCCGCTATCTCCGCGGGGAGCTCCGCGGCTCGATCCTCGACATGGCGTACACCGACGCCGCGCAGCTCTACGAAGCCCCGGATCCGACCTGGGTCGCCGCTCCCCTCGTCGAGTGGCGAACGAGCGACGCCGCCGCATAGCTACCGTCGGTCATTCGTGCTTCTCCGCGCCCTGCCAATCGCCGTGCTCTCGCTCGTGCTCGTCGCGGGCGCGTCGGCGCGACCGGTACAGGAGCCGCAACCGGTCACGCTCCGGATCATCTTCCCGGAGGGCTTTACCGCGGCGCAGATGGCCGACCGCGTCTCGGCGGTCCGGCGCATCGCGATCGAGAAGCGTCACGTCACGCCGCGGCTGACCGGCGTCGCGTACACGGCCGCCGTCAACGCGGCGCGCCCGCCGCGGGCGTTCGCCCGCTCCGTGAAGCGGCGCAGCATCGAGGGCTTCTTGTTCCCCGCGCTGTACGAGTTCACGCCGGAGACGACGGCGGCGACGCTCGTGGCGAATCAGCTCGCCGCGTTCACCGAGCGTTGGCGGACGGTCGACTTGCGCGCGGCGAAGCGGCGCGGGCTCGACGCCGTACGAGGTGCTCACGATCGCGTCCATGATCGAGCGGGAGACCGCGGCCCCCGAGGAGCGGAAGCTCGTGTCCGCGGTCATCTACAACCGCCTCGAGCAGGACATGGTGCTCGGGATCGACGCCACGCTCCGGTACGGCCTCGGCATCCCCAACAACCGGTCGATCACAAAGAAGCACCTCCGGAGCAGCTCGCCCTACAACACGCGGCGCTTCAAGGGCCTGCCTCCGACGCCGATCGGCAACCCGGGCCTGGCCTCGATCCGTGCCGCCGCCCGGCCGGCCAAGGTCGACTACCTCTACTACGTTCGCAAGCCGGACGGCATCCATCACTTCTTCACCGCCGACGAGGAGGAGTTCTGCAGGAAGGCGCGCGAGTACGGGTACAGCTGCTAGGCGGACGGCGTCATGGCCTATAGGTTTGGGTCATGAACACGAACACCACACCGATCGTCCTGGTTCCGGGGTTCTGGCTCGGCGCGTGGGCCTGGGACGAGGTCGCTGACGCCCTACGCGCCGACGGGCACGACGTCACGGCCATCACGCTGCCCGGCCTCGAGTCGGCCGACGCCGACCGATCCTCGATCACGCTGTCGGACCACGTCGAGGCGATCTGCGAGGCGGTGACGGCGAAGGGGCGACCCGTCGTGCTCGCCGTGCACAGCGCGACCGGGTTCTCCGGCTACGCGGCAAGCGACCGGATCCCGGAGCAGATCGCGGCGATGGTCTACGTCGACTCCGCCCCGGGAAAGGGTGCGCTCGACCCCAACTTCGCGGACCTGGAAAAGCCCATGGTCTGGGACGAGATCGCCGAGGAGGAGAACCTCGACGGGCTCAGCGAGGAGCAGATGGAGACTTTCAGGCAGCGGGCGGTGCCGGTCCCGGGCGGCGTCCTTCGTGAGGACGTGGAGCTGAAGAGCGAGGCGCGCCGCGACATCCCGAGCACGCTCATCTGTACCGGGTTCACCGCCGAGCAGTACCAGGACGCCGTCAAGCAGGGCTACAGCTGGCTCGCCGGCGTGCCCGAGCTGCGCAACGTGACCTGGATCGACCTGCCGACGAGCCACTGGCCGATGTGGTCGCGCCCGCAGGAGATCGCCCAGATCATCGGCGACGTCGCGCGGGGCGCGGCCAAGGACTGACCGGCCCCGCGCGAGGTCGCTACGCCGAGCCGACGCTCAAGGGCCGCGTCGATCGAGGCTCCGAGGTCGTGGCCGCCGCCGTCGAGTAGGCGGCCGCGAACCCCTCCCGCCAGCTGGGATAGCGAAGCGTCCACCCGAGCTCGCGCTTGGCCTTCGCGTTCGAGGCGCCGCGGGCCGTGGTTCCGAGCATGACCCCGGCCTCGCCCGCGAACATCCGCGCGAGCCAGACCGGGAAGTGCCGCGGCGGCTTCGCCCCGAGCGCCTCCGCCAACACCGGCAGCCACTCGCGCACCGGCGCCGGCTCGTCGTCCGCGACGTTGTAGAGGGCGGGGCCGTCCTTCTCGAGCGCGAGCACGGTCGCGGCGGCGGCGTCCTCCAGGTGGATCCAGGAGGAGACGCCGCCTCCGTCCCCGACGATCGGGAATTGGCGCTTCCGCACGGGCTCGACCAGTCCGTCGCTGGAGGCGCCGTAGAAGATCCCGTAGCGAAGGACGATGCCGCCTGCGTCCAGGACTGCATGTTCGAGGTGGCGCAAGGCGTCCAACGTCTCGCGCATCGTCTCGACCGGAGTGGGGTCGAGCGGATCGTCCTCGCTCTTCACCGGCCCGCCCTCGCGGGCGTAGCGGAAGTTGACCCAGCTCTGGACGACGAAGCGCGAAACGCCGATCTCCCGCGCCGCATCGAGCAGCGCGTCCGTCCCCTCTCTCCGTAGGCGGTTCGTTCCGACGAAGCTCCGGTCGAGCTCCTTGGAGAACTTCACGCCCGAAAGCGCGGTCGCCTGGTGCACGATCGCGTCCGGTCGCGCCTCGACCACCGCCCTGCGCACGGCGCCGCGGTCGAGGAGGTCGAGCACGAGCGCGTGTGCGCCGAGCGCTCGCACGCGCGCGGCGCTGGCGGGCGAGGTCGAGGTACCGATCACCTCGTGCCCCTGTTCGAGCAGCTGCGGAACGAGCCGGGTGCCGATGGCGCCGCTCGCGCCAGCAACGAAGACCTTCATGGTGGTTTCTCCTTTCGTCTGGTCTACCTCTATGACCCGCCGGGGCGCAGAAGTGTGACCGCCGGGTTTCTGCCCGCCGCTCGCGGGGGATGCGTCTAGTGATGGAGCTCGCGAAGCGTCTGCGGAAGACTTCGTTGCCGGTGGACGCGCCACGGCCGCAGCCCGAGCACGACGAGCCGACGCTCGCCGATCCCACGCCGGTCCAGCTCTCGAAGCGCGACTACGGCGCGATCATCGTGCGGGCGGCCCGCAAGTCGCTGCACGACCACATCACGAATCTCGCCGCCGCGCTTGCGTACTACTCGTTCCTCGCCATCCCCTCGCTGCTGCTCGTCGCGGTCGGCGTCTTCGGACTGGTCGGAGACGCGGGCGCGATCGCGAGCATCGTCAGGAGGCTCGAAGGGGTCGTGCCGAGCGAGGCGGTGACGCTCGTCGAGGACAGCCTGCGCAACGTGACCGAGCAGCAGGCGAGCTCCGGGATCGCGATCGCCGTCGGAGGCGCCCTGCTCGCGCTCTGGTCGCTGACGGGAGCGATGGAGACGCTGATGTGGTCTCTCAACGTCGCGTACGACTGCGAGGAGACCCGCGGGTTCGTCAAGCGGCGGCTGACCGCGCTCGCGATGGTCGTGCTCATGCTCGTCGCGTTCGGGCTCTGCTTCGGGCTGCTCGTCCTCGGGCCGCACCTGTCCGGCTGGATCGGGTCCGCAGTCGGTCTCGAAGCGCTCGTGCAGTGGCTCTGGTGGACAGCGCAGTGGCCGGTGCTCGTCCTCGGGCTGCTGCTCGCGTTCGCCGCGATCCTCTACCTCGGGCCGAACGTCGAGCATCCGCGCTGGCGCTTCCTCACCTTCGGGACGGTGTTCGCCACCGTCGTCTGGCTCCTCGCCTCGGGCGCGTTCGCCGTGTTCGTGAGCCGGATCGGGACGTACGAGAAGACGTGGGGCTCGCTCGCGGCGGTGATCGTGATGCTCACCTGGCTCTGGCTGAGCGCGCTCGCACTGCTCTTCGGCGCCGAGATCAACGCCGAGGCCGAGCGAAGCCGCGAGCTGCGCCGCGGCGAACCGGCCGAGGTCGAGCTCCAGGCGCCCAGCAGACGCTAAGCGTCCCGCCGCAGCTCGCCGGCGAGCCCGTCGACGTCTTCTCGGGAGAGGGCATCCTCCTCGAGGAGCCGGTGGGGCGGAGGCAGTACTCCGAGCTAGCTCATGCCGCCGATCCTGATCGAGTCGCCCCGCTTCGGAGCTTTGGTCCATAGCCCGTCGGTCACGATCTCGCAGGGCTGAGGAGCCGGCTCTCGGACAACGAGTAAGGGCCCGGCGATGCCGGGCCCTCTCCGTCGAGCTGCGGTGCGGTCGAGTTACGCGGCGCGCCTGCGACAAGACGGTTGTCGGCGTGCGACGACCTGCCCGCTCGTGATCTTGGGCTCGTTCGGGATCATGGTCTCGAGCTTCTCTTCGCGGATCCAGGTCGCGACGATGTTCGTCGAGTCCTTGCCCTGCTCGGGAGTCTCGAAGAGACCGAGTGAGCTGAAGACGCCGTTGCCGGCATCGATCAGGAAGTAGCCGTTGAACCCGGGGAGCTCGCTGAGCTTCGGGACGAGGCTCTCGTTGACCTTGCGGGTCAGCTCGTCCGTGCGATTCTGGTCCACACCGTCGTAACGGCGAATGGTCGCATGCATATGGTGCTCCTTGCTTTCCGTTCAGGACAGGGAACTCGAACGAACCCCCTGTTGCGCTCGGCGGTGGAACAGTCGAAGAGGCGAGTCAAAAGCCTCGACGGCTTCTAGAAACAACCAACGCGCTCAGCCAGTGTAGCTGCGATCCGCGCCAGCCGTCGCCGACGCACTCACGGCCGCACTCCTCCTGCGACCCTCACGCGCACGACCGGAACGGGAATCGGCTGATACAGCGGCGTCGGCCGCCAACGGATGCGAGAGACCGCTGCGACGAGAAAGATCGAGCCGCCAACGAGGATCCCTACTGCCTGCATGGCCACGGCGGCGCCGACCGCCTCGGTGGTTCCGACCCCGGATGCGATCAGCACCGCGGCGCCGGCTCCGGCCTGGGTGGCGCTCCCTCCGGGACCGAGCGGCAGCGCCGCTGCCGCCGAGCTCGCGCAGAGGAAGAGGAGCACGAGCGTCAACGAGAAGCCGACTCCGAGAGCAGCGAGGAGGACGAGAAGCCCTGCGACGCGGGTGAGCCAGCATGCGGTCAGGAGCGCCCATGCCTGCAGGGCCTCTCGCCACGACGGGGTCCGAGGCTGCAGCCAGCGGCCGAGCCGGAAGCGGAGGAGCCGCTTGCTTGCGGCGATTCGCGGCAGCGCAATGACGAGCGCTGCGGCCACGAGACCGAGCGCCTCCGAGAAGCCCGAGCCCAAGGCGCACGCCCGAACGGGTGGCCGGGGAGGACGGCAGCGGTGAGAGCCAGCGGAGCCAAGGCCACGTGTCGATCAGTCCGAGCATCGCGAGGGAGAGGCAGAGTGTCTTGACTCCTGCCGGGCACTCCCGGAAGCGGCGGACGATGGCGATCCGTACGACATCGTCGAACCGCCCGGGGAGCGCAAGCCCGGTGATCGAAGCCCCGCCGTTCGCAGCCGCGAGCGCGAGCGCCTGCGGACGCTCGTCCATTGCGAAGAGCTGCCGCCAGCCGTAGGCCTTGAACGCGTACCCGAGCAGGGAGAGAGCTCCTGCCGCGGCCAGGAGACCGGGGTGGGCGCGAGAGAGCGGCAAGGGGATCTCGGCGAAGCGCCGGGCGGCCACGAACGCGAGAGCGAGCGCCACGAGTCCCGCGCCCATAGTGACGACGAGCCTGGCGCTACGCGATCGCCGGAGGTGCGCGACACGGCTCGAAGCCGTCGAGCTTCGGAGACGGTGAAGTGACGCTCCTATCGCCACGTCTCGACCGGCACCCAGCGGGCGAACGTGTACGAGCGCTCGCCGAGCCACATCTCGACGAATCCGACCTCGGCCTGGTCGTACCAGCGCTCGACCGCATCCAGGACATGAAGAACACCGCGGTCCGACTCGTGCTCGACGAGAATGTCGACTTCCCGGCCGTCCCCGTTGACCGAGACGCGCTCGGAGCCTAGGGCGGTGCTCAGTCGCTCGGCGAGCGCGAGCACACTGGCCGTGTCCGGTACCACAACCCGCATCTCCATGGCTCGCTCCTCAGCTCGAGTTGCTAGCGGCCATGGTCTGGGGCCTGAAGTGGTTCCGCCCCGGTTGCTGAGGGCGGACGTTCGCGCTTGTAGCGATTGTTACGCTCCGCACGAGCAGCCTACCACCGCGAGGGCAGTCGCACCAGGTCGAGCGGGGTCGGCTTGACTCTCTCGCGTGCCGGGTTGCCGAGCGGCGCGGCACGGTGAGGTCCGCGTCCAGCCTCTCCGGCTTGACCGGACGGCATGCAAGCTGCGATGGTCGGCGTGGTCGCTCGGTGGCGGGAGGTGTCGTGGCGCGTGCCAACTCGTTGATCACGCAGGGGAACCAGCGCTGGGCGCGGAGGCCCGGTACAAGGACGCGATCGCCCGCTACAAGGATGCGGTCGCGAAGGCCGAGTCCGCCTAGCCGCTACGAGACGAGCCAGAGCTCGCGCTGCGGGGTCGAGAGCCACTCGACGCCGTCGGCCGTGACGAGGACGTCCTCCTCGAGCCCGACGTAGCCGCGGTTCGGCACCGCGGTGCCGAACTCGAGCGTGTAGACGTTCCCCTCCTCGACGATGCCGTACGGCGCCTGTCCGTAGCGGTCCCAGCGCGGCCCGAGAAGCGTTCCGCCGTCATGCGCCGATCGCCCGAGCTGGTGGCCGAGCGAGTACATCGGCTCCGGGAAGCCGGCCGCGACGAGATGCGATCGAGCTGCTGCGTCGACCTCCCAGCCGACTGCTCCCGGCCGGAGTGCCTCGGCGCCCGCGTCGACCGCGGCCCAGACCGCGTCCCACGCTTTGACGACGTCCGCGGGCGCCTCGTTCTCTCCGTCGTCGAGGAGGTACCAGACGCGCTGGAGGTCGCTGGCGTAGTCCGCCTTCGAGACGCCGAAGTCCGTATGCAGGAGCTCGCCGCGCTTCGTCCGGAGCTCGCTCGGGCTGCTGTGGCCGACCTCTTTGTCGGGGCCTGCGTTCACCGCGGGGCAGTGCACGGGCTCCCATGCGTAGCCGAGGCCGCGCCGCTTGACCTCGTCGTGCATCACGCCCGCGATCTCGAGCTCGGTCAGGCCCGGCGCGAGGATGCCGTTCACGACCTCGTAGATCTCCTCGGTCTCGCGGACGGCGTCGCGGATGCGCTGGATCTCGGCGGGCGACTTCCGGCCGCGGAGTGCGTTGACGATCGTCTCGGAGGAGGCGAGTCTGTCGGCGTAGGGCGTGTCCGCGAGCGTGTCCTGGAGCACCAGCCACATCCCGTGCGTGAGCCCGTCCGCCGCGGGGTCGCTCTCGGAGTAGTTGATCGCGATCGACTTCGGGTCGAGGCGTTCGATCGCCTCTCGGAGCAGCGGCCGGATGTTCTCGTCGTAGGGGACCACCTCGTCGTAGGCGGCGAGCCCGACGACGTTCGGGGCGTCGAAGCGGCCCACGATCGCCGTGTGCTCACCCGTGTGCGAGACGAGGAACGCGGCCTGCCACGCGCAGTAGGTGCCCGCGACGAGGTCGAGGCTCGGGTCGCGCGTGAGCAGCGACTCGCGGACGAAGGTGAGCCAGAGGTCGACGTCCTGCTCCCCGAGGATGTCGACGGCCTGCCCGAGCTTCTCGCGCGCGATGCTCTCGGTCGCGACCACGCTCGGACGCTATCAGCGCGATGCGATCACGAAGAGGCTGGCCGGCAGTCGCCCGTCTCCCCTTCGCAGCAGCCGATCTTGAACCGGCAGCGAGGGCACTGCCAGGTGCTGTGGCGCCACTGCATCTCCGCGCCGCAGCGGAGGCAGATCTCCCCGACGACCCCGGCAACGCGCGCGCTCACGGGCCAACCGTATCCCGGAGAGAGGACGGCTACGATGCGCCCGTCCCGGCGCCGTGGCCGAGAGGTTAGGCAGAGGCCTGCAAAGCCTCGTACAGCGGTTCGAGTCCGCTCGGCGCCTTCTCGTCGCGAGCTCCTCTTCGAGCCAGGCGCCTGGGTAATGGCTAGCCGCTGCCCGCGCGGGACGGCTCGCCCCTACCGCTGAGCCTTGGCTGGCTCGTCGTTCTTTTCCTTGCTCTGGCCCTCGTCGCTCTCGCCCTCGGCCTTTGGCTCGGTGTTGTCCTTCCTCGCGGAGCTCTGCTCCCGGCCGGCTTCCGCGCTGCGAGCAGCGTTCGCTCCCGGGACGGTCTCGCCGCTCGGGGCGGCTCCCGAAGGCTGGCCGTCGGGAGCCGCGGCGGCCTTTGTCTGGCCTGGGGCGTCCACCGAGCGCCCTCTCGACCCCTTCGGCTGCTGGCCGGGCGGGAGACTCTTGGTCTCCGGGCGTCCGCCGCCTGCCAGCGCGTCACCCTCGGGCTGCTCCTCCTCGCCGCCGGCTGTCGCGGCGGGCTCGCGCGCAGGCTCGGGCAGGTCCGCGTCCGGCTGCGGGCTCGACGTCCGTGGGCGACGCGGGGACCGCCGGCACGTCCTCATCCGTCGGGACGGGCTCAGCCGGTTCCGGGGACGCAGGGACCGGCTCGAGTCCGCGGGTCGCCCCGAGCTCGCCGTCGCCTCTCGCGCGGCTGACCTCCACGGGCGCGCCTCCGGCCGGGCTCGTTTCGGTTGCGATGTGCGCCTCCGCGCGAGAAGACGGCGGCGCGTCAGCCGACGAGGCGAGCGCCTGCTCGGCGCCGAGTACGGTCACTGCGGCGTCGGCCGAGCGTGACGGCGGCGCGGGCAAGGCCCGCGAGAGACCGGCGAGTGGCGTGACGGCGATCGCCACCGCCGCGGCGCCTGCCGCAAGCCCTGCGCCGCCGCCCTCGAAGGGCGTGCGCAGGAAGGCCGGGATCGGGGCGAGCGCGGCGACCTCGCGCGCGTCGCGAAGCTTGCCGGCGACCGTGTGCCGCGCTCGGTGCACGAGCGCCGCCACCGAGGCGCGCGAGACGCCGAGCTCGGCGCCGATCTCGTCGTACGAGTAGCCCTGGACCTCACGCCGGAGCAGCGCCTGCCGCTGCCTGTCCGGAAGCGCGCGCAGAGCGGCCGCGAGACCCGCCGTCGCATCGGTCGCCTCCGGGAACTCGATCCGCTCCTCGGCCGAGAGCACCGTCGTCGCGACGCGGGCTCCGCGGGCGCGGAAGCGGCTGACGCACACGTTGTCGGCGATCGTCAGGAGCCAGGGAAGCGGGTACCGGACCTGCGTGCCCTTGCGCAGGGCGAGCCACGCCCGCAGAAACGTGTCCTGGACCGCGTCGGCGGCCTCGTGGGGGTCGTCGAGCTTTCGGGTGCAGACGCCGCGGATCCGCTCGGCGTAGCGCTCGTACATGACGGCGACCGCCGCTCCCGCAGTCCGCTCGTGCGACGCCGCCATCCCATTGCCCTCGTCCCGTCCCCACGGCACGCCGAGGACAGTACGTGCCTCGAGGGGCGCTGTCCACTCCCGTGCGAAGACAGGCCGCAAGTTTTCGAGCCCGCATGCGTCTTGGTCTATGACGACGGGTTTTCTGCAGTCGGGGAGCGGGGCGGAATGACCGCGGGCCGCCCCGGTGGGGGGAGGCCGCTGGGAGATCATTGCGGCAGCCGCGCGACGTTCCGAGGAACGTCGCGCGGCTCCCAGCGCGCCCGGGCACCCGAGACGTGGCAGGTGAGGGAGACCATCCCCAATGCTCCCTCTCACCCCCGAACGGTGCCCCGCAGCTTCGATTGCTTGACATGTGACTCTTTGGTCACGTATCATCGACGTGTGACCGACGACGACCGTGTGTTCAAGGCGCTCGCCGACCCGACTCGGCGATTCCTGCTCGACCGGCTCTTCGCGCGTGACGGCCGCACGCTGACGGAGCTCGAGTCCGAGCTGGACATGACCCGTTTCGGCGTCATGAAGCACCTGCGAATCCTCGAAGACGCAAACCTCGTCGTCACGCGGAGGTCGGGGAGAGAGAAGCTGCACTTCCTGAACCCGGTGCCGATCCGGCTCGTCCACGACCGCTGGATCGACAAGTACACGGAGCGCCAGGTGTCGGCGCTCGCAGATCTCAAGACGGAACTGGAGGCAACGGCATGAGCACGCAGGCCGAGACCGCGGTGACCACGCAGGTCTACCGCGTCTACATCAAGGCGTCCCCGGAGGCGATCTGGGACGCGATCACGAAGCCCGAGTGGACCCAGAAGTACGGCTACCGTGGCGCCGTCGAGTTCGACGGCTTCGAGCGCGGGAGCGGCATCCGGTTCATTGCCCCGCCGGAGATGCAGTCGATGGGGATGCCCGAGGTCGTCGTCGACGGAGAGGTCGTCGAGGCCGACCCGCCGCGCCGGCTCGTCCAGACGTGGCATCCGCTGTGGTCGGAGGACATCGCGGGGGAGACGTCCCGCGTGACCTACGACATCGAGGAGGACGACGGCGGCGTCACGCGGCTGACGGTGACGCACGAGCTCGAGGGCACGCCGATCACGGCAGCGCAGGTCGGGCTGACCGACGCCCGGATGTACGAGGGCGGCGGCGGCTGGCCGATGATCCTCAGCGACCTGAAGACCCTGCTCGAGACCGGCCAGGGCTTCTGAGCCACGAGGCGGTCGGGGGACCTCGCGCAAGCGGGGCCCCCGTGCCTCGTGCCGCCGGCCGAACGCCGGGAAGATCCGGCTAGGCAACGCCGTCTTGTGGTGTATGGAGCCCCTAGGGGAAGGAGCGGCGATGGAGGATCTGCGGACGACGGCCAATCTGATCGACGCGTTCGAGAGTGGGAACCCGGTGGCGGTGCTTTCGCGCAACGAGCTCGACGAGATGTTCAAGGCGGGCGGGCCTGCGCAGCTGTGGCTCGAGCTCGGCCGCGAAGAGGACGACGACATTCGGCTGCTCTCGGTCGACCTGTCCACTGCGGACATCGAGCACATGCTCGAGCGCACGACGGGCGACGACGTGCTGCTCGCGCTCGACGGCTCGGCGCTGCACGGTCTCTTCGACGACGCCGAGGTCGAGGCGCATGGGCTCCGCGGCGCGCTGGCGGTTGCGGTCGTCGCAGGTGCCATCGCAGCTCCGGCCGCGACGGCGGCGAACCCGCTGGTGTCGACGGCATCGAACCACGTCGCCGCGTCGTCGCTGGCGCAGGCCGCGAAGCCTGCGGCCGCGAAGGCCCAGGTGTCGGCGGCTTCGAACCTCGCCGCGAACAACCCGGCCTCGCGCGCTCAGGCCGTGAAGCCGCAGGTCACGAAGGCGGCGTCGAAGGCGCTCGCCGCGAAGCCGGCCGCCGTCAAGGCCCAGCTTTCGAAGGCGCAGCTCTCGAAGACACAGGTCTCGAAGGCGGCGGCGAAGGCCCAGATCAGCTCGACGCTCGTCGTCAAGGCGAGCAGCCTGCGGCTGCTGACACCGAAGAGTCTCTGAGCTTCACTGCGGCGGGGCCGCATCGCGCGCGAAGTTAGTCTTCGCCGCGATGACGGCTGTCACGATCGACGGGAAGGCGATCGCGGAGAAGGTACGCGCTCAGGTCGCGAAGGACGTCGAGGCGTTCGGCGGTCCGGTCTGCCTCGCGACCATCCTCGTCGGCGAGGACCCCGCGTCGCACATCTACGTCGGCTGGAAGCACAAGGCGGCGGAGGAGGCGGGCATCGCGACGCGCGACCACCGGCTGCCGGAGTCGACGCCGGAGAGCGAGGTGCTGGAGCTGCTCGCGGAGCTGAACGCGGACGACACCGTGGACGGGATCCTCGTCCAGCTGCCGCTGCCTGAGCACATGGACGAGGCGAGTGTCATCCGGGCGATCGACCCGGAGAAGGACGTCGACGGCCTGCATCCGCTCAACTCCGGCCGGCTCTTCCTCGGCGAGCCGCTGTACGTACCGGCCACGCCCTCCGGAGTCATGGTCATGCTCGCGGAGCACGGGATCGAGCTCGAGGGCAAGGAGGCCGTCGTGATCGGGCGGAGCGAGCTCGCCGGAAAGCCGATGGCGATGCTCCTCCTCGCCGAGAACGCGACGGTCACGATCTGCCACTCGCGTACGGCCGACCTCGCAGAGCACACGCGTCGCGCAGACGTTCTCGTGGCCGCCGTCGGGCCGGCCTGGGATCGTCACGCCGGACATGGTCAAGCCGGGCGCGGCCGTCGTCGACATCGGGGTGAACCGGACCGAGAACGGGATCGTCGGTGACGTCGATCCGGCCGTGTCCGAGGTGGCCGGGTATCTGACGCCGGTGCCGGGCGGAGTCGGCCCGATGACGATCGCGATGCTTCTTCGAAATACGCTCACAGCGGCGCAACATCGCTCCTCCGGGGTTGCGGTGCCCGGCTCGTAGGCGCTACGGTTCGTCGCGTTGTAATCACCGACGTCGGCCGCATCACGGGTCGGCGTCATTCGCTGTAGGAGGACGTACGTGGAGCAGGGCACCGTCAAGTGGTTTTCCAACGAGAAGGGGTACGGATTCATCGAGCGCGAGGGGGGCGACGACGTGTTCGTCCACTTCTCCGCGATCGCGATGGAGGGCTTCAAGACCCTGACCGAAGGCCAGCGTGTCGAATTCGAGGTCGTGCAGGGTCCCAAGGGTGCCCAGGCCGCGAACGTGATGGCAGCCGCAGGCTGACCAGCCACAGATCGACGTAGCGGACGGGCTCCCGAAAGGGAGCCCGTTCTCTTTGAAAGGATCAGGCGATGGCGATTTCGAGAGAGGAAGTACTCCACGTCGCGGGCCTCGCGTGGCTCGCGCTGACGGACGAGGAGGTCGAGCGGCTTACGACCGAGCTGGACGCGATCCTCGAGGCGGTCGGCGTCGTCTCCGAGCTGGACCTCGCTGACGTGCCTCCGACATCGCATCCGCTCGATCTCGTGAACGTCTGGGACGAGGACGTGCCGCACGAGCCGCTCCCGCTCGAGGATGCCCTCGCCAACGCGCCCGACACCGACGACGGCCTGTTCCGGGTACCGCCGTGGGGCGAGTAGTCGACACCCTGCGGCTGACCGCGGAGGAGGCGAAAGGTCTTCTCGAGCGAGGCGAGCTCTCGGGTGCGGAGCTTCGCGGCGCGTACCTGGACGCGATCGCCGAGCGCGACGACGAGCTCCACTGCTTCCTGCGGACGACCGAGGCGGCCGAGAGCGACGGCGTGCCGATCGCGCTCAAGGACGTCATCTCGACGAAGGGCGTGGAGACGACCGCCGGCTCGAAGATCCTGGCCGGATACGTGCCCGTCTTCGACGCGACCGTCGCTGCGCGCGTGAAGGGCGCGGGCCTGTCGCTCCTCGGGAAGACGAACACGGACGAGTTCGCGATGGGCTCGTCCACCGAGAACTCGGCCTACGGCCCGTCGCGCAACCCGTGGGACCCCGCGCGCGTTCCCGGCGGCTCCGGCGGAGGCTCCGCCGCTGCGGTCACGGCAGGGCTGGCGCCGTGGGCGCTCGGCTCGGACACCGGCGGCTCGATCAAGCAGCCCTCTGCGCTCTGCGGCAACGTCGGCCTCCGGCCCACGTACGGCAGCGTCTCGCGCTACGGCGTCGTCGCCTTCGCCTCGAGCCTCGACCAGATCGGGCCGGTCGCGAAGACGGTGCGTGACGTCGCGCTCCTGTACTCGATCATCGCCGGGCGAGACCCGCTCGACTCGACCTCGACCGAGCTGCCGGAGCCGGTTCGGCTACCGGAGAGTGACTCCCTCGCGGGCGTTCGCATCGGCGTTCCGACCGAGCTGAACGAGGCCGAGGGCATCGAGCCGGGGGTACGCGACGCCGTCTCGAAGGCCATCGCGCTCGCGGAGGAGCTCGGCGCGGAGGTGGGGGAGTGCTCGCTCCCGCGCTCCGTCCGCTACGGGCTCCCCTGCTACTACCTCATCGCGCCGGCGGAAGCGTCGTCGAACCTCTCGCGCTACGACGGGGTCCGCTACGGGCCGCGGGCAGAGGGCTCGACCTATCAGGAGCTCGTCGAGCGCACGCGCGACGAGGGCTTCGGCGCCGAGCCCAAGCGGCGGATCATGCTCGGAACGTACGCGCTCTCCGCGGGCTACTACGACGCGTTCTACGGGCAGGCGCAGCGCGTGAGGACGCTGATCATCCGCGAGCATCGCGAGGCGCTCGAGCAGTTCGACCTGCTCGTCTCGCCGACGTCGCCGACGGTCGCGTTCCCGATCGGGGAGCGGGCCGCCGACCCGCTCGCGATGTACGCCAGCGACCTGCTCACGATCCCGTCCTGCCTCGCCGGCCTGCCCGGCCTCTCGATCCCGTGCGGGCTCTCGGAAGGCCTCCCGGTGGGGCTGCAGCTGATCGGCCCGCAATTCGGCGAGAACACGCTCTTCCGCGCCGGGCACGCGCTCGAGCAGGCGCTGGCGTTCGACACCGTGCCGGAGAGGTGGCGCTCGTGAGCGGCGACATCACTTGGGAGCCCGTGATCGGCCTCGAGATCCACGTCCACCTGAAGACGCGGTCGAAGATGTTCTGCCGCTGCCCGGTCGGGTTCGGAGCCGAGCCCAACACGCAGACCTGCCCGGTGTGCCTCGCGTTCCCCGGTGCGCTGCCGGTGGCCAACCGCACGGCCATCGAGTGGACGATCAAGCTCGGGCTCGCGCTCGGCTGCGAGGTCGCGCAGCAGGCGGTCTTCTCGCGCAAGAACTACTTCTACTTCGACAATCCGAAGGGCTATCAGATCTCTCAGTACGATCTGCCGCTTTGCATACGCGGCAAGGTGCTAGTTCCGAGCGCGGACGGCGACCAGGAGATCGGGATCGTGCGCGCGCATCTCGAGGAGGACGCCGCGAAGACCGTCCACGTCGGGGGACGCACCGGGAGGATCCGCGGCGCCGAGTACTCCCTCGTCGACTTCAACCGCGGCGGGACGCCGCTCGTCGAGATCGTGACGGAGCCGGACCTCCGCTCCGCCGAGGACGCGAAGCGCTTCCTGCAGCTGCTGCGCCAGACGATCGTCGAGCTCGGGATCTCGGACGCGGAGATGGAGAAAGGCACTCTGCGCGTCGACGCGAACGTCTCCGTCCGGCCGGCGGGCTCGGGCGAGCTGCGGACGCGCACCGAGCTCAAGAACATGAACTCGTTCAACTTCGTGGCGCGAGGGATCGAGGCGGAGATCGCGCGCCAGATCGGCGTATGGGAGTCCGGCGGCGAGGTGAAGCAGGAGACGTACGACTACGACGCCGCGACGGGCGCGCTGACCCCGCATCGCGTGAAGGAGGAGGCGGACGACTACCGCTACTTCCCCGAGCCCGACCTCGTCCCGGTCGAGCCGCCGGCGGAGCTCGTCGAGGGGCTGCGCGCGGAGCTGCCGGAGCTACCGGGCGCGCGGATCCGGCGGCTCGAGGCCGACCTCGACCTCGAGCGCGCGACGGTGCTCGTCACCGGCGGGCTCGACGGGTTGTGGCAGGAGACGGTCTCGGCCGGGGCCGAGAAGACGGCGGCGGCGAACGTCATCGCGAACGCGCTCGTCGGCGCGGGCGTCGATCCCGGCGCGGTCTCGGGGAAGGAGCTCGCGAGGCTGGTCGACGCCCGCGACCGGATCCCGCGCGCGGCCTTCGACGAGGCGATCTCGAAGGTCGGAGAGGCAGGCTTCTCGGCCGACCCCTATCTCGCGCAGGAGGCCGTCTCCGACGAGTCCGAGCTCGAGCCGGTGATCGCGCGCATCCTCGAGGCGAACCCCGGTCAGGTCGAGGCGTACCGCGGCGGCAAGGAAGGCCTGCTCGGCTTCTTCGTCGGTCAGGTGATGAAGGAGACGCAGGGGAAGGCCAACGCGCGCATCGTCTCCGAGCTCGTCAAGGCGAAGCTTTCGGGGTAGGCGAGGGCGAGGCAAGCCTCGCCCCTACGAAGAAACCCATCGCGAAGACGTAGGGGCGACCCTTGGGTCGCCCTCGGAAGCGGCGATCTCGTGCGCCACCGACGAACCGCGCGCGCCCTCCCGCCGAATGAGCGCCAACTGCCCTCGTTCGAAAGGAGACACACATGCAGAGGGGAGCACTGCTGCTCGCACTCGCCGGCGCCGTGGTCGCCGCAGTCGCGGCCGCGGCCTTCGTGGGCGCGACCGGCCCGACCGGCGCCACGGCGTCGAGCCACCGGGAGGCACCGCTCATCGCGGACGACCCGGCGGCCGACAACACGGACGTCTACGCGTTCGTGAGCCCGGACGCGCCGGACACCGTCACGATCCTCGCGAACTACATCCCGTTCGAGGATCCGGCGGGCGGGCCGAACTACTACCGCTTCGACCCGACGGCGCTCTACGAGCTCCACGTCGACAACGACGGGGACGCGAAGGACGACGTCACGTACCAGTTCCGGTTCAAGACCACCGTCTCGAACCCGAACACGTTCCTCTACAACACGGGCCAGGTCACCTCGCCGACCGACCCCGACCTGAGCGTGAAGCAGACCTACTCGGTCACTCGCGTCCTGGGCGGCGGCCGGTACGGCGACGACGACGATGACGACGGTTGGGACAAGCGGAGCAAGGTGCTCGTCACGAACGCCTCCGTCCCGCCGGCGAACATCGGCCCGCGCTCGAATCCGACGTACGGGGAGACCGACGGCGTCGTCGACCTGGGGGGCGGCCGCAAGGTCTTCGCCGGGCCGCGAGACGACCCGTTCTTCGTCGACCTCGGCTCGATCTTCGACCTCGGCGGGCTCAGGCCGTTCAACGCGGCGCACGTGATCCCGCTGGGCACCGAGGCCGGCCAGGACGGCGTCCTCAACTACAACACGCACACGATCGCGATCCAGGTCCCGAAGACGGACCTCCTCCGCGCACCGGCTGCGGACGGGACGATCGGGGTCTACGCGAGCACGAGCCGGCGCGAGATCAGCGTCCTCCGCGGGAGCGGCAAGACGGACTCGCGCGGTGACTGGGTGCAGGTCTCGCGGCTCGGGAACCCGCTGATCAACGAGGTCGTGATCCCCATGGGGCAGAAGGACCGCTGGAACGGGTCCGCTCCGCGGAACGACTCGCAGTTCCTGAACCGGTACACGAGCCCGGAGCTCGCGGGTCTCGTGAACTTCCTGTACCCGACGCTTCCGGACACGCCCACGACGGGCCGTGACGATCTCGTCGCGGTGCTGCTCACGGGTGTTCCGGGGCTGAACTTCACCGGAGACCGCAAGGCGGACCTGCTCCGGCTGAACACGGCGATCGCGCCCACGGCGAGCCCGAACCGGCTCGGCGTGCTCGCGGGCGACTTCCAGGGCTTCCCGAACGGCCGTCGGCTCGCCGACGACGTGACGGACATCGAGCTCCGGGCAGTCGCGTGCGGCTACGGGGCGATCCTCGAGGGTGCGCTCGGGCTGTGCAACTTCTCGCCGAACAACATGATCGGCGACGGAGTCGACGCGAACGAGAACGCGTTCCTCTCGACCTTCCCGTACACGGCCGCTCCGAACCGCGGCTACGAGCACACGGGACACAGGTAGGACAGGGGCTCGGGACTCGGCATGCGACGGAAGACGACATGGCTCCTGGGCGGCGCGCTTGCGGTCGCGCTCGCCCTCGCGAGCCTCGTCGGCGGCGTCCTGGCCGAGCCTTCCTCCTCGCTGCCGGCCGTCGCTCCGAGGGCGCTCCAGGACGGGGCGCCCTCGGGGCCGGGCGGCAGCAAGGTGGTCGCAGATCTCGAGGCGGCCGTCCGTGCCGCCCCCGATCAGAAGACGCTGACGCAGCTCGGGTTCGCGTATCAGCAGCGCTGGCGCGAGACCGCCGACGCGTCGTTCCTGCCGCGCTCCGAGACGGCGCTCGAGCGAGCGCTCCGCCTCGAACCGCGTTACGGGAATGCAGTGCTGGGCCTCGGTTCGCTGGCGCTCATCAGGCACGAGTTCCGAGCCGCCCTCGCGTACGGGCGGCGGGCCGAGCGGCTGCTCGTGGACTCGGGCAGGCCGCAGGGTGTGATCGGGGACGCGCTCGTCGAGCTCGGCCGCTACGACGAGGCGTTCAGCGCGTTCGAGCTCATGGTGACGCGACTCCCTGGGCTCGCCTCGTACGCACGGGTGGCGTACGCACGCGAGCTCACGGGCGATCCAGAGGGGGCGATCGCAGCGATGCGGCTCGCGCTCGCGGCCGCGGCCGGTCGGGAGTCCGCGGCATGGGCGCACGTCGAGCTCGCGAAGCTCGAGCTCGGGCAGGGAAAGGTCACCGCCGCGTCCCGCGAGGCCCGCCGGGCGCTGCGCGCGTTCCCGGGGTATCCGGCCGCGCGGATCGCGCTCGCCCGGGTTGAGGCTGCGCGGGGCAGGCTCGACCGCGCCGTGAGGGAGGCGCAGCGTGCAGCCGAGGCCGTTCCGACCGTGGAGAGCGTCGCGTTGCTCGCGGATCTCCTCGACCGCGCCGGCCGGAGAGCCGAAGCGCGGCAGCAGCGTCAGACGGTTGCGATCCTCGAGAAGCTGCTCGGAGCCAACGGCGTCCGGGTCGACCTCGAGTCGGCGGTCTACCGCGCTGACCAGCGCATTCGCCCGGCCGAGACGGTCCGCCTCGCCCGCGCCGCACGCGAGGCACGACCCTCGATCCACGGGGACGACGCGCTCGCGTGGGCTCTCGCCCGTGCGGGACGCTGTGCCGAAGCGCTTCCGTTCGCGGAGCGCGCGCTCCGCCTCGGTACGAAGGACCCGCTGCTCTACTTCCACCGCGGCTATGTAGAGGGATGCGCCGGCAACCGGGCCGCGATGCGCGAGTGGTACGCTCGCGCGCTCGCGCAGAGCGAGACCTTCTCGGTGCGCTGGGCTCCGGTCGCGCGCGCGGCGATTCGTTCCTGACTCTGAACGCTTTCCTTGCGTTCTCGGCCCTATGATCCGGCCGTGGACCGCCTGCGCGTGTGGCTCGCCGTCTCGCCGATCATCGCGGCCGGCGTGCTCATTGCGCATGCGCTCGCCTATCGACTGACCGGAACGCCGACGGGGCCGCTCCATAACTACCTCGACCATGCGCCGCAGGTCCTGCTCGTCGCGGCGTTCGTCGGGCTAGCCGCCGGTCTCGGCGCGCGCCGGTCGAGCGTCGCCGCGTGGCCGTTCCCGGTCGCGGCGCTCGCGACGCTCGCCGTGCAGGAGCACGCCGAGCAGTTCGCGCACACGGGTGAGCTGCCCTGGCTGCTCGCCTCACCCGTCTTCGTCGTCGCGCTGCTCCTGCAGGTGCCGGTCGCACTGGTCGTGTGGGCGCTCGCACGCCGGCTTCTGCGGGCCCTCGTCCTCGAGGGAGCGCGGCGGCCAGGGCTTCCCAGGCACCTCCTCGACGTCGCCGCTCCCGGAGCACGTGCGGTCCGCAGCCTTCTGCCGCTCGCACCTCCTGCGCGCGGGCCACCGCTCCTTCGCAGATCCTGAGAACCTCGCCGCGAAGCCGCGGCTCGACTTCTGTGGAGGACCGATATGAGGCTCATCCCACTCGTCGTCGCACTCGTCCTCGCGCTCCCGCTCGCCGGGTGCGGCGGAGACGACGAGGCGACGCCGACGACCACGACGGAACCGACGACCACCACGACGACCACGGAGCCCCCGACGACGACCACGACGACGACGCCTCCGCCGCCAGGGCCGACCGTCGTGCGCGTGCGGGTCGTCGGCGGCGTCCCGAAGGGCGGCATCGTCCGCGAGACGGTCTCGCAGGGCGACCGCGTCGTGATCGTCGTCACGTCGGACGTCTCCGACGAGGTCCATCTGCACGGGTACAACATCATGCGCGACGTCGCTCCCGGGCAGGTCGCGCGCCTCCCCTTCCGGGCGACGCTGCCGGGGCGGTTCGAGGTCGAGCTCGAGGATCGGGAGCTGCAGATCGCGGACATCTCGGTCACGCCTGTAGATGCTCGCCCACGGGATCTCGGTCGTCCGGGATCTCCCCGTTCCCGAGTCGTTCTTCTACACGACCGCTGCGGTCGTCCTCGTCGTGTCGTTCGTCCTGCTCGGCGCCCTCTGGCGGCGGCCGCTGCTCGAACGGGCGGCCGAGGGGCGGGGTCTCGGGAGCTTGGTCAGTGCAGTCGTGCTCTCACGGGCCGTGCGGATCGTGCTCGGGTCGGCGTCGGTCGGGCTGCTCGCGCTGACGCTCGCGACGGCGCTCTTCGGGACGACGATCGAGCTCCTCAACTTCACGCCGACGTTCATCTACGTGGTCTTCTGGCTCGGGCTGCCGCTGCTCTCGGTGACGCTCGGGAACGTGTGGAGCGTCCTCAGCCCGTGGCGGGCGATCGCCGACGCGACGGTCTGGGCGCTCGAGCGCACGGGTCGCGAGGCGCGCCCGCTGCTCGAGCCGACCGAGCGCTTCGGCCGCTACCCGGCCGCGGTGGCGCTCTTCGCATTCGTCGCGCTCGAGCTCGCGCACCCGCGTCCCGGCTACCCGCGCACGCTCGGTGTCGCAACGGCGCTGTACAGCTACTGGGCGCTCGCCGGGATGGCGATCTACGGTCGCGATACGTGGACCCGGTGTGGCGAAGGGTTCGCGGTCGCGTTCAAGCTTCTCTCGAGGATCGCGCCCTTCGCGGCGCGAGATGGGCGGGTCGTGGTCCGGTGGCCGTTCGCGGGCCTCGCAGGCCCCGACCGGACGCGTGGCGCGCTCGTCTTCGTCGCGGTGCTCCTCGGCTCGACGAGCTTCGACGGGTTCAGCCGCACGTCCCAGTGGCAGAACCGGATCGCGGACATACGTGCCCGTCTCGTCGACGAGCCGGGTTGGGTGATCGACCTCGCGACAACGCTTGTGAACATGGCCGGCCTCCTCGGCTTCGTCGCCGCGGTCGTGCTCACGTACGCCGGGGCGACCGAGGCCGCGCGCCGCCTCGTGCGGGCGCCGCGCTCGCTCGTCCCGGACTTCGTCCTCTCGCTCGTCCCGATCGCGTTCGCGTACCTCGTCGCGCACTACTTCACGTCGTTCGTGATCACGGGCCAGTTCATGATCTCGCTCATCTCGGACCCGTTCGGGCGCGAGTGGGACCTGTTCGGAACGGTCGGCTACGCGCCGAACCTCGCCATCGTCACGCCCGAAACCGTGTGGTACGTGCAGGTGATCGCACTCACGGTCGGCCACGCCGCCGGGCTCGCGATCGCGCACGACCGTGCGGTCGCCCTGTTCCAGAATCGCGGCGACGCTCTACGCTCTCAGTACCCGATGCTCGCGCTCATGGTGCTGTACACGGTCGGAGGGTTGTGGCTTCTCTCGCAGGGCTAGCGCTCGTCGCGCACGGAGGCGTCGGCGGAGCGATCGCCGAGTCGCTCGTCGCCGTCGTCGTCGCGAGCGTGTTCGGCGCCGTGTGGTTCCGCGAGCGCCGCGCGCGGAGCGAGCACGGCCACGACGGGCCCGCGGTCCTCAGGGATCGCGACGACGAGTAGGGGCGACGAAGCCGGCGTAGAGCAGGAGCGCGGAGGCGGCGAGGATCGGAGCGAGCGCGCCGACTCCGAGGCCCGCGAGGCCGCTTCCGACGGCGGCCACGGTGACGCCCGCGAGGATGAGCCCGTTGCCGAGCGGGCGCCGGCGGATCGTCAGCAGCGCGACGCCGACGACCGCGAGCGTGCCGAGAGAGTTCCCGGCGATCGCGAGGATCCGCGCCGGCCAGAGCTCGAGAACGTCCTGCGCCTCGGGGACGTCGGTGCCGCCGACTTCCTCGAGGGGCATCGCGAGCGCGACGCCGATAGCGAGGCCCGAGTACAGCGAGCGCCACCGGGGCCGCCCAGCGGCGGCCGACGAGCAGCAGCGAGCCCGCGCCGAGGAGCGGCGCCGTGAGGAGCGCACCGCCGAGGTAGTAAACGCGGAACGCGGCCTCGCTCCAGCCGGCGGCGGCGCCCCAGGCGAGCGCGCCGGCCGCGATCGCGAAGGCTCCGAGCGCCGCCGCCCAGGCGAGGAACTGGGCCGCGCGCAGCCTCCGGTAGCGGCGCACGAGCTCGGCGGAGAGCCGCAGCGCGACGAGCATCGCGGCAAACGCGAGCAGGGCGTCCACGGCGGCGACTGTACTTCCGCCGACCCCGGCGGGGGTAGGCTCCGAGGCGATGCGCAAGCGGTATCTCATGGCGCCTGGACCGACGCCCGTTCCGCCCGAGGTGCTCGCGGCTGGCGCCGAGCCGGTGATCCACCATCGCGGGCCGGACTTCCGCGAGCTGCTGCTGCGCTGCCTCGGGCGGCTCCAGGAGGTCAGCCGCACCCAGAACGACGTCCTGCTCTTCACGGCCTCGGGGTCTGGCGCGTTCGAGTCGGCGATCGTCAACCTGCTCTCTCCCGGCGACCGGGCGCTCGCGGTCACGGCCGGCGAGTTCGGCGACCGCTGGGCGAATCTCGCTCGCGCGTACGGCGTCGACGTGCACGAGCTCCGCTATGCGTGGGGCGAGACGCCGGAGCCTGACGATGTGCGCGCCCAGCTCGAGGAGACGGGCGCGGAGGTCGCGTTCCTCGTCCATTCGGAGACGTCCACCGGCGTCGTCGCGGACATCCAGGGGCTTGCGCAGGCCGTCCGGGACGCGGGCGCGCTCCCCGTCGTGGACGCGGTCTCGAGCCTGGGAGCGGTACCGCTCGAGACCGACGCCTGGGGCCTCGACGTCGTGATCTCGGGATCGCAAAAGGCTCTGATGACACCGCCCGGGCTCTCGCTCGCGACGGTCTCCTCGGCGGCCTGGGAGCGCACCGCACGCGCCTCGCTCCCGCGCTTCTACTTCGACTGGGCGAAGCTCCGCGACCAGCTCGCTGCCGGGTCTACGCCGTTCACGCCTGCCGTCACGCTCGTCGCCGCGCTCGACCGCGCGCTCGCGCTTCTCCTCGAGGAAGGGCTCGACGCGGCCTTCTCGCGGCACGCCGCGCTCGGTCGCGCGTGCCGGGAAGGGGCGAAGGCGATGGGCCTCTCGCTCTTCTCGCCCGACGAGGAGCGCTCGGCGGTCGTGACCGCCATCCTCACGCCGGAGGGCGTCGACGCGCGAGAGCTCGTGCTCGAGCTGCGGGACCGCTTCGGGATCACGGTCGCCGGCGCGCATGGGGAGCTCGGGGCACGCATGTTCCGGATCGGCCACATCGGCTACTACGACGTGTTCGACATCACGACCGCACTTGCGGCAGTCGAGGTACTGCTCGCGGAGCGGGGCGCGGACATCGAGCGCGGTGTCGCGGTCGCGAGCGCGGTCGAGGCGTACCGCGCGGCTCTTCGTGTCTGAGCGCCGGCAGCGCGTGCTCGTGCGGGAGCCGATCGCCGAGTCCGGCCTCGCCCTCCTGCGCAAGCGGTTCGACGTGGTCGAGGACTCGGGGAGCGACCTCGGCGAGATCATCGGCGGGTTCGAGGCCGTCATCGTCCGGTCGGGGACGCGCCTCGACGCCGGCCTGATCGAGCGTGCGCCCCGGCTCAAGGTGATCGGGCGTGCGGGCGTGGGGCTCGACAACGTCGACGTCGATGCCGCTACGAGGCACGGCATCGTCGTCGCGAACGCGCCCGAGGCGACCGTCGTCTCTGCCGCGGAGCACACGATCGCGCTCCTCCTCGCGGTCGCGCGCAACGTCCCGCAGGCGCACGCGGCGCTTCGAGCCGGAAGCTGGGAGCGGGAGCGCTTCGCGGGGATCGAGCTCGCCGGCAAGACGCTCGGCGTCCTCGGCCTCGGACGCATCGGCTGGCAGGTCGCCCGCCGCGCCGCGGCCCTCGGCCTGCGCGTCGTCGCGTACGACCCGTTCGTCTCGGGGGACCGCTTCCGTGAGCTCGGGATCGAGCCCGTCGCCACGCCCGAGGATCTCTATCCGCAGGCGGACTTCATAACCCTCCACCTGCCGCTGAACGACGAGACACGCGGGATCCTCGACAGCGCGGCGTTCGAGCGCATGCGCGACGGCGTGCGGATCGTGAACGCCGCCCGCGGAGGGCTCGTCGACGAGGCCGCTCTCGAGGCCGCGCTTCGCTCCGGCAAGGTCGCGGGCGCGGCACTCGACGTGTTCGAGTCGGAGCCGTACTCGGGCCCGCTGCTCGAGGTCGAGCAGGTCGTCGTGACGCCGCATCTCGCGGGCTCGACGAGCGAGGCCCAGGATCGCGCGGGCGTGATCATCGCGGAGCAGGTCGCGGCGGCGCTCGAGGGCGAGCTCGTGCAGACCGCCGTGAACATCCCCGTCGTCGACCAGACGGACCTGGAGGTGCTCGGGCCGTTCATCCCGCTCGCCGCGAAGCTCGGCCAGCTGGCGACGGCGCTCGAGGCGGGGAGATCGTCCCGGATCGTCGTCGCGGTGCACGGGCCGCTCTCAGAGTCGGACACGAGGCTCCTCACGGTCGCGGCGTTGAACGGGGCGTTCCGGGACCGGGTCGACCAGACCGTGAACTACGTGAACGCACCCGTGATCGCCGCCGAGCGCGGGATCGAGGTATCCGAGCAGCGCTTCGCGGCCTCGCGGCACTTCACCAACCTCGTGCGCGTGGTCGTCAGCGGGGAGGGCGAGGAGATCGAGGTCTCGGGGACGACCGTCGGCCCGGAGCACCGGGTGTTCCTCGCGGGCGCGCTCGGGTTCGCCATCGACATCGAGATCGCGCCGCACATGGCGTTTCTCGTGTACGACGACATGCCGGGCGTCATCGGCCGCGTCGGGACGATGTTCGGGGACGCGGGCGTGAACATCGCGAACCTCGCCGTCTCGCGGACGAAGGAAGGCGGGAAGGCGCTCATGGCCTTCTCGATCGACACGCCCGCGCCGCGCGACCTCGTCGAGCGCGTGGTCGCCTCCGGATTCGACGACGCCCGCTTCATCACGCTCTCCTAGCCGCAGTGCACCGCGCATCAGGGCGGACCGCCTCGTCACGCCCCACGCCCACGCCCCACCCTGGGTGGGGTGTTCGGCCACCCTCCACCCGCCTCGAGCGTAGCGCCGAAGTGCGTACGCGTGGTGCGCTGGTCCGCAAAGAGTTCGTGCCGATCGCTCCACATGCACATCACGGCTGCACGCCCCGCGCGAACGCGTCCCGGGCGCGTGCGGCAGCACCAGAACGGTAGATTTCCGCCGTGGTAGCGGCCTGGCCGGAGCCCGTACAGCGGGTTTCCTCGTTCCTCCGCGACGCCGGAGCCGAAGCCCGCATCGAGGAGTTCTCGGCCGGGGCGACCGCCGCCGAGGCCGCGAACGCCGTCGGCGTCGGGCTCGACCAGATCGTCAAGTCGCTCGTGCTCCTCTGCGACGGCCGTCCGGTCGTCGCGCTCGTGCCGGGAGACCGCCGCGGCGATCCCGAGAAGATCGCCCGCGCCGCCGGAGCCGAGAGCGCGCGCATCGCGAAGGCCGGCGAGGTCGAGCGCGCGACCGGCTTCGCGCCCGGAGCCGTCGCGCCCTTCCCGCTGCCCGCGATCGAGACCGTCCTCATGGAGCGCACGCTCCTCCGCCATCCCCTGGTGTGGGCGGGCGCCGGTTCGCCCAACCACCTCGTAGGCCTCGCGCCGGTCGAGCTCGGCCGCCTCTCGCGCGCACAGCCCACCGACGTCGTCACGGACTACCATTCGACCAACTCCAAGGAGAGCTGACTCGATGCAAGAGACCGACAACATCTGGGTGAACGGCGAGCTCGTCGACTGGGCCGACGCGAAGTTCCACGTCGGAATCCACGGGCTCCACTACGGATCCGGGATATTCGAGGGGATCCGCTGCTACGAGACGGAGAAGGGCCCCGCGGTCTTCCGCCTGAACGATCATCTGCGGCGCTTCGAGGACTCCGCGAAGGTGCTCTACATGGACCTCCCGTACTCGGTATCGGAGCTTCGCGAGGCGACGCACGAGCTCGTCGCGGCGAACGGCCTCGCGACCTGCTACCTGCGCCCGATTGCGTTCTACGGCTACGGAGAGCTGGGAGTGGCATGCGCCGGCAACCCCGTCGAAGTCGTGATCATGAGCTTCCCCTGGGGCGCCTACCTCGGCGAGGAGGGCCAGCGTACCGGGATCTCCACGATGGTCTCGAGCTGGGAGCGCGTCGGCCCGAACGTGATCCCGCACGTCGCGAAGGCGACCGGGATCTACCTGAACTCGATGCTCGCGACGACCGAGGCGAAGCGGGCGGGCTACGACGAGGCGATCATGCTCACCCGCGACGGCTACGTCGCCGACGGGCCCGGGGAGAACATCTTCGTCGTCAAGGACGGGCGCGTCATCACGCCGCCGCTCTCGATGTCGATCCTGCCGGGCGTCACGCGCGACACGATCATCCATCTCGCGGGCGCGCTCGGCTACCCGGTCGAGGAGAAGCTCATCATCCGCACCGACCTCTACCTCGCGGACGAGGTGTTCATGGTCGGGACCGCGACCGAGGTGGCGCCGGTGCGCTCGATCGACGGGCGCGAGATCGGCGTCGGCCCGATCACGCTCGAGCTCCAGACGGCGTACCTCGACGTCGTGTACGGCCGGGACGCACGCTGGAGCGACTGGCTCGACGTGGTGGAGAACTCCCGCCTGACCGCCGAAGTTTGACCGTCACGAGGCAGATCCCGCTCTCGGGCGCGTGGCTCGACGAGCGGGAGGAGGAGCTCGTCCTCGAGGTGATGCGGTCGGGCCGGCTGTCGCTCGGCCCGACGATCGACCGGTTCGAGGAGGCCTTTGCAGAGGCCGTGGACGCGCCGTTCGCAGCCGCCGTGTCGAGCGGCACGGCCGGTCTGCACATGCTGTGCAACATGGCCGGCTTCGGCTCCGGCGACGAGGTGATCACGTCCCCGATCTCGTTCGTGGCGTCGGCGAACTGCTTCATCTTCGAAGGCGCGAGCCCGGTCTTCGCGGACGTCGACCCGCGGACGCTCAACCTCGACCCGGCCGCGGTCGAGGCGGCGATCACGTCGCGGACGCGGGGAATCGTCGTCGTGGACATGTTCGGGTATCCGTGCGAGCTCGACGAGCTGCGTGGGATCGCCGAGCGGCACGGGCTCGTCCTGATCGAGGACTCGGCCGAGGCGCTCGGCGCCGAGTACAAGGGCCGGCCGATCGGCTCGCACGGGCCGGCGGCGGTCTTCGGCTTCTATCCGAACAAGCAGCTGACCACGGGCGAGGGTGGGGTCGTCACGACCCACTCCGAGGAGGAGCACCGCCGGTTGGTGAGCCTCCGGAACCAGGGCCGCTCGTACGACGGAGGCGGCTGGTTCAACCACGTCCGGCTCGGGTTCAACTATCGCTGGACGGACATCCAGGCCGCGATCGGGCTCGGCCAGCTCGAGAAGCTCGAGCGCATCCTCGAGCTGCGGCGGGCCGCGGCCGAGCGCTACCACGAGCTCCTCTCCGGGCTCCCGGTCACGACTCTCGCGGCGGACGACGAAGACCACCGCCGCTCCTGGTTCGTCTACGTCATCGCCCTCGAACCAACCGTGGACCGCGCGCATGTGATCGAGGAGCTCCGCGCGCGCGGGGTCGCGACGGCCGAGTACGTGCCCTGTGTCCACCTCCAGCCGTACATGCGCGAGCGCTACGGCTTCGGCGAGGGCATGTGCCCGGTTGCGGAGGGGCTCAGCGCACGGACGCTCGCGCTGCCGTTCCACACGCGGATCGACCCCGGTGACCAGGAGTTCGTGGTCGAGACGCTCGCCGCCGCGCTCCGCCAATGAGCTGGGCAAGTGAAGCCGGGCCATTGAAACCGGTTTGACGCCGCGTCCGGGCCAGGGCGAGGCCCTGGCTGTCTGGGCGCTGTGGGGCGCGGTGACGCTTGCCGTGGTCGTCACGTACAGCCGGATCGACACGGACGAGCTCTACAACGTCTCGCGCGGGGGGCTTGCAGGCGGTCTCGGGCGCAGCGTCGTGTTGCTCAACTTCCCGATCGCGTTCGTGGCCGTCGCAACCACGTTCGTCGCGATGGCCGTCCTTCCGAAGCGGGCCTGGCTCGCCGCCGCGCCCGCCATCGCTTCCTGCGCGCTCGTGCCCTTCGTCGTCGATCAGGACGACCTCGACGTCCGTGCAGCGAATGCGATCCCTGCGCTCGGAGCGCTCGTCGCGCTCGCACTGACCGTCGCCGCCGCCCGCCGCGCCGGCGTCTCGTTCGCTCCGCGCCGCCGCGGCGACGTCGCCCGCGTGGTGATCGCGGCCGTCGTCGTCCTGCTCTCGCTGCCGTGGATCACGGCCGGGCTCGGGTTCCATTTCCCGGGCGACTTCTTCATGGGCGAGGAGCTCGGCCGCGAGGACGACGGGACGCTGCTCGCAGCCGTCCACCTCGGCCACCATCACGGGACCGACGGCGCGCTTCTCGTCCTGACCGCGCTCGTGCTCTCTCGCGTCCAGCTTCCGCACCGGTGGCTCGGCCTCGCGCAGACCGGCTACCTCGGGTGGATGCTCGCGTACGGCGCCGTGAACATGGCGCAGGACTTCTGGCTGGAGCAGATCGTGAAGCGCGGCTGGACGGAGGAGGAGATCCCGCCCGCGCTCCTGCCGGGCTTCCGCCCGATCTGGGGGGTCATCCTCGCCCTCGCCGTGCTGTCGGCGGTCCTGCTGGCGCGCGAGCGACGTGCGGAGCGCGCACCGGCATACTCCAGGCCGTGACCGCGGTCAAGATGATCTTCCTCGGCTTCGGGAAGTACGCTCGCGCGGACAAGATCTACGCGCTCGAGCCGATCACCGGCGACGAGCGAGGGCACGGCCGGCGCACGCGCGTCTGGGTCGAAGGCGTCGAAGCGCCGATCGTCGCCTCACGGACGGAACGGACGATCCTCCACGACATGGGCCACGAGGCCGGCGACTCCGTCGTCTTCGACCAGGCGCTCGACCTCGCCGAGCGGCTGGCCGCCGCGGCGGACGAGGGGCGAGTCGATCTCGGCGACCTCGGGCGGCGTGCACGCCGCGTCCTCGCGGCGACCGCGCGCCCGCAGGAGGCCGAGCAGCTGTTCTGACCCGGCTCGACCGCAGCTTCTTCGTGCGTGCGGTTACCGAGGTCGCGCGGGATCTCGTCGGCTGCACGTTGCTCGTGGACGGCGTCGGCGGCACGATCGTCGAGGTCGAGGCGTACGGGCCGAACGATCCCGCGAGCCACTCGTTCCGGGGCAAGAGCACGCGGAACGCGACGATGTTCGGGCCGCCCGGCCACCTCTACGTCTACCGCTCCTACGGCGTCCACTGGTGCGCGAACGTCGTCTGCGGCGAGCCGGGGACCGGCGCGGCCGTGCTCCTGCGCGCGCTCGAGCCGACGCATGGCATCGACGCGATGCGCGAACGGCGTCGCTCGGACGACGTGCAGCTCCTCTGCTCGGGGCCCGGGCGCCTAACGCAGGCGCTCGGAATCTCGATCGAGCACGACGGGCTCGCGCTCGATCGTCCTCCGTTCCGCCTCGATCCGCCTTCCGTGGCGCCCGACCTCGCCGTGGGGCCGCGCATCGGCATCACGCGAGCGGTCGAGCTGCCCTGGCGCTACTCGGTCAGGAGCTCTCCTTTTGTGAGCCGTCCCCGACCACGAGCTTGATGACGAGCCCGGGCGCGGTCGCGACTCCGGGTTCGAGGCTCTGCCGGAGAATCGTGCCCATCGGCCCCGGCCTGCTCGTGACGCGCACTTCGAGCTTCAGCCGCCGCACCTCCGCGCCTGCGGTCTCGAGGCTCGAGCCGACGAAGTTCGGGATGAGCCCGTAGCGCGACTTCGTGACCGAGAGCCGTACGGAGTCGCCCGCCGACAACCCGCCGCCGCGCGGATCCTGCGCGACGACTACGCCGGGCCGGCGGCCCGGCCGAGCCGGGACGTAGACGGACTCTGCTTCGAGAGGCTGCGCGGCGAGCTGCGCCCTGGCGACGTCTTCGTTCAGGCCCACGACGCGGGGGACGGACACCTCGTTCGGCTTGCAGTCGGCCGTTCGGTCGGGCAGCTCGCCGGAGAAGTAGACGAGGCTGCGCGCGCCGCGGCAGTAGCCGTTGTCGAGGTTCCACTCGCCTCCGCGCTTCACGACGTAGGCCGGCGTGGAGCCGAGATACGGCGGTGAGTCGAAGCCCGGATCCTCGTTCGCCTTCGTCGCCCGCGCGATGAACTCCCGCCAGATCTGCGCCGGCAGCGTCCCTCCGGCGACCGGCTCGCCGTCGAACTCCGTGAGCATGGGGCGGAGGCCATCGGGATACCCGACCCAGACCGCGACGACGAGGTCGGGCGTGTAGCCGACGAACCAGGCGTCCCCGTAGTTGTCGGTCGTGCCCGTCTTGCCTGCGATGCTGCGGCCCGAGATGCTCGCGCGCGGCCCGTGCCGGAGCGCACCACGTCCTCGAGGATGTCGGTCAGCACCTCGGACTCGCCCTCGTCGAGCACCCGCTTCGGCCGAGGGTAGTTCAACTGGATCTTCCTCGAGCGGAGGCGCTCGACGCGCTCGACGACGCGCGGGCGGTCGCCGAGGAGCGAGCCGTCGACCCGCCGGCCCCCGTTCGCGATCGTCGCGTACGCCCGAGCCATCTCGAGCGGATTCACGGCCGCCGAGCCGAGCCCGATCGAGAAGTACGCGTCCAGCGGGCTCTGGATGCCGAGATCGTGTGACATCGTCACGATCGCCTTCGGGCCGACGACGTCGGTCAGCTGCGCGTAGATGGAGTTGTCCGAGTGCACCATCGCCTCGTCGAGGCGCACGCGCCCGAGGTACGTGTCCTCGTAGTTGGTCACGGTCCAGATCCGGTCACCCGCATCGATCGAGACGCGCTTCGACTCGAACTCGGTCAGCGGGGAGATCCCCGCGCGCATCGCGGTCGCAAGGACGATCGGCTTGAACGCCGAGCCAGGTTGCCGCTCCGCCTGCGCAGCGAGGTTGAACTGGCTCTCGCGGAAGTTCCGCCCGCCGTACATCGCCCTGACGGCGCCCGTCTCAGGCTCGATCGCGACGAGCGCCGCCGCGGGCCCGTCCGGGTTCTTCAGCACCTTCTCGATCGCGATGCGCGCCTTGGCCTGGAGCTTTAGATCGATCGTCGTCGTCACGTGGAGTCCGTTGCCGAAGACGTTCCCGGCGCCGTACTCGTCGACGAGCTGGTCCTTGACGTAGTTCACGAAGTACGGGGTCCGCGAGCCGGTCCCGGGGAGCCGGATGTCCTCCGGGTCCGGCAGCGGCGCGCGAGCGGCGCGGTCGAAGTCGGCCTGCGGGATCTTCCCTTGCTCGAGCATCATCGACAGGACGTGCCGGCGCCGCTCCTTCGCCCGGCGAGGGCTCGTCGCGGGGTCGTAGCGGGACGGGTCGGCGGGCAGCCCGGCGAGCAGCGCGGCTTCGTGCAGGTCGAGATACTGCGCGCTCTTGCGGAAGTAGACGCGCGCCGCCTGCTGGATCCCGTACGCGCCGTTCCCGAAATAGATGGTGTTCAAGTACGCCGTGAGGATCCGGTCCTTGCTCTTCCACTGCTTCTCGAGCTGCCAGGCGAGCGCCGCCTCGCGCACCTTGCGCGCGAACGTCCGCTCGTTCCGGATGTACGCGTTCTTCACGAACTGCTGCGTGATGGTCGACCCGCCTTCGACGATCGACTGGCTCTGGATATCGGACCAGAGCGCCCTGGCGACGCCGCGAAGGTCGATCCCGTTGTGCTCGTAGAAGCGCTGGTCCTCGACCGAGACGATCGCCTGGCGCATGATCGGCGCGATCTCGTCCGTCTCGGCGAGGACGCGGTTCTCGTCGCCGCGGAGCACGGCGAGCACCGTCCGCCCGTTCGACGCGTACAGGACCGTGTTGATGTTCTGGCGATGCGCCGCGGGGTCGAGGTTCGGGATCTCGCTCGCGACCGCGCGTACCAGCCCGAACGTGAAGGACAGGAGGGAGAGCGCGAGGAGGACGCACAGCAGCGCCGCCAGGCGCAGCTTGCGAACCCGGCGCCGTTTGGGCGGCTTTCCCTGCTCTCTCCGAACTCGCAAGCCCCCGAGTCTAACCCGGCTCGACGAACCGCCCGCAAAGAGCCTGTTACGTAGTTACAGGCTCCGACGCGACGATCGGCTGCGTCGACGGAGCCTGCACGCCGCCCGCGTCCTCGACGGTCACCAGGACCGCCTCTCCGGGCTCGACCGCGCCCTCGAGCGCGACGATCTCTGGCTCGTCCTCACCGGAGAAGAGACCCGCAGGAGCCGGGTCGACGCCTTCGGCGGCGATCCAGAGCTCGTACGTCTTCCCCGCCGGCGCGGGGTCGAGACCGTTGAGCACGATGGCCGCGCGCCCGTCCTCCGCGACGACGAGCCGGCCCTCGCCCATCGCGAGCGGGACGGTCCGCGTCTCCGCGTCCGCCAGCACAGCGGCCGCCGCCCGCACGTCGTCGAGCGCGAGGCGCGTGTCGTCGAGGTCGCCCGAGACCTGGGCCGCCCAGAGGCCGACCGCGAGAGCGACGCCGGCCGCGATCGCTGCTGCGGCCCCGAGCACCGGCGTCAGCGACCGGCGCCGCGGCTCGAGCGGCACGACGACTTGCCGCTCTGAGCGGGCCTCGGCGAGAATGCGGTCGCGCAGCTCAGGGCTCGGCTCGGGGCTCGGCCCCGTATTCGACGGGGCGCCTGTGGCCGCGAGCGCGAGAGCCTCCGTCGTCTGCCAGAACGAGGCGAGCTCGTCGCGGCAGCGCTCGCAGTCCACGAGGTGGTCCTCGTAGGCGCGCCGCTCGTCCGCGTCGAGGGCGTCGAGCGCGTATGCGACCGTCAACCCGTGAGCTCGGGCTTCCATGACCCTTCCTCCGAAGAATCGTCGAGGAGCTCGCGCAGCCGGGAGAGGCCCGCGAACATGCGGCTCTTGATTGTGCCGATCGGGACTCCCAGCCGCTCGGCGAGCTCCGACTGCGTGAAACCGCCGTAGTACGCGAGCTCCAGAGCTTCCCGCTGAACATCCGGGAGCTCGGCTAGCGCCGCCTGCACTCGCTCGCGCTCGAAGCGGAGCCACGCCGCCTCCTCCGTCGAGGCTTGCGGATCGCCGAGGCCGGCAGCCGCCTCGTCGCCGAGCGGCTCGGCCCTGCGGCGCTCCTCGCGGCGGACCGTGTCCACCGCGCGCCGGTGGACGAGCGTCAGGATCCAGGTGCTCGCCTTCGCCCGCTCAGCCCTGAAGCCCGCGGCGCTCCTCCAGACGGCGAGGAAACCCTCCTGCACGGCGTCCTCGGCGAGCTGCTCGTCCCGCAGGACGCGCAGCGCAAGGCCGTAGGCGATGCGGCCGATGCGGTCGTAGAGCTCGCCGAGCGCGTGCTCGTCGCCCCGCGCAACGAGAGCGACCAGGGCCTCGTCCGAGAGATGGGCGTGCTGCCGTCGCATGGCGGAGCGGGGCTCGACGCCAAACGCTAGCAGGGTGTCCGACGGCGCATTCATCGATCTTCTTCGCACAGAGGGCGCGATCGGTTCGGGTCGAACCGTGCGCGTCGGCGCGGCGAACATCACACGTGAGGCTGCTCGTCGCGTCGATCATCGGGGCCGCCGTCGCCCTCTTCGCGGCCGGGAAGGCCGCGGCCCATCCGCTCGGCAACTTCACCGTCAACCGGTATGCGGGGATCGAGCTGGCGGGGAGCGAGATCTACGTCCGCTACGCGCTCGATCTCGCCGAGATCCCGTCGTACCAGCTTCGCGACGAGCTGCGGCGGCCCGGCTTCGCCGCCGGCGTGGCGCGCGACCTCGAGCTCGCCCTCGACGGGCGGCGCGTCCCGCTGCGGGTGGTCGAGCGCCGGCTCGCGACGAGCCCCGGCGCCGGCGGACTGCAGACAGTCCGCCTCGACGTCGTCTATGCGGCGGAAAGCTCCGGCGGCACGACGCTTCGGTTCCGGGATCGCGCGTTCCCGGGCCGCATCGGCTGGCGCGAGGTGACCGTCGAGGGACGTGACGGCGCGCGTGTCATCGAGTCGAGCGTGCCCGCGACGAGCGAGAGCGACGCGCTCCGCTCCTACCCGAGAGACCAGCTCAGGTCACCGCTCGACACCTCCGGCGCCGAGGCGAGGATCCGACTGGGCGCCGATCCCGGCACCCCGGCGACGATCGACGCGCTTCCAGAGCGCGCGCACGAGCCCGGAGGCTTCGAGGCGTTGATCGAGCGCGGGGAGCTCTCCCTCGGCGTGCTCGCGCTTTCGCTTCTGATCGCGGCGTTCTGGGGCGCCGCGCACGCGCTGACGCCGGGTCACGGGAAGGCGCTCGTGGCCGCGTATCTCGTGGGCACCAAGGGGACGCCGAGGCACGCTTTCATGCTTGGTGCGACGGTCACCGCCGCCCATACCGCAGGCGTGTTCGCGATCGGCCTCGTGACCCTCGGCCTGTCGCAGTTCATCCTCCCCGAGCAGCTCTACCCGTGGCTGACGCTCGCCTCGGGGCTCCTCGTCGTTGCCGTCGGCGCGTCCGTTCTCCGGCACCGGCTGCGCGCGCGGCGACACCACAGCCATCAGCACCATCACGGCCACGACCACGATGACGGCCTGACGTCCAAGGGGATCCTCGGCGTGGGAGTCGCCGCCGGCCTCCTGCCGTGTCCCTCCGCGCTCGTCGTCCTGCTCTCCGCGATCGCGCTCCATCGCGTGGGTCTCGGGCTCGCGCTCATCGTCGCGTTCTCGGTCGGCCTGGCGGCGACGATCACGGCCATCGGGCTCGTGGCCGTGTACGCGCGCCGCGCGTTCGGCCGCCTCTCGCTCGAGGGGCCGGTCGTGCGCGCCCTGCCCTCGGTGAGCGCCGCACTCATCTTCGCGGTCGGGCTCGTGATCACCGCACGCGCGATTCCGGGCGTTCTCTAGCGCCGGTCCGAACCGAGCGCGCCGGCCAGTCGAACCACCTCCATGTTCGGGCTCGACGACTGGATCGCAGGCCTCTCGGACGGCGCGTCCGTTGCGGTCGTCCTCGTCGTCGGAATCCTCCTTGGGCTGCGCCATGCGACCGACCCGGATCACCTCGCCGCGATGACGACGCTCGTCGCCTCCGGGCGCGAGAAGGCGGCGCGTTCGGCTGCGGGGCTCGGCGCGTGGTGGGGTATCGGGCACGGGCTGACCCTCGTCGCGTTCGGCGTCCCGATCCTGCTCGCCCAGCGCTTCGTCCCCGAGCGCGTCCAGCAGGGCGCCGAGACCGCGGTCGCGGCACTCATCGTGTTCCTCGCGATCCGGCTCCTCGTCCGCTGGCGCCACGGTTACTTCGACCTCCACGCGCACCCGCACCCGGATCGCGATCACCGGCATGCCGCCCGCACGCCGCTCGGCGCGCTCGGAATCGGCCTCGTTCACGGGATCGGCGGGAGTGCGGGCGTCGGTGTCCTCCTCCTCGCCGCGATCCCCTCCGAGACGCTGGCCGTGGCGTCGCTCGTCCTGCTCGCGCTCTTCACCGCGGTTTCCATGGCCGTCGTCACCGCGGGCTTCGGGCTGACCCTCTCAGCGCGCCGCGTCGCATCCGCTCCGAACGTCGTGGTTCCCGCGCTCGGAGTGGCCAGCCTCGCGTTCGGCCTCTGGTATGCCGCCGCCGCCTGGAGCCTCGCGACGTATCCGTTCTGAGGCTGCCGAAGCACTCGTCGCGCCCGCAGGTGGTTAGGCTCAGGCGCGTGGACGTCCAGCTTCTGACGCTCGAAGACGCCGAGGCACTCGCCGAGCAAGTCGTCCCGCCGGACGCGTGGAGCTACATCCACGGCGGCGCGGGCGACGAGCGGACTCTCCGCTGGAACCAGGAGGCGTACTCGCGCTGCCGGCTCCGCCCGCGCGTCCTCGTCGACGTCTCCTCGGTCAGCACCGAGACCACGGTGCTCGGGACGCCCGTGGCGATGCCGGTGCTCGTCGCTCCCATGGCGTTCCAGCAGATCGCGCATGAGGAGCGCGAGCTCGCGACCGCTCGCGGTGCCGCGGCCGCGGAGACCGTGATGTGCCTCTCAACGGTCGCGACGGCCACCCCCAGCGAGGTCTCTGCGGCAGCGCCCGGCGCGAGTCGCTGGCTCCAGATCTACGTTTTCCGTGACCGCGAGGTGAGCGATGCGGTCATCGAGGAAGCGCTCGCAGCCGGGTTCTCGGCGCTCGTGCTGACAGCCGACCTACCTGTCTACGGAATCCGGCACCGGGAGACTCGCGCGGGATTCGCGGCTCCCGAGGAGGACGTTGCACCGATCGTCGCAGGGCGCGTCCGGGGTGCCGAGAAAGGCGATCACACGCTCACCATGCTCGAGTCCGGCCTCGAGTGGGACTACGTGACCGAGCTCCGCGAGCGCTGGAAGGTCCCGGTCGTGGTCAAGGGCCTCGTCACCGGAGAGGACGCGCGCCTCGCTTGCGAGCACGGAGCGGCCGCGGTCGTCGTCTCGAACCACGGCGGACGCCAGCTCGACGGCGCCATCGCGTCGCTCGAGGCGCTGCCCGAGGTCGTCGAAGCGGTAGACGGACGAGCGGAGGTCTACCTCGACGGCGGCGTGCGCCGCGGCACCGACGTCGTGACGGCGCTCGCGCTCGGCGCCAGGGCCGTCCTCGTCGGCCGGCCGGTGATGTACGGCCTCGCGTTCGGCGGCGCGAAAGGGGTCGAGCAGGTGCTCGGCATCCTGCGCGAGGAGACCGAGAACGCGCTCGCGCTGCTCGGTTGCCGCTCGCCGGACGAAGTGACGCGCGCCCACGTCTCGACGGCTTTCCCCACGTGAGCGTCTCCGAGCTTACGCGCAATGCCGTCGATCGTCCTTCCGGAGGGCGCGCTCGAGGAGAAGCTGAAGCTCGGCCGGCCGCTCCGCATCAAGCTCGGCATCGATCCGACTGGTCCGGACATCCACCTCGGCTTCGCGGTCGTGCTGAGGCGGCTCCGCGCCTTCCAGGACGCGGGGCACACCGCAGTCCTGATCGTCGGCGACTACACCGCGCGGATCGGCGACCCGTCGGGGCGGTCGAAGGAGCGGGTCGTGCTTCCGGACGAGGTGCTCGACGAGAACGCGAAGCTCTTCGCAGCCCAGGCCTACCGGATCCTCGACGAGGAGCGGACCGAGATCCGCTTCAACGGCGAGTGGCTGGGCCGGCTCGACTACGCCGAGCTCGTTCGGCTGACGCGCACCGGCACGGTTGCGCAGCTTCTCGAGCGCAACGACTTCCGGGAGCGGTTCGCAGGCGGCGTCCCGATCTCGGTCTCGGAGCTTCTGTACCCGTTCGCGCAGGGCTACGACTCGGTCGCGGTCGAGGCCGACGTCGAGGTCGGCGGCACCGACCAGCTCTACAACCTGCTCATGGGCCGCGACGTGATGACGCAGTACGGTCTCGAGCCGCAGGCGGTCGTGACCTACGAGCTCCTGGTCGGGACGGACGGCGTCGAGAAGATGTCGAAGTCGGTCGGAAACTACGTCGGGCTCGACGAGGCGCCGGAGGAGCAGTTCGGGAAGGTCATGTCAATTCCCGACAGCGCCCTCGACCAGTGGTGGCGCCTCTGCCTCGACGCCGACCCGCCGGAAGGCGAGCCGATGGAGGCGAAGCTCGCCCTCGCGCGCGGCATCGTCGAGCGCTACCACGGCACGGAGGCCGCGGAGCGGGCGGAGGCCTACTTCACACGGGTCGTCCGCGAAGGGCAGGCGCCGGACGAGATCGCCGAGGCGACGCTGCCCGCGGGCGACCCGGTGCACCTGCCGGCGCTCCTCGCCGAGCAGTTCGGAATCTCGACGAGCGACGCCCGCCGTCTCATCGCCCAGGGCGCCGTCAAGGTCGACGCCGAGCCGATCACCGACCTCGACGTTCCGCGGTCGCTGCTCGCCGGATCCGTCCTGCAGGCGGGAAGACGCCGCTTCGCGCGCTTCTCGGACGGGCGCGCATAGCGGACAAACGGCGTCGTTGACACGAGAAACGGGTGTGCTACCATCCCCGAGCCGCCCGAGAGGGTGGGACGAGAAGCCTGTAACTCGACGAACGGAGAGCCTTCGACCGAGCGGATACGACCCTGTTGTTCCGTCATCGAGGGCCTCTGGCACGAGTCAGAGGCTTTTTGTTGCCCTCCAACGGCCCGGTCTTTGAAAACTCAACAGCGTAACGTCGAGACCTCTCGAGGACGGGCTCTGCTTGCTTGCAAGTGGGCTCGCCGGCGAGAGGCATGAACCCGTCGATCCATCTCACCGCCGCTCTGTCTTACGACCGGCCGGTGGTGAGGGAGAAGACGATCGAGCATCAAGCTCGAACTGAAGATCCGTCCTCCTCTCTGTTCACAGAGCTCGAGGGCGAAACGATCTTTCACGGAGAGTTTGATCCTGGCTCAGGACGAACGCTGGCGGCGCGCTTAACACATGCAAGTCGAGCGAGAACCGGGGCTTCGGCCCCGGGGACAGCGGCGAACGGGTGAGTAACACGTGGGTAATCTGCCCTCGGCACCGGAATAGCCCGGGGAAACCCGGATTAATGCCGGATAGCCCGCCCGCCTTTCGAGGCGGTCGGAAAAGGTAGCTTTGGCCTCTGGCCGAGGATGAGCCCGCGGCGGATTAGCTTGTTGGTGGGGTAACGGCCTACCAAGGCGACGATCCGTAGCTGGTCTGAGAGGACGATCAGCCACACTGGGACTGAGACACGGCCCAGACTCCTACGGGAGGCAGCAGTGGGGAATCTTGCCCAATGGGCGAAAGCCTGAGGCAGCGACGCCGCGTGAGGGAAGAAGGCCTTCGGGTTGTAAACCTCTTTCAGGAGGGACGAAGCTACTCGGGTTAACAGCCCAGAGGGTGACGGTACCTCCAGAAGAAGCCCCGGCTAACTACGTGCCAGCAGCCGCGGTAATACGTAGGGGGCAAGCGTTGTCCGGATTTACTGGGCGTAAAGAGCGTGTAGGCGGCCAGGCAGGTCTGTTGTGAAAACTGGAGGCTTAACCTCCAGACGTCGACAGAAACCGCTTGGCTAGAGTCCGGAAGAGGAGAGTGGAATTCCTGGTGTAGCGGTGAAATGCGCAGATATCAGGAAGAACACCAATGGCGAAGGCAGCTCTCTGGGACGGTACTGACGCTGAGACGCGAAAGCGTGGGGAGCGAACAGGATTAGATACCCTGGTAGTCCACGCCGTAAACGATGGGTGCTAGGTGTGGGAGGTGTCGACTCCTTCCGTGCCGCAGCTAACGCATTAAGCACCCCGCCTGGGGAGTACGGCCGCAAGGCTAAAACTCAAAGGAATTGACGGGGACCCGCACAAGCAGCGGAGCATGTGGTTCAATTCGATGCAACGCGAAGAACCTTACCAGGGCTTGACATGCACTGGAAATCCGTAGAAATACGGCCCTCCTTCGGGACCAGTGCACAGGTGGTGCATGGCTGTCGTCAGCTCGTGTCGTGAGATGTTGGGTTAAGTCCCGCAACGAGCGCAACCCCTGTCCCATGTTGCCAGCGAGTAATGTCGGGGACTCATGGGAGACTGCCGGTGACAAATCGGAGGAAGGTGGGGCTGAAGTCAAGTCATCATGCCCCTTATGTCCTGGGCTACACACGTGCTACATTGGCCGGTACAAAGGGCTGCAAACCTGCGAGGGTGAGCGAATCCCAAAAAGCCGGTCCCGGTTCGGATTGAAGGCTGAAACTCGCCTTCATGAAGGCGGAGTTGCTAGTAATCGCGGATCAGCAACGCCGCGGTGAATACGTACACGGGTCTTGTACACACCGCCCGTCACACCACGAAAGTCGGCAATACCCGAAGCCGGTGAGCTAACCCCTCGGGGAGGCAGCCGTCGAAGGTAGGGTTGATGATTGGGGTGAAGTCGTAACAAGGTAGCCGTACCGGAAGGTGCGGCTGGATCACCTCCTTTCTAGGGAAATCGGAGCTGATGCTCCGAAGGCGTCGGAGCTCGTCGATGGCCTCTTCGGAGGCCGTCCGGGAAGCCGGCTCGCCTAGAACAACGTCGAGCTCGGCGTTCACGCTGTTGAGTTTTGAGAGACCGCTCTGCCGATAGGCAGCCGCCGACAAGGCGGACGGGCGGGTCTTCTCGTGGGCTCTGCGCATAGAGCACAAAGCCCGCGTGCACCTTGAAAACTCCATAGCGGCAGTAAAACGTGTTCTTTCGAGTCAAGTGACGAAGGGCACACGGTGGATGCCTTGGCGCCAAGAGCCGATGAAGGACGTGGGCGGCTGCGATAAGCCTCGGGAAGGAGCTGACCATCCGTTGATCCGAGGATTTCCGAATGGGGAAACCTGCGCGTGGTAATGCGCGCGTACTCCTGCCTGAACAAAATAGGGCAGCGAGAGGCAAGCCGGGGAACTGAAACATCTTAGTACCCGGAGGAAAGGAAAGAAACCTCGACTCCCTGAGTAGTGGCGAGCGAAAAGGGATCTAGCCCAAACCTGTGCGACGTGATAGGCGGCAGCCGTTGTCGTGCAGGGGTTGTAGGGCTCGTCTTGATCCGTCTGCCGGCGGGTCGGGAAGTTACAAAGCTGCGTGTTAGCCGAATCGACTGGAACGTCGAACCACAGCGGGTAACAGTCCCGTAGGCGAAAGCTCGCAGCCTTCCTGGACGAGCTCCTGAGTACGGCCGGGCACGGGAAACCTGGTCGGAACCCGCGGGGACCACCCCGCAAGGCTAAGTACTCCTTGGCGACCGATAGTGAACTAGTACCGTGAGGGAAAGGTGAAAAGCACCCCGGAAGGGGAGTGAAATAGTACCTGAAACCGTGTGCTTACAAGCGGTCGGAGCAGGCTTGTCCTGTGACGGCGTGCCTTTTGCATAATGAGCCAGCGAGTTGCTCTTCAACGGCAAGGTTAAGGAAACGGAGCCGTAGCGAAAGCGAGTCTGAATAGGGCGTTCAGTCGTTGGAGGCAGACCCGAAACTGAGTGATCTACCCATGGGCAGGTTGAAGCGGAGGTAAGACTCCGTGGAGGACCGAACCGACGTCGGTTGAAAACGGCGCGGATGACCTGTGGGTCGGAGTGAAAGGCTAATCAAACTCAGAGATATCTGGTTCTCCCCGAAATATATTTAGGTATAGCGTCACGTGTTCACTGCCGGTTGTAGAGCACTGCTTGGTCTAGGGGGCCCACCAGCTTACCGAAATCAGGCAAACTCCGAATGCCGGCAGTTCAGAGCGTGGCAGTCAGACTGTGGGGGATAAGCTCCATGGTCGAAAGGGAAACAGCCCAGACCGTCAGCTAAGGCCCCTAATTCCCGGCTAAGTGGGAAACGATGTTCGATTGCCCAGACAACCAGGATGTTGGCTTAGAAGCAGCCATCATTTAAAGACTGCGTAACAGCGCACTGGTCAAGTGGTCGAGCGCGGACAATTCAACGGGGCTCAAGTCGGGAGCCGAAGCTACGGACTTCTCTTCTAGAGGAGTGGTAGGGGAGCGTTCCCATGCCCGCGAAGCGGCGGCGTAAGCCAGCCGTGGAGGCATGGGAAGTGAGAATGCTGGCATGAGTAACGAAAGAGGGGTGAGAAACCCCTCCGCCGAATGCCCAAGGGTTCCTGAGTAAAGCTAATCTGCTCAGGGTTAGTCGGGACCTAAGCCGAGGCCGAAAGGCGTAGGCGATGGCCAACCGGTTGATATTCCGGTACCACGTCACCCACCGCTATCACCGATGGCGGGACGGGGTAGGATAAGGGATCCCAGGCGCTGGTCGACCTGGGGCAACCGCGTAGGGCGGACGATAGGCAAATCCGTCGTCCATAAGCCTGAGACGGGAGGCCCACCCCAGAGATGGGGGAAGTCCCTGAATCCATGCCTCCTAGAAAAGCGTCTAGGGAGGTGGGGCGTGCCCGTACCAAAACCGACACAGGTGGGCAGGTAGAGAATACCAAGGCGATCGGAAGAACCCTCGTTAAGGAACTCGGCAAAATGGCCCCGTAACTTCGGGAGAAGGGGCGCCCCAGTAGGGTGACCGAATTTACTTCGGAAGCCCGAGGGGGCCGCAGTGAAACGGCCCAAGCGACTGTTTACCAAAAACACAGGTCTCTGCTAAGTCGCAAGACGACGTATAGGGGCTGACGCCTGCCCGGTGCCGGAAGGTCACGAGGAGAGGTTAGCTTTCGGGCGAAGCCTTGAATCCAAGCCCCGGTAAACGGCGGCGGTAACTATAACCGTCCTAAGGTAGCGAAATTCCTTGTCGGGTAAGTTCCGACCTGCACGAATGGCGTAACGACTTGGGCGCTGTCTCAACGAGGGATCCGGTGAAATTGTAGTCTCGGTGAAGATGCCGAGTACCCGTGGCTGGACGGAAAGACCCCGTGAACCTTTACTGCAGCTTTGCGTTGAAGTCTGGGACTCGTCGTCCAGGATAGGTGGGAGGCTGTGAAGCAGGAGCGCCAGCTTCTGTGGAGCCAATCTTGGGATACCACCCTTCGTGTTCGGGGCTTCTAACCCGGCGCCGTTATCCGGGCCGGGGACAGCGTGAGGTGGGCAGTTTGACTGGGGCGGTCGCCTCCTAAAATGTAACGGAGGCGCGCAAAGGTTCCCTCAGCACGGTTGGAAATCGTGCGTAGAGCGCAAAGGCATAAGGGAGCTTGACTGCGAGACTGACAAGTCGAGCAGGGACGAAAGTCGGCCTTAGTGATCCGGCGGTGGAGAGTGGAATCGCCGTCGCTCAACGGATAAAAGGTACTCCGGGGATAACAGGCTCATCCTTCCCAAGAGTTCACATCGACGGAAGGGTCTGGCACCTCGATGTCGGCTCGTCGCATCCTGGGGCTGAAGCAGGTCCCAAGGGTTGGGCTGTCCGCCCATTAAAGCGGCACGCGAGCTGGGTTCAGAACGTCGTGAGACAGTTCGGTCCCTATCCGCCATGGGCGTTGGAGGTTTGAGAGGAGTCGTCTCTAGTACGAGAGGACCGAGACGAACAGGCCTCTGGTGTATCAGTTGTCCTGCCAAGGGCACTGCTGATTAGCCACGCCTGGATGGGATAACCGCTGAAAGCATCTAAGCGGGAAGCCCACCTCGAGATGAGACCTCCCATCCCCTCGAGGGAGTAAGGGCCGTGGTAGACCACCACGTTGATAGGCGGGACGTGCAAGCGCAGCAATGCGTTCAGCGGACCCGTACTAATCGCCCGAGGTCTTGACTTTGAACACGTCGATGCCGCTATGGAGTTTTGAGGGTGCGCGCAGTGCTATCGGCGCCACCTGCGAGCGTACGGCGCACATGCGTGACGTACGTCACTCGACAATTTGGGCGGTCATAGCGGCGGGGGTACACCTCTTCCCATTCCGAACAGAGAAGTTAAGCCCGCCAGCGCCGATGGTACTCGGGGCGCAAGCCCCCGGGAGAGTAGGACGCCGCCCAGCTTTTCTCGCAAGACCAGAATCCGCCTAGCGGCGGATTCTGGTCGCGCACTGCAAGACCCCTTTATGGGGAGCCAACAACGGCTACCACGGAGTGTGAAGTCGATTACGGGTCGACCGTTCTCACGATCGTTGCTGGTTCTTAGACTGCCTCTATGGAGCTTCGCGATCGTGAGCTCGTGCTTCGGGAGTGGCGGCTGGAGGACGTCGACGCCGTTGCTGCCGCTTGCGGCGATCCGGAGATTCCGCGCTGGATTCCCTGGGTTCCCGTTCCGTACACGCGGGCGCACGCTGAGAGTTACGTGCGGCAGTGCCTGGACGCCGGCGACGCGCGGTATCCGTTCGCGATCGCGGATGCTGGGAGCGGCGAGGTGCTCGGATCGATCGATCTCCGCCTGAACTCGGAGGGCTACCGCGGGCACGTGGGGTACTGGGTGGCGGCGGCTGCGCGTGGGCGGGGCGTGTGTACACGGGCGCTTCGCGTCCTCTCGCGCTGGGCTCTCGAGGAGCTCGGCCTTCAGCGCATGGAGCTGATCACCGATCCGGAGAACGTCGCGTCACAGCGCGTGGCGGAGAAGGTCGGGTATCGCCGCGAGGGGATCATGCGGGCGCACCTTCGCCATCCGGACGGCCGCATTCGCGACTCCGTCCTGTTCTCGCTCCTGCGCGGCGAGCTGCTCGTCTAGGGACGCGGTAGCGGAACGACCGTGGGCCCGCGCCCGTTTCGGTCGGCGCCGAGCTCGCGCAGCCGGTTGATGCGTCCCACGAGCGGAGGGTGCGTCTTGAACATGCGGGCGACGCCCTCGTCCTCGAACGGATCGATCGCGTAGAGGGGCTCCGTCGCGGCCGACGCGGCGAACGCGACGAGCTCGGAGGCGTGATCGAGCCGAAGGAGCGCGTCCGCGAGGTCGTGTGCGCCCCCGGTCGCCCGCGCGGCGAGCTCGTCCGCGGCCAGCTCGCGCTTCGGGGAGAGGAGGACGTGCACGAAGGCCGAGGCGATCGGAGCGAAGACGTACAGGAGCCCGCGCGAGAACCAACCCCCGAGCCGGCTCGCTTCGACGAGCGTCGCTGCGAAGAGGACGACGAAGGTCTGCACGAGCACGTCGCGGCGCCGAACGTGCGCCAGCTCGTGTGCGACGACCGCCTCGAGCTCGTCTCGACGCAGCGCCTGCAGCGCTCCGGTCGAGAGCGCGAGCGTCGAGCTCGTAGGCCCGCGGCCGACGACGAAGATCCGCGGGAACCCGTCGTCGACGAGGTAGAGCCGTGGCGGCCGGACGCCGAGCTTCGCTGCCACCGTGTCCACGGTCGAGCGCAGGCCGGGATCCTCGGCGAGCGCGAACGGCCGCGCGCCGAGCATCCCGAGCAGCGCCGCGTCGCCATACCGGTAGAAGCCCATGGCCGCGAGGAGCGAGCAGAAGACGAAGAGCGCCGCGGTCGTCGGTCCTCCGATGGCCCAGCCGAGGCTGCCGAGGACGATGGCGAGGACCATGGCGAGGAACCAGGCCTTCGCGATGTTCAGCGCTGCCGCTCCGCGCGGCATCGACGGTCGTTACGAGTCGCCGAGGTCGTCCTCGGCGAGTCCCCGTGGAGGCCAGTCGGGTTCCGGCGCGTCGCACCGGCTCGAGCAGTGGAGCGAGGCGACGTTCTGGAGCGGGATCAGGATATGGCCGTTGAGCTCGACGTGGGGGACGTCCTCGATCGAGCAGTAGGCCGTCAGAACGCCCTCCTGGTACTCCCCGCCGAACAGGGCGACCTCGATCTGCTCGCCCTTGTACTTGTTGGTGTAGTCCTCCACGAGGCGGTCAGTGTACTGCCTCGATCTCGCCCTCCCGAACCGCGACACGGACGAGCGCGCAGTTCTCCACGAACCCGATCGCCGCTCGGCCGGACGCGAACGACAGGCCCGCGGCGGCCGCCAGGACGCTCCGGATCGGGCCGCCGTGGGTGACGGCGAGGACGCTCTCGTCCGGATGCCGCTCGGCGAGCTCGCGGAGGTCCCGGACGACGCGCGCGCCGAGCTCCTCGTACGTCTCGCCGTCCTCCCAGCCGCCCGCGTGGTTCTCGGCCCAGAGGCCGAATCCGTCGGGGAACCGCTGTTCGACCTCCGCCGTCGTGAGGCCCGACCAAGAGCCGACGTCGACCTCCATGAGCGCGTCTCGCGGCTCGACGGGGATGTCGAGCCGAGCGGCGACGATCTCCGCGGTCTCGACCGCGCGCCGGAGCGGGCTCGAGTACGCCGCCGCGAAGCGCTCGCCGGCAAGCTCGTCTGCGAGCGCCTCCGCCTGCCGGCGGCCAGCCTCGTTGAGCGAGACGTCCGCGTGGCCCTGGAACCGGCGCTCGCGATTCCAGTCCGTCTCTCCGTGCCGCACGAGGACGAAGGTCGTCGTCGCCACCGGGGATACGCTAGATGGTTGATGTCACGAGAGTCGCCCACCCCGGGGCGTGAGCTGGCCGCTCGGGGTCGCGCACGCGGAGTGACGGCGAGGCTTGATGCCTCGGGGTCACTCTGCGGACGCGAAGCGCACGATTGGCGAGGAGTCGCGAAGCGGCTACTCGGCAAGCGGAAGCGGCCCCGACGCGCCAGATCGCGCATCCGGGCGCGCGAGATCGTGGCATCAACCATCTAGGCCGCGCGATGGACCTCGGTCTCGACGGCAAGCAGTGCCTCGTGACGGGCTCCACGGGCGGCATCGGCGTCGCGACCGCCCGCGAGCTCGTACGCGAGCGCGCGCGGGTGGTCACGTGCGGCCGCAGCGGCGCCCCTGGGATCGGTGAGGCGCTTCACATCTCCGCCGACCTCTCCCGGCCGGGTGAGCCCGAGCGGGTCGTCGCCGACGCGGCTACGGCGCTCGGTGGACTGGACGTCCTCGTGAACAACGTCGGGATCGCGCGCCACGCTCGGTTCGAGGAGGTTCCCGACGAGGAGTGGGACGCGTACTGGCAGCTCAATGTCATGAGCTACGTGCGGGCGACTCGCGCGGCGCTGCCTCACCTCCGCGACGGCGGCGGCGCGATCGTGAACGTCTCGTCGACCGCGGGGAAGCGGCCCTCGACGGGGATGCCGCACTACTCCGTGACGAAGGCGGCGGTCCTGTCTCTCTCGCGGCTGGTGGCCGACCTGTACGCCAAGGACGGGATCCGCTGCAACGCCGTGACGCCCGGGCCTACGGCGACGGAGGCGTGGCTGGGCGAGGGCGGGCTCGCGGATCAGCAGGGCGGCGATCGCGAGGAGGTCCTCGAGCGGGTAGGCGCCGGGCGGCCGCTCGGCCGGCTCGCCCGGCCGGAGGAGATCGCCGCAGTGATCGTCTTCCTCTGCTCCGATCCCGCGTCGTACGTGACCGGCGCGGCGTGGAGTGCCGACGGAGGCACCGTTCCGATCATCGTCTAGCCTCGCGTCTACCCTTCGAACGTGGAGGTCGCGGGTCAGGAACGCACTGCCTTCGAGGAGCGCATCCGCGCACTCGAGGAGTCGCTCTCGCCGTCCGCGGTCCGCTCGTTCGAGACCCGTGGACGCGAGCTCCACGAGGAGGAGTGCGGCGTGCGCACGCCGTTCCAGCGCGACCGCGATCGCATCGTGCATTCGAAGCCGTTCCGGCGCCTCAAAGGGAAGACGCAGGTCTTCATCGACCCCGACGGAGACCACTACCGCACGCGGATGACGCACACGCTCGAGACGACGGCGATCTCGCGCGTCGTCGCCAGGGCCTTACGCCTCAACGAGGATCTCGTGGAAGCAGTCGGGCTGGGGCACGACATGGGCCACACGCCGTTCGGGCACGCGGGCGAGGACGCGCTCGACGACGCGCTCCGGGAGCGCTTCGGGCGGCGCTTCCGGCACAACGAGCAGTCGCTGCGGATCGCGCGCTCGCTGAATCTCACGCACGAGGTATGCGACGGGATTCTCACGCACACCGGAGAGCAGGAGCCCGCGACGCTCGAGGGCAAGATCGTGCGCCTCGTCGACCGCGTCGCCTACATCAACCACGACATCGACGATGCGCTGCGCTACGGCCTTCTGGGCGAGCACGACCTACCGATGGACGAGATTGCGGTGCTCGGGACGACCGGTTCCGCGCGGATCGACCGGCTCGTCCACGACATCGTCGAGAGCTCGGACGGCGTGGGGGAGATCAGGCAGTCGGCCGAGGTCGCCGACGCGATGCTCTCGCTCCGCGCATTCATGTTCGAGCGCGTGTACCTCGGACCGCAGGCCGCCCCGGAGCACGATCGCGCGCACGAGGTCGTGCGCGCGATCTTCGACAATCTCGCCGAGCGCGGCGACGGGCCGGACGAGATCGTCGACTACATCGCCGGTATGACCGACCGCTTCGCGCTCACGTACGCCGAATCGCTGTAAGAGAAGCGCGCCGAGACGCCGAGTAGTCTCAGCGCATGGCGCGGATCAAGGACTCCTCCAAGCACGACGTCCGCGCTGCCGCCGACATGATCGAGGTCGTCGCCGGACGGACGCAGCTGCGCCGCGCCTCCGGCACGCGCTACACCGGGCGTTGCCCATTCCATGAGGAGCGGACGCCGAGCTTCTCCGTCAACCCCGTCGACAAGCTCTTCTACTGCTTCGGCTGCGGCAAGGGCGGCGACGTCTTCCAGTTCGTCATGGAGACCGAGAACATCGACTTCGTCGGCGCGATCGAGTGGCTCGCCGAGCGCTTTCGCGTGCCGCTCGAGTACGAGGAGGCATCGCCGCGGATCGAGGCCGAGCGTCGCAAGCGCGAGCGCCTGCTTGCCCTGCTCGAGTCCACGACCGCCTACTTCGAGCGCGTGCTCTGGGAGGGGGATGCGGGCCGGCCTGTGCGCGAGTACCTCGCCGGGCGCGGCCTGGGGGAGGAGATCTCACGCGAGTTCCGGCTCGGGCTCTCGCCGGGGCGCGGCCTGGCCCAGAAAGCGAAGGAAAAGGGCTTCACGCTCGACGAGTTGCGCGGAGCCGGGCTCGCGACGGTCCGTGGGGGCGACTACTTCCCGCAGCGGCTCATGTTCCCGCTCTGCGACGCGCGCGGCCGCATCGTCGGGTACCAGGCGCGCCGGCTGCACGACGACGATCCGTTGCGCGGCAAGTACGTGAACTCGCCCGAGGGCGACCTCTTCAAGAAGAGCGCGATCCTGTACGGGCTGCATCTCGCGCGCACGTCGATCGCGAAGCAAGACCGGGCGGCGGTCGTGGAGGGGAACACGGACGTGATCGCGCTGCGGCAGGCCGGCTTCGAGCCGGTCGTCGCGTCGATGGGGACCGCGCTGACCGAGCGGCAGCTGCGCGAGCTCGGACGGCTCACGCGGCGCATCTTCCTCTGCTTCGACGCCGACGCCGCCGGGCAGGAAGCGACGTTGCGCGGGATGGAGCTCGCGGCCGCGGAGGGGTTCGACGTTAAGGTCGTGAAGCTCCCGCGCGGGCAAGATCCGGCCGACGCGCCCGAGGGGTTCGAAGACCGGCTCGAGGGCGCCGAGAGCTACCTGCTGTACCGGGTCCGGCTCGAGCTCGACCGCTCCGCGGACCGGCAGGAGGGCTTCGTGCGGGTGCGCGAAGTCCTGGCCAAGGCGGAGGACTCGCCCGAGCGGCAGGAGGCGCTCCGGCTCGTCGCCGATCGCCTCGACCTTCCGCGCGAGACGCTGTCCGGGCTCGCGCCCGCCCGTTCGGGCGGTGAGCGAGGTTCGAGCGGCGCGGAAGCGCCGCGGCTTCTCGAGGCGGGCGACCGGCTCGAGCGCGACGCACTCGCCGCCTGCCTCGCGCACCCCTCGCTCGTGCGCGGCCTCTCCGAGCTCGGCCCCGAGTACTTCGACTCCGACGTCACGCGCCGGTTCCGCGCGGCGCTCGTCGCGGGGAGCGACGACGCGGAGCTGACACCGCTTCGGGCGGAGCTCGACGCGCGCGCCGCGCGCGAGGCGATCGACGAGCGGACCGGCAAGGAGCTCCTGCTCCGCCTCCGCGAGCGGAAGCTCAGGCGCGATCTCGCGGCCGCGGACCTCGCGCGGACGACCGAGCTCCAGGCGCATCTCGCGCGGGTGCGGCAGGCGCTGGCGGAGTTGACGTAGGCGGAGGGCCCAGGCAAGCCTCGCCCCTACGAAGCCTCGTGCTCGACGTGGGGGTCGGGGAGCCACCCGAGCCAGCTCGGCAGGTACCAGTTCCAGCGGCCGAGGAGCTTCATGCTCGAAGGGACCAGGACACAGCGGACGATCGTCGCGTCGATGAGGAGTGCGATGCCGACGCCGAAGCCGACCTGCTGCGTCTCGGCGAGATCCCCGCTCGCGAAGCCGGCGAACACGACGACGATGATCAGCGCGGCGCCGGTGATGACTCGCGCGGTCGTGGCGACTGCATGCGCGACGGCCTCCTCGTTGTCGCCCGTCTGCAGGTAGCGCTCGCGGATCCGTGAGAGCAGGAAGACGTGGTAGTCCATCGAGAGCCCGAAGAGGACGCAGAACAGGAAGAGCGGCACCCAGGTGCTCACGACCTCGGTCTCCCCCAGCCCGAAGAGCTCGTTCCCGATGCCCTTCTGGAAGACGAGCACCATGAGGCCGTACGCCGCGCCGACCGAGAGCAGGTTGAGGAGGATCGCCTTCAGCGCGAGCACGATCGAGCGAAAAGCGATCGTGAGCAGGACGAAGCTGAGCGAGAGCACGAAGAGGATGATCCGCGGCAGCCACGTGTCCATGAGGTCGTTGTAGTCGATGACCTCTGCGGACTCTCCCGTCACATAGACCGTCGCCTCGACGCCGTCGAAGAGCGCGGGAACGTCGCGTTCCCGGAGCCGCTCGACGGCCTCGAGGCTCCGGTTGTCGCGGCTGTCGCCGACCACGAAGGCTTCGACCACGGCCAGCATTCCGTCCGGAGCGACCTCGGTCTCGGCATCGCGGAAGGACGGGCTCGAGTCCAGCTCGGCGGCGAGCTCCCGGACCGCCGTGCGCACCGCGGGGTCTTCGGCGCCGGCCTCGACGGCCACGATCACGGTGTCGACGGTGCCGATGCCGAACTCCTCCTCGAGCGCGGCGAAGCCCAGTCTCGACGGGGCGTCGTCGGGGAACGACCGGATGCCGGGCTCCGACAGCTTCAGGTCGACGACGGGCACGGCGGCCGCGAGGAGGAGCGCCGCCGACGCGACGAGGCTGATCACCGGACGGCGCATCACCGCACGCGCGATCCGCGACCAGAAGCGTCCTTCCCGTCCGGCGGAATCGACCGCCCTGCCGAGATAGGGCACGCGGAGCGCGTTCACGCGGTCGCCGAGTAGCCCGAGGAGCGCAGGCACGAGGGTCAGAGCGGCGAGCATCGCGACGACGCCGACCGTCATCGCGCCCACGCCCAGGCTTTGCAGGATCGAGTCGGGGACGAGCAGGAGGCCGGACATCGCGAGGACGAACGCGATACCGCTGAAGAAGACCGCGCGGCTGGCCGTGCCCCCGGCACCGGCGATGGCATCGACCTTCTCCCTTCCCGACGCGCGCTCCTCGCGGTAGCGCGAGAGGATGAAGAGCCCGTAGTCGGTCGCGATCGCGAGCCCCATCACTGTCGTCATCTGGAACAGGAAGACGGAGAGCTCGAAGCCCTGGCTGAGGATCGCGGCCAGCCCGAGCGCGATCCCGATCGAGAAGAACGCGACGACGAGCGGGAGGAGCGCCGCGACGAGCGCGCCGAAGACGAGAATGAGGATGACGAGCGCGGCGGGGAGGCCGAAGTAGAGCTCGCCGGTTTTCAGGTCCTCGTCGAGGATCGCGTTCAGGTCGCGGTCGGCGCTGCAGTCCCCGGACAGGAAGACCTCGAACTCGTCGTCGCCCGCGTTCTCGACGATGCCGGCGAGGACACCGGCGCCCTCCTCGCAGTCGCCCCGGAGGCCGACGGGGATGAGCGACGCGGTGCGGTCCCGCGAGACGAGCGACTCGTCTCCGATCGAGTAGAAGCTCTCGGCGTTGTTCGCGACGCCGCTCTGCCGGACACCGGCGAGGACGGAGCCGACCTTGTCGCGGAACGTCGGGTCTTCCACGGTCGCGCTCGCCGAGCGGACGAGGATCAGCTCGTTGACGTACTCCTCGTTCGGGTCGGGCGGGAAGTGGCGGCCAATCGCCTCGTACCCCTGGTCCGACTCGGGGTTCGAGGTCAGCTCACCCTCGGTCGTGAGGTCGAGGAGCGCCACGATCGTTGCGATGGCGAGGACGAGCGCGATGAGCCAGGCGGTGATCGTCCGCCACGGGCGCGTGGCGCAGGCCCGCGCGAGACGCTCGGTCGACAGCATCAGTGCTCCGTGTAGCCGAGCTCGCGGAGGAGCGCACCCGCCTCGGCCTCGACGTCAGCGAGCTGCCGTTCGTCGAGGTCGCGGCGGTAGCGCCCTACGGACGACGCGTGCGCGCGGCCGAGCGCGGCCGCCAGCGGCTCCGCAGGTGCGTCGAGATAGGCGGCGAGGCTCTCGGCGACCTCCTCAGGGCGCGCGGCCACGTCCTCGTAGCGAAGCTCCTGCACCGTGCTCTCCGCGGAACGCGCCGCGGTGACGTAGCTCCTCCAGACCCAGGCCGCGCGGCGCGCGTCGCTCGCCTCCTCGAACTCGCCCCGGCGCTCGGGCTCGACCCAAAACCGCGCGTACGCGCCGTAGGCGATGCCCGCGTCGTCGGCCTTCGCCTGCTGCGGCCGGAGCCAGGGCTTGTCGAGCAGCGAGCAGACGACGTCGCGGCCGTCGCGGACGATGTGGACGATCCGTGCGTCCGGATACGCGAGCGGTAGGACGTCCACGACGTGGACGAGCTCGGGCGTCTGCTCCACGGCGCGCACGGAGCCCACGAGCCCGACGCGACGGGCGACCGCGAGGATTCGGCGCAGGCGGTGCGCTGCCTCGTTCGGCTCGAGGCGGGCTAGCTCGGGCACGGAGGCTTTGACGGGAGCGACCTCCCCGAGATCGACGAAGCCCGGAACCGACCCGATCGCGCCCGCGAGAAACGTGGTGCCGGAGCGGGGAGAGCCCACGACGAACACGAGTCGGTCATCGAGTCGTCCGAGTCGCTCGTGCAGCGTGGCACCGCGCCTCGGGGCGAGGCGCTTGGCGACTCTCAGTTGCAGAACGGTGGATTCGAGGAGCCCTGGCACGCCGGCGATTCTCGCAGGACGGCGGGCCTTCGAATTGACACGAAGGCGCCGGTGGCCCAGATTACGGGCACTGGATCGCGGCGCAACCCACCGAGGCAGGCGTAGGAGCCAGGCGATGAGGGTGAGCGTCGTGGGAGTCGTCGTGTGCGCGGTGCTGCTTCTGACCGGGGTCGCATCCGGCGCCGCGTCGTTCTCGGACTCGACGGGTGACGACAACGCGTCACCCGACATCACGTCCGTGGTCGTGTCCGAGCCGGTCGCGGGCACGCTGTCCGTGGCAGTGACGGTCGGCAACTACCAGACCCTTCCCAGGGAGAGCTGGTTCAACCTCTGGTTCGATCTCGACCGCAACTCGAACACCGGCGACCCGTCCGGGGACGAGGCGCTCGTCCGCTTCCTCTCGGAGGGCGGCGTCGAGCACTACCTGTGGAACGGAAGCCAGATGGCCGAGACGCCGGCCACGGGAATGACGGGAGCGTTCAGCGCCGGCGTCGCGACGGTCACGATCCCGAAGACCGGCCCCTTCGCCGTCTCGACCCTCGGCATCCTCGCCGTCAGCGCGCGGGGTCAGACCCTGGCGGGCGAAATGTACATCAGCTCGGACTTCGCCCCGAACGTGGGGCGCTCTCCGTGGACGAGCCCCACGCCGGGGAACTTCGCGGACGCCGCGAACGACCACGGGGCGGTGCCCGACATCGCACGGGTACGCGTCACCGACGCGAAGAACGGCTGGATCCGCTTCGAGGTGGCGACCCCGAATCGCCAGGCGCTCACGCAGGAGTCGGCAATCCTTCTCACCTTCGACGCCGACAACAAGACCCGGACAGGCAGCGGCGGCGCTGACGTGTCGCTCAGCGACGTCGGCGGCACGATCGAGCTCGAAAGATGGAACACGACCCGGCGGGCGTGGCGGCCGGACACCGCGCCGCATCGTGTCCGGGAGCGGAGCCGGCCGAACCTCGTCGTCGTCGAGATTCACCGGAGCGAGCTCGGAAACAGCCTGCGCTTCGGCTTCAAGGTCGCCTCCGTCCACGTCGACCTCGTGGCGGGCGAGGCGATGGGCTTCGACTTCGCGCCGAACAACCTCTCATGGTGGCGGTACAAGCTCGCGAACCCGGCTGCGGTGCGACTCCTCGTGGGGAGGGCCGTCGGCGCCCCGGCGCAGCCGCGGGCCGGAGCCCCGTTCACGATCAGCGTCCCCGTGCGGCGATCCGACACGAATCAGGCGCTGACCGCCGGGAGCGTGACCTGCAAGGTCGTCGTCGCCGGGAAGCGCGTGGCGGCGCAGGGCAGGATCCGTGCTGGCAAGGCCCTGTGCGCGCTGCGTGTCCCGAGCACCGGCGCCACCGTCAGCGGCTCCGTGATCGTCCGATCCGCGGGAGCCACGGTCACCTCGCGGTTCTCCTTCCGAGTACGCTAGCCCCGTCCGGTCGGGGTTCGTTTCGGGGCGACGCCCCGAGGGAAGTATCGGCCAACCGCGATACGCGGCACTCGACTCGAGGAGGGGCATGGCACCGGACAGCTCAGAGAGAGGCGCAGGAGGCATCGGTCTGACGCTGGGAGGGGCGATCGTGATCGCAGGAATCGTGATCGCGATCTTCTGGAGCATCCTTCTCGGCATCATCGTCGCGCTCATCGGCCTGCTCGCGTTCGGCGGATTTGCGCGAGGACGCTGGTACTAGGGACGGCACGGTTCGTGGAGCCCGCTCGCGGGTACATTTCAAGAAGAGGAGTGCACTTGGCGGTCTGGCCCGTCACAAGTCCAGCCCGGCAGTACGCTCCTCTCCTTGTGTTCTCGCTCGTGACCGGACGAGTTCCGCCTCTCTTAGGGAGAGCGCTGCAGTAGCGCTTCGCATGACCGCGGCGGCGACCTCGCTCATGATCGTCCCTGCCAACGAGGCGAGCTGGGAGGACCTCCAGACCGTGCTCGGCGCGCGCGGCGATCCGCACCGATGCCAGTGCCAGCGGTACAAGATGGCGCCGGGTGAGTCATGGAACTCGGTCGGCGCCGAGGAGCTCGGCCATCGGCTCCGCCAGCAGGCCGACTGCGGGCACCCGCAGGCGGACACGACGAGCGGTCTCGTCGCGTACCTCGACGGCGAGCCCGTCGGCTGGTGCGCCGTCGAGCCGCGCACCGCGTACCCGCGCCTGTTGCTCAAGACCCGCGTCGCCTGGACGGGCCGGGCGGAGGACAAGACCGACGACGGCGTCTGGGCCGTGACCTGCTTCGTGACCCGTGCCGGTTACAGGCACCGCGGCGTCACGTATGCGCTCGCGCGTGCCGCCGTCGACTTCGCCCGGGACCGGGGCGCCCGCGCGCTCGAGGGGTACCCGATGCTCACCGAGCTCGGCAAGGAGATCACCTGGGGCGAGCTTCACGTCGGGAGCCGGAACGTCTTCGCCGCTGCCGGGTTCGAGGAGGTCACTCACCCGACGCCGCGGCGCGTCGTGATGCGGATCGACTTCTAAGCTCGCACGAGGCGTGGATGCGTCGGCAGGCGCTGACTCCCAAGGTGGATAGCGGCAGCGCAAGCGGAGCTACGATCGACGCGTTGACGCTCCCCGGGTTGGACTCGAACCAACAACCCTCCGGTTAACAGTTCGCCCGATGGGGGTGCCATCACGTCCACTTGGCTCTACCAAGCCATGGCGAAGCCGCCCGGTGCGCTCAGATCACCCCAGGTGGGTAGAAAGTTCGGTCGAAAGTTCAATCCGCTTTGATCCGGGCGCGTCCCGAACGGCCATCTTGTCGCTGCCGGCGACGTCGGTCCTCGTGACGAACGGGGGGCCGGCCTGATCGGCCGAGTTCAGCCGCTCAGGCTTGTAGACCGCTGCTGCAGTTCGTAGGATCGTTCGCGGTGCGCTTCGCTCTCCCACTCCTTGCAGCACTGGCGATGATCACGCTCGTCGCCTGCGGAGGTGGCGATGATGATGAGACGGCCGTACCCGTCCCGCTGGCGCAGCGAGTCCTGACCGCCGAGGATGCACCCGGCTCGAAGCCCGATCCTGTCGAGAGACCTCAGGCGACGAAGGACTTCGACGAGTTCATCAAGGCACTTGGCGACCTCGCGATCGATCCCGACACCGAAGAGATCACCGCCGTCTTCGAGGAGGCTGGCTTCGAGGGGGCGCGTACGGAGACTCGTTTCTACGGCGAGACACATTCTCGTGCGGCACCTCACGTCAGTAGCTCAGTCATCCAGCTTCAGTCCGAGGACGGGGCTGCGAGCGCCCTGGACTGGGCCGAGTCCGACGTCAAGAAGCCGTGTCCCATGAGTTGCGCGGTGCAGAGAAGCGAGTTCGAGGTCGATGACATTCCGGGTGCGCGGGGCGTACACCGAAGCGCGACCGCCGAGGACATCGAGAGGGTCGGAACCGAGGACGAACGGCCCTTCGACGGCTACTGGGTGGGATTCACGGACGGTGCATTCGTTTACACCGTGGATCTGCATGGGCCGCCGGGGTCTGTATCCGAGGAACAGGCTTTGGATATCGCACGCGCGTATCACCACCGACTTGCGGGCAGCTAGCGTTCGCGGCGGGCTTCCGTCCGCCAGCGTGCGGCTTTTGCGGTAAGCGCGTACCGAGCCCGAGTGCGCGATACATGTCCCGAACAGCCATCTTGTCGCCGGCCTCGCCGTCCGCCATCGTGACGGCCGCGGGGTCGGGCTCGATCGGTGGAGCTCAGGCGTTCACGCCCACCAGTCAGGCAGCTTCACTCAAACTGCTTCCGCCGCGGCCAGGATCTGCTGCGCCTTGTTGACGACGTAGAGCGCGGGGAAATGCCCGCCCATGTGAATCGGCCAGCAGTCCCAATGTCCATCCCCGTTGAGCCAGTATTCCGAGACGTTCCAGTGCGTCGTGATCCCCGGCGACGCCCCCTTCGAGAACCTGAGCGGGATCGGCTCCACGGTCGACAGCCACGCGCACCACCGCGCAACCTCGTCCAGCTGCCGCTTGCGGTCGTCCGCCCTCCACGCCGCTCGCCGCTCCGCCCTCGTCGGCAACGACGGAATCTCGGAGACCAGCTCGAACCCGACCGACCGGGTGTTCACGTTCCCATCCCCGGACGCGGCATGGTCGTAGATCGCCTGCCGGTCGTAGGACCACCCGGAGAACGCCTCCTTGTCGATGATCCCGTGAATCTCGAGGCCGGTGTCGTCCAGGAACGCCGCGACACTGCGAATGTCGCCCTCGCCGGGCCGGTTGTGCGACACCGTTTCGTGCAGGACGATCATGTCCTTCGCGACATGGCCGCGCTCCTCACCCTGGAAGTAGGGGCGGAGGTCGACTTCGACGACCGGACGTTTCACAACCCGCTAAGTGTGTCAGGACACGTCCAAGACGGCCACTTGTCGCCGACCTCGAGCTCGGTCATCGTGATCACCCTGGGGTCGGCCCGATCGGTGGAGCTCAGGCGTTCAGGAAGCCACCCGACCCGGCGGCTTCCGTCACTTCATCTTGCGTCCGAGGCCCTTCCACTCCCGATTTGTGGCAGCGCATCGAGGAACGCGGTTAACTCCACGCACGATGGCCACCGAACGGATCGACGAGGAGATCTCGCAGCTAACGCTGATGGCACTCTTAGGGCAGTACCGGGAGTGCTCGGCGCAGCACATGCACAGCTACACGCTGACGTGGCAGGTGCCTGCGTTCACGATCGGTGTTTCCGGCGTTCTCGTCGCCGCGACCTTCGGCTACGACGTTCCCGAAGTTGTCCGCGCGATCGTCGCCGCTGTTGGCGCGATCTTCGTGTTGGCGATGACCGTTGCCCTGGAGCGAAACCGCATACTGCAGCTGCACCGGCGCAAGGATCTCATCGCAATCGAGGACCGGCTCACGGCTGTTGGAGTCGATCCCTTAGTCTGGGAGTTCTCCCGATTTGTCGACGAAGCGCGCTCAGGAGCGTTTCCAGGAAGCCGGTTCTACGTCTACCGGCTCATCGAGTTCTTCGGCCTCCTGCGCGACCTAATGCTTCTCGTCATCGTGCTCCTCGTAGGCCTGTCGGGGTATTGGCTGGTGGAGGCGCTCACCGAATAACGCCTGTTCGGTGGGAACCTCGGCGTCGGGGCGCTCAGGTAGCCGCCGGCCCCGCTCGAGCTCGGGCCGCGCCCGTCACTTCGACTTCGTCGCTCTCCGGCCGTTGCCGTGGGTCAGCCGGGCAACCGCGTTCGCCAAGACCGTCAGTTGGCGAACGTCCTTGCCGATGCTCGACCAGAGCGCCCTGACCTCGTGCCGCGTGAACGTGACGATGTCCTCGTCCTCGTCCTCGGTCTGGTCGCGCTTCGTGGCCTCGTCCAGCAGACGCATGCGGACGGCCTTCTCCCGGGCGTCGAACGTCCTGACCCGGAGCGACTCTCCTTTCAGCTTCCCGGCCATCAGGGGTTAGTAGCCCGCCGGGCCGTGGTTCTGCACTTCGTTCATAGATCGTTCTCCTTTGGTGTCGCCCGCGGTCGAACGTGATCGGGCTGGCTGTCATTCAGTGTCCTGGTCGGCGGGCGCCATTCGCTAGACCCATTTGAGTCCATCTCGTCATGGCCAAAGGCTGCTCTTGGTCGGCGGTCAGGAGAGGCGTGACAGTGCTGCGGCTACCGCGAAGCCGAGAACGCAGCCACTGTTGTGCGGGTCCATGAGCGAACTCGTATCTATGCGATGACCCTACTTTCGTGAGAGCGGACGATGGGACTCGAACCCACGACACCTGTCCGTCGGATGCGATTCCCGGGACGTTTTGGCCATGAGTCGGCCACGGGACACGACCCGAACGGCCATCTTGTCGCCACCGTCGACGTACGTCACCGTGACCAACGCGGGGTCGGGGGGATCGGTCGAGCTCCCCCAGCGTCGCGTGTTGCCTACTCGGACTCCTGCTTGACACCCACGGGGAGGCATGTCATGGTTGGCGATTGCGCCGGACTTGAGTTCCGGCGCCTACTGAAGGGAGGTCATGCATGCGATTCGCACTCTCGATTTGCCCGCGCTGGCCTCTCGTCACAGCGTAGGCCACCCGTAAGGGTTTTTCGGCCGCTCCTAGCGGCCGGCCTAAACCGGACGAGTCCGGGGGCATCCACGGTCACTGGTATTGGCCCGGCCCGTCGATCCGCAACCCCAGAAGGAGGACCTGCTCGTGATTAACCCGTCATCCGCAAGTGACTGGACAAGCCGACTTGCAAGCCGAAGGAGACCAGGGAGGAGGAAACGCCATGTTGCACCACTACCACTACGAGGCACTTCGACAGCTGACCCATGACCGTCGGCTGGCACTGCTCGCTCGTGGCCGACGCCTGCGCCTGCAGCGCCCCGGGCAGATGGACGCCCTGCTCTCAGTCGACCTGAGCGACCAGGCGATGCTGCGAAGCCCTCGACGTCATGGACTCGGAGTAGATGCCCAATCAAGCGACCGCCTGGGTTGACGATTGGACGACCGACCATCGTGTGCGGGAGGACGACCGGCCGCGGTCGCCCTCCCGGGCTTGTCCTCACCAGATGGTCGGCTTCGCCTCCTGGAAAATCCAGGCGTCGAAGAAAGCCGTCAGGTCCATCCCCGACTTCTGCTCCGCCAGCGCGATGAACTGCGGCGTCGTCACGTTGCCGTAACGGTTCTGCGTCGCCCAGTCCTTGAGCAGCTGGAAGAAGGCGGGATCGCCGATCTTCTCGCGCAAGGCCTCGAGCGTCATGGCGCCGCGGTAGTAGACGGTGCCGTTGAAGAGCAGGGCCGGGTCGAGGAAGTTGGCGACCGCGGGCTCCCAGAACGAGGTCTGCTGAGCCGGGGTGTTGAAGTACTGCTTGAAGTACTGCGCGGCCGACTTGTTGCCCTGTCGCTCGCTCCAGATCCACTCGGACCATGTCGCGAAGCCTTCATGCAGCCAGATGTCGGGCCACTTCACGAGCGTCACCGAGTCGCCGAACCACATGTGCGAAAGCTCGTGGACGAGCGTCGCCTCGTCGGGCACGTACGGGAAGTTCGGCTTTGTCTGCGTCTCGAGCGAGTAGCCGACGACCTTGGCGTCGTCGACGATGGCTCCGACCGCGTTGAATGGGTACGGGCCGTAGATCGACTCGAAGAACCTGACCACCTCCGGCAGCTTTGAGAGCACCTGGCCCTTCGCGAGTTGCGGGTCGACGGCGACGTACGACGGGATGCTCCCGACGCTGGAGATCTCCAGGTCGAACTTCCCGAGCGTCGTCGTCGCGAGGTATGTCGACATCGGGTCAGTCTCCCGCCAGACCCAGGTCGTCTTCCCGCCGCTCGTTGCGTTGGAGACGAGGACGCCGTTTGCCATCGCGGTCAGCCCCGCGGGGACGGTGACGCGGAAGTCGAAGGTCGCCTTGTCACGCGGGTTGTCGTTGCACGGGTACCAGGCCGGCGAGCCCTGCGGCTCGTTGACGACGAACGCGCCGTCGTCCGTCGGCACCCAGCCCTCGATCGAGTTGTCCGGGTCGGTCACGACGGCCGGCGTGCCGGCGTAGTCGATCGTGACGGTGAAGGTCGTTCCCGCGAGAATTCCCGTCCTCGGCGTCACCGTCAGCTCCTGCCCGCCGTCGCGCGTGAAGGTTGCGGCTCGGTCGTCGACGAGCAGCCGCGAGATCGCGAATCCGCGCAGGTCGAGGTTGAAGCTCGAAAGATCCTGCGTCGCCCGGGCGTTGATCACGGCCGTCGCCGTCAACTGGTTCGACGACGGCGTGTAGTCGAGCGTCAGACCATAGTGCTGAACGTCGTAGCCGCCATTCCCGGCGTTCGGGAACATCGGGTCTCCGAGCCCCGGCGAACCCGGCGTGAAGCCGGCCGCATACGCGGCCGCCCCTAGCGCCAGGGCGAGCACGCCTGTGCACAGCACCGTCCGTGTGAGAAGCCTTGTCATCGCTCTCCCCTCTCCTGTCGTCGAACCCCGCGCCGTGCGTCCCTGGAGCGTGCCCGGCCGGCTTAATTTCGTCGCGAGCATTTCAGAGTTCCACACCCCGGCCCCCGCATCACCCGTTCGGGGCGTTCGGCGGAACGTATGGTTCCTCTGTCAGGGGCGCAAGCTCGCAGCGGAGGCGGCGCTGTCGCCGTTGATGGAGGAGAAGTGACTGAACCCGAGCACGTCGTGGAAGCGCATCTCGCTCGCATCCAGCAGATCGAGTGGGAGCTCAAGCATGAGACGCGCCTCGACACGCTGCGCGGTCTCCTCCAGGACGTCGAGAGCGGGATCGTGCTCGACGCCGCCGCGCTGCGCGAGTTGATCGCAAAGGTCGAGAAGGCGACCGAGCCGATCGAGTGAGCGACCTCATGGCCCGTGTAGAGGCGTAACATTTGACTCATGTCGAGTGTTCGTCGACCTGAGGACCAAGAGGCGGCGATGCCCCCCGACGGCACTCGCGACGTGCCCGAGGTGGGCTCGCAGGTGCTCGACCGTGCTCCGGAGCGGTCGAAGCCCGACGTTAGCCGGGCGGCCGCCAACGTTATGGTTGTTGGCCCCCCAGGCTGCTGCGGTTGCGTCAGCGAGGCCGTCAGTTCACGTCCACGGCGTAAACGCTAAGAGAGCGCTCAGAATCGCTTGACCGCTCAAAACCGGGGGGCCTGACGCGAAGCGAGGTCTAGTCGCGCTTCGTGTTTCGATTCGCGTAACGCCGGGCGACTGCGAACGCGTCCATGACTTGCTCGACTAGCGGGTCGCCGGGAGCAACCTCTACGCCCGAGGCGTCAAGCCAGCGGAAAACTTCCACCTGAGACGGCAGGTCTCGCGGGTGGGGCGGCATGCCGCCCTCTATGTCGTCGCGGATGGCGCGTAGCCGCGCCGCAACCTCGTTTCGTGTCTCTTGAAGCCACCCGCTCTTTTGTTCTTGCCGCTTCGGCGGCTGCGCGAGTTCCTCGATGACGCGGCCGAGTGTCGCCTGAACGTCGGCAAGTGAGGGGTTCAGCGGCGGTCGGCCCACGGCCTCAACTAGTACACCGGGTAACTAGGAAGCGTGGACGAGTCGTGGTACGACTGGTTGCCGATCTATGCCCTCCTGCTCCTGATCCTTCAGGCCAGCGCTGCATAGAACACGCAGGGGTCGTCCGCCGGTGCCTTCTCGAACGTGCCCGCGAAGGAGACCGCCTGCCTGTCACTCACGCCGTCCCCACCGAGGCTGACGTCAATCACATCAATGAAGACGAGATCCACCCCGGACTCGAGCACCAGGAAACAGGTCGCCGTGAACGGGGCCATGTCTGTGTTGTCGAAGATCGCGTTTGCCCCAGCGATGTAGTTGCCGGCTGGGAGAAAGAGGTTGCTGTCTGTGTTTCCGAGGAACCCTCCGCCCGCCGTCGGCGGGCGTCCCGATCATCGGACGAGCGACAACGGGTGGCGCGATCCCGGGAAGCGACCCGGTGCAGGCGCTGATGCGGAAGGAAGCTCGCGGGGGGTCTAGCCTTCGCTATCGGCCCGAGCTCTCGCGGGACCTACGCGCTGGCTCGAGGTGGTCGGGCGGAATCAGCGATTCGTAAGCGCGTAATCATGCGGCGTCTCCGTACGCGTCGTGGTAGTTCCACCACTGGTAGGGCGGCGTCTGCGGATAGCCCTCCGGCGAGTCCTCCCACTCCTCCTGGCGGCCGAGCGCCGTGATGTCGAGGTAGCTCCAGGTGCTCCCCATGGCCTCGTCGCCGCGGCTATCGACGAAGTAGGTGCGGAAGATTCGGTCGCCGTCGCGCAAGAAGGCGTTGGTGCCATGCCACTCGTCGACGCCGAAGTCATCGTCGAAATCGTCGGTGAGGGTGTACCAGGGAATGGTTTCCCATCCCATCCGTTTCTTCAGCCCCTGGATCTCTTCCTGGGGCGCGCGCGAGACGAAGGCGAGGGTGGTGTCGCGGGCGTTCAGGTGCGCAGGGTGTGCTACCTGGTCGGCGACCATCGAACAGCCCACACACGCTCGCTCCGGGTAGGCGCCACCCGCGGCATAGGTGGTGACGTCCGGCGCATAGAAGGCGCGGTAGACGATCAGTTGGCGACGGCCCTCGAACAGATCGGCGAGGCTCGCGGAGCCCTTGGGGCCCTCGAACTGGTAGTTCTTCTCGACCGCCATCCATGGCATCCGCCGCCGCTCGGCGGCGAGCGCGTCGCGGGCGCGAGTGAGCTCCTTCTCCTTCACCAAGAGCTTCTCGCGGGCGGCATCCCACTCCTGCGGCGAGACGATCGGCGGCATATTCATCAGGCGCTCCCTTCTGAGGCTTCTCGACGATCAACAAGGTGACACAGACCGGGCACGCTGGCGAAAGTCATCGCCGACTGGCGACGGGACTCCGGCGTGCACGAGCGGGTGGTCCGCGGCCACGGTGTGACCGCGCGAGCTACCTGCGGATCGAGGAGGGGGAGCTGGAGGCGGGCGGGCGGAACAAGATCGTCGCTTGTCACAGTCTTGACGTGAGCCTGCCACCCTGGTTGGGTTATCGGGCTCAGCGAGTCGAGGAGCGTGAGTCGTTCCTCAGGGCAGCCCGGTTACCGTGGCCTTCCGCGACGCTCAGCCCTCTCTCACTTAGCGGCAGCGTCTTGCTGCACTCATACAGGAAAGGAAGGGGAGAGACATGGTGAAGCTAGTGCTTGTAGGAATGTTGCTTGCTCTGCTTGCCACCAGCTCTGTGGCGATCGGTGCGCAGCCAGGGTCTGAGGTTCGCGGGCAAGCCAAGGTGCAGATAGGTGGGGACGCTGTTTCAGTCAGCCATATCGAAGTTAACGCCTGGCTGGACGAGGATGGCGCTCACGGCACGTTGGACTGGATCGGCGGCGTTGGCCCCGACACCGTGCCGCCGGCCTTTCCTTGGCACATGGATGTCACGAGCATCGACCTCTCCGGCAACACCGCTGAAGTCTGCTGGGTCGTCGTTCATTCGGTAGTTCCAGGGGATATTGGGACTGAAGACTGTTTCGCCTTCACAGACAACCGCGCAACCGGAGCGCCGGACGAGATCAACGGCGAGCCCATCGAGGCCGGCAACATTGTCGTGCGCTAACCCCCTTGACGAACGTGCCAGCTGGGCAGCCGTCCGGCTGGAATTGCATCACGTACGGCCCCGCAACCCAACGTTGCGGGGCCGTGTGGTCCGAAGCGTCCCGGCCCCGAGCGTAAAGCCTGACTTCCTGCTCGGCGTCGAGCTCTAGACGTTGATCCGCCGCGAGGACGCGGAGCGGTTCGTCGACGACGTGCGCGGCGACCCGGAGCTCGCGGGCTACCTGCGGATCGAGGAGCGCGAGCTACAGGCTGGCGGGCTGAACTAGCCAGGGGACGAGTCGGTGAACACGACGTAGGGCGCGACCGTTCGGAAGCCCATGTCCGAGTACATCGAAAGCCCCAAGCCCGAAGACTGAAGCACGATGGTGTCGCATCCCCAGGCTCGTCCGGCTTCTACCGCGGCCCAGGTAACCGCGGTACCAACGCCGCGTCGTCGGGCTTGCGGAAGGGTGCCGACGTAGACGACGCCAGAGACGTCGCGGCTGCGAATTGCGATCGAGGTGCCGACCGGCTTTCCATCCAGCCTTCCGACGAACAGCCGAACGTCCGGGTCGGCAGCGAACGACGGCGAGAACAACGTGTGCGCCAGCTCGGCCCGAAGCCCGCTTTCTCCAAGGACGCCGATGAACTCATCCAGGCTGGGCTCGAGGATCGGGACGACGCTTACGCCAGCACTCAACGCAGGGGCATCGGGTATTGGATGCAGCACCATGCCTGGGTAGAGCGAGTCAGCAGGCTCCAGTCCGTAGCTGGTGGGAACCCCAGCAAGGCCCGCAGCGAGCCTCTCGGCGACCCACACGCGAAAGGGAACGTTGCGTGCCGCCACCCACGCCAAAGAGGCAGCGAGCTCGGCGGGTTGCGCTTCCTTCGTTACGACGCATCCGTTGAAGCCGGACAGCGGCAGACCCGTACTGAATGAGAAGATCGAGCCGGCCTCGTGCGTCTCCCCGTGCGGGACATGCTGGGCTAGCTTCCGGAAGCAGGCCATGAAGCTCTCGTCCGCGACAAGGACAAGATCGTGGTCTGCCTTCATCTCAGCAGCGAGGCTAGCTGCGGCGTCATGAGAATCACGCTCGAGGAGGCGCTGCCTGCTCATCACCTCTACGCCGAGCGCGGCTCGCCGAAGCTCGTACCGGCACCCGGCAGGGTGAGGGGCCGGTCGGAACCGGCCCCTCCGACTGCCCTCCCCTCCCCTGCAGCGACTACTGGGAGAGCGTGCCCGTCGCCTGGAACGAGGTGGCACTGCCACCGGACGGCGTGACCGTGCCGTTCAGGGCGACCGCGACATCTCCGTCGAGCAACACCTTGGCGACGCTCTTGGTCGCGAGCGCCACGCAGCCGCTCGAACTCAGCGACGTGAGCTGCGACGCACCGATCGTCACCGTGGTGGTGCTACGCGTCAGCGTCAGCGACGTCAGCTGCACGGTGGCCCCGGCAGGTGCCGTGACGTCGAGCTCGAAGCAGAGCCGCTTCTGGCCGACCTGCGTACGAGCCGTCAGGTGCGCCATGATGCCGCCGCCGGTGAGCGTCGCCTCGAGGGGCACGCCACCGGTCACGGGCGTGATCGGAGCGGCGACGCGCAGTGCGCCGCAAAACGCCTTCGCGGCCGTGATCCGGGCCTTCAGCGTGCCCGACGGCGCTGGCAGGACCTGGACATCACCGTGCGCCAGGTGTGCCCGCACGAGCGCACGACCCGCGACGCGGATCGGGACGAACTTCACGAACGTCCCGGCGTTCGTCGTGAACGTGGCGCTCGTCTTGTGACACAGCCACGTCTTCGCCGGTGACGTCGTGGTCGCCGGAGCCGACGGGACGGCGAATGCCGCGGCCGTCAGCGCGACGACTGCAAGAGCCAGAAGCTTCTTCATGTCGGATTCCCCCTAAGCGTTTTTCCTGCTTACAGGGGTTTCCATGCCCCGCTGCGTTGGTAGGGAACCGTCCTTCGAGCTCAATTTACGAATCCCCTAAGCTCAATTTACGAATCCCCTACACAAGTGCGCCGGGTGGCCCTGGAGCTCGCATACCAGGGCTCGCCTCGTCTACGCCGAGTGCAGATCGCAGAAGTTCAGCCGGCGGCGAGGCGCTGGCTCGTGCGCTACCTCAGAGAAGGCTGTCAGGTGATCGTCCTAGGGCAAACGCCCGACCGATTTCCCGTCAATGTCCGAAGAGGACGACCCGCGTAGAGGCGTAGCGTTGACGTATCTGCGGTGAGGGGCGACATCCGAGGAGGATGGACGGCGTTGAAGCGGGCGTCTCGCGTGAGAGGGGGTGGCTTCGAAGACGAACGTCCGCGCCACAAACTCGCCCTGGACCCGTTACTTGGATCATCCAGAGGGAGAGTGAGATGAAGAAATCCAGATGGCTAGTAGTGGTGGCGGTGCTTGTCGCAGCCGCCGTCATGACAGCGACAGCGCTGGCAGCGGTCACCGTGAAGCAGCTGCCGACGATCAGCTTCGATGGAGCATCGGCGACCGTGTCCGGTGGCAACTTCAGCGGACTCGGGAACACGGATGCGATCGGCGTGCTGACGGTCGGCGGGATCGCGAACTACGTCTGCACGAACAAGGGCGGCAATGCGTCCCCCGGCCAGAATCCGGTGGATGCCGCTACGGGGACTTCGGGGCCACAACCCATTACCGCGGACAAGAATGGCCGCGCCACGGTCCCGGATATCACCGCAACGGTGACCGCACCCCCAACTCCCTCGGCAGTGGAGGTTGGGTGCGGGGGAGGCGGAGCTGCGGAAGGAGGGAAGTGGACGGTCACGCTTACCAGCCTGCAGGCCACTTCCGCGCACTTCACAGTCACACACGCCGGAGTGGAGGTTCTCTGCCAGAACTACACGTTGGGCGGCTCACCCACCGGCACCGCTTGCTAACGACCTAACGCAGGAGACGGCGGCGATCCGACGCGGATCGCCGCCGGTCTCTTCCGTTCACGGCGGACCTGAGCAATCCCCTCGCGATGGGGTCCTCCGTAGCAGCCGCCCCGTGAAGCCCGTTGTCCCCCGCCTAACGGGGCGGCTGCACCTCAGTTCTGCCGCGCGACTGTTTGGAGTCGCGAGGATCGGCTTGACGATCCACGGTGGCGGTTGCCCCCTCCGGCGCCTGCTGAACGCGAGTGTCGGTCACCAGATCCGCGACGCGGAATCCCACGACGCCGGCTCACGGCCACGATTCGTCGCCCGATTGCATCGGCTGTGACTCGGCCCGAGATAGCCGCGGCCGTCATCGCGATGATCAAGATCCCACGCTTCGCGACGCGGATCGATGACCTCACCACACTCGAGCACGGCACGGCGCGCAGCGTATAAGCGTAGATCGAGTGTCGGCGTGCTCGCCGCACCAGTGGCAGCGTGGGTGGCCGCGTCGGCGGTGATCCCATAGCGAGAGCGGCGCGCAACAGAGCGCTCAGAGGCTGTGCGCTTCCGGGTGGCGCGGCTCGTAGAGCAGTACTTCGCCCGCACCGGGCACTTCGAGATTCGTACCCAGGCCGAAGCCGAGGTCCTCGACCGGCCCGGAGAACACGGCGCCCTTCGCGGTGAGTTCGGCGACTGTGGCGTCGATGTCGTCGCACATGAGCGAGATCTCGTGGTGACGAGGGTGTGAGTAATCCCTGCCTTCGTGCGTGTACGAGGTTGGGTGCACCCCCATCTCGCTCGGGCCCGTCTTGAAGATGAGCCATCCGGGCACGTCCGGCTGCTCGACGAACGGCCACTCGAGCACATCGCGCAGAAACGCCCTCGTCACCGGCGGATCGTCCGAGTAGACGAGCGTATGCATCGCCTTGATGTTCACCCTTGTTCTCACGTCCAGCTCCTCTCGATCGCTCGAGAGCACGCTATGGCATCACAGGCCGGACGTCTTGGACAAATCTGACCAGATCAAGCTGGGCAGGCGCTCCCCGATGAGGTCAAGGAGTTGGCCGATTGGGTGCTCACCGACAAGCAGTTGGACGCGCTCGCGTTCGCCGGCCGGTCAGACCAGTGATCCCGCGTCTCCGTGCCATCAGTCCCGTCAGCCCCTCACTCCCCGCGGGGGTGGCCGATATCTGCCGGATCGCGTGCTGCTTCAAACGCATCAGTCGTTCGCGAGGACCGGCGGCTACATGAACGCCTGAGTTCCACCGATCGAGCGCAGTTTGAGTCCGGCTGGCTGCATCTCGTCACGAAGCCGTTCAGTAGCTCGTCAGTGAGCCGAAGCGGCGCTTAGCGGACAACGGCTTGGGGGACCCCGAGCCCGCTAGCCGGCATGGGCGGCGAGTCGGTGGAATGCAACCACCGTTGAGCGTCAGAGCACCGGCCTGCCGCCGGAGCAGGCGAGAACGCGCCGATCGTGCTCTACAGTCGGATCATGGGGCCGAAGGGGCCGCGCATGCTGGGGAGACTTGCTGCTCGTCCGTCCGAGCTGGCGCTGCTCGTCGGCTACAACGGCCTCGCGCAGATTGCGCCGATCGTCGTCGCCTTCGCGCTGACGCCCTTCCTCCTCCAGAGGCTCGGGTTGGACCTGTTCGGCGTCTGGTCGCTTGCGCTCGTCATCCTCGGCACCTTGACGCTGCTGGACGGCGGCGTCTCCGCCTCGCTCGCGCGCTTCTTCGCGATCGACGCTGCCCACGAGGATCGTGCGAACAGCGGACGTCTCCTCCTGGGTTCGCTCGTCTTCTTCACCGCGCTCGGGCTCGTCCTGACCCTGGCCGCATACCCGGTCGCACCGGCCGTCGTCGGTTTTCTCAACATGCCGGCCGACCTCGAGGGCGAGGCAGTTTCGGTGTTCCGCTGGTTGCCAGCTCTGGCGGCGCTGACGCTGATGGCGTACTCCGCCGCCGCAGTGCTCCAGGGGAACAGTCAGTTCCGCGCGCTCGCTGCCAGTACGGTCGGCTCGGCGGGAGCCTTCGCGGTGGCGGTCGTCGTGCTCGTCGAGCCTGGGCGCGGCCTGACCCCTCTCATCGTCGCGACCGCACTGCGTTACGCCGTTCTCATGCTCGCGAGCTTGCTCTTTGCCGCCCGAAACCTGTCGTTCCGGCGACCGCTTCTGCCCGCGCGAACAAGCCAGCGGGAGCTCTGGCGCTACGCGTCGCGAATGCAGCTCTCAGCTGCGACCGGGTTCGTCAACGTCCAGATGGATGCGCTCGTGATCGCGGTCGTACTGCCGGTTCGGTACGTCGGTCTCTACAGCATCGGCATGCAGGCGGCATCGGCCGTCCGGAGCATTCCGTTGTACGTGTTCGCCCCAGTGCTGACACGCCTGACGACGACGTTTCGACGCCGAGGGCGGGAGGAGTCGCGCGCCGAATTCGAGCGCTTCGAGCGCAGGTGGCTTCCGGACGTTCTCGCGTTCGGTGTGATCGCCGTCGCCGCGATCGGGTTCAGCGTGCCTGTATGGCTCGGGGACGACTATGTGTTGAGCGGCGTCACCGCCGCCGTCCTGCTCACCGGATACATGGTCCACGTCGGTTTGACCGGGATGCGGACGTGCTACGTCCGCGCCGTCGGACGCCCGGGACTCGAGACGCGATATTCGCTCGTCTGGACGATCGGAAACGCCGTCGTGACGATCCCGGCGGCCTTGCTGGGCGGCCTGGTGGGCGTGGTGACTGCGACGGCGGTTACGGGGATCGTCGCGTCCGTCTACTTCGTAAGCCTCTGCCGCCGCAAGGAGGGGCTCCCTGTCATCGTGCCTGGGAGACGCTGGTGGGGATTGGCCCTCGTGGCTGCGGCGGTCACCATCGCGGGAGAACTGGCGATCGTCCAGACGGACCTGCATGGGTTCGTGGCTCTCGGGCTCTCCGGGCTGCCGGCGCTGCTGGGATTGCTCATCTTCGCCGCGAGCCGAAGGCAAGTCCTCGCGGTCAGACTCGCTTCGTGAATCGAGAGCTGGCTTCGCACGCTTCCGCGAGCCGAGCGGCGTCAACTTGCGCCATTGCCGGCAGGCCTCCTGTCCGGCAATTCGCGAAGCCACCGATCCAGCGGGTCGAGCGTCTTGTCCCAGGTCAGGCGCTCCGCCTGACCATAGGACTTGTCACTGATGCGTCTCCATTCGTCCTCCTGGCTCAAGGATTCGATAACCGAGATGAATGTGTCCTCGTCGTAGGCAACCGACCCCTGGAGAAGATCCATGTGGCGCCGCCAAGCGGGCACCAGAACCGGAAGCCCGTAGGCGATGTAATCCAGATGCTTCGCCGAGAAGCCTTCGCGGCGTATCTCATCCTTGGTGCAGGTGACGAGCCCGAACTGGTACTGCTGGAGGACGGTCGGAGGCGCCCATCCCATGTAGTTCAGTCCGAGAGACGGGTCGGGCGGAGGTCCACCGTAGACGTCGATGTGCGGATACAGCTTTGTCAGGCGCGAAAGAAGCGGAAGGTTGATGTAGCGCGAGGTGAGTGAGCCGATGTACGCCACTCGAGGTGGCTCACTGAAGCGAGCGCGCTCGGACCCAGGGACGCAACCCCAATTCAACTGGAGGAGATTGCTGGCGTTGATGCCGTAGTGCTCGATCGCGTAACGGGCGTACGACTCCCAGGAAAAGGACAGGGAATCGACGCTCTCGAGGAGATCGATCTCGTGGCTCCGCATCTTTTCACGTTGCCGCTCGGTGAGCCTGCCCTCGAACCACACCTCGTCGGCCCACGGCTGGGGGCAGTCGTAGAAGCTGTGTGCACTTGTGGGAACCGTTAGCAGCTCCGCGTCATGAGGAGTTGCGGAGATGATCACGTCGAAGTCGTCGAGAGGGAGCGTCGAACCGAGGACGCTGCGCCTCAGGCGACAGTCGGCCCGAAGCACGTAGTACGAGAGGTGCCGTCTCCCGAACCCCCAGCGGCGTGTGAACAGCCGGGACGCCGCCTCCACGCCGTAAAGGGCTAGGAGCTTGGGATGGAGTTTGGGAAGCTTGTTTCTGAGCGACTTCGAGTCGGTCGAGGCCCTGCTCAGGTAGTACGTGTTTTCGACGTGGACCTCATGGCCCCGTCGCCGCAAGAACTGCTCCATCTCGACGGGCCTCCACCCGTTCGCGTAGCCGTCGAGCTGGCAGACAAGGAGTACACGCTTTCGAGCTTGCTTCGCTTCCATGGTTAGACCCACGCCACCCTGTCCATCGGAGCTGCCCCGGCGTGCGGCCTACTCCGCCTCAGAGCCGTCCCCGTTACAAAGCTGCAGAACCCTCAGCTTAATCGCCTCGAGGCGCGCGACAGTATCCGTCTCGAATTCTGTGAGATACCGCCCGCGCTGTCGGCCGAACTCGGCCGCGGGCAGCGCGTGAGCGAGCGAAGATCCGAAGAACCTGCTACCACGAGACGTAGGCGTGTCGCGGAGTGCTGTTTCGATCATCATGGCAGCTGCCGCATTGGTCACCCTGGTGACCCTTGCTGCCTCGCTCCGACGCGCGCGCGCCGAAGGTGACCTGGACGCATCGAGCGCGCTGACGCTCGGGATGGGCTGGCTCATGAGCCTGCCGATCGCTCTCGTCGCGATCTCTGGCGGGCTGAGCCGGAGACCGAACGTGTTCGGTCAGCTCGTCCCCGCGTACCCCGGCTGGCTCGATCGCGCCATCGACATGAGCGTGCTGCTCGTCGCGCTCCTGGCGTCGGTCCTCCTCCTCCGGCAACTCGTGGCGGAGTACGTGCCGATCCATGTTGCCGGTGTATTCGCCGTTCTCCTCTGGGCGGTGGCGCAGGTCTCCGGTCTTCACAACGGATCGCCGACGCTCCGGAGCGCAGTGCTGCTCCTCTGCTTGCTGGCGGCCACCGTGCTTCCGCGCGGGCGCGGCGCCGCGCTCGGCGCCGGCATCTTCGGAGTCACGCTCGCCGTCTCGAGCGGTCTTCTGGCGGTGCTCCGCCATGACGTCACATTCGTCGTTCCCTGCGAGGGAGCGTGCGGCGGACTCGGCTTCACAGGAGTCTTTCAGAACCCCGATCTGCTCGGGATTGCCCTCGCGGCTTCGATCCCGTTCGCGTACCTCGGCTTCCGCGGCCGGGCGCGTTCCTGGTTCATCCTCTACCTGGCCGGAATGGCGGTCGCCACGGGAAGCCAGACGGCGACCGTGGCTGCAGTCATCTCCGTGGCTGCGCTCCTCGTCGTTCGCCCCGACCTCGAGCGAGACCGGCCGGGAGGCGGCCGAACCGCTGTCGCCGGCCTCGTCCTGGCGGCCGCCCTTTGCAGCTCCGTCTACGTCCTTCGACACGATTGGGACCCCTCGTCGCTCACCGAGAGGCCGGTGCTCTGGAGCGTGGCTTCCGACTACGTCGAGCGGTCGCCCTGGTTCGGGTACGGGCCTCACAAGTGGGAGCTTCTGGTGGCCTCCGGCGAGATTCCGCGCGCGGCGGAGCGCTCAGCCCACAACCAGTGGATGGACGTCCTCTTCGGCGCGGGCTGGGTCGGCCTGGCCCTCATCGTCGGTGTGCTGGTCGCAACAGTCGTGTCGGCGGGCCACGGCCGGGCCGGGGTGCTGCTGGCCGCGGCGACGACCACGATGATCGGGACCACCGAGGGCATCTGGTCGATCGGAATCATCGACTTTCTCTCGTTCTCACTCGTCGCGCTGATCCTCACGGGACAGCCGCAAGGTGTACCGCGACTCTCGCCGCGCCGGGCACGAGCGCCGCTGGCTCATGCCGCGCTGTTCAGACGTCGTGCCGAGCCCGCGCCCGTCCGGGAATGACGCGGCACAGAGCCGACGGCTGTGCGGGCGTCGAGCTGACTTCAGTTCGTCTCTGTCCCCGCTCGCCGGCGCGTACCGCTTTTCCCGGAGCCCGGCGGGTCGCGCAACAGCCGGTGGTAGCCGTCGGCGATCGCGGAGATTTCCGACCACTTCCAGCCGAGAGCGGCCTTCGTCAGACGCGCCACGGGCTCGACGGTGAAGGTGAGGGTCACGAGCACTCCCGCCTTCCAGGGCGGCCAGTGCCGGCGGGCGAAGAGAATCCTGCTGCGGAGCGAGTAGGCGAGCCTCGGGCCGCGTACCTGGTCGGAGCTGACGTTGGCGGCATGGAATGCTGAGGCTTCCTTGAGGAAGTACGAGCGGACGCCCTGCCGTCGAGCGCGTAGCGCGAAGTCGACTTCCTCGAAGTACATGAAGTAGCGGGGGTCGAAGCCGCCCAGCCGGGCGAAGAGCTCGCGCCGGACGAAGAAGAAGGCTCCGATCACCTGATCGACGAGCCGGCTCTGGCTCAGCTCGGCAGGGCTCAGGTGGTAGCTGGGGAGGACCCCCGGCAGGACAGCATTCAGCCCGGTGATCCTCCCGAAGAAGACGCGGAGGTCCGGAAACCGGGCGCACGAGACTTCCGGCCTCCCCTCGGCGTCGACGATCTCAACGCCGCAGATGCCGATACCCGCCGATCGGTCGCTCTCCATGAAGCGCGAGACGGTTGCGAGCGTGCTCGGGAAGAGCCGTGTGTCGGGATTGAGGAAAAGGAGGTAGTCGGCCACGCTGCCCGCCGCTCCCTGATTGCAGGCCGCGGCGAATCCGACGTTGTCCTCGTTCTCGATGACTTCGAGGGGCAACGAAATACCTTCCAGGCCCTGCGCCGAGTCGTCGGACGACGCGTTGTCGACCACGGTCACGCGCGCGATTGCGACGCCGGTGAGGTCGGATTGAGCGATTGAATCGAGGCAGGTCCCGCAGGTACTCGCCGGTGTTCCAGTTGACGATGACGACGTGCACGGACGCGCTCGTTGGGCGCCGGCGGTGCGGTGTCGGCGAGGAGGTCTTCACGCCGTCCGCCCAGTGGTTCGCGATGTGTGTGGCGCTCGAGGAGTCCGGCTCGAGTCACCCGCGATGCCGACCGCTTCTTCCCAGCGCGAGAGCCAGGCGTCGTAGGAGTAGAGCCGTTTCGTCGCATCGCGCGCGCTGCGTCCGAGGCTTGCCCGGGCCTCGGTCGGCCGGCCGAGGAGATCGACCAGGGCGTCGACCCATTCACCTTGCTCTCCGGGTGCGGGCATGCCGAACTGCGAAAGGATGTCCCGGTTCACCCCGACCGGAGTGGCGACCACGGGCACGCCTGCTGCCGCGTACTGCAGCAGCTTGTAGCCGCACTTGCCGCGGGTATAGGGCTCGTCAGGCAGGGGAGCGATGCCGACATCAAGGTCGGCTAGCGTCGCGTGCTGAGTCGCTTCGGACCACGCCACTCGGTCAATGATGCTCTCCAGCTCTCCGAGCCTCGGTCGAGTCGTTCCGATGAGCGTCAGCCGCGCGCCGGTTCGGCGATGAACCTCGCGCAGGGCCGGTGCCACGAGCTCCAGATACACCTCGTTGTCCGGAGACCCGATCCAGCCGAGCCGTGGCGGGTCGCCCATCTGGTACTCGTCCTTCTGTCGATAGGCATCCGGCGAGACGCAGCTGGGAATCACGATCACGTCGTCGTTGTGTTGTGCAGCCCAGTCCGCCAGGACCGCGTTTCCCGCGATCACCCGATGCGCATGCCGCACCGCCGTGAGCGCCTTGGGCGCCTTCGGCGCCAACCGACGGAGACGCCCTCCCTCTCCCCGATCCCACTGCAGCGCGTCATCGAAGTCGTACACGGACAACTCAGAGCTCGTGAGCAGGCGGCGCTCGAGGTCGCCCCGGCTGAGCGGTGACGCTTCTCGGTGGAGCAGCAGCCGGCGCGGACCGGCGGCGGCCATCCGGCGTAACCGGCGTTCGGCAGAGAGGACTGCGATCGGATGACGAGCGAGATGGGCAGGACTCGAATTGCGGTGACAGAGGTAGCCGCTGACGACGTGGCGAGCCGAGGTGCGGTCGAGCCACTCATAAACGCGCACTCGCGAGCTCGGGCCGTCTCTTCCATAAGGCGTGGCGGCGTGGATCACGGGCTCCACGGGCAATTCGGGCCGCAACCTAGGTCGACGTCCGGGCGGCGGCGAGCTGCTTGTCGCTTAGAAGCGCCTCATACAAGGACCGCGTCTGCTCCGCGACGACCGAGATGTCGAAGTGCGCGACGGCGCACTCTCGGGCCTCTCTGCTGAAGCGCGCCCGCAGCTCGGGCGCGCGTGCCAAGCGGAGCACGGCGTCCGCGATCGCGGCCGCATCCCTGGGCGGCACGAGCAGACCGTTGACGCCGTCCTCCACGACCTCGTTCGACCCGGGCCCGGCGGCCGCGACCAGCGGCAGACCCATCGACGCCGCTTCCAGCAGGACGCGCGGGATGCCCTCGCGGTAGAAGGAGGGAAAGACGAAGACGTCCGAGAGCGCGAGGAGCTCCTTCACGTCCCTTCGAGGCCCGATCCAGGTCACGCTGCGATCGAGCTCCTTCAACTCGTCGGCTGTCAGGGCATCCAGGCTGTCGGCGTCGGCAGGACCGACGAGGAGAAACGCGATGCCGGGCTCGGCTTCCCGCACCATCCGAGCGGCTGCAGCAAAGTCGAGCACACCCTTTGCTCGGAGGATGCGGGAGACCATCGTGACGACCAACCCGCTCCCGTCGAGCCCGAGGTCGGTGCGGAGCTTCGAATGGGCGCCGTTCGAGCTCGACAGGGCGAAGACGTCGGTGCGAACGCCCGATCCCGGAATGATCGTGCCACGGCCCCGCGGCACCACACCCCGGCGCTCGAGCTCGCGGGCGTCGTCAGAGTTCTGCACGATGGTGAGATCCGACCAACGGGAGGCAAGACTCTGGAGCGGCTCGTATACGAGCCGGATAAGGCGACGCTTCCAACTGGGACTCGCGTAGAGGCTCCCGAGCCCCGGAAGGGTCCCCACGACGACGGGCACGCCTGCGAGCCTCGCCGCGATCCGGCCCCAGACGCCCGGCTTGGTATCGAACGTGTGGACGATCGTCGGGCGCTCCGCACGGAAGATCCGCACGAGCCTCCAAACGCTGCGGGCATCGAGCACCGGGTTCACACGCCGGCACATCGGGTAGTGCCGGAACCGGAAACCTGCCTCGGAGAACGACGCAGCCAGTCGAGCGTCGGTGCCGGCCGCGAAGACATCGAAATCGCGACTCAGGAGGCGCATCAAATCGAGACGCGCGTCCACGTCCGGCCCGCCGACGAGGCAGACCTCCGGTTTCGGCGTCGCCACTTCCCCGTGGATGGGTGTCCTTCCAGACATCTGCGTAAACGCAGACAACTGGGTAAACCCCGGGTCCCGTGGTCGTCCATAGACTCCCGGTGCCAAGCCGCAGCCCTCCCCGTGAGTAGTCCTCGGAGTATCGGTTCCTGCTTCGAAACGGTCAATACCCAGCTCTGTCGACTTGCACACACGACTCCGCGATCGAGGAGCACACCGACAGTGATGAAGACGTGCCGCTAGTCGACCTTGCGAGCGCCGCCTCGTTGCTGATCTGTCCGCGATGCGGCTCCAGCCTCAGCGAGGCGAGAGGATCCTTTCGGTGCAGCTCGCCCGTATGTGCCCTCGCACGGGGTGACGCTTTCCCGACGGTCGGAGGGTGCCCGGCGATCATCGACTTCCAACAGAGCATCGTGCGACGAGACGATGTGGAGACGACGCTTCAGTCCCGCTCGTTTTCCCGCACGGAGCGCCGCTGGTCGCTCGACCGCTTACCGCCGTGGCTGCGATCGTGGTGGAAGCCACCGAACAAGGTGGCGGCGAAGAACGTCGAGCTCCTGCTGTCTCTCCTGAGCAGGCCGACGCCCTTGGTCCTCGTCATCGGCGGCGGAACGATGGGCAACGGCGTCGAGGCGCTCTACGCGGAGCGCGGGATTCGTCTGCTCGCCTTCGATATCTACCCGAGCTCGCTGACCCAGCTCGTCGCCGACGCACACCGAATCCCTCTGGCGAACGAGAGCGTCGACGCGGTTCTGATTCAGGCCGTCTTGGAGCACGTCCTCGATCCCGCACAAGTAGTCAAGGAGATCGAGCGGGTGCTCGTGCGAGGCGGCCTCGTCTACGCGGAGACGCCCTTTCTGCAGCAGGTGCACGCTGGTCCGCACGATTTCGTTCGCTTTACGAGCAGCGGCCATCGCTACCTCTTTCGCGCGTTCGAGGAGCTCTCGGCCGGTCCGGTGGCGGGGCCGGGGACGCAGCTTCTCTGGAGCATCGACCACCTCACACGCGGGTTGCTGCGCTCACAGCTGCTCGGGAAACTCGTCAGAGGGCTCCTCTTCTGGCTCCGTTTCCTCGATCGTCTCGTTCCGGAGGAGTTCGTCATGGATGACGCCTCCGCCTTCTACTTCCTCGGTCGCCGGAGCGATCATGAGCTCGCTCCGCACGAGATCGTCGACTACTACCGCGGCGCCCAGCGAATCGGTGGCCGATAGGCACCTTCGGATGGCGGACTCGAATCTTCGGCTGGGAGGCGGTGGCCGGGTCGCTGCCTCGTCGGCAAGCGACGTTCGACGCAGTGGGTCTTTCACAATCCTGAACCTGGCCTATCCTCAGGGAAACGCGATGCAGTCCAAGCGCACCAGACGGCGGCGACCGAGGACATTCTCATGGACCTGAGGCACTACCTTCGAATCGTGCAACGGCGCTGGCTCCTCGTTCTCTCGAGCGTCGTCCTCTGCACGGTCGCAGCCGGGTTGCTCGCATGGAGCCGCACGCCGATCTACGAGGCGCGGACGCAGCTGTTCGTGGCAACCGGCGGTGTGTCGGCGGACCTGAGCGAGACGTATCAGGGCGGACTCTTCGCCCAGCAACGCGTGCGGTCGTACGCGCAGATCGTCGACAGCCCCGTCGTTGCGCGCCGGGTGATCAGGAGGCTCAGCCTCGACACCACGCCCGAGGAGCTGGGACGGAAAATCACTGCGGAAGCTCCCGTCGACACTGTTCTGCTCAACATCACTGTCAGGGACCCATCCGCGGATCGCGCCCAGGCGATCGCAAACGCCGTGGGCGAGGAGTTCCGCGGCTTCGCCGATGAGTTGGAATCTCCGGGCGGCGCGACGAATTCGCCGGTGGGAGTGACCGTAACGCGTCGGGCTGAGCTCCCGGAGTCTCCTTCGTCTCCGCAGTACTCCGTGTATTTGGCCTTCGGGATCCTCTTCGGCCTCGTCTTGGGAATCGGTGCCGCGGTACTGCGAGACGCGCTCGACGACCGCATCCGCGGCGTGGAAGACGTCGCGGCGGCGACGGATTCGCCGGTCATCGGCGCGATTGCGGACGATGCCCAGGCGGGGCGGCGACCGCTCGTTGTGGCGAAGGAGCCAATCTCGCTCCAGGCGGAGGCGTATCGCCGCCTGCGGACGAACCTTCGGTTCAGTGTCGACCAAGGACTTCGCTCCTATGTCGTCTCGAGTGCTGTCGAGTCGGAGGGCAAGACACTCGTGGTCGCCAACCTCGGAATCGCCTTTGCCGAGGCCGGCTACCGGGTCGCGCTCGTCGACGCGGATCTGCGGCGGCCGACGCTCGCCGAGCTCTTCGGCCTCCCTCCGAGTCCCGGCCTGACGAACGTCATGGTGGACGGCACTCCGCTCGAGACGGCGTTGACGAAGTGGCAGGAGGGCCCAGCTCTCGAGGTACTGACCAGCGGCTCGCCGGCGCCCAACCCCGGGGAGCTGCTCGGTTCTGAGCAGTTCGTCGCGGTTCTCCGCCGTCTCACCGACCGGGCCGACGTCGTCTTCCTCGATGCTCCAGCGCTCCTAGACGTCGCAGACGCCTCCCTTCTCGCGGCGACGGCCTCGGGTGTGATCCTCGTCGCCCGGGTAGGCTCGACGCGTCGCGATGAGCTCGAGACCGCGACGCAACTTCTGCGCGGCGCGGGCGAGCAGGTGTTCGGTGTCGTGCTGAACCGGTCGCCGGTACGCGGCTCGTGGCCCTTTAGGCGGCCGGATGTCCCCGTCGGAGAGGTGGCATCCCTTCCGAGATTCGCCTCTCCGCCCGCAAAGGCGCCGGTCGAGGGCTCGGTGCAGCTCGAAGACTCGAGCCGGAGCCGTACGGTGGGCGCGGGCGCGCCGGACGGGAGCTAGTTTCGAGCCGGGACATCGGCGCGGACCTACGCTCGGGAGCGCTGCCAGTAACCTACTGATGTCCGGATACCCGGCGATGAGGCAGGCGCCAACTTCGGTGCGCTTCGCGAGGGGAGGGACCAAACGGCCCGACTTGCCGTACAGCATGTCGGCGAGCCGATGCTCTCCCCGCTGGGTCGGCGCTAGCTCGAGCGGGACGGGTGGCTTCCTGAACGCCTGAGCTCCCACCGATCGGACCGGCCCCGCGGTGTCACGATGACCGACGTCGACGCCGGTGGCAAGATGGCCGTTCGGGACATGGTCGCAAGGGAGGGGCCGTTGAAATGCCGTTCAAGAAAGAGAGCGGCGAGCAGCCCAGGCGGCCCGCCGCTCAATCCACCCCTGAGGGTGTGGATGGCGAGCATGGCCCGCTCCCTCCGCAGCTGCGTCACCCGTACGGGTCAGAGCGCCTGAGGCTTCAGCAGCCCGTTGCCGCCGGAGATCGGACGCGTCTCCCGCCGCAGCCGCGGGGCCGGGTGGCTACCTGAACGCCTGAGCTCCACCGATCGGACCGGCCCCGTACTCGTCACGATGACGAACGGCGCCTTCACCCCCGCTCGGCGGGGCGGCCTGGAGCCGCCAGCCGAGATCTCCTGTCGTCAGCGCGCCCGCGCCGTCGTGCGCTTCCTCGAACTCGAGCTGCGCGAAGAAGTCTTTGGCGATGACGCCGTGGCGCTGCGCTTCGGCGAGCGGCTGGTGCTCGTCATCGAGCCGTTCGCGGCCTGGCGGACGCGGGACATGAGATCGTCGGGCAACTCGGAGGCGCGGCTCTTCGCTCCGTCTACCACGTCCTTGGCCTGCCGGGAGACGTAGTTGCTTCTGGCGAGCGCGAAGAGCGCCGCGCCCGATGCCGGAAGAACCACCCACCGGGTCAGCTTCGATCCGACTCGCCGATTCCGTCCCTCCGCGGCGTCGGCCATGGCGGAGGCCCGCTCCGCATAATCGATCACCTGCTCCGAAATGCTCTGAATCCCAGCCATTTCCCCACCTCCCTATCTCGCCGCTCGTTCCCGAGCGGCAAAGCTGTTTGCGTGGTAGATGGCTTCCCGGTACGCAAGACGCATAAACGCTTGCCGGCATCCCCGCCACGTCGCATGAGCGGTCGTGTTTCCATCCGGCGGGTGCCGAGGAATACAGGCCAGTGTGGACGCTGACGAGATCAAGCGGCGTGATGTCTTCTTCGAAGACGTCGCCCGCGCCTTCGACGCCGGTCTCGAAGTCGCTGCGGAGGAGGCGGAGCAGGGAAAGGATCCGGTCGAGGTCGCTCGGCAGGCTCTCTTCGCCTGCCTCCTCAACGTCTTCGTGACGCTCGACCACGGAACCCAGCTCGCCGACGACTTTCGTGTGTTCCTCGTCGACGAGGACGGGAACGACGTCACTCCGGGCGCACTTCACGCGGATTTCACCGCCCACCTCTGGGACACAGGCCGGTTGGAATGAGGCGCGGACACGCGCCGTTTGGCTGCCCCGTCGTCGGGGCCTCAGTCCGTCCAGCCCGCTACGAGTAGAAACGCCGTGATAGCGATGGCGAGAAAGGCGACCAAGGCGAAGAGAATCGGAACCGCCCGCATGCCAAGACACATACCCCAACGGTCCGATCGCCAAAGCGTTGCCCATACCGCTGCCACCCGTGCCGGGTGGCGAGAGCCGTCACGATGACCGACGGCGCCGGCGGCGACAAGATGGCAGTTCGGGACGTGTCCCGCGGTTACAGGCGCACCGTCAACGATCGTGGAGTAGAGTAGGGAGGACGTGTGAGTGGAGGTGGTGCTATGCCGACCGAGCTGCACGTGACCGCCGAGGCACGACCCGAGTGCCTCCGTCCGCTTCGCGACATTGCCGGGAGCATCGCGAGTGAGGCTGGTCTCTCAAGCGTGCAGGTGTATGCCGTGAAGTTCTGCGTCAGCGAAGCCGTTGCCAACGTGGTGAAGCACGCCTACCCGGAAGGCGAGCCGGGATCAGTCGAGGTGAGCGCGCATGAAGCCGGCGGCGAACTCGCAGTGGTCGTTGCAGACCACGGCAGCGGCCGAGTGCAACAAGCGAAGCGCTTAGATGAGGGCGGATTCGGTCTTGCGTTCATGACGCGGTTGACGGACGGCGTTACATTCACGGCCGCAGATGACGGCACGATGGTTGAGATGCTGTTCCCGCTTCCGGGCGGCAAGGTACGGGCCGTCCCTGGGCATCATCTCGGCGCCGGAGTCCGCTGGGCGCTCGACTAGCGTCGCCAAAAGTAGCGCCGCCCCCAGTAGCGCCGTACAAAGGGCGAGATCGCGCGCATGGCCTTGGAGATGGGCCGGCGGACGAACTCTAATCGCGTCATCTCTTACTCCCTTCATCGTCCATTCGCACTTGAACTAGCTGGAGCCGAGCCTTGGGAGTGCTTCGCGGCGGAGCAACTCAATCAAGTCTCCGTAGACACGCTCGACATCGGAGATGGCGTCAGTCGCACGAAGGTCGGCGGCGTAATCGTCGAGCTCCTGGCGCGTCCGGGGCGGAGCTCTGTCGAACGCGTCTACGAGGTCTTCGTCGCCGATGAGCACGACCACGCTCCCTGCTAGGCGGATACTCCCGGGCTCGGCGACGAGGCATTCCACTTTGACTAGCGCCGGCGTAAGCCAAGAGTGTCCCGCGACTCCAGCTTTCCCCTCGGAGCGGTCGAACGTGGCAAGGGCGCCCGACGACAGTTCGTTGCGTCTCTCCCATGCCTGCTTCCACTGACCCGGGTGGGTTACGGCGACCAGGTCGATGTCGCTAATCGCGTCTCCCTCGCCTCGCGAGAGCGAGCCGATGAGGAGGGCGCCGAGGAACAGCTCGGATCGGAACTCGATCCGCTCGGCGGTTTGCGCGAGCTCAGGCCAGAGTCGCAGTCTCCTGACGTGTGCCCGGCCAGGCCAGTCGCGCATGCGTCTCATGCTGCCAAAGCGCGGGTCAGTGACTTGCGCGAGTGCGCTGGTCGCGATGACGGAGCCGGGATCGCCGGGTGGGGCAGACTCCGGCGATCCCGTGTCTCCATGCATCAGTCCCGTCAGCCCCTGACTCCCCGCTGACGTGGCCGATAACTGCCCGACCGCGTGCCGAGTTAGACCCATCGGCCGCGGGGCCGGGTGGCTACCTGAACGCCTGAGCTCCGTCTCTGAGCGGGCAGGCCCCTCCATCTGCGGCCGGTGCTGAGTTCGGGCGTCAGGCGGCTCGCTCCGTCGCGCTATCGGTCGCCGGTCGGCCCGGGCGGGAACAGCTCTTCGTCCTGGGGTCAACCACAACGAGCTTCTGCTCACGCGCTAGAGCCAGAATCGCGGGGACGACCTCCTCCCACCGCTCATGCGCGATCACTAGCGAACCGTGATCGATCGGACCTGCCCCGCGCTGGTCACGATGACCGGTCTCGACACCGGCGACAAGATGGCCGTGAGGGACAGGTTCCCCGAGGACAGCACCGAGGACAGCACCGCACCGCACTTTTCGCAAGGATCGCACGGAACCGCACAAACCATTTGGCTCAATCATGCGAAGTCTGCATGGGTGCGACCCCCGTTACTCCCCGGGTTGGACTCGAACCAACAACCCTCCGGTTAACAGCCGGATGCTCTGCCAATTGAGCTACCGGGGAAGGCAGCCGGCCGATTGTACCGGCGCTCCCGCGGGTTCTTCGGATCCGCCGGGAGAAGGAGGGCGCCCGCCGGAGGCGAAGGGACCCGTCCATGTGTCGACTCGCCGTCTTCGGCGCGGCGCTGCTCGTCGGCGTCCTCGCAGGCGGTCACAACGCGCACGCCGCCAGCGCTCCCACGGCCGCGTTGCAGGTCGGTCTCCGCGCGCATGGCTTCGATCCAGGGCCGATCGACGGCGTCCGCGGCCCGCAGACTACGAGCGCGCTCGTCGCGTTCCAGCGCGCCAGAGGGCTCTCGCCGGACGCACGGGTCGGCCCTGCGACTCGGCGTGCGCTCGGTCGACGTGGAAAGCCCTTCCTCGGGCATCGGGAGCTCGCGGTCGGGGCGCTCGGGTGGGACGTCGCCGTGCTCGAGTTCCGGCTTCGCAGGCACGGCCTGAGGAGGACTGCGATCGACGGCCGCTTCACTCCGGCGACGGCAGCCGCGCTACGCCGCTTCCAGCGGAGCCGCGGCCTCGTGCCTGACGGCATCGCAGGCCCGCAGACGTACCGGTTGCTGGTGCGTCGCGGGCCGGTGCGCATCCATGTCGTGCAGCCCGGTGAAAGCTTCTTCTCGATCGCCGCGCGGTACTGCGTGACTCCCATGGAGCTCGCGCGGACGAACGGGCTCCCGCTGACGGACGTGATCGTCGCCGGTCAGCGGTTCGTCCTCCCGCGGCGCGCTCATGCGGCGCGGGCCGGGGCCCCGAGTCGCGAGGCCGTGCGTCGCGCGCTCGACTATTGGGCGAACAGGAACGACGTCGACCCTGCGCTCGTCCGCGCGCTCGCGTGGATGGAGTCCGGCTACCAGCAGGACGTCGTCTCGCACGTGGGCGCGATCGGCGTCATGCAGCTCCTGCCCGAGACGTGGGAATTCGTGGACACGGTGCTGCTCGGCGTCCGGACTCCGCGCACGTACGCGGGGAACATTCGCGCCGGCGTTCGCTACCTGCGCTGGCAGCTCGACCAGTTCGGGGGCAACCGGCGGTTGGCGCTTGCGGGCTGGTACCAGGGCGCGCGGGCCGTGCGGGAACGCGGCCTGTACCGCGAGACGAAGCAGTTCGTCCGGGTCGTGCTCGCGCTCCACGGAACCGTCTGAGCGGCGTCAGCTGCGGCTGCGGATCAGCTCGTTCAACGGGCGCGCCCGCGGATCGAGGACGTTCTCGGCCTGTTCGGCGCCGGTGACCGGGAGCCCGGCCGGGTCGAGCAGACCGACTTGCACGAGGAGCGACGCCTGGTCCCAGTAGATGTGCTCGTGGGCGAGCTTGTCGCTGTCGAACTTCGCGACCACACAGAACGCGAGCTGCACCTGTCTGCCCGTCGGGGCGACGCCCGGCAGGAGCTGATCCATCTCGATGTCGTGCGTGAACGAGAGGACGAGCTCGTCGACGACCTGCTCGTCGCCGACCGTCCGCGAGACCGGCGTGATCGCGATGTCAGCGGGCCACTTCCCGATGAAGTGCTGTCCGTAGAACCGGCGCACTTCCTCCAGACCGACTCCTCCGGTCATCACGGGCACGTGGTTGACGTACGGGTCCTCGGTCATCGTCGCCATCGTCGCGCCGAGGTCGAGGTGGACGAACTCCGCAGCGACGTGCTCGTCGAAGACCGCGCCGATGTCGGGATCAGGTTGCATCCGTTTCAGGTGCGGAAACTACCTCGTCTCACGAGGCACGCGCTTGACAGGCCTGGCAGGCGCGGGATTGAATCCACGCCATGCTTCTCCGCGAGGTCGAGTACGCGCGGCCGGCGACCGTGGAGGAAGCGATCTCGCTGCTCGCTGCGCACGAAGGAGCGCGTCCGCTCGCCGGCGGTCAGACGCTCGTGAACGTCATGAAGGCGCGCGCGGCGGCGCCCGACGTGCTCGTCGACCTCGCCGACCTCGAGGAGCTGCGCACGATCGGCTTCTCCTCCGACGGCCTGCTCGAGATCGGCGCGATGGTGACGTACGCGCAGCTCATCGCGTCCTCCGAGGTCGAGGTCGCCCGGCCGATCCTCGCCGAGGTCGCGGCCACGATCGCGGACGTCCAGGTGCGGAACCGCGGCACGGTCGGCGGGAACGTGTGCGTCTCAGACCCGACGAACCACCTGCCGCCGCTCTTCGCTGCTCTGGGAGCGAGCTTCACGATTCGCGGCGAGGGCGGAGAGCGCACGGTTTCCGCCGAGGAGTTCTTCGTCGGCGTCTACGTCACGGCCGTGGGGGAAGGAGAGCTGCTGACGAAGGTCTCCGTTCCGCCGTCGTCCGGCGCGGGCGACGGCTTCTCCGGGGTAACGATCGGCGTCCACGGGACGTACATCGCGAACGCCGCCGCGACCGTCTCCGGCGAGGGCGTGCGGGTCGCGCTCGGCTGCGTCGACGCGGTGCCGGTGCGGCCGACCGCGATGGAGGAGAAGCTCGCCGGTGGCGACCTCTCCGAGGAAGCTGTCCGCGCCGCCGCCGAAGGGCTCGGCGCGACGCTCGACCCGCCCGCCGACGCGCACGGCTCGGCCGACTACCGCCGCCGGCTCGCCGAAGTCTCGGCCGTTCGCGCGGTGCTCCAGGCGGCCTCGAGGAGGAAGCAGTGACCGCGCCTGCCCGGAACCGGACGATCTCGGTGGACGTGAACGGCGAGCAGATCGAGTACGACGTCCCCGCACGGCGCCTCCTCGTGCACTTCCTCCGCGACGACCTCGGGCTCACCGGGACGCACGTCGGCTGCGACACCGGGAACTGCGGCGCCTGCACGGTGCACGTGAACGGCGAGCCGGTGAAGAGCTGCATGCTGCTCGCGGTGCAGGCCGACGGCGCGACTATCGCGACCGTCGAAGGCCTCGCCGCCGACGGCGAGCTGAACTCGCTCCAGCAGGCGTTCAACGCGCATCACGCGCTCCAGTGCGGCTACTGCACGCCGGGGATGTTGATGAGCGCGACGGCCCTGCTCGCGCGTAACCCGAGCCCGTCGGAGGAAGACGTCCGCCTCGCGCTCCAGGGAAACATCTGCCGCTGCACGGGGTACGTGAACATCGTCGAGGCAGTCGTCGCAGCGGGAGGGGGCAAGTGAGCACCGTCACCGACGAGGCCGCGAAGACCCTGGAAAAGGGCTACGTCGGCCAGTCGATCCCGCGTCGCGAGGACAAGCGCCTCGTCCAGGGCCTCGGCACGTTCTTCGACGACGTGCGCCGGCATGGGATGGGCTACGTGCACTTCGTCCGCTCGCCGTACGGGCACGCGAAGATCGTCTCCATCGATGTCTCCAAGGCGCTCGAGCTCGAGGGCGTGTACGGGACGATCACCGGCGACGAGGTCGCGATCCAGACCGACCCCTTCTTCGAGATGTCCGTCGAGCCGGGCGGGAACATCAAGGACTACGCGCTCGCAGTCGGCCGCGTGCGGCACATGGGCGAGCCGGTTGCCGCCGTCTGCGCCGCGACCCGCGAGCTCGCGCGCGATGCCGCCGACCTCGTCGAGGTCGTATACGAGCCGCTGCCGGTGCTCACCGATGCGGAGGAGTCGCTGAAGGACGAAGTCGTGTTGCACGACGACGCGGGGTCGAACGTCGTCTGGTCGGGCGTGTTCGACTGGGGTGACGCGGACGCGGCACTCGCCGAGGCAGACCACGTCGTGAAGATCGAGCGCCTGCACTTCCACCGCTTCTCCTCGACTCCGCTCGAGTGCGCGGGAGCGCTCGTCGAGTACGACCGTGGAACCGGCGAGTGGACGCTCACCTGCAACCACCAGATGCCAGGCGTGGGCGCGATCTGGATGGCGCCCGCCCTCCGCACCGGGATCGACAAGCTCCGCTTCGTCACGCACGACATCGGCGGCGGCTTCGGGAACAAGATCTGCCTGCATCCGCAGTACGTCGTCCTCTGCCTGCTCGCGCGGAAGCTCGCGCGCCCCGTGCAGTGGACCGAGTGGCGCACCGACCAGCACACCGCGAACGCGCATGGGAACGAGCGCACGTTCCTCGACATCGAGGTTGCGGTGAAGGCGGACGGCGAGATGACTGGGTTCAAGGTGCGCGCGCTCGACGACTGCGGCGCGTTCCCGCGCTACGAGCCGCTCGGCTGCATCATCTGGGCACAGGTGACGCCGGGTATGTACGCGTGGCGGAACATCCGCGTCGACTTCACGCAGGTGTGCACGAACAAGTCACCCGTGTCGCCGAACCGCGGCTACTCCCGCATGCAGCACCTGTGGCTGACGGAGCGGATCATCGACGTGGTCGCCGCCGAGCTCGGCTTCGACCCCGTGGAGATCCGCAAGAAGAACTACGTGAAGGCCGGGCAGATGCCGTACGAGACGCCGAATGGCTGCATCTACGACTCCGGCGACTACGCGGCGGCGCTCGATCTCGCGCTCGAGCTGATCGACCACGGGTCGATCGAGGAGCGGCGAAAGGATGCCGAAGCGCGCGGGAAGCTCCTCGGGTTCGGGATCGGCTCCACGCTCGACTCGGGGACGAACAACTTCGGGCAGTCCACGCTCCTGAACCCCGACCTCCAGTTCTCGGGGAACAACGAGGCGGCCGCCGTGAAGCTCGATATCTTCGGCGAGGTCGTGGTCACGCTCGGGACCGTGCCGCAGGGACAGGGCCACGAGACGACCGCGGCGCAGGTCGTGGCGGACATCCTCGGCTGCTCACCCGACCAGGTGAACGTTCGGCGCGGCCACGACACGTGGTTCAACTCGCACGCCGGGTTCTCGGGGACGTACGCGAGCCAGTTCGCGTTCACCGGGCTGGGCGCGGTCAAGGGTGCGGCGGAGCTGCTGCGCGACGAGATGGTCCAGCTCGCTGCTTTCGTCTTGCAGGCGCCGGTCGAAGCAATCGAGCTCGCGGACGGGTTCGCGCGCATCAAGGACGGCCCGGAGGAGGCCGCCCTCCCGTTCATGGCGCTCGGCGCGATCGTGAACGCGAACAACGCCTTCCTGCCGCCGGACTTCAACCCGACACTGAACCACCGCTACGTCTGCCGGCCGTACTTCGGGATGGTCGACAAGGAGAAGAAGACCGGTCAGCTCACCCTTACGTACGCGACGCAGATCCACGCGGCCGTCGTCGAGGTGGACCCGGAGACCGGCGTCGTGGACCTCGTCGACTACGCGGCGGTGGACGACTGCGGCGTCCGCATCAACCCGCAGATCGTCGAGGGCCAGGTGCACGGCGCCACCGCGCACGCGATCGGGGCCGCGCTCTCCGAGAACTTCGTCTACGACGAGGAGGGCACGCTCCTGACCTCCAACTTCTACGACTACCACGTGCCGCACGCCATGGACATGCCGCCTCTGAAGACGGGCGCCATGGAGTCGCCGTCGCCGGTGGCGCCGCTCGGCGCGAAGGGCATGGGCGAGGGCGGCGGCGGCGGAATCCACTGCATCTGTGCAGCGATCCAAGATGCGCTCTCCTCCGCAGGGAAGGCGATCGTGTACGACAGCTGCAACCCGCCGCACCGCGTCTGGTCGATGCTCCAGGACCCGGAGTCGACGCGCGCGAACGTGTCCGTGGACTCCCGGTGATCGTCTCCGGGACGAAGGAGCTCGCCGCGCCGCGCGACGCGGTGTGGGGAGTGATCTCGGAGCCGTCCGAGATGGCGAAGCTCATGCCGGGCGTCGAGAGCTTCGAGATCACGGACGACACGCACTGGACGGCCAAGGTCAAGGTGCCGCTCGGCCTCGGTGGGCTGAACATGACGATCAACTTCGAGCGGCTCGAGGAGCGTGCACCCGAGTTCGCGTCGATGCGCGCGAAGGGCCAGGGCGTCGGGGCGCTGATGGACATGACCACGTCCTTCACGCTCTCGGAGGCGGGCGCGGGCACGTCGATGGTGTGGGAGGCGGACGTGAAGATCGCGGGCCCGGTCGGCGCGATGGGCCAGCGCGTCTTGCAGCCGATCGTGAACCAGCAGGTGCAGCAGGTACTCAAGGCGCTCGAGCAGCGGGTCACCGAGGCCGCGTCCTCCACCGGGACCCAGTAACACCTAGGAGGCGCAGATGGCCGTGCCGTTCCGGATCGGCGTCATGCAGCTGACGATGGAGCCGCTCGAGGAGATGCTCGAGTCGGCGCGCGTGATGGACGAGGCCGGGATGGACACGATCTGGCTCGCGGAGGCGTACCCGTGGTGGCGCAAGCACGGGATGGAGGCGCGCTCGTCGACCGTCGTATCCGCGCTGATGGCGCGCGAGACGGAGCGGCTCACGATCGGGTGGGGGATCATCTCGCCCTTCACGCGCCATCCGGTGCAGGTCGCGATGGACGCGCGCGTGGTGCAGGAGGCGGCTGGGCCGGGGCGGTTCCTGCTCGGCTTCGGGACGTCGAAGATCTTCCTCAACAACATCCGCTCGCAGACGAAGAAGACGCTGGGGCCGATGCGCGACGCGGTGGAGATCGTGCGTGGCGTCCTCGGCGGCAAGCCGTTCGAGTACGAGGGGGACGCGTGGAGTGCGTCCGTTCCAGGTCTCCTCGCCGAGGCGGAGACTCCGCGCGACGTCCCGCCCGTGTACATCGCCGCCACCGCGCCGAAGATGCAGGCGCTCGCGGGCGAGATCGCGGACGGGTGTCTGACACCGTCGATCACCACTCCCGCGTTCGTGCGCTACACGCGCGCGAACGTCGCTGCGGACGTCGACATCGGCTGCACGATCGTGGCTTCGATCCACGAGTCGGACCGTGCGGCCGGCCGAGACGGCGCGCGCGAGATCGCCGGCATGTACCTCGCGAACAAGTTTCAGAACATCAAGGGCGCCGCGGACACGCTGCTCGAGCTCGCCGAGATCGAGATGGAGGAGCTCGCGCCGGTCGCCGAGGCGATGGAGCGGGGAGGACGGCTCGCGGCGAAGGCCGAGGTGACGGACTCGCTCCTCGACCGCTGCAAGCCGATCGCCGGCACACCGGACGAATGCATCGCCGCGATCGAGGAGTACCGTGAGGCAGGCTGCACGCACGTGATGCTCGAGCTCTGGGGCGACCGCCGCCACGAGCAGATCCGGCTCTTCGGCGAACGCGTGCTCCCGCAGGTCCGATGATCGACGAGCGTCGCCTCGTCGAGCTCGCGCTCGAACTCGTCTCGACGCCGTCGTTCACGGGCTCCGAGCAGGCGGCTGCGGAGCTGATGCGCGACGTGCTCGAGGAGATAGGCCTCTCGGTGCAGTGGCAGCAGGTCGAGGACGGCCGCGCGAACGTGCTCGGCACCTGGGCGGGCGCTGGCGGCGCGCCGACGCTCATGTTCAACGGCCATCTCGACACGTCCTACTCCGGGCGTGAGCCGTGGCTGCAGGGCATCCCCGGCTTCCAGCCGGACGCGTTCGAGCGCGACGGGCGGATCTATGGCCTCGGGATCTCGAACATGAAGGGTGCGCTCGCGTGCTACGTCGAGGCGGTGCGCTCACTCCTGGACGACGGCGTGCGGCTGCGAGGCGACGTGATGATCGCCGCGGTCGCGGGCGAGATCGAGAAGACGCAGCAGGGCGATGCGCAGGGCGCGGAATACCGTGGATATGCAGCGGGTTCGCGCTACCTCGTCGGCCACGGCGGCGCGGCCGACATGTGCATCCTGGGCGAGCCGACCGAGTCGAAGCTCGTGCTTGCGCACTTTGGCTCCCTCTGGCTGCGGCTCTCGACCCACGGCCCGTTCGTGCACACGGCCTTCAGCGAGGGGCGACGCGACGAGAACTCGATCGTGAAGATGCAGCCCGTGCTCGCGCGGGTGCTCGAGTGGCTGCCGTTCTGGGAGGAGGAGATGTCGTACGGCGACGTTCGCGGGGTCGCGAACGTCGGCTCGATCGAGGGCGGCTTCGGCTGGCGCGCGTCGCGGACGCCGCACCGCACCGACCTCTACCTCGACCTGCGCGTGCCGCCGGACGTCCCGATGGCCGACGCGCGGCGGAAGGCGCTCGAGTTCGCGCGTTCGCTCGACGGCGTCGAGGCGGAGGTGTACGTCACCGCGCCCGGCGCCGAGATCGAGGAGTCGCACCCGCTCGTGCGTGGGCTGGAGGAGGCGCACGCGGAGGTGTACGCCGAGCCTCCCGAGCGCGACGTCACGCGCTGGTTCTCGGACGCGTCGGTGCTCACCCGATACGGCATCGCCACCGTGAACTACGGGACGTCGAGCGGCCTTCCGGACGCCGAGCTCGGCGAGAACCTGTCGGTCGAAGGCCTCGTGAAGACCGCGGACGTGTACGCGCGCGCGGCGATGAAGATCTGCGGGGTCGCATGAGCTGGACGTGCCCGAAGTGCGGCCGCACGTTCGCGCGTACCAAGCAGAGCCACAGGTGCGGCACGTGGACGGTCGAGCAGCACCTCGAGGGCGCCGACGAGCGCGCTCTCGACCTGTACCGGCGGTTCGTCGCGATCGTGGAGGAGTCGGGACCGTACGAGCTCGCCCCGACCGCACGCCAGATCGGGATCCGCGGCTCGCGGCGCATATTCGCCGGCGTTAGGCTGACCAAGCGTGGGCTCGAGGGCTACCTCGACCTCCCGCGCCACGTCCAGAGCCCGGTCTTCCATCGCGCCTCGCCGTACACGAAGAAGCTGAGCGTCCATCGCTTCGTCGTCGAGCGGCCGGAGCAGCTCGAGGGCGAGTTCGCCGACTACGTTCGCGAGTCGCACGCGGTCGGGCGGAGCGAGGCGTGAAGGCGCTCGACGACTTCCTGCCCGTCTACGAGTTCGTGGAGCGGCACTCGCTCGCGATCGACGCGCCGGCCGGGCGCATCGACGCAGCGTTCCGCGCGGTGTCGATCGCCGACATCTCCATTGCCCGCATGCTCTGGTGGATGCGACGACTCGGCCGACCGTCCGGAGACATGACGAAGCCGTTCGTCAGCAGCGAGCTTCCGGGGCTCGTGCTCGAGGACGTCCCCGGCGAGGGGATCGTGCTCGGCCTCACCGGGCAGTTCTGGAAGATTCGCGGCGGTTACCGCGACCCGACGCGCCCGCGCACGGCTGACGAGTTCGTCGAGTACGCCCGGCCCGACATGTGCAAGGCGGTCATCGACTTCCGGGTCGGAGACGCCTCGCTCTCGACCGAGACACGAGTGCACATCGCCGACCCGGCCGCACGCCGCAAGTTCCGCGGCTACTGGCTCGTCATCCGGCCGTTCAGCGGGCTCATCCGGATCTTGTTTCTCCGAGCCGCGCGGCAACGCGCGGAGGCGCCGGCATGAAGCTCGTCTCGTTCGGCGACGATCCGCGGGTCGGAAGACTCGAAGGAGACGAGATCGCGGCCCTCGACGTGACGACGATGCGCGAGTACTTCGAGCGGGGCGGTGCAGACGAGACCGGCGAGCGCGTCCCACTCGCCGAGACCCGCCTGCGTGCGCCGATCGTTCCCAAGAAGCTCCTGCACACGGCCGGGAACTTCCGCGAACACGAGGAGGAGTCCAAGCGCGTCGGCTGGTCGCACGAGATCGCGCCCTGGATCGTCTTCTTCCAGAACGTGGACGCGATCGTCGGCCCCGACGAGCCGGTCGTCTACCCCGAGCACCTGACCGAGGAGCTCGATTACGAGCTCGAGCTCGCAGTCGTGATCTCGAAGGAGGGGAAGTGGTTCCCGCCGGAGGAAGGCGCCGGCTACATCGGCGGGTACGTGATCTTCAACGACATCACCGCGCGCGACATCCAGCGGCGCGAGATGCGCTCGGGCGTCTTCTCGTTCTGCAAGGCGATCGACACGTTTTGCCCGCTCGGCCCGTGGATCGTGACCCCGGACGAGATCCCGGACCCGCACGACCTCGCGATGGAGCTCCGCGTGAACGGCGAGCCGCGCCAGACGTCGCACTCGGGGCGCATGAGCGTGACGATCCCGGAGATCCTCAGCCACTACTCCGCGCTCGGCTACTCGGCCGGAGACGTCGTGTCCACGGGAACCGTGTCCGGAGTGGCCGGGTTCTCGGCGGACGCGGCCTCGCTGTACCTGAAGCCGGGCGACGTGATGGAGGCCGAGATCGAGCGCATCGGCGTCCTCCGCAACCCCGTTGTCTCCTGGGAGGAGGCGCACGGCGAGCCCGCGCCTCCGCGGGTGCGCTGGTAGCGTCGCGAGAATGGACGACGAGTTCCGCGTCGAGGTCGAGCTCGACGACGACGAGCACGGATATTCGATCGGCGAGCACCTGCGGGCGCTCGATCTCGACGACGACGCACGCGAGCGGCTCGGCTCGAACGTGCTCGTCACGCGCGACGGCTCGCGACTGTTCCTGTACGCCGCGAACGAGCCGCAGGCGCGCGAGGCGGAGCGCGTCGTGCGGGAGCTCGTCGCCGCCGACGAGCTGACCGCCGAGATCGGCGTCACGCGCTGGCATCCGATCGAGGAGGAGTGGAAGGACGCGTCGATCCCCCTGCCCGTGACGCCCGAGGAGGAGCAGGTGGAGGAGGCTGCGCGCGACGCCGCCGAGGCCGAGGAGGCGCGTGCCGAGGGCCGCTACGACTGGCAGGTCGTCGCGCACCTGCCGTCGCGAGACGAGGCCATGGAGCTCGCGGCCCGTCTCGAGGAAGAGGGGATCCCGACGCTCCGGCGCTGGCGCTACGTCGTCGCGGGTGCCGTGTCCGAGGACGAGGCGTTCGCCCTCGCCGACCGCCTGCGCGCCGAGCTCCCCGAGGACGCGGACGTCCGCGTCGACGTCGATCTCTCCGACGTCGAGCGCGGCCCGTTGCAGTTCCTCCCCTACTGAGGCCGCCTGCGGCCACCCAGCCGTAGGATCGTCTCGTGGCCTGGCCGCGGGACGACGCGAAGCTCGAGCGCGTGCGCGGGCTCATGGGCGAGCGCGGGCTCGACGCGCTCGTCGTGCGGGCACCCGACAACGTCCTCTACCTGACGAATTTCTGGGGGATGAAGGGCTACGACGCGTGCGTCTTCCCGCGCGAGGGCGAGCCCGTGCTGATCTGTCTCGAGGCGTCGGCGGAGGACGCGGGGCGCATGGCCTGGCACCGGCGACGTGCGCTTCTTCCGCGGCTACGACCCGAACGACCCGCGCCCGCCGACCGCGCGCGTGCTGGAGCTCGCAAAGGCGGCCGCGGCGGAGCACGGCCGCGTCGGGCTCGAGCTCTCACTCGGGACACAGGCGGCGGACCGGATGGTCGGCGAGCCGACGACGTTCACGCGCGAGTGGTTCATGGCGTTCGGCGAGGTCGAGGACGCGACCCCGCTCCTCGCCGAGGCGCGCGCGGTCAAGACCGAGCAGGAGATCGAGCGCATGCGCCTTGCGAACGAGATCGCCGCCGCCGCGATGGAGCACTGCCGCCTGATCCTCGAGCCCGGCATGACCGAGGCCGAGATCGCGGCGGAGTGGGAGGGCTTCGTCCACGGCGAGGGGACGGGCTGGAAGGGGAAGGTCGACCTCGCGCTCGGCTTCTCGCTGGTGTGGTCCGGGCCGGGGATCAAGACATTCACGGCGACGACTGCGCGCCCAGTCGTCGAGGGCGAGCCGACGCTGTTCGAGATCTGGGTCTGCGCCGACGGCTACTGGTGCGACCACACGAAGAACCTCGTCGCGGGCGAGCTGACTCCGCGCTACGTCGTGCTCGAGGAGGGGCTCATGGCGGTGTACGAGGACGCGATCGCGTTCTCGCGGCCCGGCGCGAGCCTCCCCGAGCTCGACCGGCGCATCCGGGCCGGCATCGACGAGCTGGGCTTCCCCGGTCAGCCGTCACATCCGATCGCGCATGGCGTCGGCACGCGCGCGCACGAGCCGCCGTACGCGCACCAGGCCGGCGGCGGCGAGGTCGCCGAGGGCATGGTTCTTGCAATCGAGCCAGGATGCTATATCGAAGGCGGCGGCGGGCTTCGCGTCGAGGACAACTTCCTCATCACCGCGCGACGGTGCCGAGAAGCTGTCGCCGTTCCCGGACGGGATCGTTGCTTGCGGTTGACGAGGGCGAGGCAAGCCTCGCCCCTACGGACCTCGAGGCGACCACGGCGGTGTAGGGGCGAGGCTTGCCTCGCCCTCGTGCGCCCGCTCCTCGTCCGGCGATGAGATAGTCCAGACATGACCCTCGACCGCTCGAAGCTCTGGACCGGAGACCTGAACGAGAAGGCGCTCGAGCCGCAGCCGCGCTCGACGATCGGGCTCTACGACACGACGTTGCGGGACGGCGAGCAGACGGTCGGCGTCGTGCTGACGCCGGTCGACAAGCTCGAGATCGCGACCGCGCTCGCCCGAGCCGGCGTCGACCGGATCGAGGCAGGCTTCCCGCGCGTCTCCGAGGACGACGCCAACGCGATCGCGCTCATCCTCGGCGCCAACCTCGACGCCGAGATCTGGGGCTTCTCGCGGGCCGTCCAGGCCGACGTCGAGGCGCTGGTCGAGCTCGGGCTGACCGCTTCGGTGATCGAGAGCCCGCTCTCGGACGGCAAGCTCGCAGCGCTCGGAGTGTCGCGCGAGACGATGCTCGAGCGCATCCGCTCGGCCGTCTCGTTCGCTGCCGGGCGAGGGATCACGGTCTGCTTCTTCGGTGTCGACTCGACGCGCGCCGACCTCGAGTTCGTGCGGGTCGCGTACGAGAGCGCGGTCGAGGCGGGCGCGGCGGAGGTGGCCGTCGTGGACACGCTCGGGATCGCCTCGCCGGAAGCGGCCGCGTTCCTTGTCAACGAGGTCGTCGAGCGGCTCCACTACGAGATCCCGGTGCACTGGCACGGCCACGACGACTTCGGGCTCGCCACCGCGGCAGCAGTGGCAGCGGTTCAGGCCGGAGCCACTTGGGTGCAGGGCACGGTGAACGGCATGGGGGAGCGCGCGGGGAACGCCGACCTCGTCGAGGTCGCGCTCGCGCTCGAGGCGCTGTACGGGATCCCGACGCGGCTCGAGCTCGACCAAGCGCGCGAGCTCTCGCAGCTCGTGCAGCGACTCGCCGGGACGCCACTGCCGCCGTGGAAGGCGGTCACCGGGGACAACCTTTTCACGCGTGAGTCGGGCGCCGTCGCGGCGCAGTTCCACGACCCGCCGGCGATCGAGCCCTACGCCTCCGAGCTCGTCGGGGCGAACCGTGGAGTGGTCATCGGGAAGAAGAGCGGGCTCGACTCGATCCGGATCAAGGTGGAGGAGCTCGGCCTCGACGTGCCGAAGAGGGCTACCCGGAGCTGCTCGAGGCGGTCAAGGAGGCGGGCACCAGAAGCGTGGGATCGTCGCGACGCGGAGTTTCGCCGGCTCGCGAACCGGACGCGCGAGGGCCGAGTATTGACTGACATGAGGCTGCACGGGATACTCGACGGCATGGTGGGCCGCGCTGCGGCGCCGGGGAGACGCGCCCCAAAGCATGATCGAGTGCACGAGTGATCGAGCGGATCTGCGTGGTCGGTGGGGGCGTCATCGGCAGCCTCCTCGCCGGTCATCTCGCGCAGGTCTCCGAGGTGTCGGTCCTCACGCGTCGGCGCGAGCACGCACACGCGCTGAACCGTGAGGGGCTGCGCGTAAGCGGGAAGCGCGAGCTGCACGCGGAGATCGTCGCCTCGACCGACCCGGCCGAGCTTCCGCCTCCTGACGTCGGCATCGTCGCGACGAAGGCCGGCGGGCTTCGCGCCGCGATGCGGACGCTCGAGGGTCACTTCCCCGACTCGGCGATCACGACCGTCCTGAACGGGCTCGGCGCCGAGGAGATCGTGCGCGACCACGGGGATTGGCCGATCATCTCCGGCGTGACCTTCATGAGCGGGACGCGTCACTCGGACACGCACGTCGAGTACATCCTCGACACGGAGACATGGCTCGGCCCGTACGAGGACACGCCGTTCGAGCTCGTGCAGGAGCTCGCGGACACGATCGTCGCCTCGGGACTGAAGGCGGAGGCGCTGCCCGATCTCCGTCCGGCGCAGTGGTCGAAGCTCATCTTCAACGCGTCGGTGAACCCGGTCGCGGCGCTTACCGGCCTCCCGCACGACCCGCACTTCGCGGCGGAGGCGGAGCCGGACGATCTCGGGCATCTCGTGCATGGCCTCGTGGACGAGGGCAAGGCGGTGGCGGCGGCCGTCGCGGTTGCGCTGCACGACGACCCGTGGGAGATGAACCTGCTGGCGACCCAGCGTGGGTCGGCGCATTACCCGTCGATGCTCGAGGACGTCGACGAGCAGCGGCAGACTGAGATCGAGCTCATCACGGGCGGGGTCGTGCGCGAGGCGGAGCGACACGACGTCCCGGTTCCGTTGCACACGGCGCTGTACGCGCTAGTGAAGGGAAAGGAGGCCTCGTGGTGAGCCGTCAGCTTCTCGAGGCAGGCAACCCGTCAAACCTCAGGAGGGTCAAATGACTCGAGCAGGAAGAGCCGTGCTTACGCTCGTCGTGGCCACG
>CAVXUY010000004.1:0-55301 GCA_963765175.1 uncultured Actinomycetes bacterium
GAAGACGATCGGCGTCTGCGACTCGACCGTCGCCTTCTTAGCGGCGTCAATGGACTGGTCCTCGAAGGCGACCATCACGTCGACACCCTGACCGACGAACACCTCCGCCTGAGCGTCGACGGCCGACCCGTCCAGGTTCCTCCAGAGGAGCTCGACGTTCTCGCCGGTGAAGCGGCAGCTTGCCTTCTTTTCCTCGACGCAACTGGCGATCTCGAGCTCCGGAAGATCCCAGCCGTACTCCTACTCCAGCTGCTCGGTCAGCCCTGTCAGGGACGGCGGGATGTGGTCGAGGCCGACGTGCATGAGGCCGACGCTCGGGACGGCCTCGGACTCGGCGTCGCCTCCGAACCCGGCACATCCGGCCGCGAAGGCGGCCACGAGAACGGCGCCGGCGAGCGCAAACGCGCCGTGAGTGCGCGTTCGAAACGGGTACAGCGGCACGAGCGCTCCCTTCGTTTGACTGTCCTCCACGGATCCCACCGTACGGCGAGCCGGCAGTTGCCACAACCGTGCTCGCCTGCCGGTGCAAGGCGTGCTGGCACGCCCCTCGTCCGGCACGGTTACGCGACCCTCGCCGGCAGGGTGAAGACGAACGTGCTCCCGGCGCCCGGCTCGCTGTCGACCCAGATGCGGCCGCCGTGCAGCTCGACGAGGCGCTTCGAGAGCGCGAGCCCGAGGCCCGTTCCCTCGCGCTGCTCGAGCCCCGCGTCGGTCTGCTGGAACTCCTCGAAGATCCGCTCGAGGTCCTCGGCTGCGATGCCCGGGACCGGTGTCGGCGACGGAGACGCGCACCTCCCCGTTGACCTGCAGCGCGCGCACGTCGACGGTGCCGCCCGCGGGCGTGAACTTCACGGCGTTCGAGAGCAGGTTGAAGATGACCTGCCTGATCGCGCCGCTCGTCGCCGGTGACGAGGCCGACGTCCGTGCGGCTCGAGCGTGACCTGGACGCCGTCCGTGCGTGGCGCGCTCGCGCACCATGACGACGCCGCTCTCGAGCGCGTCCTGCAGCGAGAACGGCGCGACGTCGAGCTCGACCTGTCCGGCCTCGACCTTGGACAGGTCGAGCACGTCGTTGATCAGCGAGAGCAGGTGGTTCCCCGAGGAGAGGATGTCCTCGAGATACTCCTTCTGCTTCTCGTTGACCTCGCCGACCATCCCCTCGCGCAGGACCTGGGAGAAGCCGATGATCGCGTTCAGCGGCGTGCGCAGCTCGTGCGACATGGAGGCCAGGAAGTCCGACTTGTGCTGGCTCGCGGTCTCCAGCTCCTTGTACAGGCGCCGGAGCTCGTCGTTCATCTGGTTCACGTTCGCTGCCAGCGCGCCCAGCTCGTCGCGGTTCGAGACGTCGACGTGTCTCGTGAAGTCCCCCGATGCGATCCCTGCCAGGCGGGTGTCGATCCGCTGGATGGGGCCGATCACCGACCACGAGAGCACGAATCCCAGCAGCAGCGCGAGGACGATCGCCCCTGCCGCGACCCCGATGAAGAGGTTCCGTGAGCGCTCGTAGGAACTCGCGTTCTGGGCGATGAGCGCGTCGGCCTTCGCCGTCGTGGCGTTCGCGAGCTCGGTGGCGAGCTCGTTGAGGTATCCGGCGAGCGCCTCAGCCCTGCTCCGGAGTCGCGACGGCACGCCGTCGGGGGGCAGCACGATGATCTGCTGCATCACGGTGGAGAGCTCCCCGCCTCGTGCCCGGATCCTGCGGAGGAAGCTCTCGTCCTCGGGCGGAGGTACGAACCCGAGTATGTCGGGGAACGTGGACGACGGGATGTCCGCGACCGCATCCGCGATCACCTGGTCGACGGCCCTGGTGCCGGCGGGGCCACGGGCTTCAACTTCGTCTCGGCCCCGGATCCAGACCTTGTAGAAGTCTCCGCCGACGTTCCCGTTGAGGAGCAGACGGACGTGGAGCGCGTCGCTCCGCAGCTTGCCGTACGCGAAGGCTCGTTCCTGGAGCGTTCCCAACGTGTCCACCCGCTCGTTCGACTCCCCGAGGAGGCGGAGCCCGAGGACGGCGACCACGACGACCAGCAGGGCTGTCCCCACGAAGGCGACGAGCAGCTTGGTGTGGACGCGGGCCGGCAGGCGGCCGACGGCCCGGACGAGCGGATCGCTCGCCGGGCTCAGCAGCCGACGCCTGCTCCGCTCTGCTGCCCGCTGTTGCGGCGCGTGAGGTTCCGTCACGGGCTCAGCGCCTCAGCTCGGTAGTACCTCCGACCAACCTCGTGATCAGCCAGCGTCCATCGACTCGCGCGACGTCGATGTCCGCCGCAGTGACCGCTGCCACCTCCCCCGTCTTCAGATCGACGAAGTGGCACTCGAAGTGCAGCGTGCCGCGGTCTCCGTCGATCGTCACGCGGAGCTTGTACGCAGGGTGATCCGAGACCCAGTTCGTCTCCGGCTGGAAGGGAGTGGACGTCATCCACGCCTCCCGGATCTTCCCCGTCCCTGTTGCGATCTGCCCTGGACCGGTCGTCATGGTCGCGTTCGGCGCGTACAGGCTGATCATCTGCTCGATGTTCTTCTTGGTCATCGACTCGTGGAAGTCCTTCTCGATCTCGCCGATCGCGTACTCGTCGGCCTGAAGCTGAAGGGCGTGCTCGATCCCCGAGGTCGCGCCTGAGCCTCCGCAAGCCGAGAGCCCCAACGCGAGGGCTACGACCGCGACGGCGCCGGCCGCCAGGACGCCTCCGAGCCACAGTTTGCGCAACATTCCGCCTCCTTCGTCCAGCCTGCCTGAACGACCCGTCCCGCGACGATCATCACACGCTGGGGGGCCGTCTGTCTATGTCTCGCGGAGAACGATGCATTGCGGGCCACCGCATGCCAACCGTGCTCGCCGGTGATTTCGAGGGGGGTGCTGGCACACCCTCTCGACGGATTGGTGAGCCCCTGGAGAAGGACGAGTCGTCGCCGTATGCTCACCCGGTGCCCGTCAGGATCGTGCTCGCCGACGACCAGTACCTCGTGCGGGAGGGCATCCGGCGCCTGCTCGAGACGTCGGACGACGTCGAGATCGCAGCCGTCTGTGACGACCTCGACTCGTTGCTCGCAGCGGTCGACGCCGAGAGGCCGGACGTCGTCGTCACGGACATCCGAATGCCACCCGGCGACTCGGACGAAGGAATACAGGCTGCTGTGCGGTTGCGGGAGTCGCATCCGGGCGTCGGCGTGGTCGTGCTGAGCCAGTACGCGACGCCGGCCTACGCTCTTGCGCTCCTCGAGGGTGGGAGCGAGGGCCGTGCGTACCTCCTCAAGGAGCGGGTGAAGGATCTCGGCCAGCTCGTTTCGGCGATCCGTGCGGTCTCCGAGGGCGGCTCGGCGATGGACCCCAAGGTCGTCGACGCCCTCGTGGCGGCGAACGCTCGAGCCGAGGAGTCACCGCTCAACGAGTTGACTCCGCGCGAGCTCGACGTGCTGCGCGAGATGGCCGAGGGGAAGAACAACGCCGCGATCGCCGAGACGCTCGTGCTGACCGAGCGGTCCGTCGAGAAGGTGATCCACTCGATCTTCCTCAAGCTCGGGCTGAGCTGGGAGGAGGCGACCCACAAGCGCGTCAAGGCGGTCGTCATGTACCTGGCCGAGAGCGGCTAGCTCACCCCGAGAGCGGCAGCGAGCCCGAGACCCGAACTCCGCCGGCCGGCTCTGACCGAACTGTCAGCCTGCCGCCGAGAGCCTCGACGCGGTCGCGCAGCCGGTCGAGCCCCGACTCGGATGGGTCCGCGGCCCAGACGACGTCGAAGAGCAGCGCGTCGTCGTCATCCCGCACGGTGACGGACGGGCGGATGTCGCCGTCGTGCTCGAGCGCGTCGAGCCAGCACGTGTACACCGTGTGCAGGAGCTCGGGCGGGTAGCTCGAGCCGGCGGACACCTCGACGGAGGCCGGGACGCCTGCGCTCACCGCCGCGGAACGGAGCGCGACGGCGAGGCCGAGCTCGAGGAGCGGCACGTAGATCCGCTGGGCAAGCTGGGCCGCCTCGTCGAGGGCGTCCTGCACGTCGCGGCTCATCTCGTCGAGAAGCGCCTTGGCGCCGGCGGGGTCGGCTTCGAGCGCGGACTCCGCGAGCTGGAGCCTGACGGCGAGTGCGACCAGGTGCTGCTGCACGCCCCCGTGCAGGCTGCGCTCGATCCTGCGCCGGTCGGCGTCGGCGGCCAGGACGAGCCGCTTGCGGGCAGCACGCAACTCGGCGACCTCGGCGCGTAGCCGTTCCAGCGTCTCTGGCGGCGCGTCGTCGTGGTGCGTCTCCGGCGTCATCGAGCTCCTGTCGTCGAGTACCGGAGTTCTCGGTCATCGCGCTGCCGGCGTCAAGCAGCGACGAACGTTGGGAGGCCAGCCTCCCGAGGCGTTGACGTGTTGGCGCGGTAGTCCGCGGCGACGTCCGGACATAGCGTCGGCCGATGAGCGTCATCCCGCGACTGGTCGGCGATGGTCGGGCGCCTCCGCGACGGGCGCGAGGCGTCGATCCCGACGCACCTTCGCTCCACGTCTTGCCACCTGCGGGGTTTGCGTCCATTGTTACTTGCGTGGGGGAGATCGTCGGACGTGACGACGAGCTCGCGGCGATCCACGCGTTCCTCGACGAGGCGCCCCGCGCACCGCGCGCGCTCGTCCTCGAAGGCGAGGCGGGGATCGGCAAGTCGACGCTCTGGCAAGCGGCTGTCGCCGAGGCAGACGGCCGGGCGGCGCGCGTCCTCGTCTCGCGGCCGGCCGAGGCGGAGCAGGGGCTCGCGTTCGCCGGGCTGGGAGACCTGCTCGAGCCCGTGCTCGACGAGGTGCTCCCGCGCGTGCCGCCACCACGGCGGAGAGCGCTCGAGATCGCCCTGCTTGTCGAGGAGGGCTCCGGGCCGGCCGACGCTCGCGCGCTCGCCGTCGCCGTCCGAAGCGCACTCGACGTCCTCGCCGAGGACGGGCCGCTGGTCGTGGCGGTCGACGACGTCCAGTGGCTCGATCCGCCCTCCGCGGACGCGCTCGCCTTCGCGCTCAGGCGCGTCGACTGCCCGCTCTCCCTGCTCCTTGCGCGCCGCGTGGGCTCCGACGTGCAGCCGTCCGAGCTCGAGCGCGCGCTCGCACCGGACGCGGTCGAGCACCTCCCGGTCGGCCCGCTCAGCATGGGCGCGATCCAGGCTGTCCTCCGGGACACGCTCGATCGCGCCTTCCCGCGGCCGACGCTCATCAGGATCCACGAAGCGTCTGGTGGCAACCCGTTCTACGCGCTCGAGCTCGCGCGGGCGCTGCGGCCCGACGTCGACCCGACGCAGCCGCTGGCCGTCCCGGAGACGCTCGAGGGTCTCGTCGCTGCGAGGCTCGCCGGCTTGCCGGAGCGGACGCGGGACGCCCTCGCACTCGCGGCCGCGGAAGGGCAGCCGTCGCTCAAGCTTCTCCGGGCGGCGGGTGTCGGCGACGACGTGCTCGAGCCTGGGGTCGAGGCGCAGGTGATCGAGGTGTCGGACGGCGCCGTCCGGTTCACCCATCCTCTGCTCGCCTCCGTCCTGTACGCAGGGCTCTCCCCCTCGGAGCGCCGTCGCGCGCACGCGGTTCTCGCCAACGTCGTCGTCGACGGCCTCGACCGCGCACGGCATCTCGCCCTGGCGGCCGAGGGCCCGGAACCCGACGTCGTCCGAGCGCTCGACGACGCCGTGGCGCTCGCACTCGAGCGCGGTGCGAGCTCGACCGCCGCCGAGCTGGCGGAGCACGCCGTGCGCCTGACACCCGCGGGCGACCGTCGCGCGGAGCACACGCGAACGATCGCGGCAGGTCGCGCGCACCTCGCCGCCGGCGAGGTGGAGCGTGCGCGCGCGCTTGCGCGGGCGCTCGAGGACCTGGATCCCGACGGCGAGTACCGGGTCGACGCACTCGTCTTCCGCTCGGAGATCGAGCTCGGCCGCCTCCGGGACCGGATCGCGCTGCGTCGCGAGGCGCTCGACCAGACGTCCGTTCGCCCGGAGGTCCGGCAGCTGCTCGAGCAGAAGCTCGCGCTCGAGACGCGGTTCTTCGAGGGACGCTCGGCGGCCGAGGAGCACGCGCGCGCCGCGCTCGAGCTGGCGGAGTCGCTCGGGGACGATGCGGTCCGAGCCGTCTCGCTGTCCGTGCTCGCGCTCTTCCGCTTCATCGGCGGCGAGCCGGACGCCCGCGCACTGGCGGAGGAGGCGCTGTCGCTCGCTCGCGCGGCGCCCGACGACGCCCGCTTCGTGGACACCGCCTTCTGCCTCGCGCACATCCTCGTCTGGACCGGGGAGGCGGACCAGGCTCGCGCGCTGCTCGCCGAGCTCGAGCGCACCTGGGGCGAGCGCGACGAGCGGGTGAGCGCGCAGGTGTCGTGGTTCCTCTCGCTCGTCGAGCTGCGGGCGGGCAGGCTCGACCTCGCCGGCCACCACGCCGAGCGCGCTAAGGCGCTCCACAGCCTGTACGGGCGCGGCGAGGACGAGGATCCGCACAACTACCTCCCCGTCGCGCTGGTGGCCGCGTACCGCGGCGACGTCGAGCTCGCGCGCGACCTCGCAGGGACGGGACGGGCACTCGCGCAGGCGCACGAGGCGCTGCTCCCGGGTCTGTCGGCCGTTCCGGGCCTGGCCGCATCGTGGACGGGCGACTCGGAGACCGCCGTCGGCCACTTCGGCGAGGCGGACGGGGTTGCGGAGGCGGCGGGCTGGGTCGAGCCCGCGATCCACTGGTGGCGCGCGGATCAGATCGAGGCGCTGCTCGAGCTCGGTCGGCTCGACGAGGCGACGACGATCCTCGACGGACTGGGAGGCGGCAGCCTCCCGACTCGGGCGGCGCTGGACGCTCGCGCAGGCGACGCGTTGCCGAGGGCTCGCCGCCGCGTCGCGCGGCGACGTCGACGAGGCGCGCGCTCGGCTGGAGGAAGCCGTTGCGGCACACGGCTCTGTCGGTGATCCGTTGGGGCGAGCGCGTGCGCTGCTGGCGCTCGGGGCCGTGCGCCGGCGCGCGCGGCAGAAGCGGGCTGCGCGGGAGGCGATCGCGGAGGCGCTCGCGATCTTCGAGGAGTGCGGCGCGGCGCTGTTCGCGGAGAAGGCGCGCGCCGAGCTCGGCCGCATCGGCGGGCGCACGCGCGAGGAGGGGCTGACGCCGGCCGAGCAGCGCGTTGCGGCGTTGGTCGCCGAGGGCCGGACGAACCGCGAGGTGGCGGCTGTGCTCGTTCTCGGGGAGCGGACGGTGGAGACGCACCTCACGCACATCTACGCGAAGCTCGGGATCCGCTCCCGGACCGAGCTTGCGCGCCTGTACGAGCCCGGCTACGTAGGGCTCGCGAGCAAAGTTCGGGGGTTCCCGCGATTTCAACGCGGGGCGCGCGGCGTAGGTTCGAGCGCGTGCCGAGCTACCTCGTCGAGACGTACCTCGCGCGCGGCGCCCGCGGGGAGCGCGTCGCGCGCGAGGGACGAGCCCGCTCGGCCGCAGAGGAGCTGACCCGGGAGGGGACGCGGGTCGGCTTCGAGGGATCGATCCACGTCCCCGAGGACGAGCTCTGCTTCTTCGCATTCGAGGCGCCGTCGGGCCGCGAGGCCGCAGTGGCGGCGCACCGGGCCGGTCTCAAGCCGCTTCGGGTCGTGGAGGCGATCTCGTCCGGACGAGACACGTAGGGAAAGGAGCGGGGAATGAAACGGAAGTCGAAGACGACGCTCGCGCTGTTCGCGGGCGTCATGCTTGCGACGGTCGGGGTCGTGCCTCCTCGGGGGCGGGCAGACGACTGCAGGTCGCAGGGCCGCCCGAGGACGCGGTCCTCGACTGGAACCTGCAACGACGACTCGACGCGCTCTTCAATGCGCCGACGGCGCATCGCCGCATCCAGGCGCGGCGCAGACGCCACCGTCGCGACCAGCAGCATCTGGCGATGGTGCAGGGAGCGGTGCTACGACGCCGTCAACATGATCGACGGCGGCCACGAGCCGTACCTGGACGGTCTCCCGTCCGCGCGGCGTCGGACGCGTCGATGCCGGCGGCCGTGGCGACGGCGGCGCACCACGTCCTGGTCGGACTGGCGAATCGCTCCCGTGCCCGCGTTGCCCGCCGCCACGCACGCGTCGGCACTGCTCGCCACGCTCGCGTCGCAGTACCAAGCCGCGACGAACGCGATTCCCGACCGCCGAAGACCGACGGCATCGCTGCCGGGACGGCCGCGGCCTCGGCGATGCTCGCCGAGAGGACAGGGCGACGGCCGCTTCGTGCCGTTCTCGTTCACGTGCCGAACGCGAGTGGCGCCGGGTGCGTCGGTGCCCCGGGTGGCGCCGTGACGTGCGCGACGCCGTGCTGAGGACCCCATTCGCGTGGGTCGGCGAGGTCAAGCCCGTTCCTGCTGCAGAGCGCGTCGCAGTTCAGGTACGCAGGGCCCGATCGCCTCGGGAGCCCGATGTACGTGAAGGAGTACAACGAGGTCAAGCGGCTGGGCGGCAACGGCACGACGACGCCCCAGCGAGCGCACGCCGGAGCAGCGGAGGTCGCGCAGTTCTTCACCGTCAACCCCGTCGCCGATGTACAGCAGCATGCTCCGCGGACTCGCGAAGTCGGAGGGCCTCACGCTCGTCGAGCAGGCTCGCCTGTTCGCGCTGGTGAACATCGCCAGCCGCGGACGCGGCGATCAACACCTGGGACGACAAGGAGCACTTGAGCAACTGGCGGCCGGTCACGGCGATCCGGGTCGGCGACTCCGACGGCAACCCGAAGACCGTCGGCGACGCGTCGTGGACGCCGTTCCTCGCCACGCCTCCTTACCCGGATCAGTCGTCCGGCTACAACTGCGTCACGGGTGCCGTTCATGCACACGGCCAAGTCGTTCTTCAACGGGAACAAGATGGAGTTCGACCTGACGGCTACGGTGACGGTCGGGTTCGCCACGCCGACGGTGATGACGCGGCACTACACGCACTTCACCGACGTCATCGAGGACACGATCGACGCCCGCGTCTGGCAGGGCATCCACTTCCGCTCCTCCGACGAGGACGGTGCCCGGATCGGGAGGAACGTCGCCCACTGGGTCGACCAGAACTACCTCCGGCCGGTGCACGCAAGGCAAGGGCAAGGGCCAAGTGAGTCGGCCGAACAGCTAGTCGTGACGAACGGGCCGCGGGAGACCGCGGCCCGTTTCGTTACCGGAACGCGTTCTGGCCGGTGAGCGCTTCGCCGACGACGAGCGTGTGCACCTCGTGCGTGCCCTCGTACGTGAGCACCGACTCGAGGTTGTTCACGTGGCGGATCACCGGGTACTCGAGCGTGACGCCGTTCGCGCCCGAGGATCGTGCGCGCGCTGCGGGCGACCTCGAGCGCGCCGCGGACGTTCCCGAGCTTCCCGAGGCTCACGTGCTCGGGCCGGAGCGTGCCCTCGTCCTTCTTGCGGCCGAGATGCAGCGCGACGAGCAACCCGCGGTTGAGCTCGAGCGCCATCTCCGCGAGCTTCTCCTGCGTCAGCTGGTAGCCGGCGACCGGCTTGCCGAAGACGATCCGCTCCTTCGCGTACTCGAGCGCGGACTCGAAGCAGGCGCGGCCGGAGCCGACAGCGCCCCAGACGATCCCGAAGCGCGCCTCGTTCAGGCACGAGAGCGGGCCGCGGAGCGTCGTCGCGCCGGGGAGGACGTTCTCGTCCGGCACGCGCACGTCCTGCAGCACGAGCTCGGACGTGACGGAGGCTCTCAGCGAGAGCTTCTTGTGGATCTCCGGCGCCGAGAACCCGGGCATGTCCTTCTCGACGAGGAAGCCGCGGATCGCGCCGTCGTCGGTGCGGGCCCAGACCACGGCGACGTCGGCGATCGTCCCGTTGGTGATCCACATCTTCGCCCCGTTCAGGACCCAGTCGGAGCCGTCGCGGCGCGCATGAGTCCGCATCGAGCCGGGGTCGGAGCCGGCGTCGGGCTCGGTCAGCCCGAAGCAGCCGATGACCTCGCCCGCGTGCATCGGCGGCAGCCAGCGCTCCTTCTGCTCCTCCGAGCCGAACTTCCAGATCGGGAACATCGCGAGCGAGCCCTGCACCGAGACTGCGCTTCGCACGCCCGCGTCGCCGGCCTCGAGCTCCATGCACGTGATCCCGTACGCGACGGAGCTCGCGCCGGGCAGGCCGTAGCCCTCGAGGTGCATCCCGAGCAGGCCGAGCTTCGCGAGCTCGGCGAAGAGCTCGCGCGGGAACATGCCCTTCTCGAACCAGTCGCCGACCTCGGGCAGGACGTTCTCCTTGACGAACTGCCGCACGGTGTCGCGGATCGCGCGCTCCTCGTCGTCGAGCAGCGCGTCGACGTCGAGGAAGTCGAGCGGGTCGAGCGCAGTCGGTCTCTCGGTCACCGCCATGGGCTGAGCATAGCCCTGTCTGATCGACGCCCACGTCTTCGTCGATTCTTCGAGGACGAGACAAGGAGGTGCGACGTGTTCAGAGAGCCATTCCCGATCCTGCACGTGGACGACGTGGAGCGCTCGGTCCGCTTCTACACCGAGGGCTTCGGCTTCGAGGTGGCGTTTCGCTTCCCGGACGAGGGCCCGCTCGAGTTCGCGTACCTGCGCCTCGGCGAGACGGGCATCGGGATCGGCGGGCGCAAGCCGCCGGCCGTCCCCGACTGGCCCGGCGACCAGGAGCTCGGCAGCTTCCAGCTCTGCATGTACACGGACGACACCGATGCCGCCGCGGCGCGACTTCGGGCCCTCGGCGTGAAGCAGCTGACGGCTCCGCGCGTGATGCCGTGGCGCGAGAAGCTCGCGTTCTTCGAGGATCCGGAGGGGAACATCATCCACGTCACGGCCGTGCTTGACCCGTCTGCAGGCGAGGGTCTAGACTCTTGACTGACTAGTCAATCGAACGAGGAGTTGCGAGCATGGCAGCGATCGAAACGGGCGTCGCGGGCGGGGTCTCGTTCGCGCTGACGCCGGAGCAGCGCGAGCTGAGGGCGCTCGCGCGCGAGTTCGCCGAGAAGGAGATCCGCCCGAAGGCGGCCGAGTACGACGAGCACCAGACCCACCCGGCCGACGTCGTCGCGAAGGCACACGAGCTCGGGCTCATGAACCTGCACGTCCCTGAGTCGCTCGGCGGCCCGGAGCTTCCGGCCTTCGACTCGATGCTGGTCGGCGAAGAGCTGTCCTGGGGCTGCTCGGGCATCGGCACGTCGATCAGCGCAAATGGGCTCGGCGCCGCGCCCGTGCTCATCGCGGGGACGGACGAGCAGAAGGCCGAGTGGCTGCCGCCGCTCCTCGAGGAGCCGATTCTCTGTTCGTTCGGGCTGACCGAGCCGGACGCCGGCTCGGATGTGGCGCGCATGAAGTCGACCGCCGTGCGCCGCGGCGACGAGTACGTGCTCAACGGGTCGAAGACGTTCATCACGAACGCGGGCCAGGCGGCGTGGACCGTCGTGTTCGCGAAGACGGACCCCGACAAGGGGCACAAGGGCATCTCGGCCTTCGTCGTGCCGATGGACGCGCCGGGCGTCCAGATCGAGAAGCACCTGGACAAGATGGGACAGCGCGCGACGGACACGTCCGCGTTCGCCCTCACCGACGTCGTCGTCCCGGCGGCGAGCCGGCTCGGGGAGGAGGGCGACGGCTTCAAGATCGCGATGAAGACGCTCGACTTCACGCGTCCCGGCACCGCCGCGGGGGCCGTGGGAGTCGCCCAGGCCGCGTTCGAGCTCGCCGTCGAGTACGCGAAGGAGCGTGTCACGTTCGACGTGCCGATCGCGATGCACCAGGGTGTCAACTTCATGATCGCGGACATGGCCACGGAGATCGAGGCCGCGCGGCTCCTCGTCTGGCAGTCGGCCTGGCTGCACGACCAGGGCAAGCGCGCGACGCTCCAGTCCTCGTACGCGAAGCGCTTCTCGGCGGACACGGCCATGAAGGTCACGACCGACGCGGTGCAGGTGTTCGGCGGCTACGGGTACATCAAGGAGTACCCGGTCGAGAAGCTCATGCGCGACGCGAAGCTGTTCCAGATCTACGAGGGCACGTCGCAGATCCAGCGGCTCGTGATCGCGAAGGAGATCTTCCTGCCGCGAGGCGACTGACGTCGCTTCGCGGTTAGGCGGCCGCGGGCTACGCCTTCGCCAGCTCGCGCTGGAACGGCGGGAGGAAGCTCGGCGAGAAGCGCGCGTCGCCGATCCACGCCTGCGTGCGCGCGGCCTCCGCCTCGATCGCGGCGACTGCCTCCGCGCCGACGTCCTCGAGCAGGCGGAACGCGATCTCGCCGTCAGCGGCGCTGCGACCAGCCGCCGACGACGCGACCCTCCCACCAGACGGTCGGCCCGGCATTGCCGGCGCTGTCGAAGAGGGTGCGCTCGTGCGGGCCGAGGTACCAGTCGCGCTCCTTCCAGCCCATCGTCGTCGGGTCGAGCGTCGGCAGCAGCGCGGCCGACGGCTCCGGAGGCTCGGTCGGCTCGAGGTCGTCCGCGAGCACGTACCCGGTCGACGCCGTCGAGATCGACCTCGGCATGCGGGATCGCGGCGAGCGCCGCGCGCGTCTCCCGGGCGGTCCAGCCGGTCCACCAGCGCAGGTCGGTCTCGGTTCGCGGGCCCGAAGGCCGCGAGCCAGCGTTCGACGAGCACCGCCTGCGCGGGCGCGGTGTCCATCGGCTCGATCTCGGCGCCGAGCCAGGCGGCCGTCGGCACCCAGCGGTACTGGCCGTTGACCCAGGTGGTGCGCGGCCGGCCGCGGACGACGCTTCCGCTCCATCGCGAGCTGCGGGAGGATCCGCGAGCCGGCGCTCATGCGTCGATCTCCCACTTCGTGCCGGCGGTTCCGAACCGGATGCGCTTGCCAGCGACCGGGACGGACTTCGTCAGGTCGGACGTGAACGCCTCCCCGCGCGCCTCGACCTCGCGCAGCGCGGTCGCCATCGCGCGCCGGAGCCACGCCGCGGGCTGCTTCGAGAGCTCGCTCACGGCGATCATCTGCTCGAGCCGCTTGCGCTCGCGCGCCGCGATCGCCCGCGTGGCAGCGGCCTCGACGACTGGCACGAGCTCGCGCGGCACGACGAAGAGCGTTCGGCGCATGCCGAGCATGCGGACGAGCGAGCGCTCCTCGTACAGCTCGCGCTCGATGTCGTCCTGGGTTAGATCCGTCCGCGCGTGCAGGGACAGGAACACCGTCGCCGCGTCGGTCGAGTGCAGCACGACGAGGCTCCGCGTCGCGTCGAGCGCTGAGCCGGCGCGGTCGGCCGGTCCGAGCCGGTGGCGGAGAACGAGCCGTGCCCGCCTCTCCTCGATGCCGATGCGTTCCACGTCACCCTTCTACCACCCGTAGGATCGCCCGATGGCCATCGAGATCGACCTTTCCGGCCGTGTCGCGCTCGTCACCGGCGGTTCGCGCGGGCTCGGGCGCGAAGACGCGCTGACGCTGGCGCGCGCCGGCGCGGACGTGGCGATCGCGGACATCCTCGTCGAGTCCGAGCTCTCCGAGGAGACGGACGCGTGGGGCTCGCTCGCGACCGTCGCCCGTGCGCAAGGCCTCGTGCATACGGAGTCGACCGCCGAGGAGATCCGGGCGATGGGTCGCCGCGCGCTCGCTCTCAAGTGCGACGTCACCGATCGCGAGCAGGTGGCCGCGGCAGTTGAGCGCACGGTCGAGGAGCTCGGCTCGGTCGACATCCTCGTGAACAACGCCGCGACGCTCGACCACGTCGGCCAGTTCCACCACCAGAGCCCCGAGCTCTGGGAGCGCGACCTGCGCGTGAACCTGACGGGATCGTTCAACTGCGCGCAGGCGGTATGGCCGCACATGAAGGAGCGTGAGTGGGGGCGGATCGTGAACATGGCCTCGGTCGCGGGAACGCTCGGCGGGTTCGGGCAGGCGAGCTACTCGACGACGAAGGCGGGCGTCCTCGGCCTCACGCGCACGCTGGCGATGGAGGGCGGGCGGCACGGGATCACGTGCAACGCGATCGTCCCGGGGGTCATCGGCACCGAGGCGTTCAACATGGCGAACCCGGTGATGAACGAGCGCATCGTCGCGCGCACGGTGCTCAAACGGCCGGGCGAGCCGCAGGACATCGCCAACGCGATCGCGTTCCTCTGCTCAGACCTCGCCGCATACATCACCGGCGTCGGGCTCTACGTGTCGGGCGGGGTCGAGCTGTTCGTGTTTTGAGCGGTGTCCGCCGGGGCACCCCAACCCACCACCCACTGCCGATTCTATCGGCGAAGTCCGTACGTGTGTTGACCTGAAAGCAAACGAGAGCGTGAAAATCGAGGGCGGGGGGCATGGCCGACAGGCGCGGGACGAGGCCGCTCACGCGAGGCGGTAGAATCTCCGGCTCGGTGCGGGCGGAATCACCGCTGTTTTCTCCCCGCGCGCGACCGCGAGCCCGGAGCCTTTCGGCGCGTGCGACGCTCTTGATCGGGGCTGGCCTTCTCGTGGTCCTGGCGCTGCTCGTCGGCCTCGTCTTCGCGGGCTCGCGGCAGGAGCTGGCGCCGGGGACGTATGTGGCGGGCGTCGACGTCGGCGGGCTGCCGTCCCAGCAGGCGGTGACGCAGCTCGAGCAGGCGTTCGCGAAGGTCGAAGCTGAACGGGTGACGTTCGCGGCCGGCGACGAGAGTTTCACGTTCGCGGCGAACCAGCTCGGCGTGGAACCCGACTGGAGCGGCGCCGTCGCGGCAGCCGCGCGGGCCGGCGACGGGTTCGGTCCCATCCGCGGCTTCCGGCGGCTGCACACGCGCTTCTTCGGCGCCGAGATCCTCCCGCGCGTCGCGGTGTCGGACGCGGCGCTCGAGTACGCGCTCGAGGGGATGGCGGCCAGGATCGATCGCGCGCCGAAAAGCGCAGCGCTCGTCCGGCACGGGCTCCGGATCGAGAGTGTCCCCGACCAGGTCGGCAGCCGTATGCAGAGCGAGGCCGCGGCGCGGGTCGTCGTCCGCGCGCTCGGATCCCTGGAGCGAAGCACGGCTCCCGTCGCGCTTCCCGTCGCGAACGCCGAGCCCAAAGTGACGGAGGAGATGCTCGCGCCCGTCGCGCGCCGTGCGCGTATCGCGGTCTCGGCGCCGGTCATCCTGCAGGGCGCGAAGCGACAGTGGCGTCTCCGGCCGGCGCGCATCGCGACCTTGCTGACGCTCCCGAGCGACGGCGCGAAGCGCCTCGCGATCGCCGGCCCGCAGGCGATGGCGTACTTCCGGGCGCTCGACCGGATCGTCGGCAACCCGCCTGTCGACGCGCGCTTCGAGGCGTCGGGAGAGGGCATCCAGCTGCTGCCCTCGAGGAACGGCACCGAGCTCGACGTCGCAAAGACGGCGCGGGCGCTCCTGCGTGCGGCGACCTCGCCGACGAGGCGCGTCGCGCCAGTCGCCATCGCTCGGGCGGTCCCGGAGCGCACCACGAAGGAGGCGCTCGCCCTGGGCATCGACCGCCGCATGGGGGCGTACAAGACCTACAACTCGGGCACGTGGGACCGGATCATGAACCTGCGCCTCGGCGTGTCGGCGCTCGACGACACACTTGTCCCGCCGGGCGGCACGTTCTCCCTGAACGAGGCGATCGGCGAGCGGACCGAGGAGCGCGGCTTCCGCTCGGCGCCCGTGATCATCGGCACCCGCTACGAGGAGGAGGTCGGAGGCGGCACGTCACAGGTCGCGACGACCGCCTTCAACGCCGCCTGGGAGTCAGGTCTGAAGATCATCGAGCGAAATCCGCACTCGCTCTACATCGACCGCTACCAGCTCGGCCGGGACGCGACCGTCTACTGGCCGTCGCTCGACCTCAAGTTCGTGAACGACACGAAGACCTGGGTGCTGGTCAAGGGCTTCGTCGAGGCGGACGGGATCAGTATCGCGATCTACGGCGGGGAGGACCGCCGCGTCGAGAGCTCGGAGGGAACGAGGGTGGTCTCGGGGGCGCCCCCGGTGCGGCGCGTGAACGACCCGACGCTCGCGAAGGGCGAGACCGTCGTCGAGGAGTACGGGACGTCGCCGAGCCGAACGTCGGTCGACCGAACGGTTTACGGAGACAATGGTCGGGTTCTCTACGACGAGACGTGGACCACGTCGTACCGGGGCGAGACCCGCGTCGTCCGCGTCGGGACGAAGGTCGAGGAGCCGGATCCTCCGAAGCCGCCCAAGAGGCCCCCGGACGAGACTACGCCGGCGCCTCTGCCCTAGCCACGGCCTCCGCAAGCCACCCGGGCACGCGCGTCGGCCGGTACGTCTCGCGATCGACGGTCGCATGCGCGGTGTAGCCGTCTGCCACGAGCTCGCCGGCCCGCTCGACCCGGTACTCGTACCGGAAGCGCGCGCCGCGCATCTCGGCGCAGCGCGCCCACACCGTGAGGCGGTCGTCGAAGTACGCCGCGCGGTGGTAGCGGACGAGCGCCTCGGTCGTGAGCGCCTCGAGCCCTCGCTCGCGGATCGCGCGGTACCCGCCCGCGTGCTCCTCGAGATACGCGACGCGGGCGACCTCGAACCAGACGAGGAACGAGGCGTGGTGCGCGATGCCCTGCGCATCCGTCTCGGCGAAGCGGACCTGCACCTCCGTCGAGAACGCGAAGCCCTCCATCGACGCAACCCTAGAATCCGCGCGTGTCGGCCGCGCGGCTAGCCGCTCTCATCCGCGAGCGCCAGCCGTGCGTCGTCCTCACGGGAGCCGGCATCTCGACCGAGAGCGGGATCCCGGACTTCCGCTCGCCGACCGGGATCTGGGCCGACGTCGACCCGTTCGAGGTCGCGTCCGTCGACGCCTTCCGCCGCGACCCCGCGCGCGTCTGGGGCTTCTACCGAAAGCGCCTGAGCGTGCTGCTCGACGCCGAGCCCAACCCTGGCCACCGAGCGCTCGCCCAGCTCGAGGAGCGCGGCCTCGTCCGCGCGGTGGTCACCCAGAACATCGACACGCTGCATACGCGCGCCGGGAGCCGCGACGTGGTCGAGGTGCACGGATCGATCCGGTGCGCTGTATGCCTCTCGTGCCTCTGGAAGGAACGCGCGGAGGACGTGCTCGCGCAGCTCGCTGAGCAGCCGATGCCGCTCTGCCGTCAGTGCGGCGAGGTCCTGAAGCCGGACGTGACGCTCTTCGGCGAGCTCCTTCCGGCCGGGGCGCTCGAGCGCGCGACGGAGCTGGCGCGGGGCGCCGGGCTCCTGCTCGTCGTCGGCTCGACGCTCGAGGTGTGGCCGGTCGCCGGGCTGCCGCTCGAGGCGCGCGCGTACGCGATCGTCAACCGTGGACCGACGGCGCTCGACGACGGCGCGCTTCTGAAGATCGACGCGGCTGCAGGGGATACGCTCCACGCCGTCGTCGCTGCGCTCTGATGGTGCGCAAGACCGGAATCCCCGAGCGGGGATTCCGGTCGCGCCGAAGAGCAAAGGACCTGAAGCGCGGCCGCTTCGCGGCCGCGGTCGCGCCGCCCGCCGTACCTGCTATGACTGTTCCATGGCCGAAACGACATCGAGTGCGCGCCGCAAGTCCTCGGGCGCGAAGGAGAAGGACTTCGTGACCAGGCTCGCGGACGCGGGCGAGGAGGCGCTGCAGCGGCTCTCCGACCTTCCCGGCGGACAGCGGGCCGTGACGGCGGTCAACGACCTCCGCAATCGCGTGGACGAGCTCACGAAGAAGGTGCGCGGGATCGACGCCCTCGAGGCGCGGGTCGCAGAGCTCGAGAAGGAGGTCGCGGCGCTGAAGAAGGCGAAGTCGGCCGCTCGTCGCACGACCACGAGCAAGCCGAAGCCCAACCCGACCGCGTAAGCGCCCGGGAACCCGCAACCGCCGTGGGACGTACCGTGAGCGTGTCATCGCGCGCGCTTGCCGTCGCAGCCGTGCTCGCCGTCGTGCTGGTCCTGCCGGCTCGGGCCGGGGCGAAGGGCGACGTCGTGGCCCGTGTGCTGACGCCGATCTCACGCGATGCCGCTCCGGGAACGAAGGTGAGCGTCGTGTGGACGCTCACCGTCGTCGAGGCCGGGAAGCGGCGAGCCTTTCGCGCGGGGTACGTGTTCGTTCGGCTCGTCGGCCTGAACGGCGCGCGCACTCCGCTCGCCTACGGCGTCGAAGCCGGGCCGGGCGGCCGCTATCGGGCGCGCGTGCGGGTTCCGCGCGGAGGCGTGAGACGAGTCGAGATCGGGATCATGGGAACGGTGTGCGGCGGCGACGGCTGCCGGCCGGGACCCACGCTATTTCGGATCGCCGGTCCCGTCTTTCGCTAGCGCGGCACGCGGAGCCGAAGCGCGCGCGGGACGACCTCGAAGCGCGCGGGCGTGGTCCCCGGCTGCTCGCCGTCGAGCTCGATCGGGAGCGGCTCGTCCGCGTCGACGGTGACGACGCGTCCGCGCAGCACCTCGAGCCGCGGATGCGGGAGGTGCTTGCCGCGGTAACTCTTCGGCAGCGTGACGAGCAGGTCGCGCTTGGTGACGTCGCCGATGACGAGGACGTCGAAGAGCCCGTCGTCGGGCTCGGCCTCGGGCAGCATCATCATCCCGCCCGCGAGGTAGCGGCCGTTCGCGACGAGCACGTCGATGATCTTCTGGGCCCGCGTCTCCCCGTCCACGGCGATCCGCATCTCGCCGGTCTGCCAGCGCGCGAAGACGGCGAGCGTCGACCAGTAGTAGGAGATCTTGCCGCCGAGCGCCTTCGTCGTCTCGTTCGCGCGCTGCGCGATCGCGCCGCTGATCCCCGCACTCGCGACGTTCGCGAAGTGAGACCGTGCCTCGTCCCCGGCCCACGTCCGGAACGTGACGAGGCCGAGGTCGATCGTGCGGATCTCTCCCGACAGCGCGATCTCGACCGCCTGCTCGAGGTCCCGCGGGATGCCATACGTCCGCACGAAGTCCCAGCCCGTGCCGCGCGCGATGACCGCGACCTCGACGCCCTCCGCCCCCGCGGCGCCGTTGACGACCTCGTTCACCGATCCGTCGCCGCCGACGACGACGAGCCGCTGCGCTCCTCCCGCGATCGCCTCCTGCGCGAGCGAGGTGAGCCCGCCGGGCTCCTCGGAGACGAGCGCGTCCCCGGTGAGGCCGAGCGCGGCAGCGCGGTGCGCGAGCTCGGGCCAGCGCTTGCCGGTCGAGCCTCCTGCCGAGGCCGGATTGACGAGGAAGACCGTGCGGAGCGAGCTAATGGCCGTTCTGGCCGGCGGTCGCGGTGGCCAGCGCGATGTGCGTCATCCGGTCGACAGCGGCCCGCAGCTCGTCGTCCGAGATCCTGACGAACTCGCCCTCGACCACGATGTCGCTGACGGTCAGCAGGCAGCCCGACTGCACGCCGCGCAGGGCACCGACGGTGAAGAGCGCCGAAGCCTCCATCTCGACCGCGAGGATGCCGCGCTTCGACCAGCGCTCGTACTGGCCCTCGTCGGGGTTGTAGAAGAGGTCGCTGGAGACGATGGGGCCGACGCGCAACGTGACGTCTGAGTGCTTCGCGACGTGCACGGCCTCGTGGATGAGCTCCCAGCTCGCGGTCGGGCAGTGCGGCTCGCCGGCGACGAGATGCGAGGCGGTCGAGTCGGCCGGGACCGCGGAGAGCGCGACGATGAGGTCGCCGAGCGCATGGTCCGGCTGCAGCCCGCCGCACGTCCCGACGCGGAGGAGCCGCTTCACGCCGAGCTGGATCAGCTCCTCGAACACGATGGTCGCGCCGGGGCAGCCCATGCCGGTCCCCTGGACGGACACGCGCTTGCCCTCCCACATGCCGGTGAACCCGAGCAGGCCGCGCTCCTCATTGACCTGGGCGACATCCTCCAGGAAGGTCTCGGCGATGTACCTCGCGCGGAGCGGGTCGCCGGGGAGGAGGCACGCCTCCGCGTAGTCGCCGGGGTTCGCGCGAAGGTGGATCGGCACGGCGAAACCCTACGGGTTCTGGTTCGGGACCATGTTCGGAACCGCGCTCTCCTAGAGTCTTCCGCGTGACCGGAAAACTCGTCGAGCCGAAGGGCGAGCAGATCATGCGCTTCTGCGCCGAGGACCCGATCGAGCGGGTCTTCCTCGAGGACATGGCGCGGCGCTCGATCGGCCGCTTCGTCGCCTTGTCGTCGCGCGGGAGGCTCGATGCGCTCTGCCACGTGGGCGTGAACGCGGTGCCTTCGGGCTCCGGGTGTGGCGCCTTCGCCCGCGAGGTGGCGCGTGCCTCCCCGCGGATGCTGATCGGCGAGGCGAAAGCGGTGTCGGATCTTTGGAGTGCCGTGCGCTCGCGCCTGCCGCGGCCGCGCGAGAACCGTCCCGGCCAGCCGGTGTTCGTCATCCGCGACGCCCCCGAGGCCGGGGACAGCGAGCTCAGGCCGGCGACGCTCGACGACCTCGAGCTGCTCGTGCCCGCGTGCGCGGCGGCGCACGAGCAGGAGATCGGCGTCGATCCGCTGCGGCGCGACCGCGAGGGCTTTCGCTGGCGTACGCGGAGCCAGATCGAGGAGCGGCGGTCCTGGCTCTGGCTTCGGAACGGGACGATCCTGTTCAAGGCCGAGGCGTCCGCGTGGACGCCGTCGGCGGTCCAGCTCCAGCAGGTGTGGGTCGATCCCGCGGCGAGGCGGCAGGGGTACGGCGCCCGGGGGCTGCGCGACCTCTGCCGCCTGCTACTCGAGAACACCCCGGCCGTCTGCCTCTTCGTGCGAGCCGAGAACGCGGCCGCGATTCGGCTCTACGAGGCGGTCGGGATGGAGCACGTGCTCGACTATCGCTCGGTCCTGCTCTGACGTGAGGGAGCTCGTCCTCGTGCGGCACGCGCTCGCCGTCTCGAACCGCGACGGGCTCGCGTCCGGAGAGCCTCCGGGCGAGAGCCTGACCGACGAGGGGCGCGAGCAGGCGCTGCGCCTGAAGGAGCTGCTCGCCGGAGAGCAGCTCGACCTCGGCGTGTCGACCGGCTTCGCGCGGACGCTCGAGACGCTCGAGCTCGCGCTCGCCGGTCGCGACATCCCTCGCCTCCTCCTCCCGGAGCTCGCCGAGATCCGGTTCGGGGAGTACGGCGGCGGCCTCCTCGACGCTTACCGCAGGTGGGCGGTGGCGGAGTCGCCGACGGTCCAGGCGCCGGGTGGCGGCGAGAGCAGGGCGGAGGCGGCGGCACGCTTCGCGCGCGGGGCGCGACTGCTCCTCGAACGGCCTGAGGAGCGGGTGCTCGTCGTGACGCACGCGCTCGCGCTCCGGTACCTCTTCGACGCCGCGGGCGGGCTCGAGCCGGCGACGCGCGTGGCCGCGGTCGAGCATGCGACGCCGTATCGACTGACCGCGCAGGAGCTGGAGCAGGCGGCTACCTTCCTCGAGGAATGGAGCCGGGCACCCGTGTTCAGGGATCCCTCGGTGGAGGGACGAGCGGCGTCTGATGAGCGTGCGCCGAGCGGCCGCTTCCACCTCTTCGCTGGAGGTGACGTACCCGGGCCTCGCCACGCCCGATGCGGTTCACCGGACAATGGGCGTACGACACGACCGCCGAGCGCGCGGCCATCACGTTCGACCTCTCTGCGATCGCGAGGCTCTTCGGCGGGCTTCTCGGAGGGCAGGGCACCGGGGCCGACCTCAGCCCGGATACCTGGCGGGTCGAGGCGATCCAGGACGGAACCGTCGTGTACATGCGCTTTCCGGCGATCGCCGACCAGCTGCCCGCGGGCAAGACGTCGGTGCGGGTCGATGCCGAGGAGACGGCGAGGTCCGCAGGCATCGAGCTCTCAGGGCTGGAGCAGTTCACGGACAGGACCCGCGTGCGCTGCTCGACTTCCTCAAGGCCGCCTCGGGTGAGTTCGAGCTGTACGACTACGGAGCGGACGTCGGCATCGCGCCGCCTCCCGCCGCCGACGTCGCCGACCTGTCCGCGCTGCGCGGCTGAACCTTCCTGCAAACGGTCACAATGGGCGCATGTCCGGCGCCTTTCCGGAGCGTGTCGAACGCTTCGTCCGAGAGCACGACCTGATCCCCCGCGGAGGCGAGGTCGTCTGCCTCGTGTCCGGCGGAGCCGACTCCACCTGCCTGTGGCACGTGCTCGGGGAGCTCGGCTACCCCGTCTCCGCCGTCCACGTGAACCACGGCCTGCGCGGCGAGGAGTCCGAGGAGGACGCACGCCACTGCGCCGCGCGCATGGGCGCCGAGATCGTGACCGCGCCGCCGGCCGCGACCGAGGCCGACCTGCGCGAGCTCCGTTACCGGCTGACGGAGGGCCGCGGGCTGCGCGCGACGGGCCACACGGCATCGGACCAGGTCGAGACCGTGCTCTACCGGCTCGTCTCGTCCGGGTCGACGCGCGGCATCCGAGCTCGCCGCGAGGACGGTGTCGTCCGCCCGCTTCTGCCGCTCTGGCGCGAGGAGACGGAGGAGTACTGCCGCGAGCGCGGCCTTCCGTTCAGGGTCGACTCGTCCAATGCCGACACGAAGCGCGGGCTCGTGCGCGACGAGATTCTCCCGCTCCTGCGCCGCCTGCATCCGGGGGCCGAGCAGAACCTGCTCGCGCTCGCCTCCGAGCGACCGAGTCTGCCGCGCGCGCTCGAGGAGACCCTCCTCGAGCTGCTCTCCTCCACCGCCGGCACGAAGAGCGCCGACCTCGGCCGCGGCATCCGGGCGGTGCGCACATACGACACGCTGCGGCTCGAGGGGACGGTCGAGTTCGGGCCCTGGCGAATCGAGAGCGACGTCCCCGGGCTGGAGGTGCGAGCCCGCCGCCCCGGGGACCGGCTCGCAGGCCGTCGCAAGAAGGTGCAGGATCTCCTCGTGGACGCGAAAGTGCCGCGAGACGAGCGCGACGCCTGGCCGCTCGTGGTCTCCGGCGACGAGGTGGTGGCCGTTCCGGGGATCGCGGAGGCACCTGGCTGGGAAGGCGCCGTCCGGGCATGGAAGGATACGGAGTCGTGACGCAGGCCGAGTTGGAGCGGGGCGTTGGCGAGATCCTGATCGAGCAGGTTCCGCTGCAGTCGCGGATCGCCGAGCTCGGCGTCGAGATCTCCCAGGACTACGCGGGCCGCGACCTGCTCCTCGTCGGGGTGCTCAAGGGCGCGGTCTTCTTCATGGCCGACCTCATGCGCGAGCTGACGGTGCCGTGCGAGATCGACTTCATGGCCATCTCGAGCTACGGCGCGGCGACCGACTCCTCCGGCGTCGTCAGGATCCTCAAGGACCTCGACATCAACGTCGCAGGCCGCGACGTCCTCGTGGTCGAGGACATCATCGACTCGGGTCTGACGCTCTCGTACCTGATGCGCAACCTGCGCGCGCGTGGGCCGTCCTCGCTCGAGGTCGTGACCCTGCTGACGAAGCCCGAGCGCCGCGAGATCGACGTGCCCGTGCGCTACGTCGGCTTCGAGATCCCGAACCGGTTCGTCATCGGGTACGGGCTCGACTTCGCCGAGCGCTACCGGAACCTGCCGTACGTCGCGGTCCTCCACCCGGACCTCGTGCCGAACGCCACATAGACCGCGCTCAGCCGCTTCTCGGGTTCCGAGCGAAACAGACGCAGCGTTCTGGCCGGAGGCCGGCTTTTGCCGGCCGGGAGGCCGCGCGCGGCGGTCTCTGAGCCCAGAACAAGAGGAGGGGGCTCGCGGGGGACCCTGGGTTCCCCCGCGAATACAGGGTGCTAACCTCCGATCACCCACCGTGAACAGATTCCTCCGAAGCGCGCTCTTCCCCCTGATCGTCATCGTGCTGCTCGTCTACGTGGCGAGCCAGACGCTGCTCCCCGGCCGGAACGAGCAGCGGAAGCTGACGTACTCGGAGGCGATCACCGAGGTCGAGAGCGGCAACGTCAACGAGGCCGTGTTCAACCCGAACCGCCAGTCGATCACGATAACGCTCACCCAGGTGCCGGAGGGAGCCTCCGACAAGGCCAAGGTCAACTACCCGACCCCGCAGTCGGCGACGAACTTCGAGCGACTGCTTCGCGACAACAACATCAAGTTCGACTCCAAGGGGACGGGCTCGTCCGCCTGGTGGGCGCTCCTGATCAACGTGCTCCCGTTCGTGCTCCTGATCGGGATCTGGATCTTCCTCATGAACCAGGTCCAGGGCGGCGGCTCGAAGGTGATGAGCTTCGGGAAGTCGCGCGCGAAGCGGATGTCGCCGGACTCGCCGAAGGTGACGTTCAAGGACGTCGCCGGCGCGGACGAGGCGGTCGAGGAGCTACACGAGATCAAGGAGTTCCTCGAGAACCCGAAGAAGTTCCAGGCGCTCGGGGCACGGATTCCCAAGGGCGTGCTCCTGTACGGGCCGCCCGGCACCGGCAAGACGCTGCTCGCGCGCGCGGTCGCCGGTGAGGCCGGCGTACCGTTCTTCTCCATCTCGGGGTCCGACTTCGTCGAGATGTTCGTCGGCGTCGGCGCCTCGCGCGTGCGCGACCTCTTCGAGCAGGCCAAGCAGGCGTCCCCCTGCATCATCTTCATGGACGAGATCGACGCTGTCGGCCGGCACCGCGGCGCCGGCCTCGGAGGCGGCCACGACGAGCGCGAGCAGACGCTGAACCAGCTCCTCGTCGAGATGGACGGCTTCGAGATGAAGGACAACATCATCCTCATCGCCGCCACGAACCGGCCCGACATCCTCGATCCCGCGCTGCTCCGCCCGGGCCGCTTCGACCGGCAGATCGTCGTCGACCGTCCCGACCGCGCCGGGCGCCGCAAGATCCTCGAGGTGCACGCGCGCGGCAAGCCGCTCGCCCGCGAGATCGACCTCGACACGCTTGCCGCCGGCACGCCCGGCTTCACGGGCGCCGACCTCTCGAACCTGATCAACGAGGCCGCCCTGCTCGCCGCCCGCCGCGGCAAGAAGATGATCGAGCAGGACGAGCTCGAGGAAGGGATCATGCGCGTGATCGCAGGCCCGGAGAAGAAGGCCCGCCTCCTCTCCGAGAAGGAGCGCAAGATCACGGCCTACCACGAGATGGGCCATGCGCTCGTCGGCCACTACCTCGAGAACACGAACCCGATCCATAAGATCACGATCGTCTCGCGCGGGCAGGCGCTCGGGCTCACGATCTCGCTCCCGACCGAGGACCGCTACCTGACGACGAAGTCGGCGCTCATGGACGAGCTCTCGATGACGCTCGGCGGGCGCGCCGCGGAGGAGCTCGTCTTCCACGAGGTGACGACGGGCGCCGCCAACGACCTCGAGCGGGTGACCGCGACGTCGAAGCAGATGGTCATGCGCTTCGGGATGAGCGAGAAGCTCGGCCCGCGCGTGCTCGGCCGGAGCCACGAGATGCCGTTCCTCGGCCGCGACATGGGCTCCGAGCCCGACTACTCCGACGAGATCGCGAAGGAGATCGACGACGAGATCCGCCGCGTGATCGAGGAGGCGCACCAGTCGGCGCACGCCGTCCTGCGCGCGCACATGGACGAGTTGCACCGGCTCTCGGCGATCCTCATCGAGCGCGAGACCATCGACAGGGACCAGTTCGAGCGCCTGCTCGCGGGCGAGGCCGAGGAGATGGTCTTCCCGGCCGAGGAGCCCGAGGTGGCCGAGCCCGAGCCGGACGCCGAGAAGCGGCCGAAGCTCCGCCCGACGCCGCGGCCGATCCCCGGCACGGCGATGCAGCCGCCGCCGCCTGAAGGCGCTCCTTCCTAGTGCGCAAGATCAGGATCCCCGAGCGGGGATCCTGATCGCGCGAAGAGCCTCCGTCCGCTTCGCGGACGCCACGCGGAAACTCGAGGCGCTGTGCTCGCATCCGCACGTCTACGAGCGCGACGCGAGGCGCGCCTCGTAACGCTCAGGGACGCGTTCGTGAACGTCCGCCGGCCGCGAGGACGACCGCCAGCAGCACGGTCGCGGCGGCCATCGCGCCGAGCAGATCGATGGCGAGACCGCGCGCCCGGACGATGTCGACGAGCCCGAGCAGCACGACTGCGACGACCGCCGCGGCGACGCCGAGGAACCCGACGAACGTGAGCCGGTGGAGGCTGTCGCCAGGCTCGCCTTTCACCTCCTCGCGCTCCTCGAGCGACCAGAACGCAAGCTCGGCCGTCACGAGCACACCGGCGGCGACGAGCACGACGGCGAGGTCGAGCGGGGCGTCGTCCACCGCGAGACGCATCGCGTAGACGCCTCCGAGCAGGAGGAGCGAGGCGGTGACGAGCCACGGCCTGGGCGAGGACGAGCGCGGCGACGAGCGCGAGGAGCCCGACGATCGCAACCCGCAGGCCGACCGGGAGGACGTCGTCGCTCGCGCGGACGAGCGGCAGCACCGCCAGCCCCGTCGCCGCCACGAACGCGCCGACTGCTGCGGCTAGACGCGTGCGAGCCTTGCGTACCGCCGGTATGTCCTCACCCCCTCGAGCGCCGCTTCCAGCGAGACATCGTCGCCCCAGCGCGCAATGCCGATCCCGAGGCCCTCGAGGCGGGCTTGCAAGACCTCCCTCTCGAGCAGCCAGAGGCGGTGCGCAAGACGTTCGACGTCCGAGCGGCCGGGCTCGACGAGCGCGACCGCGTCGACCTCGATCACGGCGACGTCGAAGCCGCGGGCGCGCAGGTTCTCGAGCGCCGTCGTGAAGCGCGGGTCGACGAGCGGCGTGATGCCGAGGACGAGCGCCTTCGGCGGGAGGATCCTCGACGGGATCCGGTTCACGTCGCGCCAGGTGTAGTCCGGTGCCACCCCGGTCTCGAGCAGCGTCTCGATCAGCCGGTAGCGCTGCATCGGGCCCGACCCGGGCTGGAGCCAGCGCAGGATGCCGCCGAACGATACGAGACCGACCCGGTCACGCCGTTCGAGGTAGAGGCCTGCGAGCGACGCGGTCGCGCGCACGGCGTCGTCGAGCGTGCTCCGGTCCGCCCCGCGCACGTCGACGAAGCTGTCGACGAAGAGCACGACGTCCGTGTTTCGCTCAGGGTGGCGCTCGTTGACGACGAGCGACCCCCGCCGTGCCGACGCGCGCCAGTTGATCGCGCGCAGACGGTCGCCCGGGACGTAGTCGCGGATGTCCGCGTACTCGATCCCGTCGCCCTTGACGCGCGCGACCTCGCTTCCGGCGAACGCCTGCGTCTCGACGGGCGAGATGATCCGGGAGAGCGACTCCGGCGTGGGGTAGACCTTGAGCTCGGCCCCGCGCTCCACGTGGTCCTCCCAGGTGACGATGCGGAGCCGGTCGCGGGCACGCACCTCGATCTCGCCGAGCTCGTAGACGCCCCAGCGCAGGCAGCGGAGGGGGATCGTGAGCGTTCGGTCCTCGCCTGCGACGAGCCGAACGGCGAGGGCGTCCGCGCCGTCGGCTGCCTCGATGCCGTGCGGGAGCTCGAGCCGGATCTCGAGCCGGTCGATCAAGGCCTCCGCGCGGAGGGTGATGTCCGCCGCGACGTCGGCTCCTTCGACGGTCCGGCTCGTCTCGAGCGAGAACCCGACTTCGAGCCGCGGATCCCGTGTCCCCGTGGTCGAGAGCACGAGCAGGAGCGCGAGCGGCGCGACGGCGATCGCCAGCTCGGGCCGGCGCAGCGCGAGTGAGGTGACGAGACCGGCGCCGACGAGGATCGCGTACCCCTCGAGACGAGGGCTCGAGCGTCTCTTCACGGAACGACGGTGAGGTCCTCGGCGCGCGGCGTCGGCACGCCGGCGACGACGTCGCGGACGACGTCGTCGGCCGAGACCCTCTGTACCCAGAGCTCCGGGTTCAGCACGAGGCGGTGGCCGAGAGCGGACACGGCGATCGCCTTGACGTCGTCGGGCAGAACATGGTCGCGACCGGCGAGCGCGGCCTTGCAGCGCGCGAGCTTCAACAGCGCGAGCGTCCCGCGCGGGCTTGCGCCGACGGCGATCCTCTGCGACGTGCGCGTCGCGGCGACGAGGTCGACGCAGTACGCCTGGATGCTCTCGGCGACGTACACCTGCTCGACCGCGCGCTGCATCGCCAGCAGCGTCTCGCGGTCGACGACCGCCCGTAGCTCCACCTCGTCGGTCTGGCGCTCGATCCGGCGGCTCAGCACCTCGAGCTCGTCCTCGCGCGCCGGGTACCCGAAGGCAGTGCGCAGGAGGAAGCGGTCCAGCTGCGCCTCGGGGAGCGGGTAGGTGCCTTCGTACTCGATCGGGTTCTGGGTCGCGATGACGAGGAACGGTCGCTCGAAGACATGGGTCTCGCCCTCGATCGTGACCTGCTGCTCCTGCATGGCCTCGAGCAGCGCAGCCTGCGTCTTCGGCGGGGCGCGGTTGATCTCGTCGGCGAGGAGAAGGTTCGTGAAGATCGGGCCGGGCCGGAACTCGAAGTCCGCGTCGCGCTGGTTCCAGATCGACGAGCCGGTGACGTCCGACGGCATGAGGTCGGGCGTGAACTGGATGCGCGAGAAGCGAATACTGAGAACCTGCGCGAAGGAGCGGGCGGCGAGCGTCTTCGCAAGACCCGGGTAGTCCTCGAGCAGGACGTGCCCGTCGGCGAGGAAGCCGACGAGGACGAGCTCGAGGGGCTCGCGCTTCCCGACGACGGCGCGCTCGACCTCGTCTAGCGCCTCGGCGGCAATCTCCTGCACCCGCTCGAGCTGCATCAAACGCGCTCCAGCGACCCGACGACCTGCTCGAGCTCGGGGACGGGCAGCCCGCGTGCGAGGCGGTCCACGGGGGGTGGCCGGTCGTGGCGGACGAGGTCGTACGTCTCGCCGCCCAGAGCTGCGCGGGCGGCTTCGGGTTCGGCGTCGAGCGATATGCCGCGTCGTGTGGTGAGCAAACCGCCCGCGATGGTACGGAGTCGAGGGCGGAGATGGTGGTGGAGGTCGAACGACCCCGCGGCACCGAGCGCGCACAGGTGCTCGAGCCGCGCCAGGTTGCCGGGTCGCTGGGAGCCGCTTCTCCGTCCGGTCCCGTGACGGAGCGGTGTCGCGGGCGGGTACGCGCGCCGCAGCGCGGCGACGATGAGCACCAGCGTGACCGCGCAGAGCAGGAGCGCATAGATCCGAGCGGCGAGCCCCAGTCTCCCGGGCAGGAACGCCGCGACGATCAGGACAGCCAGGGTGGGGTAGATGAGGAGCTTCAGCGCCCTGAAGACGTCACGCTTCACGGGCTCGCTCCCGCTTCGAGAGGAGGTGCGGAGGACGGTGCCGCCTGCAGTGCCTCACGGCGCGCGCGGAGCTCGTCTCGTACGGTCGTGAGCGCCTCGATCGCCTCCTCCTTCATCGCCGCGTCCACGGTGTGGTGGGAGAACTTCGCCTCGGTGAAGAGGTCGGTGAGCCGCCGGACCGACCCTCGCTCCACGTCGAGATCCTCGAGGATCCTCGTCAGGTACTCGCTCGGGGTCTCCGACTCGAAGCGCTCCAGCTGGTGTGCCCCGAGCACGCGCTCGAGCCGCGCGTAGGCGGCGATCACGGCCTTGCGCGGGTCCGGCTCGGCGCGGAGAGCGTCGAGGCTGTCGTCGAGCGCACCCGCGAGCTCCCTGGCGATGATCTCGTCCTGCGAGAGCGGCTGGCGGCGCCGGGCGACGATCATCGCGATCGCGACGCCGAACACCACGAGCGAGCCGATGACGAGGAGCGGGATCCATGTGAACTCCGGCTCGTAGCCCGAGCCCGCCCCCGGGGGCGGCTCGGTCACGGTCGTCTCGTCGTTCGCGAACGCATCCGCGACCCCGTCCTCGAACGGTGTGCGCTCCCAGTTGCGGACGCGGTAGTACGTCACGCCGGCGAAGAGCGCCATGAACACGAGGTACGTGAGCATGCTGCTCCGCCTGTAGCGCATGGCCGCGGCCTGCGCCTTGATCTCCTTGCGCTGCATGAGGCCGTAGACGAGCAGCGCCGCGGCCGGGATGACCATGACGATGGCGAGGCTCAGGAAGGTGTCGAGCACCCACGCGGCAGGAGCCCGCGACTCGTCGGTGCCGGTCGACGTCCGCCCGGTCGCCGCCACGGCGACCACGCCGACGAGCCCCAGCACGACGAGGGCGGGCACGAGGGCCCGCGCGCTACCGCGCATGGAGTTCCCGAGCTACTCGACGCCCGGCTCGTGTGCCGGCGCGCTCGTCATCCCGGCGCTCTCCCAGTACCGGTTGAGCGCTCCCTGCACCTTCACGAACCACACGATCGCGGGAATGATGAAGATGCCGAACGGGAAGAGCCAGAGCCCTGTCCAGCCGGACACGGGCTGCAGCCCGCCGCGCTTCGCGTACATCTTCCCGGCCTCGGAGGGGATGACGAACGCGCTGATCGGGTTGATGAGGATCCAGATGACGAGACCCAGGACGCCGCCCAGGCCCTCTCCCGTGTGCTGCTTCATCTCCTCCTGAGTCTTGTACGCCCAGTACCAGCCGTAGAACGTCAACGTGATGATGAAGAGCAGGATCCCGAAGCCGATCCCGCGCGGCTGACCCAGCGGGCCGGTGGCCGAAGCTTGTGTGCTCAACGGTGTGCTCATCTGGGGAGCATTTCACGGATCCGGCCGCCGGCGCTACCCTCACGGCCGTGACCGCGGCGCGGGTGCCGATCGGGGAGCGCTGGACACGCCCTTCGGTGATGGGAGTCCTCAACGTCACGCCCGACAGTTTCTCGGACGGTGGGCAGTTCGTGTCATCCGCGGACGCGGTCGCCCACGGCCTCCGGCTCGCCTCCGAGGGCGCCGCGCTCGTGGACGTGGGCGGCGAGTCGACTCGGCCGGGCGCGGCGCCGGTCGACGTGGACGAGGAGCTCCGCCGCGTCCTCCCGGTGCTCGAAGGCCTCGCCGGAGTACCGCTCTCGATCGACACGTCCAAGGCCGCGGTCGCTCGCCGCGCGCTCGAGGCCGGAGCGGAGCTCGTGAACGACGTGACCGCGCTGCGCGGCGATCCCGAGCTGGCGGGCGTCGTCGCGGAAGCCGGTGCGTATGTCTGTCTCATGCACATGCAGGGGGAGCCGCGGACGATGCAGGCCGCTCCCCAGTACGACGACGTGGCGGCCGAAGTGTTCGCATTCCTCGAGGAACGAGTGGCGTTCGCGGTGGACGCCGGCATCGCCGAAGACCGGATCTGCGTCGACCCGGGCATCGGGTTCGGCAAGACGCCAGACCAGAACCTGGAGCTCGTTCGCCGTCTCGACGTCCTGCTGGAGCTGGGGCGCCCGGTGGTCGTCGGTTTCTCGCGCAAGAGCACGCTGGCTCGCGTGGCGGGCGACGCGGAGGCGAAGGTCGGCTCGCTCGCCGCCTCGCTGGGAGCGGCCGTGGCGGCGTTCGAGCGGGGCGCGTGGATGCTGAGGGCGCACGACGTGCGTGAGACGGTGGAGGCGCTCGAGGTTGCGGCTGCCGTCGAAAGAGGCAAGATCACGGCATGACCACGATCGAGCTCTCTGGCCTCGTCCTTTTCGGGCACCACGGCTACCTCGAGGAGGAGCGGCGGCTCGGGCAGCGGTTCCTCGTCGATCTCTGGGTCGACGTTGCGGACGACCGGGCCCTGTCGAGTGACGAGATCGAGCACACGGCCGATTACCGGCATCTCGCTGCCGCTGTGCGCGAGGTGTTCGCGGGGCCCGAGAAGCAGCTTCTCGAGGGCTTGGCCGGAGAGGTCGTCGACACGATCCTCGAGCGCTTCCCGGAGGTCGGGCGCGTGCACGTGCGGGTGCGCAAGCCGGACGTCGCGCTCGACCCCCCGGTGGAGCACGCGGCCGTCATCGTCGAGCGCCGCCGCGCCTGACGCTCGTGGCGCTCGCCTACGTCGGTCTCGGCGCGAACCTCGGCCCGCGTGAGACGACGATCCTCCGCGCGGTAGACCTGCTCGCGGCGCAGCCCGGGATCGAGTTGCTCGAGCTCTCGTCTCTCGTCGAGACCGAGCCCGTCGGAGTCACCGATCAGCCGGAGTTCGTGAACGGGGCCGTCTCGCTCGAGACCACGCTCTCGCCGCGCGAGCTCCTCGACGCCCTGCTCCGAGTCGAGCGCGAGCTCGGACGGGTGCGGAGCGGCGAGCGCTGGGGGCCGCGCACGATCGACCTCGATCTCCTGCTCTACGGGGAAGAGGTCGTCGACGAGCCGGGGTTGACAGTGCCGCACCCGCGGCTCCACGAGCGGAGGTTCGCGCTGGAACCGCTCGCCGAGCTGGAGCCCGGGCTCGAGATTCCGCGCCGCGGAAAGGTCTCGGAGCTCCTGTCAGAGTTCGATGCTTGACGCCACGAACTCGCGCGCACGGTGCATGATCTGGCGCGTCGCGGCCGCTTCCGCTCACCGAGAAGCCGCTTCGCGTCTCCCCGCCGAGCGTGCGCTTCGCGTCCGGAGAGCGACCCCGAGGCATCAAGCCTCGCGATCGGACTCCGACCGCGCCCCCGAGCGGCCAGCTCACGCCCCGCGTCGCCGATCTCGTGCCGTCAAACATCTACACTGACGCCCCATGTCGCACCTCGACGATCTCGACGAGTACGAGGCAGAGCTCGAGATCTCCCTCAAGCGGGAGTACTCCGCGGTCTTCGCGCTGTTTCGCTACTGCATCCTCACGCAGGACGCGACCTACCTCTGCAACCGCCTCGACGTCGAGTCGATGCCGCAGGCGAGCTACCCCTTCTTCCACATCCGGATGGAGGACGTCTGGGTCTGGGACAAGAACCGCCCCACGAGGATGATCCCGCGCGCCGAGGTGTACACCTCCGGCGACGTGACGATCGAGGAGCTGCGCGGCGAGGGCGAGGAGCCGCATCTCACCGCCGAGGCGCTCGCCGAGCGGATCGGGCAGCAGTTCCCCGGCGACGACGACTCGCTGTAGACACGGTTCGCGCCCCAACGGCTTGGCGCAAGGGCCACCAGTGGGTGGCCCTTCCCGCGGTCGCCCGTCCCCCTGCCCGAATCCGAGTCCTCCGGCCACAGTAGAGCGGTCGAGATAGGCACCTCCAGCCTAGCGCAGTACGCTCTGATTCACTAGTCCTCGTGCTCCTCGCGGCCGACGTCGGCAACACGCAGACGGTGCTCGGTCTCTACGCGGGAGGTGAGCTGACGGACCACTGGCGGCTCGCGACCGAGCGGTCGACGACCGCGGACGAGCTCGGCGTCCTGCTCGGCGGGCTGCTCGACCTCGACGCCGTCGACGGGATCTGCCTCGCCTCGACCGTCCCCATCCTCGTCCGCGAGTGGGAGCTGCTCGCGTCCAAGTGGGCGCAAGCGCCGCTCCTGGTGGTCGGGCCGGGCGTCAAGACCGGGATCCCGATCCGGTACGACGACCCGCGTGAGGTCGGGCCGGACCGGATCGTCAACTCCGTCGCGGCCAAGGAGCGCTACGGCGCGCCGGTGATCGTGGTCGACTTCGGCACGTCCACGAACTTCGACGTCGTCTCGCCGGAGGGCGAGTACGTCGGCGGCGTGCTCGCCCCTGGGATCGAGATCTCGATGGACGCGCTGTTCGCGCGCGCCGCGCGGCTGGTCAAGGTCGACTACGTCGCGCCGCCGACCGTCATCGGGAAGACGACCGTCGGCGGGCTCCAGTCGGGCCTCGTGTACGGCTTCGCCGGCCAGGTGGACGGGATCGTCGGGCGGATTCGCGACGAGCTCGGGGCCGAGGCGCCCGCCGTGGCGACAGGAGGCCTCGCGGACCTGGTCGCGCCGCACACACGCACGATCGAGACCGTCGATCCCTTCCTGACTCTCGAGGGTCTCCGCCTCGTCTGGGAGCTCAACCGGTGATCCCGGAGCTCTCCAGCCTCGCCGTCTTCGTCGTCGCTGCGCTCGCCCTGCTGATCGTGCCCGGCCCGGCCGTCGTGTACATCGTCGCCCGGTCGATCCACCAGGGCCGGCGCGCCGGGCTCGTGTCCGTGCTCGGAATCCATGTCGGGACCCTCGTGCACATCGCCGCTGCGACCGTGGGCCTGTCGGCGCTCGTCGTCTCCTCGGCGGTCGCGTTCACCGCGGTCAAGATCGCGGGCGCGGTGTACCTCGTCGGCCTCGGCCTGTGGACGCTCTTCGCGCGCCGCGCAGAGCGGGAGGTCGCCCTCGGGGGCGAGCGAAACCTTCGTCGCGCGTTCGCGCAGGGCATCGTCGTCAACGTGCTGAACCCGAAGACGGCGCTCTTCTTCCTCGCCTTCCTGCCGCAGTTCGTGGATCCGGACGCGTCGCATCCCGCGGTTCAGATCGCGTTTCTCGGTGTGCTCTTCGCGTTCCTCGGCCTCGTCACCGACTCGCTGTGGGCGCTCGCAGCCGGGACCGCCGGAGGCGTGCTGCGGCGCTCGCGCCGGTTCGCGCGCGGCCAGCGCTACGTCACGGGAACGGTCTACGTCGGGCTCGGCGTCGCGACCGCGTTCGGCGGCGGCTCGGAGGACTGAGTCCGTGCGCGTGCTCAGGCACGCGCTCTCGATCCTGCTACTGCCCGGGACGGTGCTCGTGCTCGTTCCCGCGTTCCTCGTCTGGCGGAGCGACGGGGTATCCGTCGGCTGGGGGCTGCCGGGCGTCCTGGCGGCGCTGCCGGTGGCTCTCGGTCTGGTGCTCCTGGCGATCGGCGCGACGCTGATCATCCAGACGATCGCGCTCTTCGTGCGCTTCGGGCGCGGAACGCTCGCGCCCTGGGACCCAACCACGCGGCTCGTCGTCCAGGGTCCGTACCGCCGCGTGCGCAATCCGATGATCGGAGGCGTCCTCTTCGGCCTCCTCGGAGAGGCGATCCTGCTCGGATCGGCACCACTCCTCCTGTGGTTCGCGCTCGCGGCGGGAGTCAATGCGGTCTACATACCGCTCGTCGAGGAGCCCGGCCTCGTCCGGAGGTACGGCGCCGACTACCAGCGCTACCGCGCCGCGGTGCCGCGGTGGCTGCCACGAGCGCGCCCGTGGCGCCCTCCGGGCGACGAGCGCGCTCAGCCGCCGCCGTAGATGGAGATCGGCAGCTCGAGCGTGAGCTCGTCCCGAGACGGAGCCTCAGCCTCGAGCCGCGCGAGAACCTCGATCGCGCCCGGAGCGGCCGCGAGCAGGCGTCGCTCGACTTCGTCCACGGAGTCGAGCTGGAGGAGCTCCTGCTTGAACTGCTTCGGGAAGCGGCCGCCGCCGAGGTACCAGCCGTAGAACTTCTTCAGGAAGCCGGTCGCGCGGGGCTCGCCGAGCTCGCGTACAGCCTCGCGAACGAACAGCACCAGTTCCGCGACGACCTCCTCCCGCGTCGGCGGCACCCGGTCGCCGTCGACGATCTCGCGCAGCGCCCACGGGTTGCCCTGCGCGCCGCGCCCGACCATGACGGCCTCGGCGCCCGTCGTCGCGAGCACCGCCTGGGCACGGGCGCGTGAGGTGACGTCGCCCGAGGCCACGACCGGCACGTCGACCAGCGAGACGAGCTCTGCGGTCAGCGCGTGGTCGGCGGTTCCGGTGTACATCTGCTGGGCCGAGCGCGGGTGGAGGGCGATGGACGCCGCTCCCGCCGCGACGAGACGCGGCCCCAGCTCGAGGCACGCGCGCGAGCCGTTCGCGACGCCGCGCCGCAGCTTCACGGTCACCGGGAGCTCGACCGCGTCCGCCACCGCCTCCACGAGCCGGCACGCGAGGTCGGGCTCCTCCAGGAGGTGCGCGCCCGCGCCGGTGCGCGTGACTTTCTTCACCGGGCAGCCGAAGTTGAGGTCGACGATGTCCGCGCCGACGGACTCGACCATGCGTGCGGCCTCGGCCATCGGCCGCGGTTCGGAGCCGAAGAGCTGGATCGCCAGCGGATGCTCGTCCGCGGCCACCCGCAAGTACCCGAGGGTGCGCTCGTTCCCGTGCTCGATCCCCGCGCAGCTCACCATCTCCGAGCACACGAGGCCCGCGCCGTAGCGCCGTCCCTGCCGCCGAAAGGCCTGCACGCTGACGCCCGCCATCGGCGCCAGCACGAGGCGCGTCGGCACGTCGACCGGGCCGATCCTCCAGGCTTCACGCAGGTCGATCACGGTTTTGCATCGTACTTCGAGGCCGGTTGACAACCGGTTGACCCTGCCGGGCCTCGGCAGCTACCATTCCGGGCCGTCTGGGGGCCGGGCGGGTCTCAACACCTGGTTTGGAGGGTGGTTTCGTGAAGGATGTGATCCTCACACCCGATGGCTACGAGCAGCTGAGTAGTGAGCTCGACTTGCTGCGAACGGACCGGCGCCGCGAGGTCGCAGAGCGAATTGCAGCCGCACGTGCGTTCGGGGAGATCGCGGAGAACGCGGAGTACGACGACGCGAAGAACGAGCAGATGATGCTCGAGCATCGCATCGCGCAGCTCGAGGACCGGCTCACCAACGCCCGCGTCATCGACACGAAGGACGTCGACACGAGCATCGTGTCCGTCGGCTCGGTCGTGCGGCTGCGCGACGTCGACGCGAAAGAGACGATCGAGTACTTCATCGTCGGCTCCGCCGAGGCGAACCCGGTCGAGCGCAAGCTCTCGAACGAGTCCCCCGTCGGGAAGGCGATCATGGGCCGGAAGAAGGGCGAGACGGTCGAGGTCGTGACGCCCCGCGGCTCCAAGGTCAAGTTCAAGATCATGGAGATCAAGGCCGCGTAGCCCTCGCGCCCGTCCACCGGGCGCGACACGATACGACGGTGCTGGCCGTTCTCGACCTGACGGGGCGGGAAGTCGACCTCGCGGTGCTCGGCCTCGCGGCGGGAGCGCTGTGGCTCGCGTCCGCCGCACTGCTCTACGCCACCCGGCATCCAGCCGTGCCTCCGGTCGGCCAACGGACGCTGGAGCTCGGCCCGGAGTCGCCGGCGCTCGCGAACCTCCTCGTCCACGACTTCAGAGCGACCCCCGAAGCCGTCCCCGCGACGGTGATCGATCTCGCCGCTCGACGTGTGCTCGAGGTCGAGCAGCGCGGCCCGGGAGTCTTCTACGTCCGCCTGCGCCCCAAGCCGCCGGAGGTACCGCTCACGCCGTACGAGAAGCGTGTGCTCGAGCACCTCCGGCGCCTGGCGAGCGACGGCGTCGTGCCCGCTGCCGCGCTGACGACCGGCCCGGACGACGAGTCCGGCCGCTGGCACCACGACTTCGAGGCCGAGGTCGTCGCCGACGCGAAGCACCGCGGGCTCGCCCGCGACGCCTCCGAAGGCTGGCTGCTCTCCGCCCTCACGGTCGCCTCCGTGGTGCCCGCGGCGCCCGCTGTCGTCGCCTCGGCCTGGGGGGTCGCGGTCACCGTCGTCGTCGCCGAGCTCGCGATCGTCGGCTGGATCCGCGCACGGTTTCCGTTGCGCGAGACGCCCGACGGCCTCGAAGCGGCGGCGAGGTGGCTCGGCGTCCGTGCCGGGCTCGCCGAGAACGAGGTGTTCCGGACGTACACGCCGCTGACCGTCCCGCTCTGGGACCGGCTGCTCGCGTACGGAGCAGCGCTCGGTGTCGCGACCGGCGCGAGCGGGCCGCTGCCGATGGGGAAGGAGTCGGACACCCGCGCGTGGAGCTCGCACGGTGGTCGCTGGAGACCCGTCCGCATCTCGTATCCGCGCATGTGGCCGCCGGCCTGGGGTGCCGAGCCGTTCGTCGCCATCGTGGGCGGGCTCGGTGCGACGGTCGCCGGGGGCCTCGCGCTCAACTGGTCGGGCGTCGAGTTGCTCGAGACGGTCGGCGCCGGCTGGTCCGGCGTCTGGGCGGCGATCCTGCTGGCAGGACAGTGCGCGGCGGTGCTCTTCGGCCTCGCGGTCGCGGTCGTGGCCGTCCAGGATCTGTGGGCAGCGGCCGAGGTCACCGGCCCGATCCTGCGGCTTCGTGTGTTCGACGCCGACGAGGACCCGCGGTACTACGCGGCGGTGGACGACGGACGCTCGCGCGCGATCCCGGCGTACCGGCTCAGCGCGGAGCAGTACAAAGGGCTCCGGCAGGGGCAGCTCGTGACCGTCGTCGCGACGAGGAACCTCGGCCGCGTGCGGTCGATCGTCGATGCCGTGGAGACGAGCGCTGTGCTCGAAGGCGTCGCCTAGAGCCTTGATGCGGGATGGGCGTGCAGCGAGCCATCCGTGAATCGTGAGCCATCCCGCATCAAGCTCTACACTCGCGCGATGCCGGAGCCGAAGCGCTTTCCCGACCGCGACGAGATCGCCGCCGTCCGCACGGCGACCGACCCGCTCGAGGCGGGCGCGCAGCTGAACGAGTCGCGCCGGCTCGCCGGCCGCGTCCTGGGACGACGCGAGATGGGAAAACTGGTCTTCCTCGACCTGCAGGATCGCTCCGGTCGCATTCAGCTGATGTGCGATGTCGGTCGTATGGGCGGGCTCGACGTGCATCTCGGAGACGTGGTCGGCGTCACCGGCTGCCCGGCGAAATCGCGCCGCGGCGAGCCCTCGCTCATGGTCGAGGAGCTCGAGGTGCTCGCGACGAACCGCAGCCCGCTCCCGGACACCTTCCACGGCCTCACCGACCGCGAGACGCGCTATCGCAAGCGCTACCTCGACCTGCTCATGAACGAGGACTCGCGGGAGCTGTTCCTTCTCCGCACACGGATCATCACCGCGATCCGGCGCTACCTGGACGAGCACGGCTTCGTCGAGGTCGAGACGCCGGTGCTGCAGCCCCGCTACGGCGGCGCGTTCTCCGAACCGTTCGTGACCCACTCGAACGAGCTCGATGCCGACGTGTACCTGAGGATCGCGACCGAGCTCTACCTCAAGCGCCTCATCGTCGGTGGGCTCGAGCGCGTGTACGAGATCGGCAAGGACTTCCGCAACGAGAGCGTCTCGTACAAGCACCAGCCGGAGTTCACGATGCTCGAGTGGTACGAGGCGTACGCGGACTACCAGGACACGATGGTGCGGATCGAGGAGCTGCTCGAGCGGGTCGCTCTCGAGGTCCTCGGTACGACGATCGCGCAGTTCCGGGGTCACGAGGTCGACCTGAAGTCGCCCTGGAAGCGCATCCGTTTCGTGGACGCGCTCGAGGAGCTCGAGCTCTGGACGCGCGACGCGGGCGAGCTGCGGGCGTGGCTCGAGGAGCGCCGTGTCGACACGAGCGCGGACAAGGACTGGACGCAGCTCGTCGACCACGCCTTCGGCCACTTCGTCGAGCCGAGCCTCATCGAGCCCACGATCGTCTACGGGCATCCCGTGGAGCTGTCGCCGTTCTCGCGCACCATGGACGACGACCCGACCCTCGCCGAGCGCTTCGAGTACTTCGCCGCCGGGATGGAGCTCGGGAACGCGTACTCCGAGATCAACGACCCGGAGGAGCAGCAGCGGCGTTTCGACGAGCAGTCGGAGTACGTGGAGGGAGTCCGCGGCGACCCGGACTACGTCGAGGCGCTCGCCTACGGGATGCCGCCGACGGGCGGTCTCGGGCTCGGCATCGACCGGCTCGCGATGCTGCTCTCGGGCCGCGAGACGATCCGCGACGTGATCCTCTTTCCGGCGCTCCGCCAGAGCGAGTAATCGGCCGCTTAGGCCGCCGCCTCGACCCGCCCGCGCTCGAACGCGATGACGTCCTCGAGGATGTCGTCGAGCTTCCGCGTCGGCGTCCACCCGGTCGCGGCGCCGATCCTCTCGATGGACGGCTCGCGGTGGAACATCTCCTCCATCGACCCGTGCGGATACACGTCCTCGTACGGGACGAAGACGATCTCCGAGGAGCTTGCGAGCTTCGCGCGGACGCGCTCGGCGAGGTCGCGGATGGCGATCCGCTCCTGCGAGCCGACGTTGTAGAGCTCGCCCGAGGTCGCCGGCGAGCCCATCAGGCCGGTGAGCGCCCGGATCGCGTCCGAGACGTGGCAGAAGCAGCGCGTCTGGGTTCCGTCTCCGTGCACCTCGAGCGGGCGCCCGGCGAGCGCGGCCTGGACGAACCGGGGGACGACCATCCCGTACTGCCCGCTCTGGCGCGGCCCGACGGTGTTGAAGAGGCGCGCGATGACGCAGTCGAGGTCACGTTCCTCGTGCCAGGCGAGCGCGAGGAACTCGTCGATCGCCTTCGAGTCGGCGTAGGCCCAGCGACGCGCCGTCGTCGGCCCGTAGATGCGGCGCGCGTCCTCGCGCAGGAGCTGCTCCTCGGGATGGTCCCCGTAGACCTCCGAGGAGGAGGCGACGAGCACGCGCTTCTCGAGCTGCGTGCAGTACTCGAGGACGTTCTCCGTCCCCTGGATGTTCGTGAGCAGCGTGTGGCCCGGCTGCTCGACGATGAGCCGCACGCCGACGACCGCGGCGAGGTGGTAGACGACGTCGCACTTGTGGACGAGCTCGGAGACGACCGAGGGCGAGAGCACGGACTCGACCACGAGGTGGAATTCCGGCCGCTCGACGAGCGCGGCGACGTTCTCGTCCGACCCGGTCGAGAGATCGTCGAGCGCCCAGACCTCCCAGCCCTCGTCGAGCAGGAGCTCCGCGAGATGCGAGCCGATGAAGCCCGCACCGCCCGTGATCAACGCCTTCTGAGCCACGACCGCGGAAGGGTACCGCCCTTGCTCCGTCGAACCCGACCGCGTGAGACCTGAAACTCGCATAAACCCTGAGGCAAGATCCGTCGGCTACGATCAGTCGGGCACCTTCGGCCCGGAGTGCGGCAAAAGCGTCGGTCTCCGGTGAGCGCAGAGGAAGGAGGGTCGGAGGAGTTGTTCGAACGATTCACGGAGCGAGCCAGGCAGGTCGTCGTTCTCGCCCAGGACGAGGCGAGGGCGCTGAAGCACAACTACATCGGGACCGAGCACATCCTTCTGGGGTTGCTCCGCGAAGAGGAGGGCCTCGCGGCCCGCGTCCTCGAGTCGCTCGACATCACCGTGGAAGAGGTCCGCGCCCAGGTCGCACGCATCGTCGGCCAGGGTGACGAGGTCACCACGGGGCAGATTCCGTTCACGCCGCGCGCCAAGAAGGTCCTCGAGCTGGCGCTGCGCGAAGCTCTCTCGCTCGGCCACAACTACATCGGCACCGAGCACATCCTCCTCGGTCTCGTGCGCGAGAACGAGGGCGTCGCCGCGCGCATCCTGCTCGACTTCGACGCGGATGCGGAAAAGATCCGCAACGAGATAATCCGCATGCTCTCGGGGCCAGGCCGCCGCCAGTCGGGAGCGGGCGCGCCCGCGGGCGAGAAGACCAAGAGCTCGAAGCTCCTCGACCAGTTCGGACGGAACCTGACGAAGCTCGCGGTCGAAGGGAAGCTCGACCCCGTTGTCGGCCGCCAGACCGAGATCGAGCGCGTCATGCAGATCCTCTCGCGCCGCCAGAAGAACAACCCCGTGCTGATCGGCGAGCCGGGCGTCGGCAAGACCGCCGTCGTCGAGGGGCTTGCGTCGCGCATCTCGACCAACCAGGTGCCCGAGATCCTCAAGGGCAAGCAGATCTACACGCTCGACCTCGCCGCGCTCGTCGCCGGCTCGAAGTACCGGGGCGAGTTCGAGGAGCGGCTGAAGAAGGTGATGAAGGAGATCATGCAGCGGGGCGACATCGTCCTCTTCATCGACGAGCTGCACAACCTCGTCGGCGCCGGCGCCGCCGAGGGCGCGATCGACGCCGCCTCGATCCTGAAGCCCGCCCTTGCGCGCGGCGAGATCCAGACGATCGGCGCGACGACGCTCGACGAGTACCGCAAGTACCTGGAGCGGGACGCCGCGCTCGAGCGCCGCTTCCAGCAGGTGCGCGTCGAGGAGCCGTCGATCGACGAGACGGTGCAGATCCTGCGCGGGCTGCGCGACCGCTACGAGGCGCATCACCGCTGCAAGATCTCGGACGACGCGCTCCAGGCCGCCGCCACGCTCGCCGACCGCTACATCCAGGACCGGCACCTGCCGGACAAGGCGATCGACCTCATCGACGAGGCGGGCTCGCGGGTCCGCATCGCGACGATGGCCGCGCCGCCGCGCTACCGCGAGCTCGAGGACGAGATCGAGAAGGTGCGCGCCGACAAGGAGGCCGCGATCGAGGCGCAGGAGTTCGAGAAGGCCGCGCAGCTCCGCGACAAGGAGCGCAAGCTCACGCAGAAGAAGAAGGACCTCGAGGACGAGTGGCGCAACCAGGCCGACGAGGAGCAGCCCGAGATCGGCGAGGACGAGATCGCCGAGATCGTCTCCATGTGGACGGGCATCCCGGTGTTCAAGCTCACCGAGGCCGAGTCGCAGCGGCTCATCAAGATGGAGGACGAGCTACACAAGCGCGTGATCGGCCAGCACCAGGCGATCGTGGCCGTGTCCAAGGCGATCCGGCGTGCCCGCGCGGGCATCAAGGACCCGAAGCGGCCGACCGGCTCGTTCATCTTCCTCGGGCCCTCGGGCGTCGGGAAGACCGAGCTCGCGCGCACGCTCGCCGAGTTCCTGTTCGGGGACGAGGACGCGATGATCCAGGTGGACATGTCGGAGTACATGGAGAAGCACTCCGTGTCCCGGCTCGTCGGCTCGCCGCCCGGCTACGTCGGCTACGACGAGGGCGGCCAGCTCACCGAGGCCGTCCGCCGGAAGCCGTACTCGGTCGTCCTCCTCGACGAGATCGAGAAGGCGCACCCGGACGTCTTCAACATCCTGCTCCAGATCCTGGAGGACGGGAAGCTCACAGACGCGCAGGGGCGGAAGGTCGACTTCCGCAACACCATCGCGATCATGACCTCGAACCTGGGCGCCGCCCAGATCTCGAAGAACCAGACGCTCGGGTTCTCGATCGGCGAGGAGGGTGGCCTCTCGTACGACGAGATGAAGGAGCGCGTGATGTCGGAGCTCAAGAAGGTGTTCCGGCCCGAGCTCCTCAACCGCATCGACGAGGTCATCGTCTTCCACAAGCTCGAGCGCGAGGAGATCCTCGAGGTCATCGACCTGCTCCTGGCCCGCATCCGCGAGGAGATGGGGAAGCACGGCACCGTCATCGAGCTCACGCAGGAAGCCCGCGAGCTGCTCGTCGAGCAGGGGTACGATCCGGCCATGGGCGCCCGGCCGCTGCGCCGCGCGATCCAGCGCATGATCGAGGACCCGCTCGCCGACTTCATCCTCGGCCGCGAGCTCACTCCGGGCTCGACGATCCTCGTCGACAAGCGCGCCGACCCCGAGGAGGGCGAGCCGCCGGTCGTCATCCGGGTCATCGAGGGCCCGCCCGTGCCCGCAGCCGTGGGCGCGCCGGACGACACGCCCGCGGACGAGCCGCAGGACGATCCGAGCGACCCCCGCTCCGAGTCATAACCCGGAGTAGGGGCGAGGCTTGCCTCGCCCTCGCCTGAGGGCGACGGCGCGGCCCCTACAATCGCGCGCATGACGGTCGCGATCCGGCACACGAAGCCGTCCGACTACGGGCGCGTGATCGGGCGCGTCAACGTCTGGTGGGGCGGCCGCGAGATGGCGCCGATCCTGCCGCGGCTCTTCTTCCTGCACTTCGAGGGCACGAGCTTCGTGGCCGAGCAGGGCGAGGACCTCGCGGGCTTCCTGTGCGGCTTCCTCTCGCAGACGGACGCGGACGAGGCCTACATCCACTTCGTGGGCGTGGCTCCCGAGCGTCGCGGCGAGGGAATCGGGCGCACCCTTTACGAGCGCTTCTTCGACGAGGTGCGGAGCCAGGGCCGGTCGGTCGTCCGGTGCGTCACGTCACCCGCGAACGAGGCGTCCGTCGCGTTTCACGAGGCGCTCGGCTTCGAGGTGGACCGCGTCGCCGAGGACTACGACGGCCCGGGCGAGGACCGCGTGCTGCTCTTGAAGCGCCTGCCCTGACGCGTCGGTGCCCAGTCCAGGAACGCGCCGTACAGCACGGCGCCGGCGAGCAGGACGCCGAAGTAGCTCGCCCACGCCGAGTTGGCGTCGGTGAGGTTCTTCACGAGCGTCATCGCGAACAAGGCGGCGGCGGCGACGAGGATCCAGAGTTCCCAGCGGATGTCCTCGGCGACCTCCACGTCCGTGGCATAGACGACGACGACCGCGGAGATGACGGCGATGCTGGTGAGGGCGATCAGGAGCCCCCACGCGTCCCAGCCGTCGAGCGGTAAGGTCGCGATGCCCTGCGCATGGAAGTCGACCTGCAGGTTCTGCCAGGTGAAGAACAGGTCGACAACGAGCAGACCGGCGGCCACGAGCATGATCATTTCGCCCCGCGAGAGGCTCTTCAGCCTCTCGACCACCGGTTCCTGCGGCGGGGCGGCGTCCTCGAGTAGCGGGTTCGTCGGTCGGTTCACGCGCTCACCTCAAGGTACTCGGAAAATCGCGTTTGGGAAGGGTCAGGGCAAACGCATGCACCGGCGGTGTTCGCCGTGGGCGCGCGCGCTCCTTGCTGGCCAGTTCGGAGAACCTACGTGTCTACGCCGGGCGCTCTTCCTCGCTGCTCGGCTCGGACCTCGGCGGCGACTCGGCCGGCGGTGTAGCGGAAGGCGGTGGCGGCGCAGCGGTCTCCTGGCTCGGGGCGGACGGAGTCGCCGGGGGCGGCGCCTGCGTCGCGCTCGGCGTCTCTCCGCTGGGCGCCTCTCCGCTGGGCTGCTGCGTCGAAGCCGCTGGCATGCTCGGGATCTCGCTTCGGAGCTGGTCGACTCCGCCGGCCTCCTGCACGACCTGGAACGCGCCGACTGCGATCACAATTGCGAGGGCGAGCCCGATCCAGGCCCAGATCGTGGCCTCGTCGCCGAGGATCGTGAGGATCTTGATGACCGCGAAGATGAGGATCAGCACCCCGAGGAGAGCGCCCGTCATGGCGGTCGAGACGGGGAGGGGGATGTCGACGGACGCGAGCCGCACGATGAGCCACGCGAGCATGACGATCGTCAGGAGCCCGAGAACGACGCCCGTGAATCCGCGCCAGCCGCTGAACGAGGCGAAGGCGGCTCGTGGGATCTCGACATCAAGTCCTGCCACGGCAGGAACAGGTCGATGAGCAGGAGCACGCCTCCGATGAGCATGAGCTGCGCTCCGCGGCCGAGCGCGTTGAATCGGTCCATGGGGCCCGTCCTTTCAGTTCAGGGGTCGTCTGCCCGGACCTGGGCACTCTTAACGACCTGCGCCCCAGTTTCAAGCGGCTTGGCGCACTTTCGTGACGGACGGCGTCGGGTTGCCTTCCTACACTGGCTCGGTGGCGAAGGTCCTCGTCAAACACGTCTGCACCGAGTGCGGAACGGCGAGCCCGCGGTGGCTCGGGAAATGCCCTGGATGTGGCGCATTCGGGACGCTCGCGGAGGAGTTGCACGCGACCGACGACGGCTCCGCGAGGGGCCTGGCGCGGGCGCCGACGCCGCTCGGAGAGGTCTCCGCGGACGAGGGCGAGCGGATCTCGACCGGCGTGCCGGAGCTCGACCGCGTGCTCGGAGGCGGCATCGTCCCCGGCTCGCTCGTGCTCGTCGGCGGCGAGCCCGGAGTCGGCAAGTCGACGCTCCTGCTGAGCGCGCTCTGCGCGATCAGCAGGAGTCGGAAGGCCCTCCTGATCTCCGGCGAGGAGTCGGCGGCGCAGGTCAGCCTCCGAGCCGCCCGTCTGGGCGGCGCGGAGGCCGTCGGCATCCTGGCCGAGACCGATCTAGGCACCGTGTGTGCGACGCTCGAGCAGGAGCGCCCGGCTGTTTGCGTGATCGATTCGGTGCAGACGCTGAACGCCTCCGACGTCGGTTCGGCGCCCGGCTCGGTCGCCCAGGTACGCGAGGCGGCGGGCCGCTTGCTCCGCGTTGCGAAGGAGGCCGGCGTCGCGACCATTCTCGTCGGACACGTGACGAAGGACGGCGCGGTCGCGGGCCCTCGTGTCCTCGAGCATCTCGTCGACTGCGTGCTCCAGTTCGAGGGCGACCGTTACCACGAGCATCGGGTCCTCCGCGCGACCAAGAACCGCTTCGGCTCGACGAACGAGCTCGGCGTCTTCGAGATGACTGCGGCGGGCCTCGTTGGAGTTCCGAACCCGTCCGAGCTGTTCGGCTCGACGCATCCGGGCGAGGTCGGGGCCGCCGTCGGTTGCGTGCTCGAGGGCACGCGGCCGATCCTGCTCGAGATCCAGGCGCTCGTCTCTCCGACCGATCTCGCGATGCCGCGACGCGTCGGGACCGGGGTCGACCCGAAGCGGCTTGCGATGATCGTCGCCGTGCTCGGCCGGCACGCGGGCGTCGCGCTCGGCAGCACGGACGTGTTCGTCAACGTCGCGGGCGGCGTCCGGATCGAGGAGCCCGGCGCGGACCTCGCGGTCGCACTCGCCATCTCCTCCGCCTCCAAAGGCGCCCCCGTTCGCGAGAGCTCGGCGGCGTTCGGGGAGATCGGCCTCACCGGGCGCCTCAGGGCAGCATCCCAGGCCGAGCGGCGGCTCGACGAGTGCCGAAAGCTCGGAATCGCGACGATCCTCGCGCCTGCCGGGACCGCTCCACGCGACGGCCTCCGGGTCTCCGCGGTCGAGACGCTCCGGGCCGCTGTCGGCGCCGGCTTGGACCCCGGCGGCGGCTGACCCGGACGGCGGACCCCGGAAAAAGCATTCGTTCGCAGCGGTCTTTCGGACGTTTAGTTCCCGTTAAGGGCCTGTGCAAAAACCGCTATCATGGCCCCGTGGCTGGCAGTGAAACTCGCTGCCGGCGCTTTTTCGTGATGGCGTCCATTAGAGGGTGACAGCCATGGAGAAATCGGCTATCGAGCACGGGGAGGCTGGCTTGTTCGACATCGGTGACAAGGTCGTGTATCCGCACCACGGTGCCGGGACGGTCATCAAGAAGGAGAAGCGCGAGGTCCTGGGCGAGGTACGCGAGTATCTGACAATCCAGATCCTCCATAACGACATGACCGTGAACGTGCCGTGCGAGAACGCGGAGCTAGTCGGTTTGCGGCAGGTCATCGACCAGCGAACCGTGACGATGGTGGTGCGGACGCTCTCCGGCGGCTCGACCGAGATGCCGAAGAACTGGAACCGCCGTTTCAAGCACAACCGCGACAAGATGAAGACCGGGAACATCTTCGAGCTCGCGGAGGTCGTCCGGAACCTCGCCGTCCGGAACAACGAGAAGGGCCTCTCGACCGGCGAGAAGCAGATGTTCGTGAAGGCGAAGAAGATCCTCGCCTCGGAGCTCATGTACGCGAAGAGCATGAACGAGGACGAGGCGGCCGCCTGGCTCGACGACGTACTCTCCCGCGCGGGGCAGACGAAGCCAAAGTCGACGGCGAAGCCGAAGGCAGCAGCGGCCAGCGCGTAGCCTCCGCTGCTGCAGCGGAGGTCATGAACGCGGATTCGCCGACCAACCGCGCCACCGAAGGCGGCGGGGCGTGGGCGCTCCTCGTCGCTGCGGGCACCGGCGCGCGGCTCGGCATCGATCGTCCGAAGGCTTTCGCGCAGCTCGCAGGCAGGCCGCTCCTCGCGGAGAGCCTCGACCGGCTCGATCGCTGCCCGGTCGTCGACGCGATCGTCGTCGCCGCGCCGGAGGGCTGGGAGGAGCCCGCGATCCTTCTCTCCGAGGAGCTCGCCGCGACCAAGGTCGTCGCGTGCGTGACGGGCGGCGAGACGCGCGCGGACTCCGTGCGAGCTGCGCTCGACGAAGTTCCCGAGGAAGCGCTCGTCGTGCTCGTCCATGACGCCGCGCGGCCTCTGCTGGACGACGCCGTGGTCGAGCGCGTGCTCGAGCCGCTCGGTCGGGGATTCGACGGCGCGGTGCCGGCGCTGCCGCTCGAGGACACGGTGAAGCGTGTCTCGGGCGACGTCGTCACGGAGACCGTCGCGCGCGACGACCTCGTCCGGGCACAGACGCCGCAGGCGTTTCTCGTTCCGACGCTTCGCCGTGCGTTCGGAGGCGACCTCGGCGGAGCCACCGATTGCGCTTCTCTCGTGGAGCGGGCCGGCGGCCGGGTGGCAGTGGTCGAAGGCGACCCGAAACTCGTCAAGGTCACGACGGCGGCCGATCTCGCGCTCGTGGAGCAGCTGCTCGCGGCGCCGGTGGAGTAATGCCGCTGAGGGCCGTCTTCTTCGACGTCGGCGAGACGCTCGTCGACGAGGAGCGCTGGTGGCGCGAGCTCGCCGAGCGCTCGGGGCTCCAGCCACACGTCGTGTGGGCCGCGCTCGGCGTCACGATCGAGCGCGGGGAGGAGCACGACGCACTGTGGGGCCACCTCGGGATCGAGAAGCCGGACGGCTGGTGGCACGGGCTCGCCTACGAGCTCGACGACTTGTACCCCGATGCCCTCGACTGTCTCAGGGAGCTCCGCGAGCTCGGTCTGCGGGTCGGGATCGTGGGGAACCAGACCGAGGCGCTCGAGCGGTGGGCGCGGGAGGCCGCGCTGCCGGCCGACGTCGTCTCGTCCTCGGCGAGCCTCGGCGTCCGGAAGCCGGATCCTCGATTTTTCGAGCACGTGGTCGGGCTGGCGGAGTGCGCGCCGGCGGAGGTCGCGTACGTCGGCGATCGCGTCGACAACGACGTTCTCCCGGCGGCCGCTGCCGGCCTGGTGGCAGTCCACATTCGGCGAGGCCCATGGGGGCGCCTGCAGCCGAGCCCGCCCGAGGCGGCGCTCGGCGTCGACGACCTCGCCTCGCTCCCGCACAAGCTAGCCTCGCTCGCGTGAGCAACGCGCGCCTTCGGCTTGCGTTCGCGGCAGTCCTCCCGCAGAAGCTGGGAGAACCTCCCGGTTCTCCCAGACCCTCTCCACTGGTCCGCTTCGCGGACAAGGCGCTTTGCGCCTTCCCCACACCCCTCCACGCTCATGGCCCGAGGAGCGGCCCATGAGCCTCCGGATCGGGATCGGCGTCGATGCCCACGTCTTCGAGGATGGTGTGCCGCTCGTGCTCGGAGGAGTGACGTTCGAGCACCCGCGCGGGATGGCCGGCCACTCGGACGGCGACGTCGTCACGCACGCGATCATCGACGCGCTGCTCGGCGCGGCGGATCTCGGCGACATCGGCTCGTTCTTCCCGTCCGACGACGAGGCGTACCGCGGCGCCTCCTCGCTCGACCTCCTCTGGAAGGCCTATCGCGAGGTGCGCGACGCGGGCTTCAGGCTGGTGAACGCGGACTGCGTGCTGGTCGGCGAGGAGCCTCGGATCGCCGACGTGCGCGCCGAGATGAGCGAGCGCCTGGCCGAGGCCCTCGACGTCGATCCGGGAAACGTGACCGTGCGTGCGACGACGACCGACGGGCTCGGGTTCACCGGCCGCGGCGAGGGCCTGGCGGCGCACGCCGTCGCGCTGCTCGAGCTCACGTGAGCCTCGGCTTCTTCACCTTCGACGAACGCCCGGAGCTCCGCGACCGCAAGGGGCCCCTGCTTGACGCCTGGCCCAGGTTCATGCTCGAGGACGAGGTGTCGAATCGCTGCTGGGACCTGCTCTACGAGCGGTTCGGCGCCTTCCAGCACTTTCTCGTCTCCGAGGACGACGAGCTCGTCGCCGAGGTGAACTCGGTCCCGGTCGAGCTCGACCCCGACGCGCTGCCGGAGCGCGGCTGGGACGAGGCGCTCGAGCGTGGCACGACCGGCGACGGCACTCCGACCGTCATCTCCGCGATCCAGGTGCTCATCGCGGCCGGTCGCCAGGGCCAGGGATTGAGCGGGCTCTGCCTCGAGCACATGCGCGAGACCGCCGGTGCGCACGGCTTCGAGCACCTCGTCGCGCCCGTGCGGCCGAGCTGGAAGGACCGGTACCCGCTCGTCCCGATCGACCGCTACATCCACTGGACTCGGCCGGACGGCCGGCTCCTCGACCCGTGGCTGCGCGTCCACGCCACGCTCGGCGCGGAGCTCGTCGGGCCGTGCCGCGAGTCGATGACGATCACGAGCTCGGTCGCCGACTGGGAGGAGTGGACGGGAATGGTTTTTCCCGACAGCGGTGACTACGTCGTACCAGGCGCGCTCGAGCCGGTCCGCATAGACCGCGAGGCCGACCTCGGGACGTACGTCGAGCCGAATGTCTGGATGCACCACCGGCTTCGCTAAGATCGACGGAAGGCGAGTTCCACGCCCAACCTCCACTCGGCGCTCACGCCGCCGGCTCTGAGGAGGCAAAGGGGATCCTTTCCTCGGAACGGCTCCACCCGATCCTGCTCCGCCGCGGCGGAGGAGCGTGAGTCCTCAGCCGGAGGCGTTGAAGGAGGATCGAGATGACCGAGCAGAAGAACCTCAAGCGCAGGGTTCGTGCGCGGATGGAGAGGACCGGCGAGCGGTACACCGCAGCCCGCAGGCACGTCGTGGGTGACGAGCCGGAGCCTTTCGTCACGGATCCTGGGATGGCCGACGAGACGCTGGTCGAGAAGACGGGGAAGACCTGGTCCGAGTGGGTCGCGATCCTCGACGCGTGGGGCGCGCGCGAGCGCCCGCACGGCGACATCGCCGCGTACGTCGCAGGGGAGCACGGCGTCCCGGGGTGGTGGGCGCAGACCGTCACTGTCGGCTACGAGCGGGCGCGCGGCCTGCGGGCGCCCGGCCAACGCCGGGGTGGCGGCTTCGAGGTGACCGTGTCGAAGACCGTCGCGGCGCCGCTCGAGCGGCTCGGCGCGGCCTTCGTCGACGAAGACGAGCGCGAGCGCTGGTTCCCGGGTGCGCCGCTCCGGCCTCGCCCGACGCAGTCGGAGAGGTCGGCGCGCTTCGACTGGGAAGACGGACGCACGCGCGTCGTCGTCTACTTCACCGAGAAAGCTCCGGACAAGACCGCGGTCGCGGTGCAGCACGAGCGTCTCGCCGATCCAGACGAGGCCGAGGACGATGCGTGGCCTCTGGCGCGAGCGGCTCGCCGAGCTGAAGACGGTGATGGAGAGGGCGAGCTAGATCCCGCCCTAGGCGGCGGGGAGCGTGAAGCACACGCGCGCCCCGCCGCCTTCGCGATCCTCGGCCCAGATGCGCCCGCCGTGCGCCTCGACGAGCCCGCGCGAGATCGCGAGCCCGAGACCGGCGCCCGGCGACATGCGCGACCGGTCCGCGCGCCAGAAGCGCTCGAACATGCGCGCGCGGGCTTCGCCGTCCAACCCTTCACCCGAATCCTCGACCGCGACGCGAACCTCGCCCATCAACGGCTCGACGCGTACCGCCACGGTGCCGTCGTTCGGCGTGTGCCGGAGCGCGTTCGTCAGCAGGTTCATCAGCACGCGCTCGACCTTCTCCGGGGCGAAGCGGGCCGTCAGCTCGTCGTCCACCTCCGCTCCGAGTCGAACGTGGCGGATCCGCGCCTCCGCCTCGATCCCGCGCAGGCTGCTCGAGACGACGGGGGCGAGCGGCAGCTGGTGCAGCTCGAGCGTCAACGCGTCCGCGTCGATCCGGGCGAGCTCGAACAGGTCGTCGACCAGCTGGGAGAGCACCTGCACCTGCTCGCGCAGCGCCGGGACGTACTCGCCGGGCTCACCGAGCCCGTCCTCGAGCGCCTCGAGCATCGCCTGCATGTTCGCGAGCGGCGTCCGCAGGTCGTGGCTCGCCCATGCCACCAGCTCCTTGCGCGAGTCGAACAGGCGCTTGAGGTTCTCGCCCATCTCGTTGAACGAGCTCGCAAGCTCTGCCACCTCGGCGGGGCCGTCGGTGGGCGCTCGCGCATCGAGGTCGCCGCTCGCGAGCGCCGTCGAGGCGTCTCGCACGCCGTCGACGGCATTCGCGATCGAGCGTGCGACGACCAGGGCTGCGACGACGGCCGTGAGCGCGGAGGTGGCGGTTACGGCCAGGATCTTCACGTCGTCGCCCATGTGGAACATGACCCAGCCCGACACGAGCACCGCCCCGAGCGGAAGCAGTACCGCGAGGAATGCGAGCCCGGCGAGCTGGAGCCGTACGGTCGGAAGCAGCCGCAGCACCCACGCCAGCACCAGGCCCACCGCGAGGGTCGAGAGGGCGACGACGATCGCGGTCGGGATCACGGCGCCAGTCGGTAGCCGACGCCCCAGACCGTCTGGATATGGCGCGGCTTCGAGGGCTCGTCCTCGACCTTCTCCCGGAGCCGGCGCACGTGAACCGTCACCGTCCCCGAGTCGAGGGCGGCCGTGTAGCCCCAGACGCTCGTCATCAGCTGCTCGCGCGAGAAGACCCGCCGCGGGTGGCTCGCCAGGAACCAGAGGAGGTCGAACTCCTTCGTCGTCAGGGCGAGCTCGTGCTCGTTCTTGCGCGCCTCGCGCGTGTCCCGCTCGAGCACGACGTCTCCGAAGTCGAGCCGCTCGCTGGAGGCGCCGAGCGGGCGCGTCCTCCGGAGAACGGTTCGCACGCGGGCCGCGAGCTCACGCGGCGAGAACGGCTTGGTCACGTAGTCGTCGGCGCCCAGCTCGAGCCCGACGATGCGGTCCGCCTCCTCGCCGCGCGCGGTGAGAAGGATCACCGGCAGCTCCGAGCGAGCGCGGATCCAGCGGCAGAGCTCGAGACCGTCCAGCCCGGGCAGCATCACGTCGAGGACGACGAGGTCTGCTCCCGAGCTCTCGATGGCGTCGCGGGCGGAGTCGCCGTCGCCGGCCTCGATCGTCCGGTATCCCTCTCGCTCGAGGTAGCGCACGACGACCTCGCGGACGATTGGCTCATCGTCGACGACGAGCACGGTCTTCATCGCCCAAGTGTGCACCCGGAGTGCTCTCAGACGCGGACGACGAACCAGCCGTCGACGTTGTTGCAGAGGACCGTGTTAGGCGGGTCGTCGTGGTACGCGTACAGCGGGAGCCCGCGGAATGTCACCTGCAGCCTCCCATCGGGGCGGCGGGTCACGCCGAACCTTCCCTTCACGCCGGGGAGGGTCGCGCGGACGGCGCTCCTCGACTTGACGACCAGCGGGGGCCACACACGCGAGCACTGGCCGGTGCACCGGATCTTCCCGCCCGCGCGTCTCTCGACCTGCCAGTAGTAGAGCGGCAACCGGTTCGTGCTCTGGAGGATGCTGCCGAAGGTCCTGTTCTTCACCTTCACGGCAGGCGGCTTGGGCGTCGCCGCGTGCAGCGCCGTCGCGACCGGCGTCGCGGCGAGCATCAGTGCTCCCGAGACGAGCAGTCCGAGAGTCATTCGCTGAGAGCGCTTCATGCGTCCTCCTGTCGGGTTCGGTCGAGGGTCGCATGAGAAGCTTGCGCAGTCCTTACGCGGCTGTTACGGACGGGTGACGCCGCCGTGGCGACGCCGAGAGTTCAGCGTCTGTTCATGCGGGCGAGAGACTCGTGAAATACGCGCGTCCTAGCGTCGAGAGCGTTCTCGTCGAAGGGAGGCCTCCATGAATCGCATCGTCGCCCTCCTCGCGGTGCTCGCGAGCGTCGCTCTGCTCTCGGTGCTTTCGGCCGCGGCCGCCGACGGCCCGGTGAAGACGTACTCGCAGGACGTGACGCTCGGCTTCTTCCGCGGGCAGGTCATCTCGTACCTCGACCTCGGGCCCGTGAAGCTCGCACGCGGAAACAAGGTCGCTCCGATCTGGGCGTTCACGAACGGCCACCCGAACCAGCGCAACGTGATCGACACGGTTCCCGGCCGACGCGACTACACGCCGCTCTGGGCGGTGCGGATGGTCACCTGGCGGACCGGCGCGACGCCGCGTGTCCTGACCTCTGCCGTCGCCATTCAGCGCGCGCAGCGAGGGGGCCAGGTGGAGATCGCAAACGCGCCGATCGTCGTCAACTGTCCCGTGCTGTAGGGGCGAGGCTCGCCTCGCCCTCGGGTAGGCCGACGAGCCCGTCCTCGATCACAACGAGGCCGTCTCGCTCGAGCGAGCGGGCGGCTTCGTCGTCGAGCGACTCGAGAGTGCGGGTCGCCTCGGCGACGAGCCGCAGCGTCGTCGCGCGCCGCTGTCTGAACGAGCCCTCGAACGATCCCTGCTTGCGCAGAGCCGCGTCGCGGACGCCGCGCGACGGGCAGTCGTCTGCGAGTGGGCATGCCTCGCATCGAGGAATGCGCGCGATGCAGAGGGTCGCGCCCAGGTCCATGAGCGCGTGTGCGGCCGCGGAAGAGAAATCGACGCCGGTCCGGCGAAGCACGCGCTCGACGTTCACGTCGACGGGGAGCACGTCCTCGTCCAACGCGAAGCGCCGGATCGCAGCCGCGGTGTACGCGCCGACTCCAGGGAGCTCGGTCAGGTCGGCCGGCCAGCCGGTCGCCGCCACCCGTTGGGCCGCCCGGTGCAGGTTGAGCGCCCGCCGGTTGTAGCCGAGCCCCTGCCACGCGCGGATCGCGTCCGCCGGCGGCGCGGCGGCGAGCGCTTCGATCGTCGGCCAGCGCTCGAGCCACGCGAGGTAGCGCGGGAGGACGCGCTCGACCTGCGTCTGCTGGAGCATCACCTCGCTGACGAGGATCGCGTACGGGTCGCGTGTCTTCCGCCACGGGAGGTCGCGCCCGTTCTGCGCGTACCACGCGAAGAGGAGCGGCTCCATCGTGCCGATCGTATGCGCCCTAACGGCGGAGGAACCAGTGCACCGCGGTGCGCGCAATCTCCGGCCGCACCTCGTGAACACCCGCGAAGCGTCGGTACGTTACCGAGTAGCCGGAGCTTCGAAGCGAACGCACGATCGCGTCGCTCAGTTCGATCGGGAGCACCTGGTCGCCGGTCCCGTGCGCGACGAATATGCGCGGCGCCCCGACCCGGCTGTCGGTGTGCGCTCCCCCGGGCGAGAGCGCGATGACAGCGCGGAACAGGTCTCCGTTCGTCAGGCCGAGCGTGAGCGCGTAGCTCGCGCCGTCTGAGAACCCGCCGACTGCGACGAGGCGCGGGTCGATGCGGCAACGTGCTAACGCCTGTGCCACGGCGCGCTCGACGACCGGGACGTCGACGTCGCGTCCGCCGAAGAAGCTCCATGTGCCTCCTCTGGCGGCCGGTGCGACCATCACCACTCCAGGGACGTCCCAGGCACCGCGAAAAGCATGGAGTCCGTCGCGCGCCCCGCCGCCCGCTCCGTGGAGCGTCAGGATCAGCGCCTTCCGTCCGCGCCGAGAGCCAGCGGTGACACGCATGAGCGCCTTCCGACCGCCACCGACGCGAAGCGAGTGCTCGCCGGGCCCGCACTTGCCTCTGGCTCCCGCCTGCAGCGCCGGGATGCGCGCCTGCGGGTGGGTCGTCGGCTCGCGCTCGGTGCCGGCCTCGTCGGCAGAGCCCGCGCACGCGCTGAGGACGACGACCGCGGCGACGGATCCGAAGCTTCGGAGGCGCATAGCCAGTACGACGACTTCTTGCGGATTCAGGCGAACGCGAGAATCGCCTTTGGGCCACGATCCGACCGTAGAGTAGTGCGTGGTGCTCCTCTACAACTCTCCGGTCTCGGGCAACTGCTACAAGGTGCGCCTCCTTCTGGCGCAGCTCGGGATCGAGTACGAGGTGGAGCACGTGGACGTCGTCGATCGCTCGAACCGCAAGGAGCTCCTCGGCGAGCTGAACCCGGCGCTGCGCGTGCCGACGCTCGTGCTCGACGACGGCCGGCCGCTCGGCGAGTCGAACGCGATTCTCTGGTACTTCGGCGACGGGACCGAGTACGTGCCCGAGGACGCGTACGAACGCGCGCAGGCGCTCCAGTGGATGTTCTTCGAGCAGTACAGCCACGAGCCGAACATCGCGGTCGCGCGCTTCTGGAAGACGTACTCGGGTGAGCCCGAGCGCTTCGAGCGCGAGAAGGAGCGGCTGCTCGCGGGCGGGTACGCCGCGCTCGACGCGATGGAGAGCCGTCTCGCCGGGCACGAGTTCCTCGTCGGAGACCGCTATTCGATCGCGGACGTCTCGCTCTACGCGTACACGCACGTCGCGCACGAGGGCGGGTTCGAGCTGGAGCCGTACCCCACGATCCGCGACTGGCTGGCGCGGGTCGCCGCGCAGCCAGGGCACGTCCCGATCGACGCGTGACCGTCCGCGTTCGCTTCGCGCCGAGCCCGACCGGATCGCTGCACGTCGGTAACGCGCTGACCG
>CAVXUY010000005.1:0-82749 GCA_963765175.1 uncultured Actinomycetes bacterium
GTGCTTGTCGGCATCCTCGTTGCGAGCGCGGGTGCAACGGCCGCGGTTCGCGTCTCCGTCACGCCTCTCGAAGGGAAGCCGAGGACGAAGTTCACCGTCAGCTTCGTCGTGGACCGGAAGCTGACCGGAGACCGCTGGTTCGTCGTGTCGGTAGTCAGCCCGGTGCGGCGGAGGGATTGCGAGTACGAGGAGTCCGCGGTCGTCTCGTACGTCCCGGCCGGGCGGCGCGTCAACGTCCTGCTGCGTCCCGTGGACAAGTTCCGCTGGTGCCCGGGAACCTACGGTGGAGAGATCCAGGTACACCGCCGCACTGGGTGCGGGGAGCCGGGAATCGACCGGGGCGCGTGCTCCACGAGCGGTCGCCCTGCCGCGCGGTTCAGTTTTGCCGTGAGGCCGTGAGACGCTACAGGTCGTCCTCGCGCCCGATCCCGCGGGTGCGGACGTAGAGGAAGATGAACGACGCCGCCAGGAGTGCGGAGATCAGCGCCGTCCCGGACGACACGTCGAGGGCGAGCATGCCGAACCAGAGGAACAGGAAGAAGACCAGCGCCCAGACGAAGCTCGAGATCCCGGGGTCGACGACCGGCACGGGTCGCCACTCGATCTCGAAGACGTCGGACCAATCGGGCGCCGCGGCGACCCGGCCCACGCCCGTGTCACGCCAGCTCGCGTCGATGGCAACCGCCACCTCGTCGGCGACCTTCAAGGCTCCGAACAGCGCCGAATAGGGCGTGATGCCCCAGTCGGTCTGCTTGATCACGGCGCTGCCGCTGAGCCTGCCGTCGTCCCCGAGCTCCACCTCGAGCTCGAGCGGATGGACCGCGTCGCCGAGCGTGAGCTCGCCCTGAACGGCGATCTTGCCCCCGTCGGCGGGCTGCACTGCGGTCGAGCGGAACTCGATCTCCATCCGCTTCAGGACCTCGTCGTCGATCGTCTGCTCGATGCTCGCCTTGTCGTCGTCGCCGAGCGGCTGCATCCCGCCGAAGCCGTCCTGCACCCGCAGAGAGGAGGCGTCGGCCTGGAGCACGATGCTCGTCTGCGCGGGGTCCTCGCCGACCTCGAGCGTCGCCTGCCAGGACATGACTTGGATGAGAAGGTCGTGCCCGGCCTGGGCTGCGGCGCCGGCGCGTCCGGTCTTGACCCAGAGCGCGCCGTTCTCGGGCCCGAACGTGTGCGTGCCTGCCGGGATCCCCATCTCGCGATCGGCCGAGACTTTAGAGCTCCTAACGCAATGAGCGCCGATGTCGCGATGCGGCGCTGGACGCCGTGATGCGGCGTCCTCGGTCGCGCCCATACCTCTTTCGGTATGGACGCTCCCTGCGTCCTTGCCTCACGACGTCCATCGCTCGCCTCGCGACGAGCGATCATCACGTTAGGAGCTCAGACGCTTCGCTAAGGTCCGTCGCCGTGGCCGTGGTGCTCGAGCATCCGTTCTCCACCGCCAAGTCGATCGATGACAGCTACGCGACGATGCTCGACCTGGAGCGCGTGGTGCCGTGCGTCGAGGGGGGCAGCGTGCTCGAGAAGACCGGGCCGAGCTCGGTCCGGGCCGAGATCGACATCAAGATGGGAGCGATGGGGATGACGTTCACCGGCACCGTGGAGATCGTCGAGCAGGACCCCGAGGCCCACCGAGTGGTGATGGCGGTCAGGTCGAAGGAGGCAGGCGGCCAGGGGCACGCGGACGCCGACATCGTGTTCGCGCTCGCGGACGGCGGCGGGACGATCTCGACGAACGCGCGGATCACGGGCAAGGCCGCGTCGATGGGCGAGGGCGTCGTCCAAGGCGTTCTCGACGCGCTGATCAAGGACTTCGCCGGCAAGCTCGGCGCGCTCTGACTCGCGGCGATGGCGACGATCACGATGCGACAGGTCCGCGAGGGCGAGGTGCCCTTCGACGGCGGAACCGCGATCCAGGAGGACCCCGACCGGCCGGTCTTCCACGGCAACGGGCCTGACGACTACGTCTGCGTCACGTGCGGAAATGTGCTGGCCACGGCGATGCACCCGGTGCAGATGACGAAGAAGGTACGGGTCCGCTGCGGGCGCTGCTCGACGGTGAACGTCTCGGTGGTCGACGGGTACGTCGCGCCCTCAGGAGGACCGAAGCGCCAGGACTGAGACCCGGTGGCGGCGGTACGCGGCCGCCCCGTCGCCGTCTACCGCCCCGATCCGCAGGAGCGGCGGGTGGCCCATGGCCGGAGTCGCGAGATCGCGGAAGGCGTCGTGGTACGCGCGCGCTCGCGCTGCATTCCGCCGAGGCCGAATGCCTTCGAGGCCAGCGCGCGGGCGAGGCCGTCGGTCCTCGAGCACCAGTCGCGGCAGAGCTCCTTGTGCTCCTCGACGTCGAAGCTCACGTTCGCGTCACCGGGATAGAGCTCGAGCGCCGCGAGGCGGAACGAGGTGAAGTGAGGCATCTCGTCGACCTCGATCAGCGTTCCCGTCGGCGCGTGCACGAGGTTGACGGGCAGCAGCAGGCTCGCGCGCGACGCCTGCAGCCCCGCTCACCGCTCAGCGAGGCAGCCGAAGCCCGAGCAGGCGCGGGAGCGACGCGACGAAGGACGTCACGGGGCCCGGCTCGCGGCCGGCGTCCTCGGCCGCGTCCTTCGCGATCAGCGCCCGGCGGATGAGCGAGCCGCCGACGTAGCGAAACGGCTCCGGCGGGAAGCGCTTCCGCGGCGGCTCGACGAGCGCGAGGGCGGTTCGCTCGTCGCGCCGGTCGAGCGCCAGGCGCGAGAGGATCTCGCCACCGAGATAGGACGGCCCGACCCCGTTCCCGGTGAACCCGAAGCCGTAGTGCACGCGGTCGCGGCTCCCGAAGATGGGCAGGTGCGTCGGGGAGACGTCGATCGGCCCGCCCCAGGCGTGCGTCACGGTACGGCCGCGGAGCTGCGGGAAGAAGCGGACAAGGCTCTCGCGGGTGCGCGCGATCACTCGCGGATCGACCTCGAGGCGGCGTGACGAGCGGGCGTCGATGCCCATCGGCCCGCCGCCCCAGCCGAAGACGATGCGGTCGTCCCGGGTCGTGCGCGTGTAGTGCACGAGCGTCCGTGAGTCGACGATCGCCTCGCCGCCGCTCCATCCGAGCTCTTCGATGACGTCCGGGACGGGCTCGGTGAGGACGATGTGGCTCGACGCGACGGCGAGCGAGCGGCCGTGGCCGGGGAAGGCGCCCGTCGCGGAGTTGACCGCGAGCACGACCGCTCCGGCGCGGACACGTCCGGTTCGTGTCTCGACGCTCCCGTCCGGGTGGAGCTCGGTGACCTGCGTGCGCTCGTGGATCCGCAGCCCGCGTCCGAGCAGCGTTCGGCGCAGCCCGAGCGCGAGCCGCGCGGGATGCACCGTCGCGTTCAGCCGGTAGGCGGCGCCACCGAGGAAGAGCGGCGAGTCGCAGCGCGCGCGTATCTCCGACCCGCTCTCCGACACGACCTCGTCGGCTGCGCCCAGGTCGGCGGCGGCGCGCACCCCTTCGTCCCAGGAGCCGAGCTGAGATTCGGTCGTCGCGACCTCGAGCATCGGCGCGGGCCGGAACCACGCGTCGAGGCCGTTCGTGTCGCACCAGGCGCCGATTCCGTTCACCGCGTCCTCGGACGCGCGGCAGACGGCGAGGGCGGCTTCGTCGCCGGCCTGCTCCCGCAACGTATGCGCGTCGCTCCAGAGCGTCTCGCAGAAGCCGCCGTTACGCCCGCTCGGGCCGTGCCCGCACACCTCCGCCTCGAGCAGGAGGACGTCGGCGTTCGGCTCGAGCTCCAGCAGATGCCACGCCGTCCACATCCCGAGGTATCCGCCCCCGACGATGACGACATCGGCCGAGGCGTCGCCCTCGAGCGGGCGCGTCGGGACGACGTCGCCGGCCTCCTCGAGCCACCACCCGTGTCGCGTGTGACGCACGGGGCGGCGGGGCTACGTCGCGGCCGGCGTCTGGCGCGCGATCGCGACGCTGAGGGCGATCACGACCGCCGCGGCGAGCGGGACGACGATCAGCCAGAAGAGCGGAAACGCGCCGGCCGCCGCGCCGACGGAGGCGAGAATCCCCGCGATCACAGGCGAGGTGTCGAAGAGGCGCTGCCCCAGCACGATCAGAATCCCACCGCCGATGAGGAACGCGACCCAGAGGACGGTCTCGCCCGCCTCCCAGTCGGCGAGCATCCCCGCGATGCCCGCGATCGCGTAGACCGCGGCCAGTGCGAGGCCGGTGATCTTCCAGATGAGGATGGCGCGGGCGAGCGACACTGGCCCCGAAGACTCTCAGTAGCGCGAGAGCGGGTCAAGCGAACACAGGTGGCGGACGGGACTCGAACCCGCGACCACCGGGACCACAACCCGGGGCTCTACCAACTGAGCTACCGCCACCGCGCCCGCCACAGGATAGCCGTGGCTAGATCAACCGTTTCTCGAGATAGGCGGCGAGCCTCGTCAGCGGGAACGAGATGATGAAGAACACGACCATGACGGCGCCGTAGACCTGGATTGCGTGCTCCTCGCCCTCGAACGTCAGCCGCTCGACCTGACGCTCTGCGGCCTCGAGCAGCTCGGGGGCGCCGATGATCTGCACGATCGTGGTGTTCTGGATGATGTTCACGAGGAGCCCGACCATCGGCGGCAGGAGACGCCTGAGCGCCTGCGGGAGGATCACGAACATGTGGCGGCCGACCCAGCCGAAGCCGAGCGCCGACGCAGCCTCGTGCTGCTCGCGCGGGATCGACCCGACCGCGCCGCGTGTCGCCTCCGCGACCTGCGCGCTCCCCCAGAGGATGAGACCGATCGCGCCCGCGGTGAGCGCGTCGAAGCGGAGGCTCGGGCTCAGCGCCGGCAGCGCGAAGTAGATGATGAAGATCGTCACCAGGATCGGAAGCCCGCGCCAGACCTCGATGTAGAGGCGGATCAGGGCGCGCGTCGGCAGGAAGCGGATCGTGAGCAGCGTGCCGAGCGTGATGCCGATGAGGGCGCTCCCGACGAGGGCGATCGCGGAGAGCTTGAGCGTGTTCGCGAGCCCCTCCTCGAGCATGTAGCGGGCGACCGGCCCCGCCCAGTCCGGGAAAGGACTCATCGAGCCTCCTCCGGGAGCGCCAGGTGCGACTCGAGCAGGCGGATCACGGCCGACAGCGACCACACGATCGTGAGATACGAGATCGCGAGCACCGTGAAGGTCTCGGTCGTCTCGAGCGTCAGCGCGTTGATCTGCAGCGCGACCGTCGTCAGCTCGGGGTAGGCGATGACGTACATGAGCGACGTGTTCTTGACGACGCTGATGTACGTGTTGATCGACGACGGGAGCGCGATGCGGCCGCCGATCGGAAGCGTGACGTTGAGGAACGTCGAGATACCCCGGAACCCGAGCGCGAGGCCTGCTTCTCGGTAGCGAACCGGCACGGCCTCGAAGCCCGCGCGAAAATTCTCGGTGTTGAACGCGCCGCCCCAGATCGTCACCGAGAGCCAGGCGACGGTGAAGGCATCGAGGCGAATCCCTACCTGGGGGAGCGCGAAGTAGAGCATGAAGATCTGGACGAGGATCGGTGTGTTCCGGATGATCTCGACGTAGACGGCGGCGAGCTGGCTCACGACCGGGATACGGTGCGCGCGCGCGGCGCCCAGCGTGACGCCGATCACGAACGACCCGGCCACGGCGATGGCGGAGACCTTGAGCGTGTTCCGGAGCCCCTCCGCGAGCTCGTCCGCGTTCTCCTCGACGAACGACCACAGGTCTGAGAGGAACCCGACTGCGAGCATCCAGGTCATGCGCGCGAGGCCCCCAAACGCGAGGGCGGCCGCTCCGGCGGCCGCCCTCTACTCGAGTGCTTCGAGCCCGTTACGGGCACTGCGTCGTCGCGTCTCCCTGCGTGTAGCCGAAGTTGTTTTTCGGCCTGAGGATGTTCCGCTGGAAGCTCGTGAAGAGCCGCGGTGGGACGCTGTTTTTGAGAATCGTGTTGAACGTGTCCCGCCGCTTCATCACGTTGAGCCGCGAGTCGATCCAGCGCTTCAGCGCCGTATTCCCCTGCTTGATGCCGATGCCGTACGGCAGCAACAAGAACGCGTCGTTCGTCAGCTTCAAGCTGCGGTCCGTTGCCGCGATGCCGACGAGTACTGTGTCGTCCCACATCAGTGCGTCTGCACGGCCGTTGCGGAACTCGAGCAGTGCGTTCGTGAAGCTGTCCGTCGCGACGACCCTCGTATCGCGGAAGCAGTTCTTCATCCACCGGTCGTAGATCGATCCCGTTGTGGTCGAAACCGTCTTCCCCGCGAGCTGCGGGATGTAGCTGTTCGGCGCGGCGTTCGGGACGAGGATCCGTCCCGTCGCCTTGTAGTACGCACGCGAGAAGTCGATTCGCGTGTCCCGGTCGGGCGTGTACGTGAAGGTCGCGATGACCATATCGACGCGGTTCGACGTGAGCGCGGGCTCGCGAGCCGGAGTCGTGAGGCACGTGAGCGACACGCGGTTTGCCCTGCCGAACGCGAAGCGGGAGAACCAGCGCGCGACCTCGACGTCGAAGCCCGCGTTCAGGCCGCGCACGTCGATGTAGCCGAACGGCGGGGAGTCGCACTTGATGCCGATGTTGAAGCGGCCTCGCTTTCGGATGTTCGCGGGCAGCTTGGGAAGCGTTCGCTGCTCCGCGGCCTCGGTGTCGGCCTCATGCGCGGCGGCCGATCCTCCGAAGGTCGCCAGCACCGCCAGCGCCAAGACGGCGAGGGCGATCAGTACCGTGAATCGTTTCACGTGTTGCCTCCTCCTTCTGTCGTCGAATGTCAGCCTGCCTCTGTCTTCGCCTCGTCCATCGTGAGGTCGTCGAGCGAATGCGCGAGCTGAAGGCTGCGCCGCAGGAAGCGTCGCGTGCGCTCCTGTCGCGGGCGATCGAGCACCTCCGCAGGCACTCCCTCCTCCACGATCCTTCCCTCGTCGATGAACACGAGGCGGTCGCCGACCTCACGGGCGAACTGCATCTCGTGCGTCACGACGAGCATGGTCATACCGGTCCGGGCGAGGTCCCGCATGACGACGAGCACCTCCCCGACGAGCTCCGGGTCGAGGGCAGACGTGACTTCGTCGAAGAGCATCACGTTCGGGTTCATCATCAGCGCCCGCGCGATCGCGACGCGTTGCTGCTGGCCCCCAGAGAGCTGGTGCGGGTGCTGATCCGCCTTCTCCTCCAGCCCGACCGTGACCAGGAGCTCACGGGCACGCTGCTCGGCATCGCGGCGCGGCATCTTCCTGATGCGCCGCGCGGCGAGCGTGAGGTTGTCCATCGCCGTCAGATGGGGGAAGAGGTTGAACTGCTGGAAGACGATGCCGATCCGCTGGCGGACGGTCGTAACGTCCGTGCGCTTCGCCGAGATCTCTTCGCCCTCGAGAAAGATCCTGCCCGCCTGAATCGGCTCGAGCAGGTTCACACAGCGGAGGAGCGTGCTCTTACCGCTCCCGCTGGCCCCGATGATCACGAGCACTTCCCCATGGCCGACGCGAAGGTCCATGTCGTCGAGGACGACGAGGTCGCCGAAGCTCTTTCGGACGCCCTCGAGGCGGACCATCGGCACGCCGTTCGTCTGCGCCTCGACCGATCTCGTCGCCATGCTCATCTCCGATTGAGATCAAACGGTAAATGGTCAGGTCTCGTCAAGTTGACGAGCGCGGGCGCGGCCACGTACGCTGCGAACGTCGTCGAGCGAAAGGAGGCCGTGATGAAAGTCATCTGCTGCATCGCCTTCCGGCTCGACGCCGCCCTCACCTAGAGACACTCGCGTCTCTTCGCTCGGCGGCCGCGAGCCGCGGCCCTGTTGTGCATCCGAAGCGAAGGAGACTCACGTTGTCCCAGGGAATTCCGGCCGCGCTCCGCTCCGTGGAGGCGGCCTCATGAACGCACCGATCTCCGACCTGCTGCGTCCGGACGGGCGCCTGCTCGTCCGAACCGAAGGCGAGTGGACATCCGAGACAGCGGCCGGAGCGGCCGCCGTCGCGCGGAAGGTCGGCGCACCGGCGCTCGCCCACATCGGCGAGGAGTACGCGGCCGAGCGCGCCGCGCTCGTCGCCGCCGGCTTCGTCGAGTCGCGGCGCGAAGCCGTAGTTTCGATCTCGATCCAGAGCGCGCTCGAAGCGCTCCGTGACGCGGCTCCGCCGGCAGGAGTTGAGCTCCGCTCGGCCGCCGACGTCGACGAGGACCGCCTGAGGCTGCTCGACAACGAGCTCCGGCAGGACGTGCCCGGGTCGTCCGGCTGGGAGAGCACACCGGAGGAGTTCCGCGACCAGTCGTTCAACGATCCGGAGTTCGATCCCCGGACGTACCTCGTGGCTGTGGACGCCGCGTCCGACGAGTACGTCGGGATCGTGCGGATCTGGATGAAGAGGACACGCCCGCGGCTGGGATTCGTCGGCGTGCGCCGCGAGCACCGCAGGCGAGGCATCGGCTCGGCGCTCCTCGCGAGCGCGCTCCGGGCCGTTCAGGCAACCGGCGCCAGTGAGGTGACGGCGGAGCACGACCTGACGAACGAGGCATCGACCGTGCTCGCGGAACGCCTCGGCGGCCGGCGGACGGGCGTCACGGTGGAGCTCGTCTACGAGCCGGAGCGGGAGGTGTCCCGTGTCGGATAACACGCTGGGGGCGCTCGGGTGGACCGACGAGCTCGAGGCCGGGTTCCAGGAGTACGCGGAGCGCGGCTTCGAGCCCGCCCGGGTCGTCGCCGAGCACCGCGGCGGCTACTTCGTGCGGAGCGCACGCGGCGACCACCTCGCGCACGCCCGCGGCCGCATGCGCGACGACGAGCTCTTCGGCGGGATGCCCACGGTCGGCGACTGGGTCGCGATCGTGGACGCGCCCGGCGACCATCGCGCGATCGAGGCGCTGCTGCCGCGCCGGACGAAGGTCTCGCGCAAGACACCCTGGCTGAAGGCGGAGGAGCACATCCTCGTCGCGAACGTCGACACGGTGCTCCTCGTCGCCGGGATGGACGGTGACTTCAATGTGCGGCGCCTCGAGCGCTACCTCATCGCCGCGTGGGACTCTGGCGCCGACCCGGTGCTCGTGCTCACGAAGCTCGACGTGTGCCTGGACGAGGACATGCTCGCCGAGGCGGAGGCGGTCGCGCTCGGCGTGCCGGTCTTTGCCTTGAGCAACGTCACGGGGGAGGGGGTGGACGACGTGCGCGCGCTGCTTCGCCCCGCGCGCACGTTCGTCCTGCTCGGCTCGTCAGGCTCGGGGAAGTCGACGCTCGTCAACCGGCTCGCGGGCCGGGAGCTGATGCCTGTCGGCGGCCTGCGTCGCGACGGCCGCGGCCGGCACACGACGCGGCATCGCCAGCTGCTCGTGCTGCCGGGCGGGGCGATCGTCATCGACACACCGGGACTGCGCGAGCTGCAGGTGTGGGAGGGCGACGTCGACGAGGCGTTCACGGACATCGCCGAGCTAGCCGCGCAGTGCCGGTTCAACGACTGCGCGCACGAGACCGAGCCGGACTGCGCGATCCAGGAGGCGCTCGAGACGGGCGAGCTCGACGAGGGCCGCTGGGCGAGCTACCTGAAGCTCCAGCGCGAGTTGCGCTCGATCAAGCGGAGGGCGGGCTCACGCGAGCATCGCGAGCTGAAACGGCGCTGGAAGGCGCGTGCTCGCGAGACGAGAGCAATGCGGCGCTACAAGGACCGGATGGAGTAGCGCACGCTCACGCGGGGTCGTGTCCAACCGCCGGCGTCGGTCGCGGGCGCCGAGGCGGCGCTTCGAGCGCCGTCGCGAGGTCCGTGATCGAGAGCAGGCCGACGAGCCGGTCGCCCGCGAGCACGAGACCTCGGTGCAGGTCGTCCTGGGACAGCATCTCGTAGGCGTCGAGCGCGTCGTCGTCCGGCGCGAAGACCGGGACCCTTTCGAGCCCGAGCATGCAGTCGCGGACGCGCTTCACGTCCCATTCGGTGCGCGGGATCTCGGCGACGCAGCGGAACGGCAGGAGCCCCACCGCGCGGCCGTTCTCCACCACCGGATACGTCGTGAAGCGGCGGCTCCAGACGATCTCGTCCATGAACCGGCCGAGCGTGAGGTCGGGCGGGACCGAGACCGGATCAGGGGTCATCAGGTCGCCGACGCGGAGCCCGTCGAGCGCTTGCCGCGCCGCCGCGTAGCGCGCCTCGGCGCTCGCCGCCGCGAGCAGGAACCAGCCGAGGAACACGAGCCAGGCGCCGCTGAACGAGCCCTGGAAGACGAACATCGCGATCCCGACCCCGATCAGCAGGTACCCGAACCCGCGCCCGATCGCGGACGCGACGCGCGTCGCCCAGGCGAAGTCGCCGCGGAAGTGCCAGAGCGCCGCGTGCAGGACGCGGCCGCCGTCGAGCGGGACCGCCGGGATCAGGTTGAAGACGAGCAGGCTCAGGTTGACGTACCCGAGCCACGCGACGACGCCGTCGATCTCCTGCGGGCTCTCGAGGAGCGCGATTCCGATGAAGAGGATCGCGAGCACCAGCGACACGATCGGCCCCGCGATCGCGATGCGGAACTCGGCGGCTCCGCTCTCGAACGATCCCTTGAGCGTGGCGACGCCGCCGAACAGCCAGAGGGTGATCCCCTCGATCTCGACGCCCTCCCGCCGCGCCTGGAGCGCGTGCCCGAGCTCGTGCAGGAGCACGGAGACGAAGAAGAGGATCGCTGCCAGCGAACGCCATCGCGATGTGCGTGCCTTCGCCGAGATCGGGGTTCGTCCGCGGGAAGACCCCGGTCGAGAGCGTCCACACGAAGAGCGCGAAGACGACGAGCCAGCTCCAGTGGACACTGATCCGGATGCCGGCGATCCGGCCGATCGCGAAGCTCGACCCCATCCTCACCACGAGGATTGCACGCGGCGGCCGGCGCGTGACGCCGCTGTCGCGGAGGATGTGCCGCGACGATGGCTGACGACATCTTCGAGCATCCGCGGCTCGCTGCGATCTACGACGCGCTCGACCCCGACCGCAGCGACCTCGACGTCTACGTCGCCATCGCCGAGGAGCTCGGCGCCCGCCGTGTGCTGGACGTCGGCTGTGGCACCGGCACCTTCGCGTTACTACTGGCCGACCACGGTCTCGACGTGACGGGCGTCGATCCGGCGAACGCATCGCTGGACGTCGCGCGCGCCAAGCCCGGAGCCGAGCGTGTGCGTTGGATTCACGGCGACGCGACAGCGCTGCCTCCGCTCGAAGTGGATCTGACGACGATGACCGCGAACGTCGCACAGGCGATCGTCGACCCGGCGGACTGGGACGGAACGCTGCGCGGTGTCCATGACGCGTTGCGTCCCGGCGGGCATCTCGTCTTCGAGACCCGCGACCCGGCGGCCGAGGCCTGGCTGGAGTGGAACCACCCCGCGTCGCTCAGCGTCACCGAGATCGACGGCGTCGGCGCGGTCGAGAGCTGGTACGAGCTGATCGAGGTGAGCCTGCCGCTGGTCAGCTTCCGCGGGACCTGCGTGTTCCCCGATGGCGAGACACTGACGTCCGACTCCACGTTGCGCTTCCGCGAGCGCGACGAGGTCGAGGCCGCGCTCGTCGATCACGGATATCTCGTGGACGAGGTCCGCGATGCGCCCGACCGCCCCGGCCGCGAGCTCGTCTTCTTCGCACGCCGGCCGGAGTGAGCGTCAGTCGCCACCCTCTAGAGGTCACTGCGCGAGAGACTCGGGGTGGGGGTTGAGTCTCTCGCGCAGCGGCGAGCCCGCGCAGGCCCCGCCTGCTACAGGGGTGCGCCGTTTTACCGAGAGCTACCGGCCTCCCAGCGCCGGACTCACCATGGCATCACGGTAGGTGCGGGCAGCCAGGCCGTACAGGACACAATCGGGTCAACTCCCGACGGAGCTGACCTGACTGGCTACGCCGTCGTTTGCGTAAACCGCCAAGGAATAGACCCGATTGGGTCCTAGCGGGCGAGATGAGGAAAGGACACGCTGCTTGTGCCCGGGCTGCGGTACCGGGTGGAGGGAAGCGGGCGGTCGCTTGGGAGAGCGACCGGCCGTGGTTCCGCGGGCGAACCGCGACTGAGCGCGTCTCGAAGGCATGTCCCCGTTAGCCGATGCGGGTCGACATGGCCCCGGGAGGAGTCGAACCTCCGCACGCAGATTCGAAGTCTGCCGCTCTATCCACTGAGCTACGGGGCCGGTTCGCGCACGGTAGCGCGACGACGGAGCCACCGCCGCCTGCGACCGCGGCGCCGACGCGGGGCCTCGCGCCACGCCGTCCGGATCGAGTCGGTCCGTCCTTTCGCGAACGCGCAGACCGCTACGACGCCGTAGAACCCGAGCCGCGGCGTCATCGAGCAGCAGCCCGGGCACTTGCACACCGGCGCGCCGGCGGTGTTCAGCTCGTCGGCGTAGATCCTCGGCACCCAGCGCGGGCCGCCCCAGCGTAGGTCGAACGCGAACGAGCGGACGACGTGCGCCCAGATCAGCCACGCCGTCCAGCGCGCGACGCCGTAGAAGAACGACGCCCGGTAGAGCGCGACGAGCATCGTCTCGGAGACGTACCTGCCCCGCCCAGCGCCAGAACGGGTCGGCGGCCATGACCGTCTCGCGGAAGTAGCCGCGCGTGAGCACTCGCCAGCTCAGGATCGCCCACACGACGAACACGCCGTCCCAGACGAAGCCGAGCCCGCTGAAGTACGCGCCGGCATCGACATAGCGGCCCGTCTGGCCCGCGTAGGCCCACGCGCCGATCGCGAACAGGTGGTCGGTGAAGGGGAAGAAGAGCATCGACCCGACCGTGTCTCCCATGTCCGTCAGCGCGTGCGCCCACTGCCCGATCGTGAAGCTGTACGCGACGACCTTGTTCCCGAAGACGAGGTAGAGCAGGAGGCCGACGACGACGCCGAACGTCAGCGAGTGCGTGAAGCCCGCACCGGGCCAGCCGCGGTGGAACTGCGCCGGGTCGTCCGCTTTGAGCTCGACTCCGGCGAGGCCGACCCCGTAGACGAACCACTTCGAGAGCAGGTCGGGCGCGTACGAGCCGACGAGCAGCGGGACGAACGCGACCTTCTTCCCGAGGTGCTTCTGGATGACGTATGGCTCGAGGTCGTGCGCGGCCCAGCTCATGGGCCGCCGTCTGGCCCAGGAGCGGGGAGGGGTGTGGGGAAGGCGCGAAGCGCCTTGTCCGTGAAGCGGACCAGTGGAGAGGGTCTGGGAGAACCGGGAGGTTCTCCCAGCATCTGCCGAGTTCCCCACGTTCTCGAGAAGAAGGGGGCACGCGGGGGAAACATGGTTTCCCCCGCGAACGCGAGCCGAAGGCGAGCGTTGCTCATCTGCGCGCGAGGCGGACGAGCCAGGGGAGGAGCACGACGCAGCCGAGCAGGTATCCGGCCGCGACGACCCACGAGAAGAGGAACTCCGGGAACGCGACGCCGATCGCGACGTAGACGACTCCGGCGGCGACGTAGAGCGCCAGCTCGCGCCAGCCGTCGGTGAGCGCGTCACGGAGGGAGGACGGCGATCCGTCTGCTCGCACGGGTGCGGAGTATGCAGGCTCGTCCCACGGGCGGTGCGCGGGAGCAGTTCGACAACCTGACGACTTCACACCCCGACGAGATCGGCTAGTCGGGCTCCCCATAAAGGGGTCTGCTTCTGCGCGGTCGGAATTTCGTGCTAGCGGAATTCCGACCTTGCGCACAACCCTGCTCCGTCCGGTCCTGGACCTACCCTCGCGCCATGACGCTCGGAATCGTGGTGTTTGGCGCCGCGTTCCTCGTCGGGCTCGGGCTCGGCACCTATACCCGCCGGCCCTTCTCGACCGCGTTCCTCGTCCTCGGCAGCTTCTCGGCGCTGCTCGCGCTGTCGACGACGGGTGACGTGTACGCCGCCGCCGCACTCCTCGCCATCGTGTTCCTGCTCGGGCTCGTCGCGGACAGCGTGCGCGAGACTTTCGCGCTGCTCGTCGGCCGCTAGAAAGCGGCCGTCGCCGCGGCCGAGGCCGGTTTTCACCGGCCTGGGCCATTCGACCCGCGTAGTCTTCGCCGGAGCCGCGGATGAGCGATTTCCAGGCTCACTTCGACCCGCTTCGACCGCCTTCGAGGGCGGCACGCGCTGCCGTCCTGCTCACCGCGCCGCTGCTCTGGGTCGTGGTTCTGAGCATCCTCGCTGCCGCGCTCGAGGCGACCGACCTCATCTGGTACGGGCTTGCGATCGCGGCAGGCTCGTGCCTCCTCGGGATCGTGCTCCTGCTGCCCGTGCGAGCACGCCGCGTCCGGGAGGAGCGAGAGCCTGGGCCTCCTCGCTGACATCCTCATAGCGTTCGTCGCGCTCTACCCGCTCGTCATGGCCGGGATCAGGGTGGGTGGAGGGCTCCTCTTCCGGATCCTGGAGGAGAAGGCGGATCCCACCGAGCCGGACGGCGGCTGGCCCGGCGTGACGATCCTCGTGCCCGCCTACAACGAGGAGAGCGTCATCGCCGCGAACGTGCACGCCGCTCGCGCAGTCGAGTATCCCGAGCTAGAGATCCTCGTGCTCGACGACGGCTCCACGGACGAGACCGTCTCGGTGGCGAGCGCGGCAGCCGACGGAGACGCGCGGGTGCAGGTGCTGCGGGACCGGGTCAACCTCGGCAAGGCGGAGCGGCTGAACCTCGGCTTCGAGCGCGCCCGGAACGAGCTCGTGGTCGTCACCGACGCCGACACGCATCTCCATCCGCTGGCGATCACGTTGCTCGTCTCGCGCATCGTTCGCGCACCGAGGATCGCGGCCGTCGCGGGCGCCCCACACGTGACGAACCGGCGCAACCTGCTCGCCGCGCTGCAGTCGCTCGAGGCCGCGTCGATCATCGGGCTCGCACGGCGGACGCAGGCCCTCGGAGGTCACACGCAGATCGTGGCCGGCGTCCTCGGGATCTTCCGGAAGAGTGCCGTCGTCGAGGTCGGCGGCTACGACGCCCGGATGGCAACCGAGGACATCGACCTCACCTGGCGCCTGCTCTTCGCCGGCTGGCTCACCTCGTTCGAGCCGAACGCCCTCGTTGGAATGCAGGTGCCGTCGACCTTGTCGTCGCTGTGGCTGCAGCGCCGGCGCTGGGCCCGCGGGCAGGGAGAGGTCCTGCACGAGCACTTCGGGACGGTCCTCCGCGGGCGCTCGTGGCGGGTCTGGAGCGTCGCGCTCGAAACGACGCTCTCGCTGCTATGGGTGATCTGCCTTGCGCTGAGTCTGATCGTCGCGACTCTCGCCTTCTTCATCGACCCTCCGGACATCATCGGGTTCGGCCTCGCCTGGGGGATCGGCATCGCGCTCGTCGCGACCCTCCAGCTTGCGTTCGCCGTCGGAATCGAGGCCCGCTACGACCGACCCGCGGTCTTCATCTTCCTCCTCGGCCCGCTTTACCCCCTCGGCTTCTGGGCCGTCTCGGCGCTGGCCGCCCTCCGCGACGAGGTCCCGGCGGTCTGGCGGGGCCCGCGGGAGGAGCGCGTCGTGTGGGACCTTCCGCGCGAGCGGGTCTAGCCGTCTATTTGCCCGATACGAATCGCGTGGATGTCGCCGCCGGCGCCCAGGCATATCTCATCGGGAGTGAGTACAACAGCAGGCAATGGCAACCAATGCCGCGATCGCCTTCATCCCGAGGCACTGGAGCGCCGGCGCTGCAAGCAGGTTCCGGACGGGATGCGGGCGGGAGGACTCGAACCTCCAAGGGCCTCGCGGCCCAACGGGACCTAAACCCGCCGCGTCTGCCAGTTCCGCCACGCCCGCGTGTCGCGAAGGATACGGATGCCTCAGGCGAATCGGCTCAGGCGGAGAAAGCCGATCTCGTGGCTCGTCGTTCCCTCGAGCGCCAGGTCGGCGAGGATCTCTCCGACGACCGAGCAGAACTTGAAGCCGTGGCCGGAGAAGCCGGCGCCGAGGACCGCGAGCTCCGTCTCGGGATGGCGGTCGATCAGGAAGTGCTCGTCCGGAGAGAGCTCGAAGAGGCAAGCCTTGACGTCGAGCGTCGGGCCTGCCCCGTCGGGGAAGTAGCGCTCGACGAATCGGCGGAGGGGCGCCTCGTCCTCCGGCGAGACATCGCGTGGGATCGAGTCCGGGTCTCCGGTCGCGCCGTCGTGATCGTAGAAGCCGACCTTGAACCCAGGGACGTCGTGGACGGGGAAGCCGTACAGATGTCCCTCCTCGAGCGCGACGTTGAAGACGGGGAAGCGCTCGGGGGCGAAGAGCTCGGGACGCAGCGGCTCGAGCCAGGCGAGCACCTGTCGCTGCGGGACGACCAGCCCGGACGGGCAGGCGGGCGACGTCTTGCGAGTACGCGCCGGCCGTCAGCACGAGCCGTTCGGCCTCGACCGTCGCGAGGTCGGTCCGGACGCGGACGCCGTTCTCGCCGATCGACCACTCGAGCACGCGCTCGCCCGTCCGCAGCTCCGCCCCGCGGGCGAGCGCCCCGCGCACGTGCGCCTCGATGCAGCGCTCGGAGAGCAGGAAGCCGCCGTCGCGCTGGAACACGAGCTGGATCTCGGGCGGCAGGCGGAAGGCGGGGAACCGGCGCGCGGCCTCGGCTCCGTCGACCTCCTCGTACGGGAGCCCGTGCTCGACGCTCGAGCGAACGGCGCCCTCGAAGATCCGCGGGCCGCCCTCGAGCGCGCCCGTGACGAAGAGCAGCTGCTCGCCGGCGTCGGCCTCGAGCTCCCGCCAGAGCTCGTACGCGCGGAGGACGAGCGGCACGTAGCTCGGGTGCTCGAAGTACGCCTGGCGGATGATCCGGGTGAGCCCGTGCGACGAGCCGCGCTCGTGCGCAACCTCGAAGCGCTCGAGCCCGAGCACGCGCTTCCCGCGGCCGGCGAGGTGGTAGAGCGCCGCGCTCCCCATGCCGCCGACTCCGACGACGACGACGTCGTAGCGCTCGCTCACGGCCGCGATCCTACGTCTCCATCCGTCCTGACCCCGGTCCAGGCTGGTTGAATGGCCGAGTGTCCGCGACCGCAGTCGAAGAGCTCGGCGAGAACCGCGTCCGCCTGACCGTCGAGGTCTCGCCGGCGCAGGTGCAGCACGCGGTCGAGCACGCGATGTCGGACCTCTCCGAGAGCGTCAAGATCCCCGGCTTCCGCCAGGGGAAGATCCCGCAACCCGTCCTCGTCTCGCGCCTCGGCAAGGAGCGGATCTACGGCGAGGCCGTGGAGAGCCACATCGGCGGCTGGTTCTGGAGCGCCGCGTCGCGGAGCCGGATCCGGCCCGTGGCCGAGCCGGAGTACACGTACGACCTTCCGGCGAACGCGGACGACGGCTGGAGCTTCGAGGCGACGGTCGACGTGCAGCCGCTTCCGGAGCTCGTCGACTGGACCGAGCTCGAGGTGGCGCGCGCCGAGATCGAGGTGCCCGCCGAGGCGATCGACGCGGAGCTCGAGGCGCTGCGCGATTCGGTCGCGGAGCTCGCGCCGGCGAACGGGCGTCCGGCGCGCGAAGGAGACACGCTCGTCGTGGATCTCGTCGACTCCTCCGGCGAGGCGCAGCGCGACACCGTCGTCGAGCTCGGCGCCGGCCGGCTGACGCCGGAGCTCGAGCAGGCGCTCGTCGGCGCGTCGGCCGGAGAGACGAAAGAGGTCTCGTTCGCACAGGCCGACGGCACGGGCGCCACGGTCGAGATCACGGTGCGGGAGGTCCAGGAGAAGCAGCTGCCGGCGCTCGACGACGACCTGGCCCGCGCCGCGAGCGAGTTCGACACGCTCGACGAGCTGCGCGACTCGATCGCGCAGACGCTCGGCGCCCAGCTCGACGCCGAGATCGACCAGGCGTATCGCGTCGCCGCCGTCGACGAGCTCGTGCGCGCATCCGAGGTCGAGCCCGCGCTCGCACTGGTGCGCACGCGTGCGACGGATCTCCTGACCGGGTTCGTGCGCTCGCTGGAGCGCCGCGGGCTCACGCTCGAGGCGTACGTCGCGGCGAGTGGCGCCAATCCGGATGACCTCCAGCGGCAGTTCGTGCTCGAGGCAGCCGTATCGGTCGCGCGTGAGCTCGCGCTCGAGGCGCTCGCGGAGAAGGCGGGCATCGACGTCTCGGACGACGAGGTGCGCACCTACCTGCGCGACGAGGCCGAGGCCGCAGGCGAGGATCCCGAGGCGCTCGTCGAGGACGTCTTCGCCCACGGGCAACAGGAGTCGATCCGCGAGGACCTCCGCCTCAGGGCCGCCCTCGACCGCCTCGTCGCCGACGTCACGCCCATCGCCCCCGACCTCGCCGCGGCGAGAGAGAAGTTGTGGACACCCGACAAGGAGAAGCCCGAGGGCGAGACGAAATTGTGGACCCCGGCAGCGGCCATCCTGCTCCGCAGGATGGTTAGAGAGACGAGGAGAGCGATGAGCGAGAGAACAGGCCGTCTGCACTTCTAACCACTTCCCGACCGAAGGGAGGGAAGTGGCATGAGCCCACTGATCCCGATGGTCATCGAGCAGACCTCGCGCGGCGAGCGCTCGTTCGACATCTACTCGCGTCTGCTCAACGAGCGGATCATCTTCCTCGGTTCGCCGATCGACGACCAGATCGCGAACCTCGTCGTCGCCCAGCTCCTCCACCTCGAGTCGGAGGACCCGGACAAGGACATCTCGATCTACATCAACTCTCCGGGCGGCGTCGTCTACGCCGGTCTCGCGATCTACGACACGATGCACTACATCAAGCCGGACGTGTCGACGATCTGCGTCGGCATGGCCATGTCCATGGGCGCCGTGATCCTCGCCGGCGGCACGCCCGGCAAGCGCAGCGCGCTGCCGCACTCGAAGATCCTCATCCACCAGGGCTCGGGCGGCTACAGCGGGCAGCCGACGGAGATCGAGATCTACGCGCGGGAGGTGATCGGCATCAAGCGCCTAATGGAGGAGATCATGGCGAAGGACACCGGTCAGCCGATGGAGAAGGTCGCGAAGGACATGGATCGCGACTACTACATGACCTCCGAGGAGGCCAAGGAGTACGGGATCATCGACCGGGTCATCGAGCACCACTGAGAATTCCCCCTAGCGGTGAACGGGAAATCGGAGTAAAAGGAGACAGGGATGGCTCGGGCAAGTGAGGGCAACGAACAGCTGCTCTGCAGCTTCTGCGGCAAGAGCCAGCGACAGGTCAAGAAGCTGATCGCCGGGCCTGGCGTCTACATCTGCGACGAGTGCATCGATCTCTGCAACGAGATCATCGACGAGGAACTGACGACTCCCGCCCAGCTCGACCTCGACAATCTCCCGCGGCCGCTCGACATCTACTCCGTCCTCAACGACTACGTCGTCTCGCAGGAGGAGTCGAAACGGACCCTCGCGGTCGCGGTCTACAACCACTACAAGCGCGTCCGCATGGGTCTCGACGACGGCGAGGTCGAGCTCCAGAAGTCGAACATCCTCCTGCTCGGGCCGACGGGCTGCGGGAAGACGCTGCTGGCGCAGACGCTGGCGCGCATCCTCAACGTCCCCTTCGCGATCGCCGACGCGACGGCGCTGACCGAGGCGGGCTACGTCGGCGAGGACGTCGAGAACATCCTCCTGAAGCTGATCCAGGCGGCCGACTTCGACATCAAGAAGGCCGAGACCGGGATCATCTACATCGACGAGGTGGACAAGATCGCGCGCAAGGCCGACAACCCGTCGATCACGCGCGACGTCTCCGGCGAGGGCGTGCAGCAGGCCCTGCTCAAGATCCTCGAGGGCACGGTGGCCTCGGTGCCGCCGCAGGGCGGGCGCAAGCACCCGCACCAGGAGTTCCTCTCGATCGACACGACGAACATCCTCTTCATCTGCGGTGGCGCGTTCGCGGGGCTCGACAAGATCATCGAGCGCCGGATCGGGAAGAACACCGTCGGCTTCGGCGCCGACATCCGCTCGCGGAGCTCCGAGGAGAGCGCCGAGATGCTCGCGAGCGTCATGCCCGAGGACCTCATGTCGTTCGGGCTCATTCCCGAGTTCGTCGGTCGGCTCCCGGTCATCTCGGCCGTGCACCAGCTCACGCGCGAAGACCTCGTCGAGATCCTCGTCGAGCCGAAGAACGCCCTCGTGAAGCAGTACCAGCGCTTCTTCGGCTACGACTCGATCGAGCTCGTCTTCACCGAGGACGCGCTGTGGGAGATCTCCGACCACGCGCTCGCACGCGAGACCGGCGCGCGCGGCCTGCGCTCGATCATCGAGCTGGCGCTCCTCGACGTCATGTTCGAGCTTCCCTCGCGCACCGACGTGACGAAGTGCGTGATCACGAAGGAGACGATCTCGAAGGGTCTCAAGCCGACGCTCGTGACCAGCGCGGGTGCCGTCGACGACGAGCTCGAGCTCGAGGAAGAGTCCGCGTAACCACACCAGGGGACGGGAGAGGAACGCGATGCCGAGGTTCCTGATCGAGCGCACCTACACGGTCGACATGAACACGCTTCCGGAGGTCGCCACGCGGTCGAAGGCGATCGGCCACCACCGGTTCCCGGAGATCGTCTGGGAGCACAGCCACGTGGTCATCGACAGCGAGGGGACGCCGAAGTCGTACTGCGTGTACGCCGCGCCGAGCGAGGAGATGGTGCGTGAGCATGCCGCCCTGCTGGGCGATCACTTTGTCACCGAGATCTACGAGATCGCGGGCGACGTGTCGCCCGATGACTTCCCGCTGACAGACCCACCGGTCTAGGTGCCGCCGTCGGGGCGCTCCCGCACGTCCACGTCCTCCATCAGCAGGTGCTCGTACGCCATGGCGGCGACGGCCTGTCGACGCCGCACCTCGCGGCGACGCGGGTCGTCCTCGGGCAGGAACTCGAGCACCGTGGAGTAGAGCGTGAGCGCGTGGCCTTTCGCCCAGCCCCGCGCGGCCTGATCGGCGGCGATGAGGAGGCAGTCGACCGCACGCTCGGGCTCGCCGGCCTGCCGCCAGTGGTCTGCGATCGCCTCGTTCGCCTGTCCGACAGCGCGGGTCCGCTCTTCGAGGAACTCGGCGACGGCCGCGTGCCGCTCGCGGCGCGCCGCCCGGGGGAGCCGCTCGTACGCAACATCGCGGATCACCGCATGCTTGAAGGCGAACTGCTGCTCACCGGTGATCCGGGAGACGGCCTCTCGACGGACGAAGTCGCGCTCCTCGAGCGTGCCGAGCGCGCTCGCGAGATCGACGTCCGGCGAGATGGTCGCAAGGGCTCCCCGCCAGAACACGCGCCCCACGACCGCTGCATCGACGAGGACGGCGCGTTCGGTTGGGGGCAGCGCGTCGAGCCGGGCCGCAACGATGGCGCGCACGCTCGTCGGCAACCCCGCGTCGACGGTCGAGCGCTCGACCACCGACGCCGCCAGCTCCTCGATGAAGAGCGGATTGCCCTCGGCGGTCCGTGCGACGACGTCGGCCTGGTCGGGTGAGGCGCCGGCCCGGTCGAGCAACAGCTCGGCGAGCGCCTGCGCGTTGTCCTCGGAGAGCCGCTCGAGCTGCAGGGCCGTGTACGCCGGGAGCCCGCCTCCCCAGGTCGGACGGTCCGTGAGGAGCTCCGGGCGGGAGAGCGCGACCAGGAGCAACGGAACGTCCCGGACGCGCGCCGCGAGCATCTCGATGAGGTCGAGCAGGCTGGCGTCCGCCCAGTGGATGTCCTCGAAGAGCAGCATCGTCGGACTGCGCGCGGCGAGCGACTCCACGAGCACGCGCGCGGAGAAGAAGAGCGTCTCGCGGTCGGTCGCCTCGCCGGAGCCCTCGAGCCCGACGAGCATGGCCAGGTGCGCGGCGTGCGCCTCCGCCTCCTCCAAGCCGTCGACGAGGTCGGAGACCGCCGCTCGCAGCTTCCGCCGCGCCTCGTCCAGCTCGTCGTTGTCGAAGATCTGCGCGACCTGCTTCACGTGCTGGCCGAAGGCGCTGTACGGGCTGCTCGCACCGTACGGCGTCGAGCGGCCGCGCAGCCCGAGCCCGCCGAGCGAGGAGACGTGCTGCGCGAGCTCGAGACCGAGCCGTGACTTCCCGATCCCGGACGGGCCGAAGACCGTGACGAGGGCGGGGCGGCGCTGGGTACTGACGTCCTCCCATATCCGTCGTAACAGCTCTGTCTCGTGCTCGCGGCCGACGATGGGGACAGGCGTGAGCGGCCGCTCGCCTGCCGGCGAGATCGCGCGCAGCGCGAGCCACGCGCGTACGGGCTCGGCCTTCCCCTTCGCCTCGACGGGCGGCGCGGGCCGGAACTCGATCGCCGAACGCGTCGCCGAGTACGTCTCGTGACCCACGAGCACGCCGCCGACGGGCGCCGCGCTCTGGAGCCGCGCCGCGGTGTTCACGACGTCGCCGGCGATCAGCGCCTCGCCGTGCTCCGGGCGCGCCTCGAGCTCGACGATCGCCTCACCGGTGTTCACGGCCACCCGCACCTCGAGCCCGTCGGTCGAGGCCCACTCCTGGACGGAGAGCCCCGCCCGCACCGCACGCTCGTGGTCGTCGCCGTACGCGACCGGCGCCCCGAAGACGCCCATGACCGCGTCGCCGATGAACTTCTCCACCCGTCCGCCGAAGGACTCGAGCTCGGAGCGGACGCGCTCGTAGTACGGGACGAGGAACGCGCGGACGTCCTCCGGGTCGAGGTTCTCCGAGCGCGCGGTGAAGCCGGCGAGGTCGACGAAGACCACCGAGACCACCCGGCGCTCCTCGGCCGGGGCGGCGCGCTGGCCGAGCGCGGCGCCGCACGCGCTGCAGAAGCGCGCCGTGTCGGCGTTCGACTCGCCGCAACGGGTGCAGGTCGGCACGCGCAAAGCCTATTCGGAGGGCGGCCCGGCGCCGTGGAGCGCCGGGCCGCTTCCGTCCGCCTACTCGTTCGTGAGCTCGAGCGCGGCGAAGTTGAACGTCACGTTCTCGGTCAGCTGCTGCTGGCCGCCGGAGCCGCCCTGCGACACGCCGGTCAGGATCACTTCGTCGAACTCGTACCGGTGCGTCGGCGCCTTGCTCGGCAGACCGTTTGCGTCCACGAGAAGCGTCGCGCCGGCGAAGTGCTGGCCGGTCGCAAGCGCCTCGAAGATCTCCGGCGACAACATGTCCATTGCCTTGGTGAAGCTCAGGTCCTGGATGTTCACCTTGCCGGCACCGCCGCCCCCTCCTCCGCCGTCGCTGATCTGGACGGAGGCGCCCCAGGAGTACGCGAGCACGTCGATCGGCTCGTTCGGCTCCGTCAGCCCCTCGATCTCCAGGGTGCCGACGGCGCTGATCGGCTGACCGGCTCCCACGGCACCCTCGGGCCCGATCAGCCCGAAGAGCGCAGCGGCAGCCGCGAGCGCCGCGACCAGGGTTGCGAGAAGCGAACCCTTTCGCATGTCTTCTCCCTTCGTGAGTTGACGACCCTCCGGACCGTAGGCAGGCGGCCGCGACCCGTCCATCGCGCGATCGGGTGGGGAGCCGACGGCCGAGCGCGGTTGCCTAGAGTTGCGGCGTGTTCACGACGAGGCCGGAGCTGCGCGGGCACGTTCGGGATGGTCGCCTCGACCCACTGGCTCGCGTCCCAGGCTGGCATGTCGGTGCTCGAGCGCGGCGGGAACGCGTTCGACGCCGCGGTCGCTACCGGGTTTACGCTCCAGGTCGTCGAGCCGCACCTGAACGGGCCCGGGGGCGAGGTGCCCGCGATCTTCTTCGCGGTCGACCGCGACGAGCCGCTCGTCCTCTGCGGCCAGGGGGTCGCGCCCGCCTCGGCGACGATCGAGCGCTACCGCGAGCTCGGCCACGAGCTCGTCCCGGGAACCGGCGTCCTCGCTGCATGCGTGCCCGGCGCGTTCGGCGCCTGGCTGCTCCTGCTCCGAGACTTCGGCACGTGGCGGCTCGAGGACGTCCTCGAGCTTGCGATCGGCTACGCGGATAAGGGGTTCCCGCTCGTGCGCGGGGTCCGCATGACGATCGACCGGACGGAGTCGCTCCTCGCCGCCTGGCCCGGCTCGCGCGACCTCTACCTCCCGGCGCCCGAGGTCGGCGCGCTCTTCCGCAACCCGGCGCTGGCGGCGACGTACCGACGCATCGTCGAGGAGAGCCGGGGCGGCTCGCGCGAGGAAGAGATCGAGCGTGCGCGGCGCTTGTTCTACGAAGGCTTCGTCGCGGAGGAGATCGACCGCTTCGTCGCCGCGGAGGGCGGGCTCCTCGTCGCGGATGACCTCGCGGCCTGGGAGGCGACCCTCGAGTCGCCGGCGACGCTCGAGTACGGCGGGCTCACGGTCTGCAAGACGAAGCCGTGGGGGACAGGCCCGGTCGCGCTCCAGCAGCTCGCGCTCCTGCGCGGGTACGACCTCGCGGAGCTCTCCGAGGCCGAGCTCATCCACGTCGTCACCGAGTGCGCGAAGCTCGCGTTCGCCGATCGCGACGCGCTGTACGGCGACGGCGCGGACGTGCGGCTCGACATCCTCCTTTCCGAGGAGTACGCGAGCGAGCGCCGGGAGCTGATCGGCGAGGAGGCCTCGTCCGAGCAGCGACCAGGCTTTGGCCGGCTACCGCGCGTCCACAGCGGCGCCGAGGCGGGCGTCGGCGCGGGCGAGCCGAGCCGCGGGACGGTGCACCTCGACGTCGCCGACCGGCACGGGAACGTGCTCTCGGCGACGCCGAGCGGCGGCTGGCTCCAGAGCTCACCCGTCATCCCGGCGCTCGGCTGGCCGCTCGGCACCCGCGCGCAGATGTTCTGGCTCGAGGAGGGACTGCCCTCGTCGCTCCAGCCCGGCGCGCGTCCGCGGACGACGCTCTCTCCCGGCCTCGCACTGCGCCACGGGCGACCGTATCTCGCATGGGGCACACCCGGCGGCGACCAGCAGGAGCAGTGGGCGCTGCACGCGTTCTTACGCCACGTCGAGCTCGGGCTCGACCTGCAGGCCGCGATCGACGCGCCGGAGTTCCATACGGATCACCTCATCTCGTCGTTCTACCCGCGTGGGTTCGAGGCGCGGTCGCTCGCGCTCGAGGCCCGCGTGGGCTCGAGGACTGTGGGGGAGCTACAGAGGCGGGGTCACGAGGTGCGGCTGTGGCCCGCGTGGTCGCTGGGACGCGTGACGGCGGTCGGCCGGGAGCCGGATGGCCTGCTCAAGGCGGGGGCGAACCCGCGCGGGATGCAGGGCTACGCGGTCGGCAGGTGACGCGGACCCGCACGTACAGCTGGGACGATCCATTCGCGCTGCGCGACGCGATGGCCGGCCGCACCGGCCTGGAGCTGATGCAGCTCATGGCGTCCGGCGAGCTCTCGCCGCCGCCGATCGCGAACACGCTCGACTTCCGCCTCGTAGAGGTGGCGCAGGGCGCTGTCGTCTTCGAGTGCGAGCCCGCCGAGTTCCACTACAACCCGATCGGCGTCGTCCACGCCGGGCTCGCGATGACGCTCATGGACTCGGCCATGGGCTGTGCGTTCGTGACAACCCTCGAGGAGCCGGTCGCCTGGACGACGCTCGAGGTGAAGTCCAACTTCACTCGCGCGCTCACCGTCGACACGGGCACGGTGCGCTGCAGGGGCAGCGTCGTGCATCCGGGCCGCACGGTCGCGACCACCGAGGCGCGCATCGAAGATCCTCAGGGCCGGCTCTGCGCGCACGGAACGAGCACGATCCTGGTCCTCGGCAGCGGATCGCGCTAACCTGAGCCAATGAGCCGCGACGCGAGAGCCGCCTCCCTGTCCCCGGTATCCCCGCGGCGCAGCCTGCTCTAGGCCAGCTGGATAGAGCCGAGCCCGAGCGCCGCGACCCCTCCCTAGACTCCGCCTCCATGGATCCGCTGTACAAGCCGGAAGGCGTCGAGGCGCGCTGGCAGGAGACGTGGGAGGGCGAAGGCCTGTACGCGGCCGAGCCCGACGCCGAGGGGCCGACGTTCGTGATCGCGATCCCGCCGCCGAACGTCACCGGCGAGCTGCACATGGGTCACGCGCTGAACGCGTCCATCCAGGACCTCCTCATCCGCTACCACCGGATGCGCGGGTTCTCGACGCTCTGGCAGCCCGGGTACGACCACGCGGGGATCGCGACCCAGAACGTCGTCGAGACGTGAGCTCGCGAAGGAGGGGAAGACGCGGCACGACCTCGGCCGCGAGGCGTTCGTCGAGCGCACGTGGGCGTGGCTCGAGCACTACGGCCGCGTCATCTACACGCAGTTCCGCCGGCTCGGAGCGTCGCTCGACTACCGGCGCGAGCGCTTCACGATGGACGAGGGCTACGTGCGCGCGGTGCTCAAGTACTTCGTCCACCTCTACGACCGCGGGCTCATGTACCGCGACAACCGCATCGTCAATTGGTGCCCGCGCTGCGCGAGCGCGATCTCCGACCTCGAGGTGAACCACGTGGACGAGGACGACACGCTCTACACCGTCCGCTACCCGCTCGCCGACGGCTCGGGTCACGTCTCGATCGCGACCGTGCGCCCGCCGACGATGCTCGCCGACGTCGCCGTCGCCGTGCATCCGGAGGACGAGCGCTACCGCCACCTCGTCGGCAAGGAGGCGATCCTGCCGGTCGCCGATCGCCGCATCCCGATCGTCGCGGACGAGCGCGTCGACCCGGAGTTCGGCACCGGCGCGGTGAAGATCACGCCCGGGCACGACCCGACGGACTTCGAGATCGGGCGTACGCACGGCCTGCCCGAGCTCACGGTGATCGGCCTCGACGGGCGCATGAACGAGGAAGCCGGCGAGTATCGCGGGACTCGAGCAGGAGGAGGCCGAGAAGCGGATCGTCGCGCGCCTCGCAAGAGCAGGGACTCGCTCGAGTCGGCCGAGCCGTACCGGCACTCGGTCGGCCATCTGCGACCGCTGCGGCTCGCGGATCGAGCCGCTGATCACGCTCCAGTGGTGGTGCGACGATGACCGACCTCGCAGCGCCCGCGATCGAAGCGCGTGAAGGACGGTCGCGTCGTCTTCCGCCCTGAGCGGTACACGAAGATCTATCTCGACTGGATGGACGCGATCCGCCCGTGGTGCGTGTCCCGGCAGCTCTGGTGGGGTCACCGGATCCCGGTCTGGTACTGCCCGGACGAGCATCTCACCGTTGCGGAGACGGAGCCCGAGGCCTGCGCGGAGTGCGGCTCGACCGACCTGCGGCAGGACGAGGACGTGCTCGACACATGGTTCTCGTCCCAGCTCTGGCCGTTCGCCACGCTGGGCTGGCCGGACGACACGCCGGAGCTGCGCGCCTGGTACCCGAACGACGCGAGCTCCACCGACCGCGGGATCATCTTCCTCTGGGAGGCGCGGATGATCATGGCCGGGCTCGAGCTCATGGGCGAGGTCCCGTTCCACACGATCAACATCCACTCGACGATCAACGCTCCGGACGGGCGCCGGATGTCGAAGAGCCTCGGGACGGGCATCGACCCGATGGAGCCGATCGGGCAGTACGGCGCCGACGCGACGCGCTACGGGCTCCTCAAGAACTCCTCGACGCAGGACGTGCGGTTCACGTACGGGACGATCGAGGAGGGGCGCAAGCTTGCGAACAAGCTCTGGAACGTCTCGCGCCTGATCCTCCAGCACGCTGAGGGGGCGGCGCCGGCCGCCGAGCCGCGCGAGCTCGAGGAGCGCTGGATCCTCGCGCGAATCGAGGCGACGCGGGCCGAGGTCGAGGAGTCGTGGGCGCAGTACGACTTCGCGTCGTCGGTGGCGGCGATCTACCGACTCGTCTTCGACGACTTCTGCGACTGGTACGCGGAGGCGGTCAAGCCTCGCCTGTACGAGCGCGATCCGGCGACGGTTGCGACCGCGCTCGCGGCGCTCGAGCGTGTGCTCCAACTGCTCCACCCCGTGATGCCGCACGTGACCGAGGAGATCTGGACGCAGCTCCCGGATCGGGATGCGCGGCTGATCGTCTCCCCGTGGCTCGAGGCCGACAGCCGCTATTCCGACAGCGTCGACGCCCTCGACCGCGTGCAGGAGGCCGCGCTGATCTACCGCCGAAGCGGGGTCGAGGTCGAGCTCGGCTCCGACGACGAGCGCCGCATCTTCGCCGCGGTCGTGCGTCCCGGGCGGGCACCGGTTGACGGCAACCGCGAGGCCGAGATCCAGCGGCTGCGCAAGGAGGTCGCGCGGGCGGAGGGCATGCTCGCGAACGAGCGCTTCGTGCAGAACGCGCCGGCCGAGGTCGTCGACGCAGAGCGCGAGAAGCTCGAGCGCTACCGCCGCGAGCTGGCGGCTCTCGGAGGCTCGTAGGGGCGAGGCTCGCCTCGCCCTCGCCAGCGTGTGGCACCCGTGAGGGCGACGCAAGCGTCGCCCCTACGATTGGGTCGTGACTGCCGCAGAGTGGCTCGACTCGCTCTCGCCCTGGCCGCGCGACGGCTTCGGCCTGGAGCGGATGCGCGAGCTCATGGCCGAGCTCGGCAACCCGCAGGACGAGTACGACTCGGTCCATGTCGTCGGGACGAACGGCAAGTCCACCGCGACCATCACCATCGAGCAGCTGTTGCTCGCGGACGGGCTCTCGGCGGGCGCGACCATCTCGCCGCACGTCACGAGCTGGAGCGAGCGGATCCGCGTCGACGGAGCGGAGGTCGACTTCGAGCGGGCGGTCGCCCGGGTGCGCCGCACGGCCGAGCGGCTCGACGCGACCCAGTTCGAGATCGTGACCGCGGCCGCGCTCCAGGCGTTCGCGGACGGCGGCGTGGACGTCGCTGTCGTGGAAGCGGGCCTCGGCGGCCGACTCGACGCGACCAACGTGCTTCGCACCAAGGTCGTGCTGCTCACGAACGTCGCGCTCGAGCACACCGACGTCCTCGGCGGCACCGTCGAGGAGATCGCACAGGAGAAGCTGGCGGTCGCGCCGGCGAACGGCACCGTCGTGCTTCCCGACTACCAGTTCGCGCCCATGCTCCCGCATCAGCAGATCGTGATCGGCGGAGCGCACGAGGCGGCCGAGTCGTTCGTCGGCCACGCGCTCGAGCGTCTCCCCGCCGTCCAGCTGCCCGGGCGGTTCGAGCAACGACAGGGCGAGATCCGGGACGGTGCGCACAATCCAGACGGTGTCCGGTACCTCGTCGAGCAACTTCGCGGCGTCTACCCCCGGAGCGACTTCACCGTCGTCGTCTCGATCCTCGCCGACAAGGACGCCGAGCAGATGCTCCGGGAGCTTCGACGCGTGGGGTCTCGACTCGTCGCGACGCGGTCCTCCTCGGAGCGCGCGCTTCCGGCCGAGGCCGTCGCCGAGCGCGCCCGCGCTCACTTCGACCATGTCGAGGCGGTCACGAGTCCTCTCGAGGCTCTGGCTCGGGCACACGTTCTCGGCGCGCCCGTGCTCGTAACCGGGTCGCTGTACCTGCTCGGGGACCTCGTCGCGGAGGAGCGCGAGAGGGAACCGCGTGCGACATGGCGAAAGTAAGAGAGCGGCTCGCGGTCCTCGCGTTTGCCGTCGTCGTCGTCGCGGGAATCGTGGGAGGATCGTTGGCGCTCGGGTACCTCGTGGGGAAGCTTCTGCTATGACGGTCGCGCCGATGCAGGTTCCGATCGCTCAGCTCTCCGACGCGCCCGACTGGACGCTCCTCCGCAACCTCGGGCTCGCGTTCGTCGTGATCCTCTGGCTCGCGACCGCGTTCTGGACCTTCAAGGACGCGCGGCGCCGGATCGCAGACCCATGGCTCGTCGCGCTCGCGACGGTGCTCGGCTTCGTCCTGCCCTTCGTCGGGCCCGTGATCTACATGTTCTTCCGGCCGCCGGAGTACCTCGACGACGTGCACGAGCGCCATCTCGAGATCAGGGCGATGGAGCAGCGACTCGCCGAGCTCGACCGCCGGTGCCCGGTGTGCCGCGCGCGCGTCGAGCCGAACTACCTCGTCTGCCCTGTGTGCACGACGCGTCTGAAGCAGTCGTGCGGCACGTGCGGCCAGCCGCTCGACGCGCTCTGGCAGGTGTGCCCGCACTGCGCGACCCCGATCGCGAACGCCCTGCCCGCGCTCGAGGACTTCACCCGGGCGCAGCTGCCGCTGCCGCGTCGCCGGCAGCTTCCCGAATAGTGCGCTAGACCGGAATTCCGCTAGCGCGAAATTCCGGTCGCGCGAGAAGCAGACCCCTTCATGGGGTGCCCGAACAGGCGATCTCGTCGGTGTGTGAAGTCGTCTGGTTGTTTGAATCCCCGAAAGCGTCACCGTCTAGACTCCGCGGCCGACATGGCCCGGGAGACCACGCTCGTCCTCGTCAAGCCCGACGGCATGAGCCGCGGGCTCGCCGGCGAGATCATCGGCCGCTTCGAGCGCCGCGGGCTCGAGCTCCGGGGCGCGCGACTGCTGCGCGTGACGAAGCCGCTCGCGCGCGAGCACTACGCCGAGCACAAAGGGAAGCCGTTCTATCCGGGCCTCGTCGACTTCATCACCTCGGGGCCGGTGCTCGCGCTCGCGGTCTCAGGCGAGTCGGCGATCTCGGTCGTCCGGACGATGATGGGCGCGACGAACCCGCTCGACTCCGCACCGGGCACGATCCGCGGCGACTTCGCGCTCGAGGTCTCGGAGAACATCGTCCACGGGTCGGACTCGAAGGCGAGCGCGCGGCGCGAGCTGAAGCTGTTCTTCCCCGACGGCCTTGTGTAGGGGTCGGCTTGCCCGACCCGGACTACGTTGCTCTCAACCGCGAGCTGCTGGACGAAGACGAACGCGGAGTACACCGACGAGAAGGCCGCGACGCGAGCCTGGGCGAGCGGACGAGATTACCTGGGGCGTCTTCGGCGTTCCCGAGAAGGACGTCGGCGTCCTCGGCGAGGTCGCACGGTGCTCGACGTCGTCGAGCTCGGCTGCGGGACCGCGTACTTCTCCGCCTGGCTCGCGAACGTGGAGCACGGCCCGTCGGCGTCGACGTCACGCCGGCTCAGCTCGACACCGCCCGCCGCTGCATGGCCGGGACGGTATCGAGTTCCCGCTCCTCGAGGCGAGCGCGGAGGACGTGCCCCTGCCGGACGGGTCGTTCGACCTGGCGCTGTCGGAGCACGGCGCGAGCATCTGGTGCGATCCGGCACCGCTGGCTGCCCGAGGCGGCGCGGTTGCTGCGGCCGGATGGGCGACTCGTCTTCCTGCACGGAACAGCCCGCTCGCGATGTCGTGTGTGCCCGACGACGGTCCCGATACCGCGCAGCTGCTGCGCCCGCAGAAGGGCATGCACCGGCTCAGTGGCCGCTGGAGGACAGCGTCGAGTTCCATCCCGGCTACGGCGGCTGATCGACCTGCGCTGCGGCCGGGTTCGAGATCGAGCGGCTCGTGGAGCTGTACGCGCCCGAGAACGCGAGGAGGCACGAGTTCTACGACACTGCAACGCCCGAGTGGGCTAGCAAGTGGCCTGCGGAGGATCTGTGGGCGGCTCGCGAAGGTCGGCTGACGTGTGTCCGAGCTCGACGTCGTCACTGGTGCGTTCTCGTACACGGGCCGTCACATCGCCGAAGGCGCTGCTCGAGCGCGGCCGGGAGGTGCGCACGCTGACGCGACGGCCCGGTGCCGGCAGGGCATCTCGCTCGCCGACAAGTCGAGGCGAGGCCGTTCGTCTTCGACGCGACGTCGCTCGTCGAGAACCTCGAGCGGCGCCGACACGCTCTACAACACGTACTGGGTGCGCTTCGAGCGCGGCGAGACGACGTTCGCACGCGCGGTCGAGAACACGCGCATTCTCTTCGAGGCGGCGAAGCGGGCGGGCGTCCGTCGGGTCGTCCACGTCAGCGTCGCGAACTCCGCGCCCGACTCGCCCGTTCGCCTACTTCCGAGGGAAGGCGGCGACCGAGGACGTGTTGCGTGAGTCGGGTCTGTCGCACGCGAATCGTCAAGCCGACGATGGTCTTCGGTCCGGGGGACATCCTCGTGAACAACATCGCTTGGGCGCTTCGGCATGTGCCGGTGTTCTTCGTCAGCGCGGGCGAGGACGAGGTGCAGCCGGTGTCGGTGTTCGACACGGCGAGGATTTGCGTCGAGGTGGCCGGGAGAGAACGGACGACGTCGCGGTCGACGCCGCGGGTCCCGAGCGCCTGAAGTTCGACGACTTCGTCCAGCTGATCAAGCAGGCGACCGGCGGGAGGGCCTGGATCCGGCATGCGCCCGAGACGGTCTCGCTCGCGACGGCGCGCGTGGCCGGTCTCTTCCTCCGCGACGTGATCCTGACCCGAGACGAGCTTGGGATGTTGAAGGCGGGCCTGCTGGTCTCGCACGAGGCGGCGCTCGGGACCGACAGCTTCAGGGACTGGGTGCTCGCGAACGGGGACGAGCTCGGGCGGAAGTATCGCGTCGGAGCTCGGAAGGAACTTCCGGATGAGCGCCCGCTCGTCCTCGCCTCGACCTCGCCGCAGCGCCGGGCGATCCTCGAGCAGCTGCGGATCCCGTTCGAGGTCGTCGCCCCCGCGTACGTCGAGGACGACCCGCCTGGCCTCGAGCCCAACGACCTCGTCCGGACGCACGCCGTGGGCAAGGCACGCTCCGTGCATGCCGCAGGTCGCGTCACGCTGGGAGTGGACACGGCGGTCGTGCTCGACGGGCGCGTGTACGGGAAGCCGGAGGACGTGGGAGATGCCGAGCGCATGCTGGGCGACCTCTCCGGCCGCACGCATACGGTCGTCTCCGGGCTCTGCCTGCTCGGGCCGGACATCGAGCTCGTGCGGCACGCACTGACGAGTGTCACCTTCCGGCTGCTCGCACCCGAGCTCGTGGGGACCTACCTCGCGAGCGGCGAGTGGGAGGGCCGGGCGGGCGCGTACGCGATCCAGGGGCTGGGCGGGCGCCTCGTCGAGCGGATCGACGGCGACTACCTCAACGTCGTGGGACTCCCGGGTCCGCTGCTCGTCTCGCTGCTGGAGCGGCATCAACCGGGGCTGCTCGGAGGCGATGACTAAGCCGCTCGGCGGCCGCGGCCGAAGGGCGATTCACTCGCCCGTAGGCCCTTCGTAGCTCTCGATTAGCCCCGCCGCAAAAAGAAGGGGGTACGCGGGGGAAACATGGTTTCCCCCGCGATGACTAGACTCGGGCCTTCCTCATGGCCTGGTTCAAGACCCTGACCGGCTTCGGCGGCCGCGACATGGCCGTCGACCTCGGCACCGCAAATACGCTCGTCTACGTGCGCGGGCGCGGCATCGTGCTCTCGGAGCCGTCCGTCGTCGCCATCGACCAGCGCACGGGCGAGGTGCACGCTGTCGGCGTCGAGGCGAAGCGGATGCTGGGGCGGACGCCGGGGACGATCTCCGCGATCCGCCCGCTCAAGGACGGCGTGATCGCGGACTTCGACGTCACCGAGCAGATGCTCCGCCACTTCATCCAGAAGGTGCACCAGACCCGCTTCGCGCACCCGCGCGTCGTCGTCTGCGTGCCCTCGGGCGTCACCGGGGTCGAGAAGCGCGCGGTCGAAGAGGCGACGCTCTCGGCCGGCGCGCGGCAGGCGTACCTGATCGAGGAGCCGATGGCCGCGGCGATCGGCGCCGGGCTACCGGTCGCCGAGCCGACCGGGAACATGATCGTGGACATCGGAGGCGGCACGACCGAGGTCGCGATCATCTCGCTCGGCGGCATCGTCGTCTCTCAGAGCATGCGGGTCGGCGGCGACGAGATGGACGAGGCGATCGTCAACCACATCAAGAAGGAGTACAAGCTCCTCGTCGGCCAGCAGACCGCGGAGGAGATCAAGCTCGAGGTCGGCTCGGCGTTCCGGCTCAACGACGAGCTGCAGGCCGAGGTGCGCGGGCGCGACATGCTCACCGGCCTCCCGAAGACGGTCGTGATCTCGTCGGAAGAGGTGCGCCGTGCGCTCGACGAGCCGGTGACGCAGATCATCGACGCCATGAAGTCGACGCTCGACAAGACGCCGCCGGAGCTCGCGGCCGACATCATGGACCGCGGCATCGTCCTCGCCGGGGGCGGCGCGCTGCTCCAGGGCCTCGACGAGCGCGTCCGGCACGAGACGCACATGCCGGTGCACCTCGCGGAGAGCCCGCTGACCTGCGTCGCCGTCGGCTCCGGCCGCAGCCTCGAGGAGTTCGACGTGATCCACCGCTCGGCTCGGAGCCGCGCCCGCCGCAACGGCATGCTCCGCTACTAGCGCGGGACACGCCTCCTCCAGACAACACCCCTCCTGTCCGCACGGGACACCTTCGCTGTGCGCCGCGCTCCGGTCCTCGTTTGTGCGAAAGAGCCGGGGACAGTCCCCCGTCATGTCCGCCCGGGACGGTGGAACTGTGTCGAGACTGCGCCGACCTATCCACAACCCGGCGCCGCCGCTTCATGAGAGGGACCGGAAACCCGCTTGCGCCCTAGCTACACTCGGCTGTCGTGCCCAGAGGACGCAGCGCTCGTTCGGCGGCGCTGGGCGTGACGACCGTCCGGCGCATCCCGACCACCCCATTCGGCCCCCGAGGCGGCGGCGTGCTGCGCCGACGCATCGTCGTCGGGTGCCTCGTCCTCCTCTCGCTCGTGCTCATCACCCTCACCTTCCGGGGCGGCGACGACGGCCCGCTCGCTGGCGTGCAGTCCGCGGGATCCACCGTCCTGCGCCCGTTCGCCGTCGGCTTCGAGCGCGTCGCGCAGCCGTTCCGCGATGCCTACGGCTGGGCCGACAGCCTCCTCGACGCCCGCAGCGAGGCCGAGGGCCTCCGCGCCGAGAACCGTGAGCTGCGGCAGCGCGCGATCCAAGCCGAGTTCGCGAAGCAGGAGAGCGATTCCCTGCGGCGCCTGCTCAACTACGTCGACGGCGCGCGCTTCCCCGACGACTACGACTACATCGCTGCTGAGGTGACCGGCCGGCCGAGCGTCCTCTTCGACCAGGCCGTGGTCATCGCGGCCGGCGCCGAGGACGGCGTCCGCGTGGACGACCCGGTCGTCAACGAGGACGGACTCGTCGGCATCGTCACCCGAGTGACCGCGCGAAGCGCCAGGGTCCAGCTGCTCACCGACCAGGAGGCGGCCGCGTCGGCGATCGACGTCAGGACGAACGCCCCTGGCATCGTGCTCCATTCACGCGGGACGCGCGAGACGCTCGTCCTCGACCGCGTGCGCAAGGAGGACGTCGTCCGTCGCGGCGATGAGATCGTGACCGCCGGCTGGAAGGAGGGCGGCCTGAGCTCGGTCTACCCGAAGGGGATCCCGATCGGAGTGGTCACGAGCGTCAACGACACCGACACCGATCTCTTCAAGCAGGTGCAGGTCGATCCGTACGTCGACTTCGGGATGCTCGATGCCGTCCTCGTGCTCGTCCCGCTGGAGCCGAGGCGGTGAGGGTGCCTTCACCCGTCCGCGGCTCGGCGCTGCTCTTCCTCGCGGTGCTGGTGCAGACGGTGATGGTCCCGCCGTATCTCCTCGCGGGAGGAGGGCCCGAGGTACTGCTGCTCGTGATCGTCTCCCTCGGGCTCCTCCGCGGATCGGTCGCGGGAGCGGCCTACGGCTTCGCCGGCGGTCTCCTCTTCGACTTGCTCACGCTCGGGACGCTCGGGGTCACGTCGCTGGTGCTCACGCTCGCGGGCTTCTGGGCGGGGCGGTACGCCGAGACGACGGGGCGCGGGAAGCGGGTCGCGCCGCTCTTCGCCGCGGCGGTCATCACACTCCTCGCCGCCATGTTCGCGTTCTTCCTCCACTACCTGCTCGGGGAGGACGTCGTCGCGCGGCAGGTGCTCGTAAGCGCGCTGGTGCCCACCTTCGTCGCGAACGTCTTGCTCGCGTTCCCCGTCTACCTCCTCGTGCGTGCGGCGGTCCACGAGCGGGAGGTCCCGGAACCGGGACAGAAGGTCGAGGTCTTTGTCTGACGGCGCATATCAGGAGCGGCGCTCCCCGTCGGAGCGCTTTCTCCCGCCGGATCCCAGGGTTCGCGAGCCGTACCGGCTGACGCCACCGCTTGCCCTCCGCGTCGGGATCCTGGGCGCAGTCGCGCTGATCCTGTTCGCGCTGCTGTTTCTCCGGCTCTGGTCGCTGCAGGTGCTCTCCGGCGAGGAGTACCTGAACGCGGCCCAGAACAACCAGCTCCGGCTCGTGAGGCTGGAGGCGCCGCGGGGCTCGATCCTCGACCGGCAGGGCCGAGTCATCGTCTCGAACGTCCCGGGCACCGCCGTGCAGCTCTGGGTCGGCGACCTGCCGAGCAAGGGACGCGACGCCATCGTGCGCCGCCTCGCGCAGTTGCTCAACGTGCCGCCCCGCGACCTCGCGCGTCAGGTCGCCGAGCACCGGAACGACCCGGTGACGCCGATCACGGTCAAGACCGCGGTCGCCGAGGACAAGGTCTACTACCTGAAGGAGCACGCGGCGGACTTCCCCGGAGTGGACATCGTCCACATCCACAACCGCGACTACCACTACAACGAGTTCGCGGCACAGCTCCTCGGCAACGTCGGGGAGATCTCATCGGAGGAGCTGAAGTCGCTCAGGCGCGAGGGGTACCGCGCGGGTGACCGGATCGGAAAGACGGGTGTCGAGGCCGCGTACGACACGTATCTCCGCGGCCGTCCGGGGCTGGCGCAGATCCGCGTCGACGCGCTCGGGAACCAGGTCAGCGACATCGAGCTGAGACAGGAGCCGCAGGCCGGGCAGGCGCTGCGCCTCACGCTCGACATCCGGCTCCAGCGGGCCGCGGAGGAGGCGCTCGACTACGGGATCAATCTCGCGCACCAGACCGATGACTGGGCGGCGGACGGCGGCGCGATCGTCGCCCTCGACCCCGACGACGGCGCGGTCCTCGCGATGGCGTCCTCGCCGACGTACAAGCCGTCGGTGTATGTCGGCCGGGCCGACCCCGAGAAGCTCGCGCCGCTCCTCGAGGAGGAGGCCGCGCGCGAGGCGAACTACCCCGGCCTGAACCGCGCGACCGCCGGCCTGTACCCGCCGGGGTCGACGTGGAAGCCCGTGACCGCGCTCGCGGGCATGCAGGAGCACGTCTTCTCCCCGTACGGCTCGATCCAGTGCACGCCGGTCGAGTACTACGGCCTGGACAAGCAGAAGTTCGTCAACTGGAACCCGTACGTGAACCGCCCGATGACCCTGCCGGAGGCGCTCGCGGAGTCGTGCGACACGTACTTCTACGACATCGGCTACGACTTCTACCTGCGCGGCGCCGAGGGCCGGGCGCGCATGCAGCAGTGGGCGCGCACGTTCGGATTCGGACGGCCGACAGGGCTCGACATCGGCGGCGAGGCGGATGGCCTCCTGCCGACGCCGGACTGGCGGAAGAAGACGTTCGAGTCCGACTGGGACAAGGCCTGGAACCCCGGCGACTCGATCCAGCTCTCGATCGGCCAGAAGGACCTGCTCGTGACGCCGCTGCAGATGGCCGCGTTCTACGCCATGCTCGCGAACGGGGGAGACGTCGTCACACCCCACGTTGTGTCCAATGTCGAGCAGCCGCGCGCGAAAGGCTCGCCGCGCGTCGTGCTCCGCCGGTTCGCCCCGAGTCCGCCGAAGCCGTCCGGTATCGACCAGACCGCGCTCGGAGCCGTCCGTGATGGGCTTTACCTCGCGACGCACGCCCGGGAGGGCACGTCCTCGGGCGTCTTCGCCGACTACCCGATCGACATCTCGGGTAAAACAGGGACCGCGGAGAAGGTCGTCCCGCTGCCCGGATACCCGAGCGACCACCTCGAAAACCAGTCCTGGTGGTGCGGCTGGGGGCCCTCGGAGGATGCGCAGATCGTCGTCTGCGCACTCATCGAGAACGGCGGTCACGGCTCCACGGCCGCAGCGCCCGCGGCCCTCAAGGTCTTCGAGCGCTACTTCGGTGAGAAGGCCCCGCCCCCAATCCTGAACGAGGTCGACTGATGATCGACGTCGCCGAACGTCCGAGAGTCAGTGTCGCGGGCCTGCGCTCCGAGACCCGCCCGCTCGCGTTCCTGCGCCGGCTCGATTGGGTGCTCATGGCGGCGACCTTCGCGCTCGTCGCCTATGGGCTGTGGGTGGTCTCGGGCATCACGCGCTTCGACGTGCCGGGGGACGAGAGCTACTACGTCGTCCGGCAGACGATCGCGGCCGTGCTCGGCGTCATCGGGCTCTTCGCGGCGCTGCTCGTTCCGACCGATGTCTTCCGCCGGAACTGGAAGGTCATCTACGTCGCGACCCTCGGCCTGATGGTGCTCGTCTTCATCGCGGCGGAGACGGTCCGCGGCTCGAAGCGCTGGCTCGACCTCGGCGTCATCCAGTTCCAGCCCTCGGAGCTCGGCAAGGTGCTCTTCGTCCTTGCGATCGCGGGCTTCCTCGTGGAGCGGGCCGGCCGCGTCACGCGCTGGCGCACGGTCCTGTCCGCGGTCGGGCTCGGCGTCGTCCCGATCCTGATGGTGTTCGTACAGCCGGACCTGGGGACGGCGCTCGTGTACGGGGCGGCGCTCATGGCCGCACTCTTCTTCGTCGGCGTCCGCTGGAGGCAGCTACTGACCCTGGTCGTCGCCATGTTCGTGCTCGGGCTCTCGGTCGTGTGGGTCGCGCCGACAGCGGGTGTCGAGGTGCTCAAGCCGTACCAGATGGATCGCGTCGCGAGCCTGCTCGACCCTGATCGCGACCCGAGCGGCCTCACGTGGAACGTCAACCAGTCGAAGACCGCCGTCGGCGCGGGAGGACTCACGGGACGCGGGGTCGTCGACGCAAGCCAGACGCGGCGCGATTACCTGCCCGAGCACGCGACCGACTTCGCGTTCGCCTCGCTCGCGGAGCAGCGCGGCTTCGTCGGCTCCTCGGTGCTGCTCCTCCTCTACCTGCTCGTCGTCTGGCGCGGGCTGCGCGTGATCACGGTGGCCGGCGACCTCTACGGCGCGGTCGTGGCGGGCTCCCTCGTGTGCGCGCTCCTGTTCCAGGTCTTCGTCAACGTCGGGATGACGATGGGAGTGGCGCCCGTGACCGGCATCCCGCTGCCCTTCATCGCCGTCGGCGGCAGCTCGCTCGTGACGAACCTCGTGCTCGTCGGCGTGCTGCAGGGGATCCACGCGCGCGGCCTGCTGGCCGGGCGTCCAGGAGATTGACCAGGAGATTGAGCAGCGCGCCCGTGACCGTCTCGGCGCTTCGCGCTTTGGCGCTGGAAGCTCGAGGCTCGATTCAAGCGGTCCGCGCGGAGCTGGCGAAGTCGGGTTCGGGCCGCGTGGTCGTGAGCGGGATGCTCGCGGAGCAGCTCGCGCGCGAGCTCGCCGCGGGCGCGCAGCACGGGGCGGTCGTCGTCGGGGACGACGTCCAGGGCGCAGCCGTCGTCGTTCGCGTGATCGGCGGCGAGCCGAGCGCCGAGGACGACGCGATCGTCCGGGCCGCAGACCATGCGGAGGTTCCGCTGGTCCTCGTGCAGACGTGGCCGCAGGCCGACTGGCGGGCGCCGTTCGTCCTCACTCCGTTCGTCGTCGAGTGCCGGACCGGCGAGGGCTTTCCCGTCCCCGAGATCGCAGCACAGATCACGCTCGCTGTCGAGAATCCGCCAGCGCTCGCGGTGCGTGTACCGGTGCTCGCCGACGCCGCCGAGAGCTCGGTTGTCCGCCCGGCGGCCGCCCGCGTCGCGTTGCTCGCGCTCGCCCGCGCGCCCGGCGCGAGAGCGGGCATCGCCCTCGAGCAGGCGCGCATGCTCGCGCGCCTGCGCGCGCTCGACCCTCCCTCACAGCCCGATCACCCTGCTGTCGTCGTCGGCGCGGTGGCCGCGACGCTCGGCGTCAGCTACGCGCTCCGGAAGGCCGCGCGCGCGGCGAGGCGCGCGCTCCCAAAACGGGTCGCAGACCCTGTGATCGCGGTCGGCGGAACGCTCGCCCTCGCGCGGGCGCTTCGCGAGCTCAACGCGCGACTGTGAGCGAGATCTGACGGTCCGGCGGCGGCCAGACCACCTGCAAACCCTGCACGTCCATTCCGTCCGGTCCCGGACCTAGCATCCGGCGCGAGGGCACTCCAATACGGGAGGGACGATGGCGGACACCGAGCTGGCCGAGGAGCTCCTGCAGCTGGAGGAAGCCGACGCGTGGTTCGAATACCTCGAGTCGACGCGCGGCCAGGCCGAGACGCGCTACTCGGAGCTCGAGCCGTGGGCATGGGCTCGCCTCGCGCAGCGGCTGCGCGCGGTCCGTGCGCGGCGCTCGCGACTGCGGACGGCCGCAGCGTGAGACGGCGCGACTGGTAGCCTTCCGGCAGGTCATATGACCGAGGTTTTTTCATACATCCGCTGCGCGACCCCGGACGCCCCCACGGCGTCCGTTCTTTCGCGCGCGACAACACAGGGAGAATCACACCTTGGCACTACGCTGGTTTCGCTTCGGAAAGAAGCAGGAGGAAGTGGCCGCGGACACACCCGCGGCAGCGCAGGAATCGCAGCAGGAGGGGGCGCCGCCTGACGTAGAGGCGGACGAGGCCCCGGAGACGACCGAGACTCCGGAGGCCGCGAAGAAGAGGCGCAGGCGCGGAAGCCGCGGAGGTCGCGGGAGGAAGAAGCCTGGACAGGCCGGCGCACAACAGCCTGCCGCTCAGGCGTCGTCGGACGCCGCCGAGACTCCGCCCAAGGCGCCCGAGCGCGGCCGCGCCGAGCGGAAGCCCGCCCGCGCACAGGAACGCAAGACCGATCGCAAACCCGCACGCAGCCAGGGTCAGCGGCGCCGGACGCCCACACGGCGTGCCGCGCTGCCGGCGGCGAAGCGCGAGCTGCTCATCTCCGTCGACGTCGGCGAGCAGCGGGTCGCGATCCTCGAGGACGACCGGGTCGCCGAGGTCTACCTCGAGCGCCCGGAGCGGCGCTCGATCGCGGGGAACATCTACCTCGGCGTCGTCGACAACGTCCTTCCGGGGATGGAGGCGGCGTTCGTCGAGATCGGGCTCGAGAAGAACGGGTTCCTGTACGTCGACGAGATCGTCGTCCCTGAGCTCGAGGGCCGGAAGGGCGCGCGCCGGATCCAGGATCTGATCAAGCGCGGCCAGACGCTCCTCGTGCAGGCGGTGAAGGACCCGATGAAGTCGAAGGGCGCCCGCCTCACGACCGAGATCTCGCTCCCCGGCCGCTTCCTCGTCTACGTCCCGAACGGGGACGGGTACGGCGTCTCGCGGCGGCTGGAGGACTCCGAGCGCACGCGGCTCAAGGACATCGTCAAGGACCTCGACCCCAAGGGCGGCGGCATCATCGTCAGGACCGCCGCGGAGGGCGCGTCCGCCGAGGACATCGAGCGCGACCTCGTGTTCCTGCAGCGACTCTGGAAGACGATCGAGGCGAAGGCGAAGGGATCGACGGCGCCCGAGCTCGTGTACGAGGAGGCGGAGCTCCCGCTTCGCATCGTGCGCGACCTCTTCGCGGGAGACTTCGTCGGAGCGCAGATCGACGACGAGCGCACGCACAAGCGGATCGTCAGCTACCTGAAGAAGACCTCGCCGCACATGATCGAGCGCGTCCACCGCTACCGCGGCAAGGAGCCGCTCTTCGAGGCCTCGGGCATCGAGCAGGAGATCCGCTCGACGCTCGAGCGCCGCGTCGACCTGCCCTCCGGCGGCTACCTCGTGTTCGACTACGCCGAGGCGTTCACCGTCATCGACGTCAACACGGGCCGCTTCGTCGGCTCGCGCGGCAAGTCCGCGTCCGGCCGGCTCGAGGACACCATCGTCAAGAACAACCTCGAGGCGGTGAAGGAGGTCGTCCGCCAGCTCCGGCTCCGCGACATCGGCGGCATCATCGTCATCGACTTCATCGACATGTCGAACCCGAAGAACCGCGCGACCGTCGAGGAGGCGCTCCGCTCGGAGCTCGAGCGCGACCGGACGAAGACCTACGTCGTCGAGATCTCGCCGCTCGGGCTCGTGGAGATGACGCGCCAGAACGTCACGGACGGCCCGCGCGAGATCCTCACGACCAAGTGTTCGGTGTGCGGCGGCGGCGGCTTCGTCGTGTCCGAGGCGACACACGCGCTCGAGATCGAACGCAAGCTCCGTGGAGTCGCGAAGGGCTCGCGCGTGCAGGCGTTCCGGGTCGCCGTCCATCCCAGGGTGCTCTCGCTGCTCGCCGGGCCTGGTGGCAGCCGACTCGCCGAGGTGGAGGCCGCCGCCCGCCGCAGGTTCTTCCTCGTCCCTGCGGAGTCGAACGGCCACGTCCATCTCGACCACTTCGAGGTGCTGGCGCAGGGCAAGCTCGACACACTCGCTCCCGCGGAAGCTCCCGTCGCGGAGGGCGCCTCGCTCGAGGTCAAGCTCGTCGAGGTCGGCCTCTACGACCCGACGGCCGGCATCGCGAAGCTCGACGGCTACGACATCGTCGTCTCCGGCGCTGCCAAGCTCGTCGGGAAGAAGGTGCAGGCGACCGTCGGCCGCGTCCTCGACGGGCTGGCGTTCGCCGTCGTGGCCGACTCCGGGACGCTCCCCTCGCCGATCACGTTCGAGGCCGAGGCGGAGAAGCCGACGCGCGCTCCCAGCCGCAAGGCAGGGGAGGCGAAGGAGGAGCCCGAGGTCGAGGCGCGCCCTGTCGCGAAACCCCGCGCCGCCCGCTCGACCCCCGCGCGCAAGCCGGCCGCGAAGGCGAAGCCGAAGCGGGTCGCGGCAGTCGAGGCAGTCGAGGACGAGTCCGTCGAGGCCGAGGAGGTCGTCGCGGTCGGCGCCGAGGCGGAGCCTGCCGCACAGGACGGCCAGCCGAAGAAGCGCACTCGGCGCGGTACACGCGGGGGCCGCGGGCGCAAGAAGCCCGCTGTGGCCACCGCCGAAGACCCATCGGATGCCCTGGCGGAGGATCCGCCCCGAGCGACTCCGAGGATCCACGTCCCGGCACCCGAGCCCGCGCCGGCCGCTGACACGGACACGGCTGCTGAGCCCGAGGAGACGACCGACCCGCCCGTCGAGGAAACGGTTGCGGTGACCGACGGCCAGTCGCCGAAGAAGCGCACGCGCCGCGGTAGCCGCGGAGGCCGCAAGCGCAAGAAGCCGGCGGCAGCCGCGGCCGACGACAAGCCCGGCGAGGTCGAGGACGACGCCGCGGCGACGCCGATCGCAGTCGTCGCCGATCCCGAGCCGGAGACCGAATCCCCAGAGTACGTGCCGATGTCGGAGTGGATCGAGGACTTCGACCGCCGCGCCGGAAGCAGCCGCTGATGCCTGATCGGAAATTGGCGCGCAGCCGGGGGCGGTCACGACCAAGCCGGGCGCACGTACGCGTCGTGCAGGCTTGATGCCTGTGCGACGCGGTGGGTGGCGATCCGGCGCCGTGTCGTGGCCGTAGCCGGCCCGCGGATCTTCGATCAGGCATCTGGTCGGTATCATTTCCCGGCTCGCGGGCCGCGTGCCCGCGTTTTGCTGGCCTCTTCAGTCGGAGCACACGTGACCTACGCGATCATCAAGGTTGCCGGAAAGCAGTACCGCGTCCGCGAAGGCGAGCGGCTGCTCGTCGATCGCCTCGCCGAGGAGGACGGCGCGACGTTCACGCCGACGGTCCTGCTCGTCGGCGGCAACGGCGAGCCCGCGCTCGACCCGGATCTCAAGGTGACTGCGAAGGTCCTCGGCGAGGTCAAGGGCCCGAAGATCCGCATCGGGAAGTACAAGAAGCGCACCGGGTATCGCCGCCACACCGGCTTCCGCGCGTCGCTCACGCAGATCGAGATCGAGTCGATCGGCGCGAAGAAGGCTCGGGCGGCCGCCAAGAAGCAGGAGCCGGCGGCCGAGAAAGCGAAGGTTCCTGCCAAAGCGGCGCCGGAGGCGGCTCCGGCGGCCGAGCCGGAGCCTCGGGTGAAGGGCATGCCGACGGGCTACGAGGACCTGACCATCGCTCAGATCAAAGAGGCGTCGGCGGACTGGAACCGGCCGATGCTGGAGGCGGCGCTCGAGTACGAGAAGCAGCACGCGAACCGGAAGGGCGCGATCGCGGCGCTCGAGTCCGCGCTCGCGGCGAAGGAAGGTGAGTCCTAGATGGCGCACAAGAAGGGCCTCGGCTCGTCCCGGAACGGTCGCGACTCCCAGTCCAAGCGGCTCGGCGTCAAGATCTTCGCGGGCCAGCCGGTGAAGGCCGGCATGATCATCGTCCGCCAGCGCGGCACGAAGTTCCGCCCCGGCCCGGGCACGGGCCTCGGCCGCGACGACACGATCTTCGCCCTGCAGGCGGGGACCGTGGAGTTCCGCCGGAGCGGCGAGAAGCGCTACGTCTCGGTCTCGTAGGGGCGAGGCTTGCCTCGCCCTCGGGTGAGGGGAAGAGGCCGTGTTCCACGATCGGGCTGCACTCCACGTAGACGCGGGGCGCGGCGGCCACGGCGGGCTCAGCTTCCGGCGTGAGAAGTACGTCCCGCGGGGCGGTCCGGACGGAGGTGACGGCGGCCGCGGCGGGGACGTCGTCCTGATCGCCGACCCGGCGCTCCGAGATCTCTCGGCGTTCCGCCGCGTCAAGCGGCTGGCCGCCGGCAACGGCGGGAACGGTCGCGGGAGCCGCAAGCACGGCGCCGACGGCGAGACCGTCGAGGCGCGGGTGCCCGTGGGGACGCAGATCCTCGACGCCGAGGGGCGGCTCGTCGCCGACCTGACGACCCCAGATGCGAGGTTCGTCGCAGCCCGCGGTGGTGCGGGCGGCCGCGGCAATGCCCATTTCGCGTCGTCCACCCGACAGACGCCCCGCTTCGCGGAGACGGGGCTGCCAGGCGACGAAGCCGATCTCGAGCTGCGCCTCAAGCTCGTCGTCGACGCGGCGCTTGCCGGGCTCCCGAACGCCGGCAAGTCATCGCTGCTGCGGCGGATCTCGAACGCGAAGCCGAAGGTCGCGGACTACCCGTTCACGACCCTCGAGCCCGTGCTCGGGACCGTCGACGGGCCGGACGCGAGGCAGCTCACAGTCGCCGACGTGCCCGGCCTCATCGAGGGTGCCGCGGACGGTGCCGGGCTCGGGCACGAGTTCCTCGCCCACCTCGAGCGCGCGCGGCTGCTCGTGCACGTGCTCGACGCCTCGGAGGGCGTCCTCGAGGAGCGGTTCCACACCGTCGACCGCGAGCTCGCCGCCTACGGGGCGGGCCTCGCCGAACGGCCGCAGCTGGTGGTGCTGAACAAGATCGACCTCCTCGAGGAGCCGCCCGCTTTCGAGCTCGAGGACGAGCGCATCGTCGGCGTCGTCGCGACGTCGTGCGCCACCGGCGCCGGCATCGACGAGCTGAAGCGCTCGCTGTTCGAGCTCTGTCCCGTCGAGCCGCCCGTCCCGGCCGACGAGGAGGTGCCGGAGTTCCTCGAGTACAAGCCGCGTCCGCGCCGCGGCCCGAGGTTCCGGATCCTGCGCACCGACCACGGCTACCGCGTCGTCGGGACAGTGCCGCCGCAGGCCGAGCTCGAGGACGCGCTCCGCCGTGCGGGAATCAAGCGCGGCGCCGAGGTCGAGCTCGAGGGCGAGGTGCTCGAGTGGCAATAGGCGTGTTGGGAGGCGTCTTCGACCCGCCGCACCTCGGCCACGTGGAGCTCGCGCGGGCGGCGGTCACCGAGCTCGGGCTCGAGAAGCTGGTCGTTCTTGTCGTCGCCGACCCGGGGCACAAGGACGTGGGCACGCCGGCGGAGACCAGGCTCGAGCTGGCCCGGCTCGCCTTCGCGGAAGTCCCCGGCGCGGAGGTCGAGCTCGACCCGTACGCCCGCACGGTCGACTCGCTCGAAGCGCGCCGTCTCGAGGATGCGGTCTTCATTCTCGGCGCCGACGAGTTCGCCGACTTCCCGAAGTGGAAGCGGCCGGATCGCGTGCTCGAGCTCGCCCGGCTCGCGATTGCGAAGCGGCCGGGCGTCCCCGACGAACGGATGCGCGAGACATTCGTACGCCTCTCAGCGCCCGACCGCATCTCGTACTTCGATCTTTCGCCGGTACCGGTTTCCTCGTCGCTCGTCCGCGAGCGCGTGGCGCGACGTGAGCCGATCGACGACCTCGTTCCGCCGAAGGTCGCGGAAGCGATAGCGCGGCTCGGTCTGTACGCGCAGGCTGAGTAAACTGGGTCGATCGAGACAGGACGACGACAGAGCTGACACCGCTCGAGCAAGCACGCCGAACCGCCGCTCTCTGCCAGGAGAAGCTGGCAACCGACGTCACCATCCTCGACATGCGAGGCGTCTGCGACTTCACGGATTTCTTCGTGATCGCCAGCGGCCGGAACCCCCGGCAGACGAAGGCGATCTATGACGAGGTGGCCGGGACGCTCAAGAAAGAGAACAGCCTCCTCGCCCGGGCGTCGGCGGGCCTCCCCGAGGCGACGTGGATCGTGTGCGACTACGGCGACGTCGTCCTGCACCTCTTCACGCCCGACACGCGGAGCTTCTACCGGCTCGAGGAGCTGTGGAGCGACGTCCCGTCGGTCGAGCTCGCCGCGAGCTAGCGCTCCTCTCAACCGCACTTGGCCTGTCCTCTTCGGCCGCGTCCGGAAGGATCACGTTAGCCGATCCGAAAACTACAATTGGACGCATGCTTACGACGGATCAGAAAGGAGCGATCGCCGAGCTCGCCATTGCTCATCAGGCGGCCGCACTCGGCATCGGGGTCTTCAAGCCCCTGACGGACGGCGAGCGATACGACCTGATCTTCGATCTTCGTCCGCGCCTGCTTCGTGTTCAGTGCAAGTGGGCCGCGCTGCAGGGTGATGTGTTGATCGTTCGCTGCCGCTCGTGCCGACGAACGCGCGAGGGCCTGTTGCATCGCGCGTACACACCTGACGAGGTAGACGCCATCGCGGCCTACTGCCTCGAACTCGATCGTTGCTACTTCGTACCTCACGATCGGCTGAACGGTCGAACGAACCTGCAGCTTCGACTTACTCCGGCCCGAAACAATCAGCGGCTGGGCATCAATTGGGCCGACGACTACCTGCTCGACGCTAGACTCAGGGCTCTTACGGGGCCATAGCTCAGTTGGGAGAGCATCTGTCTGGCAGACAGAAGGTCGCCGGTTCGAGCCCGGCTGGCTCCACCTCGAAAAGGGCCGCTCTGCGGGCCTTTCTCTACAAGAAGCGCATCGGGCCGAAGACTCTCGAGTCACTCGGAGCGTGACCGTGTCGATCGCGCCGGGTGTGGTTCGTCGTATTGAATGACGGAGCGGCGAGGTGAGGCCTCGTCCGCGCACTGACGAGAAAGGAGAGGGGAATGGCAGGACAGATGGTTCACGTCGAGATCCCCGCCGGCGACACCGGACAGGCGCGCGAGTTCTGGGGCGGGCTCTTCGGCTGGCAGTTCCAGGCGTTCGAGGGCAGCCCGACCGAGTACCTCATGACCCGGTTCTCAGACGCGCAGGGCGGCGCGATCTACCAGCCCGAGCCCGCCGACAAGCGGGGAGCCCGCGTCTACTTCGACGTCGACGACGTCAACGCCGCCAACGCGCGCGTGAGCGAGCTCGGCGGCCAGGCCGGCGAGGCGCAGCCGGTGCCGGGGATGGGGTGGTTCTCGGTCTGCAAGGACACCGAGGGCAACGAGTTCGGGCTCTGGCAGAACGACCCGAACGCGGCCCCGCCCAGCGCATAAGGCGGAGCGGGTAGCCGCAAAGCGACGGACGAGAAGGGCGCCGCCGCAGGCCGCGCGGCGCCCGCCTCCGTCCCGCCACACCGCCGGGGTGCGCTAGAACCTGGGTAGCAAACTCCGAAAGGGACGGACATGCCTTTCTATCAGCGTCGCGGGGACGTCCCGCGGAAGCGGCACATCGTGTTTCGGGAGAACGGGAGGCTGCTGACCGAGGAGGTCATGGGCCTCGAAGGCTTCACCGGAAACGAGTCGATCCTCTACCACCTCGAGTCGCCCTGCCGCGTCAAGGAGCTCGGCGACTTCACGCCGATCGAGCGCGAGGAGTGGGTCCCCGAGGCGCATGCGCATCGGCGCATGAACACGTACGACGTCGACCACGACCGGCGACGAGATCAGCGGCCGCCGGACGCTGATGTGGAACAACGACGTCGAGATCTCGCTCTGCCGGCCGGACTCCTCGATGGACTACTTCTTCCGGAACGGCGAGGGGGACGAGGTGATCTTCGTCCACGAGGGCTCGGGAACGCTCGAGACGACGTTCGGCGACGTCGAGTACAAGGACGGGGACTACATCGTCGTCCCGCGCGGCACGACCTACCGGTTCGTGCCGAAAGGCGAGCAGCGCTATCTCGTCTTCGAGACGCCAGGGCTCATCGAGATCCCGCGCCGCTATCGAAACCAGTACGGCCAGATCCTCGAAGGCGCGCCGTACTACCACCGCGACATCCATCCGCCGGGCGAGCTGAAGACGCACCGGGATCGCGGCGACTACCTCGTCAAGGTGCGCGTCCGCGGCGGCTACCAGGACTACGTCCTCGACTACCACCCGTTCGACGTCGTCGGCTGGGACGGCTACCTCTACCCGTGGACGTTCTCCATCCACGACTTCGAGCCGATCACGGGCCGGATCCACCAGCCGCCGCCCTCGCACCAGACGTTCCAGGGGCCGAACTTCGTCATCTGCTCGTTCTGCCCGCGCCACCTCGACTTCGATCCCGAGGCGGTACCGATCCCGTACCACCACAGCAATCTTCAGTCGGAGGAGATGATCTATTACGTCTCCGGGAACTTCGGCTCGCGCAAGGGCATCTCGGTGGGCTCGATCACGCTGCATCCGTCCGGGCTCCCGCACGGGCCGGCGCCGGGCCTGGCCGAGAAAGCACTGGGCGTTCGAGAGACCACCGAGCTCGCGGTCATGTGCGACACGTTCCGGCCGCTCAAGCTCTCGCCGCTCGCCCGCGACCTGGACGACGGCCACTACGCCCTGTCCTGGTACGAGCCTCCGTCCGAGGAGCCGGACCTGGCGGGGTCACCTCCCACCTGTAGGGGCGAGGCTTGCCTCGCCCTCGCCCTGACGATGGACGCAGATCGCTTCCTCCGCGAGCTCCCCGAGCTCTTCGACGACTTCCCGCGCTCGGAGCACCCGCTCGACCGGCGCTTCCAACCGGTCGTGGAGACCGTCGAGAACCTCGCGTCCGAGGACGTGCTCGCCCTCCTCAACCTCGCCGCCTCGCTGCTCGAGCCGGACGAGGCGTACGTCGAGGTCGGCGTCTACCACGGCGCGAGCCTGATCGCCTCGATGCTCGGCAACGACGGCAAGCGCTTCGTCGGGATCGACAGCTTCGGGTTCCGCGACGCGAGCCTGGAGAAGGTTCGAGGCAAACCTCGAGCGGTTCGGTGTGCTCAGCCCCGATCAGGAGCGGCCGGAGATCCTCGTCGGCGACGCGTTCGAGCTCGTCCCCGGCGGCGCCCTCGACGGGACGCAGATCGGGCTCTGGTACTACGACGCCGCCCACGACTACGAGTCCCAGGTCGAGGGGCTGCGCATGGCGGAGCCGCTGCTCGCCCCGGGTGCCTTGATGATCGTCGACGACACCGACTGGGAGGACGTCGAGCGGGCGATGGACGACTACGTGGCCGCGCAGCCGCGCGCCGAGCGGATCCTCACGATCGAGGGCAAGAGCCGCGGTTTCCCGCAGTGGTGGGAGGGGATGCAGGTCCTACGCTGGGACGCGTAGGACCTGCGTTCCCAAATCGATCAGGTGCCGCGGATCGAGAGCTTCCGCAGGGCGCTGATCCCGTTTCCGTCGCTCAACGAGAACGTCGCCGTGTATTTCTGGCCCTTGGCAACCGTGAAGTCGAGGCGGACGGGGAGCGTGCAGTCCGTACGCAGGGCGGTCGGCTGCGAGCCCGTCGCAACCTGGCTACTGCCCCGCGTGACGCGCCACGTCACGTCGATCATCGCGCCGGCTGCATGCCCGCCGCAGTACTTCCGGGCGGCGACGAGAACCTGCGGCGACCGCGTTCCACGCTTGAACGTATGGACGGCGTTCCGCGCGTCCAGCGGACGGGCGCTCGACGAGAACCTCGACGGCGACGGGTTCTTCGCCGTGCCCGACGAGGTGTAGAGCCCGGACTCCCACGGCTGTCCCGGATCGTCCTGATAGACGAACCAGATGAACATCCCGACGAACGGGTAGTTCCTGGCCAGCGTCAGCGAACGCTTGATGTACGTGGCCTGCGTGGAGTAGGGGACTCCGAACCGGTCCTGCGGCCTCGTCTGGTGACCGTACTCGGTGACCCAGATCGAGAACGCCTTCCCGCGGAACCACCTCTTGAGGCTCTTGTTGAACTGCGGAAGCGAGCCAAGCGAGACATTCGGCCACTTCACGACCTGCGACGGCGCCGAGTTCGGGTTGAACGGATACGGGTGGTGCGCCCACGCATCGAACCTGAGGTTGCGGTTCGCCTTCGCCACGAGCTCCGCGAACTTCCCGGGCGAGTGCGTGTCCGAGAGACCCTTGACCCGCTTGTCGCGACCGCGGGCCGACGTCTCGCCGATCGCGACCTTCGCGAGCGGGTTGCCGGCCTTGACCCCGGCGTAGCCGGCGGCCGCGAGCTTCGCGTAGTTCCTCGGGCTGACGGACCTGCCCTTGCTGTCGAACTGCGGCGTGAGGAACAGGTTGAGGTTGGGCTCGTTCCAGATCGAGAAGAAGCGGACGAAGGGGATGTCGTCGTGGCGCCCGGAGTAGCGGGCGGCGATCGCCTGCGCGAACGCTCGGAAGTCGGAGACGCGCGTCGGCATCACGTTGTGGCGCTTGCCACCGTTCGCCCAGCGCGGAGTCCCCGAGATCGTGAGCATGACCTCGAGATCCTGCTCCTGGGCCGTACGCACCGCCTCGTCGATGTCGCCGAAGTTGTACGCCTCGTCGAACGGGTCGATCGCCACGGTCGGGCGCTGCTTCGCCACGTCGTTCCACGCGATGAGAAGACGGATGATCGTGGAGCCGTTCTTGGCGGTGGACTCGATCCGCGTCGCGCGGTTGTCGGCCCAGCGGAAGCTCGGATCGTCGTGGAAGCCAACCCACATCCTCTCGGCCGCGTAGGCGGCTGGAGCGGCGAGAGCGCTGAGGACGAACATGGCAAGGACGAGGCGAACGATGCGTCGCACGAGACCTCCTTTTATACGCTTGCGAGCGGCGGGTGCGACCCGCAGTGAGCCGCGAATGAATCACGGCACGGTAGCGGGTCGGGTAAGACGGTGCACACGAGACCGTCCGCTCGCGAACGCCCGCGTGGTGGCCGTCGCGTTCTAGACTGGGTTCGTGCGCTCGGTATCCCTTTGGGAGGGGATCTTCATGCTCGTCATCCTCAAGATCCCCATGGTCTACCTCGGCGTGGTGGTCTGGTGGGCGATTCGCGCCGAGCCGCGCCCGGGTGGCGGCGGATCGGAGACCACACCCGCGTTCGTCCCGCTCACGCCGTGTGGCTGGGACGAGTGGAAGCGCCGGCGCAGCCTCTCCTCCGGGCGGCCCCGACGGCCGAGTCCGCATGGAGCGGGCGTGCGGCCGGTGCGCCGTTCGCGTGTCGGGACGGCCGCGTGAGCTCCGTCCCCTACCGCCAGCAGGACCGCGTCGCCGGCTTCCTGTGCGCGTTCTCGTTCGCCCTCTCGGGGATCGCGCTCGCACGGAATCCCGGCCTGCTTGCGCCTGCCGCGATCGTCGTCGCTCTCGTCGCCACGCGCATGACCGTCACGCACCGTACGCTCGCGGCGGTGGCCGTCTTCACGGGTGCGCTCGCGTTCTTCGTCGGGATGACCGTCGCCATCACCACCGACTCGCCGCTCTACTGACATGCCCGGTCCTTCGCAGATCTCGGGCCTGAACGCGGGGTACGTCGGCCTCGTCCTCGAGCAATACCTCGAGAACCCCGAGGCCGTCGATCCTGCCTGGCGCGAGCTCTTCGAGAACGCGGACGACGAGGTTCTCGCTGCACTCCCCGGCCTCACGCGGCTCGTCGGCACGCGCCCTTCGGACGACGGAAACGGCGCCCCGCCGGCCCCGGTCGCTGCTGCGCTACCCGCGCCCGCGCCGCCTCCCGCCGAGGCGGCGCCCGAGCCCGCTGCCGAGGCCGAGGCGCCCGTCGACACCGACCTCCTCCGCGCCGTCGCCGCCGCGGTGTCCCTCGTCAAGGCGATCCGCATGCACGGCCATCTCGGCGCACGCCTGGATCCCCTCGGCTCCGAGCCGCCCGGCGACCCCGCGCTCGAGCCGGAGACCCTGGACCCGCCGCTCACGCCCGAGGTCCAGGCGCAGATCCCGGCGAGCGTCCTCCGCCTCTACGTCGGGGGCGAGACGCTGGCCGAGGCGCTGCCGCGCCTGCGCGAGGTCTACATGGGCACCATCGCCTACGAGATCGAGCACATCTCCGACCACGCCGAGCGCGTGTGGCTGCGCCACGCGATCGAGTCGGGCCGCTACCGGCAGCCGTTGCCGCCCGAGGAACGGCGCGAGCTGCTGCTCCGCCTTGCCCAGGTCGAGGCCTTCGAGACGTTCCTCCGGCGCGCGTTCATCGGCCAGAAGCAGTTCTCGATCGAGGGCCTCGACGCCCTCGTGCCGATGCTCGACGAGGCGGTCGAGATCGGGGCCGCCGGCGGCGCGCACGAGGTCGTCATCGGAATCGCGCACCGCGGCCGCCTGAACGTGCTCGCGCACACCGTCGGCCGCTCGTACGCGTCGATCCTGCGCGAGTTCGAGGGCGAGCGCTCGCTCGACGCCCTGGTCGCGGATCCGGAGGGCGGGACCGGGGACGTGAAGTACCACCTCGCGGCCTCCGAGTCGCGGATGACAGAGGCCGGGGAGGTCCAGGTCACGCTCGCGGCCAACCCGAGCCACCTCGAGGCCGTCGACCCCGTCGTCGAGGGCCTCACGCGCGCCGAGCAGACCGACCGCTCGTCCGGCGCCGGGATTCACGACCCGACGGTCGCGCTGCCCATCCTGATCCACGGAGACGCCTCGTTCGCCGGGCAGGGCGTCGTCGCGGAGACGTTCAACCTGCACGCGGTCGAGGGGTACACGACCGGGGGCACGCTGCATGTGATCGCGAACAACCAGATCGGGTTCACGACCGACCCCGCCGAGGGGCGCTCGACGCGCTACGCGAGCGACCTCGCGAAGGGCTTCGACACGCCGATCGTCCACGTCAACGCCGACGACCCCGAGGCGGCGCTCTCCGCGATCCGGCTCGCGCTCGCCTACCGGGCGGAGTTCGGCCACGACGTCGTCGTCGACCTCATCGGCTACCGCCGGTTCGGCCACAACGAGCAGGACGAAGCCGCCTACACGCAGCCGCTCATGGCGTCGCAGATCGAGCAGCAGACGCCGGTCCGGGAGTCGTACGCGGCGCGCCTCGTCGAGGAGGGCGTCATCACCGAGGAGGATGCGTCGACGCTGCTCGATCGGACGATCGAGGCGCTGCGCGAGATCCACGACCGGCTGCGCGCGTCGTTCGCCGAGCCGGAGCCGCCGCCGGAGCAGCGGCGCCGGCCCGACACCGGCGAGGCCGTGGTCACCGCGGTCCCGGCCGAGCGCCTGCGCGAGCTCAACGAGCAGCTGATCACGGTCCCCGACGACTTCGAGGTGAACCCGAAGCTCGCGAAGCAGCTCGAGCGGCGTCGCGACGCCTTCGACGAGGGCGGGATCGACTGGGGCCAGGCCGAGTCGCTTGCGTTCGCGTCGTTGCTCTCGGACGGCATCCCGATCCGGCTCTCCGGCCAGGACACCGAGCGCGGGACGTTCTCGCACCGCCACGCGGTCCTGCACGACGCGCGGACCGGTGAGATGCACACTCCGCTGCAGCAGCTGAAGATGTCGGCCGCCGCCTTCGAGATCTACAACTCACCGCTTTCGGAGTACGCCGCGCTCGCGTTCGAGCACGGCTACTCGATCGCCGCTCCCGACGCGCTCGTGCTCTGGGAGGCGCAGTTCGGCGACTTCATCAACGGCGCCCAGATCGTCGTCGACCAGTTCATCGTCTCGGGTCGCTCGAAGTGGGGCCAGACGTCGAGGCTGACGCTGCTCCTGCCGCACGGCTACGAGGGGAACGGCCCGGAGCACTCGAGCGCGCGGCTCGAACGCTTCCTCCAGCAGGCCGCGCAGGAGAACATCCGGGTCGCGAACGTGACGACCGCCGCCCAGTTCTTCCACCTCCTCCGCCGGCAGGCCCTCGACGCGACCGCGCGCCCGCTCGTGGTGATGACCCCGAAGGGCTTGCTCCGTCTGAAGCAGGCGGCGTCGACGGCCGACGAGCTCGCGCTCGGCTCGTTCCAGCCCGTGCTCGACGAGCCGAGGGACGACAGCCGCACGATCACGCGCCTGATCCTGTGCAGCGGCAAGCTCTACTACGACATCGCAGGTCACGAGCTCCGCGGTGCTCGCGACGACCGCCGCGGTCGCGCGAATCGAGCTCCTGTACCCGTTCCCCGTGGAGCCCGTCGGCCGGCTCGTCGCCTCGTATCCCGAGCTGCGCGAGATCGTGTGGGCGCAGGAGGAGCCGCAGAACATGGGCGCCTGGCGCTCGATCCGCCACCGACTCGACGAGGCCGCCGCGAACGCGCCGCACGTCGAGAGCGTCCAGTACGTGGGTCGCCCGTGGCGCGCCAGCCCGAGCGAGGGGTACCCGACGTTCCACCATCGGGAGCAGGACCGGATCGTCCGCGAAGCGCTCGGCGTCCGGGGGAAGCGTCCCTAGCGGCGCTGCTGGACGTCGCGCGCCGCGCCGCGTGAGTGGCGATGCGCGGCCCGTGGCGGCCTTGCGAGCTCGAGCGCCTGCCTCCGCTGCCGCGCGGGCAGCCTCCGCCACACGCGGTAGAGGAGCATGAAGAGCGTGAAGAACCGCAGCAGTGGCACTCCGAGACGATAGCGTCAGCCATCTCGCTCGGGCGCCCGATGCCTCAGCTAGACTCCGACCCTTCGCGGCAGCCCCATGACCGAACTTCATGACCACGCAGTCGATACGGACACCCTCTTCGCCGAGGCGATCCGCGACCACCTCGACCTCAAGGCACGCAACGCCGGTCTCGACGGCGACATGCCGCTCGACCGCTACCTGAACGGCGATGTGCTCGAGAACCACCCGCTGTTCAAGAGCGAGGAGCAGGCACGGATCGAGGAGACGCTGGACGGCGAGATTCCCGCCGTCGAGCTTCCCTCGGAGCGACTTCCCTGGCCTGGCGAGGAGACGGTCGAGGACGCGAACGGTGCCGAGGGCCCCGCGCTCGACGAGACGCTGTGGACGGGCCGTCCCCGGGACTTCGACTGGGGCGACTGAGTCGCCCCGCGTGATCCCGGACGAGCCTCTGCGGCAGTGAGCCTGACGGCGCCAGCTGTGGGGTCGGAAGAGCGCCTGCGCCGCTACGCGGAGCTCGCGGTGCGCGTCGGCGCGAACGTCCAGCCCGGCCAGGACGTCATCGTCACCTGCCTCGTCGAGCACGCGGAGATCACGCGCGCGATCGTGCGCGAGGCGTACCGCGCGGGCGCCAGCCACGTGATCGTCCTCTACAACGACCTCCATCTCCGCCGCGCCGCGATCGAGCTCGGGCCCGAGGACGAGCTCGGCTGGTCGGCCCCGCATCTGGTCGACTTGTACAAGCGCTGGGGCGACGAGAACCCGGCGATCATCGCGCTCACCGGAAATCCGGACCCCGAGCTGCTCGCCGATCTCGATCCTGCGCTCGTCGGCAAGTCCGAGCCGAAAGAGCTGCGGGCGCTGAGCCTGCAGCACATCACCGGCCGGAACGTGAACTGGACGGTCGTCTCCGCGCCGAACGAGGGCTGGGCGCGCCAGGTCTTCGGCGAGCCGGACATGGAGCGGCTCTGGGACGCGGTCGCCACGGCCACCCGGCTCGACGCGGACGATCCCGTCGCCGCCTGGGCGGAGCACACCGCGCGGCTCGTCGCGCGCGCGGCCGAGCTGAACGCGCACGGCTTCGACGCGATTCGCTTCCGCGGCCCCGGGACCGATCTCACGATCGGGCTCATCCAGGGCGGGGTGTGGGACTGCGCGAACGCCGAGACGGCCAAGGGCATCCGGCACGTGCCCAACCTCCCGACCGAGGAGGTCTTCACGAGCCCGGACTGGCGGCGCGCGGAGGGAACGGTTCGCTCGACAGCGCCGCTCATCGCCGCCGGCACGAGGGTCGACGACCTCGAGGTGCGGGTCGAGAACGGGAAGATCGTCGCGGTCGAGGCGTCGGCCGGCGCGGACATCATCCGGGAGCAGCTGGCGACGGACGAGCAGGCACCCGCGTTCGGCGAGCTCGCGCTGGTCGACGGCACCTCGGCCGTGAAGCGCACGGGCCTCGTCTTCCACGACACGCTCTTCGACGAGAACGCGACCTGCCACATCGCGTTCGGATCCGGCTTCCCGCTCGCCGTCGACGGCGGAGGTGAGCTGTCCCGCGACGAGCTGCTCGAGCGCGGCGTGAACGTCTCGAGCGTGCATACCGACTTCATGGTCGGCGGGCCCGAGGTGGACGTGGATGGGCTCGACGCGGACGGAAACGCGACGCCAATCCTGCGCGACGACGTCTGGCAGCTCGGCTAGCCGAGCCGATACGTCGATCTAGGTGCGGTCGCCTGAGCCGCTGGCCTCGTGCGGGAACAACGGCTCGTATTCACGCCGCCAGGTCCGCCAGCGACGGACGAAATGCCCGAACGACGCCAAGAAGTAGCTCGTGCCCGCTACCGCCGAGGCTATTGCGATCACGACGCCCGAGCCATCGGCTGCGCTTGCAATCAGCCCTGCGAGGACGCCCGCGACGACGGCGTCCACGACGATGATGAACATCATGCTGCTCGCAAGCGGCTGCAGGAGCTCTGAGCTGTGCGGGAAGTACGCGTACGTCTGGCCGATTCCTCGCTCGTCATCGTGCTTGGACGCGATGAAATACCGGTCGATCCCGGCGTCCAGCTCGGCGTAAGCAGCCCGAAGCCTGTTCATCCCGATCACGTACGCCAGGTCTTCCTCGCTGCCGTTCATGACGCGGAGCAGCGTGAGCGTGCCGACGAGAAGGAGAATCGAGAAGAGGGCGATCGAAAAAACGTCGAAGCGACCTCCGAAGTCCGTTGCCTGCCCGACCAGCGCGAGGCTCACGACGCTCGCCGAGACGAGCGTCAGGAAGATTGCGATCCTGACGAGCAGCTCGTCTCTGAGTCGTGCTCCGGGCCGCGAGCAAGCTCCAATGCTCGGTCGCGAGCAGCTGCGCCCGAAGCGACGGCGGGACCTCCTCGCTCTTCGTGGCCGGTAGCTCCGTCACGCGGGATGGACACTAAAGGGCGGCGCTGTCGTCGGCTCCAGCTTCTCATTTTTGCCTCAACCATGCCGCTTTGCACGGCACCGCCACACGAATGTCAAGTTTGACCTTGACAAGACATCGACGATGATGTCATAGTGCTGTCACGATGCAACTCGATGACCACATCCAGGCGATCCAGCAGGACCTCGCCAACACGGCCAATCTCGGCGACCAAGCCATCGCCGACGCCGCGCAAAGACTCATCGAGACGCTCGGCTCGACCCTCCACCTTCGCCTCCTCGACCTGCTCGGCGAGGCGACGCTGGAGATCAGCGGCCAGCTCGCCTCCGGACGCGTCGAGGTCCGCCTGGCCGGCCGAGAGCCCGAGCTCGTGGTCATCACCGACGAGGCCGAGGACGACGTCCGCGTCGCCCCCGGCGAGGAATACACCGGCCGCATCACGCTCCGGCTTCCCGAATCGCTGAAGATCGATATCGAGACCGCAGCGGCCGCGGACGGCGTCTCGACCAACGCCTGGCTCGTGCGCACTCTCGCGCGCAGCACCTCGCCGCGCTCGCACAGACGCGGCAGGAACCGCCTCCAGGGCTACGCCCAGGGCTGAAAGGAGAACCTCATGCTTCTCGCACCCATCCCCTTCGAGTACGCCAAGCTCCTCGACCCCGGCGACCGCGTTCGCAAGCCGACCAAGCCGGTGACCACCCGGCGGGTCCGCGGGGACCGCAAGGCCTAGGTCACGAGGATGCAGATCTTCGACACTCCCGGGAGCGTCTCCCTCCAGTTTCGGCTCCCGAGTGGACGCGTCGTGGTCACGACGGCCGATCAGCCGCAGACGAGCGTCGAGCTCGTGCCGACCGGCCGTCGTGGCTCCGACGCGATCGAGAACGTCGAGGTCACGTGCCAGGAGCACGCCGGCGGCCACGTGATCACGGTCGACGAGAAGGAGCGGATCCGCTGGGGCCCGATCCGGATCAGCTGGGGTGGAGACGTCGAGGTTCGCGTCGTCTGCCCGCACGGAGCGGATCTCGACCTCTCGGCAGGCTCCACCGACCTTCGCGTTTCCGGCGAGCTGGGTGAGGTCTCCGCGCGCTCCGCGAGCGGCGACATCCGGCTCGAGAAAGTGACGAAGAAGCTCGCGGCGAAGACCGCGAGCGGGGACATCTCGATCGACGTGGTCGAGACCGGCGGCTCCGCCGCCACCGTCTCCGGTGACCTCGGAGTCCGCCGGATCGAGGGTGCCCTCAACGCCCGTTCCGTCTCCGGCGACGTCCGCATCGGCGACGTGCAGGCGCCGCTCATGCTCTCGACCACGTCCGGCGACGTCGAGCTCCAGAGGGTCGAGGGCGGGGACGTCACGATTCAGTCCGTGTCCGGCGACATCCAGATCGGCGTCGGCCGCGGCACACGCGTCTTCATCGACGCCGCCTCGGTCTCGGGAGACCTTCAGTCCGAGCTCGGCGTCATGGACGACGAGCCGACCTCGGAGCAGGCCGACGAGCCAGGCGAGGTCGTGCCGCTGCACGTGAAGACGGTCAGCGGCGACGTGAAGATCGTGAGCGCCGCGCGGGTCTCCGCGTAGCGCGGATCGCTCAAGCCTGCGCGAACGAGCTCGACGACGTCGTCCGCGCGCCCCTCGCGCAGGAGCTCGTACACGCGCCCTTCGCTGCCGAGCCCGCGCCGTGCGGTCAGGATCGTGAACAGCTGTCCGTCGTCGAGCCCTGTCTCTCGCGCCGCGCGCACGATCCGCGGGATGCTCGGGAGCGGGTTGCGACCGTCGAACTGCCACGGCGGATAGAGCCAGGTCGTCGTTCCCGGCTCGCGCACCGCGATCAGCTCTCCGTCGCGCCGCATCGCCTCGAGCTTCAGCGGCTCGATCCCGAGCCGCACGGCGAGCCAGCTGGCGGGCTGGCAGCCGGCGTAGCGCGCGTTGGAGGTCGTGCTCACGTCGCTTCGGAGCCTAGCTCCTGACCGATGCGTAGGGGCCGGGCTTGCCCGGCCCACATGGACCGGTGGCAGTCGCGGGCGAGGCAAGCCTCGCCCCTACGAATTCGGTCACAGCCGCGCGACCATCGCTTCCCAGATCTCCGCGTCACCGCCGCCCTCGTGGCGTCGTCACGATCCGACCCTGCGCGTCGACGAGGACGAAGTGCGGCTGGTAGTCAGCTCCGAGCTTCCGCGCCCGCTCCCGCTCCGGATCGTGGATCGACGGCCACGTCCAGCCGTACTCCTCGACGAACGCGCGGCCTTCGTCAGGCGTGTTGGCGACGTCGAGCCCGAGGTACGCGACCTCGGGATGACTCTCCTGGAACTCTGCGTAGGCGACCGCCTCGCTCTGGCACGTGCTTCACCACGCTGCCCAGACGTTCACGAGCACGGGCCGGCCGCGGAAGTCCGCAAGCGAGAGGCGCTCGCCGTCGAGCGTCGTGCCCTCGATCGCGGGAGCCATGGGGCCTCCCTCCGACCGCGCGGTCTCGGTCGCGTCGTCGTCGTGTCGGCGGAGCCGCCTCGTCGCCGCTCTCGCTGCCGCACCCGGCGGCGACGACGCGCCAGCAGCGCCACGATCAACGACCAGCGCACGCACGCGGCCACTGTAGCCCTGGCCTCCAACGGCCGATACGGAAGGCATGCGGCGACTCATCCTCTTCGCGTGCGCGCTCTCCCTCTTCACCGCCGTCTCCACGGCGGGGGCGCAGCCGTCCCGCTCCTGGGCCGCGCCCGAGATCAAGGCCGTCGTCGAGGTCGGCCTCATGTCGACGAGCGTGGGCGACTTCCGGCCCGACGATCCGCTCACGCAGAGCGAGCTCGCGATCGTCCTCTCCTCCTTCGGCCTCGAGATCTCGGCGCCCGAGCCCAACCGCCTGGTCACCGCTGCGCGAGCTCGACGCGAAGCTCGTCGCCGCGGCCGGGATGAAGCAGGAGGCGCTCGGCCTCAAGCTGGCCATGGTCTACGCGGGCCTGACGCCCGGAACCTGGTTCGGCACCGAGTCGGTCGCGCGCCTGCTCGGCTTCCGGATCAACCACCCGAAGGACCAGGAGCAGCTCGAGCTCCAGCTCAACCAGCCTGCGACGCGCGCCGAGGCGGCGTACTCGATCGCGCGCCTGCTCGAGCTCGACCTCGAGGAGATCATGGAGGTCCGCGAGACCGTCGAGTCCTTCGCCCTGCCCGCGATGACGCCCGTGCAGCGGACGCTCATCGGGCGCGCGGCGCGGTTCGTCGGCACGCCCTACGTCTGGGCCGGCACCTCCGAGCGCAAGCAGAAGCTCGCCGGGAGGATGCAGCCCGGCGGCTTCGACTGCTCCGGCTTCGTCTGGCGCGTCTACAAGCTCGAGCCGACCGCGGGCGTGCGTGCACTCGCGGCCAGGCTCAAGGGCAGGACGACCTACGAGATGAGCGCCGAGATCCCCAAGAAGGCCCGGATCCCGCTCGCGCGGCTACAGCCGGCCGACATCGTCTTCTTCGGGGATCGTGGCCCTCAGTCGAAGCCGTCCCAGGTCGGGCACATGGGCATCTACGTCGGGAACGGCTGGATGCTGCACTCCTCCGACCGCGGAACGACGCTCACCCCGATGACCGGCTGGTACGAGACGCGCTTCGCCTGGGGCCGCAACGTGCTGGTCGAGACGAGTAACCGCCTCTAGCCGGGTATCGTCGCGGGCGGTGACGTACGCCCCCGCCGAGGATCGCTACGAGCACATGCTCTACCGCCGCACCGGCCGGAGCGGCCTGAAGCTCCCTGCGATCTCGCTCGGGCTGTGGTGGAACTTCGGGCACGACCGCGACTTCGAGACCGGCCGCGCGACCGTGCGCCGCGCGTTCGACCTCGGCGTCACCCACTTCGACCTCGCGAACAACTACGGGCCGCCGTACGGATCCGCCGAGGAGAACTTCGGGCGTCTCCTGCGCGAGGATCTCCAGCCCTTCCGTGACGAGCTCGTCATCTCGACGAAGGCGGGCTACGACATGTGGCCGGGCCCGTACGGGGACGGGGGCTCGCGCAAGTACCTGCTCTCGAGCCTCGACCAGAGCCTCGGTCGCATGGGCCTCGACTACGTCGACATCTTCTACTCGCACCGCTTCGACCCCGAGACGCCGCTCGAGGAGACGATGGGCGCGCTCGACACCGCCGTCCGCCAGGGCAAGGCGCTGTACGTGGGCATCTCCTCGTACTCGGCCGCGAAGACGCGCGAGGCGGCCGCGATCCTGCGCGAGCTCGGCACGCCGCTCCTCATCCACCAGCCGTCGTACTCGATGCTGAACCGGTGGATCGAGCCCGACCTCCTCGACGTGCTCGGGGAGCTCGGCGTCGGCTGCATCACGTTCTCGCCGCTCGCCCAGGGGATGCTCACCGACAAGTACCTGAACGGGATCCCCGAGGGCGCCCGCGCGAGCCGCCCGGGGTACTCGCTCTGGCCCGACCTGATCACCGACGAGTCGCTCGAGAAGATCCGCGCGCTGAACGAGATCGCCGCCCGCCGCGGCCAGACGCTCGCGCAGATGGCGCTCGCGTGGACGCTGCGCGACCCGCGCGTGACCTCCACGCTGGTCGGCGCCTCGAGCGTCGAGCAGCTCGAGGACAACGTCGGCGCCCTCGAGCGCCTCGACTTCGACGAGGACGAGCTCGCCGAGATCGATCGCTACGCGACCGAGAGCGGCATCAACCTCTGGGCCGGCGCGACCCAGGAGTAGCGCGGTGGAAGCGACGGGCGCAGCTCGGCACGATTGCAGCACCCTCAAGTCGACACGTCGCGGTGCCGACATGCCTTCTCGTGTCCGGTCCAGGAGACAGCGTGGTCGAGACTGCGGCTTCCGACGTCGATGCACGCGCTTGGGCGCTCGTTTGGGCCGCCGGCGAGTTGCGCGCGCTTCGGCGCTACGACGACGCGTTGCAGGCGCTCGACCTCGCCTGTCAGCTCTCGCCCGGCGAGGGCGCGGAGCTCGCGATCTTCGCCTCCGCGATCGCGATCCATTGCGACGTCGGTGAGTACGAGCTCGCGGTGAAGCTCGAGCGCTCGTTCGCCGAGCGCGGGATCGATCTGCGGCTCGCGCGCGCCAGCTTGCGGCTCTACTCCGAACTGTTCCATGCGACGAGCGACGAGGAGTGCCGCGAGCGTCGGACTTCTACCGCGCGTTCGTCGGGCTGCTCAACGCCGTCGCCGTCTGAGCGGCCGTCGGGTGCAGGAGCGGCACGACGCCCTCCCAGCCGGCGCGAAGAATCTCGACCAAGGACGGCGGAGTTAGGAGCCTCGCCATCCCAGGCTCTCGCGGCCTCGACTCCGCGTAACCCGCCGGCGTCCAGAGAAGGAGCTCGTCGCCCAGAGTCATCCACGGCTCGCCGGCCTCGAGAACGAAGGCGCCGTCCGGGAGCTCCTCGAGCCGAACCTCGTGCGACCGCCGCGTCGCTGCCCTCGATCCGCTCGCCATGGAGCTGCTCGTCCATCGCGTCCGCCGTGCTCGGCCCTGGCAAGAGCTCGCCGAAGCGGACGTAGTCCTCACGACGGCACAACGCGCACGGACGGTGGCCCGCGGCGAACGCGGTCGCCTCGTCCAGGAAGAAGAGCTCCGTGAACTTGCCCGGTTGGAGCAGCGGCTCGCGCTTCCAGCCGCGGAACTCGAGCCGGCACGCGATCCAGCGCTTCGTCGCCCAGCGCCTCCGGATTCGCCCCTCGTCGTCGTGGAGGCACCCGCGATTTCCGTAGACCAGGCCCCGCGCGGGATCGGCGATCAGCTCCGACAGCGGCGTCACGCGGTTCTGGAGCGGCATCCCGCCCAACGCTACCCGTAAGCCGCAGCCCGTCCGCGAACCGGATACTCGAAGACATGCGACTCGCTGACGACGGCACGCTTCGGCTCTCGCCCACCGACCTGGCGAACCACCTCGCCTGCCCGCACCTGACGCAGCTCGAGCTTCGCGTCGTGCGCGGCGAGCTCGAGCGGCCGGTGCTCGACGACCCGTACGGCCGGATCCTCATGGACAAGGGGAACCAGCACGAGGCTCGCGTACCTCGCGCGGCTCGAGGCGGACGGGCGGCGCGTCGCGCGCATGCTCACCTACGACGACGAGGGGTTCGACGCGGACGAGGCGCGCCGCGCGACCGAGGACGCGATCCGCGCCGGCGAGGCCGACGTCATCTACCAGGCCTACCTCACGGACGGCACCTGGCGCGGGTTCGCCGACTTCCTCGAGCGCGCAGCCGCGACGGCACCTACGAGCCGGTCGACACGAAGCTCGCGCGCTCCGCGAAGCCGCTCCACCTGCATCCAGCTCAGCTTCTACGCCGAGCAGCTCGGGCGGATCCAGGGACGGCTGCCCGAGCACGTCCACGTCGAGCTCGGCACCGGGGAGCGCGAGACGTTTCGGACCGCGGAGTTCATCGCCTTCTTCCGGCGGTCGCGCGAGCGGCTGCTCGCCGCGACTCGCCACGCCGAGGCACGCCGCCGAGACGTATCCCTGGCCCGTCTACCACTGCGGGATCTGCGACTTCCGGCACCTCTGCCGGCAGCAGCTCGAGGACGACGACAACCTCGTGCTCGTCGCGGGGCTCGGGCGGCTGTACGCGGAGCGGCTCCTCGCCGCGGGCATCCCCACGCTCACCGCGCTCGGCGAGACCGCGCCCGGGACGACCGTCGAGCGCATCCGCGACGAGAGCTTCGAACGCCTCCGCGACCAGGCCGCCTCCAGCTCCACTTCACGCGGACCGGCGAGCGCCTCGTCGAGCTCCTGCCCGACGAGGAGGACCGCGGGTTCCGGCTCCTCCCGCCGCCGTCCGAGGGAGACGTCTGGCTCGACCTCGAGGGCCACCCGTTCTACGAGCCGGCGCGCGGGCTCGAGTACCTCTTCGGCTACTGCTACCGCGAGGACGGCGAGGTTCGGTACGACGCGGTCTGGGGGCTCGACCGCGACGGCGAGAAGGCCGCCTTCGAGCGCTTCGTCGACTGGCTCGAGGAGCGCCGCCGCCGCTTCCCCGACCTCCACGTCTACCACTACGCGGCGTACGAGCGGGTGGCGCTCCGCCGGCTCATGGGCGAGCACTCGGTGCGCGAGGCCGAGATCGACGACTGGCTCCGGCGGGAGCTGCTCGTCGACCTCTACCGCGTCGTGCAAGCAGGCGCTGCGGGCCGGCGTCCCGAGCTACTCGATCAAGGAGATCGAGAAGCTGTACGGCTTCGCGCGCACGGCCGCGGTCGAGGGCGGGGCGGAGTCGATCGTCCTCTTCGAGCAGTGGATCGAGACGGGCGAGAACGCCGTGCTCGAGGGGATCCAGCGCCTACAACGAGGAGGACTGCCGCTCGACCTTCGAGCTGCACGAGTGGCTGCTCTCGCGGCGGCCGGCCGGCCTCCCGTGGCTGCTCGCCGCCCGACGAGCGCGAGCGCACCGAGGAGGCCGAGGAGCGCGACGCCGCGCGGGTGGCGCTCCACGAGGAGCTGCTCGCCGGCGCCGAGGAGGGCGACACGCGCTGGCTCCTCGCGCACCTCCTCTACTACCACCAGCGCGAGGGGAAGTCGCAGTGGTGGGAGTGGTTCCACCACCTCGAGCCTCGACGAGGACGAGCTCATCGAGGACACGGACACGATCGGCGGCATCGAGCTCGTCGGCGAGCCGGTCGAGGACGGGCAGTCGCTCGTCTACACGCTTCGCGTTCCCGCCGCAGGAGCACAAGATGCACGGGCGCTGCGTCGACCCGGCGACGGAGAAGGACTACGTCGTCGCGGTCGACGACGAGCTCGGCGACGATCACGCTGCGGCGCGCGAAGAACCGCGCGGACGAGCCGCTGCCGACCGCGCTCATCCCGCCCAGGCCGATCTCCGACTGGGAGCAGCGCGACGCCGTCGAGCGCGTTCGCGCGGTCGTACCTCGCGGGCGACGGCCGCTACCCGCACCTCGAGAAGATCCTGCGCCGCGAGCTTCCGCTCGGCGGCGCGCGCGTGCAGGCGGACGGGCTCGAGGAGCTGGCCGCGCGTCGCGCGAGGTCGAGGGCTCGTACCTCTTCGTCCAGGGGCCGCCGGGGTCGGGGAAGACGTGGACAGGGCGCGAAGGCTCGTCACGTACTGATCGCGAGCGGCAAGCGGGTCGGCGTCGCGTCGCAGAGCCACAAGGCGATCCACAACCTGCTCGCGCGAGATCGAGCGCGACGCGCTCGAGGAGGGCATCTCGTTCCGCGGGCTGCAAGAAGTCGACCGAGGGGAACGAGGAGTCGCGAGTACGAGGGCCCGCTTCGTCGAGATCGAGCGACGCGCGGAGCGACGTTCCTCGAGACGGAGCTCACGAGCTCGTCGCCGGCACGAGCTGGCTCTTCTCGCGCGAGGAGCTCGACGGGAAGCTCGACTACCTGTTCGTCGACGAGGCCGGGCAGATCTCGCTCGCGGACGCGCTCGCGCTCGGGACGTGCGCGCGCACGCTCGTCCTCCTCGGCGACCCGAACCAGCTCCCGCAGGTCTCGCAGGGCGCGCAGCCGGAGGAGGCGAAGGTCTCCGTCCTCCAGCACCTGCTCGGCGACGAGACGACGGTGCCGCCGGACCGCGGCGTCTTCCTCGAGCGAGACGTGGCGCCTGCGGCCGGAGCTCACGCGAGTTCACCTCGGAGGCGTACTACGCGGGCCGGCTCGAGCGCGCGGAGTCGTGCGCGCGGCGGAGCGTCGCGGCCGGGAACGGGCTCGTCTTCCGCCCGGTCGAGCACGCGGCGAACGGCCAGCTCTCGTGGGAGGAGGCGCGACGAGGTCGCGCGCGGCGATCGCGGCGCTGCTCGGCACCGACGTACACGGACGAGAACGGCCGCACGCGGCCGCTCACCGAGGACGACGTCCTCGTCGTGACGCCGTACAACGCGCAGGTGCGCGCGCTGCGCCAGCGCGTGCCGGCCGGCGTGCGCGTCGGCACGGTCGACAAGTTCCAGGGCCAGGAGGCGCCGGTCGTGATCGTCTCGCTCGCGAGCTCGAGCGGGGAGGAGGCGCCGCGCGGCCTCGCCTTCGTCTTCAACCGCAACCGGATCAACGTCGCGACGTCGCGCGCGCAGTGCCGCGTCGAGCTCGTCTGCTCGCCGCGCCTGCTCGAGGCGGACTGCAAGACGGTCGAGGAGATGCGGCTCGTGAACGCGCTCTGCCGCTTCGTCGAGCTGGCAACGCCCGTACGATAATCCGCGAATGAGCTCACCCGAGATCGTGCCTCTCGAGCGCGGTCGCGAGTCCTACGCGAGGAAGGCGTGGAGCGACGCCTTCGAGTCGCTCTCGCTCGCCGACGAGGAGACGCCGCTCGGAGCAGGTGATCTCGTGCTCCTGGCGGAGTCGGCGTTCATGCTCGGCCGCGACGGCGAGTTCTGGGCATCCTCGAGCGCGCGCACCACGCGTACCTCGAGGCCGGGGAGCCGCTGCGCGCCGTGCGCTGCGCGTTCTGGATCGGGATGAACCTCGCGTTGCGCGGCGAGATGGGGCCTGCCGGTGGCTGGCTCGGGCGCGCGCAGCGCCTCCTCGAGCGCGAGGAAGGCGACTCGGTAGAGCGCGGCTACATGCTGCTGCCCGCGTCGTTCGAGCGGGAGAGCGCGGGAGACTTCGCCACTGCGGCGGCAATCGCCGCTCAGGCGGCCGAGATCGGCGAGCAGTTCGGCGATCGCGACCTGTTCGCCCTCGCGCTGCACGCTCAGGGGAACACGCTCATCCGCACGGCGAGGTCAAGAAGGGCCTCGACCTGCTCGACGAGGCGATGGTGGCTGCGACGGCACGCGAGCTCTCGCCGATCATCGTCGGCGTCGTCTACTGCGGGGTCATCCTCGCCTGCCAGGAGGTGTACGAGGTGCGGCGCGCGAAGGAGTGGACGGCGGCGCTCACGCGCTGGTGCGCCGAGCAGCCCGATCTCGTTGCGTTCACGGGCCGCTGCCTCGTGCACCGCTCGGAGATCCTCCAGCTCCAGGGGGCGTGGCGCGATGCGCTCGAGGAGGCGCGCCGTGCCGGGGAGCGGTTCGCGGGGCAGCTCAATCCTCGAGCTTCGGGTGTCGCGCTGTACCGCCAGGGGGAGCTGCTTCGCCTGCAGGGTGAGTTCGAGGCGGCCGAGGAGGCGTATCGCGCCGCGAGCGGCCACGGCTGGGAGCCGCAGCCGGGGCTCGCCCAGCTCCGGTTGGCGCAGGGGAGGACAGACGCCGCCGTGGCGGCGATCCGCCGGGCGACGACCGAAGCGACCGAGCCGCTCCGGCGGGCCGCGCTGCTACCGGCGCAGGTCGAGATCCTGCTCGCGGCGGGAGACGTCGACGCGGCGAAGGAGACGTGCGCGGAGCTGGAGGGCATCGCCGAGAGCTACGAGAGCGCCATGCTGGGGGCGCTCGCGGCCCATGCGCGCGGTGCGGTCACGCTCGCCGACGGCGACGCCGCAAGCGCGCTCGCCGCGCTCAGGAGTGCCGCTCGTCTGTGGCAGGAGCTGGAGGCGCCGTACGAAGACGCGCGCGTGCGCGTCCTGATCGGTCTCGCGTGCCGCGCGCTCGGCGACGACGACGCCGCCGGCCTCGAGCTCGAGGCCGCCCGCGCCACCTTCACGACACTCGGAGCGAGGCCGGATCTCGCCCGGCTCGACACGCTCAGTCGCGTACGACGCACGGGCTGACGGCGCGCGAGCTCGAGGTGCTGCGCCTCGTCGCCGCCGGCAGGAGCAATCGTGACATCGCGGCCGCGCTCGTGATCAGCGAGCACACGGTGGCTCGCCACGTGCAGAACATCTTCGCGAAGCTCGACGTCTCGTCGCGGGCGGCGGCGGGCGCGTTCGCGTTCGAGCACGGCCTCGTTTGACCTGACTGGTCAGAACTGACCACGGACCATGGCGCGGAAGTTGGTGGATCCTCGCGATGCAGCGAGCGTTCCCTCGTCCTACCGTCGTCGAAAGCGACGGAAGGAGCACCGATGCAGGCCGAGAGGTACGAGACGGTGATAGTGGGCGGAGGGCAGGCGGGCCTCGCGACGGGATACCACCTTGCGAAGCGCGGCCGTTCGTTCGTCATCCTCGATGCGGGAGAGCGCGTGGGCGACCCCTGGCGGGCGCGCTGGCCTTCCCTGCGGCTGTACTCGCCCGCGAGGTTCGATTCCCTCCCCGGGATGAAGTTCCCCGCGCCCGGGTCCTCGTTCCCGAGCGGGAACGAGATGGCGGACTACCTGGAGGCGTACGCGAAGCGCTTCGAGCTGCCCGTCGAGGCCGGCGTACGCGTCGACGAGCTTTCGCGCGACGGAGACGGATTCGTCGTCTCGGCCGGGGAGCGTCGCTTCGAGGCGGAGAACGTCGTCGTCGCCACCGGGGTCATGCAGCGGCCGGTGACGCCCGAGATCGCGAGCGAGCTCGATCCGCGCATCCGGCAGCTCCACTCGAACGACTATCGGAGCCCAGCGCAGCTTCAGCCGGGCAAGGTGCTCGTCGTCGGCGCGGCCCACTCGGGCGGCGACATCGCGTACGAGGCCGCCGGCGCAGGGTTCGAGGCGATTCTTTCCGGCCCGGACACAGGCGAGATCCCGGTTCCGCTCGGAAGTCGGCGCTTTCGAATCTCCCAGCCGGTGCTGAAGCTCCTCGCGACGCGGGTTCTCACGATGTCGACGCCGATCGGGCGCAAGATTCGCTCCGAGATTCGATCTCACGGCGGCCCGCTCATCCGCGTGAAGCTGGCCGATCTCGAGGCGGCGGGGGTCGAGCGCGTCCTGAACCGAACGGTCGCCGTGGAGGACGGCCGTCCAGTGCTCGACGACGGCCGAGTCCTCGACGTGGCCAACGTCGTCTGGTGCACGGGCTTCCGGAACGACCTCTCGTGGATTCGGATCCCGTTCGACCTCGACGAGGACGGCTATCCCGAGCAGTGGCGGGGTGCGGTTGCTTCGGTGCCCGGCCTCTACTTCGTGGGCATGCTCTTCCTCCACTCGTTCAGCTCGATGCTGATCCTCGGGGCGGGGCGGGATTCGGAGCGGGTCGTGAAGCACCTGACGGCGCGAGCCGCGAGCGCTCGTCGCGCGGCCGCCTCCGAGCCGGTCGGGCTCGCCGAGGACGGTGTCGCGGCATGATCGACGATGGGTGGCGCGACTCCGTGCTCGTCTGGAACGGCGTGGTCGCGAGCGTTCCGGCCCTCGTCGTTCGACCTGGTTCGTCGACGGAGCTCGAAGCCGCGGTCGCGTTCGCGCGGGAGCACGGGTTGCGAGTCGGCGTCCTACGCGGGCGCGACGGCGCCGAACGTGGAGGCGCCGAGCGTCGACTGACGCTCGATCTCTCCGATCCGCCCTAGCTCGCGGCGAGCTGCTTCGCGAAGTACTGGAGCGCGGTCTTCGTCTTCGTCTGCTGCTTCCCGTGGTTGCAATCGTCCCCCTCGTCGACGTCGATGCGCGAACTGCAGGCGAGCTGTCGCTTTCGACGCGCAGGTTCGGGCTGTCGCTTGCCGACCGAGCATGCCTGGCGCTCGCGATGCGACTCGGAGTCCCCGCGGTCACTGCCGACCGGGCGTGGCCGACCTCGACGTCGGCGTCGAGATCGTCTGCATCCGCTAGCCCACGTCACGGAGCGCGGCCGGGCGACTCGTCATTCCTCCGTATGGTTCTGTCCATGGTCGCCGCCATGGCAACCGTCACCGGCCCGGCAGAGGCGCTCGCGACGGTCACCGAGCTCTCCGGGGAGAGCGTCGGCCCCTGGCTTCGCGAGTACCAGGGCTACCGCGGCACCTTCGTCTTCGTCGACCAGGAAGCACGGACGTCGCGCGTGATCACGCTCTGGGAGACCGCCGCCGACGAGCTCTCGGCGAGGAATGCGCGCGGCGCGATGCGCGACCAGCTCATGGCTCTGGCCGGCCTCGAGGTCGTGTCGTTCGACGTCTACGACGTGCCAGGCCACGAGTACGTCGCAGACTGACGCTGAGTAGGCACGATGGCGAGGTGAGCGCACGCCTCTACGCCGCGACCGGCGAGTCCGTCGCCCGCCTCGACGAGACAGACGGCTCGTGGAGCGTCGAGCTCTCGCTCGACGGGAGCCCGGCGCACTGCCTCGCGGTCGATCCCGCCGATCCGGACACCGTCTACGTCGGGCTCGGGGACGACGGCGTGCGGCGGTCGGAGGACGGCGGCCGCACCTGGGTCGAGTCGGGCCTTTCCGGACAGCAGGTCTTCTCTGTCGCGGTCAGCCCGGCGGACGGGGCGGTCTATGCCGGGACCGAGCCGAGCGCCCTCTTCCGAAGCGATGACCGCGGCCGCGAGTTGGCGGGAGCTCGAGGGCCTGCTCGAGCTTCCCTCGCGTCCGACCTGGAGCTTTCCGCCGCGACCGTGGACGTCACACGTCCGCTGGATCGCGCCCAGCCCGCACGAGGCTCCCGTCCTCCTGGCCGGGATCGAGCTCGGCGGCCTGATGCGCTCGACCGACGGTGGCGAGACCTGGGAGGACCACCGGCCGGGCGCGCAGCGGGACGTCCACTCGCTCGCGTGGCATCCGCAGGTGCCGGGCCGCGCGTACGAGGCCGGCGGCGGGGGCGCCGCCTGGAGTGACGACGGCGGCGCGACCTGGCATCCGGCGGACGAAGGCCGCGACCGCAACTACACGTGGTCGGTCGCGGTCGATCCGGTCGATCCCGAGCTCTGGTTCGTGTCTGCGAGCACCGGCCCGTTCGCGGCGCACGGCCGGCGCGACCCGCAGGCGCGGATCTACCGGCGCCGGGACGGCGGCTGGGAGCCGCTTGCGGGCGGGCTCCCGGAGCCGCTCCCGGCCATGCCGTACGCCCTCGTCGCCGCCGAGGGCCGGCTCTTCGCCGGGCTCGCGAACGGCGAGCTCTGGGAGAGCGGCGATCGCGGAGACAGCTGGCGGCGCTGCGAGCTCAGCCCGCCGCTCTCACGCCTGCACGCGCTCGCCTACGCGGGCTGAGCGCTTTCATGCCCTAGGGCGCTCCTCGCCGCCGGGACGGCGAGGGCGACCCAAGGGTCGCCCCTACGTGTCGTCGGCGTACGGCGAGGGCGACCCAAGGGTCGCTCCTACGTTGCCGCCGGTACGGCGAGGGCGACCCAAGGGTCGCCCCTACGAGATCGTAGGGGCGAGGCTTGCCTCGCCCTCAGGCTGCGCCCGCGAGCTCGTCCTTCTCGGCGTCGACGACGCCGCTCAGCTCCCTGCTGAGCAGGGCGAACGCGCGCTGCTCGAGGCTGCGAACCCGCTCGCGCGAGACCCCGAGCGCCCGCTCGATCGCCTCGAGCGTCTGCTGTTCGCCGTCGAAGCCGAACCGCATCTCGAGAACCCGCCGCTCCAGCTCGGGCAGCTTCGCGAGTGCCTCGCGTACGGCCTGGGTGCGCAGGGACTCGCCCGCCTCCTCGACGGGATCGACGGCGTCGGGATCCGCGAACAGGTCGCCGAGCTCGCCGTCGCCGTCCGTGCCCACCGTCTGGTTGAGCGATACGGATGCCTCGACAGCGCCGAGGGCCTCCTCGACGTGCCGAAGCTCGAAGCCGGTCGCGGCGGCGAGCTCCTCCTGCGTCGGCTCACGGCCGTGCACCGCCTCGAGCTCACGGGCAATGCGCGAGAGCTTCACGCGGCGCTCGTGGACGTGGGCCGGGACGCGGATGGTCTTCGACTGGTTCGAGATCGCGCGCTGACACGCCTGGCGGATCCACCAGGTCGCATACGTCGAGAACTTGAACCCGCGGCGCCAGTCGAACTTCTCGACCGCGCGGTTGAGGCCGATCACGCCCTCCTGGATCAGGTCTCCGAACGGGACCCCGTGGCCGCGGTAGCGCTTGGCGATCGAGACCACGAGCCGCAGGTTCGAGTTGATCATGCGCTCCTTCGCGCGCGGGTCGCCGCGCTCGATGCGCTTGGCCAGCTCGACCTCCTCGGCCGCAGTCAGCAGGTCGTGCTTCCCGATCTCGTTCATGAACAGCGTCAGCGAGTCCGTCGAGACGACGGCATCCGGCTCGAGACGCAGCTCGGGCTCCGCGTCCTCGGTCGGTCGTCGCCGTCGGCGGACGCGATCTCGACTCCACGCGCCTCGAGCTCGCTGCGCAGGCTTGTGAGCTCGTCCTCGTCGAGGTCGAGCTCGGTCGCGAGCGAATCGAGGGCGTGCGAATCCACGACGCCGTGGTCTTCGGCGCCCTCGAGGAAGCTCGTCAGCTCATGCTCTTCGAAGATGGTGCTTATCTCGTTCTCCTTCTCTGGTCAGGCGACTGCCGCCCGCGCGCGACGGCGCTCGAACCTCTCGATCCGGCTGCCGCGAGCGACCTCGCGCTCGACTCCCGTGTACGCGGGATGGCAGTTCGAGCATACGTCGAGCACGAGCTCGGCGTGGGTGGAGCGGGTCGCGAACTCGTTTCCGCAGCTCGCGCAGCGGACGCTCGTCACGACCAGCTCGGGATGCTTGTCCTTCATCGTTTCTCCTTCCACAAAGGCTTTCGACGCACGATCTCGGCGCTCTGGGCACAGACACCCGAGCGCTTCTGAAGCGCGACACTGGTTGTAACGAGGAAGACGGCCCCGAAATTCCCTCCAGACGGCTCTGCGTCAGGGCTTCAGCCGCCCGTCACGACGAACGTGCGCGTGCCGACGGGCTTCCCGAAGTCCCCGGCCGAACGGAGACCGAAGCCCGGCCAGACGTACCAGCGATAACGGCCCGGCGACAGGGTTTGCGTGCGCCCGTCGAACTTCCACGTGCGGGCGAGGCGGAACGACGTCGATTTCGGCCAGGCGGTGAGGACCTTCTTGCCGTTGCGGAAGAGCTGGACGTTGTAGTACGTCGCGCCGGGCACGGCGCTCCAGTCGAGGAGGGGAGGCGCTGACACGCGCGCTCCGTCGAGCGGCGTGGTCAGCGCGGGTCTCTGAACCGTCCTCGTTGCGCTCGGCGTGCCTTCGGGGCGGAAGCGGAGCCCCTTCATCGTCGGGTTGCCGGCCTCGTCGTAGGCGGTGAGCTTGTACAGGTACCTGATGTCCTCGCGTCACGCGGCGATCGACGAACTTCAGCTGCGGGCCCGAGTGAAGCGTCGACGAGCGTGAGCCGTCGAGGCCGGGCTTGCGCTCGAGGACGAACTCGGTCGCGTCCGGGGTCGCCTTCCAGCGAAGGAGGACGCCACCGCCGCGCACCGTGCCCGCGCGGAACTTCCAGAGCGCGGGTGATCTCGAGTCGAACCTGAGCGCGTAGGCGGCCTGGGCGCTCGTGTTCGCAGCGTGGTCGGTGCACGTGCCCGCGACCGCTGCGTGGTCGACGTCAGGCCCGCCGTACATGACGTCGGGTGCGCACGACTTCACGCCCGAGGTCGCGTCCGATCCCTTGAAGGCGACCTTGACCTTGCGGTTGTACCAGCCCTTTCGATTCGGCTGGCGGTCGGGTATCGCCGCGACGCTCGGCGCCGTCGCGTCGTACTGGAAGCCGAAAGACGTGCTTGTCGAGTTGCCGGCGTTGTCGGTGCAGCTGCCCGAGATCGTCGCGGTCCCTGTGTCCGGTCCCGTGTAGGAGCGGTCGGGGGAGCAGCTCGCGAGCCCCGAGAGGGCGTCGCCGCCGGAGAACTTCACGGTTAGGGCGCGGTTGTACCAGCCGTTGCTGTCCGGCCCGCGGGTCGGGCTTGCCGCGACGGACGGCGGCGTTGCGTCACGGCGGACGTAGGCCTCTGTGATCCTCGAGCCTTCCGAGTTCGACCACTTGCACCAGACCAGCGCCCCAGCCGTGTCGGTCGTGATCGTCTCGGCGATGCAGCCTCCCGTCACGGTCACGCCGTCCGGCGGTCTTGCCCACGAGACAGTTACGGCGGAGGCGTTATGCCATCCAAAGCAGTTCGTCGGTGCGGGCGAGCATCCCGGGTCTGGAGGTGCGGGAGGCAGTGCCCCGGCGGCAGAGCTCGGAACGGCTGCGACGCAGGACATCATCAGCGCAACAAGGAGTGCCAGACGCCGGCCGCTCACGACTTCGTCCCCCCTGCGCCCATGCCTGCGTCGCTCGCGCGCGTGATGAGGTAGGCCCGCGCTTGCCGTCTGCCAACCGGTGGGTCGCCCGCGCGCTTGACGAGGAGGAGCAGGCTTCCGCTCGCAATGGCGAGGAGGGCCATCCCGATGCCACCCAGCAGCAGCGGGCCGCCGTCGTCGCTCGGGGTGGCCACGGCGAGGCGCGCCGGCTCGCGGCGAGGCCTGCTCGGAGCCGCGGTCTTCTCGGGCTCCTTCGCCGGCTTCTTCTGCGTGCGAGCGCGCGACTCGGTGTGGGTCGCGGGCTTGGCCGGCGTTCGGTGGACGGTGCGGGTCGAGGGAGTGGTCTCGACCTGGATCACCGGTTGCGTCACCGTCTCGGTCGCCGGCTCCGGCGCCGAGGGCGTGGAGGGCTGGGACGCGGGCGGCTGGTACGTGTCAGGTGCGGGCGCCTTCGACTCCTTTGCGGACGGATCCGGGTCGGGCGATGCCGCCGTGCCTGCGTCGACCCACGACGCGGCGATGAACAGTATCCCGAGCACGAGAAACGCGACGAGCGTCCTCGGCCGGACCGCAGACGCTACCGCCGGCCCCTCATGCCGATAACCCGGACGCCGCAGTCCAAGCCTCCCGAAATCGGCCCTCACGAGCCCACCCCACCTGGTCGCTTCCAGTCCACCGGACGCTACTCCTCCTCGTCAAGCTCGTCAACGTCGTGCGTTTTGTGACCGCCGGCCGGGACGGGCCGGCCGGCGGTCATCTGTGTGAGAGCTATTCGGTCGACGGCATCACCTGCTCTCGAGCATGGCCCTTGTCGTCGCCGTGCGGCTTCTGGTGATCGATCCGCACGGGCGCCGACGTGTTCGACGCACCCAGCTGGAACGTCGCGGCGAGCGCGGCGCTGAACTGGTCGCTCTCTGCGAGCTGGCCGATGGCCTGGATCCCAAACGCCTCCTGGCACTTGCAGGAGGTGTCCTGCTTCTGATCTGCGTCCTGCTTCGTGAGGTTCACGTTGAACGCCGTGGCGTCCGACGAGGCCGTGTTCGACTGCGTCACGTCTCCGTCGCCGCCCTTGCTGCCGATGAGAACCGGCGTGTTGCTGTTGCCGGCCGAACCGCCGTGCCCGCACACGCACGGCTGCTTGAAGACCTGGAACGTCGCGGCGAGGGCAACCGCCTTCTGGTCGTTCTTCGCGAACTGCCCGATCGCCTGGATTCCGAATCCACAGCAGTCATGCCCGTCGTGCCGGCCGCCGCCCTGCTTCTGGTCGGCGTCCTGCTCGAGGAAGTTCAGGTTCGCAGCCACTGCATCCGAGCTCGCGGTGTTCGACTGGGTCACGTCACCGCTGTCACCCTTGCTTCCGATGCGGACGGGCGTGTTCTCGTTCGACGCCCCGATCTGGAACGTCGTGGCGAGCGCAAACGCGTCCTGGTCGTTCTTCGCGAGCTGGCCGATGGCCTGGATCCCCGATCCGCCGTCCTGCTTCTGATCGGCGTCCTGCTTCGTCGCGTTCAGGTTCCCGGCGAAGGCCGACGACGAGGCGTCGTTGGTCTGCGTGACGTCGCCGTCATCGCCCTTGCTGAGGACCCGGACCGAGGTGTTCGTGTTCGAAGGCTTCACCTGGAACGTCGCGGCGAGCGCCTTTGCGTCCTGGTCGTTCTTTGCGAACTGGCCGATCGCCTGCTCGCCGCCCGTGCACTTGCACGAGTCGCCGTCCTGCTTCTGATCGGCGTCCTGCTTCGTCAGGTTCGCGTTCCCTGCGAAGGCTGACGACGAGGCATCGTTCGTCTGCGTGACGTCGCCGCCATCACCCTTGCTGAGAACCCGGACCGAGGTGTTCGTGTTCGAAGGCTTCACCTGGAACGTCGCGGCGAGCGCCTTCGCGTCCTGCTCGTTCTCTGCGAACTGGCCGATGGCCTGAGTCCCCGATCCGCCGTCCTGCTTCTGGTCGGCGTCCTGCTTCGTCAGGTTGAGGTTCCCGGCGAAGGCCGACGACGAGGCGTCGTTGGTCTGCGTGACGTCGCCGTCATCGCCCTTGCTGAGAACCCGGACCGAGGTGTTCGTGTTCGAAGGCTTCACCTGGAACGTCGCGGCGAGCGCCTTCGCGTCCTGCTCCGACTCGGCCGACTGCCCGATCGCCTGCTCGCCGCCCGTGCACTTGCACGAGTCGCCGTCCTGCTTCTGATCGGCGTCCTGCTTCGTCGCGTTCACGTTGAACGCCGTGGCGTCCGACGAGGCCGTGTTCGACTGCGTCACCGAGCCACCATCGCCGGGGCTGAGGACCCGGACGGAGATGTTCTTGTTGCTCGGCTTCTCCTGCGCGGTCGTCGAGGCTGCCAAGGCCTTCTGATCGCTGTCGGCCGACTGGCCGATCCCCTGGATGCCGGAGCCGTCCTGCTTCTGGTCGGCGTCCTGCTTCGTCAGGTTGATGTTCCCGGCCTTCGCGTCCGACGTCGCCGTGTTCGACTGCGTCACGTCTCCGTCGTCGCCGTAGCTGAGTACCCGGACCGAGATGTTCGTGTTCGACGGCTTCACCTGCACCGTGTCTGCGAGTGCGACCGCCTTCTGGTCTGAGTCAGCGGTCTGGCCGATCCCCTGCTCGCCGGCCGCGCACTTGCACGAGCCGTCCTGCTTCTGATCGGCGTCCTGCTTCGTCGCGTTCAGGTTGAACGCGGTGGCGTCCGACGAGGCCGTGTTGGTCTGAGTCACGTCTCCGTCGTCGCCCGGGCTGAGCACCCGAACCGAGATGTTCGTGTTCGAAGGCTTCACCTGGACCGTCTCGGCGGCAGCGACCGCCTTCTGGTCGTTGTCGGCGGACTGGCCGATGCCCTGGATCCCGCCACCTTCGCACTTGCAGTCGTGCTCTTCGACGGGCTTCTGATCTTCCACGGCCTCGTGGCCGTTCAGATCGTCGCCGTGGCCGGAGCCCTGCTCCTGCTCGGCCTCCTGGCTGAGCAGGTTGAGGTTCCCGGCGGACGCGTCGGAGGACGCGTCGTTCGACTGCGTCACGTCGCCGCCGTGGCCCTTGCCGAGCACGCTGACGGGGGCGTTCGTGTTCTCTGGCTCTTTCTGGAGCGTGAACGCGAGTGCAAGCGCGTCCTGCTCGTTGTCGGCCTTCTGGCCGATCGCCTGGATGCCCGAGCCATCCTGCTCCTGGTCGGCATCCTGCTTCGTCGCGTTCAGATTTCCGGCCGTTGCGTCCGAGGTGGCGTCGTTCGACTGGTCGACCGAGCCGCCGTCGTCGCTCGGGCTGTAATCCGAGGCGCCGGAGCCTTCATTCGTTGGTTCCTGCTGCGCTGTGCCTGCAGCGGCCGCCGCGTCCTGGGCGGATCCGACCAACTGGCCGGCGTCCTGGAGCTCTGGCGGGTTCGCTGTGGCTGTTCCCACTCCTGCGACCAACAGGAGGAGAGCTGCCACGGCCAGCGCGATGCAGAGACGTTTCATCTTGTCTCCCTTCGTGCTGTCGGTTGGCGCCGTGCCGGTTGGCGCGCGGCAGGGCGCGGGATTGAGACCGACAGCACCTACCCAGGGCGATCCCGTGGAGCCTCAGCGCGGGCGTGCGGGCTCAGCTCCCGCACGACCCGAATGAGCCGCCCCAGGCCGGGGGCGGCGAGAACGTAGAAACCTGTCAGCGCGGCGACGCCGGTCGCGCCTCCGCCACCGGGTGCGGCGCCGCCCGAGCTCGTCGACCCGGCCGCGCGGCGCGTCGGGCCGAGCGGGAGCTGCGGCAGGCGGCGCGCGGGCCTGGGAGCTGCTTCGCGGTCGCGAGTCTTCGAGGGTCGCGCGCGCTCGGGCTGCGAGGTGTCCGGCGTGGCGGTCGTGATATCGGAGCGCGACCGGAGCGACGGCGATCAGGACGGTTGCGGGCGCCTGTGCAGACGCCCGGCCCGGCCCCGAGGCGGGAGCTCGCTCGGGGCCGGTGCCGGTGGGAAGAGTCCTGCCGAGCGGTATCACGGGCGCTATCGATATCGGAGCCACGACAACGACCGTGGGTGATGCCTCGAACGGGATGGTGTGAAGCAGCGGCTGCTCGATCACGATCGCGAGCGGTGCCGGCAGCTCGAGCTCACCCGAAGGCGTGCCCGCGTCTGCCGGCGTGCCGCTCTGCCCCTCCCCCCCGGAATCCGGCGCGACGACCTCGGCGCTGGTGCAGGCCCATGCCCACGTCCAGTCCCATGTCCACTCGAGGTTCGTCTGCTCGCCGGCTTGGATCGAGAAGGTCGTCTCGCGGCCGCAGAAGTCGAACGACCAAGTCCAAAGCCACGGTGTGGCGGTCGCATCGGGCTGCTCATCGGTGGCTGCGCTCGCCTCGCCTCCCGGCGCGCTCACGGACGCGATCGAGGCGAAGCCTTTCTGGAGGGCATCACCGCTTTCCTCGCTCGCTCCGTCGAGCCCGCACGTCCAGTCCCACGTCCAGTTCCAGTCCCAATCGCGGGAGGCTGGGCTCCCGAGCTCCGACGAGGTAGACGTGACGTTTCCCGAGCAATCCAACGCGAGATACCACTCCCATACCCACGGATCTGCATTCGGAATTCCATCTGATTGATACTGCATATTGTCGTCGTGATACTGCGGGGCGCTCTCGGCGGTCTCGGCGAGTCCGTCGCTCGGGTTCGCCGACTCGACCCCCTCGGCCGGCGCCAGGTCGGGGGTCGGCACGGCCGCTGCATCATCCGCAGGCCCGCTCTGCTGCTCGACGGAGCCGTTTCGTCCAGGGCTCAGGACGCGGATCGCGATATTCGTGTCGAACGTGTCGTCGTCGATCGGCTCCGTCACCGGGGGCGGAGCGTCCGGAAGCACCGGATCGGCGGTGATATCAGGCTCGATCGCGCTTGGTATCGCGCCTGCTGCGTTGTCGAGAGGCGCTTCCGGCTCGTTCTCGGGGCTCAGGACGCGCACCGAGACGTCGATGTCGCCGCCTTCGACGTCCGCGTCGATGACGATCGGCGGCTCCTCGAGATCCGCCACGAGCGCCGTCTCGTCCACCTCGAGCTCGGGCACCGGCGGAATCGCCTCGGTGACGCTCAGCTCGGGCGGAGCTATGGGCTCGATTGCGTCCGACGCGAGCGCAGGCGTGGGGTTCGCGCTCACGCCGAACGCAATCACAGCTCCTACGAGAGATAGATACGTGCGCCGTCGTCCGCAGCGTTTGACGGGGCAGAAGGATGCTGAATCGGACGGCGTACCGATCACTCACGGAGTGAAATACCCGATGCACGAGTGAACGTACCGTGGAGTTCTCAGGTTTCTTTATGAATGGGAAAGATCTGCGCTATTATCGAGCCTCGGGCAAAGGCCAAAGGAGCGAGGGAGCCGTTCCAATGAGTGGACCTGGGCAGCGGGGAGCAGTACGAGGGCCGAGCGACAGGCGCGAGCAGTCGATAAGCCTCATGCGCGCGTACCGGGAGAGCGGTGACCCGGCGGTGCGGGAACGCCTCATCGAGCTCTACCTTCCTCTGGTGCGCACCCTCGCCCGGCGGTACGCGCACTGCGGCGAGCGCCTCGAGGATCTCGTGCAGGTGGGATCAATCGGGCTGATCGAGGCCGTCGACCGCTTCGACCCGGACCGGGGAACCGAGCTGGTCAGCTTCGCGGCGCCGACGATCGCCGGCGAGATCAAGCGGCATCTGCGCGACCGGACGTCCACGGTGCGCATTCCGCGGCGCCTCTCCGAGCTGAACGGGCGCCTGCGGCCCCAGCGCGAGAGCCTGGCCGCGCAGCTGTCTCGTATGCCCACGCTCTCCGAGCTCGCGCAGGACGTGGGCGTCGACGTGGGGGAGGTTGCGGAGGCGATCGCGACGGAGCGGACGCGCGCAGTCGTCTCGCTGCCCGTCGCGGACGGCGCGTCGGCCGAGCTCGACGGGGCGATCGTCGTCGACGACGCGTTCGACTCGAGCGACGACCGGCTGCTCCTCGCAGTCGGGTTCCGCACGCTCGACGAGCGCGAGAGGCGGATCCTGCATCTCCGCTACTTCGCGGGCATGAGCCAGGCTGAGATCGCGCGCGAGCTCGGGATCTCGCGTATCCAGGTCTCACGGCTGATCCGCTCGTCGCTCGAGCGTCTCAGAGGCGCCCTCGCCGAGCGGAACGGCCATAACGAGCAGCCCGTGCCGCTGGCCAGGCTCTAACGCGTCTGGTATCACGGGAATTCGGCTAGTACACTCGGAGCATGGTGGGAACGCCGTCACTCACCGAGAAGACGGCGGCCTCAGGGGACGGGCCGGACGCCAAACCGGGCCAGGAGGCCGGCGCCCGCAGCGGGAAGCTGCTGGTCCGCATGCCCGCGACGCTGCACGACGAGCTCGCGCACGCCGCTGAGGCCGAGGGAGTGAGCCTCAATCAGTGGATCACGAGTGCGCTCGCGGGCGCCGTCGCGTGGAGAACAGGCGAGCGACCTGCGCCGGCCAGGCAGATCGACGGCGCGCCGCGAACGCCTGCTGAGTCCACAATGCTCTCTCCACGGCTGACGCGCGTCCTTCTCGCCGCGAACCTCGCCGTGGTGCTCATCGCCGCGATCGCCGCGATCGCTTTGATCGTCGTCGCCTGGCAGTACGGCTTCTAGACTCGGAACCGTCGCCACTGGGTCGTGCAGCGGGGCCTTAGAGGTCGAACGAGACGAAGTCCTGGCCAGTCACGTGTACTGCGACGTTGTAGACGGGCACCGAGCCGATGCTCCCGCGCGCCTGGCCGTGGTGCGCGTGCCCGTGCACGACGAGATCGGGCCGGTGCATCCCGATCGGGCCGGCAAGACGCCCTGAGCCCAGGAAGGCCCAGATCGGCTCCGGCTCGCCGACGAGCGTGTCCGAGATGGGGGCGTAGTGGAGGAGGACGATTCGCTTGTGGCAGCCGGCGATCGCCTCGAGCCCGACCTCCAGCGCCTCGACCTCGCTCGAGGTCTCCTGGTAGATCTGGCGGAGCGCCGGTTCTCCGAAGTCGGGGATCTCGGCGCCCGGAAAGCCCCCGACGAAGCCTTTCGTCCCGACGATCCCGACCTCCAGGTCGTGGATCTCGAGGATCGTGTGGTCGCGGTCGAGGACGACGACGCCTGCGTCCCGCAGCGTGGCTGCGACCTCGAGCGGCGCGCCCGAGTGGTGATCGTGGTTCCCGAGCACCGCCACGACAGGCGCCTGCACGTCGCGGCACGCGTCCGCGAGGACTGCGGCCTGTTCGGGAAGGCCGTGCGTGGTCAGGTCGCCGGCGAGCAGGAGCACGTCGCTCTCCTCGCCGACGGTCGCAAAGACGCGGCAGAGCCGCTCCCGTAGCGGCTCCGCCGCATGCACGTCGCCCGCAGCTGCGATGCGAATCGTGGTCACGCCGGGGAGGGATACCCGCACGCGGCGTTCCCGGAACGGCGAAAACGGGTATTCCCGACCGCTATGCCTTCGGCACCGCCCGAAAACCTCAGCGAGCTGCTCGCGACGATGAAGCGCGCTGCGGCTGCGCTCCGCGACGCAGACGTCGAGTTCATGCTCGGAGGCGGCCTGGCGGTGTTCGCCCTCGGCGGGCCGCCATCCGACCACGACGTCGACTTCTTCGTGCGGGAGGAAGATGCGGAGCGCGCGCTCCAGGCGCTCGTCGACGGGGGCATGGAGGCCGAGCGCCCGCCCGAGGACTGGCTGCTCAAGGCCAACGACGGCGACGTTACCGTCGATCTCATCTTCCGCCCCGCCGGCGGGCTCGTCGACGACGAGCAGTTCGCGCGTGCGACCGACCTCGAGGTCGACGCCCTGCGCCTGCCGGTCGCGTCCATCGACGACGTGCTCGCGACGAAGCTGCTCGCGATCACCGAGCAGGACCCCGACTTCCGGCACGTTCTCGCCATCGCGCGGGCGCTACGCGAGCAGATCGACTGGGAGGAGCTCGAGGCGCGCTCCAGCATCTCTCCGTTCGCCCGCGGCTTCTTCGCGATGGTCGAGGCTCTCGGGATCCGCCCGCGCGCCGAGGCGCTGAGCTGAGCCGATCGCGGCGACACGCGACGCGACGCGTAACCTCAAGGGATGGCGATGACGACGTGTGGCCACCTCGACCAGATCCGCGTGACCGTACTGCCGGAGTCGATCGAGGGCTGTGAGGAGTGCCTGAAGACGGGAAGCCGGTGGCTCCACCTGCGTATGTGCATGACGTGCGGAAAGATCGGCTGCTGCGACTCCTCGCCGAACCGGCACGCCAGCGGGCACGCGCGCGAGGTCGGGCATCCGATCGTCCGCTCTGCGGAGCCGGGTGAGGACTGGAGCTGGTGCTTCACCGACGAGGTGGCCTTCGTCGTCGATGCGGGCGGGACGGTGCGCGTCTGAGGCGCGTCTGAGCCGTCAGCCGGCCGGCGCCACGGTCTCGCGCGGCGGTTCTCCTGCGGGCTCGAGCTCTCGGACAGTCAGACGGCGGAACGCCTCGAAGCCCAGGGCGACGAGCGCGCCGAGGAGCAGGACACCGAACCAGGTGCGGAGCGCCGGTACGGGCGCCCACAGGACGAGCAGGAGGTAGGCGCCGGCAAGCAGGGCCCAGGCAATTCCCGGCCGGTCGCGCAAGGTCGGCGCGATCGCCTTGCGGACGCGTCTCCCGACCACGGAAGGCCCGGCGAGCACCGCGCCGAGCAACATGACCACGCCGTAGATGACGATCGCCCACGCGACGTCTGCGAGCAGCGCCGTGCCGATGAGCCACGTCCTGCCCGCGGCGTCGCGGTTGAGCTCGCCATCCGCGAGCGCGTCCACGAGGTACGAGCCGACGAGCCTGCGGATGAGAAGGAGAGCGATCCCGACGAGCACGAAGACGGTGCCGACGTTTCGCAGCATCGCGCGCCGGTCCAGCGCCAACCAGATAGCGCCCCCGAAGGCTGCGATGGCCAGGATGATGACGAGCCAGCTCAGAGCCTTGATCACCCGCACGGCATCCTGCGCGGTCGAGAGCTGGTCCGACTCGAGCACGACCAGCTTTCCCGCGTCTTCGGGGATCCGCTCTTCGAGACCCTCGCCGAGGCCGAGCTCCTCGCTGATATCGACGATGAACGTGCGCAGATCGAGCGTCACCGTGCCCTCGGCGGTCGAGACGCCTTCGCGCGTGTCGTCTTCGAGGACCCGCAAGAGCGCCTCGTGCGCCTCGCGGTTGACGTCCTCCCAGAGCACCTGCACGCGCGGCCGCTGGAGGAA
>CAVXUY010000006.1:0-125933 GCA_963765175.1 uncultured Actinomycetes bacterium
CTCGAACCCGCGACCTCCGGCGTAACAGGCCGGTACGGGCTCAACCGATACAGCCGGCTCCCACCCAGAATTACCGGGCTTGAGCAGGCGTTTCGTGTTCGCTCGAACCGACTGTGACGGGCTTCGACCGGCTCCCACGCGGTCGAGCCTGTGTAGTACGTGTGGAGTCGCGCTGGTGGCGAATCAGGCAACACGTCCGCGAGATACATACGAGTCTTACGCGGCCGCGAACGCCGTGGCTGAACGCGCGTGAGCTAGCCGGTGCGTTGCTCGCGGGCGAGCGCGACCAGGCCGGTGTAGTCCTCCGGGCAGGCCGGGCAATTGCGCAAGTGCTTGGCCACGGCCGGCATCAGCTGCGCGACGTTCCGCCCCTCGAGCTCGCCCTCCACGTACTCCGCGAGGGCCGCCAACGTTGCCTCGCAGCCGGCGTCCTCGCTCGGCGTGCCGAGCAGCCGTGTCAAGAGATCGCGTTCGTTCATTTCGCCTCCGCCTGCTCCAGATGCCCTTCGCGCTCGAGGCGCAGACGGAGCTTCCGCCGTGCGTCGTGGAGCACCTTGTAGATGGCGCCTCGGGTCGACTGCAGCTGCTCGGCGAGCACGTCGATCTGCACGTCGTTCAGCGCCACCGCGACGAACACCTCGCGCTGGCGCGCTGTCAGCTCCTCCGCCACCGCCTGGCGCAGGGCGCGCAGAAGCTCCACGGACTCCAGCCGCGCCTGTGCGCCGCTCGCGCCCTCGGCCAGCCGATCCCAAGTGGCGTCGTCGTCGGCGGTCGGGATGCTGCGTCCGCGCCAGGCGTGGCGCCGGAGCTTCACCGAGACCTCGAAGACCGCAAACGCGTACGCCCAGGTCGTGAAGCTGCTGGCGCCGCGATAGCCGTGCAGCTTTCCGATCACCGCGACGAGCGCGTCGTCGGCAGCCTGCTGGCAGAGATCATCGAGCTCGGAACCGCCGATCTCCGGGTAGAGGTGCCGGCGACGCCGCGCCTCGCTGTGGGCGGCTCGAAGCAGGAGATCGTGCAGGCGCTCGAGCGCTTGGGCGCGCTCGACTCCCGTCGCCCGGAGAGCCTCGATCCAGGCGCGCGATTCCTGCCCCGGCGCCAAGCGAGAGGCGACCTGCGTTCGCTCCGTTTCCACCGACAAGAGCGTATCGCGGCCTTCGTCGGACGTTTCGGCGATGCGGCCAGAGTCGAAGCGGATCCCGATCGCGACGGTCACGCCTTGTCCGCGTCAGTTCGAAGGTGCCTTCTTACGAGCTCCGGGCCGGGCGGGTGGAGTCACGACGACCATGAGATGCGAGGGGCTCGGCCGGCGCCAAGCGGCTCGATGCGGAACCCGACGTAAGAACCGCGCATGACCGGACGCAGATTGCCTGTGACGCACAGACATCCGCCGCAAGGCCCACCAAAAGGAGCATCATGGTCACCAGTCACACAGCCCAGGTCGACGGACTTTCCGTTTTCTACCGCGAGGCCGGCGATCCGGCGAGCCCCAAGCTGCTCCTGCTCGGCGGCTTTCCCGCCTCCTCGCACCAGTTCCGGAACCTGATCCCCGCACTCGCCGATCGCTTCCACGTGCTCTCGCCCGACTACCCCGGATTCGGCAATACCGACATGCCCGACCCAGCCGAGTGGGACTACACGTTCGACCACCTCACCGACATCGTCGACGGGCTGCTGCACGAGGTCGGCTTCACCGGTCCGATGGGGATCTACATGCAGGACTACGGCGGACCAATCGGCAACCGCCTGATCGCGCGCCATCTCGACTGGCTGCAGTGGCAGGTCATCCAGAACGCCAACAGCTACGAGGAGGGCTTCACCGACGTGTGGGACGGCATCCGACACGCACTGTGGGCCGACCGCAAACCCGAGACCGAGGCGCCACTGGAGGCGTTCCTGCAGCCCGACACCGTCAAGGCCGTCTACACGACAGGCCACCCCGACCCCGGCAAGATCAGTCCCGACAACTGGAACATGGATCTGTTCTTCCTGGCGCGACCGAACGCGCACCGGGTGCAACTGGACCTCTTCTACGACTACCGCACCAACGCAGAGCTCTACCCCGCCTGGCAGGCGTCGCTGCGCGAGCGCCAGCCGCTGACGCTGATCCTCTGGGGCCAGGGAGACATCTTCTTCACCCCCGAAGGCGGCGAGGCCTACCTTCGCGACCTTCCGGAGGCCGAGCTGCACAGGCTCGACAGCGGCCACTTCGCCGTCGAGGACTCCCTCGAGCAGATCACGGCACGCATCAAGCGCTTCTACGACGACAAGGTCAATGGCTCCCGCGCCTGACCGCGCTCAACCGGACCGGGAGCACCCGATGCGGGTGCTCCGGTCAACGTCGGTCTTCCGCGCGAGGTCCCGTGGAAGAGAAAGCCGGTCACGACTGGGATCTACAAGGAGCCAGTCGGCGGTCCCGTGCGCATCCGCACACTCAACCTCGACGGCGACCGCCAAGCCGATCTGCGCGTCCACGGCGGTTGGGACAAGGCCGTCTACGCCTACCCGTCCGAGTTCTACGAGCTCTGGCGGAGGGAGCGGCCGGAGCTCGACTTCCCCTGGGGGCAGTTCGGTGAGAACCTGACCACCGAGGGTCTCATCGACGGCGACGTCAGCGTCGGTGACCGCTTCCGGGTCGGAACGGCCGAGCTGATCGTGACCCAGCCGCGGCTTCCCTGCTTCAAGCTCGGGATCAAGATGGGCCGCGACGAGTTCGTCACCGAGTTCCTCGAGCGCGGGCTGTTCGGCTTCTACTTCGCCGTCGCGCGCGAAGGAGAGGTCGAAGCGGGCGACCCGATCGTCCGGCTGAGCCGCGACCCAGCCGGCTTCCGGGTGACGGAGATCGCGCGCCTCTACGCCCGCGACCGTGAGGATGTGGAGGGGCTGCAGCGCGCGGTCGAGCTGGACGTGCTGCCAGAGAGCTGGCGGAACTACTTCCGCAAGCGGCTCGCCGATCTCGAGCGCAAACGGGCAGCCTGCCTCCTTCCCGCCGCCTTGAACTCCGGTCGATCCGTGTAGTCGCACGCCACTTCGGTGCCGGCCTAGAAACTCGGCCTGAATCGGCTTGAATCGTCGCTCCGCCACCGCATATCGGGCCGTTTTTGGCCGTTTCGTCGTCGCGTCGAGAAAATTGTGTGTAGTCGGCGCCGATTTGGCGTCCAACCGGACAACACAACATACGGATTTGCAGGTACTTTACGGGAGCGACGGGACTCGAACCCGCGACCTCCGGCGTGACAGGCCGCGAGAGGTCGAAAACGGCCGAGGACGGCTGACGACGGTAAGCGCCGGATTTCTCAGAGCCATGCGGGTTTGCGGCGGGCGAACCGCGTAGGCAGGTCGATCCCGCGACCAGGAGTGCGCCGACGTTCTGGCGTTTTTCTGGCGTTTCGCGACGTCCGTTCTTTCAGGCCTTTGACTGTGCTCAGGCGACAGCACGCTCGCCTGTGCCACTTTTCGGGACGTCCCCCGACCGGTGCTCCTTTCCTTTGTGCGAAACCCGAGGCCCGTTCGCTCACAGCCGCGCTTCCTGCCGTCGGCTCCGCCTAGAACAAGGAAGCGAGTCGCGAAGCCCACAGACCCGGAATCTCCTCGGTCCCTAAGGACTCGGCGGCCGCTCCTTGGCTGTCCGGGTTGGCGAGCGTTCGCGCCAGGTCGATCGCGTCGTCGGTATCCATGCCGGCGCCGAGTGCCTGCTCGTTCGCGTATTCGTCCGCGCCGAGGGCGTCGATGAGCGGCTGCTCGAGGTATCGCTCGAGCTCGAGGAATCGCGGGCTGCGGGTGCCGGCCTCGGCTTCGTGCAGCGTGTTGACTGCGCCTTGGAGCCGCGCGGCCGACCGTGCGTCCGCCGTGTCCGCTGCGAGCGCGATTCCTGTGAGCGCGTCCGAGAGGGAGCCTTCCGGTCGGTCCGCGGCGAGGACGAGATCGAGCGACTCCGCAAACGCTTCTCTCGCCTCGCTAGTGCGGCCGAGCCCGAGAGCGGCGAAGCCGAGCGCGTGGCGAGCGCCGATGCTCACGGAGAGGCCGCCGATCGCCCTGACCTTCTCGAGCACGGAGGCCGCGACGTTATAGGCGGCTTCGAAATCGCGCACGTAGAGCTCGAGGTACGCGAGCTGGGTACTCGTGATTGCCTGGTTCGCCTCGTCCTCCGTCGCGTGGAATCCTCGGCTCGCTTCCTGGAACATGTGGCGCGCCTCCTCGTCACGGCCTGTCTCCGTCTGCAACGACGCCAGGTCGCCCAGAGCAATGGCCCTCAGCCACTCGTCGTCGGCCGCCTCCTCGAGCACGCGCGTGAGGGCACGGATCGCTTCGTCGAAGTCGCCCCGGCTGGAGGCGACTCGGGCGAGGTCCAGAAGGGCGAAGGTGAGCGTTCGGCGCTCTCCCGACTCGTGGGCGAGCGTTACGGCCTCCTGGGCATGAGATTCGGCGCTGTCGAGCTGTCCCAGGCGCAGCTCGGTATCGGAGAGGTACTCGAGCAACATCGCGCGTGTGCCAGCGGCGAAATCGGTCCGGGCGAGAAGCCGAAGCAAGCGTTCCTGCCCCTCGACGAGCCGGCCGCGCGGCCCCCAGAACGACATGAGCAGCTCCGCTGCACGCGCTGCGTCCGGCGGCGCAGCGCCCTCGAGATAGTCGAGGGTTGCCCGGAGATTGTCCTCCTCTTCCCCGAACCACACCAGCAGCTCTCGACGGCCGGAGCCCCGGACGAGAGGTTGTCGCTCCTCGAGCAGCGCGAGGTGGTAGTCGGCGTGACGGCGGGCGAGCGCGTCGGTCTCGCCGGCCTCGTCCAGCCGTTCGTGCGCATAGTCGCGGATCGTCTCGAGCATCCAGTAGCGCTCGGCTGAGAAGCGGAGCAGGCTCTTCTCGACCAGCGACTGCAGCGTGTTGATGTCGGCGCCGCAGACCTCCTCGGCGGCGTCCAGGGTGCAGCCGCCGGCGAAGACCGAGAGGGCGCGGACGACGCGTTGCTCTTCCTCGGAGAGCAGGTCGTGGCTCCAGTCGATCGTCGCCCGCAGCGTCTGCTGCCGGGGGTCGGCGTCGCGGCCGCTCTCGAGCAGGTCGAGGCGCTGCGAGAGGCGATCGAGGATCTGTCTCGGCGAGAGGGCCTTGGCGCGCGCGGCGGCGAGCTCGACGGCGAGCGGCAGCTGGTCGAGTCGGACGCAGAGCTCGGCGATCTCCTCGCTCGGCTCGAGGCGGGAGCGCTCACAGAACAGCGCCACAGCCTCGGGCGAGGCGAGCGGCGGCACCGCGTACTCGACTTCGCCCTGGACGCGCAGCAGCTCCCGGCTTGTCACGAGCACGGTCAGATTGGCGCAGGCGCCGAGCAGCGCCGACAATTGGGGCGCCGCCTCGATCACCTGCTCGAGGTTGTCGAGCAGCAAGAGCAGCTCGCGTTCGCCGATGTGCTCGGCGAGGCCGTCCTTCGCTCCCAGCGTCTGGGCAATCGTCTCGCTGACCAGCGCCGGGTCGCGCAGCGGGGCGAGGCCGATCCAGAAGACGCCTGCCTTGTAGGAAGGGACAAGCGTTGCCGTCGCCTCGAGCGCGAGTCGAGTCTTCCCCGACCCGCCGGGGCCCGTCAGCGTCACCAGCCGTGCGCTGCGGATCGTGGCGAGCAGCTCGCGCAGCTCACGCTCCCTGCCGACGAACGAGCTCGCGGGACGAGGGAGGTTGGTGTTCGAGATCGTCTTCAGCGGCGGGAAGCGCTCGCCGCCGAGCTGGAAGATCGAGACCGCTCCCTGGATGTCCTTCAGGCGATGCTCGCCGAGATCGGTGAGCGGTAGCCCCTCGACGAGCGCGCGGGTCGTCCGCGAGAGCACCACCTGGCCGCCATGCCCGGACGCCCCGACCCGCGCCGCAAGGTGGACGTCGTCTCCGACGTAACCCTCCTCGGTGACGAGCGGGGTGCCCGTGTGCACGCCGATCCGTACCTGGATCCGGCCCGCGGCCAAAGCGCCCGTCACCGCCTGCGCTGCGGCCAGCGCCGCCGGCGCCGAGCGAAATGCGAAGAAGAATGCATCTCCCTGGTTGTCGACTTCGACCCCGCCCTCGGCCGTGCACGCCGCGCGCACGATCCGCCGGTGCTCGGCGAGGACGTCCGCGTACGCCTCCGCACCCAGCTCGTGCAGGAGCGTCGTCGACCCTTCGACGTCGCTGAAGAGCAAGGTGACGGTGCCGGTCGGGAGCTCCTGGTCGCACAGCGCAATCATCCGCCGGGCGGGACATCGCGTCCAGTCAGCGCTCGACTCCGGATAACGGATCGTCGCCTGGGCGAGCGACTGTCGCTAGAGAGGCGCATCGGCGTCAGGAACCGCCTCGACGCGAGGGCCGGACGCTCTGGCGTTGATCAGGCGTCGGTGTCTCTGAGAACGTGAAGAGCGCCTTTTCAGCGCCTTTGAAGACGGGAGCGACGGGACTCGAACCCGCGACCTCCGGCGTGACAGGCCGGCGTTCTAACCAACTGAACTACGCCCCCGAGGGCAGGACAGTGTAGCCGCGCGGGAGGGAACGGACTTCGCGCAGCGTAGGCTCTTCCGGTGTCAGTCGCGGACTGGGTCGTGCTCGGTGTCGTCGTGCTCGCGGGGTTGTACGGGTTCTCGCGCGGGCTCATCCGCGGCGCGCTCTCGCTTGCCGGGTTTGCCGTGGGCGCGTACCTCGGGGCGAGGATCGCACCGGCGGTCCTCCATGACGGGTCGCCGTACCTCCCGCTCGTCGCGCTCGGCGGCGCGCTCCTCGGAGGCACGCTGCTCTCGAGCCTCGCCGAGATGCTCGGCGTCTCGCTCCGGAGGACGATGGGCGCGATCCCGGGGCTCCGGGCGTTCGACTCGGGCGCCGGGCTCGCTCTGGGGGCCTTTGCCGGAGTCGTCCTCTGCTGGGCCGTCGGAGCCGTGCTGCTGTACCTCCCTGGCCAGTCCGAGCTCCGGCAGGCGGTGCAGCGGTCCACGATCCTCGCGCGGATCAACGAGGCGTTCCCGCCCGACCGGCTCCTCGCGACGCTGGAGGGCGTGGATCCGCTGGGAGTGCTGGTCGGCCCGCCCGCATCCGTCCCGCCCCCGGACTCACGGCTCGCCCGCGACCCGGACGTCGTCGACGCTCTGGATAGCGTGCTGCGAATCACGGGGACGTCGTGCGGGCTCGGGGTCGAGGGATCGGGCTGGATCGCGCGGCCCGGCGTCGTCGTAACGAACGCTCACGTTGTCGCCGGCATCGAGCATCCGCGCGTGGATCGCGGCGAGGGCGGAGGGCACCTGGCGAGTGTCGTCGAGTTCGACGTGACGAACGACATCGCGATCCTTCGCGTCCCCGGCCTCGAGGGCCGTGCGCTGCCGCTCGCGGATCCCGAACGCGGGGTCGCGGTCGTCTTGGCCGGCTTTCCCGGGAACGGTCCACTTTCGCGCATTCCAGGGCGACTGGGAGGGACGAGCGGGTTCGTCGGCCGTGACGCGTATGGCCGAGGGCCGACCACGAGGACCGTGACGGCGATCCGAGGTGCGGTACGGCCGGGTCTCTCAGGCGGCCCCGGAGTCGACGGCCGCGGATTCGTCCGCACGACCGTCTTCGCCCGTCGGGAGGGCGACCGAGCCGGCTACGGCGTTCCCCCGGAGTTCGTCGCGAAGGCGCTGGCGCGCGCCGGGCGGACACCGCTCGTCACCGCCTGCTCCCGGTCCTAGGCGGTCAGCCGAACAGGTCGAGCGCGGCGCGCGGCTGCCGGAAGGGCGGGATGATGTAGACGCCCTCGGCGCGCTGGCGCGACTCCTCGAGCAGCTCTCGTGCGATGGAAAGCCCCACGTCGCCGGCGTCCGAGCCGGCGTCGCGCAGCCGCGCCTGGACGTGCTCGGGCACGACGATCCCCGGCACCTCGTTGTGGAGCCGGAGCGCGAGCTGGTAGCTCCGCACGTAGAAGATCCCAATGAGCAGCGGAATCGGGCACGCGCGGCCGAGGCGCTCGAGGAACGTGTCCAGGTACGAGAAGTCGAAGAGCACCTGCGTCATCGCGAACTCGGCTCCCGCTTCGAGCTTCCGCTCGAAGCGCTCGAGCTCGTAGTCGAGGTCGTCGGCCGCGGGGTTGACCGCGACGCCGAGGAAGAAGGAGGTTGGCGCGTCGATCTCGCGCCCGTTGAAGTCCTCGCCCGCGTTCATCCGCGTGATGACCTGCGAGAGGCCGATGGAGTCGACCTCGTACACGCCCTGTGCGCCCGGGTAGTCGCCCGCCTCGGGCGGGTCGCCGGTGACCGCGAGGACGTTCCTGATGCCCTCCGCGTGCGCGCCGAGCAAGGTGGACTCGAGCCCGGCGATCGAGGAGTCGCGCGGCGTCAGGTGCGGGATCGTCTCGATCCCGACCACGCGCTCGATCGTCGCCGAGGCCATGATCCCGCTCATCCGCGCACGCGCCCGCGGGTTGTCGTTCACGTCGACGACGTCCACGTGCCCAGATTCCTGGAGCTCCCGCGCGAGCTCGAGCATTGAGTGGGCGTTCCCGCCGCGCGGCGGGTCGATCTCGACCGAGACGACGAACTCGCTCGCGGCGAGCTTGCGCTGGAGCAGGGTCTCGTACTCGGGCTCGGGCGCGGCCACGACCAGCTCGCGCTCGCGCGCGACGAGCGGCGCGCGCGGGCGCCGGCGTTCGTCGACGGCGGCTCTGATCGCGGCGATCTCGGTCGGCGTCGTCCCGCAGCAGCCTCCGATGATGCGCGCGCCGAGCTCCTGCGCGTGTGCCGCGAAGTCTGCGAAGTACTCCGGCGTCGTGTGCGGGAAGACGATGCGGCGGCCGGCGAGGCTCGCGAGCCCGACGTTCGGCATGACTGCGAGCGGCTTGCCGCCTTCGCGCATCCGCTCGATCGCGCGGAGAGACGCCTGCGGCCCTACGCCGTGATTCGCGCCGATCGCGGCGACGTCCAGGTCGGCCAGCGTCTCGGCCGCGCGCGCTGCGGACACGCCTCCGAGCGTCATTGCGTCCTCGTCGAAGGTGAGCATGGCGACGATCGGGAGCGAGGAGACCGTGCGCACGGCCGCGATCGCGGCTCGCAGCTCCTCGAGCTCGTAGAACGTCTCGACCATGAGCAGGTCGACGCCGCGCCCCTCGAGGACCTCGGCCTGCTCGGCGAAGACCTCGCCGCGATCCGGGCTCCGCTCGGCGACATCCCCGAGGGGACCGATCGAGCCGGCGATGAAGACGTCGCGGCCGGACACCTCGCGGGCGTCGCGCGCGAGCTTTACCGCGGCCCCGTTGATCTGCTTCACCTGGTCATCCAGGAACAGCGCGCGGAGCTTGCTCCGGTTCGCGCCGAACGTGTTCGTCTCGATGAGGTCGGCGCCGGCGCGGATGAAGCCGAGGTGGAGCGAGACGACGCTGTCGGGATCGCGCAGGCATGCCTCTTCGGGACAGCGCAGGCGCGCGACGGCGCTCGAGACGAGTACGCCCATCCCGCCGTCACTCACGATCGGGGGACCTTCGTGCAGGCGTTCCAGGAACCGGTCGGGCACGGCGGGACTTTAGATGCCTGACCGAGAATTCACGCGGGCCGGATGCCTGCCACGACACGGCGCCGGATCGCCACCCGCGCGCGTCGCACAGGCATCAAGCCTGCACGACGCGTACGTGCGGCGCCCGGCTGGTCGTGACCGCCCCCGGCTGCGCGCCAATTCTCGGTCATGCATCCAGTGAAGGAGTGAACCGGTGAAGCGACCCGGTGAACCCACTCCGGGTGATCGATCAAGCGCACGCGGGGGACGCCCGCAACGGGGGAATCGACCAGGCTAGTGATCACCCACAGCGCGCGACGATGCGGCGGCCGCGCCAGTGGGGATGGCGACGACACGAGGGGAGTCCGCGGTTCCTCCCATGCGAGGGACCTGCCGGGATCGGGGCGGGGGCTTGGCGGCTACCCCGCCTCGTCCCCTGCTTTGAGTACAGGCTCCGAGCTAAAGGGCTCGCGCGTATCTGCCGATAACCAGAGCTTGCTCCTTCGCTGGGGACTGACGGCAATCAGAACCGGCTCCGGAGCGACGAGAAGGGGCGGCGGACGACGCCGCCCTTCTCACGCGCCACAGCACGAGGGGACCTAGAGCGCGGTCGTCATTCGCTGTGAACCGTCCGCCCTTCCATCCCACCGGCGACGACGACCAGTTGCCCGCTGACGTGTCCTGACAGCCGGTCCGACGCGAGGACGACCACCTGCGCGGCGATGTCCTCGGGGCGAGCGACCTTCCGCAGCGCCATCGTGCGCGAGACAGCTCGCATGCGCTCCGGATCGACGAGACCGCGGGTCATCGGGGACTCGGTCCAGCCCGGGGCGACCGCGTTCACTCGCCCTGACGGCGCGATCCGCACGATCTCGTTCTTCAGCGAGAGCAGGAGCCCGGTCGTGAGCGCGGACTTCGCCGCCGCGTAGTCTGCGTGACCCGCTTCGCCGAAGACGCCGGCCGTCGAGCCGACCAGGACGAGCGAGCCGTGACCGTTCCGCGCGACCTCCTGCAGGAACGCCCGCGCGACGAGGAACGAAGCGGTGAGGTTGACGCGCAGCGTCTCCTCCCAACGCGCGAGCTCGAGCTCCCAGACCGGGACGTCGTCTCGCGGCCACCACCCGGCGACGTGCGCGCAGACATCGGCGCCGCCCAGCGAGTCCCGCGCCTCCGCGAACAGCCGCGCGACATCGGCTTCCGCGGTGAGGTCGGCCTGCGCCACGGGCGCGTCGTCGAGCTCCGCCGCGAGCGCCTGCGCCCGGTCCTCGCCCCGGTGATAGTGGACGAGCACTCGAGCGCCCTCGGCCGCGAATGCCCGCGCGCACACGGCGCCGATGCCGCCCGACGCGCCGGTGACGACGACTCCCTTGCCCGCGAGCCCCGTGTCCAGGCGACGTAGGCTACTCGGCCATAACTCACGGAGCATTGACAGGGCGTGGGGAACACGGTCTCATTCCCGCTCAGGCGGGCGAGGACAGGACGGGCACGCGCAACAACGTCGTGCGGCCTACGTCAGATCGAAGCAAGCAAACGTCAGGAGGGCAGATGAGGAGAGGACTGGTTGCAGCCGCACTCGCGGTTCTGGTTGCCGCCGCGGTCGTATCGGCTGCAGTGGCGAAGCCGACCGCCGAGGCGTCGACTGCGCAGGCGGACTGCACGAATGTCTCGCTGGGGTTCCTGGGGCCGCTGACCGGCCCCGCCGCGTTCATCGGCAACGAGCAGCTGTCGTGGCTCCGGTTCGCGATCCAGAAGTACAACGCCGCGAACAACACGCAGTTCAAGGTCGTGCTCGGCGACACGCAGCTCAAGGCGCCCGTCGCACGGACACGGGCCCGCAGCTTCGTCAGCAACGACAACATCATGGCCGTCATCGGCGGCTCGGAGAGCCAGGCCGTTCGCGTGAGCGGCAATCTCTTCGAAGCGGTGAGCCTCGCGTCGGTCTCCGGCTCCGCGACGGCCATCGACCTGACGAAGGGCCGTCAGTACCGCACGTTCTATCGGGTCGTACCGAACGACAGCATCCAGGCCCCCACGGTCATCCAGTACGTGCGGGGGACGCTGAGAGCGGACAACGTGGTCGTGATCGACTCGCAGGACGACTACTCGGTGCCGCTCGCCGCCGCCGTGACCAGTGGGCTCCGGCGAGCGAACGTCACGGTCTCGCGTGAGTCCGTGTCGGCCGACGACACCGACTTCTCGTCGATCGTGGCCAACGTCGGCGGCAACGTCGACGTCGTCGTCTTCGCGACCCAGGTCGCGACTGCGGCGAACACGCTCTCGAACCAGCTCCGCGAGCAGGGCAAGCGGGCCGTCGTGTTCGGGACGGACGGCGCGTACTCCCCGAGCGAGTTCAAGCCGCGGACGGGCTACGTGTCGTCGTTTGCTCCCGACCTGCACTCGGTTCGTTCGGCCCGCGCGATCGTGCGCGAGTACAACCGGTACTCGAAGAACCGGACCTTCGGCACCTTCGGCCCGCCGACGTACATGGCGGGTTGGGTGGCGATGACTGCGATCAAGAAGGCGTGCGCGAATGGAAGCGCCACGCGCGGAGAGGTGACCCGGAACGTGCGCAGCACGAACATCCCGTCGATCACCGGCGGTCGGGCACGCTTCGACAAGAAGGGCGACCTCTTCGGCGGCGGCAAGTTCACCGTCTTCAAGGTCACGAACGGGAAGTACACGGTCGCATAGCGCGACTGCGCGAACAGGAGGCGAGCGGCCCGCCCGCTCATGCGCAAGACCGGGATTCCGCTAGCGCGGGATCCCGGTCGCGCACGAGCAGGGAGGGCGGGCCGCCGCGTCCGCGAGCCTCATCTGTGAGATAACCCGGTCGTGGACTGGGACAAGCTCGTCCAGCTCCTCGTGAACGGCGTGACGCTGGGGAGCGTCTACGCGCTCGTCGCGCTCGGGTTCTCGATGGTGTACGGGATCCTGAAGCTGCTCAACCTCGCGCACGGGGACGTGCTCATGGTCGGCGCGTTCATCGGCTGGGGCGTTCTCGGCTGGCTCGGGGGAGCGCAGGACCCGAGCGTCGCCGTCTGGATCCTGATCGTCCTCATGGTGCTCGCCGCGATGGTGGGCTGCGGGTTCCTCGGGGTGGCGATCGAGCGGTTCGCGTACCGGCCGCTGCGGCGGGCGCCGCGCATCGCGCCGCTCATCAGCGCGCTCGGGGTGTCGCTCTTCATCCAGAACTCCGTGTTGTTGCTCTTCGGTGCGAACTTCCGGAGCTACGACTCGTTCGATCTCGTCGACGTCGAGGTGGGGATCAGCTGGGGGCCGTTGAACGTGTGGATCCTCCGCATCGTCGTCTTCGCGTCTGCCGCCGCGATGATGCTCGCGCTCTGGCTGCTCGTCAGCCGCTCGAAGCTCGGGAAGGCGATGCGCGCGACCGCGTTCGACCGCGAGGCTGCGGCGATGATGGGGATCGACGTCGATCGCGTGATCGTGAAGACGTTCTTCATCGGCTCGGCGCTCGCCGGTGCGGCCGGCGTGCTCGTCGGGCTCGTGTTCGGCTCGATCAACCACTTCATGGGCTTCAACTACGGCCTCAAGGGCTTCACTGCCGCGGTCGTGGGCGGGATCGGCTCGATTCCGGGCGCGATGCTGGGAGGGCTCTTCATAGGTCTCGCGGAAGCGCTCTCGGTCGGCTACATCGAGGACTTCACGTTCGGACGGCTCGGGAGCGCCTTCAGCGACCTCGTCGTGTTCCTGATCCTCGTCGTGTTCATGCTCCTGCGCCCGCAGGGCATCCTCGGCAAGCCTGAGGTGAAGAAGGTCTGATGAACAACGCTCGCCTCCTGCTCGCGTTCGCGGGGAAAACCATGTTTCCCCATGTCTGTCCGCGATCGGAATTCGCGCTAGCGAATTCCGATCTTGCGAGAGGAGCGCGTGCCCCCTTCTTCCTGAAAGCGTGGGGAACCTCCCGGTTCCCCACACCCCTCCCCGCTCATAGGCGAGGAGCTCGCCCATGAGCGAGGCGCCCGAGCAGCCGCGGATCGGCGTCGACGAGTGGGTCGCGAGCGCGGAGGAGCGCCGTGCACGCACGCTCGCCGGCCGCTTCGAGCACGCCTACGAGCGCACTCCACCGGCCGTCAAGCTCGTGGCGCTCGCGCTGCCCTTCGCGATCTTTCCGCTGCTCGTCGACAGCGACTACCTCATGCAGGTTGGCATCGACACCCTCATCTTCGTCCTGCTCGCCCTGGGCCTGAACGTCGCCGTCGGCTGGGTCGGGCTCCTCGACCTCGGGTTCGTCGCGTTCTTCGGTCTCGGCGCGTACCTGTACGCGGCGGTCGCTTCCCCCTACGCGGGCCGGCACTGGGAGGCGGTGGTCGCGGTTCCGGCGATCGCGATCACGGTGGCCGCCGCGGGGTTCCTCCTCGGCTCGACTTCGCGGCGTCTCGTGGGCGACTACCTCGCGATCGTGACGCTCTTCTTCCTGCAGCTCTGGCTCGTCGTTCTCGTCAACGCCTCGTTCACGCGCGGGCCGAACGGGATCTCCGACATCTATCCGCTCGAGTTCTTCGGGCGCGAGGTGGTCTCGCTCGAGGGCTACTACTACGTCACCTTCGCCGCGTTCGTCCTCGTCGTCGCGTTCCTCTACTTGCTCAACCAGTCGCGAACGGGGCGCGCCTGGCGCGCGCTACGCGAGGACGAGCTCGCGGCCGAGCTCATGACCATGCCCGTGAACCGACTGAAGCTGATGGCGTTCGCCGTCGGCGCGGGGGTCGCCGGTGTCGCGGGAGCCCTGTTCGCGCCGGCCCAAGGCGCCGTCTTCCCTCTGAACTTCGACATCGTGCTGCTGATAACGGTCTACGCGATGGTCGTCCTCGGGGGCGCGGGCAGCATCTTCGGCGTGACCGTGGGAGCGGTGCTCATCAACGGGTCACTCGAGGCGCTCAGCGAGCCCGACGACGCGAGCTGGGTCTTCTACGTCGTCGGAGCCGCTGCGCTCCTGCTGCTTCTCCGCCGGCCGCGTTGGCTGGGGGCGGCGGTGCTCGGCGGGACAGTGATCTTCGGCTTCGTCGTGCACGAGCTCGCCGAGCGCTGGCGTCCGTCGCTCGTCGAGGGTACGACGTTCGGGACGGCTCGAGTCGACGAGCTCGTCGACGAGTGGGTCCTGCTCCCGGACGGAATCGTCACGCAGGACGGCCTGCCTGACGGCGCCGCCGGCAAGCTGGCGTACCTCGGGCTCGTGGCCGCGGTTCTCGCGCTCACGCTCGTTCGCAGCAGACTCTGGCGTGCGGTGGGGCTCGTGCCCGTGCTCTACCTCACCGCTTGCGTGTGGGAGAACCTCCTTCTGGCGCAACCCGCGGTTGCACGCTTCGTGCTGATCGGGGCGATGCTCGTGGGCCTGATGGCGTTCAGGCCCCAGGGCCTGTTCGGGCAGCAGCGCGTAGAGGTCGTGTGACCACCGCTCGCAAGCTCGCGGTCGTGGGGGAAACCATGTTTCCCCCACGTGCCCCCTTCTTCTGGAAAGCGTGGGGAACCTCCCGGTTCCCCACACCCCTCCCCGCTCATGGTCGCGGAGCACGCCCATGACCGCGTACGCCCGCGCCCCGCTGCTCGAGGTCCAGCGGATCTCGATCTCCTTCGGCGGGCTCGCGTGCCTCTCGGAGCTCGACGTCGTCGTCGGCGAGGGCGAGATCGTGAGCGTCATCGGCCCGAACGGCGCCGGGAAGACGACGCTCTTCAACGTGATCACCGGTGTGTATCCGCCCGACGAGGGGGAGATCCTGCTCGAGGGCGAGTCGTTGCTCGGGCTCGACCCGCACCAGATCTCCCGCCGCGGCATCGCGCGTACGTTCCAGACACTGCGGCTGTTTCTGAACATGACCGTCAAGGAGAACGTCATGGCGGCGGCGTACGGCCACACGAAGGCCGGCGTCCTGCGCTCCGTGTTGAGGACGCGGGGCATGCGCCGCGAGGAGCGCGAGATCGAGCGGCTCGCCGAAGAGCGGCTCGGCTTCTTCGGGGACCGCCTCGTCGGGCTACCGCTGGCGGCAGCCGGCGTACAGCCTTTCCTACGCGAACCGGCGCCGCCTCGAGATCGCCCGCGCGACCGCGGCGCAGCCGAAGCTGCTGCTCCTCGACGAGCCCGCGGCAGGCATGAACCCCGTGGAGACACAGGAGATCACCGAGCTCATCGGCCGCTTGCGCGACGAGGGCGGCTACACGATCCTCGTCATCGAGCACGACATGCACGTCGTCGAGGGGATCTCCGACCGCGTGGTGGCGCTCGACCACGGCGTGAAGATCGCCGAGGGCTCCTTCGACGCGGTCGCGACCGACCCGCGCGTCGTCGAGGCGTACCTGGGGACCTCGAGAAGCGAGCAAGCGTGAGCAACGCGCGCCTCCGGCTTGCGTTCGTGGGGGAAACCATGATTCCCCCACGGGCGCCCTTCTTCCTAAGAGTGTGGGGAACCTCCCGGTTCCCCACACCCCTCCACGCTCATCGGCCGGAGGCCGGCCGGTGAGCGCCAACGGCAGGCCCGAGCCGCTCCTCCGGCTCGAGGGCGTCAACACGTACTACGGCCAGATGCACATCCTCCAGGACGTCGACCTCGAGGTCGGATACGGGGAGCTCGTGTGCCTGCTCGGCGGCAACGCGTCCGGGAAGTCGACGACGCTGAAGACGATCCTCGGCATCGTCCCGGCGCGCTCCGGGAGGCTCACGCTCGCGGGCGAGGACCTGACCCGGATGTCGACCTCGCGCCGCATCGAGCGCGGGCTCGCCATCGTCCCCGAGAACCGACGTCTGTTCGGCCCGATGACCGTGCTCGAGAACCTCGAGATGGGCTCGTACCTCAGGCCCCGAGCCGACTTCACCGAGGACCTCGAGCGTGTGTACGCGCTCTTCCCGCTGCTCGCCGAGCGGCGGAAGCAGCTCGCCGGAACGCTCTCGGGGGGCGAGCAGCAGATGGTCGCGATGGGTCGCGCGCTGATGGCCCGGCCGAAGCTCCTGCTCATGGACGAGCCGTCGATGGGTCTCGCGCCGATACTCGTCGAGCGGAGCTTCGAGATCATCCAGCAGGTGCACGCCGCCGGGGTCGCGCTGCTGGTCGTCGAGCAGAACGCGAACGTCTCGCTCTCGATCGCCGACCGCGGGTACGTCCTCTCGACCGGGCGGATCGTGCTCGAAGGGAAGGCGTCCGAGCTCATCCGGCACGAGGAGCTGCGAAAGGCGTACCTTGGCCGATAGGACCCTCGTCGGGGAAGCAGTCCGCGGGCGCTTCCCGATCCTCGAGCACACGACGTACGCGAACTCCTGCTCGCAGGGCGCGCTCTCGACCGACGTGCGCGAGGCGTACGACGAGTACCTCGACGGCTGGGACGCCCATGGGGCGGAATGGGAGCACTGGGTCGAGCGCGCCGAGGCGGCGCGCGCGGCGTTCGCGCGGCTCGTGAACGCGGAGCCGAGCGAGATCGCAGTCACGACTTCGGTCTCGCAGGCGGTCAGCGCGCTCGTCAGCGCGCTGCCGCTCGAGGATGGCCGCCGGCGGATCGTTATCTCCGAGTTCGAGTTCCCGACCGTCGGGCAGATCGCGCACGCGCAGGAGTCTCGGGGCGCAGAGGTCGTCCACGTGCGGCCGGAGCCGGACGGCCGGATCCCGCTCGAGCGCTTCGCTGAGGCGATCGACGAGCGGACGGCACTCGTCTGCTGCACGGCGATCTCGTACCGCAGCGGCTATCGCCTCGATGTCGCGGAGGTCGCGCGCCTGGCGCGGGAGCGGGGCGCGCTCTGCCTCGCGGACAGCTACCAGGCGGCCGGTGCGATCCCCCTGGACGTGCGCGAGCTCGGCGTCGACTTGCTGACCGCCGGGACCGTCAAGTATCTACTCGCCTCCGCGGGTCTCGCGTTCATGTTCGTACGCGATGACTTGCACGAGCGTCTGCTGCCGACGCAGACCGGCTGGTTCGCGGACGAGGACATCTTCCGGATGGACATCTCCGACTACTCGCCCGCCGCGGACGCGCGCCGCTTCGACTCCGGGACGCCGCCGGTGCCGAACATCTACGCCGGGCTAGCCGGCATGCGAATCGTCGAGGAGGCCGGCGTCGACGCGATCGAGGCCCACGTGCGGGGGCTCGTCGATCTCCTGCTCGCCGGCCTCGACGAGCTCGGTGCCACGGTTGTCACGCCGAGGGGGGAAGGGGACCATGGCCCGCTGGTCTGCATCGCCTCGACCCAGGCGGAGGAGCTCGTTCGTGCTCTGGCGGATGCTCGAGTCGTCACATCGTCGCGTGACGAGAGCGTGCGCGTGTCGCTGCACCTTTACAACGTCCCGGAGGACGTGGAGCGCATCCTCGAGGCGCTCTCGGAGAACCGCCGCCTTCTGGCTTGAGCGCTTCTTGAGGGACTGCCCGTCTAATTCGGGCAGTCATGGCAGACGACGCAGGTCAGCGGTTCCGCGCCGAGTTCCTCGAAGGCACCCTCACCCGGCTCGAGAGCGAGCTCGCGCGGGTCTCCCGCGAGATGGCAGAGGTCCGCAGGCTCATGGACCTTCAGCACGCTCGGCCGGCCATGCCCCAGGCGGACGCTCCGGCGCGCGTTACGCCTCCGGTGGAGCCGGCGCCTCTTACGCGGCCAGCGCCGATGCGGCCTCCGGCGCCGCCGGTGCGGCCACCCGCTCCCGCTCCGCCGCCTCCGACGCCGCCGAGCCCGCCGCCGCCTCCGCGGCGCTCGCTCGCCGAGCTGGCCCACGACTGGGACCTCGTCGGCGCCCGCGGGTTCGCGATCGCCGGCGGCGCGGTACTGGCTTTCGGGATCGGGCTCTTCTTCGTCCTCGCCTCCAACCGCGGCTGGATCGACGAACGCGCGCGCGTCGCTCTCGGAGCGATCGCGTCGATGCTCGCGTTCGGCGGCGGGCTCTTCCTGCGCGCCCGCTTCGGCCAGTACTGGGCCGCTCTCGCCGCGGTCGGCGCGGGCATCGCGGGGGCGTACGCAACGCTCGCAGCGGCCGCCGCGCGCTACGACCTCGTGCCGGACGCGCTCGCCCTGCCCCTAGCGGGCGCCATCGCCGCGGGAGCGACGGTCGTCGCCGTCCGCTGGCGATCTCAGACGATCGCCGCGCTCGGACTGATCGGCGCCGCGCTCGCGCCGGCGTTGCAGGCGCTCGACGTCGTCCTGACCTGGGAGTCCACCGCGTTCGCCGTGATCGTCCTCCTGGCGGCGGGCGCCGTGTCGGTCCCGCGCCGCTGGCGCGAGCTCCTGATCTCGATCTCCGTCATCGTCGGGCTCCAGGTCGAGTGGCTCATCTTGGATGGGGGCGGGCCGCTGGCAGGGGTCGTCGCAGTAGCTGCGGCGTTCGCGCTCGGTTTGCTCGCAGTTGCGGTCGGCCTCCAGCTCGCGAGCAGGCAAGGGCTCGTCGACCCGCTCGCGCTCACCTACGCGCTCGGCGCGTTCGCCGTGGTGCTCCTCGCCGCCGCCCAGGTGCTCGAAGCCGGGACGGATCGCGGGATCGCCCTGCTCGCCGCGGCTGCGATCTGGGCCGCGGTGTTCGGGGCGCTGCAGCGGCGGAAGCTCGAGGATCTCGCGCTCGCCGTCGGCGCCTCGGCGCTCGCGCTGGCCGCGGTGGGGACCGCGGACGTCCTCGTCGGCGGGACGCTCACGCTCGTCTGGGCCGCCGAGGCCGTCGTGCTTGCAATCGTCGCGCGTCAGCTCGGCGACGCCCGATTGCGCGTGATGGCGATCGCGTACGCGGCCCTCGCGGGCTTGCACGCGCTCGTGACCGACGCGAGGCTCGATTTCCTGTTCGACCCGAACGCGGAGCACATCGATGGCGTGCTCCCTCTCGCCGCCGCGGCAATCGCCGCTGCAGCATGCGGTCTGCTCGCGCCCTCCTCCTATGCCGAACGCACCGAAGAGGGCCTGCTCGCGTTCGTCCGCGGGGTCCGGCTCGCGCTCGAGCGCCACGAGCGAGGGATCACCGAGGCGCTCTGCTTCACGGCGGCCGCACTCGGGACGCTGGCCGGCGCATTCGCCTTCGTCGCCTCCTCGTTCGAGTCGGGCCACGTGGCCGCGAGCTTCCTCGCCGCCGGCGTCGGAGCGGCCGTGCTCGCTGCCGCGGGCATGCGGCGCGCGGTGGAGCTGGCGGTCGCTGCGTTCACGTGGCTGGCCGTCGTGCTCATCGAGGCGTTCGCCTTCGACGTGCCGGAGCTCTCGCGTACGTCCTTCGAGGCGACGCCGACGGGCTTCGGGGACACCTCGACCGGCGGCTGGTCGGTCCTCGCCGCTGCCGCGGGCATTCTCGGCGGCGCGTACGCGTATCGACTGCTCGACGCGGGACGGCAGTACGCGGACGTCGTGCACGGCGCCGCCGGCGTCGTCGCCGCCGTCTCCGCCTGGATTGCGGTCGCAGAGCTGACGGAGAAGGAGTGGATCGGCGGCCTCGGCTACCTCGCCGCGGCGCTCACCTACGCCGCGCTCGCAGCGGCGGTCTTCACCCGACCGGGCTTCCGCGACGCGTCGACGACCCTTTGGGCGATCGGCGTCGTCTTCCTCGTCTTCGCCGAGGGGCTGCTCGTCACGGACTCCGTGGCGCGCATCGTGGCGATCGCCGCCACCGGACTCGCGCTCGGCGCGCTCGCGCGCATCGTCGACGAGGTCCGGCTCTGGCTGGCGGGCGGAATCGTCGTCCTCCTGACCACAGCCGTCGCGCTCCTCGTCGAGGTGCAGCCGTGGCTCGAGGAGGGACAGCTCGAGCTGCGCGGCGCGATCGCCTCCGGCGCGTGCGCGCTGGCCGCGTTCGGTCTCGCGGCGCTCGTCTGGCGCGACCGGGATCTGCGCGACTTCTCCACGATTCTCTGGAGCGCCGGAATCGTCGCCGTGCTCGCCACAGAGCGCGTGCTCATGGACGACCTGCGCTGGACGGCGTTCGTGACAGCGCTCACCGGTGCCGTGCTGGCGGCGCTGGCCGAGCCGCTCGGCGAGTCGCGGCTCTGGCGGGCGGGAGCCGTCGTCGCGGGCGCGACCACCGCCGTCGTGCTGCTCGAATTCACGCCGCAGTCGCACCTCTTCGAGGCTTCAGCGAGCCCGGGCGCCGCTCTCTGGGTGCTTGCCGCATGCGTCGGATCGCTCGTCGCGGTTGCGTTCACGGCGACCGACGACGAGCTGCGCGTACCGATCGGCGCGGTCGCCGGCGGTCTTGCGCTCTACGCCGCATCGCTTGGGATCCTCGAGCTCGCCGAGCTGTTCTCGACGGCCTCCGTCGAGACGGACTTCGAGCGGGGGCACGTCGCGGTCAGCGCGCTCTGGGCGCTCGTCGGGCTCGGGTTGCTCGTCGCGGGGCTGCTCCGGGGCTCGACTGCGGTGCGCTATGCGGGCCTTGCGCTCTTCGGTGTCAGCCTCGCGAAGATCTTCCTGTACGACCTCGCCGAGCTGAGCTCGATCACGCGCGCCTTCTCCTTCATCTTCGTCGGCGCGCTGCTCCTCGCCGGCGGCTTTTTCCTGCAGCGCCTCAGCGGCAGCCTCGGGCCGCGCGCGGCCGAAGACGGCTAGGCGGGCTTGACCGCGCGGACGATCGCCCCGTGCATTCCGTCCGCGACGCGATGCGTGAGCTCGACCTCGACGTCGACGAGGCCGACCTCGGCGAGGCCCTCGCGGTACTCGCTCACCGACAGCGCCCCAGCGATGCAGCCGACGTGGCTTCCGCGCGCAGCCCTGTCCTCGGCGGTCAAGCGGTCCTCGGCTACGACGTCGGTGATCCCCACGCGACCGCCCGGCCGGAGCACGCGCACGATCTCCGCGAGCACCTTGTCCTTCTCGGGCGAGAGGTTGACGACGCAGTTCGAGATCACGACGTCGACGCTCTCGGCCGCGAGCGGGATCGCCTCGATCAGGCCCTTCAGGAAGTGGGCGTTCGTAGCGCCCGCCTCGCGCGCGTTTTGCTGCGCGAGCGTGAGCATCTCGTCGGTCATGTCGAGGCCGTACACCGTTCCGGACGGGCCGACGCGACGGGCCGAGAGCAGCACGTCGATGCCGCCGCCCGATCCGAGGTCGAGCACGGTCTCGCCCTCGTGGAGCTCCGCGACCGCGACGGGGTTTCCGCAGCCCAGACTTGCGGACACGGCACTGTCGGGAAGAACAGAGCGCTCGTCGCTGGCGTACAGGCCCTGACCGAAGAGCGTCGTCGACTCCTCTCCGCAGCAGCCGAGGCTGTCGCAGTCGCATCCGCAGCCGCGACCTTCGGTGAGACCGATCGCGGCCTCCGCGTAGCGCGCTCTCACTTCGTCCCGCACGTCCGTGCTCATACCGCTGCTCCTTCCAGGTCGAAGACGCTCGCCGCTCGGGCGAGGCCGTCGCGGTCGAGGGTGTAGTACGCCCAGACACCGCGCTGCTCGCGCTGGAGCAGCCCGGCCTGGACGAGCTTCTTCAGGTGATGGCTCACGGTCGGCTGCGAGAGCCCGACCGCGGGGGTCAGCTCGCACACGCACACCGGCTCCGGGTTGCGCGCGAGGAGGTTCACGATCCGCACCCGGGCGGGATCCGAGAGCGCCTTGAACACCGCGGCGGTCGCCTCCGCGTCCTCGGCAGACAGGCCATCGTCGTCGAGCGGCCGGCAGCACGCGATCGGCGCCCGGATTAGATCGACGTTCATCGATGAAAGAGCATAGGCGCTACATCGATGGTTGTCAATGTCTCGCCGTGCGATACTCGCGCGCATGACGACGGTCGACTCGGCGGCGGAGCTCGAGCAGACCATCGAGCGCTACAACGACGCCTGGAACGCGCACGACGTGGACGCGATCGTGTCGTTCCACGGGCCGGGGATGGTCTTCGAGAACCACACGGCCGGGGAGCGCGTCGAGGGCGACGACGTCGGGCCGCACATCGCGCGCATCTTCGAGAACTGGCCCGATCTCGCATTCCGCGGGCGACGACTGTATGCGCGCGACGGCCTCGTCGTCAGCGAGTGGACGGCGACTGCGACTGCGAGCGACGGGCGGCGGCTCGAGTGGGACGGCGTGGACGTGTTCCCGTTCGAGGACGGGCTGATCCTGCGCAAGGACGTCTACTCGTCGTCGCACCGGCCCCGCGTGCTCTGACCGTGCAGGCGGCGAGGTTCGGCAGCGCGTCGATGACGGGGACGCTCGAGCGCGTCCTCGTGCGCCCGCCGCTCGCAGAGGACGCCGCCCGCTGGCGCGAGTACGGCTGGCGTGCCGCTCCCGACCATGCCGCGGCCGCTGCCGAGCACGAGGTCTTCGCCGGGCTCCTCGAGGATGCGGGCGCGGAGGTCGTCATCTCGCGACACGATCCCGGGAACCCGGACGCGATCTACGTCTACGACCCGGTGCTCGTCGGTCGCGAGGGCGTCGTGTTGCTCCGGCCGGGGAAGGAGGGCCGCAGGACCGAGCCGGCGGCGCTCGCTGCGGCGCTCGAGGCGGCTGGTGTTCCGGTCGCCGGCGAGCTCGACGGCTCCGCGCTCGCCGAGGGCGGCGACACGCTCTGGCTCGACGAGACGACCCTCCTCGTCGGCATCGGCTACCGGACGAACGAGGCCGCAGTCGCGGCGTTCGAGACGGCGTTCGCCGGAGTGGAGGTGGTGGCGTTCGACCTGCCGCACTGGAACGGTGCCGGCGAGGTGATGCACCTCATGTCCTTCATCTCGCCGCTCGACGCCGATCTCGCGCTCGTGTATCCGCGACTCGCGCCGGTGCGCCTCATGCGCCTGCTCGCGGAGCGCGGCATCTCGGTCCTCGAGGTCCCGGACGAGGAGTTCGAGTCGCAGGGCTCGAACGTCCTTGCGCTCGGTCCTCGGCGCGCACTCGCCCTCGACGGGAATCCGGAGACGCGCAGGCGCATGGAGCACGCAGGAGTCGACGTCGCCGTCTACCGCGGGGACGAGATCTCCCGCAAGGGCGACGGCGGCCCGACGTGCCTCACGCGGCCGCTTTTGCGGAGCTAGCTCTCGAGCGAAAGCTGCCGGTACGGCGAGAGGCTCGAGACTCCGACGCCGACGAGACGGAGCGCACCCGGTCGGTCGCGGAGGCCGCGGTCGAGCAGCCCGCAGGCGATCTCGCCGATCAGCTCCGCTTCGTCGACGGCGGCGGAAAGCGTCGTCGAGCGCGTTCGGATCGAGAAGTCGCCGTAGCGGAGCTTCGCCGTGACGGTCCTCCCGGAAAGGCCCGAGTTGCGCAGGCGCTCCGCGACCAGCACGGAGAGGCGCCGCACTTCCTCGTGCAGGACCGTCCTGTCCGAGACGTCCTTCGCAAACGTGTCCTCTGCGGACACGGAGACCTGCTCCAGCTCGAGCTCGAGGTCGCGTGGGTCGATCCCGCGAGCGCGGTCTCTCAGGACGACGCCCACCGACCCGGGGAGCACCGCCTTCAGCTCCGTGTCCGTGAGCGCGGCCAGCCCGCCTACCGTGTCGATGCCCGCGCGCGCGAGCCGTTCCTCCGCGCGCGGCCCGACGCCCGGAAGCAGCCGGACCGGCAGCGGAGCGAGAAAACGCGCTTCGTGGCCGGGCGGCACGAGCGTGATCCCGCCCGGCTTGCGCCGGTCGGACGCGATCTTGCACACGACCTTCGAGGTCGAGACGCCGAGCGAGCAGGTCAGGCTCGTCGTTGCGCGCACCGATGTCTGGATCGCCGAGGCGACCGCACGCGCGCGCGAGAAGTCGTCCGCAACGGTCGCGAGATCGAGGTAGCCCTCGTCGATCCCGGTGCGCTCGATCCGCGGAACGAGCTCGGCTACGGTGTCCCAGACCGCGCGCGAATACTGCCGGTAGAGCGCGTGCCGCGGACGAAGGAAGATCGCGTGTGGGCAGCGCCGGCGAGCCTCGGCGGAGCTCATGGCCGAGTGGATGCCGTAGCGGCGCGCGACGTAGTTCGCCGTCGACACGACGCCGCGCCCCTGCGGGTCGCCGCCGACGACGAGCGGCTGCTCGCGGAGCGACGGGTCCTCGAGCTCCTCGACCGCGGCGAAGAAGGCGTCCAGGTCGAGGTGGGCGAGAATCGGCGTGGGCGCCACGGGCACGGCGCAAGGCTAGAACGCCGCTCGGAGCCCTATCGTTTCTTATGTGGACGCAGCTCCGCCTCTGCCGCCTCCCGCGATCGAGCAGCCCGCGCCGCGGCAGGTCTCGTACGGCATCGTCAGCGGGCGCGCGGCGCCCGGAGCTCGCCGCGTCGTCGTCTACGCGGGGGGACGCGAGCTCGGCCACCGTTCGTTGCGCGCCGGATCAACCCGGGGCCGCCGATTCTGGCTTCGCGTCGTGCTCCCGCCGGGCGACAGGGCCGTGAGGGTCACGACGACGACGGCCGACGGGCGCAGCTCCTCCGGCGTCGTGCGCGACGTCTTCGCCCTGCCGGCCGCCGCGCAGCCCCGCTTCGTCCGCGCACGGGAGGATCCCGCACTCGCCGCGAAGCTGGGACCGCTCGTACGCCGGTTCCCGGGGACGGGTGCGTACTACGTCCAGAGCCTGACGACCGGCGGCGGAGCGGCGTGGAATGCCCGCGCGCGCTTCCCCGCGGCCTCGACGCTCAAGCTTGCGATCGCCGTGACCGCGCTCGTCCGCCACGCGGGGATTCCGGCGCCCGGCTCGTACGTCGGCGGCCTCTTCCAGGAGATGATCACGGTCTCGGACGACAAGGCGGCAAACGCGCTCGAGGTCTGGATGGCCGGCTCGACCAGTGCCGGCTCCGACCTGGTCAACGGGATGATGCGCTCGATCGGCCTCGTCGACTCGATCATGTACGGCGGCTACGCGACCGACGAGGTGAGGATGCCGTCGGGCCGGATTCCCGTCCGGGTGGACGAGCAGCCGGCGTGGGGCACCGGCAAGTACACGACCGCGTGGGACATGTCTCGGCTGTGGCGCGCCGTCTGGCTTGCCTCCGGAGGCGTCGGCCCGCTCCGCGCGAAGCAGCCCGGGTTCACGCCCGCCGACGCCCGCTATCTCCTCTGGCTCCTCGCACACGTGAGCGATTCGCGGAAGCTGGACACGAGCCTACGCGGCCGAGCAGGGGTGTCCGTCCTGCACAAGGCGGGCTGGATCTCGAGAGCGCGCCACGACACTGGCCTCGTCTTCTGGCCGGGAGGAGTCTTCGTCGCTGGGGTGATGACGTGGAACGGGGCCGGCGTCGGATCCGCCTCCGATCTGCTCGCCGGACGCGTCGCCGCGGCCTCGCTTGCGCGCTTCCGCAAGCCTCGCGGTTGACCCTACCTCACTCGCTACACTTTTCGAACCAAGTACGACCTCCGAACGAAAGCGAGAAGCGTTGAGCGAGAACATCCGCCTATTGCTCGTCCCCCTGGAGGACCTCGTGGTCTTCCCCAACATGAACGTCACCCTCACCGTGGACGTCGGCGACGAGGAGCTCGTGCTGCTCGTGCCCAAGCACGACGACGAGTACGCGAAGGTCGGCACCGTCGCCGAGGTGACGGACCGGATTCGTCTGCCCGGCGGTGGGCGGGCCGTCGCGCTCCAGGGTCTGCACCGCGCCATCGCTGGCGCGGCCGGCACCGACAGCCAGGGCCGCCTGTTCGTCGAGGTCGAGGAGCGCCCCGACGACGAGACCGTCGACGGGCGCATCCGCGAGCTCGAGCGCGAGTACCGCGCGGTCGTCGAGGAGATCCTCGAGCTGCGCGGCGACGACGGCCGCATCGCCGCCTTCGTGCGCTCGATCGTCGAGCCCGGTGCGCTCGCCGATACGGCGGGCTACTCCCCTGACCTGACCTTCGAGCAGAAGGTCCAGCTCCTCGAGGCCGTCGACGTGCGCGAGCGGCTCGAGCTCTCCCTCGAGATGCAGCGCGAGCGCCTTGCCCTCATGCAGGTGCGCCGCCGCATCCAGGAGGACGTCGAGTCCGGCGTCGAGAAGCAGCAGCGCGAGTACATCCTCCGCCGCCAGCTCGACTCGATCCGGAAGGAGCTCGGCGAGGACGAGGCCTCGGTCGTCGAGGAGTACCGCACGAAGATCGCCGAGGCGAACATGCCCGAGGACGTTCTCGAGCAGGCCGAGCGCGAGCTCTCGCGGCTCGAGCGCATGGGTGACCAGACGCCCGAGGCCACGGTCATCCGCAACTACCTCGACTGGCTGCTCGCCGTGCCGTGGGACAAGCGCTCGGAGGAGCGGCTCGACCCGCAGTACACGCGCGAGGTGCTCGACGCCGACCACGCGGGCCTCGACGACGTGAAGGAGCGCATCGTCGAGTACATCGCGGTCGCGAAGCTCCGCAAGGAGCGGGGAGTCGAGGACGACAAGCGCTCCGGCGTCATCCTCACGCTGATCGGGCCGCCCGGCACGGGCAAGACCTCGATCGGTGAGTCCATCGCCCGTGCGACCGGACGCGAGTTCGTCCGCATGTCGCTCGGCGGCATCCGCGACGAGGCCGAGATCCGCGGCCACCGCCGCACCTACATCGGCGCCCTCCCGGGCCGCCTCGTGCGCGCGCTTCGTGACGCCGGGACGATGAACCCGGTGATCATGCTCGACGAGGTCGACAAGGTCGGCGCCGACTGGCGTGGCGACCCGAGCTCGGCCCTGCTCGAGGTGCTCGACCCCGCCCAGAACCACTCCTTCCGTGACCACTACCTCGACGTCGAGCTCGACCTCTCCGAGGTCTTCTTCATCGCGACGGGGAACATGGCCGAGACGATCCCCGGCCCGCTCCTCGACCGCATGGAGGTCATCCGCTTCGACGGCTACACGACCGAGGAGAAGGTGGCGATCGCGCGCGGGTACCTGTGGCCGCGGCAGGTCGAGCGGAACGGGCTGCGCGAGGACGAGGTGTCCGTCACGGACGAGGCGCTCGAGAAGGTCGTCGCCGAGTACACGCGCGAGGCGGGCGTCCGCCAGCTCGAGCGCGAGCTCGGGACGATCCTGCGCAAGACCGCGACGAAGATCGCCTCGGAGGAGGCGAAGCCGCCGGTCGAGATCGACGCGGACGCGGTGCGCGAGGCGCTCGGCCGGCAGAAGGTCTACCGCGAGACCGCGGAGCGGACCGCCGTTCCCGGAGTCGCGACCGGCCTGGCCGCGACGGCGACGGGCGGCGACGTCCTCTTCATCGAGGCCACGTCCCACAAGGACGGCGACAAGCTCGTCCTCACCGGCCAGCTCGGCGACGTCATGAAGGAGTCGGCGCAGATCGCGATCTCGACGGTGCGCGCGCTCGCGCCACAGCTCGGGATCGACGAGGACGCGTTCGACAACCGGGCGTTCCACCTGCACGTGCCGGCCGGGGCGATCCCGAAGGACGGCCCGAGCGCGGGCATCACGATGGCGACCGCGGTCGCCTCGCTCCTCACGGAGCGGCCCGTCAAGCACACCGTCGGCATGACCGGGGAGATCACGCTGCAGGGGCGCGTGCTGCCGATCGGCGGGCTCAAGCAGAAGGTGCTCGCCGCCCACGCCGCCGGCATCACGGACATCATCATCCCGGAGCGGAACCGCGCGGATCTCGACGAGATCCCCGAGAACGTGAAGGAGGACGTCAGCTTCCACCCGGTCATGTCCATCGGCGAGGTGCTCGACCTGGCCCTCGAGACGAAGCCGGTGGAGTCCAGTGTGGCGGTGTAAACCCCACGACCCCGTCCCCGAGGAGGTCCGCCGCGTCGCGGACCTCCTCGAGCGGCGCTACGCGGTCTCGATCCTGTACGCGTCGCACCAGGGCTGCACGCGCTTCACGGAGTTCCGACGGGCACTCGGCTCGATCCCGCCGGGCACGCTCGCGCAGCGGCTCGTGGAGCTCGAGGATGCCGGCGTGCTCCGCCGCGAGGTGCGCACGGAGCGTCCGACGCGCGTCGAGTACGTGCTGACGATCGAGGGTCAGCAGCTGCGGTCGCTGATCGACGCGGTCGCGGCCTGGGCGAAGACCTAGGCGTCGACGCGGAGCCGCTTCGGGCGGTAATACTTCCCAGAATGAAGCGGCTCGCCGACCCGTACCGGGACCTCGACGTCATCGACTCGCGCGCGCCGCGGTTCAACCAGGCGGTCGTCGGGCTCCTCGCCGGGATCGCCGTCCTCACGGGCTGGTGGTGGCTGCTCGCGCTACTCGCCGCGCAGCTCGCGGTAGGGCTTACCTTCGGACGGCGCTACTGCCTCCCCTGCCTCGCGTACTTCGAGCTCGTCCAGCCGCGCTTCGGCGAAGGACCGCTCGAGGACGCACGACCGCCGCGCTTCGCGAACATGGTCGGCGTCGCGTTCCTCTCGGCCGCGGCGCTCGCGTACCTCGCGGGCGCGGGCGCCCTCGGCGCGGTGCTCGGATCGCTGGTCGCCGTCCTCGCCCTCGCCGCCTCGGCGACCGGATTCTGCGCAGGCTGTGAGGCGTACAAGCTCGGCCACTTGCTGACGGGGAGGCCGTTCGTCTCGTGCCCGCTGCCGCCGCGTCCAGCCGAGGGCGTAGGCGCGGCCACCGACCGCAGCTAGGTGGGTGGTGAGGGCGAGGCAAGCCTCGCCCCTACACGGATCCTCGTAGGGGCGAGATTCATCTCGCCCTCAGTCGTCGTCCGGCCAGAAGTTCTCGAGGTACTCGGCGTCGCCGCGCGGGTCGTCGAGGCGGATCGAGACGATGATGAGCTCCGCGTCCTCGGGCTCGTCGTTCCAGACCGAGCGCCAGGTCTCAGGCGGGACGCGAACCGCCGACCCCGCCCCGAGCTCGACGATTTCGTCCCCGAGCTTGAACTGGAGCGTCCCCGCGACGACGAAGTAGACCTCCTCCTGCGTCTTGTGCCGGTGGCCGTACGAGCCCTTGCCCCCCGTGAACTGCGGCATCCGCCGGTACGTGAATGCCACCTGCTCGGTCTCGAGGCCGTCCGCGAGCAGCCGGATCTCGCCCGGGTAGTCGCCGAGGACGTCGTCGACCTCCTCGAGCCTGACGATCGTGTAGTCCGCCATGCCTGCGCTGACTCTAACGAGGCGTAGTCCTTAGCTCTCGAGCGGCGGAACCGTGGCGTTGGCCGGCATGCGGCCCGGATCCGTGGCCTCGGCGTCCCGGAAGTGGCCCTTGCCCGGCCAGGGCGTGAGGAGCAGGAGGAGCCGCGAAGGCTCGAGGGCACGGACGCTCCGCGTCTCGCCCGGGTCGAAGGTCAGGAGCATCCCCGCGTCGCACTCGAGCTCGCGGCCGCCCAGCGTCACGCCCAGTCGGCCGGAGACGATCTCGACGACGGCGTGCTCGTACATCCGGTGGTCTCCCAGCGTGTCGCCTTCGTTCAGGTCGATCACCACCGCGCGGCAGTCGGGGCGCGAGAACAGCACACGCGGCTCGCGCTTCCCGTCCGCCTCGATCGAGGGCAGATGCCAGCGCTCCACGCGGGCCAAGCTACCACGCTTGCCCTCCGTCTTCCGAGCCCGCCCGCCCGGCGTGGGAGGAGAGGATGTGCGACGCGTGGCGACCGGACGTTGTTAGGCTCGGCCGACCGGGTGCTCGTGCGTGGACTCTCCGCCCGTTCCCGGCTTCGAAGGCGGGGTCCCTTGCTGCGTGTGTCCGGCTCAGCCCAGTACACGACTACGAGGAAGGGGAGAGAGTCATGGGCGTAAATCAGCCTCTAGAGGAGGTCACGCGATGAGTAGCCGACTTCGGCGTTCCCTACTTCTGACGACCCTGCTGGCCCTCGTGCTCGCGGTATCCGGCGCCGCGGTGACGATCGGCCTCGCGGCCAACACGAAGGACACCAAGGTCGCCGGTATTGACGTCGACGCGACGACGATCCCGGAGCTCCAGGAGCTGATGGACGCGCATCGGCTGAAGTCCGTGCAGCTGACCCAGTTCTATCTGCACCGGATCAAGAAGCTCAACCCGACGCTCAACGCGGTGATCACGGTCAGCCCGACGGCGCTCGCCGACGCGCGGGCGGCGGACAAGGCGCGCCGTGGCGGGGACGACCGGCCGCTGCTCGGCATCCCGATCATCGTCAAGGACAACGTCAACACGACGGGCATGCCGACGACAGCCGGCTCCTGGGCACTTGCCGGGAGCACGCCGGACGACGCGTTCATCGCCGCCCGGCTCAAGGCGGCGGGCGCGATCATCATCGGCAAGGCAAACCTCAGCGAGTGGGCGAACTTCCGGTCCGGCCCGTCTTCGTCCGGCTGGAGCGGCATCGGCGGCCAGACCAACATGCCGTACGTCCTCGATCGCAACCCATGCGGCTCGAGCTCCGGCTCCGGGGTCGTCGCGGCTGCTGATCTCGCGGTCGCGACCGTCGGCACGGAAACGGACGGCTCGATCGTCTGCCCGTCCGGCGCCAACGGCGTCGTCGGGATCAAGCCGACACTCGGGTTGTGGAGCCGCGCGGGCGTCATCCCGATCAGCGCCGACCAGGACACGGCCGGCCCGATGACACGCAACGTGACCGACGCTGCGGTACTTCTCGGCGCAGGGACCGGCGTCGACCCGGACGACGCGGCGACCGCCGCTCAGGCCGGCAACGCCTTCACCGACTACACGCAGTTCCTCGACGCCGAGGCTCTCGACGGCGCCCGGATCGGCGTCTGGCGTGACGGAACGTTCGGCCCCTCCACCGCGGCGATCGCCGAGCCGATCCTGGCCGACACCATTGCCGCGCTCGAGGCCGAAGGTGCGACCGTGGTCGATCCGACCAATATCGATCTCTCGGCCGCCGCCAACGAGGGTGCCGCACTCACGTGCGAGTTCAAGACCGACATCCAGACCTACCTCGAGACGTACGTCTCCGGCACGAACCCGGTCGATGGCGAGCCCTACCCGCAGACCCTCGCGGAGTTGCTCGCGTTCAACAATGCCCATCCCGAGCTCGAGGGGCCTTGGAACAGCGCCATCTTCGTGGACGGTGTCGCGACCAACGGCCGCGACGCGGCCTGCGCGGCGCTTCGCGCGAGCGTGACACCGCCGGTCCAGGACGAGGTCGACGAGGTCATGGCTGACAACGACCTCGATGCGATCATCGCGCTCACGAACACACCGGCCTGGATCACGAACGACAATCCCGAGGGCGGTGACTTTGCCGCAACGGACAGCTTCAATAACTTCATCGGCTCCTCGACGGCCGCGGCTGCCTCCGGCTATGCGGACATCACGGTGCCGGCTGCGTATCACGGAGTCCTGCCGATGGGCATCACCTTCATCGGCGGCCGATGGGCCGAGCCGGAACTGATCGGCCTCGCCTACGACTTCGAGCAGGCGACCGACGTTCGGGTTCCGCCGACGTTCATCCCGACCATCGGCGACGACCCCCTGGGCGGGAGTACCGCGCTGCAGCCCGCGACGACGAAGAACAAGAAGGCTGCGGGTCCGAAGATGACGTCGCTGCGCTAGGCGGCGACCATCGCAGACACGACGAAGCCCGGCCATTCGGCCGGGCTTCGTCCTGTTGCAGAGCGCGTTGCGGTGAACTACCGAGCGCCTGCCCGTGGCGCCCACGATGCCGGCAGGCGGCGGTCGGCGGACCATGGCTCCGTAACCCGACAGAAGGAGGCCGTCATGTCTGCAACTGAGGTGCAGCGCTCGAGCGCGAAGGTTGCGACCACCTCGTACCGCGCCGCGATCGTGCACGACTTCGCGGAGCCGCTCCGCGTCGAGGAAGTCGAGCGGCGCCCGCTCAGGCCTGGTCAGATCCGGGTGCAGATCGAAGCCTCCGGTCTCTGCCACACGGACATCCACGCCGCTCACGGCGACTGGCCCGTGAAGCCTTCGCCGCCGTTCGTCCCCGGTCACGAAGGTGTCGGGATCGTCGAGGAGCTGGGCCCTGGCGTCGTCGAGGTCGGAGTCGGCGACCGCGTCGCGCTGCCGTGGCTCGGCTATGCGTGCGGCACCTGCGACTACTGCGTGTCCGGATGGGAGACGCTCTGCCACGAGCAGAAGAACATGGGCTATTCCATCGACGGCGGGTTCGGCGAGTACGCGACGGCCTATGCGCGGTACGTGGTCAAGGTTCCCGACAGGATCGACCCGTTCGACGCGGCGCCGCTCACCTGCGCCGGGGTCACGACGTACAAGGCGGTCAAGGTCGCCGGGACGCGATCCTCGGATCTCGTCGCCGTGTTCGGCGTCGGCGGCCTCGGGCACATGGCGATCCAGTACGCGCGCATCGCGGGCGGACGAGTGATCGCGGTCGATCTGCACGACGAGAAGCTCGACCTCGCCCGCGGCCTCGGCGCCGAGTTCACGGTGAACGCGGCGAAGGAGGATCCAGCCGCCGCGATCCAGGCGCTCGGCGGCGCCGACCAGGCGATCGCGCTCGCTGTCTCGCCGAGGTCGTTCGAGCAGGCGTACCGCTCGCTTCGCCGGGGCGGCACGCTCGTCTTCGTCGCGCTGCCGGCAGAGAACGAGATGACCCTGCCGATCTTCGAGACCGTCCTCAACGGCATCACCGTCGTCGGCTCGATCGTGGGCACGCGGACCGACCTGCGCGAGGTCTTCGAGCTGCATGCAGCCGGGAAGACCGTCGTCACGCGGGAGATCCGGCCGTTGGAGGAGGTGAACGAGGCGATCGCGGACGTCGAGGCAGGGCGGGTCGCGGCTCGCATCGTCTTCCGCCCGTAGGGGGGTGCATCGGATCGTTCCGGCGCCCTCCGTTCCCGGCGCCGGAACGATCCCAGGTCTGTAAGGGTCTCGGAAAAGGTCGAGAAGGAGGTCTCGCATGTCCACCCTTCCAGCTCACCCAATTCGCGTCGAGGGCAGGCTCGATCCGCAGGTCAGTCGCTGGCTCTGGCTCGTCAAGTGGCTGCTCGCGATCCCGCACTACATCGTCCTCTTCTTCCTGTTCATCGCGTTCTTCGTGCTTACGATCGTCGCGTTCTTCGCGATCCTCTTCACGGGGCGCTATCCGCGCGGGATCTTCGACTTCAACGTCGGCGTGCTGCGTTGGGCGTGGCGGGTCGCGTTCTACTCGTACGGCGCGCTCGGCACCGACCGCTATCCGCCCTTCACGCTTGCAGACGTGCCCGAGTACCCGGCGCGCGTCGAGGTGGCGTATCCCGAGCGGCTGTCACGGGGTCTCGTGCTCGTCAAGTGGTGGCTGCTCGTGATCCCGCACTACCTCTTGCTGAGTGTCTTCCTCGGGGGAGGTGGCTGGTCCTGGGGGATGGGAGACTGGGACGGGAACGACTACGGCCCGGGCGGCGGCCATCCGGGCTTGCTCCTGCTCCTCGTCGTGTTCGCCGGGATCGCGCTCCTCTTCACGACCCGCTACCCGCGCGGGATCTTCGACTTCGTCCTCGGACTCGACCGATGGGTCCTGCGGGTCGTCGGGTACGCAGCGTTGATGACCGACTCATATCCGCCGTTCCGGCTGGACCAGGGCGCGGAGGAGCCCGGCGAGCCCGAGCCCGTAGCGGCGCCCGCGACATCTGAGCTCTGACTCTGCGTAGTTAGCCACTAGGCCCAGCCCTGCGTAGTTCACCGCACGACGAATCGGGATGCTCGCGGACGCTACGGAGATGAGCGTCCAGCACGATCGACGCATGGCAGCGCGACCGAGGCAGATTCTCGTGGGCTTCGACGGATCGGAGACATCCGAGCGCGCGCTCGACGCCGCCGCCGACCTCGTCGGATACGGCTCGAGCCTGGCCGTCGTGCACGTCCGTCGCGCCGACTCTCCGGAAGGCGACATCATCGGCCGCGCCCGCGAGCAGCTCATCCAGCGTCAGGTCCCGGCTCGCTACGTCGAGGCTTGCGGTCATCCCGCAGAGGAGATCGTGGCGGCCGCGGAAGCGGTCGGCGCCGACCTCGTGGTGGTCGGACGCAGGAAAGCGCTCAGGCGGACGCGATCTGCCAGTAGTGCGTCGTAGCAGACGTCCTCACGACGGCGATCGCGGCTCTGGCGCTCTTGCGCCTGCGCTACTCGGCAGCTGCCCCGACGGCTCCCGCAGCGCGCGCCCGGCACCGGGTCGAGCGCCGTTCGACTCGCGGTCGCGCCGCGAAGCGGAAGCCGAGGCCGAAGCGGCGGTCGCGGACGCGCTGAGGGCGGCGGAGCGTCCGGGACGCGACAATGGACACGGTGACCTCCGTCGCGGACGCAGTAGACGTCATCCTTCGAGACGGCCGCACACTACGACTCCGCCCGCCGCGGAGGGAGGACGCGGACGCGCTGCTGGCGTTCTTCCGCTCGCTCTCCGAGCGCAGCCTCTACCTCCGCTTCCACGGCTACGCGGGTCTGGACGCCCGGCTCGTCGAGCCGCTCCTCGAGCCGGACTGGGTGGAGCGGGGCGCGCTCCTCGGCGCTCTCGCAGACACCGACGGCGAGCAGGTGGTCGCCGTCGCCAACTACGTGCGGCTCCGCGACCCCGCCGTCGCGGAGGCTGCGTTCGCGGTCGCGGACGCGCACCAGCGACGCGGCATCGGCACGCGGCTGCTCGAGCGGCTGGCAGCGCGCGCCTCGGAGGTCGGCATCGAACGCTTCGTCGCCGAGGTGCTCGCCGACAACCGAGACATGCTCGGCGTCTTCGAGGCGGCCGGGTTCGAGCTCACCCGCGAGCTCGACGGCGGCGAGCTCGAGGTCCAGTTCCCGATCGCGCCGACCGAGCACTTCCTGGAACGCGTGGAGGAGCGCGACCACACCGCGGTCACCGCCTCGCTACGGCCGTTCTTCGAGCCGCGGAGCGTCGCTGTGATCGGCGCTTCCCGGCGCCGGGGCTCGATCGGGGGCGAGCTCTTCCGGAACATCCTCATCGGCGACTTCGCCGGCGCTGCCTACCCCGTGAACCGGGACGGCGAGCCGGTCGCGGGCGTGCGGGCGTACGCCTCGATCGAGGAGATCCCGGACGACGTGGAGCTCGCGGTCATCTCGCTGCCCGCCGGCGCCGTGCTGGGGGCGGCCGAGCAGGCGCTCCGCAAGGGCGTCCGCGCACTGGTCGTCATCTCGGCCGGCTTCGCCGAGGTCGGAAGCGAGGGCGCCGAGCGCCAGGAACGGCTGCTAGCACTCGTTCGGGCGCACGGCGCGCGGCTGATCGGCCCCAACTGCCTCGGGATCGCCGTCGCCGGTCCGAGCCTGAACGCGACGTTCGCCGCCAAGTCGGCCCCGAGCGGCAATATCGGCTTCTCCTCGCAGAGCGGCGCGCTCGGCCTCGCGCTGCTGGAGGCGGCCGAGGCGCGCGGGCTCGGCCTCTCCGCGTTCGTCTCGATCGGGAACAAGGCGGACGTCTCCTCGAACGACCTGCTCGAGTGGTGGGAGGACGACGAGGCGACGGAGGTGGTCCTGCTGTACGTGGAGTCGTTCGGGAACCCGCGTCGCTTTGGTCGTGTCGCCCGCAGGGTCGCACGGCGCAAGCCGATCCTCGCTCTGAAGAGCGGGACAACGGCCTCCGGCCAGCGCGCCGCCAGCTCGCACACGGCCGCCCTCGCGGGCTCGGAGGCGGCGGTCGATGCGCTCTTCCAGCAGGCCGGCGTGATCCGCGCCGCCTCGCTCGAGGAGCTGATCGACGTCGCTGCGCTCCTCTCGAGCCAGCCCGAGCCGGCGGGACGCAGAGTCGCGGTACTGACGAACGCCGGCGGCCTCGGGATCCTCTGCGCCGACGCGTGCGAGGCCGTGGGCCTGGAGCTTCCGGAGCTCTCGCCCGAGACGAGAGAGGCGCTCGCGGCGCTGCTCTCGCCGGAGGCGAGCGTGGCCAATCCCGTCGACATGCTCGGCGGTGCGACGGCGGCGACGTATGCCGAGGCGCTTCCGCGCCTGCTCGCCGATCCTCAGGTCGACGCGGCGATCGTCCTCTTCGTCCCCACGGTGACCGCGTCGGCCGACGACGTCGCCGTGGCCGTCGCGGATGCTTCCGCCGCGGCCGACTCCGGCAAACCCGTCCTCGCGGTGGTCATGACGTCGAGTGGCATCCCGGCGGCTCTCCGGCGACGCGGTGGACACGTCGCCGCGTTCTCGTATCCGGAGTCGGCCGCGCGGGCGCTGGGCCACGCGGCGGCGAGGGCCGAGTGGCTACGGCGACCGTACGGGAGCATCCCGGTTCCGGAAGGGATCGACCGGCAGGGAGGCGAGCGCATCCTCGAGCGGGCGCTCGCCGCCGGCGACGACACCTGGCTCGGCCCGGGCGAGACGCGTGAGCTCCTTCAGGCGTACGGCATCGTCGTAGTCGAGGAGCGGCTCGCGGGGAGCCCCGACGAGGCCGCCGCGTACGCACGTGAGGTCGGCTTCCCAGTGGTGGTCAAGACGGCGACCCCCGGAGCGCACAAGACGGAGACGGGAGGCGTGGCGCTCGACCTCCAAGACGATGAAGCGGTGCGAGTGGCGGCCGAGCGCATCGGCGGCCCCATGCTCGTCCAGCCGATGGTTCAGCGCGGAGTCGAGCTCCTCACCGGCCTCATCCAGGATCCGGTGTTCGGGCCGCTCGTCGCTTTCGGCCCGGGCGGTGTCCTTGCGGAGCTGATCGGGGAGGCCGGCTTTCGAATCGCGCCCTTGACCGACGTCGACGCCGAGGAGCTCGTCACGGGCGGCAAGGCCGGGCGGCTCGTCAGCGGTTTCCGAGGCGCGCCTGCGGCGGATGTCGCGGCATTGAGCGACCTCGTGCAGCGGCTCGCTCGACTCGGCGAGGATCTGCCGGCGGTCGCCGAGCTCGACCTCAATCCCGTGCTCGCGGGACCGAACGGATACGTGGCGGTCGATGCTCGCATCCGGGTGCGGCGCTCCGAGCCAATCGCGCGTGCGAAGACCTGGTAGGCCGCTAGCCCTCGCGTTCGATGTACCTTGCTCTGGGTCGGCCTCTGGGTCAGAGCATGCCAGCTTCAGGACGTGGGAAACGCGATATGCATGACGCGCCAACGATCGCGCTCAACGACGGGCGCGCGATCCCGCAGCTCGGCTTCGGGGTCTTCCAGATCCCGCCCGGTGAGGCCACGCGTGCGGCCGTCGACGCGGCGCTCGCCGCCGGATACCGGCACGTGGACACCGCCGCGGTCTATCGCAACGAGGCCGACGTCGGGGCGGCGGTCCGGGCGAGCGGGCTCGAGCCGGGCTCGGTCTGGGTGACGACGAAGCTCGCCAACGCCGACCAGGGCGCCGCGACCGCCCGCCGAGCGTTCGAAGCGTCGCTCGAGCGGCTCGGCCTGGAGGCCGTCGCCCTCTACCTGCTGCATTGGCCACACGAGCGCAGACTCGAGAGCTGGCGGGTACTCGAGCAACTCCATGCCGAGGGGCTCGCTCGCTCGATCGGGGTCTCGAACTTCCTCGTGCGCCACCTCGACGAGCTGCTCGCGCACGCGTCGGTCCCGCCCTCCGTGAACCAGATCGAGCTGAGCCCATTCCTCTATCGCAGCCGCAAGGACACGGTGCGGCGCTGCGCCGAGGAGGGAATCGCAGTCGAGGCCTATAGCCCATTGACCAAGGGGCGCCGGCTCGACGACGCTACCGTCGCGCGCATCGCCGCCGAGGTCGGCCGGACCTCGGCCCAGGTGCTCATCCGCTGGTCGCTGCAGAAGGGCTTCGTCGTGCTCCCGCGCTCGTCGAACGCCGCTCGCATCGCTGGCAACGCGGCCGTCTTCGACTTCACGCTCGACGACGCCCAGATGGCCGCGCTGGACGGGCTCGACGAGGGTCTGACGACGGGCTGGGATCCGGCGAGACAGGCTTGAGCTCTACGCATCGCCGATGAGCTCGGTGAGCAGCTCGGCGTACTGGAGCAGGTGACGGTCGCCGAGGAAGTAGCGTTCGACGTGGCGGCGGCCATTCAGGGCCAGGCGCTCTGCCTCGGCGCGATCGACAAGCAGACGGTCGACGGCGGCGCCGAAGGCTTCGAGGTCGTGCGGGTCGTCGACAAGGAGCCCGGTCTCGTCGTGGATCACCTGCTCCACGATCCCGCCAACAGCGGTCGCGACGACGGGGCGCGTCTTCCACATCGCCTCGGCGACCGTCAGCCCGAAGCCTTCGGCGATGCTCTTCTGCGCGACGACGGTCGAGTGTCGCTGGAGCGCGTTGATGACGATCGCGTTCTCGAGTGGATCGTCCATCGGAACTGCGGCGAGATGGGCGCGGGCTCGGTCGGGCCCCGGGAGCGCCTTCCAGGCCGCGACCGTCTCCTCCCAGACCTCCCGACCCTCCGGGTCGTCGCTCACTCCGGACACGGCCGGCCCCGCCAGCACGAGGTGCGCCGGTCCGGCGTGGACGTAGCGGACGAAGGCCTCGAGCACTCCGGCCATGTCCTTCAAACGATCCCAGCGGGAGACCTGGACGACCAGCGGCGTCCGCGGATCGGGAGGACCGCCTTCACGCACGACGTCAGCCCGATGCCGGACCCGCACGTCCGGCGCGCGGCCGTCTTGGGCGAGGAGCCCTGCGGCGGCAAGAAGGGCGAGCACCTCGCTCGGCTCGAGCTCCCGGTTCTTGGGAGTGAAGGGGTCGATCGACGGTGGAATCGCGCGTAGCCTCCCCCGTTCGATCCACTCGGGCGCGAACGACTCGCGCGAGAACACGAACGCATGCGCAGGCTCGACGTACGGGCGCACGAAGGCCCAGGCGCGCTCGGTCCACTCGTTCCCTCCGTCGTAGCCGACGTGGCAGCGCCAGATGACGTGCGCGCCCAGCTCGACGAGCGGGGCGATGAGGCCCGCGGGCTGCGGGTCGTGGACGATCACGACGTCTCCTCTGCGAACCTCCCGGCGGACGGTATCGAGGTTCGCGGAGACCGTCCGCTCGTAGATCGCGCGCTCCCGCTCTCCGAGGTCGCCCCCGTCGCCGGGAGAGCCGTAGAGGCCGTTGTGGACTCGCTTGGTGACCGCGAAGAACTCAGGGTCTCCCGCGATCACCAGCCAATCCGCGTCCAGCCCGACGCCCTGCGCGTAGCCGAGCAGGGTCGCGAGCAACTCGGCGACACCGCCACCCGTCGCGGTCGAATTGATGTTTACGATGCGCCGGTCGCCGAGCAATGTGCGGAGCGCTTCGGCCCCCTCGGTCAGCGCGTCGACCCGCTCACGCCCGATGAGCGGCTCGAGTCGTCGCGGGTCGATCGGACGGGTTTCGATGTTCGCGGCCGGCGACACCACCCGGCAGTCTCTCGAAATCGGGTGCGAAGGAGCCGGGTCAGGCGGCCCGATGCCGCTCCTCGCCGCCGATGCGGACGAGTGCTTCCGCGTCGAGGTGGTCGCCGCGCGCGAAGACGTCCTGATCGCAGGCGCTTCGCGGTCGGGCGGCCGCATGAATGACTCTCCGCGCGCCGGCGCAGTCGCTAGCCCTCTTCACCCTCGAGCAACCCCTCGGCAAGCGCATAGCGAACGAGCTCCGCGCGGCTCGAGAGCCCGAGCTTCCGCATGATGTGCGCCCGGTGCGTCTCGGCCGTGCGCACCGAGATGAAGAGCATTTGCGCGATCTCCTGGTTCGTATGCCCGAGGGCGAGCAGGCGTAGTACCTCGCGCTCCCGCTCGGAGAGCGGGTCGACCTCGGCACGCTTTCGCTCCTCCGCTTCGGCCGCGATGAGCCGGGCGCCCAGCGCGGGATGGAGGTACCGCTCCCCGGCTGCGACGGCGCGCACCGCGGCGACGACCTCGGTGTCGGCGGCTTCCTTGAGCACGTAGCCGCTTGCACCGGCGTCGAAGGCCTCGCGGACGTAGCGCGGGTCGTCCTGCATCGAGAGGACGAGTACCTTCGCCTCCGGCACGGCCTGCAGCAGCGTGGGCGTGCCCTCGATCCCGCTCTTGCCCGGCATCACGACGTCCATGAGCACCACGTCCGGCTTGTGCTCCAGCGCCTCGAACACGGCGCGCTCGGCGTTCGGCGCCTCGGCGACCGTCTCGATGTCCTGCTCGGCGTCGAGTACACGGCGGAGGCCGGTTCGGACGACCGAGTGGTCGTCGACGACCAGCACGCGGATAGTCACCGCAGCGGAACCTCGGCGACGATGGTGGTCCCTGCCCCCTCGGCAGCCTCGATCCGCAGGCGTCCGCCGACGAGACCGACTCGCTCCCGCATGCCGGCGAGGCCGAGGACGTCATGGCCGACTGCCGCCGGGTCGAAGCCGGCGCCGTCGTCTTCGATCACGGCGGCGACCGACATGTCCCGGTGCGTGAGGAGGATGCTGACCCGAGTGGCGCCTGCGTGCTTGACCACGTTCGTGAGCGCCTCCTGGACGATACGGTAGAGGGCGGTCTCGACCTCGTTCGGCAGTCGGCCGTCTCCCAGCTGCGCCTCGAGGTCGACCTGCACGCCCGTCTGCTCCTGGAAGGTCGCCGCGAGGCGCTCGACCGCGGTCGCCAGGCCGAAGTCGTCCAGGGCGGAGGGCCGGAGCTCGACGGCAAGCCGGCGCACGTCCTGGAGGGTCGAGACGACGAGCTCGCGGAGAGAGGAGAGCGCCGCTCGGTCTGCGTCGCCGGCGGCGCTCTGCTCGAGCGGTTTCAGCCCGAGCAGGATCGACGTGAGGGCCTGCCCGGTCTCGTCGTGCAGCTCGCGGGCAAGGCGTTTGCGCTCGAGCTCCTGGGCCTCGACGACGCGGCGCAGCGCGTCTCGGCCGACGCGCTCGGAGAGGTCTACCGCGACTGCCGCGCGCTGGGCGAAGGTCTCCGCGAGACGGAGATCATCGTCGGTGAAGCTCGGGCTGGGGCCTGAGCGGTCGTGCGCGATCATGACGCCGATCGCGCGGCCGCGGGCGACGAGCGGGACGAAGAGCGCCGAGTGGACGCCGAGCCGCCGCGCCGCCTGCTGGTCGATCTCCGGATCCTCGAGCACCGAGTCGACCCGCTCGCTGTGCCGGCGCTCGAGCACACGTCCGGCTTTCGAGCCGCCGAACTCGAGCTGCATGCCGACGATGCCGTAGCTCCCCTCGCCCTCGGCCGCGGCGACGTCGAGCGCGTCCCCCTGCGGGATGGCGATGAGCACGAGCCTGGCGTCGACGAGCTCGCGCAGCCGGCGGGCGACGAGGCTGAGCAGGGGCTCGAGCTCGATCTCGGAGGCGAGCGCGTTGCCGATCTCGTTCAGCGACTCGAGCTGGCGCAGCCAGCGCGTCGAGCTCTCGTACAGCCGGGCGTTCTCGATCGCGACCGCCGCCTGGGTCGCGAGCATCTGCGTCAGCTCCTCGTCCTCCTCCGTGAAGTCGGCGCCGCCCTCCTTCTCCGTCAGGTAGAGGTTGCCGTAGGCGACGCCGCGGAGGAGGATCGGGACGCCGAGAAAGGTGCTCATCGCGGGTGATTTTGCGGGAACCCGACCGAGCGCGGGTCGTCGGCGAGGTCGTGGAGGCGCAGCGGGCGAGCCTCGCGGATGAGGACGCCGAGGATTCCTCGGCCGCGAGGAAGATCGCCGATGGCCGCGTGCGTCTCGGGGTCGATGCCCGTCGTCACGAAACGCTCGAGCGCCTGCCCCGACTTGCCGATGACGCCGAGCGCGGCGTAGCGGGCCCCGGTCAGCTCGGCGGCCGTCTCGACGAGCCGCTGCAGAAGCATGTCCAGGGAGAGCTCGGAGCTGAGGGCGATGCCGGCGTCGACGAGGACGCGAAGGCGATCGACTGCTGGCCCGAGACGGCTCCACGCGGCCATTCTCTCAGCCTGTCCTGCGAGGGCGGGATGAGCGCACTGACTTCACGCAGACGCACAAGGGGGCGGACTTCGTCGCCCCCTCGTGTGCTCCGGGAGGTCGGAGCAGCTGCTCGATCCGGGACCTCCCGTCCCCCCGGATCAGCCTGTTGCTGGCTGCGTGGACACCGGCGACCTCTTGGCTTCGGCTGCCGGCTCGCGGCCGAACACGGCGAAGGCGAGGATCACGAGCCCGATGCCGGTCAGCAGCAGCGCGACCCCGACGACCATGCCGAAGATCGAGAGCTGCTCGGCCATGTAGCTCGTGTTGAGGGCCGTCGTGATCGCGACCGCCGTGACCCAGCTCTGCCGGGACGGGTTCGAGATCGGGTTGCCCTGCTCGTCCGTCAGCGCGGCCTCCTCGTCGCTCGTCCCCGCAGGGTCGTCGGGGTTGTCGGCGGCGATGTACCGGCCCATCTGGGCGTAGGTCAGCCCCTCAGTCCCCTCGAGCTGGTGCTCGCGCATGATCTTGGCGAATGCGCGGGCCTGCTCGCCGGTCGTGACCTGCTCGCCGTACCACTTGGACGCGTACTGGTCGGTCGCGGCATCCTCGTCCGCGGCCTCGCTGAAGAAGACCATGCTCGTCCTTGAGAGCTGTCGCTGGACGGTCGTATCCGCCCGTCGACGCCCATGTAGATCGCGGCCGCGCCGAAGAGCGATGAGCACTGCCTCCTGCGACGAATCCGCCGATCTCCCAAATCCTTCTGCCCTTCATCGCTCCACCTCCCGGATCGAGCCTTCTCTTGTTGGACAGTTCCAGTGTCCGACGGGGCGGAGGAGGCGGGCATCGGAGTATCCACGGGCCGTTGCTGCAGTCACACCGCACGGCCTCTGCGGAGAACTACGGAGTCCCCGCCTCGGCGGCCAGCTCGTCGTTCAGGAGGCGATGGAACATGGGGCGAAGAGACGCTTCCTCGGCAGCCGCGGCTGCGCTCGCGAGAGCGAGTCTGAGCTCCAGGAGATAACGCGCCAGCCCGGGTGAGGCCGCGAGCGCGGAGCCGACCGGCGCAAGCGCGCAGGCACTGTCGTGCCAGAGCTGGCAGGAGCTCCCCGGACACGCCTCGCGCTCGCCGAGCGCGAGGCGAAGCGCACACTGCGGTGCAGGCGTCGTCATGAGGCGACCGGGTCCTGCACGGCTGCCGCACGGACGACGAGCACCGGCCGCCTCGACGCGCCGAGGATCCCGCGCGAGACGCTCCCCAGGAGCGCCGACGCGAACCCGCCGAGCCCCCTCGAGCCGACCACGACGAGGTCTGCGTCGATCGTGTCGGCGTGACGGGTGATCTCGGCGACCGGGTCGCCTCGGAGAAGCGCGGCCCCGGCGGGCACGCATTCACGGTCGGCCACCGCCTGGGCGTCGTCGAGCACCTGCTCGTCCGAATTGGTCGGCTCGTAAGGCACCGCGCCCATCAGACCGAAGCCGTTCATCGACACCAGGTCGGTCAGCGGGACGACGTGGACGAAGACCGCCTCTGCGGCTTCATCGCGCGCGAGCTCGACCCCGAGCTCGACTGCCTCGTGTGCGGCGGTCGAGCCATCGGTCGCGATCAGGATCCGCTTCATCGTCAACCTCCTCCGCTTCGCTCGTGCTCTCAGGTTCCTCCCGCGCCGGCGCACGCGCATCCGCGCCGAGCCCGATCAGGGTGAGTACTTCTCCGCAGCTGCCGCTCGAGCCGCCGGCCGCCACGTCGGAGTCAGCGGCGAGCTCGTCCCCGCTACGCGACGTCGCGGCGACGAAAGAGCAAGCCGGCGACGAAGGCGAAGACCGACAGATAGAGGAGGAGGATGAGGGCCGCCTCCTGGCCGCCGACGAACGGGCCCGAGAAGGAACCCGGCCCACGGTCGCCCAGGTCCTCGGTCGACACTCCGAGCGCAACGACCAGTGAGTAGCCGGCTGCGCGCACGAAGAGCTCGACGAGCTGGTCGAGGAGGCTCACCTGGGTTGCGAGTGCGCTCAGGAGACCCTCGACGACGAACGCATAGAGGATGCCCACGCCGGTCGCCAGCGCGGTACCCCTGAACAGGATGCCTAGCAACACTCCCAACGCCGCCCAGACGGCAAGGATGAGCCAGCCGGCCGCGAGACCGCGAATCAGCAGCCACAGCGACGGCCACGTGGTGTCCGCGCCTTCGCGCACGGCAATCGCGTAGCTGGCAAGCGCTCCGAGCGCGAAGGCGACGAGCACGAAGACGGCCAGCGCGACCGCAAGCGCGACGAGCTTCGCGCCGAGGACGTGCAGGCGGCCGGGGCGCTGGGTCAAGAGCGTCTTCAGAGTGCCCCACCCGTACTCGCTGCCGAAGCGCGAGGACGCCGAGCATCAGCGCGAGCACGCCGCCGAAGAAGGGGAACCCGCCCAGGAGCGCTTCGACGAGGTCTTGCGGCAGCATCTCCGAGAGGGAGCCGGGCGTCGAACCGTTGAGGTAGGTCACGTACGGCACGACGTATGCGAAGACGAGCGCGAGCGAGGCCCAGATTCCGAGCAGGATCCAGGTGCTCGCCCGCTTGCGGACGATCAAGAGCTCCGCGCGAACGCTGCCGATCATTCTTCGCCTCCCTCCTGCGTCAGGTCCAGGAACACCTTCTCGAGCGACTCGCGCTCGGGCCGGAGCTCGCCGACTGCGACTCCCGCCTCGACGAGCGCCCGGTTGACGGTCGAGGCCGCGGCCGGATCGACGTCGAGACGGAAGCCGCCGTTCACACGGGCGACCCCCTCGACGGCGCGAAGGGTCTCGAGCACGCGCGCGGCCTCGTCGAGCGGTTCGGCGCGGATCCAGAGGCCCTCGCGCCCGCGCAGCTCGTCCACGGTCCCCTCCCTGACCAGTCTTCCCTTCCTGATCACCGCGACGAGGTCGGAGACCTGCTCGACCTCGGTCATGAGATGACTCGAGAGCAGGACCGTGCGGCGACCCTGGCCGAGGCTGCGGATGAAGCCCCGCATCTCGGCCATCCCCGCAGGATCCATGCCGTTCGTCGGCTCGTCGAGGATCAGGAGCTCGGGATCCTTGAGCAGCGCGGCGGCGATTCCGAGTCGCTGCTTCATTCCGAGCGAGTACCCGGCGAAACGGTCGCCGGCCCGCTCGGCGAGGTCGACCTCCTCGAGGACGGTCTCGATCCTGCTCTCGTCCGTACCGGAGTACCGCGCGAGTACCCGGAGGTTGTCTCGTCCGGACAGGAACGGATAGAACGTCGGCGACTCGATCAGCGCCCCCACGCGCGCGAGACTCGCCGGCGACCCGGGCGGCGCGCCGAGGACGCGTGCGCTCCCCGAGGTGGGACGCACGAGCCCGAGGAGCATGCGCAGCGTCGTCGTCTTGCCCGCGCCGTTCGGGCCGAGGAAGCCGTAGACCACGCCACGTGGCACTTGCATGCTCAGCCCGCTCACGGCGACGATGCGGTTTCCGTAGCGCTTGCCGAGCTCGTGCGTCTCGATGACGAAATCGCCGGTCATCCGCTTACGCGCCCTTCGCGTGGCTCCCCAGCTCGTCGAGCCGCGCCCGGTACTCCTCACCGCTCAGCTCGCCCCGTGCGAAGCGCTCCGCGAGGATCTCGCGTGCGCGGTCGTGCGGTCCGCGGCGGTCTCGCCGCCGAGCGATCAGCCAGATCGCAGCGCCGATGAGCGCCGCCCAGAAGAGCAGCCAGAGCGGCCACCAGTGATGTCCCCAGTCGCCCTCCTGGGTCAGTAGAGGGAGTGCAGCGACAGCGTTCATGAATCACTCCTTGGGTGTCGTGTGGTCTGTCACCCAGCAACGGTAGGTCCCGGGACCCCCGCTCCGAAACGCTCCACGGAAGGAGTTTCGCGTCCCCCCGCAGGCGGACGGACGATCCTCCCGCGGGAAGACTCGTGGCTGCCGGTGGGCGGCTACGCTCGTTCGGAATGGGCTCCTACTCAGCGTCCAGACCGGTCCGGACGCCCTGGCAGAGGCGTCGAGAAGTCGCGCTCGACGTCGCCCTCGCACTCGTCGTGTTCGCCCTCTCGATTGCCGTGCTCGCGGGACGGGACGACGAAGCAGGCGCACGCGGGCTGGACGCGCTCGGACTCCTGCTCGTCGCCCTCGCGTCCCTGCCCCTTGTTGCGCATCGCAGAGCCCCGCTCGCGGTGTTTGCCGTGACCGCGGCGGCGAGCGCGGTGCTGAACGCCCTCGACTACCCGCCCGGCCCGCCGATCGGGCCGACGGTCGCTCTCTACTTCCTGGCCTCGAACCCGGAGCGGACGCGGGCGTCGCGATGGGTGGTGGGTTCCGTGGTCGCGAGCCTCTTCGTCCTTCACGTCGGCGGCGTCGCCGTCGCCGAGGAGGCGTTTCCGACCGTCCCGCTCCTCTTCGGCGCCCTGGTCTGGGGCGGAGCGTGGGTCGTCGGGGACCGCGTCCGCCAACGACGCGCGCGGGTCGCCGGGCTCGAGGAGCAGCTACGGCGGGCCGAGCAGGAGGCCGAGCGCGAGCGCCGCCTTGCCACGGCCGAGGAGCGCACGCGCATCGCACGCGATCTCCACGACTCCGCCGGGCATGCGATCAACGTGATCCTCGTCCAGGCCGGGGCGGCCAGGCTGCTCCAGGAGCGGGATCCAGAGCGCTCCCGCGCGGCGCTGGTGACGATCGAAGAGGTCGCGCGCGAGACGCTCGGCGAGATCGACCAGCTCGTTGGCGCGCTGCGCGACGACGACCCGAGCGGAGAGGACGGAGGACGCGTCGAGCCGCCCGTCGGGCTGGCCGCTCTCGAGACGCTTGCCGAGCGTCATCGCTCGACGGGCCTCGGTGTCACCGTGCGCGAGCACGGGACACGGCGGCCGCTGCCTGCCGGCGCTCGATCAGTCGGCGTATCGGATCCTGCAGGAAGCGCTCACCAACGCCGCCCGGCACGGAGGCGGCAGCGTGGAGGTCGACATCGACTTCGGACCCAGCGCGCTCGAGCTGACCGTCAGCAACCCGATTCGTGCGGGCCAGGCAGCGAGCGGGCCGGCCCACGGCATCGTCGGGATGCGGGAGCGGGCGGCACTCCTCGGAGGCAGCCTGGAGACCGGCGCCGAGAACGGCCTCTACCGTATGCGGGCGCTGCTTCCGTACGGCGGCGACGGTACGTGAGCGCGCGCCCGATACGCGTCCTGCTGGTCGACGACGACGACCTCATGCGTGCAGGCCTCAGAGCGGTGCTCTCGAGCGACGAGACGATCGAGGTCGTCGGTGAGGCCGGCGACGGCCGCGCGGCCCTCGGCGAAGCGCGCTCACGCAGACCGGACGTCGTCCTGATGGATGTCCGGATGCCGGACCTGGACGGCATCTCGGCGACGCGTGAGCTTCTCGCCGTCTCGCCCGACGTCAAGGTCGCGATCCTCACGACCTTCGAGCAGGACGACTACATCTTCGGTGCGCTGAGCGCGGGGGCGTCCGGCTTCCTCCTCAAGCGCTCGAAGCCCGAGCAGCTCATCGCCGCCATCCACACGCTCGCCGAAGGCGACTCGCTCCTCTCCCCGTCCGTCACGCGCAGAGTCGTCGAGCGTCTGGCGAGACAGCCGGTGGTCGACCCTTCGGCGCGGACGCGCCTGGACGAGCTCACCCCACGCGAGCGAGAGGTGCTCGGGCTCATCGCGCGTGGGCTCTCGAACAGCGAGATCGCAGCCGAGTTCGTGATCGAGGAGTCCACGGTGAAGACGCATGTGAAGCGCATCCTCATGAAGCTCCACCTCCGTGACCGCGTCCAGGCGGTGATCTTCGCCTACGAGAGCGGGCTCACCCAGGCCGGCCCCAAGACCGCTCCCTGAGGAGGACGGTGAGATCCTCCGCTCGGGCCGCTGATGTCGGTCTCGTGCGTTGCTTGTTCATGCCGGACAGGCAGGAGTAGTGTCGGTGAGGTAACGCGGTGAAAGAGAGGGGGTCAGTCGAACGCCGCGAGGTCGACGAGGGCGACCACTCCGCGGCCTGACAGGAGCCGGAGATCTTCACGGACGAGCTGCGAGCGGCGTTCAAGTCGCTTCGCTGAAAGGAGCTGCTCATGAGCACCACCGCAGAGACCGCAACCGAGATCCGAGCCTTCAGCGTCGACATTCCCGAAGACAAGATCGACGACTTGCGCCGCCGCATCGGGGCGACGCGCTTGCCGAGCAAGGAGCTCGTCGAGGATCGGTCGCAGGGCGTGCAGCTCGCGACGATTCAGGAGCTCGCCCGCTACTGGACGACCGAGTACGACTTCGGCGCAAGATCGAGGCGAGGCTGAACGCGCTCCCGCAGTTCACCACCGAGATCGACGGCGTCGACATCCACTTCATCCACGTGCAGCTCGCAGCACGAGAACGCGCTGCCGCTGATCATGACGCACGGCTGGCCCGGCTCGGTCATCGAGCTGCTCGACACCGTCGGCCCGCTGACCGACCCGACCGCGCATGGCGGCACGGCCGAGGACGCATTCCATCTGGTGCTGCCGTCCATGCCCGGCTACGGCTTCTCCAGTGAGCCGACCGAGCTCGGCTGGGACGCCAGCCGCACCGCACGCGCGTGGGCAGAGCTGATGCACCGCCTCGGCTACACCCGCTACGTCGCCCAGGGCGGTGACGTGGGTGCCCTCGTCACGGACCTGATGGGCCGCCAGGCGGTCGAGGGTTTGGTCGGCTACCACCTGAACCTGCTCACGGCGACGCTCGCAATCGGCGATCAACTGCCCAAGGAATCCGAACAGGAACGCGCAGCGGCCGAGGCGCTCGCGACGGTCAAGGAGGACGGCTTCGGCTACTTCCTCGAGATGGCAACGCGGCCACAGACGATCGGCTACGCCCTGCTGGATTCACCCGTCGCGCTGGCGGCCTGGCTGCTCGACCACGACACGGACAGCTACTACAAGATCTCCCGCGCGTTCGTCGACGGCGAGCCCGTGGGCAATCTCACCCGGGACAACATCGTCGACAACATCACGCTGTACTGGCTGACCGGCACCGCAGCGTCGGCGGCCCGGTCGTACTGGGAGGACGGACGAGTGCTGGCCGCAGCGATTGCGAGCGGCCAGGCTCCTCCGCCGGTCACCGTGCCGGTCGGCTTCACGTCGTTCCCCGGCGAGATCTATGGGGTCGCCCCGCGCAGCTGGGTCGAGATCGTCTACCCCGACCTCGCCTACTTCAACGAGGTCGACAGGGGCGGCCACTTCGCCGCCTGGGAGGAGCCGCAGCTGTTCTCCGAGGAAATGCGCGCCGCATTCAAGGCCGTGCGGTAGTGCGATCGAACGTCGACTGGGGCGGTGGCCGCGCCGCCCCAGTCACCGACCACGAAACGGGAGACGACTCTCATGGGCATCCTCGACAAGCTTCGCCTCTCCTCCGAGGGCACCGTGCCGTCCCTGGACGGCGCTACCGAGTGGCTCAACTCGGAGCCGTTGACGGCGGCCGACCTCCGCGGACACGTCGTCGCATTCGATTTCTGGACCTTCACCTGCATCAACTGGATCCGGACCGCGCCCTACAGGCGCGCCTGGTACGAGAAGTACCGCGATCAGGGCCTGATCGTGATCGGCGTCCACACGCCCGAGTTCCCGTTCGAGCAGGACGTCGACAGCATCCGGGCCGCAGATCGAGGAGATGCGAATCGCATATCCCGTCGCCGTTGACAGCGACTACGCGATCTGGACCGCCTTCGCGAACAACTACTGGCCCGCGCTCTACATCGCCGACGCCGACGGAACGATTCGCTTCCACCGCTACGGCGAGGAGGGCTACGAGGAGTCCGAGCGAGCCATCCAGGAGCTCCTCGACGTGCCCCGGACCGACGCCGTCGCCGTCGAGACCGAAGGAGTCGAGGCGCCCGCCGACTGGGGCGACCTTGCAGTCTCCCGAGACGTACCTCGGCGCCGAGCGGGGCGAGCGCTTCACCTCGCCGGGAGGCGCAGCCTGGGAGGAGCGTCGGACCTACGAGAAGCCCTCCCAGCTCGCTCTCAACCGGTGGGCCCTCTCGGGTGAATGGACCCTCGGGCGGAAGGCGGTGCATCTCAACGAGGCAGGCGGCTCGCTCGCGTACCGCTTTCGCGCCCGCGACGTCAACCTCGTCATGGGGCCGCCGCACCGCCGGCAGCCGATTCGGTTCGAGGTCCGTGTCGACGGGGCGCCACCCGGCGCCGCAGGCGGGGTCGACGTCGGCGAGCGCGGCGAGGGCACCGCTCACGACCGGCGCCTGTATCAGCTCGTCCGCCAGCCCGGAGAGGTCGGCGAGCACACCTTCGAGATCACGTTCCTCGAGCCCGAAGTCGAGGCGTATGTGTTCACCTTCGGCTAGGCGAGGGGTGCGAGAGTGTGTCAGAACCGACCGAAGGAGGCGAGATGGCGCTCATTTCCCGGGGCTTCAGGGGCCGCCGCGACGACGCGCCGGGCGACCGCGTGCCGCCGGGCCAGTACGTAACCAGAGACTTCCCGGTCCTCTCCGCCGGCCCGACTCCGCACACGCCGCTCGAGGCGTGGGACTTCTCGATCGTCGGCGAGGTCGACGAACCGCTCCGCTGGACGTGGGAAGAGTTCCGCACGCTCCCGAGCGAGGAGGTGACGGTCGACGTCCATTGCGTGACGGGGTGGTCGAAGCTCGACACCGCGTGGACAGGTGTCTCCGTCGACACGCTGCTCGACGGTATCGAGACGACGGCGGAGTACGTCGTCCAGTTCTCGGACGGTGGCTACACCACGAACGTGCCGCTCGAAGACGTGACCGGCGGCAGGGCCTGGGTCGCCTACGGCTACGACGGCGAGCCCCTCGATCCCGAGCACGGCGGCCCCGCACGCATGCTCGTCCCGCACCTCTACTTCTGGAAGAGCGCGAAGTGGGTGCGCGGTCTGCGGCTCCAGCAGACCGACGAGCCGGGTTTCTGGGAGGTGAACGGGTACCACAACTACGGTGACCCTTGGCAGGAACAGCGGTACTGGGGCGACTGACCTGGCGGGTCGCCGAGGTCGTCGACGTCGTCGCCGAGACGCCGCGCGTCAAGACGATCGCGTTCGACGTCCCCGACTGGCCGGGCCATCGTGCGGGCCAGCACGTCGACGTCCGGCTGACCGCGGAGGACGGCTACCAGGCGCATCGCAGCTACTCGATCGCCTCCGCGCCGGACGGCGCACTCGCGTCGAGCTGACGGTAGAGCGCCTCGACGACGGCGAGGTCTCCCCCTATCTGACCGACGAGCTGCGGCCGGGCGATGGCATCGAGCTCCGCGGGCCCGTCGGCGGCTACTTCGTGTGGGAGCCGTCTCGTGGAGGCCCCCTGCTGCTGCTCGCGGGTGGTTCGGGAATCGTGCCGCTGATGGCGATGATTCGCGTGCGCGCGGCCGCCAACAGTGACGCCGACACGCGGTTGGTCTTCTCGTCCCGCGGCTGGGAGGACGTCATCTACCGAGAGGAGCTCGAGCGCCTGAACGGCGACGGCCTCACCGTGGCGCACACGCTCACGCGCTCGCAGCCGTCGGGCTGGACGGGCTACGCGCGCCGGGTCGACGCCGAGATGCTGGCAGAGGTCGGCCCCGACCCGGCGGGGCGGCCGCACGTCTACGTCTGCGGCCCGACGCCGTTCGTCGAGGCGGTCGCCGGCGCGCTCGTGGAGCTCGGGCACTCTGCGGGTGAGATCAGGACGGAACGCTTCGGACCGACGGGAGGTTGAGATGGACGCTCTGATGCTCGACGGAAACGCGGTCGCGGGCCTGCTCCGGGAGGTCTTCGCGGTGGAGATGACGACGGCCGTCGGAACGTGCGACGGCTGCGGCGCCGGCAACCCCGTCGGCGCGACTCACGTGTATCGCGGCGCCGGGATCGTCATGCGCTGCCCGAACTGCGGCAACGCGCTCGTGACGATCGTCAAATCCGACACCCGCATGTGGCTCGGCTTTCCGGGAGTGCGCACGCTGCAGGTCAGCGTCTAGCGGGCGGCGTCTCAGACCGCTCCGAGTGCTGCTGTGATCCTTTCGATCGCCGCCGTCTCCTCGTCCTTTACCCCGCCCTTGGCCTCCGCTGCCGCCGTCGCGACGTCGAGCACGAAGCCTCGATAGGCCTCGAGCTCGTCCGGAGCCTTGGCGCCGAGCACTGCCACCGCTGCGCCGAGGGCGTCGATCGTCCCCTCCACGACCTCCTTCGGTGACGCGACCAGGCCGAAGCCGGTGCCGTGTGTTGCCGAGAGCTCGCGGACGAGCTGGCTCTCGCTCTCACGATGTGCTGCGAGTTGCTTGGCGACCGTGCTTGCCTCACCGAAGCTGTCGGTGAAATCGCGATGGGCCGCGGAGACCAGCAACCCGGCGCCCGTGACGCCCTGCTGGAGGTCCTTCCATTCGTCCTCGGTGAAGTCCGCCTTGCCGGCCATGTGTCCTCCTTCGATGAGTGCTGTTGTGTCGATTCTGATTACCCGGCCGCCGCATGAAACCAACCGTGCACCTAGTTGGGGTCACCCGCAGCGACAATTCCGTGCTCGTAGGCGAAGACGACCGCCTGTACTCGGTCGCGTAGGTCGAGCTTCATCAGAACGCTGCCGACGTGGCTCTTGACCGTCGCCTCGGTCACGACCAGCCGCCGCGCGATCTCGCCGTTCGACAGACCGCGCGCTACGAGAACGAGCACCTCCCGCTCGCGCGGCGTGAGCTGTTCGAGCACCGCCGTCGGCGGTTCGAGCGGGTCGGTGCGAGCGGAGAAGTCCTCGATCAGCCGGCGCGTGATCGAGGGCGACAGCAGCGCCTCGCCCCCGTACACGACGCGGATCGCCTCCAGGAGACGTTCGCGCGGGGCGTCCTTCAGCAGGAAGCCGGCGGCGCCGGCCCGCAGTGCGCCGAAGACGTACTCGTCGAGGTCGAAGGTCGTCAGGACGAGCACGCGCGGCGGCGGCTCGACCCCGGCGGCGGTAAGCCGCGCCGTCGCTTCCACGCCGTCCATCCCGGGCATGCGGATGTCCATAAGCACGACGTCCGGCTCCAGCTCGCGCACGCGCTCGATCGCTTCGGCCCCGTCGGCTGCCTCGCCGACGACCTCTAGGTCGTCTTGCGTCTCCAGGAATAGCCGAAAGCCCGTGCGGACGAGCTCCTGGTCGTCGACGATCAGGAGCCGGATGCTCACGCGTCACCGCCAACGGGCAGCCGCGCCGCAACCCGGAAGCCGCCGCCCTCCCGGGGCCCCGTCTGCAGCTCTCCGCCGAGAAGGGTCACGCGCTCGCGCATTCCGACGAGGCCCTGCCCGGTTGTGGCGGCGTCGCGGGTCGTGGTCGTGCCGTCGTCCACGACCTCGAGCTCGAGACGGGAGTCGCGAAACGCGAGCGTTACCGTGACGTTCGTCGGGGCTGAATGCTTGAGAGCGTTCGTCAGCGCCTCCTGCACGATGCGGTAGACGGAAAGCTCGACGCCGCCGGGAAGCCCCGTCGGCTCACCGATCATCTCCAGCCGTACCGGCAGTCCAGCTGCGCAGTAGCTCGCGACGAGCTCGTCCAGCTCGGCGAGCGACGGCTGCGGGCGCGACTCCGCTCTCTGCTCTGGTTCTCGCAGCAGCGCCAGGATTCGCCGCAGCTCGATCAGGCTTTGCTCGCCGCTCCGTTCGACGCGAGCGAGCGTCTCGTCCGCGGCGTCGGGCGAAGTGCGCAGCGCGTCGCGGGCACCCCGCACGCCCACGAGCATGACGCTCACGGAATGGGCGACGATGTCATGCAGCTCGCGGGCGATCGACGCCCGCTCCTCGTGGACGGCGATGCGGGCGAGCTGCTCGCGCTCGCGTTCGGCGGAGGCCGCGCGCTCCTGGAGCTCGCGGCGGTAGCGCCGTTGGGTCTGGGCGTACGCACCCAGCCCCCAGATGCCGGCTGCCAGCACGACGACGATGATCGCGCCGAACGCGGCGGAGGTCTCCCGGCCGGAGGTGTCCGCCGTGGCGGCAGAGAACGTCGCGCCGATCGCGGCTGTCACCGCGAGCGCCGCGAGCGATACCCGCCGCTCGCAGAGAGCGGCGGTCGTATAGAGCGCGATTGCTGCCGACAGGCCGCCGGGGTCGTCACCGAGGGCGCCAATCGCCACCGTCGCCGCGCCCGTCGTCGCGAGCACGGCCAGTGGCGCCGTCCGACGCGCCACGAGCGCGCCACCGGCGACGACGGCGAGGACGATCGCCGCCCCGCTCGGGGTACCCGGAGCACCGATCACCTGTGCGAGCTCCGCCGCGGTTGCGAGCGCCGCGAGCGCGAGGTCGAACGCGAGCGAGCGCCGGCCGCGCGGCCAGCGCTCGTCGAGGCGCGCTTGCACCGGGTCGCTCATGCGAGGTCGCGTCGGCGCTCGACGACGACCGCAGCGAGCAGGAGCAGCACCGCCGAGGCGGCGAGAACCAGTCCGGCTTCGCCCCAGGAGAGCGTGTCGGCGGTGGGATCCCCGGCCAGCCCGACCGCCGCTCCGAACGGGGTCACCTCGGCCGCGGTCTCGTCGGCGACGACGAGCAGGGGCATTCCGACGAACATCAGGATCAGCGCCCCGACCACACCGGCGACCTGGCTGCGGACGAGCGCGCCGGCGGCGACGCCCATGATCGCGCACAGCCCCGCGCCGAGGATGCTTCCCGCGGCCACGAGGGCGATCTTGCCGTACCCGAGGCCCGGCCCCGGCTCGCCGGTCAGGAGCGGGAGGCCGAGCGCGAGCGTGATCGCGACTGTCAGCGTCCCGAGCACGAGGCCGGTGACGGCGTACGCGCCCGCCCGCGCGAGCAACAGCTGCCCGCGGCGGCCTCCGACCGCGATCGCAGCCGGGGCGGCGGTGCGGTGACGGTACTCTCCAGCGGCACCGACGAGCCCGAAGAGGATAAGCAGCAGCGGCAGGCCCGAAATCGCCGCCTGTTTGTCCGCCACCGTGAGCAGATCCTCGGACAGGGTCAAGATCAGGACGTTGGCGATCGCAGCCGCGACCCCGAGCGCCGCGTAGGCGAACACGGTGCGGGTGGTCACGGTCTTGATCAGCTCGCCTTTCAGTAGGGCGGTCATGCTGCCACCTCGTCCGTCAGAGTGAAGAACACTTCCTCGAGCGAGCTCCCGCGCCGTGCCAGCTCATGCAGGACGACGCGCTCGTCGTGGGCGAGCTCTCCTACCTGGGCGACGCCGAGACCCTCGATCATGAGCCGGTCGCCCCCCTCCTCGTACTCGACCCGGCCGCCGGCGCGCTGTACGGCAGTCGCGAGACGCTCGCGCGTCGGAGTGCTCACCAGTACGCCGCCGCCGCCGAGCTGCGCGAGCTCATCGATCGATCCTTGGTGCACGAGTCGACCCTTGTGGATCACGACGACGTCGTCGACCGTCTGCGCGGCCTCGCTCAGGACGTGGCTCGAGAGCAGGACCGTCCCGCCGCTCGCCGCGTGTTCGCGTAGGAACGTGCGCAGCCAGCGGATCCCCTGAGGATCGAGGCCGTTCAGGGGCTCGTCCAAGACCAGGATCTGCGGGTCGCCGAGCAAGGCCGAGGCGAGCCCCAGCCGTTGACGCATGCCCGTCGAATACGTTCCGACCCGACGGCCGGCTGCCTGCTCGAGCTCGACGAGGGCGAGCACCTCCTCGACGCGGCTGCGCGGCAGCCGGGCCAAGGCCGCGAGAGAGAGAAGGTGGTTACGCGCCGAGCGGCCGGGATGGGCGCCGCAGGGCTCGATGTAGACGCCGAGCGTGCCGGCGTCCGCTGCCGCCGACGCGACCGGGCTGCCGTTGACGAGCGCACGTCCGGCGGTCGGACGCGAGAGCCCGACGATCATCTTGAGCGCGGTTGTCTTGCCTGCGCCGTTCGGTCCGAGAAAGCCTGTCACCGCGCCCGCGCGAATGACGAACGACAGCCCGTCGACCGCTCTCACGTTGCCGTAGTGCTTTGTCAATGCCTCGACCTTGATCGGTGCAGCGACTCGGGAAGCCTGATGAGTAGTCATGCAGAAAGGATCGGCGACGTTCGTCTCGCGCGCATCGGCGCGCGGGACGAAATTCGTCTTCGACCGAGGGCGAACGGCGACCACGCCACCCTCCGACCCTAGGAGGACTGAGGAACGATCCGGCTAGACGGGAGCGAGGCCGCGCGCCTTGCGGCTCGCAGCCGTCTGACGCCTCTGCGCGGACAGCTCGATCTTCCGCAGGCGCACGTCGTTCGGCGTCACCTCGACGCACTCGTCCTCGCGGATGTACTCGAGCGCCTGGTCGAGCGAGACCGGCCGCGGCGGGATCAGCCGGACGGTCGCGTCCGCGCTCGGCGCCCGCGTGTTCGTCAGCTTCTTCTCCTTCGTCGCGTTCACGTCGAGGTCTTCCGGGCGCGCGTTCTCTCCGACGATCATCCCCTCGTACACGTCCACGCCCGGAGCGACGAAGAGCGAACCGCGCTCCTGGAGCGAGAGGATCGAGTAGGCGGTCGTCTTGCCTTGCCGATCGGCGACGAGCGCGCCGGTCGGCCGGGTCCGGAGCTCGCCGGCCCACGGCTCGAAGCGCTCGAAGACGTGGTGCAGGATCCCGGTGCCGCGCGTCTCCGTCAGGAACTCCGTGCGAAAGCCGATGAGGCCGCGCGCTGGTACGAGGACGTCCATTCGGATCCAGCCCGTGCCGTGGTTGACGAGCGCCTCCGTCCGTCCCTTGCGGAGCGCGAAGAGCTGCGTCACGACGCCGAGATACTCCTCCGGCGCGTCGATGGAGACACGCTCGACGGGCTCGTGCAGCACACCGTCGAGCTCGCGGGTCACGACCTTCGGCTTGCCGATCGTCAGCTCGAACCCCTCGCGCCGCATCTGCTCGACGAGGACCGCGAGCTGGAGCTCTCCCCGGCCCTGCACCTCCCACGCGTCCGGCGACTCGGTCGGGAGGACGCGCAAGGAGACGTTGCCGACGAGCTCGGTGCGGAGCCGCGCCTCGACGAGGCTTGCGGTCACCTTGCTCCCGACGAGCCCGGCGAGGGGAGAGGTGTTGATGCCGATCGTCATCGAGAGCGACGGCTCGTCGATCGCTATGAGCGGGAGCGGGCGCGGATCGTCCGGCGCCGCAAGCGTCTCGCCGATGGTGATCTCCGGAATGCCCGCGACCGCGATGATCTCTCCCGGGCCGGCCTCCTCCGCCTCGACGCGATCGAGCGCCTCGGTCACGTACAGCTCGGTCACCTTCGCCCGCTCGATCGTCCCGTCGGAGCGGCACCACGCGATCTGCTGCCCGCGCCTGATCCTCCCCTGCACGACGCGGCAGAGCGCGAGCCTCCCCAGATACGGCGACGCGTCGAGGTTCGTCACGAGCGCCTGGAGGGGATGCCCCTCCTCGTACGTCGGTGCGGGGATGCGCTCGAGGACGAGGTCGAGCAGCGGCCGTAGGTCCGGCTCGAGCGCGTCCGGATCGGGCTCGAGCGACGCGCGACCGGCCTTCGCGTTGCAGTACACGATCGGGAACTCGATCTGGCTCTCGTCGGCGTCGAGGTCGAGGAAGAGCTCGTAGACCTCGTTCACGACGCTGTCGATGCGGGCATCCGGCCGATCGACCTTGTTCACGACCAGGATCACGGGCAGGCGGGCCTCGAGCGCCTTGCGCAGCACGAAGCGCGTCTGCGGCAGCGGGCCCTCGCTTGCGTCCACGAGCAGGAGCACGCCGTCGGCCATCGTCAGCCCGCGCTCGACCTCCCCGCCGAAGTCGGCATGGCCCGGCGTGTCGATGATGTTGATCTTCGTGTCGCCGTAGCGGACCGCCGTGTTCTTGGCGAGGATCGTGATCCCCTTCTCGCGTTCGAGGTCCATGGTGTCGAGCACGCGCTCGTTGACGTCCTGGTTCTCGCGGAAGGCGCCCGACTCCCAGAGGAGCGCGTCGACGAGCGTCGTTTTGCCGTGATCGACGTGTGCGACGATGGCGACGTTGCGAAGGTCTGAGCGAAGGGGCACGGAGCGAGGGTATCGGCGGGGAACGCGGGCGGTGCGTCCACAGCTCAGCCTGTCAGGCAATTGCGAGCGTCGCCTGCGCGCCCGCTCTCCGCTTCGTCGACCTCGTGGGTGATCGGCGCGTTCGCGATCTCCTCCCGGACGCTCCGAGGACGTGAAGCTGTCGGTCGCGGTGCTGCGTCGCAGCTCATCGCGCGATCTTCGGCCCACGCGGCTCGTCCTCGACGTCCGCGCGGTGCCTCTACAGCGAGTCGACGGTAGCCCGCAAGGCGTCGTGGTCGTAGCCACCGATGTGCATCGCGCCGTTCAGGAAGAGCGTTGGCGTCCCCTGCGCACCGGAGGTAAGCGCGGAAGCGGCGTCCTCGCGCACCCGCTGCCAGAGCGCGTCCCGCTCGAGGTCGCCGCGCAACCGAGCCTCGTCGAGCCCGACCTCACGCGCGTACGCGAAGAGATCGTCCTCGCCGAGTGCCTTCTGGCGGTGGAAGAGCAGCTCGTGCATCGGCCAGAAGAGGCCCTGCGCCGCGGCGCCCTCGGCGACGCCCGCCGCGGCAAGCGCGTGCGGGTGGATCTCCGTCAGAGGGAAGTGCCTGAAGACGAAGCGCAGCGACGAGTCTTCCGCTTGCAGCTGCTCGATGTTGCGAAAGGCCTGGCGCGAGTAGGGGCACTCGTAGTCGCCGTACTCCAGGATGACCACGCCCTCACCGCCGCGCCAGTGATCGCGAGCAGCATCGAACGGAGGCACGAGCACACTCATCCCGAGGTGGGACCCATCCACGGGGGATCGGGCAGCCGTCGCGCCGTGCCGGCGATGTTCAGCTCTTCGTACTCGAGGTGGGCGAGCAGGCCTCCCTCGAGCACCTCGAGCGCCTCTGCGACGGCACGTCGGGCGGGTTGGCTCTCGTCCTCGCTCAGCGCTCGGGCTGCGGCTTCGACAGCGTCGAGGTGGTCGGAAACCTTGCGGTGGTCGGCCCTCAGCTGCTCGACGACCGGCCGGATCGCCGGGTTGGTCTCCTCGAGCTCGTCGAAGAACTCCCTGTCCTCGGCGTTGTGGTGCATGTGGACGAACCCGCAGTAGCTCAAGCAGCTCACCTGGAACCGCCACAGCATGCCGTTCCTCTTCAGCTCCCCGAGCTCCTCGTGCACGTCGTCTGCAGGAAGGCCGTCCTGGACCGCGGCCGCGAGGCGCTCCACCGTGGTGAGGTCGCGGCGAATCAGCGCATGGACCGCGAGCAGGCTCTGGTACAGCATGCGCCCGCGGACGGTTTCCGGACGGTCTTCGAAGACGGGCACGGTCATGCGCCTGAGCCCTCCTATGCGGCTCGCCGCTCGCCGACCCGTTCGCGCACTTGCCGGCTCAAGTGTGGGCCGGTCCAGTGGCCTGCGCGGCATCGGGTGAGGCGCTCGACATCCCGTGGGCTGCCACGGCGTGCTCTCGAGCCGGGTCCGTCGCGGTCCGCGTGACTCCGGCGGCCGCATAGGCTTCGTCCTCGTCGAGAGTCTCGTGCTCGAGCAGCGCTTGCGCGAGCGAATCGAGCTTGTCCCGGTTCTCCCGCAGCAGGGCGACGACCTGCTCGTGCGCATCGTCGACGATCCGCCGCATCTCCTCGTCGATCAGCTGCTGTGTCCGCTGCGAGACCTCGGAGGTTCCGGGGAAGACCGGACCACGGCCGTCGGTGGGGAGGACGGCGAGCGGCCCCACCTTGTCGCTCATGCCCCAGCGGCCGACCATTGCGCGTGCGATCTCGGTCAGCTGCTGGATGTCCGACTCGGCGCCGGTCGTCGGCTGCGCGTAGACGATCTCCTCGGCGCCGCGCCCGCCGAGGGCGACCTTGATCCGCGCCAGCAGCTCCCGCTCCTGATAGCTGTAGCGGTCGGCGTCCGGCGCGGAGAAGGTCACGCCCAGCGAAGTCGCGCGCGGAATGATCGAGATCTTCCGCACGGGGTCTGCCCCCTCGGTGAGCATGCCGACGATCGCGTGGCCAGCTTCGTGATAGGCCGTGCGGCGCCGGTCTTCCGGGCCGATCATGATCTGCCGCTCGGCACCGAGCACGATCCGCTCCAAGGCGTCCGTGAAGTCGGATTCCTCGACCGCCTCGTGCTCGCGCCGCGCCGCCAGGAGAGCGGCCTCGTTGACGAGGTTGGCCAGGTCGGCACCGACCATCCCTGGAGTGTTGGCCGCGATCCGGCCCAGGTCGACGTTCGGCGCGAGCGGCACGCCGCGCGCGTGCACCTGCAGGATCTGCTCACGGCCGGCGCGGTCGGGTGGCTGCACGGCGACACGGCGGTCGAAACGACCGGGGCGGAGGAGCGCCTGGTCGAGCACTTCTGGGCGGTTGGTCGCGCCGATGACGATCACGCTGGTCGAAGAGTCGAACCCGTCCATCTCCGTCAAGATCTGGTTCAGCGTCTGCTCGCGCTCGTCGTTTCCGCCGCTGAAGCCCGCGATCCCGGCGGTGCGCGAACGACCGATCGCGTCGAGCTCGTCGATGAAGACGATCGCCGGAGCCGCCTCCTTGGCCTGCGCGAAGAGATCGCGTACCCGCGAGGCGCCGATGCCGACGATCGCCTCGACGAACTCGGAGGCGGACAGGGAGAAGAAGGGCACGTCGGCCTCCCCTGCCACCGCCCGCGCGAGCAGCGTCTTGCCGGTGCCGGGCGGACCGACGAGCAGCACACCGGCGGGAACACGGCCTCCCAGCCGCCGGTACTTGTCGGGCCGGCGCAGGAAGTCGACAACCTCGACCAGCTCACTCTCGGCTTCCTCGACGCCTGCGACGTCGGCGAACGTCACCTTGTCGCCGGATGGCTCGTAGCGGCGTGCCCGCGAGCGGCCGAATGCCCCGAGCGCGCTCTGGGCGCTGCCCGCTCGGCGCAGGAAGAAGATGAGGAGCCCGACGAGCAGGAGCGTCGGGCCGAAGCCGATGAGCAGCGTCTGCCACCAAGGCGAGCCCGTGTCGAGCGGCTCGGCATTGACGATCACGTCGGCGCTCTCGAGCAACGCCGAGAGCGCGTCGGTGTCGGCGAAGGCAGGAATCTCGGTCTCGAACTTGCTCGCCAGCTCCGAGTCCTCATAGCGTGTGGGATTCTTGAACGTTCCCTGGATCGTCGTGCCCTCGGACGTGATCTCGGCGACCTGTCCCTCACCAACTCGCTCGAGGAAAAAGGGGCTGTAGGGCACGCTGAGCCGCGGCTCGTCGTCCGTCGCCCGCGTGCCCACGTAGTAGTTGAGGGCGAGCGACGCGAGCAGTAGCGCGATCCACCACCAGCGGAGGCGGCGTCGCTGCGGAGGAGTCGCTGCTGAGCCGGGCGGGGGCTCCGGCGCTCGCGGCGAGCTTGACGCCTGCGGCCGGTCGCCTCGCTGTGGGCCTTCCGCCTCCGGCTCTGTCACTGCGCTTCCTCGTCGACCGTCCGCTCAGCCGTGGGGACAGCTTCGAGGCGCTCGTCCGGGATGGGCTTGCCGCTCTCGATCGAGAGGCCGTACGTCCCGGCCGCGAGGCGCGCCTCGGCACGGACGACGGCGGCGAGCTCTTCGCGTAGATCGTCTGCGAGACCCTCCTCGAACTCGTCCTCGTACAGCTCGGACGCCAGGTTGGCCGGGTCCACCTCGTCCGCCGGCTCGCCGGTGTCCTGCGGCCCCAGGTGGGCGAGCGCTCGCTCGATCCGGGCGCGCTCGGCGGCCAGCAGCTCGCGGGCTCGGTCTGGATCCATCAAGCCACGTTACCCAGATGCGAACTCTCGCCGCCGACGAGTCGCTGTCACTCACGCGCCCAGGAACGTGGCCCGGGCACAGCGGCGCGCACTTCCTCGCCGGCCGCCCGAGGATCAGGCGGAAGCTCGATCGACATCTTGGTTCCGCCTCCCGCGTTCGCGAGCTCGTCGCGGAGCAGCTCGAACCAACGTGCCGACGCCTAAGATGCCGAACATGGGTATCGGAAACTGGATTCGTGGGCTCTTTTCGTCCAGCGGTCCGGACGATGAAGCGGCCGAACGCGAGGAGTACGGCGTCTCCGATCGCGGCGAGCTGGAGGTCGAGCGGGACAAGGCTGCGCCCTTCGCGGGATCCGAAACAGCCGAGGCGGCGGAGGCGGAACTCGATCAGCTCAAGAGCCCGCGCGATCCGGCCGAGTGACCGACCAAGGGTCCGAAGGCGTCGTGGTCGGTACTTCGAGCTTCGCCTATGGCGCCAAGAAGCTACGGCGTCTCGCCGGGCGCTGACGGGGCTGTTCTTCCGGAGGCGGTTGGAGGCGCCGCCGGGCGGCGAGCCGAACGCCGGGGCGCTGCAACGCGACCCGGGCTTACGGCGTCCACCTAGCCGAGAGCATCGGAGCGTCCGGGTTCCCACTTCGCCAAACGAGGATGCTGTCCTGAAGAAGTCCACCGTGTGTCGCCCTCCCCCGATTCGGCTGCAATGGAGGCGGGGGATACACGGGTTCAGATGGGCCGGGTTGGGATCGAACCAACGACCTTGGGATTAAAAGTCCCCTGCTCTACCAACTGAGCTACCGGCCCGCGCGGTCAGTGTAGAAGCGAGAACGTGCCGGTCCGGTGAGGACGCCGCTTGCCGATTCACAACCCGAGCGCCCAGGTGTAGAGTCGCCGCGTCAGTCCCAACAGGGGGGAGAGAACCTATGACACGCCGGCTCGTGCTGGTGCCCGCGCTCGTCGCGGTCCTTTCACTGTTCATCCTTGCGGTCGTCGGTGGGGCGGCTGCACACGGCAGTAAGCAGAAGAACAAAGCGGACTTCGATTTCTCGACGAAGGTCGTGCTCTTCGCGTCCGACGGGATGCGGCCCGATCTCGTCGACAAGTACGCGAAGAAGGGTCTCCTGCCCGAGATGGACGAGCTCATGGACGACGGGCTGAAGGGCAAGAACGGGCTGCTCCAGGCGTTCCCGCCGAACACCGGCGTCGGCTGGGCGTCCCTCGCCACCGGTGCGTGGCCGTCCTCGCACGGCTCGACGAACAACACGTTCCACCGGACGGGCGAGGGCGAACTTCAACAACTCGACGAGCTTCGCCAACAGCCGGGAGTCCTCCAGGCGGACACGATCGCCCAGGCGGCCGAGCGCGCCGGGAAGAAGGTCGTGGCCATGGAGTGGGTCGCGGCGCGCGGCTACACGCCCGCGCTGCAGGGGCCGGTCGTCGACTTCCGGAGCGTTCTTCGGCGGTCGCGGGATCACGCTCAACTTCGACATCCCCGGGCAGACCGCCGCGGCCTTCGGAGTCCAGTACCAGCAGCAGGAGCTCGGCAGGCGGCGTCCGGGTGGACGAACGTTCCGACGTCGTTCAGCCCCGCGAAGCAGACCTCGTTCTCGCAGAGCAACAGCCTCAGATCCCGGGGACGGCGTCTGGGACGTCTACGTCTACGACTCGACGAACGACGGCGCGGTCAACTATGACCGTGTGCTCGTCGTGAACGCGTCCAACTCGAAGAACGGCGGCACGGCCGTCGCGACGCTCGCGCAGGGCGAGTGGGCCGACGCCAAGGTGACGCTTCGTCGGCGACGGGCACGGTCGCCGGCAAGACCGCCGGCTTCTACATGAAGCTGATCGACCTCTCCGCCGGACGCGGAGACGTTCCGCCTCTACTTCACGTCGGTCCAGCGCGCGAACGCCACTTACAACGCGCTCGGGCGCGCACGGCTCGACCGCCTTCGAGGAGACGCTCAACCACGACTTCCCTACCTCGACCGCGGCAGATTTCGCGCCGCTCGAGGCGGGGATCGTCGACGAGGACACGTACATCGAGCAGGGCCTGATGTGGAAGGACGCCCACTGGGCGTACCTCAAGTACATCATCAAGAGCCTCGGCTAAAGCCCGACCTACTCATGGTCGGGACCCCGACGACGGACGAGTTCCAGCACCAGTTCATGGGGCTCATCACGCCGAAGGCCATCGACGGCAGGCCGAACCCCTACTTCGACGACCTCACGAACGACGACATCCCGGACGGGCGCATCGGCGATCCGCGAGGGCTACATCCGGTCGGCGTACCAGGAGGCGGACCGAACGCTCGCGCTGGCGCGTGACCTCGTCGGCGGCGACCCGACGACGTTCGTCTCCTCGGACCACGGCTTCGCGCCGCAGTGGTACGCGGTCAACGTCAGCGAGGTGCTCGTCGACCTCGGGCTCCAGGAGCGCGAGCAGAGCGGGCAACTGCCGGAAAGCGGCGAACGACCGCGGCCACGCCACGACGCCCGGGCGACACGCTCGCGAAGGAGTGCCACGCGGGCGGCACCTCGCAGATCTACATCAACCTCGCCGGGCGCGACCCGGCCGCGGGGAACACTCCGCAAGTGCCGGCCGCGAACTACGAGGCGGTGCGGAACCAGATCATCACGGCCTTCCAGAACCTGACCGACCCGGCGAACCCGGGCGCGAAGGTCGTGGCGCATGTTTTCAAGAAGGAGGAGCTGCGGGACGTCGACGGCACGGACGCGCTGCATCCGAACCGCTCCGGCGACGTCGTTGTCGTCTTCCATCCGCCGTACCAGACGGACGCGCAGACGCCGGGCCAGACGATCGCGTTCTCGCAGTTCTTCGGCCAGCACGGCTACACGCCGGACCTCGTCAACCTCAAGCGAAACGTCAACATGCATGCGACGTTCATCGCGTCCGGGCCAGGGCATCCGCGAGACGCGGTAGAAGATCCGCGGCGTGCGCGCGATCGACGTCGCCCCGACGATCGCGTTCCTCCTGGGGATCCCCGGCCCGCAGAACGCGCAGGGCAAGATCCTCTACGACATCGTCGACTTCGGCCACGGTCGGCCAAGGCCATGGCAGAAAGGCCCGACCGAGATCACGATCCTCGACATCTCCGACTACCACGGCCAGCTCGTGCCGCTGTCCGAGGCGGCGGACAACTCTCCCCGCCGCGCCGCCGCGCCCGTGAATCCGCTGTTCAACATCGGCGGCTCGGCGTTCCTGAAGCCGTGGTTCGACGAGTACCGCAAGGAGGCGCGAGACGGCTCGATCACGATCGCAGCCGGCGACTCGGTGGGCGCGACGCCGCCGATCTCGAGCTTCTTCGGCGACACGCCCACGATGGAGCTCATGAACCTGATGGGCTTCTCGGCCGACGGGCTCGGGAACCACAACTTCGACAAGGGGCAGCAGTACCTGCGCAACACGCTGATACCCGCTGGCGAACTTCCCGTTCATCTCGGCGAACGTCGTCGACGCCGACCGGGAAGACGCCGGCACAGTGGCAGCCCGTCGAAACCTTCGAGTTCGGCAACGGCGTCGACCTCGAGCTGGTCGGGTTCACGAACGAGGACGCTCCGCTCCTCGTCTTCCCGAACGCCTTCGATCCGTTCCAGGTCACGAACGCTACTGCGGCGGTGAACGCGGCCGCTGCGAAGGCCACGAAGGCGGAGGCGGTCGTCGCGTTCGGCCATCTGGGAGCGACGGCGGGCACGCTGACGAGCTCCGCGGGGCCGCTCGTCGACCTCGCCGACAACGTCACGAACGTCGATGCCGTCATCGGCGACCACACCAACTTCCAGGTCCTGTCGACCCGGCCGAACGGTGTGCTCGTCACCGAGAACCTGAGCAAGGGCGTCCGCTTCACGCGGGTCCGGCTCGTGGTGCTCGGGGGCGAGCGTGATCTACAAGACCGCCGACTTCCACCGGCCGTGGAACATCGGCGTCACGCCGGATCCGGAGATCCAGGCGCGGATCGACGAGCTGAACGCGCAGATCGCTCCGATCCTGGACGACCTGGTCGGGAACTCGTCGCGCGTCGTCCCGCGGTCGGACGCAGTGCGGGCAGCGTGACGGGGCGTTTGTGCGAGTCGCTGATCGGCAACGTCGTCACCGACTCGCTGCGGACGGCGTTCCCGGCGGCCACGCCGGCGATCGACTTCGCGATCACGAACTCCGGCGGCCTGCGAGACGCGCCTGACGTGCCCGACGACGGACAACCCGTCCGACTTCTGTCCGCCGTTCACGCCGCCGCCGTTCCCGATCACGAAGGGACAGGTCCTGACCGTGCTTCCGTTCGGGAACACGGTCGTGACGCGCGACGATCGACGGGGCGGACGCTGAAGACGATGCTCGAGAACGTGGCGTCTCGGCAGATGCCTGCGGCCAACGGGCGCTTCCCACAGGTCTCAGGGCTGTGCTTCACGTACAACATCGCGGCCGCCGCCGGGAGCCGCGTGACGCGCGTCGTCCGGCAGGCCGCGGACGGCACGTGTACAGGGGCACCGGTGACGTTCGGGGCCGGAGACAGCTACCGCTCGCCACGAACGACTTCATGTCGTTCGGCGGCGACGGGTATCCGAACCTCGTCGCGCAGCTCGATACGCCGTCGATCATGACGATGGACGAGCGACTCGATCACGTACCTCGAGGCGAACCCGGCGATCAGCCCAGCGATTCAGGGGCGGATCAACTGCCGACCGGCGGCGACTTGCCCGGTCGATTACCTCGCCGTAATCGACTCGGACTGGGGCCGGCCTTCGGGCCGGCCCCATCCTGCCTGGAACCGAATCGCGACGGCGAGCGCCGCGGTGCCGGCCACGAGCGAGACCACGTTCGGGACGACGATCGCGCCGTTCCCGAGCGCGACTCCGTATGCGAGCCATCGCCCTCGGTTCACCAGACCGGCACCGGAAGGTTCCCGAATTGGGCTGGATCCAGCGGTTTTACGCTCGGGACGGCCGCTAGAGGCCGCGGCGATAGACGCCGGCCGCGCGGGTGAGAAAGCCCGCGTCGACGAGGAGGCGGCGGAGCGTCACGTGGTCGTCGTGGAGCCCGAGCAGGATCTCGTTGACCTGGTGCTCCGCGTACTCGCGACCCGGCTCGAAGCGCGTGGCGACGTACTCGAGCACGAGCTCTCGCTTGGCGGCGCGCGCGGGAAGCTCCCGGATCCGGCCGTCGGCGTCGACGAAGTTCCGGAGCACCGCCGCCTGTTCGGGTGTGGCGTCGTCGAGGTCGGGCCGCCGGCGCACCGGCGAGGCCTCTCGCGCTGCCCGCGCGAACGCCCCGTGGTCGACCTGGAGGCCAGGCCCTTCCTGGGAGACGATCCCCGCGCGCAGGAGCTGACCGAGCGCACGCGCCGTCTCCGCTTCGGTGAGGTCTGTCCGTTCGGCGATCGCGCGCACGGTGGTGGCGCCGAGCGCGATCGCGGAGAGCACGCGGAGCCGCTGCTCGTCCGCGAGCCGGCCGAGGACGCGGGCGGGAGTCGCTGTGGAAGTCGTCATGGGCTCAAAGGTAGCGGGTCGCGGCCGCCTCTACACTCCCGCAAGGGGCCCCCATCGACTAGCGGCCCAGGTCGCAGCCCTTTCAAGGCTGTAGCGCGGGTTCGAATCCCGCTGGGGGCATCAGCAACGTAGGCGCCGCGCGGAACCCGCATGGTTGAGCCAAGTGGTATGTGCGAGAAGTGCAGGATTTGCGAAACGGTGCCGGACCGGTGCCGGACCGGAATCTCCCTCTCGACCAGGTGCTCGCGCGCTACTCAGGAGAGCCCCGTCGCCGCTCCGAACGGAGCGCGCGCTACCTTCGCCGCCCCGAACGGACCGCCGCCCGCGCGGGATCCGTCCCCGGGATCGCACCCGACACGTTCCGCCAATTTATTTGTCTAGTTCCACTTGGCTGCTGGAATGGTGCCTAGCGGGTGCCGCCGGCGACAAGGCCCGAGAGAGTCGAGTCGACGAGTCAGGTTCCGATTCGGCACCGTGAACATGGATGCCCATAGGGACTGCGAGAGACGGTGGGGCGGTGGCCGATCGAGGGCGAGGTAGCGCCACGATGACGGCCCTGGGCGTTTCGGAACCGGATGCGTACGGGGCGCTACTCCTCCCAATCGCGGACTCGGGTCGCATGGGGACATCCATCCCTTCCGGGGAGTTGAAGGCTGCGCTGACACGGCGCTGACACTTCAACCTCGGGACACGTCCCGAACGGCCATCTTGTCGTCGGCCTTGGCATCGGTCATCGTGACGAGCGCGGGACCGGGCCCGATCGGTGGGAACCTCGGCGTCCAGGCGTTCAGGTAGCCGCCCGGCCCCGCTCGAGCTCGCTCTAGGAGACGGCGTAAGCGAACTTCGTCCGGATTGACACAACGGCCCGCGCCGGGGAGGATCTAGGACATGTCCGTGGTGTCCGCCCGTGGGCTCATGGTCGCGTATGCGGCTTCCCTGGCGGTGCTCGATCTCTACGCCTTGCTGCCGGGCAACCCCCACTATTCGAGCGTCGGGGGGTTCATCGGTTCAGTTGCGATCCAGGCGCTCATCGTCTGGCGGCTCTGGCACGGCTCCTCGCTCGCGTGGTTCTTCGCGCTGCTGTTTGCCACGCTCACGCCAGTGAGCCTCGTGTTGATGGCGGCGCCGGTCGAGTTCGGCGTCGTCTTGCTCTTAGTCGTCTCGGTCGCTCAAGCGGTGATCCTGTTGTCACGCCCGATCAGGCCCGTGGCATCGAAGACGGCCAGTGACCTCGACCCCTTCGGTCGCTAGGCGACCGAGTCGCCGCGCTCAGGCGTTCAGATAGCCGCCGGCCCCGACATCTCGACGACCGAACGTCAGCTACGAGAGCGGAGTCCGAAGGGATCCCTTGTAGCCGAGGTTGACCTGGTTCGGCCTCGGGTAGAGACTCAAGATCGAGCACTGACTTCGAGTGGAGGTTCGGTCAGTTGCCCGACGTATACGCGACGATTTCCGAGGCTGAACCGGCCGTCGTCGAAGGGCTCGTCGACATCCTCGAGCTCCGAGCGGCCGATGCGCAGCAGCGTGAGATGCGGGAGGCGTACTTCGCGGATATCGGCTTTCCCGCTGGTGCGCGTGTCGCCGAAGTCGGCTGTGGCCCTGGGCCGGTGGCGCGGGCTCTTGCGTCCCAACCTGGTGTCGGGACGGTTGTTGGCGTCGACGCGTCACCGATTTTCATCGCCAAGGGCCGAGAGCTTGCGCAGGACCTCCCGAATCTCAGGTTCGTCGAGGGCGACGCGCGTGCGCTCCCGCTGGAGGACGGATCGTTCGACGTGGTCGTGTTCCACACCACCCTCTGCCATATCCCCGGTCCCGAACTCGCCCTGACCGAGGCTTCACGGGTTCTCGTTGTCGGCGGGCGGCTCGCGGTCTTCGACGGCGACTACGCGACGATGACGTGCGCGTGCGGCGACTTCGATCCGCTGCAGGCGTGCGCCGAAGCATGCGTCGACCACCTAGTGCACGACCGCTGGCTCATACGTCGGCTGCCCAAGCTCGTACGCGCCGCAGGCTTCGAGCTTGGGCGCTTTCGGAGTCATAGCTATATGGAAGCGCCGTCCTCAGACGGCTATATGTTCGCAATGGTCGACCGCGGGGCCGATGCCTTACGCGCCAGTGGTCGGATAACGCTTGAGGGGGCCAACGCGCTCAAGGCCGAGGCTCGTCGTCGGTCCGATGCCGGGGAGTTCTTCGGGCACATCGCCTACGCAAGCCTCATCGCGCAGAAGTCGGCGTAGGCTCAGTCACTCACCCGACTTGCGTGGGACGTGTCCCGACCGGCCAACTTGTCGCCGCCGTCGACGTTCGCCATCGTGACGTTCGCGGGGCCGGGTCCGATCGGTGGGAGCCTCAGGCGTTCAGGTAGCCACCCGGCCCGACATCTCGACGAGCTGCCGGGGGGCTGCCACCGGAGACCGCCGTGGGTCCCGACTGTGCTCTCTGGCGACGGGGCGAGTAGACCCGCGGCTCACTCCCACTGTATGTTCGCGAACCACCGAGCCTGGAGGGTCATTGTCGCTTTCACTCGAACGTCTGGCCTCTGCATTCGCGCTTGCTTACGTCGGGTTGTTCGTCGCCCTGCTCGCGTTCACGACCGAGGGCCCAGATCCAACACTTCCGGCTGCTGAGGAGATGGCGAGAGCCGCGTCGGAGAGTGGTGCCATGCGTGCGTCGGCTCTGCTTGGCTTTGCGGCGAGCCTCGCCTTTGCGGGATTCGCTGCGTGTCTCGGCGTGCTGCTCGCGCGTCGGGGCGATGTGACTGGCGCAGGGCTGATCGTGGTTGCCGGGGCGCTCGCAACGGCCGTTGACGCGGTGTCGGCGGCCGGGCTGATCGTGGCCGTGGAGGCGGCGGATCGTGCCCTTAGCGCCGATGTGTTCGCCGCCTTCGGTGACCTTCATACGGCAGCGCTCCTCCTCGAACTCGCCCCTCTAGGCTTCGTTCTCATCTTGGCCTGGCGTGTCGGGCTAGGTCGGATCGTGTCCTGGATGGGACTCGTCGTCGGGATCGGCTGTGTGATCGCTTCGGGCGCCGTGATGAGCGAGGACTTCGATCGTGGGCCCCTGGGCATCGCGGTGGTCATCTGGTTTCTCGGACTTCCACTGTGGCTGATCGCGACTTCGTTCGTCCTCATTCGACGCGGGGCAAACCCAAAGGATCTCGTGTCTTAGCGGCGTAGCTGCCGCGCGCGACTCTGTACGGAGCCACGACCCCGACCGCGTGAGACATGCCCGGAACGCCCATCTTGTCGCCGGCGTCGATGTCCGTCATCGTGAAGTGCGCAGTCGTCTACGTGAAGACTGGCCGGCTCGTCTACACCGTGCGCGACGGGAAGATCGTTAGCTATGAGCTCGAGAACCTCGACGAGTCCGAAGTCGCAGGTAATCCCTGACCGTGGCGTTCGCGCGTCGGCTGATCGTCGCCTATCCGGGGTGCACTCCACGGTAGGCGCGGGCTTCGGGCTCGCCAAATGACACAAATGAGTCCATTGGTGGGGCCGACTTGCTTCCGTCGGTGGCGGTGTTCGTCGGCATGTCCTGGCTGCCTGTGACCCTCACCTCCCGCACTCCGCAACGCAGAGGAGGCCGCGAGGGACCTCCTCGTCGAGCGCGTTGGTGCGGGGTTCAGCCCGTGACCGCCACCTTCATGTTGAGGAAACGTCGAGATGGGGTACCAAATACACATAAACGAGACGGGGTTTCAAACACTCATGAAAGAGATCATCGTCGGATACGACGGATCAGCGGAAGCGGAGCGCGCACTCGTGCGAGCCGCCGACATCGCGGAGGCGTTCTCCTCGCAGCTCGTAGTGGCGAGCATCACGAACTACCCGGCGGCAACAGCGATGGCACCGGTAGCGCCCACACCCATCGCCACGCGCTCGCCCGAGTCCGGGGAGCTCGCCGAACGAGAGCTCGAGCAGGCACGCGCGAGTCTCGCGGGGCGTTCGGTGCAGGCCGAGTACGTGACCGAATTCGGCGATGCCGCCGAGCGACTCCTCGAGCTCGCCGAGCGCCGAGACGCGGACCTCATCGTCGTCGGCAGCCGCGAGCATGGTTTCCTTGAGCACGTCCTCGGGATGTCGTGCGACGAGAAGGTCGCCCGACGCGCGCACACGGACGTCATGCTCGTGCACTGAGTCACGTCCCGAAGACCCCTCCGAACGCGCGACTGAGGCACCTCGGACAGAGGTCGCAAATCGAACGCCGCCGGACCGAGACGTGCAGGGTTTCGCAAACGCCTAGGCGACGCGGAAAGAGGAGGCCTCCTCGATCGAGCGCGTGGAGCCGGGGTCAGCCGGTGACGGCCACCGGGATCGGAGCGAACAGTAGGTCGGCGGATGTAAACGATGGGCGTGAGCTGGTTGTGCCAACAGGCGAGGCCGGAGCGGGCTTCGTCGTAAGGTGAGAAGTGGCGGGGGCTCCGTGAGCGCGAGAGCGTCACCCCTTGCCGGCCCCGCCGCGCTCCTCGATTAGCAGGTAGCCCGTGTGGGAACACTCAGAAGGATGCTGAACACGCGGTATGCCCTCCTCGGCTGGCTTGTGTGGCAGGTTGGAAAGCGCCGCCTCCGCAAGAAGCTCGTGCCTCGACGCCTCACGATCAAGGTCACGCGCTGACGCGGCGACTCGCGCACGCCTCGCACACGAGAACTCGACGCCGAGCCATGTTTGACCCCCCGCGCAACCCGGGTAGCGTTGCGGCACCCAAAGAGAGAATGGGTTCGGCCGTGCTCTGGACGTTTCTGCCGCTTCCGGGCAGAGCGCGGAGAAGAGCGGCCGTCCGTTCTCTTTCTCCGTTCAGCGGTGGGTCAGTTCAGCCCGCCCGCCTCCAAGCTCCCGCTCCTCGATCCGCAGGTAGCTCGCTAGTTCAGGATCATCGCCACCCGAACAACTGAGCGAAGAAGGGGTTAGAGAACCAGCACGTTCTCGGCCGGACATGGGGCTAGACGGCTGAGCGATACGAGCCTTGAATCGATCGAGCCGATGCGTCAGAGTCTCTGCGAGCACTGGGGGCCAGTGCATACCGTCCACTCAGGGGGTGGGGACATGATGAAGGTATTTGTTGCGGCCGTCCTCGCGACGGCGCTCTTCGTCGGCATTGCAGCGCAACCGGCTCCGGCCGTCGTGCATGAGATCTACGCGGCCTGGTGCGCGGGCAAGGGTGAGATCGAACCGCCGGGTCTGTCCCGCGAAGGCAGCAAGAACTTCGCGATGCCCGTGCTCAAGAGCGGGGCCGTGTCGGTTCATCCGTTCACCGGCGCGCAAGGCCCTGGCCTTCTGGTCGACATCGACTTCGACGCGCCGAACGTCAAGATCATCCCGACCGGCAACATCATCGTGATCGGACAGACGCCCGCCGGGCCTCTGTATCTGGAGGAGTTCATGATCGATCCGAACTTCCCAGCGTTCTCGAACTGCGCGAACCTGCAGATCCCGGGCTGATCCATGCACACGACAGTGGGGGAGCGGACAGTTCCCCCACCTGTCGCTGGTTAGCGTTTGTCTCGGACCGGCACCGGTCCGATGAGGGCAGCAAACAATGGGGTGGAGTACGTCCCTTCTCGGAGTTGGCACCGCCTGGCGAGGGGCCGGGATCCAGCCCAGCCCCTCCCGGCTAGCGATGCGGCTCACGCACTCGACGGCATGAGCCGGAGCTCTCCGGTCCACGACGTAGTCGTCCCGGCGGCGCCCACGAGGTTGCTTCGCTGGTGGACTTGTGCGCCCGCGAACGAGCCCTCCGTGACCGTGCCGTTCAGCACGATGAACCCGGCTGGGCTGACATGCAGATTCATCTCGGCCGTGAACGAGATGCCTCCGACCGTGATCCGCTCGGTCGCTGTCAGCTGGGCGGCGTTGCCGGTGGCCCGGAAGCTCGTGATCTGCATCACGATCGTGACGCCGCCGGCGGTTCCCACGCAGAGACCACGGGTTTCGTCGCACGTCTTCGCGTACTGGATCACGATCGGCGCGCTGGACGCGGACGCCTGCGCCGCCCCGAATGCAACGACCCCGACGACCGCCGCGACGACGGTGACGAGCAATCCGAAGAGTGTCTTGATGTTGGTCATGGTTCCCTCTGCTCCTTTCCTCTCATTGCTGTCGTTCGAGCAGTGCCGATGCCGTCTCGAGCTGGCTTCAGCCGCGGAAGGAAGGACGTGCCGACTCCGGCCCAGTGCGTGCGAGCTTGCGCCAATTGCAACGAGAAATCAAGTGGGATCCGCGGGGTGGTCAGCCGCGGGGTCCGAGGTCGTCCTTCGCGGCGCCGGGTCGCGTCCTCCTGTTCGCCTGCGGCCACCGAAATAGGTGAGGCGAGCGGCGTTTCAGCGGAGTAGCCTGCGGTTGATTAATGCGCGTGTTCTAGACCTGAGGCGATCAGCAGCAGTGGTGCTCGTGGTGGCCGGTGCGGTCGCCTTGGCTGCGCCGGCGGGCGCGGCCATCCAGGCGACGACGGTGGACGCCGCAGCTGAAGCGCAGGCGGTGATCCCGCTGCTCTACAAGAACTGCACGAACTTCAACAGAGGTATCCGCATGGCGTCGGCCGCTTGACGGCGCGAGACAGGACCACGAGCGGCGACCCGGTGACTAACTTCAAGCGCAGCACCCGGATCTACAACATCGCCATGTCGTACTAAACGCACGGTTCGATCGCACGGGACGACACGCCGCAAGACCAGAGCAGTTGACCAGCGAGTCGACCAGTTCGTCGCCAGCGCCGGCTACTACGCGCTGGCGTTAGCCCGCGAGCAGGCGCCGCGAACGATCGAGAGATCGAGGGGGAGGCGTGGGGCGTACGCGTTGCGGGCCTGACCGGTGTCGGGGACACGCGGCGTTCCTGATCAGGGAGCGAGAAGGACGAGCAGGACGGACACGGCTCCCACCGCGATCCCGACCGCCGCGAGAGCCAGCAAGAAAGCCTCGCCGGTGTGCGGTTCCCGGTCTTCCCGCAGCGCGGCCTGCAGCTCTCGGTAGTGGACGATCCCGTACACCATGGCTGCCAGACCGGAGGCAGCCAGCGCCGTTCCCAATGCGATATACGGCCAGTTCGTGCCGCCGACGACCTCGGGCAGGACGCGCCCGATTGCGAATCCCGCCGCGATCCCGGCCAAACCAGTACGCCACCATGCGAGATACGTGCGCTCGTGCGCGAGTTGCGTCCGGTGGACTTCGCCGCTCGCCATTTCAGGGGGCCGAGCATAGGCGTGTTCGAGCGCCGAGTGTGCAGGCGCTCGCCGCAGCCGCGTCTCCGCGCTCTGCCCACTTGGACGCCACGCGGCCAACGTAACGAACTCACCTCGTCTGTCAACCACGCGCTCGTGAGAGTCCACATGGCCAAGACGCCCGGCGCGTAGCTCACCGACAACGGTTTCCATTTCGCCGACGCTTCGCCAGAAAAACGCCAGAACTGCAGAACGGCGCGTGCAAGTCGGCGGGGCGCGGTCACTCACCGCGCGCTAGTACTCCCAACCGCTTGTGGTCGATGGCATGCACCAGCGCGTCCGCATGACGATGCACGAGCTCCCGTCCGACTCTGCAGTGCGCCGGAAGACCCACGTCACGCGCAGCGACCAGTCCTGCTCCGGCAGGCCCCCGATCGTCCCGTGCTGTCGCTCGATGACGACGAGCACCGCCAAGTCGCCGGAGGTGTAAGTCTCCACGACCTCGACCTTCGCCTCGCCGCCGCGCGAAGCGGCCGCCCCATAGGGAGCGGCCGCGTGTGGTCGATGGAAGCTGACTAATGCGCGAGCGGCGGATGTCGCGTCGCGCGGACTGCGAGCGTGAGTCCGAGCATCAGCAGGATCCCGATGCCTAGCCCGATCCCGATCTGCGACCACTCGATCTCAGTACCGGAGCTCGAGACGGACACCTGCGTCGGCTCGTTGACCGGCTTGGCCTGGAACCGATTGTCGTTGGCGACGAAGTGGGCATCCGAGCCTGACGTGCGACGGGCTGCAACATGCCCGAAGAGCGTCGGGTCGTTGCGGTATGCGCGGCCGAGCGCCTCGCCGCGAAGGATGACCGCCTGGGTCGCCGGGTCCTGTCCGAAGAGAGTGGGGTCGTTGCGGTATGCGCGGCCGAGCGCCTCGCCGCGAAGGATGACCGCCTGGGTCGCCGGGTCCTGCCCGAAGAGCGTGGGGTCGTTGCGGTATGCGCGGCCGAGCGCCTCGCCGCGAAGGATGACCGCCTGGGTCGCCGGGTCCTGCCCGAAGAGCGTGGGGTCGTTGCGGTATGCGCGGCCGAGCGCCTCGCCGCGAAGGATGACCGCCTGGGTCGCCGGGTCCTGCTGGACGACCGGCTGATCCTGTGCGAACGCGGCCGGAACGGCAAGGACAAGGGACGCTCCGAGAACCGCGATGGGGGTCAAGCTGCGATACATGGCCTTCCTCCTTCTCCTCGGTGACCTTCATGGCCACCTGCATCGAGGCTATGGAGGTGGGCGTGTGCCTACAACGGGAAAACCCCTCGTGTATGGCCGCGACCGGTACCTGCGGAAGTCCGCAAAGTCACCAACGAGCCCGGTTCCGCTTGGCGTCTGGCATGGCCGCATTTCGCACAACCATGCGGGTTCCCGCCCCGCGTTCAAACACTGCTGGGCACCCTCAGTCCGGGAACGAGTCGAGGTCGGTGCGGGCGCGCTCGAGGACAGCAGGGTCGAAGTTGCGGCCCGTGATGACGAGGGCCATCAGGCCCGGAGTGTCGAGCTTGCGAGCTGCGGCAAGTGCTGCTGCGGCTGACGGCTCGACCTCGACGCCCGCATCGTGGCAGGCGACGAGTGCCGCGGCGATCTCGCGCTCCGAGACGCGCACTACCAAGTCGACCGTCTCGCGCAGCCGCGATACGGCGAGCGGGATTGCGACGCGCGTCGCCAGGCCATCCGCGATCGTCGTCCCGCGCGGCGCCGCGACCGGCTTGCCGGCCTCGAGGCTCGCCGCCATGACCGGCATGTCCTTCGCAACGACGCCGACATGGGTGGTGCCCGGAGACCGCACGAGGGAGGCACCGATGCCGCCCGCGAGCGCACCGTTGCCGATCGGCGTGACGACGGCCGCGGGCGGCGCGTCGAGCTGGTCGAGGATCTCGTCGCCGATCGCGCGGTACGCGTCGTACTGAAGCGGCTCGGCGCCGTCCTCGAAGAACGGGAGGCCCTCCGAGCGCGCCCAGACGTGCGCGTAGTGCTTCGCGTCGTCGAAGTCCTCGCCCTCGACGCGGACGTCCGCGCCGAGACTCCGGAGCAACGCGAGCTTGCTCTGCGTGGAACCCGGAGGCACGAACACGATCGCCCGCGAGCCGTGCTCGCGGCACGCCCAGGCGACCGCCGCGCCATGGTTTCCCGTCGAGGAGGTGACGATCGTGGTGTGGCCGTCCCCGGCGAGCTCACGGACGACCGGGAGCGCCGCTCGCCACTTGAACATGCCGAGCTCGTGGACGTCCTCGCGCTTGAGCCAGAGGTCGTCGCGGCCCGCATAGGTCGCGAGCGCGGCGGGAGCGGGCTCCAGCGGGGTCGGAGGGCTCATGCGCAGAACTCGGCTGCGGTCGCGAGCACGATGGCTGCGGTCTGCTCGACGTCTGCGAGCTCGATCCACTCGACCTCCGCGTGCGCGCCCTCACCGCGAGGGCCGAACACGACGGACGGGATGCCGGCGGCGGCGAAGAGCGCGGCGTCGGTCCAGTAGGGGACGCCGACGATCTCGGGCGGCCCCCCGAGCAGCGGGGTCGCGTTCAGGAGCAGGCGATCGACGATCGGGGAGTCTGCCGGGGTCTCCATGGGCTCGCGCACGAACCGCGTCGTGACGGTCGCCTCGTGCGCGATCTCGCGGATCTGCGCCTCGACGAGCTCGGCCGTCTCGCCCGGCAGCGTCCGTCGCTCGATCTGGAGTACACAGCGCTCGGGATACGTCGACAGCTCCTGCCCGCCCTCGATCAGCGACGCGTGCAGGGACGCGTAGCCGAGGAGCGGATGGCCCGGGACGCCGACGCGGAGACGCTGGTCGAACTTGTCGAGCGCCACGAGCACCGGCCCCATGCGCGCAATCGCGTCGACGCCCAGGTCATAACGCGAGCCGTGCGCCGCGACGCCCTGGGTCTCGATCTCCAGCCAGAGGAATCCGCGGTGCGCGATCGCGAGGCGCATGTCGGTCGGCTCGGTGACGATCGCCGCGTCGGCTCGCACGCTGGCCGCGATCCGTTCGGAGCCGATGCTCAACGCCTCCTCGTCTGCGACCGCGGTCACGACCAGGTCACCGGCGAGGGGCAGGTCGACCGCGCGCGCGGCGGCGAGCATGATCGCCGCGAGCCCGCCCTTCATGTCGTACGAGCCGCGGCCGTAGAGCCGGTCGCCGTCGACGCGCGGTGTCGTGCCGGCGTCCGGGCCGCCGAGCGCGACCGTGTCGAGGTGCGCGTTCAGGAGCAGCGTCCGCCCGCCGCCCGACCCGCGGACGCGGCCGACGACGTTCACGCGGCTGGGTGCGAGCTCCTCGAGCTCGACCTCGATCCCGCGACCTTCGAGCCAGTCCGCGACGAAGCGCCCGATCTCCGCCTCTCCCGACCCGCCGGGAACGAGCGTCGGGTTCACGGACTCGATCGCGACGAGCTGGGAGACGAGCTCGGCGGCCTCGGAGTGCTCGCTCACGCGCGCGAGCGTACCGCGTGGTTTGTGTCACCCTTCCGCGGTTCGGGCGGTTAGCTCAGCTGGTAGAGCGCCTGCTTTACACGCAGGTGGTCGCAGGTTCGAGTCCTGCACCGCCCATGAGAGAACGCCATGCTCAGGCGGGGGCTCAAACGGGCTCGACCGCCCTGCTCACGATCCAGGCGTGCTTGCCGACGCGGCGACCCCGGGTGAAGCCGTACTGCTCGAAGAGCTCGACCGTCGCGCTGAAGAGGAAGCGGCCCTGTGCCTCGCGACCGGCGGTCACCTCGGGGATGGCCTCGACGAGGCCGCCGCCGAGACGGGCGATCTGGTCGAGCGCCCCCTCCAGGCCCGCCCGGGCGATGCCTCGACCGCGATGCCTCTTGTCGACGAAGATGCAGGTGATCCGCCAATCCGGCCGTGGTGGAGCGTCCTTGTCGTACTCACGCTTGTGCTTGATGCCCGGGAGCTCCTCGGGGCTACCGTATTGGCACCAGCCCTGGGCGGCGCCGTTCTCGTCGATGACTAGCGCGGCATGAGCGCGGCCCGTGCGGACGCGATCCTCCTTGGCGTCGCGGTAGTTGATTCCCTTCTCTGCGCACTCGGGGTGATAGCCGATGCACCAGCAGCCACCGTAAACCCCGTTGTTGCGCTCGACCAGCTCGGCGAAGGTGTCCCATGTTGATGCGTCGAGTTGTCGGATCGCATACGGCATGGTCGGTTCCTTCGATAGTAGGTGTTTCGTCGTCCTGGATCGCGGGGCGATCGTCTGTTCACTCCTGCGCCGGGTCCCGTCTGGGACCACGAGCGGCACGTTGCTCGCGACGCGACCGTGTGGCGCAGCGCGACAGCGTAGGAGCGTGAGCGCAGCTCGGCGTCGACCGGGCACGGGCCTCGATGCCGCCGAGGTCGAGCGGCGCTGTGAGCAGGTCGGCGAAGAAGCTCGCAGACGCCGTGACGGAGCCCGGCGCGCATCGTCACGGGTTCGTCAAGATCCAGGGGCCTGTCTATGACGGGCGTCCAGCCGTAACTCATGATCCTCGGCGAAGGGGGATGACGTGAAAGAAGGAAGGCTTCTACGCATCGGCGGTTACCTGTCGGGAGGCTTGCTGATCTTCCTCGGCATCGCCGTCATCGTGCTCGGGATCTGGGGATTCGCGTTTACCCGCGACCACATCGAGCGTGAGGGAATTACTTTCGGCCCGGTCGAAGACCCGGCGGTCGCGGAGCACGCCGAGCAGTGGGCCGGAGAGCCGGTCGATACCGGCCGAAAGGCGCTCGCACAGGCGGAGATAATGCGCGAGCACACGCTGTCGGACACCGGCGGGCTCACCTACGCGGAGATGGGCCGCTACCAGTCGGCCGAGGATCCGAGCGATCCGGCCGGGACGAACGACGAGGCCGCGGCGGCGAAGGACGAAAGCGGCGAGCCGATCTCGAACGGGGCCCGCAACATCTGGGTCACGGAGACCGCTCTAGCGACCGCGCTCGATATGGGCTTCATGTCGGAGATGCTCTCGATCTTCAGCATCGTCGTCGGCGTCGCATTGCTGTTGACCGGAATCGGCCTGGTGATCCTGGCGAAGGCTGTCTTTGGACGATGGAGGCCCGTGGCACAGGTCGCATCCACGAGCCAGGCGCCGTAGTTACTTCATCACGCAGGACGGCAGGATCACGAAGCGAAGAATCAGGCGTGCGCGGGGATAGCCGTACACGGGTGCAGCGGCCACACGCCGGCGCCGCCGACGCCGTCGGCCGTTCCCTGACGTGAGCGTCCGTGGCGCCGCCTTCCTCGGCATCGGCGCGATGGTCGGCGCTGGCATCTTCGCGCTGCTCGGCGAGGCCGGAACCGTCGCCGGGTCCGCCGTCTGGCTCTCGTTCCTGCTCGCCGGGATCGTGGCCTCGCTCCTCGGTTACACCGTCGTCAAGCTCGGTGTTCGCTACCCGTCCTCCGGCGGGCTGATCGCCTACCTCATGGCGGGGTTCGGGAACGGACGCCTGGTCGGCGTCGCCTCCTGGCTCGGCTACTTCGCCGCGATCGTGATCGTCTGCTCCATGGTCGCCGTCTCGTTCGGGGCCTACGCGACCTCGCTGTTCGTCGGAGACGACGCCTCGGCGATCTGGGACAACGTCTTCACGACGGCGATCGTGCTCGCGATGGTGCTCGTGAACCTCGTCGGCTCTCGTCTCGTCGATCGCGCCCAGTCGCTGATCGTGGTCGTGCTGCTCGGCGTCTTCGCGGTGTTCATCGCGGTGACGATCGTCGACATCGATCTCGACCTGCTCGCGTTCGACACCTACCCGTCCTTCTCCGACATCGTGGCGAGCGTCGCCCTCACGTTCTTCGCCTATCTCGGGTTCAGCGTGATCACCTTCGCCGCCGGCGACCTCCGCGATCCGACCCGTGAGCTGCCGAGGGCGATGTACGGCGCGCTCGGCGTCACCACCGTGTTGTACGTGCTGATCGCCATCGGCGTCTTCGGGACGCTGACCGTCACCGAGGTGATCGACTACGGGGAGACGGCTATCGCCGAGGCCGCCCGGCCGGCGCTCGGCGACGCCGGGTTCACGATCATGGCCATCGCCGCCATGCTCGCGACCGCGTCCTCAGTGCTCGCCACGCTCTACGCCTCGGGCGGCCTCACCAGGATGCTGGCCGGCGCCGGCCAGTTCCCGCCCTTCTTCGGGCCCGGCTCCCGGCTCGGGCCGAGCGCCGGGATGCTCATCACCGCCGCGATCGTCCTCGTCGTCTCGAACGTCGTCGACCTCTCCGCGATCGCGTCCGTCGGCAGCGCCTGCTCTCTCCTGATCTTCCTTCTGGTCGGGATGTCCGCGTACCGGCTGCGGGCCGAGATCGGCGCGAGGGTCGTCATCGTCCTGCTCGGGCTGGCGGCGACGGCGATCGTGCTCGTCTTCTTCGCAGTCGACACGCTCCGCAACGCGCCGGAGACGTTCGCGGCCATCGTTGCGATCACCTTCCTTGCCGTGCTGCTCGATGTCGTGTGGAAGCGCGTGCGCCAGGCGCCCCCGCCTTCGACGGCCGAAGCGCAGGTCACGCCGTCGTCGTGACCACCTCGGTCGTGAACGGGCGGGCCGCCCCAGTGGCCGGCGCAACCCTCGTGCTGTTCACGCTCGCGTCGGGCCAGTTCCTCATGACCCTCGACAGCTCGGTGATGAACGTCTCGATCGCAACTGTCGCGAAGGATGTCGGGACGACGGTGACCGGGATCCAGGGCGCGATCACGGCCTACACCCTCGTGATGGCCGCGCTGATGATCACGGGAGCGAAGGTCGGCGCCATGATCGGTCGGAAGCGGGCGTTCGCGATCGGATGCGTGATCTACGGGTGCGGCTCGCTCACGACCTCGCTGGCGCAGAGCCTGCCGGTGCTGCTGTTCGGCTGGTCGCTCCTCGAGGGAATCGGCGCGGCGCTGATCCTGCCCGCCATCGTCGCTCTCGTCGCGGGGAACTTCCCGGCCGAGCGCCGTCCCGCCGCCTACGGGCTCGTCGCCGCGGCCGGTGCCATCGCCGTCGCCGTCGGCCCGCTGATCGGCGGCTTCTGCACGACGTACTTCTCGTGGCGCTGGGTGTTCGCGGGCGAGGTGGTGATCGTGCTCGCGATCCTGCTCCTGACGCGCCGGATCGCCGACGCCCCGGTCGAGAAGCGTCCCCAGCTGGACATCGTCGGCGCAGTGCTCTCGGCCCTCGGCCTGGGGCTGCTGGTGTTCGGTGTGCTCCGCTCGGCCGAGTGGGGCTGGATCCAGCCCAAGGCGGACGGGCCGGAGTGGGCCGGTCTCTCGCCGACGATCTGGCTGATCCTCGGCGGCCTCTTCGTGATCTGGGTCTTCTTCCGCTGGCAGGCCCGTCGCGAGTCGCGCGGCGAGGAGCCGCTCGTGAAGGTCGCGATGCTCCGCAACCGTCAGCTGACCGGCGGTCTCACGATGTTCTTCTTCCAGTTCCTCGTGCAGGCGGGCTTCTTCTTCGTCGTTCCGCTCTACCTCTCCGTCGCGCTCGGGCTGTCCGCGATCGAGACGGGCGTGCGCCTGCTGCCGCTCTCGGTCACTTGCTCGCCGCTGCAATCGGAATCCCGCGCCTCTTGCCGAACGTCTCGCCCCGGCTCGTCGTCCGTGCGGGCTTGCTCGCGCTGCTGGCGGGCACGGTCGTGCTGCTCGGGAGCGCTCGATCCGGACGCCGGGCCCGAGATCGTCTTCGTGCCCATGCTCCTGATCGGGCTCGGGATCGGTGCTCTTGCCTCGCAGCTCGGCGCGGTGACCGTCTCGGCGGTGCCGGACGACGAGAGCCCCGAGGTCGGCGGCCTCCAGAACACGATGACGAACCTCGGCGCCTCGCTCGGCACCGCGCTCGCGGGGTCGCTGCTGATCGCGACGATGACCTCGGCGTTCCTGACGAACGTCGCGCAGAGCCCGGTCATACCGCGCGAGGCCACGCAGCAAGCGGAGGTGGAGCTCGCGGGCGGCGTGCCGTTCATCTCGGACGCGGACCTGAACGCCGTTCTCGAGGAGACGGAGGCCGACCCTGAGGCGACTGAGGCGACGCTCGACGCCTATGCAGACGCGCGAATCGGCGGGCTTCGCTCGGCGCTGGCGATCCTTGCTTTGCTCGCGGTGGTCGCCCTGTTCCTGGCGCAGAGCATCCCGACGAGACCGCCCGGTGCGACGGGGACGCAGGACGATGTGCCGCCGGGAGAGCCGCCCGGATGACGGTTGCGCTCAGGCATCATCGGCGTTGTGGGTGTCGAGCAGCTCTCGTCAGGACACGGCGACGGCGATAGGGCGAGCTCCGTGGCTCCGGAGACGCGCTACGCGAAGAGCGGTGACGTCAACATCGCGTTCCAGGTCGTCGGCGACGGGCCGTTCGATCTCGTGCTCGTCCACGGCTGGGTGCAGAGCTTCGACGCCAGCTGGGAGATCGAGTCGATCGAGCGGTTCTACCGGCGGCTCGCGTCGTTCTCGCGGCTGATCCTGTTCGACAAGCGGGGCACGGGGCTGTCGGACCGGGTCGCGCCGGACGACCTGCCGACGCTCGAGACGCGCATGGACGACATGCGCGCCGTCATGGACGAGGTGGGCTCCGAGCGAGCCGCCGTTCTCGGCCATTCGGAGGGTGGGTCGATGTGCGCGCTCTTCGCGGCCACGTACCCGGAGCGGACGCGGGCCCTGGTCATGGACGGCAGCGCGGCCCGGACGGCGTGGGCGCCGGACTATCCGATCGGAGCGACGGCGGAAGCGATCGACGAGCTGGAGACGTCGATCCTCGACAACTGGGGGCTCGACCTCATCCGCTCGCTGCTCGAGCAGATGGGCCCGTCGATCGCGGGTGACGACGAGCTCGTCCGGGCGTACACGCGTGTTGCGCTCCGGGCCGCGAGCCCTGCCGCGGCGGCCGCGCTGACGCGGATGAGTGCGATGATCGACATCCGGCACGTGCTGCCCGCGATTCGCGTGCCGACACTCGTGCTGCATCGCGCGGACGAGGTCATGGCCGACGCGAGCCGCGACGTGGGCAAGCGGATACCCGGCGCGAAGGTGGTGGAGTTGCCCGGCGCCGATCACATGCCCTGGCTCGGTGATCCGGGCGCTGCGCTCGACGAGATCGAGGAGTTCCTGACCGGCGTCCGTCCGCATCCTGTGCTCGACCGAGTCCTTGCGACAGTGCTCTTCACCGACATCGTCGGCTCGACGGAGCTCGCCGCGGACCTCGGAGACCGAAGTTGGCGTGACCTTCTCGACCAGCACAACTCGCTCGTCCGTCGTGAGCTCGCGCGCTTCCGAGGCAGTGAGCTGAGCACGGCAGGCGACGGCTTCCTTGCGACGTTCGACGGCCCTGCGAGGGCTGTCGCCTGCGCGGTCTCGATTCGTGACGCCGCGCACGCGCTCGGACTGCAGATTCGATTCGGACTGCATACGGGCGAGCTCGAAGTCGTCGGCTCGGACATCCGCGGGATCGCGGTCCACACCGGCGCTCGCGTCGCGGGGATGGCGGGGCCGGGCGAGGTTCTCGCGTCGAGCACGGTCCGGGATCTCGTCGCGGGCTCCGGGCTGGAGTTCGAGGATCGCGGCTCGCACGAGTTGAGGGGCGTGCCGGGCGAGTGGCGTTTGTACGCGGTCTCCGCCTGAGGCGGACCTGGTCGCAGCCGCGTGACCGCGGCCACGGCGCGCTCTTCAGACCACGAGCTCGGCCTTGCGCACGCGGGAGAAGCCGGCCGCGCCGAGCACCTCAGCGTCGAGCAACCGGCACATCCAGCCGTGGCCCCTGTCCGGGTCGGCCTCGTCCTCGGGCGTGCCGACGGACGCGAATACCTGGCCGTCGAGGAACTCCCACTCCTCGATCTCGCGATGCTCGCCCTCGATGTCCGCCCGGAAGGCCCGCAGGTCCTCCCGCAACCGCTCCTTGACCGTGTCGAGCCAGTTCCTCCGCGAAGCGCGGCCCTCCGTCACGCCGCAGAGCTCGAGCAGGTCGTCCTCGATCTGCTCGGGCACCAGCGCCTCGAGATACCGCTGCGCCTCCTCCCAGTCCGGCGCCTCGCCGGGCTCGAGCGCCGCGAGCTCGACCGCGAGACCGAGAGCCTCCGCGCGCTCGAAGGTCGCGGTCGCCTGGGCCGGTAACCCTTCGAGGGAGCGAGCAAGTGCATGCTCGAGCTCGTGGTCCGGCAGGTCCTCCGCGACCTCGGCGAAGTCGCGCTCCGCGAGGAGCTCGAGATACGCCTCGCCGCGCTCGTCGAGCGCGAGGCGCTCGTCGACGACCTCCCAGCTCTCCGGGCGGCCGTCCTCGAGCGTGGTGAACGCGTGCCCGAGGCGTGGCGCGTCCACGCGGTAACGCCGGAAAGCGCCGACCTCCTCCCGCCCGTCCGGATGTCGCAGCCGGAGGCGGTAGCGGGCGGGTGTCGCCTCGGCGCGGCCCTCGACGTCGCCGTTCTCGGCCTGCTCGAGCCTGGCGACGAGCCAGAAACGGCCCTCGAGGCGGAGGACCTCGCCCGGCGCGAGCTCGAGGTCGGTGGTGTAGCGGTGCACGCGCCGGCCTCCTGCCCGATTCACGGTCTCGATCTCGTATGTCCGCGCCATCCCGGAAACCCTACGCGGGCGACGAGCTCGGGCGGGCCGCCACGTTCACCAGTCCGGAACCCAACTCCCACCGGACCGGTGCTAGTGTCGCGCCCGTGGACGCGGCGGGCATCGGTGCCATTGCGGTGTTCGCAGACCTTGACGAGGACCAGCGGAACTGCATCGCGGCCGCCTGCCGCGAGATGGACGTGGCCGAGGATACGACCCTCACCGAGGAGGGGGAGTTCGGCTACGCGATGTTCGCCGTCAAGGAGGGAACGGCGGACGTCTTCAAGAACGGCGAGCTCATCCGCACACTCGGCCCGGGGGACGTGTTCGGCGAGATCGCGGTCTTCTTCGGCGGCGTTCGAACCGCGACTGTCGTCGCGACCTCGCCGATGAAGCTCGTCATGCTCTTCAACAGCGAGCTCGTCCGTCTCGACCGCGAGGTACCGGCGGTCGCGGACAAGCTCCGCGTGACAGTCGCAGAGCGCCTCGGCGCCTCCTAGCACCGACCGAGCTACAGCCGGCCGATACGCCGGAAGTACGTGAAGAGCGACGCGCAAGCGACTGCGATCACGCTCGGCACGAGGGTAGTCGTCCACGATGCGGTCGACGATTGTCGGCGATCCGCCGTCAGCGCTCGGTAACGGTCCGGCTTCCGCTCTCGCCCTGCGATTGACGCGTCCCCGCGACCGCCCTTCGCGCCTCGATCTCGTAGGGGTTCGAGCGGTAGCCCGTCGTCAGGTGCTTGAAGGTCATGTGCCAGAAGCGCTGCTGGCCCTGCCAGATGTGGCAGAGCTCGTGCGTGAGAAGGTCGTCCGAGACGTCGGCGCGCTTCAGCAGGATCGTCCGCCAGAGCGCGTAGCCCGTGTAACGGCGCAGGAGCGGGAGACGGAAGAACCACGGCGCGACGACGACGCGGACCCGGTCGGTGCGGACGGGTGTCGGGTAGTAGTCGAGCCGGTCGAGCCGCGCCTTCGCTCGGTCGAGGCGCGCGCTGAAGTCGTCCTCGCGTCTCAGCTGGCGCTGCCCGCCGGGGCGAGCACCATGACCGGGCTTCCGTCCTGAGCCTGGAGGTAGGTGTACTGGTACATGCGCGAGCGCGTGAGCCGGTCGACGACGCGCTGTTCGTCGGGCAGTATCTCGCCGATCCCGGGAGTCAGCGGCGCGGTGAGCGTCTGGTCCAGCGGCCGCCCGAGCTCCGGGCCGAGGTCGCCGCGCTCGAGGAAGACGGTCGTCCTCAGGTTTCCGTCCGCCCTGGGAGGCATGAGCGCGAGGACGGAGTCGATGCCATCGAGGTAGTTGAACGAGTAGAGCGCGAGCTCGAGCGCCTGACGGCGCAGCAGCTGAGCGCGTTCGGCGGACGGCTTCCCCTCGGGGATCGAGCACGCCTTTCCGAGGCCGCAGAGCGTATACATGACGGTGTTCCCGGCGGGGAACGTGTCTACCTCATCGGGCTCCGCCCGTCCGCCACTCGCGTCGGCCCTGACGGCGATCGCCTGCACCTGGAAGATCGCGCCGTCCGGGCCGGTGGCCGTCGGCGGCCCCGCGTACGTCACAGCGGCGAGCGCGTTCCCGCTCGGGAGCCGGTACAGGCCGCTCACGTGCTCGCCGATCTGGGCGGAACGCCGTTCGGAGCTTCCCGTCGGCTGGAACTCCGACCAGTGAGGCGCGGGCGCAGGGCTGCCGCGGCCCACGAGGACGAGCAGCGCGCCCACGCCGGCGCCGGCGACGACCGCGAGCGCGAAGTAGATCGCCGCGAACCGGCCGCGGTAGACGAGGCGGCGCGCGCGGTCCGCGCGCGACTCGGTGCGCGCCGGCGCAGTCGTCCCCTTCGCGGCAGCGGGTGCCTCGGCACTCATCGTCTTCCTCACATCGTCGGCCACGAGCTCTCCTCCGAGAGGTCCACTTCCGGAATTGTGAGCTTTGCGCCGTCGAGCAGGGAGAGAAGCTCGTCGCCGAACAGCTCGCGACGTGCGGCGAGGACGTCCGCGATCTGCTCCACCGACTCGCGGTTCGCGACGATGAGGTTGTGGGCGGCGACGTACGCCTGGCCCAGGATCTGCCCCACGAGCGCGCGCTTGTACCGGTCGCCGAGCACGGACGCGACCGGGTTCTCGCCGAATGCCCCGCCGCCCGAGGTCCGGTTCACGATCTGGAGCCCGATCTTCTCGAACCGCTCGAGAATGCGCTCGCGCGCCTCCTCCTCGGTCTCGCCCTCGCGTGGCGTCACCTCGAACGGCTGCGGCCCCATCGCCGAGGCGCCGACCATGAAGGCGGCCTGCAGGGTCACGCTCTGGACGTCGCCGCCGACGCCGTTCGAGTTCTCGCCGTAGAAGACCCGCTCCGCCGCCATCGCGCCGAGCGCCCATACCAGACGCGCGAACTCCTCGCTGCGGAAGCGGCTGAAGCGCTCCTCCTTCTCGAGCGCCTGATGATGGCCGAGCGCGCCGCCGCGCATCCGGATGGAGAGCCGCGTCGATTCGGCGCCTTTCAGGTAGGCATGACCGGCTGCGGCATGGCCGGCCTCGTGAATGGCGACGGCGCGGCTCTCCTCCGGGACGTACTCGATGCCCACTGCAGTGCCGGCCTCGAGCGTGGTCATTGCCTCCACGAGGTCGTCCCACTGGATCGCGGCCCGCCCGGAGTGGTGCGCGATCGTCAGCGCCATCGACGTCACCTGCTCGAGCATCGCCGGCGAGTAGCCGTTCGTGACGCGCGCGATCTCCTCGCGGCGGGTCGGCTGGTCGAGCTCCTCCGCGTGGGCGACCTTGTCGAGGTAGAGGTCGAGGACGTCGAGCCGATCCTGCTTCGTCGGCGTCCGGAACCAGACGTGGCGCCCCATCCGGCCCGGACGCGTGAGCGCGGGGTCGAGCCGGTCGACGGGGACGTTCGTGGCGCCGATGAAGTAGATCTGCTCCTTTCGCGGACGCGCCGCCGGAATGCGGATCGATCGGCCGCGGATCCGGCGGGGGACGATGTAGGTCCCGTCGAGCAGGGTGTTCATCTTGTTCGTGAAGAACTTCCTCATGAAGGGCGGGTTGTCGATTCCGTCCATGACGACGAGGAGCTGGTTCAGCGCGAGCGAGCCGCCGCCGCCGCCCATCCCGCCGGGGAAGATGAAATTCAGGGCGCCGTTGGCACGCGCGACGAGGGTCGACGCACCCTGCCGGTCCGGGGCGCGCTCGGCGAAGAGGCGCTCACGCCAGTGGCGGTTCTCGAGGATGAGGTCGCCGGACGGGTTGAGCGCTCCGAACGGCCCGAAGAAGAGCAGGTCGTGCACGTCGTTGGCGAGGGGCGGCCGCATCCCGCCCTCGGCGCCTCCGAAGCCGGGATTGAGCACGTTCCGCCGCATGCCGACGGCGTCGATCTCGTCGATGAAGACGATGCACTGGCCGCCCCACTTGCGGGCGAGCCGCTTCGCACGCCGCGCGAGGATGCGCACGACGATTGCGTCGATCCCGATGAAGGTCGCGGCGAAGCCGGAGCCCGGGATCGAGACGAACGGCGAGTTGAAGCCCGTCGCGAGCGCCTTCGCGAGCATCGTCTTCCCGGTCCCGGGCGCGCCGAGGAAGAGGAGGCCCCGCTCCCGCTTTCCCCCGGCGCGCTCGAAGGCTTCCCCCGACTGCCAGATCGAGACGACGCGGCGGACTTCCTCCTTCGCCTCCACCTGGCCCCTGACGTCCGCGAGCTTCACGCCCCACTCCGCGTCGCCCGGCTCGAAGGACTGGATCTGCGAGAGGTTCATGACCAGCAGCGGGCCGAAGAGGATCAGGAAGTTCATGACCAGGAAGAAGGGGAAGATCACGAGCAACGGCAGGATCTGGAGGAGGTACGCCGGATCGAGCAGGACGAAGAAGATGAGGTACGTGAGGCCACCGAGGATCAGGGCCCAGAGCCCGATCTTCACCCAGAAGCGCCAGAACCACACGCGGCGCCTCGCCACGACGTCCTCCTCGCGCAGCTGCGGGCTCTCGAGCCCGAACAGGCTGGGCCTCGGGATGGCCCGGTGGAAGATGACGTCCGCGACGCCGCGGAAGCAGACGACGAGGAGCAGCGCGGCGGCGATCGACCAGAACCACGACCAGCCCTGCGTCTGGTTCAGCCAGACGACGATGGCCGGCGCGGTGATGAGCGCGACGATGGTCGCGGCGCGGGTGAGGCGGCGCCACTGGGCCGCGAGCTCGCTCGACAGCTCGCTCTGCTGGAAGCCGGTCAGTTTCTCTGCCTCGGAGGCCACCCTTGAAGTGTTCGGACGCCCTTTCTCGTCGGTTGTTTGCAGACTGATACCCTCGCCGCCGTGTCAAACGCCGTGCTGAACACCAATCAAGGCCGGATCGAGCTCGAGCTCTACGCCGACCAGGCCCCCAAGACAGTAGAGAACTTCACCAAGCTCGCGGCCGACGGCTTCTACGACGGGCTGACGTTTCACCGCGTCATCCCCGACTTCATGATCCAGGGCGGATGCCCGCTCGGCACCGGCACGGGCGGCCCCGGCTACGAGTTCGAGGACGAGTTCAACGAGCACAAGGTCGACCGCGGCGCGCTCGCGATGGCGAACGCGGGGCCGAACACGAATGGCTCGCAGTTCTTCATCGTCACCGCCCAGGCCGCTCCCCATCTCGACGGCAAGCACACCGTCTTCGGCCGAGTGACGTCGGGCCAGGACGTCGTCGACAGGATCTCGACGGTCGATCGGGACGCCCGCGATCGTCCGCTCGAGCCGGTCACGATCGACTCGGTCGAGCTCTCCTGAGCTCGTAGGGGCGAGGCTCGCCTCGCCCTCGGTCGCCGACGGCGCTTGGTGGGCGAGGCAAGCCTCGCCCCTACGGAATCTGTCCTCTAGGCTCCGCGCGTGGATCTCGCCGGAAAGACCGCGATCGTCACGGGCGCCTCGAGCGGCATCGGCGCAGCGACCGTGCGCAAGCTGCGCGAGGCCGGCGCGAAGGTCGTCGGGGGAGCGCGGCGCGTGGAGCGGATCGAGGCCGATCTCGCGCTCCCCCTGGACGTCAGGGACGAGGAGTCGAGTGCCGCCTTCGTCGGCCGCGCCGTCGCCGAGCTCGGAGGCGTCGACATCCTCTACAACAACGCCGGGCTCGCGCTCGGGCGCTATCCGTTCACGGAGTCGACCGAGGAGGACGAGGCGACCGTGCTGCACACGAACGTGGACGGCGCGCTGCGCGTCACGCGGCTCTGCCTGCCACACATCCGGGACGGCGGCCACATCCTCTTCACCGGCTCGGTGGCAGGGCGCCAGGCGTACGAGAACGCGGCCTCGTACGTCGCTGCGAAGTTCGGGCTCAGGGGGTTCGTGTACGGCCTCCGCGAGGACCTGCTCGGCCGCCCGATCCGGATCACCACCGTGGACGCCGGGCTCACGGAGACGGAGTTCTCACTCGTCCGCTACCGCGGCGACGCCGAGAAGGCGAAGTCGGTGTACGAAGGCGTCGACCCGCTGACGCCGGACGACGTTGCGGACTGCGTGCTCTTCGCGATCACGCGGCCGCCGCATGTCAACGTGGACGAGATCGTCGTGAAGGCCCTTGCCCAGTCGAGCGGTGGCCGCATCCTCCGGCGCGAGGCGTAGCAGGAGCGATGCTCACGATCCTCGAGGGATCGACGTTCTGCATCAGCGACGACCGCGGCGACATCGCCACGGAGACATCCGGGCTCTTTGCACACGACACGCGCTTCCTCTCGCGGCTCGTGCTTCGCGTGGACGGCGAGCATCCGCTGCTTCTCTCCTCCGGCAGGCTCGAGCACTTCGCTGCGGCGTTCTATCTGCGCAACCCGCGTGTGAACGGCATCCCTCACGACGCGCTCTCGATCGCGCGCCGCCGATTCGTGGGGACCGGCATGCAGGAGCGGCTCGCTGTGCGGAACGAGACGATGGAGAAGCTCGAGTTCGTCGTCTCGCTCGAGCTCGCTGCCGACTTCGCGGACATCATCTCGGTCAAGCAGTACGACTTCGAGCTCGGCGACCCGGAGCACGCGGGCGCGCTTCCGCCCGTCGGCTGCGGCGACGACGGACGAGGACGGCCGGCTGATCCTGATCCAGGATCCGCTCGGGAAGCTGCGGACGCGCGTCGTGGCGTCGCAGCCGGGGACGTTCGCGGACGGCACGCTCTCGTTCCGGCTCGCGCTCGAGCCGAGCGAGAGCTGGGATCTGAACCTCGAGATCATGCCCGCGCTCGACGACGCCGGGCTGGCGACGATCGAGGACCTCGACGAGGAGCGGGAGACGCTCGGCGACGCCGTCGCGGCCTGGACGCTCCGCGTGCCGAAGATCCGCGGCGGCTGGGAGAGTCTGCGGCACGCGTTCGACCGCTCGGTCGACGATCTCGCGGCGCTGCGGATGCGGACCGGCGTGCTGCGGCGGCCGCTCTTCGCCGCGGGGATGCCCTGGTTCATGACCGTCTTCGGGCGCGACACCGAGATCACGTCGTTGCAGACGCTGCTGCTCGGCCCCGAGGTCGCAACCGGAGCGCTCGATGCGCTCGCGGAGCTGCAGGCGGACACGGAGGACGCCGGGATCGACGCCGAGCCCGGGAAGATCGTGCACGAGGTCCGCGAGGGTCGTGCAGCGGAGATCTGGTTCCCGCGCTACTACGGCTCGATCGACTCGACGCCGCTCTTCCTCGTGCTCCTCGCGGAGACGTGGCGCTGGACGGACGACGAGACGCTCGTCAACCGGTTGCGCGAACCAGTCTTGAAAGCACTGGCGTGGATCGACCGCTACGGGGACAGTGACGGCGACGGCTTCGTCGAGTACCGGCTGCATGCCGACCACGGGCTCGTGAACCAGTCGTGGAAGGACTCCGGGGACTCGCAGCGCTTCCACGACGGGCGCCTGGCCGAGCCGCCGATCGCGCCCGTCGAGGTGCAGGGGTATGTCTACGACGCGAAGCGGGGCATCGCCGAGGTCGCGCGCGAGGTCTGGCGCGATCGCGCTCTTGCAGAACGGCTCGAGCTGGAGGCGGCCGAGCTCCGCGAGCGCTTCGAAAAGGCGTTCTGGGTCGAGGAGCACGGGGGCTACTACGCGCTCGCGCTCGACGGAGAGAAGCAGCGGGTGGACTCACGCTGCTCGAACATGGGGCACTTGCTCTGGAGCGGGATCGCCGGCCCCGAGCGGGTCGCGATCGTCGTCGACCAGCTTCTGTCGGAGGGGCTCTGGTCGGGCTGGGGGATCCGCACGATGGCGAGCGACGATGCGGCGTACAACCCGCTCAGCTACCACAACGGGACGGTCTGGCCGCACGACACGGCCCTCGCCGCCTGGGGGCTCGCGAGGCACGGTTTCGTCGAGCCCGCGCGCCGCGTCGCCCGGGCGCTGATCGAGGCTGCGGGCCATTTCGACTGGTCGCTGCCCGAGGTCTTCGCCGGCTACGCGCGGGAGGAGACGCCGTTCCCGATCGCCTATCCGACTGCCGCGCGTCCGCAGGCGTGGGCGGCCGGGACGCCGATCCTGTTGGTGCGCGTCCTGCTCGGCATCGAGCCGGACCGTGCCCGGCAGCGGCTCGTGACGACGGTCACGGACGAGCTGCCGAGCTGGCTCGACGGGCTTCGCGTCGAGGGCGTGCGCGCGTTCGGCCGGACATGGTCTATTGCAGTCGAACGGGGTCGGGTAACCATTTCAGAGGGGGTGTAACGCATGAGAGTCGGAATGCTCGCACCGGTGTGGTTCCCGGTCCCGCCGGAGGCGTACGGCGGAACCGAGCGCGTGGTGGCGCTGATGGCGGACGGCCTCGTCGACGCCGGGCACGACGTGACGCTCTTCGCCTCCGGTGACTCGCACACACGAGCGCGCCTCGAGGCTGTCTTCCAGACGGCGCCGAGCGAGTGGATCGGGCACACGTACTGGGAGATGCAGCACACGGTTCACGCGATCCGGCGCTCGAAGAGCTTCGACGTCGTGCACGACCACACGGGCATGCTCGGGCTCGTGCTGGGCGGCCTCGTGACCGTGCCGTTCTGCCACACCGTGCACGGGCCGCTGACCGGCCAGCCCGGGCGCATGTACGAGGACGTCATCTCGCTGGCGACGAACGCGAAGCTCATCTCGATCTCGATGAACCAGCGGAAGCCGAAGCCCGACCTGCCGTGGATCGCGAACTGCCCGAACGCGCTCGACCTCTCCGTGTACCCGTTCCGCCGCATCGCCGGCGGCGACTACCTCCTCTTCATCGGGCGCATGAGCCCGGACAAGGGGGCGCACCGCGCGCTCGCCGTCGCGCTCGAGACCGGGCTCCCGCTCAAGATCGCCGCCAAGTGCCGCGAGCCGCTCGAGATCCGCTACTTCGACGAGTTCATCCGGCCGCACCTCGGCGGGTCGCTCGAGTACGTGGGCGAAGTCGGGCACGCGGACAAAGTCGAGCTTCTGATGGGCGCGCGCGCGCTCATCAACCCGATCGACTGGGAGGAGCCGTTCGGGCTCGTCGTCATCGAGGCGATGGCGTGCGGGACGCCGGTGATCGCGACGCGCCGCGGCGCGTTCCCCGAGATCGTCGACCACGGCCGGACCGGCGTCCTCGTCGACAACTACCGCGACATGGAGGATCCTGACGTGCTCGCGATGGCCGACGGGCTCGACCCCCATGTCCTGCGGAAGGAGGTGGAGGAGCGCTTCTCGACCGAGCGCATGGTGGCCGACTACGTCTCCGCGTACGAGGCGACGATCGCCGCCGCGAGCGAAGCGTGAGCACACGGCCATCGGCGCCAACGTCCGTCCGAACCGCAGCGACCACCCCGGACACGGCCGAAAGGGCAGCCAAGTTACAAGTTGTAACTTGGGCGCCTTTTCGCTCGCCTAGCGCGGTTCGCGCCGGGGACATGGCTCGACCGGCCATGCCTTCGACATGACGCTGCGGTCGCCCTACGACCGCGAGATCCTGCGTCTGGCGATCCCCGCGCTCGGGGCGCTCGCCGCGGAGCCGCTCTACCTCCTCGTCGACACCGCCATCGTCGGCCACCTCGGCCGCTCGCAGCTGGCGGCGCTCGGGATCGCGTCGGTGATCCTCGGCGGCGCGTTCGCGATCTTCAACTTCCTTCAGTACGGGACGACGGCGCAGGTCGCACGGGCCGGGGGCGCAGGGGAGTCGGAGACCGCGCGCCGGCTCGGCGCGCAGGCGATCTGGCTGTCGCTGGGATTCGGGATCGCCGTGTCCGCGGCGATCGCGATCTTCGCGGAGCCGCTCGTGTCTCTCATCGGCGGCGAGGGCGAGGCCGCGGACTACGCCGTCACGTACCTCCGCATCGCGGCGGTCGGGTTCCCGGCGGCCTTCCTCGCGCTCGGTGGGCAGGGCTACCTGCGCGGGATCGCCGATCTGCGGACGCCGCTCGTCATCGTCATCGCGGGGAACGTCGTCAACGTGATTCTCGAGCTGCTGTTCGTGTACGGATTCGACTGGGGGATCGAAGGCTCGGCGTGGGGAACGGCGATCGCCCAGCTCGGGATGGGCGCGGCATTCGTGGTCGCGATCCTGCGCGGGCTCGAAGCGGGTGAGGCGCTGCCGCAGCTGCGCCTCGCGCGGCGCGTGCTCACGCTCGGGAAGTGGATCTTCCTACGGACGGCGGCGCTCATTGGGTCGTTCGTCCTCGCCGGGGCGGTCGCGACGCGGTCCGGCGAGGCGGCGATCGGCGCGCACCAGATCGCGTTCCAGCTCTTCATCTTCCTCGCGCTCGTCCTCGACTCGATCGCGATCGCCGGGCAGATCATCGTGGGCCGGGAGCTCGGCGGCGGCCGGCCGAGGCGCGCCTACGACGCGAGCTCGCGCATGATCTGGCTCTCCGTGGCGGCCGGCGCCGCGTTCGCGGTCGTGATGCTCTCCCTCGGCGGCGTACTGCCGCGGATCTTCACGAGCGACGCCTCCGTCCTGGACGAGGCCGCGCTCTTGTGGCCGCTGTTCGTGCTCATGCAGCCACTGAACGGGGCCGTGTTCGCGCTCGACGGGATCCTCATCGGCGCCAGCGACGGGCCGTTCCTCGCGATCTCGATGGCGCTCGCGTTCTGCGCCTGCGCGCTGGTGCTGGTCGCCACACTTGCGGGCGACTGGGGGATCCGCGGCGTGTGGGCCGCGCTCGTCGTCCTCATCTTCGTGCGCCTGACCGCGATGCTCGCTCGCTTCAGGCGGGGACGCTGGCTCGTTACCGGCTGGGCATAGGCTGAGCGCGTGAACGTCCTCGGCGGCGACCTCGAGCCGTGCTCCTTCGATCCGGTGACCGGCTTCTTCCGTGACGGCTACTGCCGCACCGAAGGACGCGACCCCGGCTTCCATGCGGTGTGCGCCGTGATGACGGCGGAGTTCCTCGAATTCTCACGCTCGGTCGGGAACGACCTCTCGACGCCGCAGCCGCAGTGGCTCTTTCCGGGTCTGCAGCCGGGCGACCGCTGGTGCGTCGTCGCGGCGCGCTGGCAGGAGGCGCTGGAGGCCGGCGTGGCTCCGCCTGTCGTGCTCGAGGCGACGCACGCGGCCGCACTCGAGTTCGTCTCGCTCGACGATCTAGAGGCGCACGCGCTACGAGACTGAGGACGCCTCGCGCCGCTTGCGCTCGTAGGGGCGAAGGCTTGCCTCGCCCTCTCCACCTCAGGCGTTCGCCGCCTCGCGCCGCTTGCGCTCGTAGGGGCGAGGCTTGCCTCGCCCTCTCCGCCTCACGCGTTCGCCGCCTCGCGCCGCTTGCGCTCGTAGGGGCGAGGCTTGCCTCGCCCTCTCCACCTCAGGCGTTCGCCGCCTCGCGCCGCTTGCGCCAGTAGCGCTCGAGCCCGCGGAAGTGGTGCCAGAACGGCGCCGCCTCGTCGTAGGCCTCGACGAGCTCGGGGTCGACCTGGGCGACGTCGTAGCGCGCAGCGGCCATGAACGTCTCCTCGTCCATCCCGTCCTCGACCCGGCTCCCCCAGACGTGCAGGGTCTCGCGCAGCGCGGCTGAGGTGCTCGGTCACATCGTCGAACGTCCCGAAGTGGACGAGCGCGAGCCGGCCGGGCGCGCGCGACTCGATCTCCTCGAGTGACCGCTCCCAAGCCTCCAGGTCGAGCTCCGGCGGCGGGCACGGAGGCAGCACGAACCGGCCCGGCGCGATGCGCACGCCTGCGGCGTCGCCCGCGTACAGCGTGCCGTCGACGTCGAGGTACGACACGTGATGCCACGCGTGGCCGGGTGTCGGGAAGCACTCGAGCCCGAGGATCCGGTCTCCGACCGCGTGGATGTTCGCCTCCGGGATCGGTGCGAGCTCGCCGAAGAGCGAGTCGAAGGCCGTCCCGTAGAGGCGCCGCGCGCTCGCCTCGAGCTTCGTCGGGTCAGCGAGGTGCGGCGCCCCGACCTCGGACACGTGCACCTGGAGCCACGGGTTCTGGCGGACGAGCACGCCTGCTGCGCCCGCGTGGTCGAGGTGGATGTGGGAGAGCAGCAGGTGGCGCAGGTCGATGAGGTCGAGCCCGCGGGCGGCGAGCCCCGCCTTGAGGTACGGGATGCAGGTCGTCGGGCCGCAGTCGAAGAGCGCCGGCCCGTCGAGCGTGTCGAGGAGGTAGACGCCGACGATGTGCTCGTCGAGATGGTGGAGGTCGATGGGCTCCGTGCTTGCGATCGTGGTCATGCGAGCGCTTGGTCGAGGTCCTCGATGAGGTCCTCCGGGGACTCGATGCCGACGGAGAGCCTGATCAGGTTGCCCGGCACCGCGAACGGCGCCTCGGACGTCGAGGCATGGGTCATCCGCGCCGGCTGCTCGATGAGGCTCTCGACGCTGCCGAGGCTCTCCGCGAGCTTCCAGATGCGGGTGCGCGCGACAGCCGCGACAGCCTCGTCCTCGCTGCGGAGAAGCAGCGAGACCATGCCGCCGAAGTTGCGCATCTGCCGCACCGCGAGATCGTGGCCGGGGTGCCTCGGGAAGCCGGGGTAGAGCACGCCCTCGACGTTCTGGTGGCGGTCGAAGTGGGCTGCGACCGCGGCGGCGTTCCGGCAGTGGCGATCCATCCGCACGGCGAGCGTCTTCAGCCCGCGCAGGACGAGCCAGGAGTCGAACGGGCCTGGGACGGCGCCCAGCGACTTCTGCAGGAAGGCGAGCCGCTCCGACACCGCGTCGTCGTTCGTCGCGAGAAAGCCGCCGACGACGTCGGAGTGGCCGCCGAGGTACTTGGTGGTCGAGTGGAGGACCACGTCGGCGCCGAGCGTCAGCGGCTGCTGCAGATACGGCGTGGCGAACGTGTTGTCGACGACTACCAGGGCACCCACGGCGTGTGCCGCCTCCGACGCTGCGACGATGTCGACGATGTTGAGGAGCGGGTTCGTCGGAGATTCGAGCCACACGAGCTTCGTTCTCTCGTCCACGTGATCCGCAAGCCCGCTCGAGATCTCGGCGGCGGAGAGGAACGTGAACTCGTACCCCTTCGGCTCGTACACCTGCGTGAACATGCGGTACATGCCGCCGTACACGTCGTTCACCGACACGATCCGGTCGCCGGGGGAGACGAGATGCATCAGCGTCGTCGCAGCTCCGAGCCCGGAGGAGAACGCATGGCCGTGCGCTGCGCGCTCGAGCGACGCCAGGCAGACCTGGAGCGCCGTCCGCGTGGGGTTCGCGACCCGCGCGTAGTCGTAGCCCTTGTGGACGCCGACCTCGTCCTGCACGTACGTCGAGGTCTGGTAGATCGGGGTCGCGATAGCGCCCGTGGCCGGATCCGGCTCCTGCCCGGCGTGGATCGCGAGCGTCTCGAACTCCACGGGCCGGATGCTACTTGCGAGGGTCATGGCTTCCCGCGCACGACCTGCTCGGCCCCGAGCCAGCTCGCGAGGCTCCCGAGCCCCTCCTCGACGCGCGAGGTGTCGCCCCAGGCGCCGAGGACCTCCAGCGTCTTCGTCTTGCGGTCGAAGCGCGGCTCGACCCGGCCGGCGATCGTGTCGCCGACGAGGACGGGAAGCACGTAGTAGCCGTACTCGCGCTTCGCCTTGGGCACGTACATCTCGAGGCGGTAGTGGAAGCCGAACAGCGCCTCGGCGCGGTCGCGGTCGTGGATCAGACGGTCGAAGGGGGAGAGGAACGTGACGCGGTCGGGCACCGGGCGGTCGTCGGCATCGGGATGCGCTTCCCAGCCCTTGAGCGTCATCCGGACGCCGAGCGCGCGAAAGCGCTTCTCCGCGACCAGGCGTTCCGCATCGCGAATCGACACCGTCTCCGTCTTCGGATACCAGCGCTCCGAGACGTCCCACAGCCGCTGGTTACCGCGCCTTCCCGCGACCGCGACGGCGCCGTGTGCGTGGAGGATCATCAGCATCAGCGGGACCTGGCGGCTCCCCCACCAGCGATGGTCCCCGAGCTCGCGCGGCGCCGCCTCGTGCTGCAGGTCCCGCGAGAGCATCGGGCCGTTCCGCTCGAGCTCACGCAACAGCCAGCGCTTGAACCCGGCGTGCGTCTTCAGGAACTCCCGGCTCCATTGCTCGTGTTTGTAGTGCGCGCTCCGCGCGCGTTTGCGCATCCTCGCGCGGACGAGCGGGAGGTCCTCGATCGGCCAGATGAAGGCGTTCCACTCGAAGAGCGTCCGCTCCTCCCAGAGCAGTCGGTCGAGCTCGGCGCGGTCGTACGGCCCGAGGCGGCTCCACGGCACGAGGTACTGCGGCGGCGCGACGGTCGAGATCGGGTCGATCTGGAGGTACCCAAGTCGCCGCACCGTGTCGAGGAGGTCGCTCGCCGAGCCGTCGAGCAGTTGCGCGCGGACTGCGATCCGCCGTGCTTCCTCGGGCGAGACGAGCTTCACCGCTGGACGTGCTCGAGCCCGACGATCCGCCGAAGGCGATCGAGCGCGCGGTCGAGGGCGTCGTCGAGTGCGCCGGACCGGCGAACGCCCGGCTCGATGTGTACCGCCCTCGCGACGAGCGTCCCCGCGGCTCGCTCAGTCTTGAGGTCGACGCGGCCGACGATGCGATCGCGCCAGAGGAAAGGAAGCACGTAGTACCCGTACACACGCTCGGGGGCCTTCTTGAAGATCTCCATGACGTGGTCGAAGTCGAAGGTGCGGATCAGGAACTTGCGATCCCAGACGAGGTTGTCGAAGGGCGACAGGAGGACCGCGGCGGAGGGCCGAGGCGCGTCGAGGTCCGCACCTGCGGGCACGAGAACCGGAGCGCCGCCGTCCTCGACCGCAACCCGCTCGAGAGCTCCAGCGGCGACGAGCTCGTCCGCGATCGGTCTGATGCGCGCGGCGCCGCCACGCAGGTCCCAGTGGTTTGCGACGCCCGACTCGGTCAGCACGCCTCGGGCGAGAACTGCCCGCCGGACGAGCTCACGCATTCGCGTCTTCTCGTCGGGGACGGGCGCGTCGAGGACTTCACGCGGGAGGACGCGCTCACGGAGGTCGTACAGTCGCTGGAACCCGTTCACGCGGCCGGCGATGACGATCTCGCCGCTGTACCACAGCGCCTCGAGCACCGTCTTCGCGGGCTTCCAGCTCCACATCCCGCCCGAGCCCTCGCCCTCGAACTCCCGTGACGTCACCGGGCCGCGCTCGCGGATCACCGCGCGCACCTCCTCCGCCAGCTCCGGGTGCTTGGCGAGCACGTCGCCACGCCACGGGTGGTCGGTCGTCATCCACGAGCGGTAGAGCGGCCAGTCGTCGACCGGAAGGAGGCACGCCTGGTGTGCCCAGAACTCGAACACGCGACCCTCTGCGAGGAGCCGGGAGACGGTCTGGCGCGGGTAGGTGCCGACCCGAGAGCCGAGGACGATCCGGTGGCTCCGCTCGACGGCCGTGATCGAGTCGATCTGCACGCACGAGAGCCGGCGGATCGTCTCCTCGACCTCGCGCGGGGTGCCGGTGCGCGGTCGAGACGCGTAGCCCTGGGCATGGATCGCGAGTCGCCGGAGCGCGGTGACCGAGGCCGTGCGCATGGCGTCAACCTAACGACCGACCGGCGCCAGCGTCGCGGACTACGCGGGAACCCGGCCGGCGAGGATCTCCGTCAGGCGTGACGTGTCGATGTTCCCGCCCGACACGATGCAGACGACCCGGCCCGCGCCGGCACGGCCCGCGAGCGCCGCGGCGACCGGAAGTGCGGCTGCACCTTCCGCTACGACGTGCGCGCGCTCGAGCAGGAGCCGGACCGTGCGCGCCGTCTCCTCGAGCGAGATCGTGAACGAGCCCGCGACGAGCGGGCGGGCGTGCTCCCACACCTCGGGGAGCAGGCTGCCCGATCCTGCGCCGTCGACGAAGGACGGCGTGAAGTCCACGGGCACGGGCTCGCCGCCGTTCGCCAGCGCCGCGGCGACCGGCGCCCCGTTCTCCGGTTCGCAGACGAAGACCTTCGTCTCCCGCGAGAGCGCGTGCAGGGCGCTCGCGACCCCGGTCGTGAGGCCGCCACCGCCCCAGGGGATGAGCACCGCGTCGATGTCGGTGAGCTGGTCGACGAGCTCGAGCCCGACCGTCCCGTTCCCGGCCATGACCGGCACATCGCGAACGGGGTGCACGAAGTAGCCCTCGATGTCCTCTGCGGCCTCGCGCGGGCTCCCGGTCTCCACGGCCGCCCACCACTTCTCCCACGGGACGCGCACGATGCGCCCGCCCATGCGCTCGACTGCCGCGAGCTTGGACGCCGAGGCGTTATCGGGAACGACGATCGTCGCGGGAATGCCGAGCGAGCGCGCCATCCACGCGACGCCCTGCGCCATGTTGCCGGTGCTCGTCGTCACGACGCCGGCCAAGAGCTCGGCGCGCGGCGCCTCGAGGATCGCGTTCGCCGCGCCGCGGAGCTTGAACGAGCCGATCGGCTGCAGGCTCTCGAGCTTGAGCCAGATCTCCGCCGGCGCGTCGTCGACGTGAAGACGCACGAGCGGCGTGCGGGTGACGGTGTGCGCGAGCCTGTCCCGCGCGCGCTCGATGTCGTCGAGTGGGATCAGAACTCGACCTCCGTGCCGACGCCGCGCTCGCGCGCCCGCCGCACGACGAGCTCGGCGCTCGCGAGGTCCTCGACCGCGATCCCGAGCGATTCGAACACCGTCAGCTCCTCCTCGCTCCCTCGTCCGGGGTGCATCCCTGCGAGCACCTCGCCGAGCTCCGCCTTGATGTGCTCCGGGCCGAGCGCGCCCTCGGCCGCGGCGAGGATGAAATCGCCTGCCTCGTTGAGGCACGACTCCCGCCGGTCCGTGAAGAACGAGGCTTGCGCAACGGTCTCCGTGTCGAGCTCGCGCGTGGTCGGGAAGCATGATCCCACCGCGTTCACGTGCGCACCCGACGTGAGCCAGCGCCTCTCGACGATCGGCTCCACGGCGCCCGTCGTCGTGCAGACGACCTCCGCGCCGAAGAGCGCCGCATCCACGGAGGGGGCCACGGTCGCACCGACCTCGCCTGCGAGCTTCTCGGCGGCCTCGACCCGGCGCGCCCAGATCCGGATCTCCGGATCGGCGAGCACTGCGCGCATCGCCTCGACGTGCCCGCGGGCCTGTGCGCCGGCGCCGAGGATCGCGACCCGCTGCGCGTCCCAGCGCGCCAGTGCGCGCGTCGCGACCGCCGAGACGGCAGCGGTGCGAATCTCGGTCACGGGCGCGGCGTTGATGAGCGCGACGAGCTCGCCCGTCTCGCCGTCGTGGAGGAGGACGCCGCCCATGTGCGTGTCGAGCCCGCGCGCCGGGTTGCTCGGCACGACGACGATCTCCTTCAGCGCGAACGTGGGCGAGCCGCCCCCTCGATACGAGGGCATCAGACCGAGCAGGTTGTCCGCGCCGGGAGGCCGCGCGATCGAGCGGAGCGGCTGGTAGAGCTCGCCGCGTGCGAGCGACGTCAGCACCTCGGTCATCGCCTCGATGCACGACTCCATGTCGAGGAGCTCCCGCACCTCGTGCTCCGACAGGACGAGGAGGCTCATCGGTAGGCGGCGGGCGAGGCAAGCCTCGCCCCTACGGAGTCGTCGTAGCGGGCGACCCTTGGGTCGCCCTCGTGTTCCACGTGAGCCCTGGCTCATGGAAACAAGCCTCGCAGATGCTCGCGGTCGGCCGGTGTCAGCTCGAGCTCCAGCGCCTCGCGGACGGGCTCCAGGTGGTCCGCGCATGTCGGGCCGACGACCACGGCGGTGACCTCGGGTACGGCGAGCAGCCACGCGATCGCGAGCCCGGGCATCGAGACTCCACGCGCGAGCGCTTCCCGCTCGAGCGCCTCGAGGCCGTCGAACACCGCGTCGGTCGCGTACCGCAGGTACGACTCGGGACGCTGCGTCATGCGCGAGCCCGATGGGTAGCCCTCGCCGCGCCGGTACTTCCCGGTCAGCCAGCCGCCGGCGAGCGGGCCGAACGCCTCGTACCCGAGCTCGTGCTCCCGGCAGACCGGAAAGACGCTCTCTTCGTCGACGCGGTCGAGCAGCGAGAACGAGTTCTGCACGAGCTCATAGCGCGCCAGGCCCTCCAGCTCCGACAGCTCCACCGCCTCCGCGAGCTGCTCGGCGCTGAAGTTGGACACCCCCACGGCACCGGCCTTGCCCGCCTCTACGAGCTCGTCGAACGCCCGCAGCGTCTCCTCCTGGGGCACGTCCGGATCGAACGCATGGGCGAGGTAGAGCCCGACCCGCTCGACGCCGAGCCGTGCGAGGCTCGTGTCGATCTGGCGCACGATGCGTGCCCGGGAGAGGCCGCGGTCGTCACCTTCGGCCAGCGGGTTGAACGTCTTCGTCTGGATCGTGATCGCGTCGCGGACGGCCGGCCCCCTCGCCGCGAGCCACTCCCCGATCCATGTCTCGCTCCGTCCGCCGCCGTACGCGTCGGCCGTGTCGAACGTCGTGATCCCGACCTCCCAGGCCGCGTCCATGATCCGGAGCGCCTCGTCGCGGGGGATCCCCTGCCCGAAGAACGCGGGCGCGGAACCGACTCCGCCGAAGTTTCCGCAGCCGAGGATCACGCGCGAGACGGCGATTCCGCTGCGGCCGAGCTCGCGCTGCTCCACGCCGCGATCCTATGACGCTTCGGACCTCCGTGATAGAAGCGAAGCGGTGGCGACCGACGCTCAGAGCGAGTACGCAGAGCGCTACGAGGCGCGCGCCGAGGCCGCTCCGGTCGTCACGATCGTGCCGCTCGTCTTCGTCGGCCTCGCATTCGTCAGCCGGGAGGCGGGCTGGGCGTTCCTGGGGCTCGAGTGGTGGGTATGGCTCGGCGTTGGCGTTCCGGCGCTCCTGTTGGCCGTCGACCTCTGGCTCGGACCGCGCGGTCTCGGGTTCGCGCGCACTCGGACCGCCGGCCTCGTGCTGCTCGGCGTCATGGTCGTGTTCAACTTCTTTGCCCTCATCGTTCTCGTGGCGGCGCTCGTGACCGACAGGAGCGACGAGCTCGGCGGCGACGAGCTGCTTTTCACCGCAGCCGCGATCTGGGCCACGAATGTGATCGTGTTCGGGATGTGGTTCTGGGAGCTCGACGGTGGCGGGCCGGTCGAACGTGCTCGAAGCCGCCCGCTCCTCGAGTGGCAGTTTCCACAGGATCAGGCTCCCGACCTCGTGCCCGAGCGCTGGCGACCACAGGTCTGGGACTATCTCTACACGTCGCTCTCGACCGCGACCGCGTTCAGCCCGACGGACGCGATGCCGATGACGCTCCGCGCGAAGGCGCTCATGGGCGTCGAGTCGGTTCTCTCCCTGGTCATCGTCGTCCTCGTCACGGCTCGCGCTGTGAACGTCCTCGGCACGTAGGGCGTCGCCCCGTAGTAGCGTCGTACTCGTGATGCAGGCGATCAGTCACGAGGAGCTGCAGCTCGCTGCGCGCAACCACGGGCTCCCGCTCGAGGCTCTGCGCTGGGACTTGACCCCGGTCGGGCTCCACTACCTTCTGACCCACTACGACATCCCCGACGTGGACGAGAGCGCCTGGCGCCTCGCCGTCGACGGGCTCGTGGAGCGGCCGCTCTCGCTCTCGCTCGCCGACCTCCGCGAGCGGCCTTCGACCGAGCTCGCCGTGACGATGGAGTGTGCGGGCAACGGACGCGCCCATGTGGAGCCGCACGTCGTGAGCCAGCCCTGGCTGCTCGAGGCGGTCGGCACTGCCCGCTGGCGCGGGACGCCGCTCGCGCCGCTTCTCGAGGAAGCCGTCATCGAGGAACAAGCCGTCGAGGTTCTCTTCACGGGGCTCGATCGCGGCGTCGAGGGCGGGGAGGAGCAGGCCTACGCGCGCAGTCTCTCGCTCGCGGACGCGCTCGCTTCCGAGGCGCTCCTCGCGTACGAGATCAACGGCGTGCCGCTCCCGCCGCAGCACGGGTTTCCGCTCAGGCTCGTGGTTCCGGGCTGGTACGGGATGGCGAGCGTCAAGTGGCTCTCGCGGATCTCGCTCCTCGCCGAACCGTTCGACGGGTACCAGATGCGCCATTCGTATCGCCTCCGCCAGGAGGAGGACGAGCCCGGCGTGCCACTCTCTCGCATCCAGGTTCGCTCGTTGGTCGTGCCCCCGGGGATCCCTGACTTCCTGACCCGCGCGCGCGTTGTCGAGGAGGGCGAGTGCGTGCTCCGCGGTCGTGCGTGGTCCGGGGAGAGCGACGTGACCCGTGTGGAGGTCTCGGACGACGGCGGCGGGACGTGGGTCGAGGCGGAGCTCGGCGCTCCTGCGCTCGGGCGCTTCGCCTGGCGCGCGTGGACGTTCTCGTGGGAGGCGAAGCCGGGGGAGTGGGAACTGTGCTGCCGGGCTGGGGACTCGGCCGGGAACGAGCAGCCGCTCGAGCCGCCGTGGAACGTGGGCGGCTACGCGAACAACGCCGTGCAGCGCGTCCCGGTCACGGTTACTGCCGCGGGCTGACTCCGTTGCCTATCTTCTCTCCGTGACCCGCCTCGGTCTTGCCGCGCTCGCCGTCGCCGCGGTGGCGCTCGCTGCCCTCACCGGCCCGTCCGACGCGGTAACCCGCACGACGCTCCGGCTCGACGGCGTGGCCTTCCGGCCCGAGCTCGCGCTCGACGGAGAATCGCGAAGCGTCGGGCTCATGCGCCGCCAGCGTGCACCGAAAGACGGGATGCTGTTCGTGTTCCCGGAGCCGTCGAGTGGCGGCTTCTGGATGAAGAACACGCTCGTGCCGCTTCGGATCGTCTTCTTCGACCGTCACGGGAGACGTGTGCGCGCGCTCAGGATGCAACCCTGTCGGAGCGACCCATGCCCGATCTACGACCCCCGGCGGCGTTACCGATTCGCGCTCGAGCTCGCGGCGTCGGACCCGCGTCCGGCGAAGCGGATCGGCCCACCGGCCGACCTGCGGAACCTCGTCGAGCGCGCAAGCTGACGGCGACGGGCACAATCCTGCGATGAACATGCCCTTGCGACCGCGGCTACGCGGGCTCTTCCACCAGTACGCGTTCGTCGCAGCGGTCGCTGCGGGGATCGCGCTCGTGGCGCTCGCCGAGGGCGCACGCGCGCGGCTCGCCGTCGCCGTGTACGCGTCCGCGCTGGCCGCGATGTTCGGCGCGAGCGCGCTCTACCACCGTGCGCCCTGGCGCTCCGCACGTGCCCGTGCGTGGGCCCGCCGCATCGACCACTCCATGATCTTCCTCTTCATCGCGGGTACGTACACGCCGTTCGCGCTCCTCGCCTTCACCGGCGTCCTCCCGGCCGTCGTGCTCGCCTGCGTGTGGGGCGGCGCGGCGCTCGGCGTGGTCCTGAACGTGAGCTGGATCGACGCGCCGAAGTGGGTGACCGCGCCCGTCTACTTGCTCGTCGGCTGGGTCGGCGTCATCGCGGCGCCGCAGCTCTTCACGGAGGTCAACGTCGCGTCCGCCGTGCTCGTCGTGGTCGGCGGCGTGCTGTACACGCTCGGCGCCGTCACCTACGCGACGCACTGGCCGGACCCGTTTCCCTCGACCTTCGGCTTCCACGAGGTGTTCCACGTCCTCGTCGTCGCTGCCGCGGCGACCCAGTTCGTCGCCGTCTCGCTCCTCGTGCTCTGAAGACTCGCGTGCGCGCACTGCTTCTCTTGCTTCTCGTCGCCGTCGGCCTGCCCGCGGCCCAGGCCGCAGCGGACGCGTCTCCGGTGGTCGTAGTCGATCCCGGACACGACCTGCGCGCGAACTCGGACACGGAGCCGATCGGGCCCGGCTCCGCGACCCTGAAGATCAAGGACGGCGGCGGCACGCACGGCGTCGTCTCCGGGCTGACCGAGGCCGAGCTGAACCTGCGCGTCGGGCTCCGGCTGCGCACGATGCTCGAGCGCGCGGGCGTGCGCGTGGTGATGACGCGGACGAAGACCGCCCAGACGAGCATGGGCAACATCGCGCGAGCACAAATTGCGAACCGAGCCCGCGCGAAGCTCTTCCTGCGGATCCACGCCGACGGCCTCGCGGACCGGAGCGCTCGAGGGACGCACACCCTCTACCCCGCGCTACGCCGAGGCTGGACGGACGACGTCTACGCCTCGAGCAAGCGCGCGGCCCGCACGGTGCAGTCGGAGCTCGTCCGCGCGCTCCGCTTCCCCGACCGCGGCCTCCACGAGCGGAGCGACTTCACCGGTTTCAACTGGTCGAACGTGCCGGTGATCCTCGTCGAGATGGGGTTCATGACGAACCCGACCGACGATCGCCTGTTGGCCACCGCGGAGTATCAGCGCCGCGCGGCGCTCGGCCTCTGCCGGGGCACGCTGCGCTTCGTCGGGCGCTCTCCCGGCGCGTGCGGTTAGCGCCAGTCGACGGCGACGACGTCGACGGGCTGCTCGATCCCCTTGAGCGCCTCCGTCCGCGGCTCCGAGAGCCGGAACGACCCCGCGACCCCGTCGAGCGTCTCGGCGCTGACGAGGATCTCGCCCGCGGTCGCGGCGGCGCCGACGCGCGCGGCGACGTGCACACCCTGGCCCCCGTAGTCCGCGCCGGTCCGAAAGGCATCTCCGGCATGCGCGCCGATCCTCACGTCCGGCGCGAAAACCTCGGCCGCGAGCGCGCGCTGGATCGCCACCGCGGCGTCGATCGCCGCCTTCGGGCTCTCGAAGGACGCGAAGAAGCCGTCGCCGGTCTGCTTCACGACCTCCCCGCCGGCGCCGACGATCGCCTCACGGACGAGCTCGTCGTGCCGGGAGAGCAGCCGCTGCCACTTCTCGTCACCCAGCGTGTTCGCGAGCTTCGTCGAGTCGACGATGTCGGTGAAGAGGAACGTGCGGTGTGCCGCCTCGTGTATGCCGAGGTGCTGCTTCGTCCGCTCCTCGTCGAGCTTCGCGCCCAGCTTCGCGAAGGTCGCGAGGGCGCTCTCGAGCTCGACGGTCCCGCCGTGCTCGTCGCCGCGACGCCGGAGTGCCACGCCCAGGAGCATGCGCGCCTGTGCGGTCTCGTATGGCGCACCGACCTCACGCCACGCGTCGCGCGCTTTCCGCAGGCTCTCGACCGCGCCCTCGAAGTCCTTCTCCGCGAGCTGGACCCAGCCGGTCGCGAGGTGGACCGTCCCGTCGAAGGCGACCGTTCGGCGCCCACCGATCTTGTACGAGTCCACGATCTGCTCGAGCTCCTCGACTGCTGAGCGGGCCGTTGCGACATCGCCGGCCGCGAGTGCGATCTCGACCTGCGCCGGCAGCCTCCGCAACCGCATGAGCGGCCCGGTCTGATCGGCGAGCGACCGCGTGATCCCGGCGACGGCCGCGCTCACGTTGCCCTCGGCGAGCCGCAGCAGCGCGAGCCCGGGCTGCGGGTCCCGCCCGAGCTCGTCCGACGTGCGGTACGACTCGTGCGCGCCCGCGAAATCGCCCCGCTGCCGGCGGATCTCACCGATTTCGTAGTGGCCGTTGGCCGAGATGATCTTGTCGAAGTCCTCGAGCTCGTCGCACGCGGCCTGCGCCTGCGCCTCGGCGGCCGGCCAATCGCCGCGGAGCCGCATCACCTCGGCGCGATGGATGCGGCAGGCCCCGGGGAAGCCGGTGACGTCGAGCTTGTCGCACCACCGGTTCGCGGCCTCGGTCCACTCCGCGGCGCGCCGGTAGTCACCGAGGTCGCGGCACGAGCTGATCGTGATGCAGTAGACGATGCCCATCGCGTGCGGCCGTGCGCCGCCCGCGACCGCGGCCGCGGTCGCCTCGTCGAGGATCGCGAGACCCTCCTCGACGCGCCCCTGGTTGATGCGGATGCGCCCCTTCCCCGAGAGGGAGAGAAGCTGCGTGTCTCGATCGCCGACGCGACGGCCGATCTCGGAGGCTTCATCGAAGAGTGCCTCGGCCTTCTCGTAGTCGCCTTCCGCCATCATCGCCGTGAGCCCGTGCGTCATCGTGAGCCGTGCGTGCTCAGGGGCCTCGGGCAGGTCCGCGAGCAGCCTTTCCGCATTCGCGAGCCAGCCGCTCGACACCGCGAACGAGCCGCGTCCCTCGTAGTCCCACGACAGGGCGATCGCCATCCGCGCCGCGCCGAGCTCGTCGCCCGCGGCCGAGTACGCCGCGTGCGCGCGCTCGCGCAGTCCGATCGCCGTGTCGAGCTTTCCGCTCCACCAGGCGGCCTCCGCGTACGTCTCCAGGTCGGCCGGCTCCAGGGACCGCTCGTCGAGCTCGCCGTACAGCGAGAACGCCGTGCGCCACGCGTGCTCGGCTGCAGCCGCGCGTGCGGATTCCTGAGTGTCGAGAACCTGTGCCATCGCCCCGCCCCCATTGTGGCAGCAGACGGCCCGGATCGGGGGTCCGCGAATCTGTAGCGTCCCGCCCATGAGCGACGAACAGCAGAACGACGCGAAGAACGGCAGCAAGAACGGCACCAAGCCCGATCACGAGCCGCCCGTCGGCGCCGAGACGAAGACGACGTGGACCGGCGGCGAGACACCGATCGACTACACGGCCACCGCGAAGTGGATCGTGCTGCGCAAGAAGGAGAAGCCGTCCGCGGAGATCTTCTCCGTCTCGTACGTCTCCGACGCGGCCGACCAGGACCGGCCGGTCACCTTCGTCTTCAACGGCGGCCCCGGCGCGTCCTCGGCGTACCTGCACATGGGCGCCGTCGGCCCGCAGCGGATCGCGTTCCCGCCCGACGGGACGCTGCCCGAGATGCCTCCACGGCTCGTTCCCAACGAGGCCTCGTGGCTCGCCTTCACCGACCTGGTGTTCGTCGACCCGGTCGGCACCGGGTTCAGCCGGATCATCGAGCCGGAGAAGAAGGAGGACGGGAAGGAGAAGAAGGAGGACGCGACTGACCCGAAGGAGTACTTCGGCTTCAAGCGCGATCTCGAGTCGCTCTGCGAGTTCATGGGGCGCTGGCTGTCGGCGAACGGACGGTGGGGCTCACCGATCTTCATCGCCGGCGAGAGCTACGGCGGCTACCGGGTCGGCCGCCTGCTGCGCGTCCTCCAGGAGACGGCAGGCATCGGCCTGAACGGCGCCATTCTCATCTCGCCTGCGCTCGAGATCACACCGCTGAATCCGACCGACTACGACGTCCTCGGCTGGATCGACACGCTGCCGACGATGGCGCTGGCCGCGGTGCATCACGGCCGCAGCCGTGCCTTTCCCCGGACAGTCGCAATGGAAGACGTGCAGCGCGACGCCGAGGAGTTCGCGACGGGCGACTTCTCGTCGTTCCTGACCCGTGGCGCCTCGATGCCGGAGGAGGACCGGCAGCGGATCCTCGCGCGCCAGGCCGACCTCATCGGACTTCCGCTCGACCTCGTCGTGCGCTCCGAGGGTCGCATTCAGATCCACACGTTCGCGCGTGAGCTGCTGCGCGACGAGCGGAAGATCGTCGGCCTCTACGACTCGACGATCACCGCCACCGACCCGTTCCCGGACCGTGCGGTGTACGACGGCCCGGACCCGACGCTCTCCGGCATCAGCCCCGCGTACACGATGGCGATCAACCGCATGCTGCGCTCCGAGATCGGCGTCGACTCCGACCGCGAGTACACCCTCCTCAGCCTCGAGGTCAACATGGCCTGGAAGGTCGACACCGAACAGCATCATGCGTTCCTCGCCGCGCCCGGCGCGACCGACGACTTCCGCTACGGGATGTCGCTCAACCCGCACGTGAAAGCGTTCGTCACGCACGGCCGGTACGACCTCGTGACGCCGTACTTCGCGAGCGACCGCCTGCGGAACCTCATGCGGCTCGATCCGGAGATGGCGGACCGGTTGACGGTGAGCCACTTCGGTGGCGGGCACATGTTCTACGCGTGGGAGACGAGCCGGCGCGCGTTCACGGATCAGATCGCCGCGTTCGTCGCCGACGCGATCGGTGGCTGACTGCCTCTTCTGCCGACTCGTTGCCGGCGATGAGGAAGTCTCCGTCGTCCATGAGGCGGAGCGCACCGTCGTCTTCATGGACATCCAGCCCGTTGTCCGCGGGCACATGCTCGTCGTACCGCGCGTGCACGCTGCCTACCTCGCCGACCTCGACCCGGATGACGGGGCGGCCGTCTTCCGCTCGGGCCAGCTAGCTGCCGCGGCGCTGCGCGCTTCCTCGCTTCGGTGCGAGGGCGTGAACCTCTTCCTCGCTGACGGCGCGGCGGCCGGGCAGGACGTGTTCCACGTTCACCTGCACGTCATCCCTCGGTACGAAGGGGACGGCTTCGGTCTCCGGTTCCCGCCGGACTACTCGATCCGGCCGCGTGCTGAGCTCGACGAGGCCGCCGAGGCGTTACGTGTCGCCTGGGCGTCAGGGGTCTGACTCGTCGGCGAGCTGAGCGGCGAGGCGCTTCGGCGCCTGGATCAACCATGCGTCCTCGAGCCGCGACCGCAGCTCCTCGCGCGAGATCTTCTCCAGCCGGATCTGCACGCCCGGGTAGCCGCGGTAGTGCGGGCTCGTGAAGTAGATCTCCGGGTCCGCGTCGAGGATCAGCTGCTTGTCGTCGCGGTCGACGCGCACCGCGAGCCCGCCGCCGTCTCGCTCGCGCGCCTCCCAAGCGAAGCCCTTCCCGCGGACGCTCCAGGCTCGGCGGCCGCTCGACGACTCCTCCACCTCGGGGAAGCCGGACACGATCTTGCGGACAGTGCCCCAGTCCGCCATCACGCGCTCCCGGTGTGCTCGGCCAGGAGCCGCTTCGGAGCCCGGAGCGCCCACGCGTCCTCGATCCGGTCGGAGAGCTCACGGCGCGAGATCGCCTCGAGGTGGACGAGGACGATCGGATGCCCGTAGTAGTGCGGCACCTCGAAGTACACCTTCGGCTTCGACGCGATCAGCAGCGGCTTCTCGTCCGGTTCGATGCGGAGCGCGAGCGCGCCCTTCGCCTCGCGGTTCGGGCTCATCCAGACGAAGAGCTTTCCGCTCACGCGGAACGACGGCTGATCGCGAGACGTGAACTCCTCCGTTCCCGGGAGCGCAGAGGCGATCTCGCGAACGGTGTCCCAGTCGGCGGCCATCACGTCGCCCGCGTCACGCGATGGATCCGGACCGCCTTCGACACGCCCTTGAGCAGGACGTCGCCGACGAGCTCGAACTCCACCTCGGGCACGTCAGCGCTCCTCATCGCCTCCTCGCTCACGAGCACCTCGTGCGGCTGCGCGTAGTCGGCGATCCGCGAGGCGACGTTCACGGTTCTCCCGAAGTAGTCGCCCTCTTGCGCGATCACGGTGCCCGCGTTGATGCCGATGCGCGCCGGGACCGACGTCGTGCTCACCGCCTGCTCGACGAGGTCGAGCCCGCTCACGATCGCCTTTCCCGGGTCGCTGAAGTGGAACATGACGCCGTCGCCGAGCCACTTGACCGCGCGGCCGCCGTGCGTCACCGCGGCCGCCTGAACCATGCCCGCGAGCTCTGCGGCGACGTCCGCGGCGGCCCGGTCGCCGCGCTCGTCGGCGAGCGCCGTGTAGCCGGCCAGGTCGAGGAAGGCGATCGCCGGCGGCTGCTTCGGCTGCTGCGGCATGAGCCCGCTCTCCTCCATGTGCTCTTCGGTCACGCCGACCAGGTAGTCGACGAGGGCGCGCTCGCGGTGGCGACGCTGGAGCCAGGGAACGAGCGTGCTCACGAGCTCGGTGAAGGCGACGCCCCGTTCGTAGATCATGCGTTCGCGCTCGGCATACGGCCGGTCGAAGGTCTCGTCGACGCGCTGACGGACTGCGACGTCGAAGAGCTGCAGCCCGGCACTCACGAGCCGCTGCACGCCTCCTCCGTACAGCCGCGCCGTGCGCGAGAGCTGGTCCTCGTCGGCGAGGTCGAGCTTCGTCACGAGGAGCGACAGGACTTCGGCGTCCTCGACGCGCACGCGGTCGTCCGCGGCTGGAGGCAGGCCGAGCTCGCGACTCAGGCGGCGCAGGAGCTCGGGCGCTCGGCCGAGACGCGTCCCCAGCTCCTCGTACGTCTCGAGCCTCGGGGGAGGCTCCGGTAGGAACAGGCCCAACGGGAACGAGAACTCTCCTGCGGCGACGCCCTTTGCCACCGCCTCCAGCGAGATCCCGGCCTCCTCGAACGCGGCCATGAGTCGGACGACGTGGACGTCCGAGGACGGGAAGAAGCCGTTCTCGTCCGGCGTGATGAGGCCAAGCTCGCGCAGCCGGTCGACGTCGCCGGTCGAGCAGGGGACGAGCTCGGCGATCTGCTCGTTGGTGAGCGCGGCCACACCGTGACTGTAGTGGCCTGGTGCGCCTACGATGGACGTCGTGCAAGACACGTCGCTCACGAGCGCGCCGTCGGTGGAGGCCCAGCTCGAGCAGTACCGCGTCGAGCTGACGGCCTACTGCTACCGCATGCTCGGCTCCGTCGACGCCGAGGACGCGGTCCAGGAGACGCTCATCCGCGCGTGGCGTGCGTTCGACGGCTTCGAGGGACGCTCGGCACTCCGCTCGTGGCTCTACCGCATCGCGACGAACGTCTGCTTCGACATGCTCGAGAGCCGGAAGCGCCGCGCACGGCCGATGGATCTCGGGCCGGCCGGCGAGCCGGTCGCGGAGAACCTGAGCACGCTGCCGGAGGTCACGTGGATCGAGCCGATGCCCGACGGACGGGTCGTTCCGGGCGGAGACCCGGCGGCGGTCGCGGAGGCACGGGAGACGATCCGGCTCGCGTTTGTCGCGGCCCTCCAGCACCTGCCTCCGCGCCAGCGGGCGGTGCTCATCCTCTGCGAGGTGCTGCGTTGGCAGGCGTCGGAGGTCGCGGAGCTGCTCGACACCACCGTCGCCTCGGTGAACAGCGCGTTGCAGCGAGCCCGCGCGACCCTCTCGGCGAGCAACGTGGAGGCTTCGACCACGGCGCCGTCCGTCGACGCCGCCGACGAGGAGCTCCTCGCACGCTATGTGGAGGCGTTCGAGCGCTACGACATGGACGCACTCACGTCGCTGATCCACGAGGACGCTACGCAATCCATGCCGCCGCACTCGCTGTGGCTCGCAGGACGCGACGACATCCTCTCCTGGTGGTTCGGGCCGGGGAACACCTGCCGCGACTCGCGCGTCATTCAGGTGCTCTCGGCAAACGGCGCGCCGGCATTCGGTCAGTACCGGCCGGTGCCGGGCGGCGAAGGCTACGAGCCGTGGGCGCTGCAGGTGCTCGAGATCGAGGACGGCAAGATCGTCGAGCTGACGTTCTTCCTCGACACGAAGACGGTCTTCCCGCTCTTCGGCCTCCCGCTCGAGTACCCGGGTTAACGCCCTTCGGCCGTGTGCTCGAGGAGCGCGCCGACGACCTGGTCCCAGAGCGATTCGGGCGGGTACTGGTGGCCCATCCCTTCGAGCGGAAGCAGCCGCGCGCCGGGGATGCCCGCCGCGAGCGCCTCGCCGTGGTCGAGCGGGAAGAGGGGATCCTCGGTCCCGTGGAGCACAAGCGTCGGCGCCTGGATCTCGTCGAGCCGCCCGTGCACAGGCTCGCCGTCGGCAAGGACGAAGTGATTCGTCAGGCTCGACTCGACGTTCGCCGTGCGGTCGACGACCCGCGCCACGAGCACACGCAAGGACGCTTCGTCGTACGGAATCGAGCCTCGGTACGCGAGCACGTCGGCGACGAAGTAGTCGATCACGGCCTCGCGATTCGACCAGTCGGGCGGCTTCGGCGGGTCGGCGAGCAGCGCTCTGAGCTCGTCGGAGGGCGGTGGCAGCTCCGCCCGCTCGGGCGTGCCCGGCGCAGCCAGGCTCGTCGAGATCAGCGTCAGCGACGCGACGCGCTCAGGAAACCGGAGCGTCGCGTGCTGGGCGACGCCTCCACCCATCGACATCCCCACGAGGTGGCTGCGGTCGATCGCAAGCGCGTCGACTAGCGCGACGGCGTCGGCGGCGAGATCCGCCCCCGTGTAGCCCGGCGCGCCCGGTACGTACGACACCGACTCGCCGGTGTCCCGTTGGTCGTACCTGACGACAAACCGCGGTCCCCACGCGAGCCGCTCGCAAAGCTCGTCCTCCCACCAGTCCATCGAGCTTGCGGCGCCGGCTATGAGCAGCAGCGCCGGGCTCGACGCATCGCCGAACGTCTCCACGCAGAGGTCGACGCCGTTCGCGCGCACCAGCCTCCGGTGCGCGCGAGTCATCGTTCGCGGTCGCACGGGAGGACGTCCTCGAGCCCCACGAAGGTCACGAGCGCGAGCAGCTCGTCCGACGCGCGGCACAGTCGAACGCGGCAGCCGTACCGGCGAGCGGCGAGCTGGAGACGCGCGAGCGCGTCAACGGTTACCGCGTCCGGCTCGACTCCGTCCACCTCACAGCGCACAACCTCCGCGTGATTCTCGGCGAGCAGCCCGCGGACACGGTCACACAACCCGGGCAGGTCTGCACGGGCGATCGGGCCGCGGATGACGAACGCGGCCGTGGGCTCCGCGGGAGCGGTCATCACCACTTGGACACTGCGCAGTACCGGAAGTCATCGGTAGCGTCCTTTCCTGGCGTCCGTTCGTCGGAACAAACGAGACCGGCGATGAGTTCTAGGTGTCTATCCGGTCTGAGGGTCGGAAGGGAACCGAACGAGGGGGGCAGGCGATGACCGAACACACGACTGGAAACGACCGCGAGCGGCTTGCGGCGCACCAGCGTCTTTCGACGGGAGCACTGGCGCGCTGGATGCGCGCGTGCGCGACGCACCCGTGGCGCGTCGTCCTCACCTGGCTCGGCATCGTCGTCGCGCTGTTCATCCTCGTCATCTTTGCCGGCGGCAGCCTGAAGGACGAGTTCTCGATTCCGGGCTCGGATACCCAGCGCGCGACCGACCTCATCGAAGCGGAGTTCGTGGAGGAGCAGGGCGGGGTCCTCAACCTCGTCTTCGCCGTGCCGCCGGGCGAGCGGCTGGACACCCCCGAGCACAAGGCGGCCATCGAGGATGCTGTCGCGAAGCTCCGGACCGACGAGTTCGCGCCGACCGGCGAGGCGCCGGAGGGCGACGCCGGCATCACGAGTGTCGGCGACCCGTTCGACAAGAACACGTTCTCGGACGACGGGCGAATCGCGTACGCGGAAGCCCAGTTCGATCGTGTGATCTACACGGAGGATCGCCCTCAGGTCGAAGCCGTGGAGGAGGCCGTGCGTGACACGGTCGAGCCGGCCGGAGTCACGGTCGAATTCAACGGCGACGCGGAGTTCCCGCCGATCGAGCAGGGCACCCAGGAGCTGCTCGGTCTGCTGGCCGCGCTCATCGTCCTGCTCATCGTCTTCCGCACCGTCCTGGCGGGGCTGATCCCGATCGCGCTCGCCCTCGTGGCGCTGCTGTGCGCGTTCCTCCTGCTCTTCCTCCTCGCCGGCCTCACCGACATCAACACGATCACGCCGCTGCTCGTGTCGATGATCGGCCTCGGAGTCGGGATCGACTACTCGCTCTTCATCGTCACGCGCTTCCGCCAGCTCCTCCATGAGGGGCTATCACCGGTCGACGCCGCCGCCGAGGCCGGAGCGTCCGCGGGCCGCGCGGTGCTCTTCGCTGGTCTGACGGTCGCGATCTCCGTCTCCGGCCTCGCGTTCTTCGGGCTCGACTTCGTCACGAAGCTCGGTATCGGCTCCGCGCTCGGCGTCCTGACGACAGTGTTGATCGCAAGCTCGCTGCTGCCCGCGGTGCTCGCAAAGCTCGGGCACAGGGTCGACCACGTGGGAATCGCAGGGCAGATCTTCCTCTTCGTCATCACGCTCGGCCTCTACGGCTGGTACTGGGCGTACCAGACACATAAGGCGACGAAGCAGGAGACGGGTGAGGGACTCGGCGGCACCCTCGGCCTGATCCTCTGGATCCTCGTCTGGCCGGTCAACGCCTTCGTCATCCCGTCGGAGATCGGGAAGATGTACGAGAAAAACGGGCAGAAGGCGCCGACGAGGGGATTGACCGGTCTTTGGCTCTTCCCATTCGGCGTCCTCGTCGTCCCGGCGGTCATCTGGTTCGTGAAGGTCCAGCGCGCGCTCAACACGTACTGGGCGAGCGAAGCCGCTGTCGAGCCCGCGCCGAAGGTTGCCCGAGGCGAGTTGCCGTTCCTCAAGCCGATCGACGACTCCGAGGAGGCGCGTCAGCGGACGCTCATCGCGCGCTGGGGACGCTTCGTGACGCGGCACCACAAGCCGGTCTTCGTGGTGCTCCTGCTCGCGGGGCTCGTCCTCGCGGCGAGCTCGGCGCTCGTCCGACTCGGTGCCTCCGACCAGGGCACGCAGCCTACGGCGCAGACCGCCCGGCGGGCGTATGACCTGCTCGCCGAGGGCTTCGGGCCCGGCTTCAACGGTCCGATCCCGATCGTGGTCGACGTGAACGGCGACGAGCAGGCGCCGCAGCGCGTCTACGAGGGCGTGCGGAACCTCGCTGACGTCGCGTCGGCCGGCGAGCCGCAGTTCAACGACGAGAAGACGGTCGCCATAGTCTTCGTGACACCAGACTCGGCGCCGCAGGACAAGGAGACCGAGGACCTCGTCCACCGACTGCGCGACGATGTCGTGCCCGCGGCGACCGAGGGCGGCGACGCGGCCGTATACGTCTCCGGCCTGAACGCCGCCTTCATCGACATCGGCGACCGGATCATGGAGCGGCTACCGCTGTTCCTGCTCTACATCATCGGCGTCACCTTCATCGTGCTCGCGATGGCGTTCCGGTCGATCGTGATCTCGTTGACGGCGGCCGTGACGACGATCCTCTCGGCCTTCATCGGGTTCGGCGTGCTCACGCTCGTGTTCCAGGAGGGCTACCTGCTCGACGCCGTCGGTCTCGACAAGACAGGCCCGATCGAGACTTTCGTGCCGCCGATCGCCTTCGCGATCCTCTTCGGGCTCTTCATGGACTACATGGTCTTCCTGATGAGTCGGATCCGGGAGGAGCACGTGCACGGCCTGCCGACCCGCGAGGCCGTCGAGCACGGGATCGCGGCGATCGGGCGCGTCATCGTCGCTGCCGCCCTCATCATGGGCACGGTCTTCGCGGCGTTCATCCTCACGTCCGACCGAATCAGCAAAGAGTTCGGCCTCGTGCTCGCGGTCGCGATCCTCACGGATGCGCTCGTCGTGAAGATGACCCTCGTGCCGGCCTTCTTCACCTGGCTCGGCGAGAAGACGTGGTACATGCCGCGTTGGCTCGACCGAATCCTCCCGAACATCACGATCGAGCCGCCGCACGACGGCGAGGACGAGAGAGCGCCCGTTACTCCGAAGCCCGAGCCGGAGCCAACCTAGTCATCGGATCACGCCGGCGAGTACGCTCGCCGGCGTGACCGAGATGCGCCTCTACGACGTCCGCGTGACCGTCGAGCGGATCGAGGGGCGCTCCGTCTGCGGGCTCGAGGTCGGGGACTGGTTCGAGGTCACCGAGTCGAGCCGCGTGCGGATCCCGGAGGGCCGGCACTTCTGCCTCTTCGCGCTGCAGGCAGTGCTGCCGCTGATCCCGGCGAAGATGCGCCGCCTGCCGGACGAGGACTGGCTCGAGCGCGACAGCCTCGTCGCCTGCCCGGATCCGGACGAGCGCGTGATCATGCGGATCGAGCGGATCGGCGAGCGGACGCTCGTGACCGAGGAGTTGACCTGACGTAGCGAGCGAGCTCGGGATCGGAATCCGGACCGACCAGGAGCCCGCGGCGTACGAGGCGGTCGCCCGGCGTGCGGAGGAGGCAGGCGTCGACGTCCTCTCGGTCTTCCACGACCTGCTCTATCAGCCCGCGATCGGCCCGCTGTTGCTCATGGCGCGCGTGACCGAGCGGATCAGGCTCGGCCCCGCGGCGCTCAATCCGTTCACGCTCCACCCATACGAGATCGCCGGTCAGATCGCGATGCTCGATGCCGTGTCCGGCGGGCGGGCGTACCTCGGTCTCGCGAAGGGCGCGTGGCTCGACAAGCTCGGCCTCCGCGAGGAGCGCCCGCTCGAGGCGCTGCGGGAGGCGGTCGCCGTGATCCGCGTGCTCCTGGCCCGGGACGAGAGCGGCTTCGAGGGAGAGCGCTTCACGCTCGCGCCTGGGACGCGGCTCGAGTACGAGCCTGTTCGTTCGGCGGTCCCGCTTACGATCGGCACCTGGGGACGGGAGACCGCGCGTTGGGCGGGCACCGTCGCGGACGAGGTCAAGGTGGGAGGGACCGCAAACCCGGATCTCCTCCAGCTCGTGCGCGGCTGGATCGACAACCCGGGCGTGAAGGTCGTCACCGGCTGCGTCACCGTCGTCGACGAGGACGGAGCCTGGGCACGCGGGCACGCCCGCTCCGTCGTCGGGCCGTACCTCGACGTCGTCGCGCCGCTCGACCCGACCCTGCCGGAGGACGAGGAGCCGCGTCTCGAGCGCTTCTGCATCGCCGGCACGCCCGAGGAGGTCGCGGCCCGTGTGCGCGAGCTGTGGGATGCGGGCGCGGATCGCGTCGAGCTCGGAACACCACAAGGCCGAACGACGTTGGGCGGTTTGGAGCTCATCTGCGATCGGGTACTACCGCTGGTTCGCGACTGAGCTCCGATGAGTTTCCCGCCTGTCGGCGGTCTTAGCCCTCGAGACGAACGAGGAAAGGACAGAGACCAATGACACTCGACTCCCGCGCACGCTGGCTCGCCCTCCTAGTCCTCTGCCTGGGCGACCTGATGATCGTGCTCGACGTCACGATCGTCGGGGTGGCGCTGCCCTCTATCCAGGAAGACCTCGGCTTCTCCGACGAGTCCCTGGCGTGGGTCGTGAACGCCTACTTGATCACGTTCGGCGGCTTCCTCCTGCTCGGCGGGCGGCTCGGAGACCTCTTCGGCCACCAGCGGTTGTTCCTCGCCGGGATCGCGCTCTTCACGCTCGCCTCCGCCGCGTGCGGGCTTGCGAACTCGCAGGAGCTGCTCATCGGCGCACGCGCAGTGCAGGGTATCGGCGGTGCGGTCGTCTCCGCAGTCGCGCTCTCGCTGATGATGACGCTCTTCACGGAGCCGGCCGAGCGCGCGAAGGCCATGGGAATCTTCGGCTTCGTCGCCTCCGGTGGCGGCTCGATCGGCGTGCTGCTCGGCGGCGTCATCACCGACGTGCTCAACTGGCACTGGATCTTCCTCGTCAACGTCCCGGTGGGGATCGCCGTCGTCGCGCTGACGTTCGCCCTGGTCCCGAGCGCGCGCGTGCAGACGGCCGCGCAGCGGCTCGACGTCGCCGGCGCGCTCACGGTGACAGCGTCGCTGATGATCGCCGTCTACGCGATCGTGAACGGGAACGAGGTCGGATGGCTGACCGCGCGGACACTCGGGCTCCTGGCGGCGGCCGGCGCACTTCTCGCCGTCTTCCTCGTGATCGAGGCTCGCTCGGGCTCGCCGCTCGTGCCGCTGTGGCTCTTCAAGCTACGGAACATCGTCGTCTCGAACATCGTCGGCGTCCTCTGGGCTGGTGCGATGTTCGCGTGGTTCTTCCTCTCGGCGCTCTACCTCCAGCTCGTGCTCGGCTACAGCCCGCTCGAGGTCGGACTCGCGTTCCTGCCCGGGAATCTGATCATGGGCGCCATGTCGATCGGGCTCTCCGCGAGGCTCGTCATGCGCTTCGGGATCAGGCTGCCGCTCGCCGTCGGCCTGAGCCTGGCGGGGCTCGGGCTGCTGCTCTTCGCGCGGGCGCCCGTCGACGGGAACTTCGTCGTCGACGTCCTGCCGCCGATGATCCTCCTCGGGCTCGGCGCCGGCATGGCCTTCAACCCGGTCCTGCTCGCGGCGATGAGCGACGTCGAGCCGACGGAAGCCGGTCTCGCGTCCGGTGTCGTGAACACCTCGTTCATGATGGGCGGCGCGCTCGGGCTCGCGGTGCTGGCGAGCCTCGCCGCATCCCGCACGGACACGCTGACCGCGGACGGCTCGAGTGAGCTCGAGGCCCTAACGGGCGGCTACCACGCCGCCTTCCTCGTCGGCGCGATCTTCGCGTTCGCGGCGGCGGCGCTCGGCGGGCTTCTGCTCCGGCAGGGCGCGTATGCGGCTGCGCAGGCGGAGCCGGGCACGAGCCAGAAGCACCGCCCGGCGACGGAGGCCGCGTAGGACCGTCATGGGCAAGGTCGTTCTCGACATCTCGTCGTCGCTCGACGGCTTCGTCGCGGGGCCGAGCCCGTCGCTCGAGCAACCGCTCGGCGAGGGCGGGGAGGAGTTGCACGAGTGGATTGTCCGGCTCGCGAGCTGGCGCGAGCGTCACGACAGGTCGGGCGGGGCGGCCGACGCCGACGACGAGGTCGTCGCAGAGAGCCTTGCCGGCACCGGAGCGATCCTGATGGGCAGACGAATGTTCAGCGGCGGCGAAGGCCCATGGGAGGACGATTCGAATGCCGGCAGCTGGTGGGGTGACGAGACGCCTTTCGGGGTCCCGGTGTTCGTGCTCACGCACCACCCCCGCGAGCCGCTGACCAAGGCTGATGGGACGACGTTCACGTTCGTCAGCGACGGCGTCGAGAGCGCGGTCGAGCAGGCTCGGGCGGCGGCGGGCGATCGGAACGTCTCGGTCGCCGGCGGCGCGAGCGTCGCCCAACAGGCGCTGAACGCGGGGCTGCTCGACGAGCTCGAGATCCACCTCGTCCCGGTGCTGCTCGGCGGCGGGACCAGGCTGCTCGACGGACTGGACCCGAAGATCAAGCTCGAGCGGATGCGGGTGGTCGACTCACCGGCGGTAACCCATCTCCGCTATCGCGTCGTGATCTAGGGTTCGCCGCATGGACCTCAAGCTGCAGCTCGTGCTGATCCCCGTCACCGACGTCGACCGCGCGAAGGCGTTCTACACGGAGAAGCTCGGGTTCGCCCTCGACGTGGACACGAGCCCGACGGAGGGATTTCGCGTCGTGCAGCTGACGCCGCCGGGGTCGTCCTGCTCGATCACGGTCGGGACGGGGCTCACCGACGCCGAGCCCGGGTCGTATCGCGGCACGCATCTGGTCGTCACGGACATCGAGGCGGCGCACGCGGAGCTCGTCGAGCGCGGCGTCGAGCTGAGCGACATCCGGCACTTCGATCGCGAGAAGGCCGAGTGGCAGCCGGGCGCGGACCCGAACCATGCCAAGTACAACTCGTTCGCGGACTTCAGCGATCCGGACGGCAACACGTGGATCCTGCAGGAGGTGCCAGAAGAGTGAGCCGCGCGAACCGGTCGATGCCCGATGCCGCGGTCATCCCGGTTCTCGCGTACTCCGACGTACTTGCGGCAGCGGACTGGCTCAGCGCCGCTTTCGGGCTCGAGCGCCGCCTCGTGATCGCAGACCACCGCGTTCAGCTGACGTTCGGCGGCGGCGCGGTCGTCGTGACCGACTCGGGCGCCGAGCCGTCCGGCCATTCGGTGCTGGTGCGCGTCGACGACGCGGACGCGCACTGCGCTCGGGCCGAGGCCGCGGGCGCGCGGATCGTGAGCCCGCCGACCGACTACCCGTACGGCGAGCGCCAGTACACGGCCGAGGACCTCGGCGGCCACCGCTGGACGTTCTCGCAGACCGATCGCCGACTCCGACCCCGCCGACTGGGGCGGAGTCCTCGTCGTCTAGAACTGCTCGTCGAGCATCAGCTCGTATCTCCGCCTCCTTGTCGGTCGCCTGTGCCGCTGCGACGCTAACAGGGTCGCCGCAGCTAGCGTGGCCTCGCCGACGTCGACGAGAGGGGAGGACGATGGACTGGAAGATCGAGCTGGTGGCGATCCCGGTGACGGATGTGGACCGCGCCAAGGCGTTCTACACGGAGCAGGCCGGGTTCAACGCCGACCACGATCACACAGTGAGCGACGAGATCCGATTCGTGCAGCTGACGCCGCCCGGATCGGCGTGCTCGATCACGATCGGGAACGGGGTCACGGACGCGCCGCCGGGCTCTGTCCAGGGCATGCAGATGGTGGTCGACGACATCGAGGCCGCGCACGCGGAGCTCGCGGGCCGCGGCGTCGACGTCAGCGACGTGCAGGACTTCCCGTGGGGACGGTTCGTCTTCTTCAGCGACCCCGACGGAAACAAGTGGGCCGTGCAACAGATCCCTCCGCGGGAATAGAGATCGCGGCCCGCGAAGCGGCCGCGCTTTAGGTCCTTTGCTCTTTCGCGCGACTGGAATCCCCACTCGGGGATTCCGGTCTTGCGCACTGTCAGTCAGGGAGAAGCGGCATGACGACGCCGGGGCTTCGGCCGACCAGCAGCCCGCGCGTCACCGCCTCCGACCCGTAGCGGTCGCGCACAGCGTCGAGCGCCGCGTCGAGCGCGGCGTCGTGCCAGCGCTCGAACGGGATCGCGAGCTGCACGCGGTCCTCGTCCTCGAGGTTCGTCAGCGAGATCCCGACGAGCGTCAGTCCCTGCGCGTCGATGAGCGGGAGCGCGGTCGCGAGGAGCGCACGAGCCGTCTCGAGGATGTCCCGAGTCTTGGCCGTCGCCTGCGGCATCGTCTGCGACCGCGTCGCCCGCGTGAAGTCGCGAAACCGCAGCCGGAGGACGACCGTGCGGCAGACGCGTCTCCCCTTGCGCATCCGCCGCGTAACGCGGTCGACGATCGCGACGAGGGTCGCGTCGACCTCCTCGAACGACCTCGGCCGGAGCCCGAGCGCGCGCTGCGAGCCGATCGAGCGGCGGCGGCGCCCGACCCGCACCGGCCGCGGGTCGCGGTTGTGCGCGAGCGCGTGCAGGTGCCGCCCCGCCGCGCGTCCAAGCATCCAGACGAGGATCTGCTCGTCGATCGCCGCCACCTGGCCGACGGTCCGGAGCCCGCGCCCGTGGAGCTTCTCGGCGGTCACACGGCCGACGCCCCACAGCCGCTCGACCGGGAGCGGGTGCAGGAACGCGAGCTCGCCGTCCGGCGGGACCTCGAGCAGCCCGTTCGGCTTCGCGACCGCGCTCGCCACCTTGGCGAGGAACTTCGTGCGTGCGATGCCCACCGTGATCGGGAGCCCGACCTCGTCGAGCACCCGTCGCCGGAGCCGCACCGCGATTTCCGCGGCGGGACCGGCTAGGCGCCGGAGCCCGCGGACGTCGAGGAAGGCCTCGTCGATCGAGAGCCCTTCGACGAGCGGCGTCGTGTCCTCGAACACCTCGAAGACCGCCTTGCTCGCCTCCGAGTACGCCGACATGCGCGGCGGCACGACGATCGCGTGCGGGCAGAGGCGCTTCGCCTGCCTGCCGCCCATGGCCGTGCGGATGCCGAACGCCTTCGCTTCGTAGCTCGCCGCCAGCACCACGCCACCGCCGACGATCACGGGCTTCCCGCGCAGCCGCGCGTCGTCCCGCTGCTCGACCGACGCGAAGAACGCATCGAGATCGGCATGCAGGATCGTCGCCTCCGACACGAACACATGTTCGCATCAGCGGTGAGCCTCGGCAACCCGCCGATGAGTAACGCCGCGCGAGCGGGTCTCAACCTGTGACCATGCAGAACGAGAGGAGGTAGCGATGCTTGCGAAGAGCAAGGCCTTCAGCGGTTTCGCCGTGCAGGACATCGAGCAGGCGAAGCACTTCTACGGAGAGACCCTCGGCCTCGACGTGTCAGCGGATAACGGGTTGCTCACGCTCAAGCTCGCCGGCGGCCGGGACACGCTCATCTATGAGAAGCCGGACTTCGAGCCGGCGACGTACACGGTCCTCAACTTCCCGGTCGAGGACATCGACGCGGCCGTGGACGAGCTTGCGCAGCGTGGCGTCGAGTTCGAGCGCTACGACGGCTTCGACCAGGACGAGAAGGGCATCATGCGCGACCAGGGGCCGCCGATCGCGTGGTTCAAGGACCCCGAAGGCAACATCCTGTCGGTGCTCGAGGAGGGGTGAGCGTTTGGGCAGAGTGATCAACTCGACGACGATGACCGCCGACGCCGTGACCGATGTCGGCGAGTGGTTCGTGTCCGGGGGAGACCACGACCGCGCGGCGCGCGAGCTGTTGGCCCAGTCGGCCGCGATGCTCACTGGACGGACGACGTTCGAAGGCCTCGCGGGGTACTGGACGCAGCAGGAGGGCGACTGGGCGGACCTGATCAACCCGATGCCGAAATACGTCGCCTCGCGGACGGTGAGTGGTCCGCTCGAGTGGAACGGAACCGTGATCGAGGGCGAAGCCGCGGACGGCGTCGCGAAGCTCAAGGCAGAGCTGGACGGGGACCTGTTCCTGGTCGGCTGCGGCGAGCTCGCCCGCCACCTGCTCGCGCACGCGCTCGTCGACGAGATCCAGCTGTGGATCCATCCAACGTCGTGGGGCCAGGGCGGCGCGCGTCCGTTCGAGGGCGAGACGGTCAAGCTGCAGCTTCTCGACACGACCGCGTACGACTCGGGTGTCGCGCGCCTCCGCTACGCGCCGCAGCTCGCCTGACGCCGTAGCATCGAGCCCGTGAGCTGGGACGAGGGCTTCGCGCGCCGGTACGAGGAGTGGTCCGCAGGCATGACCGAGGACGTGCCGTTCTACGTCCGGCTCGCGCGCGAGGCCGAGGGCCCGATCGTCGAGCTCGCGGTCGGGAGCGGCCGCGTCGCGATTCCGGTCGCGCGGGAGACCGGGCGATGCGTGATCGGGATCGACTCGTCGCCGGCGATGCTCGAGCAGGCTCGCGTCCGTGCGGCCGAGGCCGGCGTCGAGCTCGACCTGCGTGAGGGCGACATCCGCGAGCTGGAGCTCGAGGAGCCCGCGGCCCTCGTCTACTGCCCGTTCCGGTCGCTGCTGCACCTGCCGACCTGGGCCGACCGTCGCCGCACGTTCGACCGCGTCGCGGCGTCGCTGCTGCGCGACGGCCGGTTCGCATGGAACGCGTTCGCGTTCGACCACAACATCGCCGCGCGTCTCGACGGCACGCCTCAGGACGATCCGGTTCCGCACACGATCCGGTACGCGGTCGGCGACAACCGCATCGACATCACGCTCGACGACGGCGGCAAGAGCTCGCTGTGGTGGGCGACGAAGAACGAGTGGCTCGGCCTGATCGACGTTGCCGGGCTCGAGCTCGAGGCGCTCTACGGCGACTTCGATGGCTCGCCGGTCGACGACGCGAGCCGCGAGTACGTCTTCGTCACGACTCTCCGCCAATCGTGAGCGTGCGGATCGACGGCTCGCTGGACGGGATCGACTGGCAGCAGGCGAAGGACGACCTGGTCGCTGACGCGTTCGACAACGGACGCTCGCCCGAGGCGCTGCGCCGGTCGTTCGAGCAGTCCCAGCATGTCGCGATCGCCCGGGACGGCGAGCGCGTCGTCGGCATGGCGCGGCTCCTGTCCGACGGCGTCTGCAACGCGTACCTCGTCGACGTCTGGACCGCATCGCCGCACCGGAGACGAGGCATCGCCTCCGCGATGATCCGCCGGCTGCTCGACGAGGTCCCAGGCCAGCACGTCGGCCTGCAGACGTCCGACGCGCAGCCTCTCTATACGTCGCTCGGGTTCGAGCTGCAGCCGGAGTTCTGGTCGCGCGTCGTCGGCTCGTGGCTCGACAACGACGCGAACCGCTGAGCGGCTACCGGCGCGCGACGAAGACGAGGAACCCGTCGTCGGCCGTCGGCGGCCGCTCCGTGTGCTCGCCATGGACGGTGACGTCGTCGAAGCCGGCGCGCTCGAGCATGAGCAGGAGCTCGTGCTCGAAGTAGAGGCTCATGTCGAGCCGGTGATCCTCGGCCTCCTCGAGCACGCCGTCACGCCACCGCTCGGCGTGGATCTCCATGACGACGTGCTGCTCGAGTGGATCGACGCCGAGGACCCGTGCGCTCAGTGCGTAGTCGGCGCCGTCCGAGCCTCGGCGCGGATCACGAGCCGGCCGCGCCGCCTCCGGCAGTGAGGCGCGCTCGTCTCCGACCCAGTACTTCCACAGGCGCGCGTCCGCGTACGGGACTTCGATGTCGAGGAGCAGCGTCCCGCCCGGCTCCAGGTGGTCGCGGAAACGCTCGAGCGCCTGCCGGTCGCGCTCGCGGTCGCTTCCGAGGCCGAACGAGCCGCACACGACGATCGTGCGGTATCGCCGCGGCAGGTCGAGCGCGTGCATCGCCTGCACGTACAGGTTCGGCGCTAGGCCTTCGGTCTCCGCCTTCTCGCGACAGGCCGCGATCATGTCCGCCGAGACGTCGCATCCGTCGACGTCCAGCCCCGCATGGAGCAAGGGGAGGAGCAGCCGCCCGGCGCCACAGCCGCAGTCGAGCGCTGGCCCGTCGCCCTGCTCGACGGACTTGCGGAAGTACGGGAGCTCGTGCGGCCGGAAGTCGTCGTTGAACTCCGACCACCACTTCG
>CAVXUY010000007.1:0-198145 GCA_963765175.1 uncultured Actinomycetes bacterium
GTCGCGGTGTGCCGCGAGGTCGCGGTCGAGCCGGCGGCGGCCTAGCCGCCTTCGGTTCAGCAGCGGAGCGAGCGCCGAGCGGATACGCGGCGCGAGCTTCTCCGGCCGCAGCTCCGCGAGGCGCCGGTCGGCGGCGTCGTACGAGCGCATCTCGGGTCGAGCGCGACGTCGTGAGCTCGTGCAGCGCCTCCGCGACGAGCGCGAGGTCGGAGCCGTCGACGACCAGCCCCGCGCCGCCCAGAGTCTCCGGCATGGCCCCCGCATCGCTCGCGACAACCGGCACGCCGTGCGCGAGCGCCTCGATCAGCGGCACGCAGAAGCCCTCGTGCACCGACATCGACAGGTACGCGTCTGCTCGGCGGTACCACGCGTCGCGCGCCCCAGCGAGATCTGGCCGGTGAAGAACACGCGGCGGGCGCCGATGCGCGGGACGAGCAGGTCGAGCGCGTGGCGGTAGCTCTCGAATCCCTGATACGGGCCGACGAGGACGAGCGACGCCCCGGGCGCATGACGGCGCTGGAAGAGCGCGAACGCCTTGATGACCTCCTCGAGCCGCTTGTTCGGGACGATGCGACCGACGGTGACGACGACCGGCTCCGCGCTCGGGTCCCGCCGCGGCACCTCGGGCGGCAGCTCGAGCAGGAGCGGGACGACGGCCGCCTCGCCCAGCCCCGCGTCGCGCAGGTCAGTCGCGTTGAAGCTCGAGTCGGCGATCAGCGCAGCGACGCGTCCGCGAAAGTCGGGGAGCGCCTCCCGCCCCCGGTCGCAGAGAGCGGCGAGGCTCGGATTGAACTCCCGCAGCAGATCGCCCGGCGTGATGTTGTGGTAGCAGAGACCGAACGGCGCTCTCGCCCGAGCGCCGCCTCCGCCGCGGTGCTCCAGATCGTGTAGTGCAGGACGACGCGCGTCCTTGCTCACGAGCCGCCTGCCCGGCGCGGTCGAGCGTCCGGACGTCCCCTTCAGGTCGGGGTGCACGTGCCTCGGCGACGATCTCGCTCTCGTAGCCCCAGCTCGCGCAGCAGGTCGCGCCACGATGAGCGCCTGCTCGGTGGTGGCGTCGTGCGGCGCGGCGGCGGATACGAGCTGGTGAATCGCTCCCACGGGACGACGGAGAGTACGCAAGAGCGTGCGCACGATCGCGGCTGGACGTGCGGATAGCATGGCTCGGTGTTCGACCTCGTCGCCGTCGAGCTGATGCCGGCCGCGGTCGTCGCTCAGGCCCTTCGTGCTCGCGACACCGAGACGCCCGCCCAGCACGAGCTCTCCACCGGCGCATGATCTCCGTCATCGTCCCCGTGCGCGACGGCGGCGACGACCTGCGGCGGTGCCTCGACGCCATCGCGCGGCAGCGGGTCGACGAGGAGGTCGAGACGATCGTCGCCGACTACGAGTCGCGCGACGGGAGCCGCGAGCTGGCGCGTCGAACGAGGCGCGCGCGTGCTCGAGATCGGCTCGTCCGAGTTCGGCCACGGGGCGACGAGGAACCTCGCCGCGGCCGAGGCCGGGGGCGACGATCCTCGTCTTCACGACGCAGGACGCGTACGCCGACGACGAGCTGTGGCTGGCCCGGCTCACGGAGCCGCTGCACGGCGACGAGAAGCTTGCAGGCGTCTACGGCCGCCAGATCCCGCACGACGGCGCATCGCCGCCGGAGCTCTTCTTCCTCGACTTCCTCTACGGGCCTGAGGCCCGCATGCAGAGCGCGACGAGCGAGACCGACCTCTCGCTGCGGACGACGCTCTTCTCGAACGTGAATTCGGCGATCAGGCGCGACGTCTGGGAGCGGTTCCCGTTCGCGGACGACCTCTTCTTCGCCGAGGACCAGGACTGGGCGCGCCGCGTGCTGCTCGCCGGCTACGCGCTCCGCTACGAGCCGGAGGCCGCCGTTCGCCACTCGCACGCGTACACCGTGACGACGCGCGTTCAAGCGCTTCTTCGACACCGGCGCGTCCGCCGACCGGGGCTTCCTCGCCGGCGGCTCCGCGTCCAGCGGCGTGCTCAGGAAGGAGGCCCTCCGCTACGCGCGGGACGAGATCGCCTGGCTCGCACGCACCGGGCAGCGCCGCTGGATTCCCTACGCGGCGGTCTACGAGCTCGCGAAGTTCGCAGGGCTCCAGCTCGGCGCCCGGCACCGCCGGCTGCCGCTGTGGGCGAAGCGGCGGTTCTCGCTCTACCCCGACCACTGGGCGTCGCAGTGACGAAGACCGCGGACGGCCTGTACGAGTACAACGCGCCGGCCACACGGCGGCCAGGAGAAGCTCGTCGCCCTGTTCGGCGGACGGAAGCGCGTGCTCGACGTCGGCTGCTCGAGCGGCTACCTGGCGAAGCGCCTGCAGGAGGAAGGAGCGACGGTCGTCGGCCTCGACGTCGACCCGCGGGCGGCCGAGCTCGCAGGCCCGTACTGCGAGGCGGTTCACATCGGAGACGTCGAGACGATGGAGCTTCCCTTCGAGCCGGCTTCGTTCGACGCGGTTCTCTGCGGCGACCTCGTCGAGCACCTTCGCGACCCGCAGGCCTTCCTGGCGCGCGTCCGGCCGCTGCTCCGCCCCGACGGGCGGCTCGCGCTCAGCACGCCGAACATCGCGAACTGGGCAATGCGGCTCGGCCTCCTCTTCGGGCGCTTCCGGTACACGGAGTGGGGACTGCTCGACCGCACGCACACGCACCTCTTCACGCGCAAGACGCTGTCCGAGTGCCTCGACGCGGCCGGGTACCGGATCACGCGGTTCGACTTCACCGTGCCCGTGCCCGTGCTCTCGGCGCCGCCCGTCGAGGCGCTCGCCCACTCGATCGGACGGTTGCGCCCCTCGCTCTTCGCGTATCAGTTCGTCGTCGAGGCGGCGCCGGTCGCCTCCGACGACTCGCGCTGACCCGCCTCATGCCGAGGACGAGCAGCCAGCCGGCGACGATCGTCACGAGCACCCAGGCGAGCGCCTTCGGCCAGTCGGGAAACCGGCCGGAGGTCTGCGCGGGCGGCCTCGGAGCTCGACGCGACCCGAACCTCCCCGGCTCGCAGCGTTCCGAGGCCCTCGTAGAAGACGCGCGTCTGGATCAGTCCGCCGTTCGGGTTCGAGAACTCGAGCGTGACGTCGCTCATGCGCCGCCGGGGCGAGCTCTCCGGCGGTCACGGTCCGGCCGGCGATAGCACGGAGCGGGGCGTGCTCTGACGTCGATCGCCGACGGCGACGTCGTCCGGCCTGGCGCCGGTCACGGCGAGCCGGAACGTCGCACGGTAGCTCCCGCGCTTGAGCGGGCTGAACGGCCCGCGAAGAGGTAGCCGCGCCCGTCCCTCGGGCGGCTACGACGGCGTCGCCCTCCACGCTGCCGGTGGTCGGCCCGAAGTCCCCGGGTCGTTGGACGTCGAGAACGGAGATGGACCGGGTTCGTGAGCGGGAACAGCTCTCCGCGCTCCGGAGCCCGAAGATCCGCGGCTTGTCGCCCGCCGGGTAGAGGTAGGAGGGCTCGTGCACGGCGGCCAGGGCGAAGACGAGCGAGACGGCGAGCAGCGGGAAGAACACGAACCGCGACGCGCGGACCTCCTGGATCGCGAGCGCGATCGGGATCGCGATGAGCGGGATGACGGGAACCAGGTAGCCGGGCGGGAACATCCATCCGATGTCCGGGCCCGCGCTCGCGAGGAGCAGCTCGTAGCCGACGGGCACGGCGATGCACGCCGCCGCCGCCCAGCGCCACTTGCAGGACGAGACATCCGAGCGCGGCGAGCCCGAGCCAGTGCACCGGGACATACGGGATCCAGCCGTGGACGGGATTGAGGAGGTCCGCGAGCGCGAACTCGTACAGGAACGTCCAGCCGGCGGAACCCGCGGTCGTGTTCCAGTACGGGCGCGTACGCCGCCGTCGGGGCTGACGGTCCCGTACAGGTGGTACAACACCGCGGCGAACAGCGCGAGGTTGCCGACGTACGGGACGGCCAACGGGCAGGTGACCGTTCGCCACTCCCTCGTCAGGACCCGGGCGCCAGCGCGCCAGCTCGCCCGCCGCCGCCCGCAAGGACGCCGAGCAGCCCCGACGCCGGGGCATCGGCGGAACCGCGCCGGGCCCGGCACGCGGCGATGACGAGCCCGACGAAGCATGCCCACCGACAGCGGGATGAAGCGCACGTGCAGCCAGACGAGCAGGGCGGCGGCAGTCGCAGCCGAACGCGAGGGCGACGGAGGACGACGCCCACTTAACATGATCCGGAGCGCGACGACGATGAGCAGGGCGGCCGGAAGCTCCGGATAGATCTGGCTGGAGAAGGACGAGCATCGGGTAGCAGAAGGCAACGGCGACCCAGGCAAGGAGCCGCGTACCTCCGGCGAAAGCCGAGATCCCGGATCAGGCGGAACAGCTGATCCGCCAGGAGCGCGGCGACCAGGATCATCAGCAGGCGTGCGCCCGTCTGCCCGCCGAGCGCGACGGCCGGTGCGAGGAACGTCGACATGCCGATGCCGCGGACCGGCCGCAGCTGGCCCGTGTCTCGGTAGTCCGCAGCGTGAATGCTCGACTCGAGCGGAAAGATGCCGAACACGTCGAGCGTTCGCTCGCGGCTCCCGTAGTCGTTCGTCAGGTCGAGGTCGCCGTCGTACGCGACGCTCTGTGCCGCGACCAGGTAGTGGGGCTCGTCGCCGGTCGCACTCGGGCTCATGACGTAGAAGGCGCCGAATACACGACCAACGCGACGGCAAACGGCGCAAGCTGCGCGATCCAGAACGACGCCCGCTCGGGCACGCGCCAGAGCAGTCGAGGCCGGGCGAGCGCCGCCGGCTTCGCTCGACGTCGCGTCATCGCTCTCCCTCAGCGGCGACGCAACCCCAGCACGCTGAGGAAGAGCGCCGACAGCACCGTCTGCATCCCGCAGGCGATCAGCATCGCGCCCGGGATGACGATCCGCAGGGTCTCCGGGTAGTCCAGCTCGCCGAACCCCGCCCGGTTCCAGGTCGCGAGGGCGTAGACGGAGAGACCGAGCCCGAAGGCGACGAGCAGCACGCCGAGCGGCGAGCCCGAGCTCGAGACGGCCGCGTCGCTCGAGCAGCCAGCGGATGCGCGGGTCGTCGGGGAGCAGGCCCTCGGTGATGCCGAACCAGCGCGCGGTCAGGAAGAAGTACACCGCCTGCAGGCCGACCACGACGGCGAGCGCGAAGTAGAGGAGCGTGCTCACGTCGAAGCCGACGCTCCCGATCGAGCGGTTCCCGGGCAGGAGCCACGCCATGCCCGCGAGCCCGACCGACCAGAGGAACAGCCCCGGGTACAGGAAGAGCCACTTGGGGCTGTACAGCAGCAGCAGGCGGATCGAGCGCCAGCCGTCGCGCCACGTGTTGAGATGCGGCTCCCGGCCTTCGGCGTCCTGCGACAGCGTCGTCGGGACCTCCGTGACGCGCAGACCGGCCATCGTCGCCTTGACGATCATCTCGATCGCGTACTCCATCCCGGTCGAGCGGATGTCGAGCGCGGCGACCTTCTCCCGGTCGAAGCCGCGCAGCCCGCAGTAGATGTCGCCCAAGGCGTCCCGTACACCCTCCGGCCGACGAAGGAGAGCACCGGGTTCCCGAGCCACTTGTGCAGCCACGGCATCGCGCCCGGGCGGATGCCGCCCTTGAAGCGGTTGCCGCCGACGAGGTCGTAGCCCTCCCGCAGACGGGCGACGAACGGCTCGAGCTCTGCGAAGTCGTAGCTGTCGTCGGCGTCGCCCATGATCACCCAGCGGCCCCGAGCGGCCGCGATCCCGCCCGTGAGCGCGGCGCCGTAGCCGCGCTGCTCCACCGGCACGACGCGCGCGCCGAGCTCCTCGGCGATCTCCTGCGAGCCGTCCGTCGAGCCGTTGTCGGCGACGATGACCTCGCCGTCGATGCCGAGCCGCTCGAAGGAGGCCTGCGCCTTCCGGATGCAGATCCCGATCGTGCGCGCCTCGTTCAGGCACGGCATCACGACCGAGAGCTCCGGCTCGGACGCCGGATCGTGCTCCGCCTGCGCGGCGGGAGTCGCCTCCGCCGAGCTCATCGCTTCGCCTGCTCCTCGAGCTCGGCGACTCGCGCGGAGAGCGCCTCCACCTCGCGCTCCAGCGTCTTGCGGGCCTGCTCCTCCTTACGCAGCGCGTCCTCCTGCCTCGTCGCCGCCGCCTCGCGCGCGTCCGCCTCCGCCGCCAGCGCCGACGCGAGCCGTCCGATCGCGGCGTCCGCCTGCCGCGCGAGGTCGTCGAAGACGTAGAAGAGCAGGCGCAGGTTGAGCTTCTTGACGCCGGTGATCAGCGGGCCGACCACGGGCTTCGACGAGAAGCCGAGCTCCGGACGGAATCGGATGCGCGGGGCGGTCCCGCCGAGGTCGAAGCTCTCCAGGAGCGGGTGCCCCGACGGCGGCGACTCGAGCGCGAGCGCCGAGAGCTCGTCGACGTCCGAGTAGCCGCCTTCGGCGCGCTCGCGGTCGGCGCGCTCCTTCAGGTCCGCGACGACCTCGTCGGCATCGGAAGGACGGTCCGCCATCGCCCGGCGATGCTAGATGAAGCTGTTCCCGGCCACGCCCGTCGATACAGTCCCGCGCACCATCGATGCCTTCCGGATTCGACTGTTCCGCGCCCGTCTCGGCCGCAGGGCGCGGGAGGCGCGCCGCCGCATCGTGAGCCGCGCCGAGGCTCCGCAGTCGCGACTCCCGACCCATCTCATTGCCGAGCGAGGCCTGCTCGAAGCGGTCTCACGCGAGCACTCGCGCGCGCTGTACCTGGGCAAGCAGACCGTCCTCTGTCGTGTCCTCGGCAAGTACCTCGTGTACGCCGACAGCCAGGAGACCGGGATAACGCCGCATCTCGCAATGGACGGCTTCTGGGAGCCGTGGATCACCCTCGCGCTGGCGCGGACGGTGCGGCCCGGCTGGCACTGCCTGGACGTGGGCGCGAACCACGGCTACTACACGCTCATCCTGGCGGACGGCGCCGGTCCTGACGGTCGTGTCGCCCCGGTCGAGCCGACGCCGAGGCTCGCCGAGCTCCTCCGCGAGACGCTCGACGTCAACGGGTTCCCGTACGTCGAGGTGCACCAGAAGGCGGCTTCGGACAGCGACGGAAGCACGCTGCAGCTCGTCATCCCGGCGCATCGCAGCCTGAACGCGCACCTGGCCGCGGAGGCCGGGCCGACCGACGAAGCCGTCGCCGTCGAGTCGGTGACCGTCGACGCGATCACGCGCGACTGGCCGCGGGTCGACCTGATCAAGATCGACGTCGAGGGCGCGGAGGAGAGCGTCTGGCGCGGGATGGAGCGGACGATCTCCGACAACCGTGACCTGATCGTCGTCCTCGAGCTGAACGTCGCCCGCTACGACGACCCGCGCGCGTTCCTGCACACGATCGAGTCCGCTGGCTTCGCCCTGCGCTTCATCGACTTCGACGCCGAGGTGAAGGACGTCTCGGTCGATCGGCTCCTGCGCGAGAACGTGGGCGACGACTGGATGCTCTACCTCGCCCGCCGCCACCCCTAGACTGGCCTCCCTTGAGCCTCTACGCCGACGTCTTCCGGCACGGCGAGCTCTTCCGGAGCCTCTTCCGGCGCGAGCTCAACGTCCGCTACCGCGGTTCCACGCTGGGGCTCGCGTGGACGCTGATCTACCCGATCGCGCTGATGATCGGGTACTGGCTGCTCTTCGGGCTCCTGCTGAAGGCGGTGTCGATCGAGAACTACCCGCTGTTCGTGATCTCGGGCCTCGTCAGCTGGATGTTCTTCCAGTCGGCGGTGCAGATGTCGTCGACGAGCCTGCTCGGGCAGGCGAACCTCGTGAAGCAGGTCCGCTTCCCACGGCAGCTGCTGCCGCTCTCGGTCGTGGCCACGAATCTGACCACGCTCCTGGCGATGCTCGCGATCATCGTGCCCATCAACCTCGTCGTCCGGCCCGAGACGCGGACGACGTTCTGGGCCGCGATCCCGCTGCTCATCCCGCTCGTCTGCCTCGCCAGCGGCCTCGCCGTCGTCGTCGCCGGAGCGACGGTGATCTTCCGGGACGTGGAGCACCTGCTCACGACCATCCTCGTCCCGTGGTTCATCCTGACGCCGATCTTCTACACCTTCGACCTGCTTCCGGGCTTCGCGGACAACGAGGTGCTCGCGAACGTCCTCTACTACGGGAACGTCATGGCGCCGACGGTCGAGGCGATCCGCGACCCGATCTTCTTCGGGGAGCTCCCCGCAATGGGCGACGTCCTCTATGTCGTCGGAGTGGCCGTCGGCTCGCTCGCGCTCGGGGCATGGGTGTTCGCGCGCCTCGACGACCGGCTCGCCGCCTCGCTCTGAGGCAAAGGCCGCCAGGCGCTTTGAGTACGCTCACCGGCGTGGAACCAGGGGCGATCACAGCGGAGAACCTCAGCAGGCGCTTCCGCGTCTACCCGACGCGGAACGTCACGCTGAAGGAGGCGATCGTGCGCCGGCACAAGATCAAGCCGACCGAGATCTGGGCGCTGCGCGACGTCTCGTTCGAGATCGAGCCCGGGGAATCGATCGGCATCATCGGCCGGAACGGCTCGGGCAAGACGACCCTCCTGCGCCTGCTCGCAGGCATCTTCAAGCCGACGAGCGGGAGGCTCGCGGTCGCAGGCTCGGTCGGCTCGCTGCTGGAGCTCGGCGCCGGCTTCCACCCGGACTTCACGGGACGCGAGAACATCTTCCTGAGCGGCGCGATCTACGGCATGAAGCGCGCGCAAGATCCGCGACTCCCTCGACGACATCATCGAGTTCACGGAGCTCGAGCGCTTCATCGACCTTCCCGTGCGCACGTACTCGTCGGGGATGTACATGCGCCTCGGGTTCGCGATCGCGTCCCATATGGACGCGGACATCCTCCTCCTGGACGAGGTCTTCGCGGTCGGGGACGAGGCGTTCCAGCGCAAGTGCATGGACCGGGTGCTCGCGTTCAAGCGCGGCGGGCGGGACGACCGTGTTCGTCTCGCATTCGGCGTCGGCCGTCGAGCGGATGTGCGAGCGCGCGGTGCTCCTTCGCGACGGGCAGGTCGTCCTCGACGGGGAGACGCACGACGTCCTTCGCACCTACCAGGGCTTCCTCGCGGACCAGGAGGCGGTCGCCGAGCGCGGCCCCGACCCGTCCGAGTGGGGAACCGGGGAGATTCGTGTCACGCGCACGACGCTCGAGGGACCGGGCGGCGGCGAGCGGCACGAGCTGGATGCGGACGAGCCGGTCAGCCTGCGCATCTGGGTCGCCTCCGAGGCGGCCCTGCCCCCGCCTCAGATCGCCGTCGAGCTTCGCGACTCCAACGGCGGCCTCCTCGGCTCACACGTCCAGTCGACCGCGGAGCTCGGCTGGGACGGCTCGCCCGGAGAGCGCGTGTTCCGTTTCGAGCTCGACCGGCTGCCGGTCGTGGACGGTCGCTTCCGCTTCGGGGTCGCGATCTACGACCACGAGGGAGGGCGCACGTACCACCGGGTCGAGCGGGCCGCGGAGTTCCTCGTCGGGCCGGCTCCCGTGGCCCAGTGGCTGGCTGAGGTTCAGCGGGCGGTTCGTCCTGGACGAGTCGGCCAGCATGGCGACCGTCCGCTAGAAGACACGCGGGCGAGGCGAGCCTCGCCCCTACGCGAAGCGGTCGACTTCTTCCGGCTCCATCGGCTCGGGGCCGACGCCCGCGACGACCGTCTCCTGCGAGCGCTCGTGCAGGCGCTCGCGGCCTCGCTTCACCGCGCCGAGGAACTTGTCGAGGTTCACCTCGAGCGTCGAGAGGATGCTGTCGGCCCAGTCCTCCATCTCGAGCCGGGTCTCCCGTGCGGAACGGCGCGCCTCGTCGACGATGTCGTCCGCCTGGCGCTCGGCGAGCTTCACGATCTCCGTCTGCGACGCCTCGCGAATCGCCTGCTCGCGGGCCTCCTGGATGATCCGGTCGCACTCGCGCTTCGCCTCGGCGAGCATCTCCTGGCGCTCCTTCACGATCCAGCGCGCCTGCTTGATCTCCTCCGGGATGGTGGCGCGCATCTGGTCGAGGATCTCGTAGATCTCCTCGCGGTCGAGGCGCACCTGATCGGTCAGCGGGACAGCCTTCGCGTTGTGCACGAGGTCGTCGAGCTTGTCGATGAGAACGAGCACGTCCATTGGGCGAAAAGTGTACTTGCGGGGTGAGACGGGGCCGCTACTCCTGCGGTGAGACCGGGCGCGCCTGGGCGGCCGTCCGGATACAGCTCCGCGAAACGCTCAGCGACCGCTTTCGGCACCAGCTCGTCGACGCGCCCGCCGAACGACGCGATCTCCTTCACGCCGCTCGAGGACACGAAGCTGTACAGCGGGCTCGCCATCACGTACACGGTCTCGATCTCGGGCGCGAGCTGGCGGTTCAGGTGGTTCATCTGGAACTCCCACTCGAAGTCCGAGATCACGCGGAGGCCCTTCACCATCGTCCGCGCGTCGTGCTTGCGGGCGAAGTCGACGACGAGCTCGGAGAACACGTCTACCACGACGTTGTCGCAGCCGGCCAGCGCGTCTTCGAGGAACTTCACGCGCTCGTCGACGGTGAAGAGCGTCTCCTTGTGCAGCGGATCGCGGACGACGCCGACGACGATGCGGTCGAAGATCGCCGCCGCGCGACGGATGACATCGACGTGACCGTTCGTCACCGGGTCGTACGAGCCTGGGCAGATCGCCGTGATCATCTGGAGAAGACCGTGATGCGTGCGGAACCGTAGCGGCGGCTCGTCTGGACGGCGAGGGGGAGCTCCGGCTCGACCTTCGCTCCGGTCTCGACGACGATCAGTCCGTTCTCTTCGAGCAGCGTCGGAAGGAGCTCGGCAAGCGGCTCTTCGAAGCGGTCCCATTCCTCGTACGGCGCGTCCACGAGGACGAGGTCGTATCGGTGCCCGCGAGCCTTCTCCTCTCGCAAGGCGCGGACGGCGTCCTGGCAGAGGACGACCGCGCCGGTCAGGCGCAGCTTCTCGAGGTTCTGCTGGATGACGCGGCACGCGTCGCGGTCTCGCTCGACGAAGACCGCGCGCGCGGCGCCGCGGGAGAGCGCCTCGAGGCCCATCGCTCCCGAGCCCGCGAAGACGTCGAGGACGCGCGCCCCCTCGACCGGGCCGACGATGTTGAACACGGCCTCGCGCACGCGATCGCCGGTCGGCCGCGTGACGACGCCCTTGGGCGCCGAGATCCGGTGCCCCTTCTTCGAGCCGGCGACGATCCGCACGCGGGGAACGCTAGATCTCGACTACGAGCTCGTGCGCGCCGTCGGCGAAGGACGCGCTCGCGACGCGTCCGATCCGGCGCAGGAGCGCGAGCGCGGCCTCGTTCCCGTGAGCGACGTGCGCGACGAAGCGCTCGACACCGTCGCGCTTCGCGAGCGACGTGAGATCGCCGAGGAGCCGGCTGCCGACGCCGTTCCCGTGGCAAGCGTCGACGACCGCGAAGGCGACCTCGGCGGTGCGCTCGTCCTCGTCGTCGCGGACGAACCTGGCGATCCCGACGACCTGGCCCGTGCGGAGGTCGATCGCGCCGACGGCCTCACGACCGCAGCAGCCGACGTCGGCGAGCATGTCGAGCTCGGCGTCGCCGAGCCTCGGCTTCGGGCCGTGGAAGCGCAGCCGCCGCGAGTCGTCGGAGAGGCCGTCGAAGACCTCACGGACGGCCTCGCGATCGCCCGCGCGGAGACGCCAGGTGGAGTAGGCGCCGCTCTCGCAGCCTCTGCTTGCGTTCTCGCGGTTCACGGTCATAGGGTCGCTGCCGCGCTTGACCCGCGCTAGGAGGCCGACCCGAGACCGAAGGTGCGGTTTCCCGTAGTCCTACGACTCGCCGAGGTGCTCCGCCTCGCCGAGCAGCCGGTCGGCTGCCTCGGCGAGGAGGCCCTCGTCCTCGAGCCCGCGCGCGACGTCGCGAGCCCGCTCGAGCAGATCGCGGTCCTTCCGCAGCCACACGAAGCGGAGATCCGAGAGCCCGGACTGGCGCGCGCCGAGGAGCTGGCCCTCGCCGCGGATCTCGAGATCGCGCTCCGCGAGCGCGAAGCCATCCGTCGTCTCGACCATCGCCTCGAGCCGCTCGATTGCTCCCTCCGTCAGCTCCTCGCGCGGGCGCGACACGAGCAGGCAGTACGACTGCTCCGCCCCGCGGCCGACGCGCCCGCGAAGCTGGTGGAGCTGCGCGAGGCCGAAGCGGTCGGCCTCCTGGACGATCATGATCGTCGCATTCGGGACGTCCACGCCGACCTCGATCACGGTCGTCGCAACGAGCACGTCGAGCTCCCGCGCCTTGAAGCTCGCCATCACCGCGCGCCGGTCGCCGGGGCGGAGCCGCCCGTGCAGGCAGCCGACGCGGTATCCCTTGAGCTCGGCGGTGCGCAGGCGCTCGGCCTCCGCCTCGGCCGCGCGTGCGACCTTCGTCTCTCCCTCCTCGATGAGCGGGCACACGACGTAGGCCTGGCGACCGTCGTCGAGGTGCCGCCGGAGACGCGTGTAGGCCTCGGAGCTTCGGTCCTCCGTGACCCACGCGGTCACGATCGGCTTGCGCTCGGCGGGCGGGGACGAGAGCTCGCTCACGTCGAGGTCGCCGTAGACCGTGAGCGCGAGCGTGCGGGGGATCGGTGTCGCGGTGAGGTGGAGGACGTGCGGGCTGCGGCCTTCGACGAGCGCGCTGCGCTGGCCGACGCCGAAGCGGTGCTGCTCGTCGACGACCGCGACCGCGAGGTCGTGGAAGTCGACCTCCTTCTGGATGAGCGCGTGCGTCCCGACGACGATATGGGCGTCTCCCGAGGCGATCAGCTGCCGTGCCGCGGCGTGCTCCCGAGCGCGGATCGAGCTCGTGAGGAGGGAGACGCGGACTCCGAGCGGCTGGCAGAGCTCGTCGATGGTCAGAAAGTGCTGCTCGGCGAGGGTCTCGGTGGGCGCCATCAGCGCGCCCTGTCGCCCCGCCTCTACCGCGCGCAGGAGGGCGTACAGCGCAACCACGGTCTTCCCGGAGCCGACGTCGCCCTGGAGCAGCCGCTGCATCGGCGTGGAGCGGGCGAGGTCGGCGTCGATCTCGACAAGCGTCTTCTCCTGGTCGGGGGTGAGTGTGAAGGGCAACGAGGCGCGGTAGCGGGCGATGAGCTCGCCGGGCTCGGGAAGCGACTGCGCCGAGGCCTGCTCGCGCGCCGCCGCCGTGCGCGCGAGGGCGAGCTGGAGGACGAGCAGCTCGTCGAACGCGAGCCGTACGCCGCCCTCGTTCCGCCTCGGCGAGCGCTCGGGGACGATGCAGCGCAGTGAGCGCGTCGGCGCGAAGAGGTAGCTCCTCCGTCTCGAGGAGCGCAGCGGGGAGAGACTCGCCGGCGTCGCGGGCGAGCTCGAGCGCCTGGGCGCTGAGCTCTCGAAGCTTCTTCTGCGAGATGTCCTCTGTTGCCGGGTAGACGGGAGCGAAGTCGGCGGTCTCGGCCTCGCCCTCGAGGTCGTACGAGCCGACGGCGAAGCCGAACTTGTTCGCGCGCCCGCGCAGCCGAATGCGTGTGCCGGGGGCAAGGCGCGACTCGAGCCAGGGCTGGTTGAACCAGGTCGCTTTGATCTCGCCGGTCTCGTCCGCGACGCGTGCGGTCAGGATCGTGAGCCGTCCTCGCCTGCGGCTCGACACCGCGCGCACGACGACCTCGATCGTCGCCTCCTCGTCCCCGAAGAGCTCGCTGATCCTCTTCGCCGGGACCGGTTCCTCGTACCGCCGGGGCCGGTGCCAGAGGATGTCGCCGACGGTCTCGAGGCCGATCCGCTTCAGCCGGCGCGCGATCGTCGGTCCGACGCCGTCGAGCGTCTCGACCGGCGCCTCGAGCCGCTCCGGCCGGGGCACGCTCCGCGGCCGCGGCCAGACGTCCGGCGGGTCCAGCGCGGCAAACCCGACGGGAAGCCGGACAGCAGGTCTTCGCCCCTTCACGCGGATCACTATAGGTCCCGGGTCCGGCAGGCCTGACCGCCGCGGGCTCAGTCGTCGTGGAACCAGAAGAAGCCGACCGCGCCCGGGCCCGCATGCGTCGAGACGACCGCGCCGAGGTTCGCTGTGAACTCGATCTCCGCCTTCGGCCGCACGCGCCACACCAGCTCGGAGAGTGTCCCCACCCACTCGGCCGCATCGGCGTGCGCTACGGCGACGCGCAGCCCCGCCTTGTCCTCGGTCTCCGCCGCGAAGCGGCGCTCGAACTCGGTCAACGCCTTCTGCCGGCCGCGGACGCGCGCGACCGCGACGACCTCGCCGTCCTCGATGGCAAGGATCGGCTTCACGTTCAGGAGCGAGCCGGCGAGCGCCGCAGCTCGCCCGATCCGCCCGCCCTTCTGCAGGTACTCGAGGGTCTCGACGGTGAAGACCACCCTGCAGTCGCGATGGAACCGCTCGACGAGCGCGTCGATCTCCTCGTCGGTCGTACCACGCGCGAGACGGCGCTGGATCGCGTGCGACAGCATCGCGATCGCGAGTGAGGCCGAACGCGAGTCGACGAGACGCACCTTGTCGCCGCCGAGCTCCTGCGCGGCGAGCTCAGCGCTCGCGTACGTCCCCGAGAGCTTCGAGGAGACGTGCAGCGAGTAGATCCGCTCGTAGCCCGCGAGCGCCTCGTACACGCCGAGGAAGTCCTGCGGGGTCGGCTGCGAGGTCGCGGGCAGCACCGGCGCGGCGCGCAGCTTCTCGAAGAACTCGTCTGGCCCGAGCTCGACGTAGTCGCGGTACGTCTCGTCGCCGAAGCGGACATAGAGCGGGACGAAGCGCATGTTCGGGAAGCGGTCGGGCGCTTCCGGGTAGTCCGAGGTCGAGTCGAGCACAATCGCGGTGTTCTCGGTCGTCAGGTTCACGCGCTGCTCCTTCCCGCCGCCGCGCGCACCGCGCCGACGAGCGTGTCGAGGCCCTCGTCCTTCCGGATCAGCGCCACGCCCGCACCGCGCGCCGCCGCGTGCTCGTCGGCGCCCGCCGACGCGCTCAGGAACACGATCCCGGTCTCGGGGCGCAGCTCGCGGATAGCTGCCGCGGCCTCTCCGCCGTCGTGGTCGGGAAGACGGTAGTCGACGACGGCGACGTCGACCTCGAGCTCCGCAGCCACGGGAGGCGCCGCCTCCGCCGTCCCGACCGCGCCCACGACCTCGAGACCTTCGTGGCGGGCGAGCAGGAACGCGAGGGAGTCCCGGTAGACCTCGTTGTCCTCGACGAGCAGCACCCGGATCGGCCCCATTCCACTTTCTACTCCGCCACGACGAGCAGCGGGTAGTGGGGCTGGCCGCCGTCGTGTACCTCGACGTCGACCTCCGGGTGCGCGGCGTTCACGGCGGCGAGGAGCTCCTCCACCGGCGGTGCGCCCTCGCCCGTGAGGATCCCGAGCCAGCCACGCTTGCCGTCGAGCACGCGCTCGACGACGTCGAGCGCGACTTCCTGGAGGCTGTCGCCGGCTGTCACGGCTGCGTCCTCGACGAGCCCGAGGTACGCGCCCTTCGCGATCTTGACGCCGTCGAGCTCGGCGTCGCGCGAGGCGACCGTGACCTCGCCGGTGCGAACCGAGGCGAGGGCGTCGAGCATGTCCGCCTCGTTCTGCTCCGGCGTGTTCGTCGGGATGTAGCGCGCGATCGCCGCCAGCCCCGCCTGCACCGAGCGCGACGGGATGACGCGAACCGGTTTCGTCGCGAGCGCCGCGGCCTGCTCTGCCGTGAGGACGACGTTCGAGTTGTTGGGAAGGACGAGCACCTCGTCGGCCGGCGTCGCGTCGATCGCCTCGACGATCTCCGCCGTGGACGGGTTCATCGTCTGGCCGCCCTCGATGACCCTCGTGGCGCCGAAGCTCTCGAAGAGCCGCCGGTTCCCCTGGCCCGGGCACACGGCCACCAGTCCGGTCTCGAGCGTCGGGAGCGTGCTCACGGCCGTCGGCGCCTCCGCGAGCCGTTCCTCGCGCTGAACGGTCTGCGCATGCATGTTGGCGATCTCGACGCCTTCGACCACGCCGAGTGCCGTCCCCGCCGCGAGCGCGAGACCCGGGTCGTCGGTGTGGACGTGCACCTTCAGCGCGGACGGGTCGCCGACGACGAGGAGCGAGTCGCCCATCGTCTCCAGCGTCGCCTCGAGCCCCGCCTGGTCGAGCCCCTCGCCCTCGACGACGAACACGGTGCAGTAGCGGTACTTCGAGAGCTCCTGGTGAATCGCGTCGAACGACAGCGCCTCCCCCTCCACCGGCGCTTCGGGCAGAGGCTCGCCCGCGAGCTCGAGCGCAAGCCCGCGCGTGATCTCGACGAGCCCGGCGCCGCCCGCGTCGACCACGCCGGCGTCGCGGAGGACTTCGAGCATCTCGGGCGTGCGTGCGAGAGCGTCCTCCCCGCGCTCGAGGACGGCGGCGAGGAACTGGTGAGGCTGCAGGCGGCGGTTCTCCTTGCGCTCGCCCTCCTCCGCCATCTCCCGGATCACCGTGAGCATCGTCCCCTCGACCGGACGCTTGACCGCCCGGTACGCGGCATCGCTCGCGCCCCGGAACGCGCGGCGGAGACGGGGTGTGCTCGCATCCTCGTGCTCGCCGAGGACGTCGACAAAGCCGCGCACGATCTGCGAGAAGATGACCCCGGAGTTGCCGCGCGCGCCCATGAGCGCGGCGCGGGAGAGCTCCTTCGCGACGGCGGCGCTGCCCTGCGCGTCCGACCGCTCGAGCGTCTCGACGATCGAGCGCAGCGTCAGGACGAGGTTCGTGCCCGTGTCGCCGTCCGGCACCGGGTAGACGTTCAGGTCATCGATCCGGCGGCGGTGGGCCTCGAGGTTCTCGAGCGCGGCGCGCGCGAGCGTGCGGACGATCTCGAGCTCCATCAGCGGCCCCGGACGCCCTCGATGTGGACCTCGAGCGACGCCACCGGGATCGCCACCATGCGCTCGACCTCGTACAGGACCCGAGCACGCGCCGCGGTCGCGACCTCCGCGAGCTTGAGGCCGTCCTCGACGACACGCGAAGCTCGATCACGAGGCCGTCGGCGCGCCGCGCGACGTCGACGCCCTTCTTGATGCCCCACGGGAGGAGCCGCGACCAGCGGCTCCGGCCGGCGAGCGCAACGACGCCGTAGCTCTCCGCCGCCGCGTAGCCGACGATCTGCGCGATCGCCTCGTTCGAGATCGCGATTCGGCCGAACGGAGAAGGTACGACCTCGTAGTGCTCCCGCTCCACGTGGGCGAGCTTATCTCTGGCGAGGGCGAGGCAGCCTCGCCCTGCGACCTAGACGGCCTTTCGGACCTTGCCGGCCTTCAGACAACGCGTACAGACGTACGCTCGCTGCGCACGCCCTTCGAGGAGCACCCGGACGCGCTGGAGATTCGGGTTGAAGCGCCGCTTGGTCGCGACCATGGAGTGACTTCGGCTGTTGCCGAAGCCTGGCTTCTTCCCGCAGATGGCGCACACCTTGGACATGCGGCCGAGCATGGTACCGATCGGCGCCCCGCTCCTGTGGTCGAGGGCGAGGCTTGCCTCGCCCTCGGCTACCGTGCGGCGGCCGCGCGCAGGTGCGAGAAGACGTCGGCCATCTCGAGCGCGCTCCGCACCGCCTCGCCGGCCTTCTCGATCCGCGGCTCGGCCTGCTCGACCCGGTCGAGCGTGAGGACCCCGAAGGAGACCGGCACGCCGGTTTCCAGCGCGGCGAGCTGGAGCCCGCTCGCGGCCTCGCTCGCGACGTAGTCGAAGTGGGGCGTGTCGCCGCGGATGACGCAGCCGAGCGCGACGATGCAGGCAAAACGGCGCGTCTTCGCGAGCGCGGTCGCGGCGACCGGCAACTCGAACGCGCCCGGGACGACCATGACCGTGATCGCCTCGCGCCGGACTCCCGTCTGCTCGAGCTCCTCGAGCGCGCGCGCGAGGAGGCGCGACGTCACAGTCCCGTTGAAGCGGGCGACGACGACGCCGACCGCTCTCCGGCCTCCGTCGGCGACGCCCTCGAGCACGGCGTAGCCCTCGGGGATGTCGAGGTCGCCGGCGGCGTGCTCGAGCGAGCTCGGGACGGCGAAGGCGGCGGCGTCTTCCTCGAACGGCGCCGGCTCGTCCGTCGCTTCCTCCGGCGCCGACTCCGGCTCCGGTCCGACGCTCCGGCTCGAGCTCGGGCTCGAGCTCGGACCCCCGGTTCGGAGACTGGGCTCGACGTCCGCGCTCGTCCCCCAGGCGGGAGCGGCGTCCTCGGCCTCGTCGAGCTCCTCGACCTCGGCCGCGTGGTCGAACGGCTCGGCCGCCGCCTCCTCTTCAGGTCCTCGTCGGGCGGGCCGTCGCTCCGCCAGTCCGAGAGCACGTTCTCGCTCGAGTCGTCGATGTCTGGATTGCTCATTCGTGATCTCGTTCGGTCGAGGGCTCCGGCTCGAAGCGCACACCCTGGTGGTGAAGCTTCGTGATCGTGTGCCCCAGCTTCTCACGCTTGGCGGCCAGATAGCGCTCGTTCTCGGGCTTAGGATCGACCTCGATCGGCACCTGCTCGACCACCGAGAGGCCGAAACCGTCGAGCCCCGAGAGCTTCGCGGGGTTGTTCGTGAGGATCCGGATCGTCGTCAGGCCGAGGTCGGCGAGGATCTGGTTCCCGATCCCCCACTCCCGCGCGTCGGGCGGGAAGCCGAGCTCGAGGTTCGCCTCGACCGTGTCCAACCCCTGCTGCTGAAGCTCGTAGGCCCTCAGCTTGTTGAGGAGGCCGATCCCGCGCCCTTCCTGGGCCATGTACAGGAGCACGCCCCGCCCCTCGGCCTCGATCCGCGCGAGCGACTGCGCGAGCTGCTCGCCGCAGTCGCAGAGCTGCGAGTGGAAGACGTCGCCCGTAAGGCACTCGGAGTGGACGCGGACGAGCACGTTCTCGACGCCTTCGACGTCACCCTTGACGAGCGCGACATGCCGCTTGCCGTCGTCGAGCCGCTCTCGGTAGGCGATCGCCTGGAACTCGCCCTGCTCGGTCGGGAGCCGCACCGAGACGACGCGCTCGACGAGCTTCTCCGTGCGCCGCCGGTACTCGATGAGGTCGGCAACGGTGATCATCTTCAGGCCGTGGCGCTCGGAGAAGGCGGTGAGATCGGGCACCCGGGCCATCGTCCCGTCCTCGTTCATGATCTCGCAGACGACCCCCGCGGGGTTGAGGCCGGCGAGTCGTGCGAGATCGACCGCCGCCTCGGTCTGTCCCGCGCGCTGGAGCACGCCGCCCGGCTTCGCCCGCAGCGGGAAGACATGTCCCGGATGGACGAGGTCGCGCGCGGTCGAGCCCGGGTCGATCGCGACCTGGATCGTCCGCGCACGGTCGGCGGCCGAGATCCCGGTGGAGACGCCCTCGCGCGCCTCGATCGAGACCGTGAACGCGGTCTCGAGCGGCGTCTCGTTGTGGTCGGTCATCGGGCGCAGGTCGAGCTCGTCGCAGCGGTCGGGGGTCAGGCAGAGGCAGATGAGGCCGCGCGCGTGCGTCGCCATGAAGTTGATCGCCTCCGGCGTGACGAACTGCGCCGCGATCGTGAGGTCGCCCTCGTTCTCGCGGTCGGCGTCGTCGACGACGATCACGAACCGGCCCGACCGGAAGTCCTCCAGCGCCGCCTCGATCTCGGCGAACGGCGTGGTATTCACCTCCATCCGCATGCGTGGATCGTAGCCCTCAGTCAGGCCGCAGCAAGCGCTCCACATACTTTGCGAGCACGTCGACCTCCAGGTTCACCTCGCGTCCGGGCTCGAGCTCCGAGAGCGTCGTCGCCTCGAGCGTGTACGGGACGAGCGCGACCGCGAAGGCGTCGTCGGACAGCTCGGCGACCGTGAGCGAGACGCCGTCGACGGTGACCGAGCCCTTCTCGACGAGGTAGCGCAGCACCTCGGGCGGCGCCTCGACGAAGACGCGCAGCCCGTCTCCCTCGGCCTCGACGGACTGGATCCGACCCACGGCGTCGACGTGCCCCTGGACGTAGTGGCCGCCGAGCGGCTCGCCGGCGCGGAGCGCGGGCTCGACGTTGACGGCGTCGCCGGCAGCGAGGTCGCCGAAGGTCGAACGCGCGAGGGTCTCCGGGACGGCGTGCAGGGACACGCGGCCGTCACCCACGTCCTGCGCGGTCAGGCAGACGCCGTTGACCGAGATCGAGTCGCCCGTGGCAAGCGCGGCGACGGTCTCCGGCGCCTCGACGACGAGCGCGAGGCCGCCGCCGCCCGCCTCGGCGGAGACGACGCGGCCGAGCTCGCGGACGATCCCCGTGAACACAGACGAACCTTACGGCTCGCGCAGATAGCCCTGGAGGAGCACGTCCTCGCCGATCGCGCGCGCCTCGAGGCGGACGAGGTCGCGCTTCCCGGGCAGACCGGCGAGCATCCCCGGCCCCTCGCCCGAGAGCGTCGGCGCGACGAAGACGAGGAGCTTGTCGACGAGGTCCTGCTCGAGGAACGCGGCCGCGAGCGTCGGGCCGCCTTCGAGCAGGAGTGACTGCACGCCGTCGGCGGCGAGCGCCTCGAGCTCCTCGCGCAGCGGCCCGGAACGAAGCTCGAGCTCGGAGCCCTCCGGCAACGGGCCGCGGCCGAAGGCAAGGCGGCGCGGCTGGCCGCGCGGGGTGGGAACGTCGCGCGCGTCGAGCCTCGGGTTGTCCCAGCGGACGGTCCCCATCCCGACCGCGACCGCGTCGGACGACGCGCGGATCAGGTGCACGAGCCTGCGCGAGGCCTCTCCCGTGACCCAGCGCGCGCCGGGAACGGTGATGCGTCCGTCGAGCGTGATCGCGACCTTGAAGGTCACGAACGGCCTCCCCTGCGCGACCCACGTGCGCCACTCCTCGAGCTGCTGGCGCGCAGCGAAACGAGAGCTCGCCGTCCGCGAGCGCGACCTCGACGCCGGCCGCGCGGAGCTTGTCGAGGCCGCCGCCCTCGACCTTCGGGTTCGGATCGAGCTGCCCGGCGACGACCCGCGCGACTCCGGCTTCGAGCGCCGCGTCCACGCACGGCGGGGTCGACCCGTTGTGCGCGCACGGCTCCATCGTCACGTAGAGCGTGGCTCCGCGTGCCCGGTCGCCGGCCGCGTCGAGGGCGACGCGCTCGCCGTGATGGCCGGTGCGCCCGGCTTCGGTCGCGCCCTCCCCGACGACCTCGCCGTCTGCGACCACGACCGCGCCCACGGTCGGCTTCGGATATGCGCGCGCGTCCGCCTCCGCCGCGACTTCGAGCGCGCGCTCGAGGAAGCTCGCGTCGGCCTCGGAGAGCATGGTCGTAGTCTCGCCTAGGCAGCGCACGATGAGCCGCGCGCTCTCGACCATGTCGGCCTCGACCTTGCTGTCGCTGAAGCCCCAGATCGAGTGCGTGCGCGATCCCCCAACGCCGCATTCGCTCGCGATCGACGGTCGAGCTCGTCGGTCGAGCAGGTCGAGACGGCGACGGATCCGGGCGGCGTCGCCGCCGCGTCCGAGGAGCCAGCGCCGGTCGCGAGAAGGAGTGACGCCGGCGTCGAACGCGCGCTCCCCGACGAGCGGCTTCGGGTCGATCACGAGCCACGGCTCGCGCTCAGCGCGAAGCACGTTTCCGCCGTGGAAGTCCTGGTGGAGAACGACCTCGTCGACGTGGTCCGACCCGAGCTCCGAGCACAGGCGGCGACCGCTTCGTCGATCAGCCGACGCTCGATCGGCCTGCCCAGCGCCTCCCAGTCGCTCCGGGAGCTTGCACGGCCCACGAAGCCGCCTCCTCGCGCAGGATTCGGAAGCGGTGCTCCGTCGGGCGGCGGACTGCCAGATCCGGCGCAGCGCCTCGACCCGCGATGCGCGTTGCCTCCTCGTCGTCCTCGATCGTCCCAGAGCGGCGTCCCTGGGTGGCAACGTTCGAGCAAGAGTGCCCGCGCGCTCTCCGTCGGCAGTCGAGCAGCGCCACCGCGCCGCGGCCGTCCCACAGCCGGAGCGCATCTGCCTCGTGCTCCGACTCCGACCTCGGGAAAGTTGATCTTGAGCACGGCTGGCGTTCCATCCGGAAGATCGGCGGCTCGAACGTGCGAGACGTTCTGCCCCTCGAACGCGGGCCCGACCCGAAGCGACCAGCGCTCCGCGCACGTCGTCGACGATCGTCGGGAGCGAGTCGAGCCACTCCGTGCCGCCCGGCACGTCGCGCCACCACTCGAGGCCTTGCGTGAGCGTCACGCGCGCAGCCGCGCCGACGAAGAAGCCGGCGGTCCCGTGCACGTGCGGGAGCGTCTGCAGGAACTCGGGCCGCCCCTGGTGACGGTACTGCGGCCACTCGTCCCCGAGCGTCGCATCCACCTCGAAGCCCGATGTGTCCACGACCGCCTCCGCCTCGTCCGCGTTGATCGTGCAGACCGAGTAGACGATCGTCCCGCCCGGCCGCACGCGCCCGGCCGCCGCGCGCAGGAGCTCGAGCTGGAGCTCGGGCAGCGGCTCCGCACGCCAGCGGAGGTCCGGCCGGCTGTTGAGGACGCCGAGACCGGAGCAGGGCGCGTCCACGAGCGCGCGGTCGAAGCCGGTCAGCTCCGGCGGCAGCTCGCGGCCGTCGGCGACGACCACTCGCACGTTCGAGGCACCGAGCCGCGCGACGGTCTCCTCGAGCTCGCGCGCCCGCGCCTCGTTCACCTCCACCGCGGCGACCTCGCCCGCGAGCATCGTCGCCTTGCCGCCCGGCGCCGCGCACAGGTCGAGCGTCCGCTCGCCCTCGCGAGCCCCGACCGCGAGGCCGACGAGCTGGGAGGCGCGGCTCTGCGGCCAGATCCGGCCTTCCGCGAGCGCCGCCTCATCGATGCGCTCGACCCGCCAGGCGGCGGGGACATCGGTCGGCTCGCCGTCGATCTCGCCTCGCACGAGCCGCACGGCAAGCTCCGCCGGCTCGTTCTGAGCGCGCATGAGCGCGCGCGCGTCCTCGGCTCCGAGGTCGCGCCACCACGTCTCGGCGATCCAGTCCGGGTACGAGTGCGCGAGCGCGGCCTCGCGCGCGGTCTCCTCGGGAAGGGCCGCGAGCAGCGGCTCGATTCCCTCGGCGAGCCGCCGGAGCACCGCGTTCGTGAAGGCGACAGCGCGCTCGAGACCGGCGGCGCGAACGAGCTCGACCGACTCGTTCACGGCGGCGTAGCGGGGAACGCCGTCGACGAAGCCGAGCTGGTACGCCGCCGAGCCGGAGCGCCGCCCGCACGGGTGGATCGAGCTTCCGCACCGGTCGCCGCCCGAGCGTCTCGATCGCGTGGTCGAGGGTTCGCATGCGCTGCACGGCGCCGAAGGCGAGCCGCTGCGCGAGAGCACGGTCGCGCTCGTCGAGCCCGCTCGCCGCCGACCGGAGCGCGCGGTCCGCGTACGCGTCGTTCTCGGACACCCGCAGGAGGACGTCGTACGCCGCCCGCCGCGCCGGGCTTACCTGAGGCCGCGCAGCCACGCTTCGTACTCCATGCGGCGGCCGCCCGCAGGCTGCACCTCGACGGGCTCGAACCTCCCGCCCTCGTCGACCCGCGCTCGCCAGACCGTCACCGGCCGCCCGTGCAGCTCTGCGCGCGCGCCGATGTGCGGCGAGAGCGCGCGGACGGTGTCGACGAGCTCGCGTGCCGGCCGCTCGAGATCGAGGATCCGGTCGTCCGGCTCGATCTTGGCCGCGTAGGTCACGCCCTCCTCCGGCTGCGGCATGAATGCGGGGTCCGGATCGGCGAGCACCTCGTCGAGCAAATCCGCAGCGAGCACCGCCGCCCGCTCGTAGACGTCGCCCGCGTCGTCGTCCTCCTCGATGAGGAACGGCGCCTGCGCGGCGATCGGCCCCGCGTCCAGCTCCTTCACGGTCCGGTGGATGGTCACTCCCGTCTCCACGTCGCCCGCCATGAGCGCGCGCTCGACCGGCGCCGCGCCGCGCCAGCGCGGGAGGAGCGACGGGTGCACGTTCAGCCACAGCCGCTCCGCGAGCAGCTCGTCCGGGACGAGACGCCCGTACGCGACGACGACGACCGTCGGCGCGCCGGGGTCGAGGCCGGGCTCGAGGCGCTCGGGCTGGAGGATCGGGATGCCGAGCCGTTCGGCGGTGACCTTTGCCGGCGGCGCGACGAGCTTGCGACCGCGCCCCGCGGGCGCGTCCGGCCGGGTGAGGAGCGCGCTGACCTCGTGCTTCGCGGCAAGGCGCTCGAGGACGTCGGCGCCCAAGGGCGCGGTTGCCGCGACCGCGATCCGGCTCACGTCAGCGAGAGCCGAGAACGGGCTGCGGCCGGAGCTTCGCGAGCGCCGCGCGGCGCGACTCGTCGTCCGTGCGGTCGAGGATGAGCACCCCGTCCAGGTGGTCGAGCTCGTGCTGGACGATCCGCGACGACGGAAGCGCGAGCTCGTACGAGACGGGCTCGCCGTCTGCGTCCAGGCCCTCGATCGTCACCTTGCAGGCACGCTCCACGGGCACGAGCACCTCGCGCAGCGAGAGGCAGCCTTCGTCGTCGACGCCCGTCTCGCTCGAGCGCTTCGTGATCACCGGGTTCACGAGCACGCGGTCCTCGCCGTCGTCCACGAACACGAAGATGCGCTGCAGCACGCCGACCTGGGTCGCGGCGAGCCCGACGCCCTGGGCCTCGTGCATGAGGGTCGTCATGCGCTCCGCAAGCCGCCGCACGTCGTCGTCGACCTCCTCGATCTCGCGCGCCTTCATCCGCAGGACGGCGTCGCCGTACTGGCGGATGCGGGCGAGCGCGAGCATGCGCCGCGCCTCGAGCTCGAGCGCGCGCTCGTCGCGCTCGCGATCCTCGTCGTGGTCGTGGTCGTGATCCTGCTCGTGCTCGTGGTTCATCGGCGGCGAGTCTAGCCTCAGAGCGACTGGGGATCGACGTCGACGACGACTGCCAGACCGTCGCGGCGCATCGCGGGAGCCGCCGCCACGAGCAGCGCCGCAGCGCGGTGAGCGAGCGCGCGGGGCGACGTCGTCTTCGCGACGAGCTGCATGCGGTGACGGCCGCGCAGGCGCAGAAGCGGCGCCGGCCCGAGGACGTCGACGCCCGGCACCCGCAGGGCGTCGCGGAGCTCTTGCAGGACGCGCGTCGGGCCTGACGGCTCGGAGCCCGAGACGACGATGGACACGAGGTGCCTGAACGGCGGATACGAGAGCTCCTCGCGGCGCGCGAGCTCCTGCGCGAGAAAGCCGGCGACGTCGTGCCGCGCCGCGTACGCGAGCGGGGTCGCGTCCGGCTGGAAGGTCTGGACGAGCACCTTCCCGGGCGCGTCCCGGCCGCTGCGCCCTGCGAGCTGGGTGACGAGCTGGAACGTCCGCTCCTCGGCGCGAAAGTCGGGGAAGGCGAGCCCGGTGTCCGCGTCCACGACCGCGGCGACGGCGACGCCCGGGAAGTGGTGGCCCTTCGCGACCATCTGGGTGCCGATGAGCGCGGCCGCGCGCGCGTTCGCGAAACGAGTGAGCGCCTCCCGCAGCGCGCCGGGCTTCGCCGCCGTGTCCGCATCGAGTCGGATCCGCTCGAGCCCGGGGACGCGCTTCTCGAGCTCCGCCTCGAGCCGCTGCGTGCCGGCACCGACTCGTGCGAGCTCGACCGATCCGCACTCGGGGCAGGTGGTCGGAAGCGGCTCCGAGAAGCCGCAGTGGTGGCAGTGCAGCCGCTCGTCGCGGTGCAGCGTGAGCGCGACGTCGCAGCTCCGGCAGCGGCGCGAGATCCCGCAGGCGCGACAGTGAATCGCTCCCGAGACACCGCGGCGGTTCAGCAGGAGGATCGCGCGGCCGCCGCGCTCCTCGACCGCAGCGAGCTCGGCGAGGAGCGGCGCCGAGAGCGGGTAGCCCGCCTCGCGGCGGAGATCCACGATGCGCACGGTCGGCATCGGCGCCCCGATGCGCGAGGGAAGCGCTAGCCGGTCGAGCCGCGCCCAGCTCTCGGCACGCGGCGTCGCACTGCCGTAGACGGCGACCGCGCCCTCGAGCGCAGCGCGCTTCGCCGCAACCGTGCGTGCGTCGTAGCGGGGGTCCGACTCCTGCTTGAACGACGAGTCGTGCTCCTCGTCGACGACGACGAGCCCGAGCCCGGAGACCGGAGCGAAGACCGCGGAGCGCGCGCCGACGACGATGCGAGCCTCGCCGGAGGAGATCCGCTCACGCTCGTCGCGCCGCTCGGCCTCGGTCAGCGCCGAGTGCACCACGGCCACCCGGTCGCCGAAGCGCGCGGCGAAGCGCCCGACGGTCTGCGGCGTGAGCGCGATCTCCGGCACGAGCACGATCGCGCCGAGACCGCGCTCGAGCGCGGCGGCGCAGGCGCGGAGGTACACCTCGGTCTTCCCGCTCCCGGTAGGGCCCTGGAGCAGCAGATGCCCGCCGCCGGAATCGAGCGCCGCGACGATCCGCGCTGTTGCCTCCGACTGGGCCGCGGTCAGCTTCGCCGGCTCGGGCTCTGCGGGAAGGGAGTCGCGATGCGCCGGAGCCCGTCGCTCGCCCCTGCGCGTCCGCGCATGTGGCGCGACGAGCGCCAGGGCGCGCGCCGGCGTCGTGCCGTAGTACTCGGCGAGCCAGAGCGCGAGCTCGACGAGCGGCGCGGGAACGCGGTCGACGACCGGCCCCGCGGCAGCGATCGCGACCCCGTCCGGCGCCTCGACGCCGACCTCCGCGACAACGCCGCGCACCTTCCGGCCGCCGAGAAAGACGCTCACGACCGTGCCTCGCTCGACCTCGTCCGGCACCTCGTACGTGAAGGGCCGCGCGAGCGCGCGGGCGGTCACGAGCGGGTACACCTCGGCGAGCGGCATGCCGGCGAGCGTATCCGCGCCCCCGGCGGCCCAAAGGAAGACGCCGCTGTGTAAGGTCTCCCTTACATGAGCGTGCTCGATGATCCGACTCGAGGGCGTGACGAAGCGCTTCGGCGACGTCGTCGCGGTCGACGAGGCCTCGCTCTGCGTCGAGCGCGGCGAGGTGGTGGCGCTCCTCGGCCCCTCGGGATGCGGGAAGACGACCCTTCTGCGACTGGTCGCGGGGTTCGAGCGGCCGGACGCGGGAGCGATCGAGGTCGCCGAGCGCACTGTGAGCGGGCCGCGAGCCTGGGTGCCGCCCCAGGAGCGGCGCGTCGGCATGGTCTTCCAGGACTACGCGCTCTTCCCGCACCTGACCGTCGCCGAGAACATCGGCTTCGGCATCCCGCGCGGCACACGTGCGACCCGCGTCCCGGAGCTCCTCGCGACCGTCGGTCTCGAAGGCCTCGGCCGCCGCTACCCGCACGAGCTCTCGGGCGGCCAGCAGCAGCGGGTCGCGCTCGCGCGCGCCCTCGCGCCCGCACCTGAGCTCGTCCTGCTCGACGAGCCGTGGTCGAACGTCGACCCCTTCCTGCGCGAGACGCTGCGCGCGGAGGTCGCGGAGATCATCCGCCCGCTCGGCGTCACCGTCGTGCTCGTCACGCACGACCGCGAGGAGGCCTTCTCGCTCGCCGACCGCATCGCGCTCATGCGCGACGGGACGATCGTGCAGGAGGGCACGTCCGAGGAGCTCTACTTCGCTCCCGCCTCGCGCTGGGCCGCCGAGTTCGTCGGCGCCGCGAACGTGCTCAGCGGACGTGTCGTCGGCGGCATCGTCGAGACTTCGGTCGGCACCTTCCCCGCGAACGGGGCCTCCGCGCTCGACGCGGCCCAGGTGCTCGTCCGTCCGGAGCTCCTCGAGCTAGAGCCCGACCCAGCCGGCGCCGCGGAGGTCGTGGCGCGCGAGTTCCGGGGTCACGATGTCTTCTACCGCGTGCTTCTCGACGGCGTCGAGCTCGTGTCGCAGCGCCCGTCGACCGAGGTCGTCCCGCTCGGTTCCCGCGTGTCCATCCGGCTCCACGAGGGCCTGGTGCCGGTTCTCGACTGACGCTCTCCGCGATCTGTGTAAGGTCGCCCTTACATCAGTAATCGGGTGCTCCTTACACGGAGGTCGGAAGCAGTGAGACTAATCGCAATCCTCGCCGGGGTCCTCGCGCTCGCCGCGACGGCGGCCGGCTGCGGTGGCGGGGACGACGGCGGTCCCCTGACGATCTACTCGGGACGCGAGGAGGAGCTCGTCGCGCCCCTGTTCGAGATGTTCACGGAGGAGACCGGGACCGAGGTCGAGGTCCGGTACGGCGACAGCGCCGAGCTCGCGGCCACAATCGCCGAGGAGGGCGAGAACTCGCCGGCAGACGTCTTCTTCGCCCAGGATCCGGGCTCGCTCGGCTCGGTCGAGGACCAGCTCGCCGAGCAGCCGTCCGAGACCCTCGAGCTCGTCAACGAGCGCTTCCGCGACGCCGAGGGCCGCTGGACGGGGACGTCCGGACGCTCGCGCGTGCTCGTCTACAACACCGACGCGCTGACCGAGGACGAGGTCCCGGACACGGTGGCCGACCTCATCGACCCGAAGTGGGAAGGGCGCATCGGCGTCGCGCCCACGAACGCGTCGTTCCAGGCGTTCGTCACCGGGATGCGGCTCTCCGAGGGTGACGAGGCGACGCGACAGTGGCTGACCGACCTCAAGGAGCTGAATCCGAAGATCTACGAGAGCAACACGCCGACCGTGGAGGCGACCGCCGCGGGCGAGATCGACCTCGGCCTCGTCAACCACTACTACCTCTACCTCGTCAAGGAGGAGCAGCCCGACGCGCCGATCGCGAACCACTTCCTCGCCGCGGGCGACCCGGGTGCGCTCGTCAGCGTCGCGGGAGCGGCGGTCCTCGCGAGCTCGGACCAGTCCGACGATGCGCAGAGCTTCGTCGACTTCCTGCTCTCCGAGGAGGCGCAGCGCTTCTACGTCGACGAGGCCGAGGAGGCGGAGTACCCGCTGATCGAAGGGATCGAGGCGAAGGAGGGGCTGCCGCCGCTGGACGAGCTCGAAGGCCCCGACGTCGACCTGTCCGCCTTCGGAGCGGAGCTCGAGGCGACCGTCGAGATGCTCCGGGAGACCGGCTACCTGACATGAGCCGCGGAGCGGGGACCCGTGCCCCGCTCCCGCTCGTCGTCGCGGCGGGCGCCGTCGTCGCGCTCCTCCTGCTGCCGCTCGCGTACCTGGTCATCCGGGTCGCGAGCGGCGGCAGGGTGCTCGAGATCCTCGGCGAGGCGCAGACCTGGCGTCTCGTGTGGAACACCGTCCTGCTCGCCTTCGGTGTCGTCGTCAGCGCCGTTCTCGTGGCGGTCCCGCTGGCCTGGCTCGTGACGAGGACGGACCTCCCGGCCCGCCGGCTCTGGGCCACGGCGGCCGCCCTCCCCTTCGTCATCCCGAGCTACGTCGCCGCCTTCTGCCTTCTCGGCTTCTTCGGAGAGCAGGGGATCCTCGCGGACGCGCTCGGCGTCGAGCGCCTGCCCGAGATCCAGGGCTACTGGGGCTCGCTCCTTGCGCTCACGCTCGCGACCTACCCGTACGTGTTCCTGCTCACGCAGTCGGCGCTCCGCGGGCTCGACCCGTCGCTCGAGGAGGCGGCCCGCGGGCTCGGCAGCTCGCGTGCACACATCTTCCTCCTCGTGACGGCGCCGGCTCTGAGACCTGCCGTCGGCCTCGGCGCGCTGCTCGTCGCGCTGTACACGCTGTCGGATTTCGGCGTCGTCTCGCTGATGAACTACGACACGCTCACGCGCGCGATCTACGTCCAGTACAAGAGCCTCTTCGACCGCGCCCCGGCAGCGACGCTCGCGCTCCTGCTCGTCGGGCTGACTGCGATCGCGCTCGTGGCGGAGTACCGGATCCGGCAGCGCGGCCGCCTCTATCGGGCGGGGCCCGGTACGAAGCGGCCGCAGCAGGTCGTCGCGCTCGGTCGCTGGACGGCGCCTGCGCTGGGCTTCTGTGCCGCGGTCGTCGGCGGCTTCCTCGTGCTACCGGCGGGCGTGCTCGCGTACTGGCTCGGCCGCGGGATCGCGAATGAGCGCGAGCTGGAGGCGCCGTGGTCGGAGGCGGCACACTCGCTCGTCGCCTCGGGGCTCGCGGCCGGCGTCGCCGTGCTCGCGGCGCTCCCCGTGGCCGTGCTCGCGCTGCGCTACCCGTCGCGCTCGTCGCATGCACTCGAGCGGCTCTCGTACGCGGGAAACGCCCTGCCCGGGCTCGTCATCGCGCTCTCTCTCGTCTTCTTCGCCGCGCGCTACGCGAGCCCGCTCTACCAGACGCTCGCGCTGCTCGTCTTCGCGTACGTCGTGCGCTTCTTCCCCCAGGGCCTCTCCGGTGTGGAGACGGCGCTCGAGGCGGTGAGCCCGCGGCACGAGGAGGCCGCGCGCAGTCTCGGGAGCGGCGATCTTCGGACGCTGACCCGCGTCACGGTCCCGCTCGTGCGCTCGGGCATCCTCGCGGGTGCGGCGCTCGTCTTCCTCTCGGCGATGAAGGAGCTGCCCGCAACGATCCTCCTGCGTCCGATCGGCTTCGACACCCTCGCAACCGAGATCTGGGGGCTCACCCAGGTCGGGGCCTACTCGCGCGCAGCGCTGCCGGCGCTCGTCCTGATCGTGGTGTCGGCGCCGATCGTCTACCTCGTCTCGTCCGAGCGGCGCTTCGATTCGGGTACCGCCGGATAGAGTCCTCACATGGCCCAGCCGCACGGGCACTCGGTCGACGAGTACCTCGAGACGATCTACTTCCTCGCCTTCCCGATCGGCGAGTACCGGCCCGCCGCCGGCTCGACCGCGATCGCGTCGCGCGTCGCCGAGATGCTCGGCGTGTCGCGCGCTTCCGCCGGCGAGATGCTGAAGCGGCTCGAGGCGGACGGGCTCGTCGAGCGCGGCGACCAGAAGGAGGCGATCCTCACCGAGGCCGGCGCCGAGCGCGCGAAGCGCGTCGTCCGCAAGCACCGGATCATCGAGCGCTTCCTCACCGACTTCATGGGCTATACCGCCGCCGAGTCGCACGTCCACGCGGACGAGCTCGGCGACACGTTCACGGACGAGATGATCGAGCGGATCAACGAGCGCCTCGGCCGTCCCGACCGCTGCCCGCACGGGTGGCCCGTCGAGCCGGAGATGGAGCAGGCCGAGAACGCCGTGCTCGTCCCGCTCGCCGAGCTCGAGCAGGGCGCAGACGCCGAGATCGTGCGGCTCGCCGAGCACGACGGCGACCTCCTGCACTGGTTCTACGACCAGGGCCTCGTCCCCGGCACGCACGTCTCGGTGCGCGGCGCGCAGCCCGCCGCCGGCCAGCTGACCGTCGCCGTCGACGGCGCCGAGCGCGCGCTCAGCGAGAAGGCCGCCGACGGCGTCTACGTCCGCGCGGCCTGACGCCCGGCGAAGCTTTACGGAAAGCTCAAAGAGCTTTCAGAGCAGTCTCACATCGATCTGGGACGATGGCGGTAGTCCGACTCCGGCTGGGCCCTTTCCTCCCCGCCCGTCACACGGCCGGACATCGAGGAGGCCCGTCCCGCAGTCGGGCCTCCTCGCTCTTACCCATTTCTTAGGGAATTCACAGACGCGTCTCATGTCGGCGCGTTTGGATGAGGCCCGTATTCCCTCCGATGGAGTACGACCCTCCGGCACAGGCCCGCGCAAGCGGGTCTGCTGCTTGCAACCGACGAAGTCGATTCGAGGAGCGACTCTCGGATGTAGGTGCATGGACGCGCGGAGGAAGCCGCCGACGGCGCCCGAGTGCACGATCGGCTCATGGTCGATAATCACGCCGGGCCTGCCGTGTCCGACCTCCCCGCCGCCACCGAGCTCGTCCCCGAGCGCGTCATCTCCGCGCGCGACTGTCGTCAAGCGCTACGGCCGGACCGTCGCGCTCGCCGGGCTGAGCGCGGACATCGGCCCCGGGATCACGGGTCTGCTCGGGTCGAACGGCGCGGGCAAGACGACGTTCATGTCGCTCGTGCTCGGGCTCCGCAAGCGCGACGGCGGCGAGCTGACGGTCCTCGGGCACGACCCGGCGACGGCAGGCATCGAGATGCGCTCCCGCATCGGCTACGCGCCCGAGCACCACGAGCTCCCGTCCGAGCTCGCTGCGAGCGACCTCGTTCGCCACCTCGCCGAGATGCACCTCCTGCCCCGTCGCGCCTCGATGCAGCGCGCGAACGAGGCGCTCTGGCTCGTCGGGCTCGGCGAGGAGCGCTTCCGGCCGGTGGGCACGATGTCCACGGGCCAGCGCCAGCGCGTGAAGCTCGCCGCCGCGATCGCACACGACCCGGAGCTCGTCCTCCTCGACGAGCCGACCGACGGGCTCGACCCGCTCCAGCGGACGACGATGCTCGACCTCATCCGCCGCATCGGGACCGAGTTCGGCCTGCACATCGTCGTCTCGTCGCACCACCTCGAGGAGGTCGAGCGGATCTGCGACTCCGTCGTGATCGTCGAGGGCGGCGTGGTCGTGCGCGCCGGAGCCCTGGCAGACGTGCGGCGGGGGCCCGAGGGGCTCGTCGTCGAGGTCGACGACCGCGCGGATGAGCTGGCGGCGGTGCTGCGTGCGAGCGGGCTCGACGTGACCGTGGAGGGAAGCGTGCTTCTGCTCGGCCCCCACGAGTCCGCGCATGTCGCCGTGCGCGACGCGGTCGCCGACCTCGCGCTCGGGCTCCGGCGCCTCGAGCCGCGCGGCCGGACGCTCGAGGACGTCTACATGGGGACCGGCGAGTGACGAGCAACGCTCGCCTTCGGCTCACGTTCGCGGGGGAAACCATGTTTCCCCATGCCTTCGCGCGATCGGGATTCGCGCAAGCGAATCCCGATCTTGCGAGAGGACCGCGGGCCCCCTTCTTCTTGAGAGCGTGGGGAACCTCCCGGTTCCCCACACCCCTCCCCGCTCACGGAGACTGCCCGTGAGCACCGGCGACGAAGCGCGGCTGTTCGACCTCGGCTACCGGGGCTACGACGGTCCGCGCCACCGGCCGGCCGTCGCGATCGGCACGCTCGCCTGGTTCACGGCGAAGCGCGTGCTCGGGCTCGGGCGCGGCGGGCGGCACAAGGTGCTGCCGGCGCTGACGCTCGTCATCGCCTTCCTCCCCGCGCTGTTCAACGTCGTGGCCTCCGTCATCGCGGACGACCTGCTCGAGGAGGACCTCATCTCATACGGCGACTACACGTTCATCATCGGCGTCGCACTCGCCCTCTTCGCGGCGCTCGTCGCGCCCGAGGCGCTGTGTCCCGACCGGCGCTCGGGCATGCTCGGTCTGTACCTCGCGGGCCCGCTCGACCGCACGCGCTATCTCGTCGGGAAGGCGATCGCCGTCTTCGGGGTCATGCTCCTGATCACGGTCGGCCCGCTCCTCTTCATGCTGCTCGCGTTCGAGCTCGCGGGCTACGGAGAGTCCGCTAGCGAGCTGCCCGTCCTGTTCCTCAAGATCCTGGCCACGGGTCTCGCGACCGGGCTCCTGTACACGTCGCTCTCGCTCGCCGTCTCGAGCTTCACGACGCGCCGGGCGGCGGCAGCGGTCGCGATCGTGCTCCTGCTCGGCGTCCCCGTGTTCGTCGTCCGGACGGCGATCGACAGCGCCGACGCCCCCGCCGAGCTCGACCTCCTGAGCTCCCCCTTCGTGGCCGCCGAGCTCGCGTACCGGATCTTCGGCGAGACGTCCGACGACGCCGAAGCGCCGCTCTACGGTCTCTCGACGGGCCTCATCACCGGTGGCCTGCTCGCGACGGCGGCGGCCGCGCTCCTCGTCTGCTGGCTGCGGTACCGCCGGATCGAGGACTTCCGGTGAGCGCGCTGCGGCAGGAGGAGCCGCGCGTCGTCGCGGACGGCGTCTCGAAGTGGTTCGGCGCGCTCGTGGCCGTCTCGGACGTGAGCTTCGACGTCGGCGCCGGCGTCACGGCGTTGCTTGGCCCGAACGGCGCGGGCAAGTCGACGATGTTCCGGATGCTGTGCGGACTGGCGAGGCCGTCGAAGGGCACGGTGCGCGTGCTCGGGCGCGACCCGCGGGCCGATCGCTTCGTCACGCGGTCGATCGGGCTCGTGCCGCAGCAGGAGAACGTCTTCGAGCGGCTCACCGCACGCGAGTTCGTCGGACTCACCGCGAAGCTGCACGGGCTCGATGAGCCGACGCAGGCGGCGGAGAACGCGCTCGGGACCGTGGGGCTCGACCCCGCCGACCCGCGCCCGCTCCCGGCCTACTCGAAGGGCATGCGCCAGCGCGTGAAGGTCGCCCAGGCAATCGTCCACGATCCCTCCGTGCTCGTCCTCGACGAGCCGCTTACCGGCCTCGATCCCCGCCAGCGCGCGGACCTGGTCGAGCTCTTCATCCGCCTCGGTGCCGAGGGCCGGTGCGTGATCGTCTCGAGCCATGTCCTCGCCGAGGTGGAGCGGATCGGTTCGCGTGTCCTCGTCATGTCGCGCGGCCGGCTCGCCGCCGCAGGAGACTTCCGCGAGCTGCGGGCGCTGATGGACGACCGCCCGCTCCGGGTGCGGGTGCGGACCGACCGGCCGCGCGCGCTCGCCGGTGCGCTCCTCGAGCAGGGGGCGGTCGTCGGCGCCCGGCTCGACGGCGACGATGTGCTCGAGCTGGACACCGCGGACGCGCGGGCGCTCGCGCACACGATCGCGCCCGTGGCACGAGATCGGGGCGCGCAGCTCTACGAGGTGCGCCCGCTGGACGCCGACCTCGAGGGCGTCTTCCGCTACGTGGTGGAGCGATGAGCGCAGTCGACGCGACTCCGGCTGCCGCGTCCGCTCCACGCGCGTGGACCACACTGCCCACCCTCTACGGGCTCCTGCTGCGGACGCAGCTGTCGCTTGCGCGCGTTCTCGGCATCGGCGCGCTCGGCGCGCTGACCGTCCTGCTCGGCGTGCTCGCTGGCCAGGACGCCGACCCGGTTGACGCGGCAGGGAGCGTCGCGACTTTCGCCCTCGGCCTCGTCGTGCCGCTCGCGGCGCTATGGCTCGGCACGTCGGCTCTCGGCGACCTCGTCGAGGACCGCCTGCTCGTCTACCTCTGGCTGAAGCCGGTCCAACGCTGGCAGCTTCCGGCCGCGGCGGTCGCCGCGACGACGACCCTCGTGATCCCGCTCACCGCGGTCCCGGTGGGCGCTGAGGCGCTCGTCGCCGGCGCCGACGAGATCGCGCTCGAGGCCTTTCTCGCGGCGACCCTCGCGGGCTTCGCGTATGCGGGCGTCTTCGTCGCCGCCGGCCTCTGGTTCCGGCGTGCCGCGTGGTGGGGCCTCGCGTTCGTGCTCCTGTGGGAGAACGCGGCCGCGTACGCGGCGGAGGGTCTCACGCGGTACACGGTCGTCGGCTGGGCGGGCTCGATCCTCGACTCGGCTCCCGGCAGCGTGTCGGAGATCAGCGCGGGGCGCGCGGAGGTCGCGTACGTCGTGCTGCCCGCGATCGCGATCGCCGGCTGGCTCGTCGCGACCTGGCGCTACCGCCGAGGCGAATTGGACTGAGTTTCCTCCGCAGGCTCGCGATCCGCTAGCGCGGATCCCGAGCCGCGAAAATCCCTGAAGGCGTCCGCTTCGCGGCCGCTCGGCTAGGCGGGGGTCTCGGAGAGCAGCCCGGCTGCGGCGCGCAGCGCGTCCGCCTTGTCCGTGCGCTCCCACGTGAAGTCGCGGTCGTCGCGGCCGAAGTGGCCGTAGGCGGCGGTCTTGGCGTAGATCGGGCGCGTGAGATCGAGGTCGCGGATGATCGCGCCCGGCCGCAGGTCGAACTGCTCGGAGACGAGCTGCTCGATCGTCGCTAGCGGCACGGTCTCGGTGCCGAAGCAGTCGACGTTGATGCTCATCGGATGCGCGACGCCGATTGCGTACGCGACCTGGAGCTGGCAGCGGTCGGCGAGGCCCGCGGCGACGATGTTCTTCGCCACGTGGCGTGCGGCGTACGCGGCCGAGCGGTCGACCTTTGTCGGATCCTTGCCCGAGAACGCTCCGCCCCCGTGCGGCGCCGCGCCGCCGTACGTGTCGACGACGATCTTCCGGCCGGTCACGCCCGTGTCCCCCATCGGCCCGCCGATGACGAACTTGCCGGTGGGGTTCACGTACAAGAAGTCCTTCGCACCAAGCCGGTCGGGGTCGAAGAGCCCCCGCGCGGACGCGTGCAGAATCGGCTCGACGACGTGCTCGAGCAGGTCCGGCTTGAGCAGGGTCTCGACGTCTAGCCCGTCGCGGTGCTGGGTGGAGATGAGCAAACGCTCGATCTCGACCGGCCGCTGGATCCCGTGCTCGTCGACCTCGTACCGGACCGTGACCTGCGTCTTCCCGTCCGGCCGGAGATACGGCAGCACGTCCATCTTGCGCACTTCGGCGAGCCGCCTCGCGAGCTTGTGTGCGAGCGTGATCGGGAGCGGCATCAGCTCCTCGGTCTCGCGCGTCGCGTACCCGAACATCATCCCCTGGTCGCCTGCGCCGAGGAGGTCGATCGGGTCGGTGTCCCCGTGCTGCGCCTCGTACGACTCGTCCACGCCCTGCGCGATGTCCGCAGACTGCTCGTCGATCGCGACGACGACGCCGCAGGTCTCGAAGTCGAACCCGTACTTCGCGCGCGTGTAACCAATTTGCGCGATGCGGTCGCGAACGACCGCCCGGATGTCGACGTACGTGTCGGTCGTGATCTCGCCGGCGACGACGACGAGGCCGGTCGTGACGAGGGTCTCGCAGGCCACACGGCCGTTCTTGTCGTCGCGGAGAACGGCGTCGAGGACGGAGTCCGAGATCTGGTCGGCGACCTTGTCTGGGTGACCCTCGGTGACCGACTCGGAGGTGAAGGAGAACGAGCGTGACATGGGGTCGAAGGCTACACGCCGGGAACGAGGCTGATCCGCGCGAGTGACTCGCGTGCGCGCGAACTTGGCACGGAGTCGTCACCCACGCGTGAGCGACTCCTCGATAGCGTGTCTCCAGGGACACGGGAGTGCCCCTGGGGGTGCGTGTGGCTCTACTCGGTCGTCGGGTCGCGCCGCATCAACTGCTGCACGAGGTCGGTCAGGAGCACGCCCTCGAGCACCGCGCAGACCCCCTCCGTGATCGGGAGCTCGATGTCGAGCCGGTGCGAGACGTCGCGCAGAACGGGCGCGGTCGTGAGCCCCTCGACGACCATGCCGATCGCCGCCTGCGCCTCCTCGGGGGAGGCGCCCTGCGCGATCAGCTCGCCTGCCCTCCGGTTGCGGCCCGTCGGCGCCCAACACGTCACGATGAGATCGCCCATGCCGGCGAGACCGGCGAAGGTGTCCGGGCGCGCTCCTGCGACCTCGGCGAGGCGCCGCATCTCCGCGAGGCCGCGCGCGACGAGAGCCGCCTTCGCGTTGTCGCCGAGACCGAGGCCGTCCGCCCCGCCCGCGGCGAGCGCGATCACGTTCTTCGCCGCCGCGCAGAGCTCGACGCCGACGACGTCCTCGTTCACGTACACGCGGAAGATCGTGGAGTTGACCGCGACCTGGAGGCGGACGGCGAGCTCGAGATCGTCGCTCGCCACAACCGCCGCCGCCGGCAGGCCGCGCACGATCTCCTCCGCGATGTTCGGCCCGGACAAAACGGCGATCGGACGGTCCCGCACGAGCGTCGACAACCGCTCGCCGGTCGCCGGATCGAGGCCCTTCGTCAGGCTCAGGAGCGGCGCCGTCCCGGGAAGCGAGCCGACGACCTCGCCGAAGACCCGGCTCGGCACCGCGACGACGACCAGCTCGGCCGCCTCGACCGGCGCCTCGGCGACGGTGGCCGCGTCGACGCCCGTGAGATCCGCGGTCGGCACGTAGCGCGGGTTCCTTCCCGTCTCGCGGATCGCTGCGACCTGGTCGGGGTCGCGGGCGGCGAGCGTGACCTCGTGGCCCCGGTCGCGAAGCAGCCCCGCGAACGCCGAGCCCCACGACCCGGCGCCGACGACGACTGCCCTCACTCGCTCGTGACGAAGTCGATGGAGACCGGCACGCCTTCGAGCCTAAAGCGTCTGCGAAGCTCGTTCTCCACCCAGTACGCATAGTCGCGCGTCACGAGCCGGCGGTCGTTCACGAACAACCGGAAGCGAGGCGGACGCGAGCTCACCTGCGTCCCGTACAGGAGGTTCAGACGGCGCCCGCGCCGCGCCGGAGCCTGACGTGCCTCGCGCAGCTCCTGCAGCGCCCGGTTGAGCTCGGCGGTCGGGATGCGGCCGGAGTAGCGCGAGAAGACGTCCTCGACCGTGTCGAGCAGCCGCTCGAGCCCGCGCCCGGTGGCCGCCGAGACCGCGAGGATCGGCGGGCGTTGGCGGAGGCGGGTCCCGAGCTTGGGGCGCACGTCCTCGATCCGCACCTCCGAGATGTCCCACTTCGAGAGGGCGACGACCGTTCCGCAGCCGGCTTTCCTCGCGACGTCGGCGACCGACAGGTCCTGGTCGACGACGCCCTCGGACGAGTCGACGAGCACGATCGCGACGTCTGCCCGCTCGGCTGCCTCGAGCGCGCGCAGCTCCGAGTAGTACTCGATCCCCTGCCGCTGCCGGCGCTTTCGGCGAAGGCCGGCGGTGTCCACGAGCACGAACGTCGACTCCCCCCGGCGGAGAACCGTGTCGATCGAGTCGCGCGTCGTGCCGGGGACCTCGGAGACGATCACACGCTCCCGGCCGAGGAGCGCGTTCAGGAGCGACGACTTGCCGACATTCGGGCGGCCGAGGATCGCGACCCGGATCGCCTCCTCCCCCACCTGGCGCTCACCCTTCCCCGGAAGCCGGCGCACGATCTCGTCGAGGAGGTCTCCCGTCCCGTGACCGTGCAGCGCCGAGAGCGGGAACGGCTCGCCGAGGCCGAGGCGGTGCAGGTCGAGCGCCTCGGCGTCGCGGCGCGGGTCGTCGAGCTTGTTCGCGACGACGATGACGTCGCGCCGCGAACGGCGCACGATCTCTGCGAGCTCCTCGTCGCCGGGCGTGATCCCGGCGCGCGCGTCGACGACGAGGAGCACCAGGTCGGCCTCCTCGATCGCCTGCTTTGCCTGCTCGACGATCTGAGGGCCGAACGGGCCCGTGTCCGCCTGGTCGACGCCGCCCGTGTCGATCAGCAGGAAGTTCGTCCCGGACCAATCGCAGAGGAGCTCCTTGCGATCGCGCGTGACCCCGGGCATCTCGTGCACGACCGCCGCCCGCGTCTCGCTCAGCCGGTTCACGAGCGTCGACTTGCCGACGTTCGGGAAGCCGACGATGGCCACGGTCCCGGCGATCTCGACCGGTTCCTCCGCGAGCCGCAGGGCCGGCCTCGTACGCGGCCTGCTCATCTCGGAGGAGTGGCGTCTCGCGGCCGACCGAGCTCGTGCATCTCGACGAGCCACTCCCACAGCTCGCGAAGCTTCTTCTGGACCTCGAGCGATGCCTCCTTGTAGCCGCGACCGCCGCGCGGAAGGCCGTCGAACGACATTGGCTCGCCGAATGCGACGGAGACGGGCTGGAAGCTCCCCAAGCGCCAGCCGTGGCTTCCGTAGATCGCCGCCGGGATCAGCGGCACACCCTCGGCGATCGCGACCATTGCGGCGCCCGGCTGCACGATGCCCGGGACGCCGCTCGTCTGCCGCGTCCCCTCGGCGAACATCCCGAGCGCGTTCCCGTCGCGCACGATCTGGCGCATCATGCGCACCGCGTCACGGTCGGACTCGCCGCGCCTGACCGCGAACGCGCCGAACGAGCGCATGAGCTGTCCGAGCCCTGGAACGCGGTGCGCCTCGACCTTCGCCATGAAGTAGAGCGTGCGTGGGCTCGCGGCTCCCAGCGCGGGTGGGTCGATCCAGCTGAAGTGGTTCGCCGCGACGACGAGCCCGCCCTCGCGCGGCACCCGTTCCCGGCCGTACGCCCGGTGCGGGGCGACGAGCTTCACCGCCGTTCCGATGGTGAGGCGGCCGACGCCCCAGACGGCGTCCGTCCTGTTCATCCGACGCGAGCCTCGACGAGCGCGACGATGCGCGCGACGACCCCGTCCACGTCCAGGTCGGTCGTGTCGAGAAGGACGGCGTCGTCGGCGGGCTGCGTGTTGACCGCATCCCGCGCATCCCGTTCGCGCAGGTCGGCCGCCAGCGCCTCCGCGTCGGCGCCCGGGCGCTCCGACCCGCGCCGCCGGGCTCGCTCGTGTTCGTCGGCGACGAGGAAGACCTTCACCTCGGCGCCGGGGGCGACCACGGAGCCGATGTCCCGCCCCTCGATCACCGCGTTCCCCTCGGCGGCGAGGGCGCGCTGGCGCTCGCGCATGACCTCGCGGACCGCCGGATGGCGCGCGACGACCGGCACGTGCCGGTCGATCTCCGCCTCGCGGATCCGCAGCGAGACGTCCTCGCCCGCGATCGCCACCCGCCCGTCGACGTCGAACGACACCGCGTGCTCCCGCGCAAGCTGAGCGAGCGCGTCGCCGTCGTCGAGCGCGACGCCGTCCCGCAGCGCGAGCCACGTGAGAGCCCGGTACATGGCGCCCGTGTCGAGGTGGCGGAATCCGAGCCGCTCCGCGAGCGCCCGCGCGACGGTGCTCTTGCCCGAGCCCGCCGGCCCGTCGATGGTCACGATCACCGGGGCTTTCTACCGCCTCAGGCCGCCTCGAGCCGTGCGAGCAGCTCGAAGAAGCCAGGGAAGCTCACGTCGACCGCGTCTGCGCCCTTCAGCTCGACTCCCTCACGCGACGAGACTCCGGCGATGGCGCCGAGCATCGCGAGACGGTGGTCGCCGCGGGCGTCGAGGGTGCCTCCGCGGAGCCGCGTGGGAACGCCGCGGACGCGATAGCCGTCCTTCGTCGCGCGAATGTGGGCGCCGAGCCGGCGCAGCTCCTCGACGACGCCGTCGATCCGATCCGACTCCTTCACGCGGAGCTCCGCGGCGCCGAGCACGACGCTGTCCCCCCGCGCGTGGCAGGCGGCGAGCGCGAAGAGCGGGAGCTCGTCCACGAGGGTCGGGACCTCGGACGGCTCCACCGTCGCGCCCACGAGCTCGGACGCGCGCACCTCCACGTCGCCGGCCGGCTCGGCCCCGATCGGCCGGCGGTTGTACACGGCCACCCGCGCGCCCATTCGCTCCAGCACCTCGAGGAGCCCCGTTCGCCGCGGATTCAGGCCGACGCCGTGCACGGTGACGCTCGAGCCGGGGACGATCGCGGCCGCGACGAGGAACGGCGCCGCGGACGAGAAGTCGCCGGGAATCTCGATCGAGCCGAGTGCGAGCCGCTCCGCGCCGCTGATCGTCACGCTCTGCGGCCTCCGCCGCACGCGCGCACCCGCGAGCTCGAGCATCCGCTCGGTGTGATCGCGTGTCGGCAAGGGCTCCACGACCGTCGTCTCACCGTCCGCGAACAAGCCCGCGAGGAGCACCGCCGACTTCACCTGCGCGGACGGAACGGGCAACTCGTAGTCGATCGGCTGCAGCGCCCCGCCTTCGACGGACGAGCGGCGCATGCCCGTCAGTGGTTACGACAGTCGCGCTCATTCGACGGAGCGGCTCGGCGACCCGCTCCATCGGCCGCGACGAGAGCGACTCGTCGCCGACGAGCTCGAAGCGCCCGCGCTGCCCCGCGAGGATCCCAGGGAGCAGGCGCATGAGCGTCCCGGCGTTGCCGCAGTCGATCGGCGACTCCGGCTCGGAGAGGCCACGGAGGCCCACGCCGTGCACCGTCAGCGTGTCGACGTCGTGCTCGTCGACCTCCGCGCCGAGCGCGCGCACGGCGGCGATTGTGGCCTCGGTGTCGGCCGAGCGCCCGAACCCCGAGATGCGCGTCTCGCCCTCGCCGATCGCGCCGACGAGCACCGCGCGGTGCGAGATGGACTTGTCCCCAGGCACGGCCACGTGCCCCACGAGGGCCGGCACCGGCTCGACGCGCATGGTCGCGTGAGTCTAGATGCGGGTTCACGAACGCCCGGCTATCCTGACCGCCTCATGACTCCCGCCTGTCGCACCGAGCCCTGGTCGTGGCCCACGCGAGGCGGGAGCCCGCGCGCAGCCTAGGCGCGAAGACCCTCGCCTCGCTCTCCCCGGCGCTCCGGCGCCAACGCCGTCCCCTGCCACGAAAGGAGAGAATCGAGCGATGAGGGTCTTCTCGGGAATCCAGCCCACCGGGGCCAAGCACCTCGGAAACTACGCCGGCGGCTTCCGCCAGTACGCGGCCACACAGAGCGAAGACTCGTTCTTCTGCATCGTCGACCTGCACTCGATCACGGTCGAGTACGACCCGGCCGACCTCCGCGAGCGCACGCTCGACCTGCTCGCGATCCTGATCGCCACCGGGCTCGACCCGGAGCGGACGACGCTCTTCGCCCAGAGCCACGTGACCGCGCACGCCGAGGCGAGTTGGCTGCTGTCGGCCGTCGCGAGCTACGGGCAGCTCGGCCGCATGACGCAGTTCAAGGACAAGACCGAGCAGCGCGAGTTCGTCTCGGCGGGGCTCTTCAGCTACCCGGTACTGATGGCCGGCGACATCCTGCTCTACCAGACCGAGATCGTCCCGGTCGGGGTCGACCAGCGCCAGCACGTCGAGCTGACGCGCGACATCGCCGAGCGATTCAACTCGCGCTACGGCGAGACGTTCACGATCCCGCGCGGCGTGTATCCCGAGACCGGCGCGAAGGTCATGGACCTCCAGGAGCCCGACAAGAAGATGTCGACGACCGGCGGCACGGAGCAGGGCACCGTGTACATGCTCGACGACGTCGACACGATCCGGCGCAAGTTCAAGTCCGCGGTCACGGACTCGGGCAGCGAGATCGTCCACGCGCCCGAGAAGCCGGGGATCTCGAACCTCATCGAGATCATGACCGTGGCGACAGGCGAGTCGATCCCCGCGATCCAGGAGCGCTACGACGGCCAGGGCTACGGGGCGTTCAAGACCGACGTCGCGGAGTCCGTGATCGAGCTGCTCGAGCCGTTCCAGAAGCGGTACCACGAGCTGCGCGGCGACCCCGGCGAGCTGCAGCGCGTGCTCGAGCTCGGGGCGGAGAAGGCGCGCGAAGCATCTGCTCCGACGCTCGCGGAGATGTACGAGCGGATGGGGTTCGTCCGACCGGCTGGCTGACACGCCCGCCCTCGTTGCTCGAGACGCTCACGGGGTTCGAGTGACCTCCCGCAGCTGCGCCACCTCGTCCCGGGTGAGCTCGCGCCACTCACCCGGCGCCAGCCCGTCACGCCGAGGCCCGCGTAGCGGCTGCGGTGGAGCCGCCGCACGGGGTGCCCGACCGCCTCGAGCATGCGCTTGACTTGGCGCTTCCGCCCCTCGTGCAACGTCAGCTCGACCGTGTCCGGGGCGAGGGCTCGCACCTCGGCCGGGCGCGCTCCGCCCGTCCTCGAGCTGGACGCCTCCGCGGAGAGCGGCGAGCGCCTCCGGCCCGGGCTCGCCCTCGACCTCCGCCTCGTACACCTTCGGCACGCCGTAGCGCGGGTGCGCGAGGCGGTGCGCGAGCTGGCCGTCGTTCGTCAGGAGCAGCACGCCCGTGGTGTCGGCGTCGAGGCGCCCGACCGGCACGACACGCGTCGAGTGCGAGACGAGCTCGACGACCGTGGGGCGGCCCTGCGGGTCACGCGCGGTCGTGACGACGCCACCCGGCTTGTGCAGGAGGACGTACGCGAGCGGCTGGCGCTCGACCCGGTGGCCGTCGACCTCGACGACGTCGTGCGCGCCGACGATCGTGTTCAGCTCCCCCGGAGTGCCGTTCACGAGCACACGACCGGCGCGGACGAGCTCGTCCGCGCCGCGCCGCGAGGCGACCCCGGCACGCGCGAGGAAGGCATTCAGGCGCACGGCGGCATTCTCCCGCCGCTAGGGTGGCCCGCGTGACCGAGAGCACGGTGGATCGGACGACCGCAGGTCAGATCGAGGAGTGGACGGACAAGCTCGCCGAGCTCGCAGTCGTGGGCGCGAACGTCCAGCCCGGTCAGCTCGTCGCGCTGACGAGCTACGTCGGGAAGGAGTACCTCGCGCGCAAGATCGCCGCGGCCGCGTATCGCCGCGGGGCGAAGTACGTCGACGTGGTCACGTTCGACCAGTGGGTCAAGCGCGAGCGGCTGCTGCACGCCGCCGAGGACACGCTGTCGTACGTCCCGCCCTGGATGGCGCAGCGCCTCTTCCACCTCTCGGACGAGCACGCGGCCCGGATCACGCTCTCGGGCCCGCATGCCCCGAACGCGCTCGAAGGCGTCGACCCCGCCCGGGCGGGGCGCGACCTGCTCCCGTCGATCCCGGAGTCGGGCGAGGTCGTGAACCGCATGACGACGAACTGGAACATCATCCCGGCGCCGACGCGCGCATGGGCCGAGGCGGTCTACCCGGACCTCGAGCCGGAGGCCGCCTACGAGCGGCTCTGGGAGGACGTGGCGCACGTGTGCCGCCTCGACGCGGATGATCCCGGTGCCGCGTGGACGGCGCGCGTCGCGGAGCTGAAGGCGAACGCCGAGAGCTTGAACACGCGCGGCTTCGACGCACTGCGCCTGCACGGCCCGGGCACCGACCTCACGATCGGGCTCCTGCCTTCCGCGAGCTGGCAAGCCGGCGACGTCGAGACGGTCGACGGCGTCCGCCACTTCCCGAACATCCCGACCGAGGAGACGTTCACGACGCCCGACCCCGAGCGCGTCGACGGCTACGTGAGCGCGACGATGCCGCTCGAGCTCGCAGGCTCGATGATCTCCGGGATCCGCGTGGAGTTCGCCGGCGGTCGCGCGGTCGCGATGGACGCGGACCGAGGCCGGGACGCGTTGCGTGCCGCCGCGTCATCGGACGACGGCGCGCGCCGGCTTGGAGAGATCGCGCTCGTCGACGGTGGCGGCCGGATCGGCCCGCTCGGAACCGTCTTCTTCGACACCCTGATCGACGAGAACGCGGCCACGCACGTCGCCCTCGGGCGCGGCTACGACCACCCGGTCGCGGACCCGGACGAGAAGAAGCGGATCAACATGAGCCGCGTCCACATCGACTTCATGATCGGGAGCCCGGAGCTCGCTGTCGACGGGGTAACGCGGGACGGCGAGACGGTGCCCGTGCTTCGCGAAGGCGCCTGGCAGATTTGACGTTGTCGAGGGCGAGGCAAGCCTCGCCCCTACAAACCCGCGATCGCTTCCGTAGGGGCGAGACTTGTCTCGCCCTCCGTTCCACCTAAGACGCGCGGACTTCGGCCACCTCGAGCAGCCGCTCGCGGAGCTCGCCCGCGTCGGCGCCGAGGTCGTCGAGCCGCGGCAGCGCGGCGAGGCTCTCGAGCCCGAAGACCCGCTCGAAGAGCGGGGTCGTCCGGTAGCGGACTGCCCCGCCGGGGCCGCTCTCGCGACCGCCCTCCGTGATGAGCCCGCGCTCGACGAGGCTCGCGACCGCCGAGTCGGCGGCCACGCCGCGGATGCGCGCGATCTCGGGCCGCGAGCAGGGGCCGAGGTACGCGACGATGGCAAGCGTCTCGAGAGCCGCCTGCGAGAGCCCGCGCTCGACCGGACGCTCGAACAGCCGCGCGCAAGCGCCGGCGGCCTCGCGGCTGGCGCGGAAGGCGTAACCGCCCGCGACCTCCTCGAGCACGATCCCGCTCCGCGTCTCCGAGAACCGCTCGCGTAGGAGCCCGAGCGCGGTCTCGACGCGCTCCGGGTCGTCGTCCGCGGCCTCGGCGAGCTCGGCCACCGACAGCGGCGCCGAGGCGACGACGAGGAGCGCCTCGAGCGTGCGCGCGAGGTGGTCGACGGGGTTGGAGGCGATCAGGCGGAGCGTGCTGTCCACGTCTGGGTCCTTTCTACGTCGGTCTTCGTGATCCTTATCGGGGCGAACGGCGCTGCCTGGCTGATTCCCACCTCGCCGGCCTTGCGCAGCTCGAGCAACGCGAGGAACGCGACAGCCTGCTCGACCCGCGAGAGCCGGTGCACCTCGGTGTCGAAGTCGAAGCGGCGCCGGCGCGAGAGGAGCAGGCGGAAGCGCTCGAGGAACTGGGAGACGGGCGGGAAGCGGAGCGCCATGTGGTTCAGCGACACGCTCGGCGGCGGCACCGCGAGCAGGCGCAACGCGGCGCCGAGCCCGGCGGGATCCTGTGGTTCGAGTCTGCGCTCGGGTCGGGGCGCGAGCGGCGCTGGGCCGAGCCGGAACCAGCGGTCGCGCTCCGCGACCAGCCGCTCGGCGAGCCACGCGGCGGCCTCCTTCATGCGGCGGTACTCCGCAAGACGCCGCGCGAGCTCCTCGGCGGCCTCCTCCGGCTCGAGCGCGTCGAGCTCGGCGGCCTCCTCCGGGAAGAGCGCGCGCGCCTTCAGCTCGAGCAGGGCGGCGATGAGGACGAGGAACTCGCCGCACGCCTCGAGGTCCGCGTCCTCCCGTTGCCCGAGCACCTCGAGGAACGCGAGCACGATCCCGGCCATGTCGATGTCACGCGGCTCGAGCTCCTCCGAGAGCAGGAGCGTCAGCAGCAGGTCGAACGGGCCCTCGAACGCGTCGAGGTCGAGCGCGAGCTCGCGCACGGGTGTCGCAGGCACGGGAGCAGGCTAGTCATCCGCCCGGAGGGCACCTGCGAGCCGCAGTGCTTCCTCACGAGCTGAATTTCCCTTCGAGCCTGTATGCGACGCCGCCCTCGTCCCACAGGAGCACGTCCTCGGCCAGGCGGGCGCTGTCCTCGACGGTGTCGCCCGTCTCGTCGATCAGGAAGAGGAAGTGCGGGTCGCCGCTCAGGAAGGCTCCCCGGGCGCCGTCGACGTCGACGAGCTCGACGCGTGTTCCCGATCCCACGAGCTTCTTCTTCAGGGCCGGCGCGTCCACGTCGTGGAGCGGTGTCTGCGCGAGCAGCAGGCGCGGCCTTTCGGGCGTCCCGTACAGGAACCACACCGTGCCGCGCGGGCCGAGGTACACGCGGTCGGGGGCCTGCTCGAGCCCGCGGAGCTCGAAGTCGCGCCGCCGCCTCGCCTCCGCCGGCGTCACGCGCTCGCCCAGCGTGCGCTCGAGCTCGTGCACGACCGGGATCTCGGGGAGCTCGTCGACGATCTCGATCCGCTCGCCGCCGATGTCGAAGATGCGCAGGAACGCCGAGCGCGCGTCCGGGATCGCGAGCGTCGCGCCGAGCGCGGCGAGCACGAGCACGGCGAGCGCGAGGACGAGCCGGCGCCGAGGCAGCACCGGCTCGCGGCGACGGCCGATCCGCGCGAGCACGGCCGGGGCGAGGTCCGGCGCTTCTGGCACGTCGAGCTCGCGCCCGAGAGCGACGAGCGAGCGCTCGAGGTCGGTCACTGTTCCACCTCCGCCCGCAAGCGCGCGAGCGCCCGCGCCGTCCGCGACTTCACGGTGCCGCGCCTGACGCCGAGCACGGCCGCGGTCTCCTCCTCCGAGAGCTCGAGGAAGTAGCGGCAGGTCAGCACGTCACGGTCGCGCTCGTCGAGGCGGGAGACGGCGGCCAGCAGCTCGTCGCGAAGCTCGCGCCCGATCGCGGCCCCCTCCGGCGACGGGGCCGCGTCCCCGAGAGGATGGGCCGCGGTCGCGCGCAGCTCGAGCGCGCCCCGTCGCCCCAGCTGCCGTCTGCGGTTGTGCGCCTCGTTCGCGACGATCCGCAGAAGCCACGGCCGGAAAGGCGCGCCCGGGCGAAAGCGCGGCAGCGCGCTCCACGCCTTGACGAACGCGGTCTGGGCCGCGTCCTCCGCCTCGCTCGCCGAGCCGGTCAGGAGGAAGGCGGTGCGGAAGGCGATTCCCTGGTACATGCGCACGAGCTCCTCGAACGCGCGCTCGTCGCCGCGCTTGGCGCGCTCCGCGAGTGCGGCATCCTCCGGCGGCCGGCCCTCCACCGACCTGTTCTACACCGTGCAGACGGTGGAGGTTCCGCCCGAGAGACGCGCGCTCAGCGGCCCGCGGGGGCCAGCCTCCTCAGGCGCCGGACGCCGAAGATCACGAGCACGGCGAGCGCGAGCAGCAGGCCGAGCACGGCAAGCGGAAACGGCGAGAGCAGGCCGTCGCCGTCCGCCACACCGCCGCCGCGCCGGTGCGCCGATCGTGACCGGGTCGAACGTCGTCGTCTGCGAGACCCCCATGCCGGTGGCCGCCAGTCCGTTGTCGATCTCGAACGTCCAGATCCCGGCCTCGGGGAAGACGACGTCGGCCGCGTAGACGCCCGTCTCGCCTGTCGAGGCTGCCGGGAACTTCGACCTCTGCGAGGACTCGGGGTCGACGATCGTGACGCTCGGCTCCGCGCCGTCCGTCGGGGTGACGCCGTGCCGGAGGACGGTGAACCGCGCCGTCCACATGTCGCCCGCGTCGACGCCGGCCGGCATGGCCTCGAGCTCGACGGTCGCCCAGCCTCCTGCCGGCGCTGCTGCGGGCGCCGCGAGCGCGGCGACGAGCACCGAGAGCGCGATCAGGTAGCGCATGACTCCTCCTTGGTTGCCTGCCGCTCCTACACCGCAGGCCGCCGGAGGGGTCCCCTAGGAGGTCTGACGAAATAGGTGCTGTGCCGTCGGGGGAGCGTTGCACCCCGACGACGAGACCTATTCCGCCAGACCCTCCTACCGGTCTTTCGGAACGGCCATCGCCTCCACCTTCGGAGGCGGCGTGCCCTCGTCCTTCCGCGGGCGATGCCAGCCCCGCTGCCACCACACGAAGAATGCAGCCGAGAGGACGATCGCCAGGGCGGCGACGTAGACGTTCAGACGGATGCCGCCGAGCTCGTGCGACGGGTCGACACGCAGCAACTCGATCCAGAGCCGGCCGATGCTGTAGATCAGGACATAGAGAGCGAAGAGCCCGCCCGGCCGGATCTTGAAGCGCCGTTCGAGGAGCAGAAGCAGTCCAGCTGCGGCGAAGCACCACAGCGCCTCGTACAGGAAGGTCGGATGGAAGAGCTCGCGGTCGATGTAGTCGAGCGGCCGGTTCTCGGGCGAGATCTCGAGCCCCCACGGCAGGTCCGTCGGCTTCCCGAACAGCTCCTGGTTCCACCAGTTCCCGAAGCGGCCGATGCCCTGCGCGATGAGGAGACCAGGCGCGACGCAGTCCAGGAGGCGCGGGACGTCGGCGCCGGAGCGCTTCGCCACGATCGCGCCGACGATGACCCCGAGCCCGATGCCGCCCCAGACCCCGAGACCGCCCCTCCAGATCGCGAACGGCCCCCACCACTCGTCCGGCAGCTCGTCCCAGCTCGTGATCACGTGGTACAGGCGCGCGCCGACGATGCCGGCCGCGACGCCCCAGACCGCAAGCCGGAAGATCAGGTCCCAGTCCCCGCCGCGGCGCGTCCAGCGGATCCCGGTCACGAGAACCGCGGCGCCGATCGCGACGAGCAGCGTCAGGCCGTAGAAATGGATGGAGAGCGGCCCGAGCTCGACAGTGCTCGACTCGGGCGAGGGGATCGAGGCCAGGAAGTCCAGTCGCATAGCCGCGACATTCTGCCCATAGTCACTTCTTCCTACCGGAAGAAGTGACGAGGACACGTAGGGGCGACCCTCGGGTCGCCCGCGGGCGAGGCAAAGCCTCGCCCCTACAGGAGAATCTGGAGCGCGAGGTCGACCGTGCAGCCGCGCTTCAGAAGCTCGACGGCATCGTGGAGGTCGACGTCGTGGCTGGCCGCGAGGACGAGTGCGCTCTCGGGGTCGTACCCCGCGCGCTCGAGCTCCTCGTGACGCCAGCGCTCGATGCGCTCGATTTCGGAGCCGAAAATGAGCTCTAGTTCTGCCGCAGACATTCCAACGCCCTTCCGTCGGTGGTTCCGTGATGGGTGATCGGTACCTCGCCTATTCGTCCATTACGACGTACCGGACTTCCCCTTTCTGGGGGCATTGCGTTGCGAGTCCGTAAACGTTCCGTGAAGTCGCCCCGCGGTGACGTCGCACGCCGCGGCGCTCTTGGCTCCCGCAGCCCGCTAACGGACAATGGCCGGATGACCCAGGCTCCTGCCCGTACGGCCTTGCCTACCGAGCTCGTCTCGTTCGTCCCCCGGCTGACGCTCGAGTGGTTGCGCGACCACCCGACGCAGACGTGGCTCGAGGTGGACGGCACGCTGGCGTTCGTCGACATCTCGGGCTTCACGGCGATGTCGGAGCGACTGTCCAGCCTCGGGAGAGCCGGCGCGGAGGAGGTCACCGAGGTGATGAACGCGACGTTCGCGGCTCTGCTCGGCGTCGCCTACGCGCAGGGCGGCGGGCTTCTGAAGTTCGGCGGCGACGCGCTCCTGCTGCTGTACGACGGCGATGACCATGCCGCGCGGGCGGCGCGGGCGGCATTCGAGATGCGCCGGACGCTTCGCGCGATCGGACGGCCGCGGACTTCGGCCGGCGCAATCCAGCTCAGGATGCACGCCGGACTGCACAGCGGGCCCTTCCAGTTCTTCCTCGTCGGCGAGTCCCACCGCGAGCTCCTCGTAACCGGGCCTTCCGCGACACGCACGGTGGAGATGGAGGCGGCGTCGGAGGCCGGTGAGATCCTCGTCAGCACGGAGACGGCCGCCCTCCTCGACGGCGACGCCGTCGGGGAGGAGAAGGGGACTGGACGGCTCCTCCGGGCCTCGCCCGGGGTCCACGGGGCCGTCGAGCCCCTCCCTCCCATCGAGGGCATCTCGCTCGAAGTTGCCGTCCCGGCGCCATTGCGCGCGCAGTTGCTGCAGGTAAGCGCGCTCGAGGGTGAGCATCGCCATGCGGCCATCGCGTTCGTCCGCTTCTCGGGAACCGACGAGATCATCGCCACCGAAGGCGTGGAGGCAGCAGCCGAAGCGCTCGAGATCGTCGTTCGGAATGTGCAAGCCGCCGCCGAGGAGCACCAGGTCACGTTCCTCGAGAGCGACGTCGATCAAGACGGCGGACGGATCATCCTCGTGTCGGGCGCGCCGCAGACGTTCGGTGACGACGAGGAGCGCATGCTCCGAACCGTGCGGGCCGTCGTGGATGCCGGCTTGCCGCTTCCGGTTCGGATCGGCGTCAGCGAGGGACGCGTCTTCACCGGTCAGGTCGGCGCGAGCTTCCGCAGGACGTACACCGTGCTCGGCGACACGGCCGCGCTCGCCGCCCGTCTGATGGCGCGGGCGGGTGAGGACGAGATCTGGGTCTCGGGCGGCGCGCTCGCGCGCGGAGGGGGATCGTTCGAGGCGACGGAGCTCGAGCCGCTTTCGCTCAAAGGCAAGGCCGAGCCAGTTCAGGCGTTCGTTCTCGGCGAGCTCCTCGCCGAGCCCGAGATCCCCGAGCCGTCCGCAGCTCGGGACGAGCTGCCGTTCGTCGACCGGGAGCGCGAGCGGGCGGTCCTCGGCGCATCCGTCGCTCCCGTCCGGATGGGTTTCGGAACGCTCGTCGAGCTCGTCGGAGAGCCCGGCATCGGAAAGTCACGCCTCGCACAAGAGCTGAGGGAGAACTGCGCCGACATGCGTCAGATCGACCTGCGCTGCGCGCAGTACGAGGCATCGACTCCGTACTACCCGTTCCGGCCGTTCCTCCGGTCGCTGCTCGACGTGCAGCTGAACGGCGGGGGTGAGCACAATCGCATGGTCCTCGGCGAGCGCCTGCAGCAGATCGACGAGGAGCTCGTGCCCTGGGCGCCGTTGTTGGCCGCTCCACTCGACGTCGAGGTCGAGTCCACTCCGGAGGTCGCGGCCCTCGACCCTTCCTTCTGGCGGGCGCGCCTGCACGGCGTCATGGGGACGCTCCTCGGCCAACTGCTCGACTCGCCGACCCTCCTGGTCTTCGACGACGTGCACTGGATGGACGACGCGTCGTCGGAGCTGCTGCGGTACCTCGGAACGCAGCTCCCCACGCGACCGTGGCTCGCGTGCACCACCAGGCGGCCGGGAGAGGAAGGTTTCGCTGCCGCTACGGGGACTCCGCCGCTGCCCGCCCTGACGTTGCGCCTCGAGCCCCTCCCCGAGGACGACGCGAGAGCGCTCGCGGTGGCGGCGGCGGGGGATCGGCGCCTCACCGAGGATGAGGTTGCGGCGCTCATGGAGCGGGCCGCCGGCAATCCGCTCTTCCTCCAGCGCCTCGCGAGCGTCGGCGAGACGAGTGACGAGGCCGATGAGCTTCCGGAGACGGTGGAGGCGCTCGTGGCGACGCGCATCGACCAGCTCGGCCCAGGCGACCGCGCGCTCCTGCGCTGGGCGTCCGTTCTCGGCGTGTCGTTCTCCGGATCGCTCATCGAGGAGGTCCTGGAGGACGACGCCGAGGTCGGCGCTGCCTCCGAGGCCTGGGAGCGACTCGGCGAGTTCGTCGAGCGCGACCCGGACGTGCCCGGCGCCTTCCGCTTCCGCCACGCACTGATCCGCGACGCTGCGTACGAAGGGCTGTCGTACAAGCGGCGCCGGGAGCTGCACGGACGCGTCGCCGACGTCATCGAGCGGCGGCACGGGGAGCGCCCAGAGGAGGCGGCGGAGCTGCTCTCCCTCCACTACTTCAACGCGGCCCGCTGGAACGAGGCCTGGACGCACTCGCGCGCGGCCGGCGACCAGGCGCGGGAGGTGTACGCGAACGTCGACGCGGCGCGCTTCTATGAACGGGCGACAGAAGCCGGCACGAAGGCAGAGGGGATCCCGGACCAGGAGCTCGCAGCCGTCTGGCGTTCGTTGGGCGTCGTTCGGGAGGCGACCGGGGGCTTCGAAGGCGCCCTCGAAGCCCTGCGGTCTGCCATCCGGCTGCTCAAGGACGACCCCGAAGCCCAGGCTGGCGTCTACCAGGTGCGCGCGCTCGCGCTCCTCCGGCTCGGCAACTACGCCGGGGCGCTCAAGGAGACGACCTTGGGGCTGAAACTCGTCGAGGGATCGAGCTCCGAGAAGGGGGCGGCCATCGGCGCGCGATTGACTGCCATCCGCGCGGACATCCGCCTCCAACAAGGGAAAGCACGGGAGGCGATCCGGCTCGCCCAGTCGGCTGTGGAGATTGCCGAGCGCACGGAGGCACGGGACGCGCTCGCCCGGGCGTACTCCGCGCTCGACAGGGCGTACGAGCAGCTCGGCGAGCCGAGCAAGGCGGTGTTCGAGCAGCAGGCGGTCGAGATCTACCGCGAGATCGGCGAGCTCAGGTCGGCCGCGCTCGTCGAGATGAACCTCGGCGTGCAGGCGTTCGCAGAGGGTCGCTGGGACGAGGCCGTCGAGCGCTACGCGTCCGCCGATCGCGAGCTCCAACGCGTCGGCGATGCAGCGAGTGCCGCGATGGTGAGCGCCAATCTCGCAGAGATCCTCATTAGCCACGGTGAGCTCGACCGCGCGAAGACTCTCCTGGAGGAAGCTCGTGAGACGCTACGCGCCTCTGGGCTCGCGGCACCAGCCGTCTTCGTCGACACCCAGCTCGCCCGCCTCGAGCTCGAGAAGGGCCGACTGGACGAAGCCTCGGAGTCGCTTCGGGCCACGATCGAGGAGGCCGTCGAGCTCCAGCACCCCTATCTCGTCGTCGACGCGTCCTTCTACCTCGCCCTCGCGCACCGGCGGGGCGGCGAGCTCGAAAAGGCGCTGGAGGTGCTCGACGAGGCGGATTCGGTCGGAGGGGACGAGGTGATCGAGCTCGGGGCCCGCATCGGCCTCGTGCGCGCCGGGGTGCTTGCGGACACCGGCGACGTCGTCCAGGCCGAGAGCGTGCTGCAGTCGGCGCTGGCGCTCGCCCGCGATCAGAGTCAGCTCTGGGAGCTGGCGCAGATCCTGCTCGCACGCGCGGACGTCGCCCAGCAGGCGGGACGCGAGGTGAGCCCGGAAGAGCTGGAGGAGGCTCGCGGCCTCCTCCAGCTCTTCGGTACGTCTTCCGGTGCTTCCGACTCTACGTCGGCGTCTTGATGCCGTCGACGATAGTGGCGATGTACGCCTCGTAGTTGTACGGGAGATTTCCGCTCGGGAAGTCCGTGCTCTGGATCATGCACGTCGTTTCGGGGCCCCCGTAAGCGGTCATGCCGGGGGGCATCACGTTCGTGGGATCCTCGCCGAGTGCGAACTCCTCACCCGTTGCCCGGGGATCCGCCGTGCACATCTTCATGGGGGTGTACGCATCCCCGTAGAAGGGCGTATCGTCGTACTTGAGCGTGACCGGGTTCTGCGCGCCGCCCGCAACCTTCATACGGAGCCGCTCGACGACCCAGTACGGGTCGTCCGGGTCCGCGCTCGCAGTCGGATGGATGATCGCGTACGGGTTCGCCGAGAGGTCGTCGAACGAGTACATGACGACGGCGGGCTTGCAGTCAGTCCCACCGTCCGGGTTCGTGAGCTGCGCCTTGTAGTCGACGATCTCGGATCCCGCGGGAGCACCCTCCGGGCCGAACTCCTCGATGCAACTCGCCTCGATCGTCGCCTGAACGCCGAAGTCCTGGTTGCTCGCACCGGGGGACTGGAGGTTCGTGATGACCCGTCCCGCGGGCAGCGCGGAGGAGACGCCCGAACAATCGGTGCCGCTCGGGGCCGTCTGATCCCAGGTCCCCGAGTCGGCGGGCGGCTGGACGCAGACCTTGTAGTTCGAGCCGATAGGGACAGTGAACGTGTACGAGCCGGCCGGGGCCGAGCTCGGGCTTGGGGTCGTGAGCGGGACGGGCGAACCCCCAGACGACGTATTGAAGAGCGTCACGGTCCAGCCGTTCTGTCCTGCGTCGGGTGGCGTGCCGGACGCGTCGAAGGCGCCGTCGCCGTCGTTGTCGAGGAAGACACGCCCACTGATGGTTGAAGCCCGCTTGTAGCAGAACGTGGCATAGGACGCCACGTTGAAGTTGTTCATAGTCTTCGTCGCGTGCAACCCGCTCGAGTTGCTCACATTGCCGTTCGACTCGGTCCCGTCGGCCGTCACGCCACCGGGATGGGGCGTCGTGTAGTTGTACCAAGCCTGATCGTTTCCGCCCTTTACCCCGACGTGGAACACGCTTGCGCCAGTGGCCTGGAAGGCGAAGAACTTGCCTTTGTCGGGGCCGCTCAACCCCTTCAGCGTGAACGAGACACCGCTGGGAAGAGGCGTCGTCATATTCGCTGTGTTCGTACTGTTGTACGTGACCGAGGCCTGGGACTGGGGAGGATTCGGGACCTGGAAGGTCGACAGGCCCGCGGGGCCGACTCCACCGGTGTTACCGGTGCAGTCGAAGTTCGACCCTCCGATCTCGACGACGGTCGGGGTCACCCCCGCTGGCTTGCTCGCCGGCGGTATCGGATCGCCGACCGCGCCGAGCGCAGGAAGCACAGCCGCAAGGGCTCCCGCGGCGAGCGCAACAAGGAATATCCAGGTCGCCTTCCGATGTCGTCGATAACTCGTACGTACGTGGTCAGTCATGCCCTCTCCTCCATCTGCAGTTTCCCTTCCGTCACGGGGACGACTAGTACCGTCGCCGCCCGTGCGGTTGCTCTGTGATGCTTCCGGTAGCCCGGACGCACGTACCGCCGCATCCCCGTCCTCCTATGTCCGCAGTTCCCCGTGTCGAACGACACAAAGGCAGCTAGCGGACACAAGTCGCCCGACTAGCGGCTGGATACTACTCTCAGGAGCGCGAAATGTCATCCTCGCGGACGGCGGCAGTGGTCGTGCGCTTGTGTGCCTCGCCCATGGTGGGGTTAGGATCCCGCTGTGACGCTTGGACGGAACACGAAGATCGACCTCCTGAAGCGAGTGCCCCTGTTTGCCGGCTGCTCGAAGGTGGAGCTCCAGAAGCTCGCCGCGATCGCCGACGAGATCGACCTCCGCGACGGCACCGAGCTGACGCGCGAAGGACGACCCGGTCGCGAGTTCTTCGTGCTCATCGACGGCACGGTCGCGGTGACACAGGAAGGAGAGCGGGTGGCCGAGCTGACCAGCGGCGACTGGATCGGCGAGATCGCCCTGCTCACGAACGCTCCTCGAACCGCGACGGTGACGGCGACGTCGCCGGTGCGGGTGCTCGTCATCACGGACCGCGCGTTTCGCCAGGTGGTCGAGACGACGCCGTCGATCGCGGTCAAGATGCTCGAGCGAATCGGCGAGCGCCTCGCGCACGACGCAGCGAAGCAACACCAGGCGCTCCCCTGAGCTGAACTTGATCAGACGAGCGCGGCTTCGCCGAGCAGCGCGCGGGCTTCGGCGAGGAAGTCCGAGTCCGCTTTCACGCGGTACTCCGGCCCGAGCGCCAGCGTCTTCTCTCCGAGGGAGGTCTCGAGCGCGAGGTAGACGGGGGCGTCGCCCGGGAAGTCCTTGACGAGCAGCGCGAGCTCGCGGATGAGGCCCGCGTGCGCGCGGCGCGCATCGATCCGGAGCCGGATCTCGCGGCGCACCGGGGTCGCCTCGAAGGGCGTCACCTCGAGCGCGATGACTTTCGTCTCACCCGCCTGCTTGTGGTCGACACGTCCCTTGACGACGAGCACGCGGTCGGGCTCGAGGTGGTCGCGCGCGGCCGCGTAGGTCGAGTTGAAGACGACGACCTCGGCGCTTCCCGTGAGGTCGTCGAGGGTCGCGAACACCATCGGGTCGCCGCGCTTCGTCGTGACCTGCTTGAGGCCGGAGACGATGCCCGCCACATGCACGATCTCTCCGTCCCGGCGCCGTTCTACCTCCGACAGCGTGCAATCCGTCTTTCGCCTGAGCTCGCCGCGCACCCGCTCGAGCGGGTGCTCCGAGACGTACAGCCCGAGCGTCTCCTTCTCGAGCCGCAGCAGCTCCCGCTCGTCGAACTCCTGGCTGGGGATCGACGGATGGTGCGTCTCTCTGACCATCTCGGCGGAGCCGAGGTCGTCGTCGAAGATCGACGCCTGCCCCGCGAGCCGGTCCTGCGCCTGCTTGGTGCCGTAGGCGAGCGCCTGGTCGAGCACCGCGAGCATCCCGAGGCGCGTTGACCCGACAGAGTCGAGGGCGCCGCACTTGACGAGCGACTCGAGCGCGCGCTTGTTCACGCGTTGGGGGTCGGCGCGCTCCGTGAAGTCCCAGATAGATGCGAACGGGCCTCCACCCTCCGTGCGCGCGCGCAGGATCGCCTCCGCGGCCGGCCCGCCGACGTTCTTGACCGCGTTCAGCCCGAAGCGGATCTTCCCCTCGACCACCGCGAAGTCGGCGTGCGAGAAGTTCACGTCGGGCGGCAGCACCTCGATCCCCAGCTCACGGCATGCATTGACGTACAGCGGGACGCGGTCCTTCGTGTTCATGACCGACGAGATGAGCGCGGCCATGTACTCGCGCGGGTGGTTCGCCTTCAGCCAGGCGGTGCGGTAGGCGATGAGCGCGTAGCAGGCGGCGTGCGCCTTGTTGAACGAGTAGTCCTGGGAGGACTCCATGTCCTTCCAGAGCTGCTGCGCGACTGCAGGCGTGACGTCGTTCTGCGCGCAGCCCTCGAGGAACTTGTCCTTCAGGGACGCCATCAGCGCGTGGATCTTCTTGCCGATCGCCTTGCGCAGCGTCTCGGCTTCGGCCGGAGAGAACCCGGCGAGCTCCTTCGCGATCCGCATGTACTGCTCCTGGTAGATGCAGATCGCATACGTGAGACCGGTGATCGACTCGAGCCGCGGATCCGCGTACGAGACCGGCTCGCGGCCGTGCTTGCGCGCCGCGTACGTCGGGATGTAGCCCATCGGGCCGGGGCGGTAGAGCGCGACGAGCGCGATCAGGTCCTCGAACTCCGTCGGCTTCACCTGCCGCAGCGCCTCGCGCATCCCGGACGACTCGAACTGGAAGACGCCCGTCGAGTCGCCGCGCGCGAGCATCTCGTACGTCGGGGGGTCGTCGAGCGGGAGCGTCCCGATGTCGATGCCGCCGACGAGCTCGACCGCCTTGTCGATGACGTCGAGGTTGCGCAGGCCGAGGAAGTCCATCTTCAGCAGGCCCATGTCGACGACGTCGTTCATGCCGAGCTGGGTGACGACCTCCTGATCGGTTCCCTTCTGCTGGAGCGGGACGACCTCGATCAGCGGCTGCGCGCCGATGACGACGCCGGCGGCGTGGATCGAGTCCGCCCGCGTAAGGCCCTCGAGCGGCTTCGCGAGGTCGACGATCTCCTTCGCGATCGGGTCGGTCTCGACCGCCTGCGCGAGCTCGCTGCCCCGCTTGAGCGAGTCCTCGAGGGTCTGCCCCGGTCCCTCGGGAACCATCTTCGCGATCCTGTCGACGACGCCGTACGGGATGTCGAGCACGCGGCCGGCGTCCCGGATCGCAGCGCGCGCGGCCATCGTCGAGAAGGTGATGATCTGTGCGACGCGGTCGCGACCGTACTTCTCGGCGACGTAGTTGATGACGCGGTCGCGGCCCGCCACGGAGAAGTCGATGTCCATGTCCGGCAGGTCCTTGCGGGCCGGGTTCAGGAAGCGCTCGAAGAGGAGCCCGTACCGCATGGGGTCGACGTCGGTGATCTCGAGGCAGTACGCCGCGAGCGAGCCCGCCGCCGAGCCGCGCCCCGGCCCGACGCTAACGCCGTTCTGCTTCGCGAAATGGATGAAGTCCCAGACGATCAAGAAGTAGTCGGCGAAGCCCATCTCCTTGATCGTCTTCAGCTCGAAGCGCAGGCGCTCGGTGAGCTCGGGCGTCGCCTTCCCGTACCGACGCGCAAGGCCCTTCTCGCAGAGCTCGACGAGGTAGTCGAACGCGTCCCTTCCCTCCGGCACGGGGAAGTTCGGCAGGAGGATGCGTCCGAGCTCGAGCTCGACGCTGCACCGCTCCGCGACCTCGAGCGTGCGCGCCATCGCGTGTTCGAGCCCGGGGAAGTCGGCGGCCATCTCCTCCGGCGACTTGAAGAAGTACTCGTTCGTGTCGAAGCGCCAGTGGCTCGGGTTCTTCAGCGTGTCGCCCGACTGGATGCAGAGGAGCGCCTCATGCGCGTACGCGTCCTCGGCGTCGAGGTAGTGCACATCACCCGTAGCGATCAGGGGGAGACTGCTCTGCTCGGCGAGCGCGACGAGCTTCGGGTTGAGCAGCTGCTGCTCCTCGAGGCCGGCGTTCTGGATCTCGACGTACGTCGAGTCGCGGCCGAAGATCTGCACGAGCCGGTCGAGATCGGCTTGCGCATCGCGGTCGCGATTCTCCGAGAGCGCCCGCGACACGCGGCCGGCGAGGCAGCCGGAGAGCGCGATGAGCCCGTTCGAGTGGCGCTCCAGGAGCTCCCAGTCGACCCTCGGCTTGTAGTAGTAGCCCTCGAGGTAGCCGAGCGAGGAGAGCTTGATCAGGTTCCCGTAGCCCTCGTTCGTCTCGGCCAGAAGCGTGAGGTGTGCGTAGCCCTTCGTGAGCTTCGTCCGGTCGTCGGCGACGTAGGCCTCGCAGCCCAGGACCGGCTTGACGCCGGTCGCTCGCGCTTCGCGAAAGAGCTGGACGGCGCCGGCGAGCGAGCCGTGGTCGGTGAGCGCGACGGCCGGCATCTCGAGCCGCGCTGCCTTCTCCACGAGGGCCGGGACGCGACACGCGCCGTCGAGGATCGAGTACTCCGAGTGAACGTGCAGGTGGACGAACGGCGGCGACGCGGAGCGACTCACGGGAGGGCAATCGTACTGCCCTCATGGGACGTCGCCCGGTCGGCCGTTTCTACCTCGAAACGGGGTGCTCGCGCCCGCTAGGCCGCCCAGAGGAGGTCGGCGAGCCGGCGCCATTCGGTGCGCAGGTCGGCCCGTCCGCTGACGCGTTGGAGCTCCCAGTAGGCGCGTACGAGGGCGCCGAGGTCGGGCTCATCGCCGTCCGTGCGGCTCGACTCGAGCACGCGCAGGTACCAGGCGGCAGGGTCTATCCCGAACTCGGCCGAGAGGACGAGCGCGCGGTCGCGGAGGGCGTCGGTTGGGCTCTCGAGACGGGACACGGATTCGATATCGGCAGGCTCGATCCGCCGACTTGAGGCGGATCCACTCGGACGAGGGGTCGACGCGAAAGCGTCGTGTCCGCGAAGCGGACCAGTGGAGAGGGTCTGGGGGAGCCGGGAGGTTCCCTGAGCACCTGCTACAGGCCCGAGAGATGATCCGCGTTCTCATGCACGGGCAGACTGCGCCGATGCGACCTCCAACGCTCATCGAGCCGGGCCTCGTCGCCGGCCGACATCCGTGCGCATTCGGCCTCGAGGAGGCGGAGCAGGCGGTCGCCGAGCTCGTCGGGCAAGGCGTCACGCTCTTCGTCGACCTGACGGAGGACGGCGAGCTCGAGCCCTACGCGCACCTCGTGCACGCTCCGGCGCGCCGCGTGTCGACGCCCGTTCGCGACTTCGCCGTGCCGCCGCGTGAGGAGCTGGTGGCGACGCTCGACGCGATCGACGAGGAGCTCGGGGCCGGCGGCGTCGTCTACCTCCACTGCTGGGCGGGATGCGGGCGAACAGGCGTGGTCGTGGGCTGCTGGCTCGTGCGGCACGGCCTCGAGCCGGCCGCCGCGCTGGAGCGAATCGCCGCCGCGCGTGGCCCTGGCTGTCCTCAGACGTTCGAGCAGCGGCTCGCGATCCTCGCCTGGAGACCGGGCGACTGACGGCGTCGGTCACTGTGGCCGCCACGGCACGAATCTGTGCAGGTGGTGTCCGGGCCGCCAGCCCCACGCCACACGCCCCGAGCGTCAGGGCGCGTTCCATCCCAACGCGCCCCAGGGGCACTCCCGTGTCCCTGGAGACACGCTATCGAGGAAGCGCGAACGCGTGGGTGACGACTTCGTGCCGACTTTTCGCTGACTGCGCCATTCCCTGAGACGAGTGAGCGAGCCGCCGCGGTCTCGCTCCGATAGGCGTCCTGAGCATGTCAGGCGGTTTCGTGGTCCCCGCACGGCCCGCGTCGAGGGGACGCCGAGAGACCCTGCCCCGAGGTTTCGACGGAGCCGCCAATGGATCCCCCTGAGCTCAGGTTCTCCGCGCTCGACCGTGGCAGCCTCGACGAACGCGTCGACTCGCTCGCGACGTGGATGAGCGACATCGAGGCGCGCGTCCGCGCCACCGAGCTCGCGACCGGCGACGAGAAGGCTGCGAAGGAGCTGCGCAAGGCGATCGAGGCGCTCGCGAAGCACGACCCGAAGCTCGAGAAGCGGATCACGGACCATATGGCCGTCCTCGCCGACCGGTTCGAGACGCTGGCGTCGACCGTCTCCCATACCGCGGCCGCTCAGGCCGCCAGGGACGGGGAGATCGCGGCCCTGCGGCGAGAGCTCGAAAACTCGGTCAAGCGGATCGAGGAGCTCGGCGGCGACACCGGCCGCGGGGTCGACGCACGAGAGATCGCGCGCCTGCGCAGCATGATCGACGCGGTCGCGGCCCAGCGTCCGCTGCGCGCGTCCGACTCACGCGTCGACGAGCTCGGCAGTCGGGTACGACTCCTCGCCGATCGCGTCGACTCGATGGGCGCGACGGTCGGGGCCGCCGCCGCCACGCTCGGGCGGCGCGAGGGCGACCTCGCGATACTCCGCGAGCGGCTCGACACCGGCGCGTCCCAGATCGAGGGCCTGACCGTCGAGCTGCGGCGCCTGCACCGCGACGGCGATCTCCTGCAGCAGCTCGACGCGCTCAACGCCGCGCTCGAGGTGACGAACGGCGGGCTCGCAGCACGCGAGCAGGACACCGCGGCGCTGCGCTCCCGGATCGACGAGGCGTACGCGCGGGTCGGCTCGGTCGTCACGGAGATGCAGCGCGCACTTGGTGGGCTCGCGAACCAGGTGGCCGCGCTCGAGACCCTTCCAGAGACGACCGCCGCGGCGCTCGAGGGACGAGCAGCCGACCTCGGCGGCAGGGTCGACGCCGTCGACCGGCGGTTGGAGGCCGTATCGGCCGAGGTCGAGGCGGGGCTGCGTGACTTGGAGCGGCGAGAACACGACCTCGCCTCGCTCCACGGCGAGCTCGACGCGCAGCGCGCGCACGTCGACTCGGTCGTCGGGGCACTGCGAGCGGAGCTGGAGGCGCTGCCCGACCCGCGGGCGCGCGACCCGGAGCTCGACGCACGTCTCGACGAGCTCGCAAAGACGGCCGCGTACGTCGCGTCGAGGCTCGAGGAGGTCGCGGCAGACGCAGCCTCGAATGTCGCGGCATCGGCGTCGCGTTCGACCGAGCTCGAGGCGGCGCTCGGGAAGCTCTCGACCAGGCTGGAATCGGTCGAGCGAGAGCGCGACGCGGCGGTGGACCAGGTTCGGCGCACCGACGAGCTGTGGCTCGAGGAGCGCGACTGGGTGCGACGACAGCTCGAACGGCTGGCGGCCGCGCAAGCGGAGGCGTCCGAAGCGGGCGGCGGCGTCGAGCCGGAGCTCAGCGAGCTCCGGACACGCCTCGACGAGGTCGAGGCGGCGCGAGATGCGGCCGCATCGGAGATCCTGCGCATGTCGCACGCGCTCGACTCCGAGCGTGGCACGGTGCAGGCTCGGGTCGACGCGCTTGCCGCGCAGGTGGCCGACGCGGTGGCGCTGCGTGGTCACGATTCAGCCGAGCGGATGGCGGAGGTCTCCGGCCGGCTCGCGGAGCTCGAGCGGAGAGAGGCCGCGGCGGCGTCCGACCTCGCGCGCGCGACTGTCGCGTGGACGTCCGAGCTCGAGGTCCTCGGCGCGCGAGTCGACGGGATGGACGTTGCCCGAGGCACCGAGGCGGAGAGTCTCATGCATGCGCTCGCGGCACGGCTCGATGCGTCGGAACGCGAGCGTGCCGTCGCAGCTTCCGAGCTCGCGGGCGCGGCCGAGACCTGGGCCGTAGCGCGCGCGTCTCTCTCCGAGCGGATCGAGGACATGACCGCGAAGCTCGCGCGCGTCGAGTCGGCGGCTCAGAGCGCCGCCGCCGCGGCCGCCGTCGCCGCCGCCCGCACACCGGACGACAGCGTCGCAGAGCTCCGCGCGCACATCGACGGCCTGCGGCTGAAGGTCGCGTCGAGCGAGAACGAGCTTGCAGCTCTCGCCAGCGCCCCCGACGCGGGAGTGCGGCTCGACGAGCTGGCCCGTCGGCTCGAAGCCGTCGAGCTCACGGGCACGGCCGAGACCTGGGCCGTAGAGCGCGCGTCTCTCTCCGAGCGGATCGAGGACGTGTCCGCGAAGCTCGCGCGCGTGGACTCAACGGCTCAGGGCGCCGCTGCGGCGGCCGTCGGCACACCGGACGACAGCGTCGCAGAGCTCCGTGCACACATCGACGGCCTGCGGCTGAAAGTCGCGTCGAGCGAGAACGAGCTTGCAGCTCTCGCCAGCGCCCCCGACGCGGGAGTGCGGCTCGACGAGCTGGCCCGGCGGCTCGAAGCAGTGGAGCGCGCAGCGCCGATTGCGATCCTTCCAGACTCGGACGTGCTACTCACGGGGGACGGGCGCTTCCGGCTCGAGCTCCGCGCACTCGAGCTGCGCATGGAGCACGCCGAAGCCGCCGCCCGTGAGAACCGGGAGGCGGTCCTCACACAACTCGAGCGGCTCGCGTCGCGTGTCGAGTTGCGGCTCCAACGTCTGGAAAGCACACAGGACGGGTACACCGAGCACGTGGAGACCAAAGCGCAGATCGTGCCGATCCGCGGCGGGGCCGACTGAGGACGCCGGACGATGCGTCTCCTCGATCGCTTGCTCGCCACCCGGAGCCCGCGCGCGCGGGGTCGTCTCACGTACCGGCTGCTTCTCAGCATCGCGGCGTTCGAGCGTCCCGCACCAGCGCCCGTTCGTGTCCGTTCGTCGGCGCGAGAGTCACACGTGCGCGGCTGACACGCACTCTCGGCCCGGAAACAGGGACACATGTCCCCACGCACCCCCAGGGGCACTCCCGTGTCCCTGGACACACGCTATCGCCGAATCGGTCACGCATGGGTCAAGAATTCATGCCGATTTCGGCTCGTCCGGGTTTGCATCTCCCGAGCACGAGCGCCATCCCCGCCGAGAGGAGTTACTCGAGCACGAGCGCCATCAGGATCGCGTCGACGTACTCGCCCGCGCGCTCGTAGTGTCGCTTGCGGAGGCCCTCGCGCTCGAACCCGAACGACTCGTACAGGCGAAGCGCGGGCTCGTTCCAGGGGAAGACATGGAGCTCGAGCTTCGTCACGCCGGAGATGCGCGCCCACTCGACAGCCGCCTCGAGCAGCATCGTTCCGATGCCGCGCCGCCGGTGCTCCGCGGCGACCATCAGCCCGAGATCGGCGACGTGACGGCTCGCCGGGTGCGGATCTCGCGCGAGCGACATCCGTGCGAGCACCTGGCCGTCCTCCTCGGCGATGAACACCGCCGCGTCGGGATGCCGGAAGACGCTCCTGACGTACCTGCGCTCGTCCGCGATGGTGCGCCAGGTGTCGACCGACAGGATCCAGCGCTCCTCCTCGCCGCCGACCGCTTCCGCAAGGGTGACGAGGGCGGCGGCGTCGGCGGGCTCGGCTTTGCGGACTTTGATCATCCGACCACGACGCCCGCCCCGCCGCGGCGCGGGTCACCCGCGGCGGCCAGCGTGCCGTCCGCGCGCAGCTCGACGGCCTGAACGCCGCCGAAGAAGAGATTGCGGCCGAGCCAGGGCACGACGTCGAAGCTGTCTCCAAGGCGCCGTGTCTCGTCCTCAGACCACCCGCCCTCGAGATGCAGGGTCGAGCCATCCACATGGATACGCGGGGCGTCGATGGCCTCGCCCACCGACCGCCCTCGGATGACGCGCCACGCGACCTGCGCGATCGCACCGGCGAGACGCACCGAGCCCGCGCTACCGAGTGCGACCCGCGGTCGGCCCTCCGCAAGGACCAGGGTCGGCGCCAGCATCGTCGCGAGACGGGCGCCCGAAGGACGTGTTTCGTGTCCGATGACGTCGAGCTCGCCGAGCATGTTGTTCAGCTGCGCGCCGCCGCGAAAGACCCCCGAGCCGGACCCGAGCGTGGAGGAGAGGGCCGCGGTCGTCCCGGAACCGTCCATCACGGAGACGTGAGTCGTGCCGGTCAGCGGGCCGGAGCCCGTCTGGCCGTACGCGAGCTGCAGCGCGCGGGCCTCGTCGTCGAGGGAGACGTCGGCGCCGGCCGCCAGCATCACGAGGGTGTCCGCGACGATCCGGCCGCCACGCGACGGTGCGGGCGGGGTGAGGACGCGATGGCCGAGGACGTCGCACTCGATCGGCTCCAACTCGACGACCTCGTAGGCAGCGATGTCGTCCGCGTACTCGGGGATCAGGGCGACGGTTGCAGCGGCCCCGGTGTCCCGGATGCTCTCGAGCGTCGGGCACAGGTCTTCCGTGTGGACCCGATCCGGGTCACCGTAGATGCGCCGGCCGCCCTCCTCGCGGAGAAGAACTCCGTGGAGGATCGTGTGCAGGAATGTCCTCGGTTCGTCGCACCCGACCCCGGCGCCGGCAAGTTCGAGCGCGGGCTGCACGAGCTCCGACCAACCGCGCGACGCGAAGCGGTGATGGGCCGTCTCGAGTCCGGCGAGAAGCCCAGGGACGGCGACCGAGCCCTCACCGATGTGGAAGTCCTGAGTGCCGGAGTCGGCGAAGTCGATGACGACGTCCTCCATCTCTCCTAGGGGCCTCGACGGCACGGCGAAGAAGCAATCGAGAAGCGTCGTCTGGCCGGTGGCCGAGTGGACGAGCAAGAGCCCTCCGCCGGCCGGGCCGGTCAGCGGCCCTTCCGTGACGAAGGCCGTGAACGCGGCTGCGAGCAGCGCGTCGACGGCGTTGCCGCCTCCCTCGAGGATCCGTCTGCCTGCCTCGGCGGTGAGCGGATGCCCGGCTGCGATCGCGCCTCGCATCGCGGGAGGGTATCGGGGTCTCGCTCAGGCGGATGGGCTCGCGACGTCGGCGTCGGTCGAGCGCTCGATCTCGCTTGGCAGAGCCTGCAAAGAGCGGCCTTTAGTAGGGGCACCCCGGCCCACCACCCGCTTTCAAGCGTAACGGCGAAATCGTCACCTGTGGGACACGACGTGTGAGCAAGAGTGCGCCGATTTCCGGCGTCTGCACTGTCGCGCCGCGTCAGTGCGAGTTCAGGAAAGCCGGCAGCTCGTCGTCGTCCGCTCTTCGCGCTCGATCCTCGAACGCAGGACGACCCGCGCGAACGCGGCGTGGGGCGCCGAGGCCCGTGGCGACGACGGTCACCCAGACCGATCCGGTCAGGCGCGGGTCGACGGTCGCCCCGAAGATGATGTTCGTGTCGTCGGTGGCGGTGGCGCGAACGACCTCGGCCGCGTCGTTCACCTCGACGAGCGAGAGGTCGTCGCCGCCGGCGATGGAGAGCAGGATGCCGCGCGCGCTGACGATCTCGGCGTCGATGAGCGGCGAGCCGAGGGCGCGCTCGGCGGCCTCGCGGGCACGGTTCGGGCCCGTTGCATAGCCGATGCCCATGAGGGCGGCGCCCGCGTCCTGCATGACCGTGCGGACGTCTGCGAAGTCGAGGTTGATCAGGCCCGGGGTCGTGATCAGGTCGCAGATCCCCTGCACGCCCTGACGCAGGACGTCGTCCGCAATGCGGAACGCATCGACCATCGAAGTCCCGCGGTCGAGCACCTCGAGCAGCCGATCGTTTGGGATGACGATGACCGTGTCGCAGGCGGCGCGCAGCTCTTCCACACCCCGCTCGGCCGCCGAGCGGCGGCGCGTGCCCTCGAAGCGGAAGGGCGTGGTCACGATGCCGACGGTGAGCGCGCCGACCTCGCGCGCGACCCTGGCGACCACGGGGGCGGCTCCGGTTCCGGTGCCTCCGCCTTCACCAGCGGTCACGAACACCATGTCCGAGCCGCGGAGCGCGGTCCGGAGCTGGTCCGCAGCGTCCTCGGCTGCCTTGCGGCCGACCGACGGGTCGGCGCCCGAGCCGAGGCCGTGCGTGACCCCTTCGCCGATCGAGATCTTCACGGGCGCGTCCGACACGGCGAGCGCCTGCAGGTCCGTGTTCACGGCGATGAAGTCCACCTGCGCGATCCCCGCGTCCATCATGCGGTGGAGTGCGTTCAGCCCGGCGCCGCCGACGCCGACGACGCGAATCGCGGCGATGTACGCGGCGCCCTTCGGCGGCGGCACGCGATGAAGTCGCGGAGCCGGCTCCAGGATCGTCTGGAAATAGCGCGCCGCCGCGCGCGAGGCCTCGGCCTCGGTCGGCACTTCGGGTTCGGGGACACGCGGTTCGGGGACATGCGGGACGGGCTCTGAAGGCGCGGCCGGGGCGACCGACGTGGCCTCGACCGGCTGTTCGGGGCGGATCGGGGTCGGCGCGGGAGGCTCCGGCTCGGTGAAGTCGTGGACGTGCTCCACCGTCTCCTCGAGCGCCGCCTGGCTGCGGCGGGCGTCCTCCTCCGAGATCTCGGAGGGCTGGGCGGGCTCCGCCGCCGGCGCATCCTGCCGGCGCTGGGCGGCCTCCGTCTTGCGGAAGAGCTCCGCGAGCGGGCCCTCACGCATGCTCGCGCGCTTTCGCGCCATCGAGAACCTCCTTCGCCAGGTCGCGGTATGCCTGCGCCGCCGGCCCCGTCGGGTCGTAGCGGAGCACGGATGACCCCTTCACGGGGGCCTCGGCGTAGCGGACGGTCTTGCGGATGCGCGTCTCGTAGACGAGGTCGCCGAAGTGCTCCTCGAGAATCTCGATCGCCTCGCGAGCGTGCAGCGTCCGGCCGTCGTACATCGTCGGAACGATGCCCTGTACGCGCACCGCCGGGTTGAGGTTCTCGCGCACCATGGCCAGCGTGTTCTCGAGCTGAACGAGGCCGCGCAGCGAGAGGTACTCGCATTGAACCGGGACGATCACGCCGTCGGCGGCGACGAATGCGTTGATCGTCAGCAGGCCGAGGGATGGGGGCGTGTCGATCAGGATGTAGTCGTACTTCGGGCGAACCTCGACGAGAGCCTTGTCGAGGGCGCGCTCGCGCCCGATCAGCGCGGACAGGGCGAGCTCCGCGCCCGCGAGGTCGATCGACGCAACGGCGATGTCCACCTCGACCGTGTGGATGACGTCGGAGATCGGAACTCGGTGAACCAGCACGTCGAACATCGAGCGCTCGATCGCATCCGGGTTCATTCCCTGGCTCATCGTGAGGTTGCCCTGGGGATCGAGGTCGATGACGAGGACGCTCTTCCCGAGCTCGCGCAGCGCGACGCCGAGGTTCAAGGTCGTGGTCGTCTTCGCGACCCCGCCCTTCTGGTTCGCGAACACGATGACATTCGCCATCACGCGCTCCCGGGGCTGCGGCGGCGGCTGGAGCGACGACTCGTCCTTGGCGGACGGGACGGCACGGAGGTGAGCGCTCTGCTCGTCGTCTGCCGGCTCCGGCTCGGGTCCGGGGGAGGCCTCGAGCTTGGGCTCACGGCCTGACTCGTCGCCGTGCTCGCCGGGCGGCTCGGGCTCGGGCCCGTGCTCGTCGGCGACGGGTTCGAGCCGCGGCTGTGACCGAGGCAGGATGCGTGAGAGCCCCATGACCGCCTCACCTTCAAGTCCATCGGCGAAACTCCTTCAAGCCACCGTGCGTGGCGGCTCAACGGTAGCCGAGCCCTCGGCGCGCAGCCGTCGCTCCCGTGTACAAGGGCCGCAGTGAGCCATCGTGACCGCAGTGATCGACGGTGGTCCGGCCGAACCGGCGTCGACGGGTGAGCTAGTCCTCGTCGTCCCAGGTTTCGAGACTCCGCTCGACCCGCGCGATCATGCCCAGGCCCGATAGGGCGAGCCTGCCGGAGCGCGGGTAGTAGCAGATGTCCTGCGGCTCCCGCGTGCCGTACATGAGCAAAGACAGGGGCTTGTCGCCGGCGCGGAAGGCATGTGCGACACCCGTACCCGGCGGACGCGCGATGACCGAGCCGCGCCGGACCGGGTGCTCTGCAACGCCGTCCGTCCCCCAGAGCAGGAGGTGACCTTCCCCGCCGAGGACGACGAAGATCTCCTCCTCGGCGAAATGGCAGTGCGGAGCATTGTTGAGCTTTCCCGGGAGCACCTCGCTCAGGCTGAGGCCGGTCCGCTGCGAGCCGGCGGCCTTGCTCAGCCTGCGAATCCGCCTTCCGACGGTCGCCCCGTCGCGCTCGACCGGCTCGACATCGTCGAGGTGGACGATGTTGGACGGACGCGGCGAGAGCTCTGCAATCTCGGCCGGACCAGCGGCGGCCTCGCGGGTCCAGGGGTGGTCCTTCTCGGCGCCGACCGGTGCCCAGGTCTCGCCCAGCCAAGCAACGCCGGCGCGCGGCAGCCACGTCGCTCCCGGGGCGTATGTGCGCTGCCCGAACGCGAGCACGTCGAGCCCGTCGTCGCCCGCCTGCAGGGTGTGGGCGTTCTCGAGCGCGAGGTGCACGATGCAGTCGCCCGCTCGGACCTCGTACCCGAGCGGGTCGTCCCCCTCCGACTGCACGGAGACCCCGCTGCCCCCCAGCACGTAGAAGATCTCCTCCTCGGCGCCCTCGAGGTGCAGTGGCGTCGACCACATCCCGGCGTCGATCTCGATTCGCTTGACCCCGACGACCTGCGACGCCCGCCCGGTCAGGCTCCGCCACGTGCCCGCGATGTGACCACGCTCGCCACGCCAGGTTCGAGCGTCGTCCCAGTGCAAGACCGCGACCTCCGAGCTCACACCGCGATCATGTCACGGGCAAGCGCCAACCGCAGGGTCTCGACCGCGCTCTCTCCGGCATCACCTCCTTCGACCCTCGACCACGCCTCGGCGTCCACGAGCAGCGCGCGGAGCTCGGCCAGGAGCGCCGACCGGTCGGCGCCTGCCCGGTCGAGCGTCTCGATTCGCTCCAACCTCTCCAGCACCGCCCGTGCCTCGTCCATGAGACGACCGTAGCCGGGCAACGCTCGCGCGCGAGTAACGAGTTGTGCGAGTTCGTGCCGAGTTCGTGGCGTCCGCAAGAGCCCGTAAAGCCGGCTCAGACCGCCTGCGCCCACGCCGCGGAGCGCCTCGGAAGCCCGAGGAGCTCGCGGTCGAGGTCGTGCACGAGATCCGCGCGGTTGCCTCCTCGAAGCACCGCGACGAGCGCCCGGCGGACGGCGTCCACGGCGCCCGCACCGGCAGGCTCCCCGCCGGCCAGCGCACCGAGTTGGGCGTACAGCTCCTCCCGGGCCGCCCCGTCCTCTGCCAGCAGGACCGAGCAGCGCAAGGGCCAGGTCTCCCCGAGCAACGCCGACAACGCAGCTCGGAGCTGCTCCGCGCGGAACGGCTCATTCTGGAAGAGCGAGAGCTCCCAGCGGTCGAGAGCCTCCGCCAGCGCCGGGTCCCCGTCAGCGAGCCCGAGCGCCGCGAGCACCTCGACGGCGATGGGCGTGCGAAAGGAGTCGAGCCGGGACGGCTCCCCGGGCGGCTGTGTGGCGGCGATCGGGAGCACGGGCCGGATGCCGAACGGACGCCCGTCCAACGTCTCGAAGAGGACCGGCCCGGCCGCGAGCGCCGCCGCGGTCGTCAGGCGGATCGCGCTCACCGCATCCGCGATCTCCGCAGGAGCATCCGGCGGCTCGGCACCCGCGTCGAGCTCAGCCTGGAGCTCGAGCACGCAATACCGGTCCGGCTCGTTCCCGAACCCCGGCGGAAGCAGGCCGCGCGACTCGGGCCAGTGCGTCGCGAGCTCTCCCGGCGCGGACAACCGCACGGTGACGCGCGGCGCGAGCTCGATCGGCTTCGCGACCGACAGCCCGACGAGCGGGGCGATAACGACGTAGCGCCGATGCTCGCCGAAGAGCGACGACTCGAGCGCCGCGTAGGCGCGCTCGAACGCCTCGTCGTCCCAGTCGAAGCCGCCGCATGCCTCCGCCGTCACGATGAGGAGCCCGAGCAGAACCGTCCGGAAGAGCGCCTGCTCCTCGGTCGCCCTCGTCCCCGCGTGGGCGCGCGCGAAGATCGCAGCGGCAGGCTCACGCCGAAGCTCGTCGATGGCGAGCGTCGCATCCTCCCGGCCGCGCAGCAGCGGCTCGCGCTCCTCGATGAACGCGCGCACGAGCGGCCGAAGCTCGTACAACGCCGGCCCACGCCGCTGCACGTGCTCCTCGAAGGCGAAGGGAAGCTCCGCGCCGTCCTCGAGCTCACGACCGAGGACGACGAACGCCCCCAGGACGAAGCCCCGAAGCAGCGGATACAGATGGGGCGCGCGCACGGGCACACGTTCCCCTACGCCCCCGACGGCGCCTCTCCTCTCTTGGCGGGCGGTGCTACGGGCGCAGGACCGCGCGGCGCGGCCCTGCGAGGAAGCCGGACTCGACGAGGAGCGCCATCGCGTCCGACTCCACGACCGGCGAGCCGTCGAAACGCTCGACGGCGAGCCGCTTCGCCCCACCGGCGCGCACGTGCGCGACGAGGGCCTCGATCGCGGGCCGCAGCCACTCCGGCGACGGCTCGCGCAGCGGAACGAGCGAGCGACCGCCGCGCTCCACGAAGAGCACGGCCTCGCCGCCGAGCAACACGACCCAGGCACCGGCGACTCGTGCCGCGCGAGCTCCTGCCCGACGCGGCCACGGGAGCGCCGATCCGTATGGCTGCGCGGGATCGGCCGCCGCCAACACGAGCGCCTCCGCGGCATCCTCCGAACGAAGCTCGCGCAACCGCTCCACCGCTCCCGGCAACGCGAACTGCGCCCCACCGAGACCCTCGACGAAGTACCCGCGCCGGCACACGCCGAGTGTCTCGAGCGCGCGCAGCTCCGCGTATACCGCGCCGTATCCACCGCGGATTCCCTCCCCGCGCACGCCGTCGCGCGTCACGATCCCCTGCCGCTCGAGCAGGAGCTCCGCGAGTGCCCGGCGATCGCGGCCGGGCTCCTGCGCGAACAACCGGGCGGTCAACGACCAACGGCCCTGGGTCGGGGACGCTGCCGCCCCCCGCGAGCGCATGAACCTCCGCCGTCCGCGCTCCGGCCGCGGTGCCTCGTACCGCCGCGAGGCTCGCAACGGCGCCCACGAGTCGTTCGTCACCTCGCCCGCCCACACGAGATCCCAGAGCGCGGCGAGCGCTTCGCCCGCATCGAGCTCGGCCGCGTAGAGAAGGTCGGCCCAGAAGAGCGCGCCCTGTGCGAGCGCGGCGCGCACCGCCACGTGCGCATCGCCCTCCGGTGCGGCCTCGGCCGCGGGCGGTCCGAGCAGCGGTGCGTCCTCGCGGAAATAGGCCGCGACCCGGTCGAGCCCGGCGCCCACCCACACCACGGCGCCCGAGGCGCAGAGCGCGTCGAGATCCACCGGCCGGTAGCCGGGCACCCGCCTCGGCAGCACGTCGCTCTCCCACAGCGAGACCGGCAGCGCGAGCGACTGGAGCGGGACGAGAGCCTCGCGCAGCGTCTGCCTCCGCCCGATGCCGTGCCATGCGGGAAGGAAACGCCCGAACGCGGCCTGCTCCGCGGGCTCGACCTCGCGCCGGAGCACTGCGAGCGTCGCGCGCCGGATCCGGCGCAGCACGTCCGGATCGCACCACTCGCGTTCGCTTCCTCCGGGCCTGAGCTCGCCGCGGACGAGCTGCTCCTCCCGCTCGAGCGCAGTCAGCTCCGACTCGACGCGCTCACGCTCGAGCCCGAAGCGTGCAGCGACCTCGCCGGTCGTGAACGGGCCACTCGTCCGCGCGTGCCGTCGGAGCAACACGGAGAGCGCGTCCGGAACCGGCTCGAGGAACGCGTGCGGCACCCCGCCCGGAGGCACCGCCCCGAACGCGTCGCGCACGAGCCCCGCATCCTCGACGGCAGTGACGAGCTCGCGCTCGCCGAGCCGCACGCGGATCGCCCGCCGCTCGCGCAGGAGCGTCTCGGCGAAGCCCGCGTCGTACTCACCTTCCGGGAGCGGCCCCGCGCGACGGAGCAAGTCATGCAGCTCGTCGGCGTTTCGCGGCGGACGCCGCAACGACGCCTCCACCTCCGCGATCGCGCCCGCGTCGAGCAGCTCGCGTAGCTCCTCGACCCCCATCAGCTCGCGCAGGAGGCCGCGGTCGAGCGAGAGTGCCTGCGCGCGGCGCTCCTCGGCGGGCGTGTCGTCCTCGTACATGTAGGTCGCGACGTAGTCGAAGAGCAGCGAGGACGCGAACGGCGACGCCGACGCGGTCTCCACCTCGACGAGGTCGAGCTCGCGGGTCGAGATCCCGCGCAGGATCCCCTTGAGGGCAGGCAGGTCGAAAACGTCCTGGAGCACCTCGCGGTAGGTCTCGAGCACGATCGGGAACTGCGGATAGCGGCGCGCGACCTGGAGGAGCGACTGCGCCTTCAGCCGCTGCTGCCAGAGCGGCGTCCGCTGCCCGGGCCTCCGACGCGGGATGAGGAGCGCGCGCGAGGCGTTCTCGCGGAAGCGCGCGCCGAAGAGCGCGGACTGCGCGAGCTCGGCGAGGACGAGCTCCTCGACGTCGTCCGGGTCGAGCTGGAGGTCGGCGAGCGGCGGCGGCGCATCCGCGTCGGGGAAGTGCAACGCGATGCCGTCGTCCGACCAGAGCGAGTGCGCGTCGAGGTCGAGCGAGTCGCGGAGGCGCGCCGCCAGCGCGAGCCCCCACGGCGCGTGCACGCGGCCACCGAACGGCGTGAGGACGCAGACGCGCCAGTCGCCGATCTCGTCGCGGAAGCGCTCGACGATGATCGAGCGGTCCGAGGGAACGACGCCGGTCGCGGCCTCCTGCTCCCGCAGGAAGGTGAGGAGGTTCTGCGCGGCCCGCGGGTCGAGCCCGTACTCGCTCTCGATCCGGCTTGCCGCATCGTCGCCGAGAGCGACGAGCTCCCGCGTTGCGCGCCCGATCTTCTCTCCCAGCTCGGCGGGCCGCCCGACTCCCTCGCCCTTCCAGAATGGCGCCACTCCCGGAGCCCCCGGCGCGGGCGACACGAGCACGCGGTCGCGCGTGATGTCCTCGATCCGCCACGTCGACGCGCCGAGGAGGAACGTCTGCCCCTCGCGCGCCTCGTACACCATCTCCTCGTCGAGCTCGCCGACCCGCCCGCCGCCGTCGACGAGGTGCACGCCGAAGAGCCCGCGGTCGGGAATCGTCCCGGCGTTCGTGACCGCGAGCCGCCGCGCGCCCGTGCGGCCGCGAATGACACCTGCGGTGCGGTCCCACACGATCCGCGGCCGCAGCTCGGCGAACTCGTCCGAGGGGTAGCGACCGGCGAGCATGTCGAGCACGTTCTCGAGCTGCGCGCGCGAGAGCTCGGCGAACGGATACGCGCGCCGGACGAGCGCATGGAGATCGGCCACCGACACCTCGTCGTCGGCGCAGATCGCCACGATCTGCTGCGCGAGCACGTCGAGGGGGTTCCTCGGGATCTGGGTCTCCTCGATCGCCCCCTCCCGCATCGCCCTGGCCACGACTGCGGACTCGAGGAGGTCGGCCCTGAACTTCGGGAAGATGCGCCCGCGCGAGACCGAGTGCAGGTCGTGGCCGGCGCGGCCGACGCGCTGCAACCCGCGCGCGACGGACTTCGGGCTCTCGACCTGGACCACGAGGTCAACGGCGCCCATGTCGATCCCGAGCTCGAGGGACGAGGTCGCGACGAGACACGGAATCTTGCCCGCCTTCAGGAGCTCCTCGACGACGAACCGCTGCTCGCGCGCGAGCGAGCCGTGATGAGCGCGGGCGATCTCCTCCTCCGCGAGCTCGTTCAGGCGGAGTGCGAGGCGCTCGGCCAGCCGGCGATTGTTGACGAAGACGATCGTCGAGCGGTGCTGCCGGACGAGCTCGAGGATCGCGGGGTAGATCGAGGGCCAGATCGAGCGGCTCGATTGCTCGACGCCCGAGCTCAGCTGCACGCCGTCGGCGATCGGGGGCACCGAGAGGTCGGCGGTCGAGCCGAGCTCGCGCATGTCCTCGATCGGGATGACGACCTCGAGGTCGAGCTCCTTGCGCACGCCCGCGTCGACGAGCTCGATGTCGCGCTCGGTGCCCGCGACGAAGCGGCCGATCTCCGCGAGCGGGCGCTGCGTGGCCGAGAGCCCGATCCGCTGGAACGGGCGCTCAACGAGCTCCTCCAAGCGCTCCAGCGAGAGCGCGAGGTGAGAGCCGCGCTTCGTCCCCGCCACCGCGTGCACCTCGTCGAGAATCACGGTCTCGACGCCGCGCAGCGTCTCGCGCGCCTGGGAGGTGAGGAGCAGGAACAGCGACTCCGGGGTCGTGATGAGGATGTCGGGCGGCGTCTTCAGCATCCGCCGGCGCTCGTCCGCCGGCGTGTCTCCGGTGCGGACGCCGACCGAGAGTTTCGACTCGAGGCCGGCGAGCGGGCTGCGCAGGTTGCGCTCGATGTCGTAGTTGAGCGCCTTGAGCGGGGAGACGTAGAGCAGCCGGAGCCCCTCGCCGGGCGACGCGTTCAGCCGGTCGATCCCGATCAGGAAGGCCGCGAGCGTCTTCCCGGAGCCGGTCGGCGCCTGGATCAGAACGTGGCCGCCGCGCGCGATCGCGGGCCAGCCGAGCGCCTGCGCGGGCGTCGGCTCCTCGAACACGCGCTCGAACCACGCCCGCGTCGCAGACGAGAAAGCGTCGAGCGGAGCCATACGGCCAGGGTAACGGCCGGGCAACGGCGCGAATTCCGCCGGCGGGACCAGGCGCCCCGCGCCCGGACCGTCAGACAGCGATCGCGCCGATCGGGACGACGACCGAGATGTCGCTCTCGATCATCGAGATGATCTCCTCGCGCGGTCCTTGCCGCCACTCGTCGCTGCCGTAGAACGCGTCCTGGCTCTCCCGTAGCTCGTCGAGGCTCGCGTACGCCCGGACGAGGTAGTAGAGGTCGTCGTCGTCGAGCGACGGGCCGTAGGCGACCACCTCCACGCCCCAGCGCTCGAGCATCGGCATCGACTTTTCGACGACCGCCCGGTGGAACCGCGCCCCGGTGCCGGCCGTTAGCCGATACGTCCTGATCTCGAGAACGCGGCCGTCCCGTGGCACGGGGCGATTATCCCGCTGCCCCAGCGAGACCAGCGAGCCAGGCGACGAGCTTCCGCTCATAGTCGGGCGACAGCGTCCCGTCCGGCAGCGTCAGCTCGTGCTCGGCGTCGGGGATGACGACGATCTCGACCTCGTCTCCGCGCGCCTCCCGCCACGCCTCGACGCTCGGCTCGACGGGTGTCCACGAGTCCGCCGCGCCGAAGAACGCGAGCGCGGGGACGCGCACCTGCGCGAACACCGGCCGCGGGTCGAAGTCCATCTCCTCGATCCAGAGCGCGCAGCCCTCCTCGTCGAGCAGCACCGGCGGAATGAAGAGCATCCCGAACCAGTCCTCGTCGAGCGCGGCGCGCAGATCGGCGCGCAGCTCGTCCTCGTGCTCGCGGCCGATGCCGTGCACGTGGTCCTCGAACCGCCGCCGCAGCTCGAGCGCGCGCGTGACGACGTCCTCCCCGAACCCGGCGAGGCGGAGCTGCGCGGCGTTCGCGTACCGCATCTGCTCGGCTGGCGTGACGCCCGTCGAGGCGACGAGAACGAGGAACGCAACGCGATCGGACATCGTCGCGGCGAGCGGCGCGACCCAGCCGCCCTGGCTGTAGCCCCAGAGCCCGACACGCTGGACGCCGACTGCGTCCAGCATCGCGAGCGCGTCGCGCGCCTGGAGGTCGAAGCGACCGCGGGACGCGTCGCCCGTCGACTCGCCCTCGCCGCGGCGGTCGAAGGTGACGACGCCGATGCCGGCCGGAGGAAGGACGTGGTGCAGGTGCTCGTAGAGAAGGCCTTCGCGCGTGCCCTCGCCCGCTCCGTGGAGCGCGACGAGCGCCGTCTCGCCCGCCGGCGAGTAGCTCCCGACGAGCGTGACGCCGTCGTGTTCCACGCGCAGCTCCCGCACGTGCGGAGCATCCCACACGCCAAGCAACCGACACGGGGAGCGCTACCGGATGTCCCGCGGAACCACGAAGGACACGAGTCGAGCGCAGCCCGGTCCGAGCTCCGACCAGCTGACGAGATCTGCCTCGAGCGTCGCGAGCGCGCCCGTGGGCACCTTCGCTCGCGCACGCTCGCGCAGCTCTCCCGGCTCCGCGAGCAGGAGCAGAAGGTCGGCGAGGCCGGGGTTGTGCCCGACGAGCATCGCCTCGTCGACGTCGTCCGGCACCGAGCGCAGACGCTCGACGAGGGCTTGCGCGTTCGCGGCGTACAGGCCTTCCTCGATCTGGACGTCCGGGGCACCGAGGCCCGGAAGCACGCCTTCGAGCGTCTCTCGCGCACGCCGGGCGTCCGAGCAGAGCACGAGCTGCGGTCGCACGTCGTGCTCGCGCACCCAACGCTCGATGCGCCCGACGGCCTTCTGTCCACGCACTGCGAGCGGCCGGTCGCGGTCGCGGAGCGCAGGGTCGTCCCACGACGACTTCGCGTGCCGGAGCAAGTGGAGTCGCCGCATGCGGAGAGGAAGTGTCTCATGACGCCCAGCCGTCCCGCGAGACCACTGCGGCCGCCCGTCCGGCTCCCCTAGAATCGAAACGGATGCCCGAGGCGCTCTACTTCACGGACTCGGACGAGGCGAACGCGCTCATCGCCCGCGATCCGCTCGCGCTCCTCATCGGGTTCGCGATCGATCAGCAGGTGACCGTCCAGCAGGCGTTCTCGGGGCCGCTACGGCTCGAGCAGCGGATCGGGACGCTCGATGCCGCCGCGATCGCGGGCATGGATCCGCAGGTCCTCGAGGACGCGTTCCGCGAACGCCCGGCGATCCACCGCTTCCCGCGGGCCATGGCGCAGCGCGTGCAGGAGCTCTGCCAGGTCGTCGTCGACGACTACGCCGGGCACGCGGAGCGGATCTGGACGGAAGCGCAGGACGCGTCAGACCTCCGGAGCCGCATCGGCGCGCTTCCCGGCTTCGGGAAGATGAAGATCTCGGGCCTCGGCTCGGTTCTCGCGCTCCGGTTCGGCGTCGAGCAGGCGACCGAGCTCGTCCCCGAGTACCCGACGCTCGGGGTCGTCGACTCACCCGAGGCGCTCGCGGAGTACCAGGCGCAGAAGCGCGCCCACAAGGCCTCGCTCCGCGCCGCGAAGGCCGCCGCCGCCCCCACCGCGTGACCGAGACGCCCGCGGCGCAAGAGGCCGCGATCGGGCTCACGACGCTGACGGACGGAGGGCAGCGCGCCGCCGAGGTCGCGCGCGGGATCGCCGCCTTTCTGGCTCGAGCCGAGAAGACCCTCGACATCGCGGTCTACGACGTGCGCTTCGAGACCGACGCGGGCGGGCTCGTCCTCGCGTCGCTCCTCGCCGCGGCGCAGCGCGGCGTCGAGATCCGCCTGCTCTACAACGTCGCACACCCCGGGCCGATCGCGGTCCCACCCCCACCGGAGACCGCCCCGGAGTCGATCGAGCGGCTTCCGATCCCAACGCGTGGCGTCGCCGGGATCCCTGATCTCATGCACCACAAGTTCGTCGTCCGCGACGGCCGCGCAGTCTGGACGGGCTCGACCAACTGGACCGACGACTCGTGGACGCGGCAGGAGAACGTCATCGCCGTCCTCCGCTCGCCCGAGATCGCGTACGCATACACGCTCGCGTTCGGCCAGCTCTGGGAGAGCGGAAAGGTCGAGGGCTCGGGCGAGGTCGACCCCAGGCCGGAGACGCTCGACGGCGCCCGCGTCCGCGCGTGGTTCACTCCCGAGCACGGCGAGGCGCTCTCGCACCGCGTCGCGAAGCACATCGGGAAGGCGACCGAGCGCGTGCGGATCGCGTCGCCCGTCCTCACGTCGGGCCCGATTCTGGGGACGCTCGTCGAGGTCATAAACGAGGGGCGCTGCCCGGTCGTCGGCATCGTCGACGACACGCAGGTCGACCAGGTCTTCGAGCAGTGGCGGACGAACGGCGTCAGCGACTGGAAGATCCCGCTCCTGCGCCGGGTGCTCGACGGCGGCGACTTCAGCGGCAAGGCGTCTGTACCGTGGACGCCCGAGTCCGTGCACGACTTCATGCACGCGAAGATCGTGGTCGCGGACGATACGACCTTTCTCGGCAGCTTCAACTTCTCCCGCTCCGGCGAGCGCAACGCCGAGAACGTCCTCGAGATCCGAGAACAGACGATCGCCGACCGACTCTCGGAGTACGTCGACGGGCTCCGCGCCCGCTACCCGCGAGCGTCTCCACCCGGCATGTAGGGGCGAGGCTTGCCTCGCCCTCGACCGCGGGACGGCAGAAGAGGGCGACCCAAGGGTCGCCCCTACAGCGGCGTGATGACGACCGACGGGGCGGAGCGCCGCGCAGGCCCGTGGTACGCGGCCTCGATGTTGTTCCCATCCGGGTCGAGGACGTAGGCGCCGTAGTAGCCCGGGTGGTAGTCGCGCTCCCCCGGCCCGCCGTTGTCCTGCCCGCCCGCGGCGATCGCGGCCGCGTGGAAGCGCTTCACGGCCTCCTCGTCGTCGGCCGAGAACGCGAGGTGGAGGTTCTGGGTCCGCGGCCCGTCCGCGCTTACATAGAGCTCGTCCGACCAGAAGGCGTCCTTGCCGCTCTGGATCTCGAGACCGAGCGCGCCGAGCGCCGCCTGGTAGAAGCGGCGGCTCCACTCGAGGTCGCGCACACGCAGGTGGACGTGGTCGATGAGGCGGCCGCGGTGGAACTCCACGGCGCCGACTATGCCACGACGCCTAGCCGTCCGAGCGGCGTGATGAGGCGGCGGTAGGCGGCCCGGCTGCGCGGCTTGCTCTGGAGGTCCCAGATCGCGCTCGGCTTGCTGTTGAAATAGGCAAGGAACTCGATGCGCCCGTGGCTCTTCACGAACGCCGCCATCTTCTCGACGAACGCGGGATCGTCGATCCCCCAGAGCCCCCACTCCGCGAGCGCGTACGGCTTGTTGCGGTGCGCGCGGTAGAGCGCCTCGTTCGCCTCCCACGCTGCGTTGAAGCCCTGGTCGTAGAGGTCGTTCGCGACGACGTCCACGTAGCCGTCGCCGGGGTAGTACGCCTGCGCGGAGTTCCCGCGGACGTCGGGCGCGCCGTAGCCCTGCGGGTTCCAGACGATGCGGGCCTCGGTCGGCGCCAGGTCCAGGTTCGCGGGGACCGGCACGCCCGCCTTCCGGAGCCTCTGGGCCACGTTCGCCGCGGAGCCGCCTCGCGCGAAGATCGCGATCCGGCGGAACGCCTTCCTGAACGCGGCCGTCGAATGCTGCGAGCCGCGCGCGGAGCCGTTCCGGTTGTACGCGCAATAGTCGTTCCAGTGGGCGTTCATCTCGGGCAGCGGCCGAACGTAGACGAGGCCGCCGAAGTCCGCGACCGCCCGGTTGAGCTGGACGAGGAACGCGTCGCCGCGGCCGCTCGCGATCGCGGCGGGAGTGATCGCACCGCCGGTCTTGATCGCGATCATCGGGATCGGGCGCAGGTTCCCGAGGATCTGCGGCAGGGCGTTCCCCTGGTGCCAGCCGAGAAAGTTGTGCCGGATCGTGGAGCGCTGACCGGTCAGGCGCGCGAAGCGGGCCGGGTCGCCGGTTATCCCGAGCTGCGTGCGCGAGACCTCCTCGCCGCCGGACGCGCTGACCGGCCAGGCGGCGACGACGAGAACGCAAACGAGCGCCAGAAGCCACCGCATGGCGCACGATGATGCCCCTCTACGAGTGTCGAGTCCAGCCCTGGCTCGCTGACGCGACTCCAACCGTGCGCGACAATGCCCGTCGGCCGATGCGCGATGTGAGCGACACCGTGGAGCAGGCGCAGGAGCGTGCCGCTGCGCTGCTGGAGATCGGGCGACCCGCCGACGCGGAGCGCGAGCTGCGCGCCGCGATCGCCGACGACCCGGACGAACCCGAGACCTACGCACTGTTGGCCCGCGCGCTCGTCGCGCTGAATCGTCCCGGGGAGGCCCTGACGGCAGCTCGGGCCGCCGTGGCTCTCGACCCCGAGGACCCGGACGCTCACTTCCTTGCCGCGCTCGCTGCGACCGGGACGGGAGACCACGTTCTCGCCGAACGGTCGATCGGCGCGGCGATGAGCCTGGCCCCGACCTGGCCGCCGTACGTCGCGGCGTACGCCTGGCTGCTCGCGCACCAGGGCCGCAACGAGGAGGCGATCGAGCAGGCGAGGCGGGCGCAGGAGCTCGATCCCGAGAACGCGGAGGCCGCCGCGATTCTCGGCTCGTCGCTGGCGCAGGTCGGCCGCCACGACGAGGCGCGCGAAGCGGCCCGGACGGCACTCGCCCTCGATCCCGGCGGGGACGTCATGCACTCTCTTGCAGGCTTCGCCGCGCTTGCCCGCGGAGACCGGAGGGAGGCCGAAGCGCGATTCCGCGAGGCGCTGCGCCTCGACCCGAGCGACGACGCGGCCCGGATGCTGCTCGTCGAGTCCCTGAAGGCACGTAATCCCGTCTACGGAGCGCTTTTGCGCTTCTCGCTCTGGCAGGAGCGCCTTCCGAACGAGGCTCGGCTGACGATCGCCTTGAGCCCGATCATCCTCGGCTTCGCGCTCCGCGCGGTCGGGCTCAGGGACCACCCGGTGGGCTATGCCCTGCTCGGCATCGCCGGCGTGCTGCTCCTCGTCACGTGGAGCGCCGAGCCCGTGATGAACCTCGTGATTCTCACGACGCGCGAGGGCAGGCGGCTCCTCGACTCCGATCGCCGGCGTACCGCGTACCTCTTCCTCGGGTTCGTCGTCGCGGGAGTCCTGAGCATCGGCCTCGTCGTGCTCGGTGCGAGCGGCATCTTCGCCGGCCTCGCCTTCGGCTGGTTCATCTTCGCGCTCGGCATCGGCTCTGCCCACGACCTGTCGCCCGGGCGACGCCGCTTGATCAACATGCTGGCGTGGGGGGTCGCGGCCTGCTCGCTGGTGGCCGCCGTGCTAGGCGTGGCGGGTCTCGAGGATGCAGCGTTCGTGCCCGTCCTCGTGGTCGTGCTCGCGGGCATCGCGAGCCTGTGGGTCCACTTCGAGGGCTAGAGCCGAAGGCCTCAGGCGACGCCGGCGAGCAGGAAGGCCCGGTTCTCCTTCAGCATCTCGCGCGCGATGACGAGCCGCTGGATCTCGTTCGTGCCCTCGTAGATCTGCGTGATCTTCGCGTCGCGCATCATGCGCTCGACCGGGTACTCCTTGATGTAGCCGTAGCCGCCGAGCACCTGCACGGCCTCGGTCGTGACCCACATGGCCGCGTCGGTGCAGGCGAGCTTCGCCATCGCGGAGGCCTTCGTCAGCTCCGAGTCGGACGCGCCCTCGTCGACCATGCGCCCGAAGCGGTAGAGGAGCCCGCGCGCGGCCTCGGTGCGCGTCTCCATGTCTGCGAGCTTGGCGGCGATCAGCTGGTGCTCCGCGATCGGCTTGCCCATCGTCTCGCGCGTGCGCGCGTACTCGAGCGCGTAGTCGGTCGCGCCTTGCGCGATGCCGAGGCCCTGCGCCGCGACTCCCGGCCGCGAGCGGTCGAGGATGCGCATCGCGATCTTGAAGCCCTCGCCCTCCTCCCCGAGGAGGTTGGCGGCGGGGATGCGCGCGCCGTCGAAGGTCAGCTCGCCGGTCGTCGAGCCCGAGATCCCCATCTTCGGCTCGAGCCGCGCGACCTCGAACCCCGGCGTGTCGGCCTCGACGACGAACGCCGAGATGCCCGAGTGGCCGGCCTCGGGGTCGGTCTTCGCGAACACGGTGTAGAGCCCCGCGACGGCCGCGTTCGTGATGAAGCGCTTCGAGCCGTCGAGGACGTACTCGTCGCCGTCGCGGCGGGCGACGGTGCGCATGGCCGCGGAGTCCGAGCCGGAGCCGGCCTCGGTCAGCGCGTACGCGGCGAGCGCCTCGCCGGACGCGAGACGCGGAAGGAAGCGCTCCTTCTGCTCTTCGCTCCCCGCGAGCTTGAGCCCGAGCGAGCCGAGCTCCTGCACCGCGAGGATGAGCCCGCTCGTCGCGCAGACCTTCGAGACCTCCTCGATCGCGACGAGCGAGAGCAGCACTCCGGTGCCGGTACCGCCGAACTCCTCGTCGAAGAAGAGCCCGAAGATGCCGTGCTCCCGGAAGAGCTCGACGACGTCCCACGGAAACTCGTGCGAGGCGTCGATCTCGGCGGCGCGCGGGGCGATACGCTCGCGGGCGAGCGTGCGGACGAGGTCGCGAACCTCGATCTGCTCCTCGGTCAGCGGCTCCCAGGGCACGGCGCGCATTGTCTCACTCGAGGGCGACCCAAGGGTCGCCCCTACCTCGTCGTCCGCCGACTCGGCTAGGTTCCGCGCTGCACGCAGCCGCCGGAGGAGGCGTGAGCAGGCATCGGAGCCTCAGGACTGGAGTCCTGGGGCTTTTTTCGTGGTCCGACCGACGAGGAGGTGGAGAGATGTCGAACCAGGAGCTCGTGTTCGCGGTGAGCACGGTCTGGGTCGTGCTGGCGGCGGTGCTCGTGATCTTCATGCAGGCCGGCTTCGCGTTCCTCGAGGCGGGGCTGACGCGGATGAAGAACGTCGGGCACGTCGCGGCGAAGAACGTGCTGATCTTCGCGCTCGCCGCGATCACGTACTACCTCGTCGGCTTCGGGATGGCGTTCGGCGACGGCGGCAACGGCTTCGTCGGCGGCTCGGGCTTCGTGCCCTCGACGGACGAGCTGCTCCAGATAGGCAAAGCCCCGTTCTCGTGGTTCGCGGAGATCCCGGCGGCTGCGGGCTACCTCTTCCAGGTCGCGTTCGCGGCCGTCTCGCTCGCGATCGTGTGGGGCGCGATGGCCGAGCGGACGAAGCTCTGGGTCTACTTCGCGTTCGGGATCGTCTTCACGCTGATCTACTCGCTCGTCGCGCACTGGATCTGGTCGCCCGACGGGTGGCTCTTCGAGCGCGGCATGCAGGACTTCGCGGGCTCGACGGTCGTCCATTACCAGGGCGCGCTCGCCGGCCTCGCGGGGGCGCTGCTGCTCGGGCCGCGGCTCGGGCGGTTCGTGGAAGGGAAGGCCAACCCGATCCCGGGTCACAACATGGCGTTCACGACGCTCGGCGTGATCATCCTCTGGTTCGGCTGGTTCGGCTTCAACGCCGGCTCGACCTTGAGCGTGCAGCTCGGTGGGCTCGGCTTCTTCGCGTACGTGGCGCTCAACACCAACCTCGCCGCAGCGGCCGGCGTGATCGGCGCGGTCGCGACCTCGTGGCTGGTGCTGAAGCGGCCCGACCTGTCGATGATGCTCAACGGCGCGATCGCCGGGCTCGTCGCGATCACCGCTGCCTGCGCGTTCGTCGCCCCGTGGGCCGCGATCGTGATCGGCGCGGTCGCGGGCGCGATCGTGGTCGGCGGGACGCTCCTGGTCGAGCGCCTGCGCATCGACGACCCGGTCGGCGCCATCGCCGCTCACGGGATGGCCGGTGTCTGGGGCACGCTCGCGCTCGGCTTCTTCGCGGCGCCGGAGCTCGCGGAGCGGCTCGCGACCGGCTCGGGCGGGTTGTTCTATACGGGCTCCGCGGCGCAGCTCGGCACGCAGGCGCTCGGGCTGCTCGCGGTGGGCGTCTTCACGTTCGGCGCGTCCTTCCTCTCGCTGTGGGCGATGCACGCGACCTTCGGCATCCGCAGCGACGCGGAGGCGGAGTCGGCCGGACTGGACCTGTCCGAGCACGGCATGTGGGGCTACCCGGAGCTCTTCACGCCCGTCCCCGGCGGCTACCGCACGGATGACGCGAACGGCGCCCAGCTCCCGCTGTTCCGCCCCGGCGTCGCCGTGGCCGAGCCGACGTAGGCGCCCTCAACCGTGGGTGACGGCCTCGATGTTGTTGCCGTCGGGGTCGAGCACGTAGGCGGCGTAGTAGTCGTCGCTGTACTTCGCGCGGATGCCGGGAGCGCCGTTGTCGCGTCCGCCGGCGGTAAGCGCAGCCTCGTGGAAGCGGTCGACCGCCGCCCGGTCGTCGCAGTGGAACGCGACGTGCGCGCCGCCGACGGGCTCGCGCCGCCCGAGGCCGAAGTCGAGCCCGCGCGCGTCCGCGAGATACGCGACGGCACCCGGCTCCTCGTAGACGATGCGGTACCCGAGCGGCCCGAGCACCTCGAGGTAGAAGCGCTTCGCGGCCTCCAGGTCGGTCACGTTGACGGCGACGTGCGACAGCATTCCGACGCTCCTCCGGTCGATACAGTCGCCGCGCATGATCCTGGAAAACGGGACGATCCGCACGCTGGATCCGGCGCTCCCGGTCGCACGGGCGCTCGCGATCGCGGGAGACCGGGTCGCAGGCGGCGTCGGCACCCACGAGCCGGCGCTCCCGACGCCGGACGTCGTCGACCTCGGCGGACGCTGCGTCGTCCCCGGGTTCACGGACTCGCACGTCCACTTTCCGACCTGGTCGCTCGGGCAGCGTGACCTGACCCTCGACGGGGTCGGGTCGCTCGCAGAGGCGCTCGAGCGAGTTCGGGGCGCGACGGAGCGTGCCGGCTGGTTCCGCGGCCACGGCTGGCGCTCGGCGGGCTGGGAGGCGGAGCCGACGAAGGAGGCGCTCGACGAGGTCACGGGCGAGACGCCGGCGGCGCTCTGGGCGAAGGATCTCCACTCGCTGTGGCTGAACTCGGCCGCGCTCGCGCTCGCGCAGGGCGACCTCGAGGTCGAGGGCGGCGTCGTCGAGCGCGACGCGCAGGGAGAGCCGACGGGCGTCCTCCGGGAGGAGGCTGCGTGGCGCTTCCGCGAGCGCTTCCCGTCCGTCCCCGAGGACGAGTGGGTCGCGGTCGTGCGGGAGGGCGTCAAGCTCGCGCACAGCCGCGGCGTGACGGCCGTCCACGACAAGGACGGCTGGATCGGCGCGCCCGAGATCTTTCAGCGGCTCGCCGAGCGCGAAGGGCTCACGTTGCGCGTGTGGCAGTCGCTGCCGTGGCGGAAGCTGCCCGAGCTCGAAGGGCTCGGCCTGCGCTCGCGCTTCGGGAACGAGTTTCTGCGACTCGGCTACCTCAAGGTCTTCATGGACGGGACGCTCGGGTCGCAGACGGCGTGGATGCTCGACGGCTCCGGCGTCCGGATCACGAGCGGCGACGAGCTCGCGGAGATCGTGGGCCGCGGCGCGCGGGCGGGCTGGCCGGTCGCAGTCCACGCGATCGGAGACCGCGCGAACCGGGAGGCGCTCGACGCCTTCGAGGCGACGAAGGACGAGTGGCAACCGCGCGGCCTGCGGCCGCGGATCGAGCATGCGCAATGTCTCGATCCCGCCGACCTCCCCCGCTTCGCGCAGCTCGGGGTCGCGTGCTCGGTGCAGTTCTCGCACGCGCCCTCGGATCGCGACCTGGCCGAGCGCTTCTGGCCGGAGCTGCTCGACGGCGCCTACGCCTTTCGCTCGCTCCTCGAGTCGGGCGCCGTGGTGGCGAACGGCTCGGACGCGCCGATCGAGGAGCTCGACCCGCTCGCCGGCATCCGCGCCGGGGTCACACGCACGATCGACGACCGTCCCGGCTGGCGCATGCAGGAGGCAGTCACCGTCGAGCAGGCGCTGCACGCGACGACGGTCGCGCCCGCCTGGGTCGCCGGCGACGAGCGGACGCGCGGGAAGCTCGTGCCCGGCTACCTCGCCGACCTCGTCGTGCTGTCGCGCGACCTCGTGGAATGCCCGCCGGACGAGCTCGGGTCGGTCGAGGTCGTCGCGACCATGGTCGGCGGCCGCTGGGTGCACAACTCGCCGCCATGGGACTGAGGTGAGACCGCGGATCGAACGCACCGAGGGACGGCGGCTCTTCGGCTCCGACCCTGCTTCCTACGACCTGGCGCGGCCCGGCCACGCGGAGCAGGTCTACGAGGTTCTCGCCGAGCGCTGCGGGCTGGGTCCCGGGTCGACGGTGCTCGAGGTCGGCCCCGGCACCGGCCAGGCGACTCGACAGCTGCTCGCCCGGGGAGCCTCGGTCGTTGCGATCGAGCCCGATCCCTCGCTGGCGGCATATGTGGAGAACGCGCTCGGTCTCGACGTCCGGGTCGACACGCTCGAGGACGCGGAGCTGCCGACGAGCGACTTCGATCTCGCCGTCGCGGCCTCGTGCTTCCACTGGGTAGACGAAGCCGTCGGGCTCGCGAAGCTCTTCGCCGCCTTGCGGCCCGGCGGATGGTTCGGGATGTGGTGGACGCTCTTCGGCGACGGCGACGCGACGGACGCGTTCATCACTGCGACCAGTCCGCTCCTCGAGGGCCTTCATCGAAGCCCGACCGCCGGCGAGGAGGGGCGGCCGCCGTTCGCCCGCGACAGCGAGGCGAGGCTCGCCGCACTCGCCGCAGCCGGCTTCGAGGAGCTGTCCTACGACACTTTCCGCTGGGACGCACACTGGGATACCGTCGGCATCCGCGCGCTCTACGGGACCTTCTCACCGATCGCCCGGCTGAACGAAGAGCGGCGGACGGAGATCCTCGACGGCATCGCGCGCATCGCTGACGAGCAGTTCGACGGCCGCGTCGGACGCACGCTGCTGACGGCGCTCTACACCGCGCGCAAGCCGGCCTGACCAGACCGGCCTACAATCCGTGCGTGAGCGCGGACACGACCCGCACGATGCTGCCGGTGCATGCGGCGCCGACATGTTCGGTCGCGGGCGCCGCGGAGATCGTCGGCTCGAAGTGGACGGTGCTCATCGTCCACGACCTCTCGGAAGGCCCGCGCCGCTTCACGGAGCTCGAGCGCTCGTGCGCGGGGATCAGCCCGCGGACGCTCGCCGAGCGCCTGCGCTGGCTCGAGGCGGAGGGCATCGTCGGGCGGGAGAGCTACCCGGAGTCGCCGCCTCGGGTCGAGTACGCGCTGACGGACAAGGGCCGCGCGCTGCTACCGATCGTCCACGAGATGCGCCGCTTCGGCCACGAGTGGCTCGGCTGCGGCGTCCACCAGACCTAGCCGCGTCGGGCGCGGGCGACGCAAGCGTCGCCCCTACGACTCCCGCGTATGAACGCGCCCGACGCCGCGTTGACGGCGGACGGCGAACCGCGACCGACCCGTAGGGGCGAGGCTTGCCTCGCCCTCGCCTGCCTCAATCCGAGAGGTTCTTGGCACGCAGCTCCTCGAGCGCGTGCTCGGACTTCTCGAGACCGTTGAACCCCATCCCCTCGAGAACGCGGGCTGTCTTCGTGAACTGCACCTCGCGGTAATCGACGAGCTGCCAGCGGTTCCCCCACGGGTCGCGGAAGTCGTGCGTGCCGAGAATCTCCACCCCACCCTCGCGGAGGCGACGCACGGTCTCGGCGAGGTCGTCGACGACGAGACCGATGTGCCTGTCGTGGTCGGCGACGTGCGTGACGCCGCGGGCGAACGCGATGAACTGGTCGCCCATGTCCACGAAGGCCATGTTTGCGTTGCGCCCGCGGAGGGTGACGTCGTCGAAGTAGCGCTCGAAGAACTCCACCGCCTCGTCCACGTCCCCGACCTCGACGGCGAGGTGGTTGATGCCTACGAGCCTGGCCATACGCGAACCCTAACCCCCGGCCGCGGCCGGGTATTCCCCGGCGGGGGGATCAGGCGGGCTCGGCCCAGACGCCGGCGAGCTCGACGATCGTCGCGGCCGCCGCGGCCATGTCCTGCACGCTCGCCCACTCGCGCACGGAGTGGTACTCCTGGCCGCCCGTGAAGAGATTCGGTGTCGGCAGGCCCATCGCCGAGAGCACCGCGCCGTCCGTTCCGCCGCGCGTGATCGCGAGCCTCGGCTCGACGCCCGCCCGTCGGATCGCCTCCTTCGCAGCATCGACGACGCGCGGCGTCTCGTCGATGAACGGCCGCATGTTGCGGTAGGAGTCGAGCACCTCGATGTCGATCTTCGCGCGCGGCTCCTTCCGGGCGATCCGCCCGGCGAGCTCGCGCAAGAGCTCGGTGTGCTGCTCGAGCAGGTCCTCGTCGTGGTCGCGAATGATGAAGTCCACGATCGTCTTCTCGACGCCGCCCGATATGCGATGCGGGTGGACGTAACCCTCGCGCTCCTCCGTCGTCTCCGGCGACAGCCGGTCGGATGGGAGCGACGCGACGAGCTCGGCCGCGAGCTTCACCGCGTTGACGAGCTTGCCCTTCGCACTGCCGGGATGCACCGACAGTCCCCGGATCGTGATTCGCATCGACTTCGCCGAGAAGGTCTCGGTCTCGAGGTCGCCGAGGCCGGTGCCGTCGAGCGTGTACGCGACGTCCGCGCCGAACCCCGCGAGGTCGAAGTCCTCCGCCCCGCGCCCGACCTCCTCGTCCACCGTGAACGCGACGCGGATGTTGCAGCGCGGCCGTTCCGGGTGCCGTGAGAGGTACGCGACCGCGGCCATGATCTCGGCGATCCCGGCCTTGTCGTCGGCGCCGAGGAGCGTCGTGCCGTCGCTCGTGACGATCTCGTGACCGACGCGCGCGGCGAGCTCGGGCAGGAGCTCGGGGTCGAGCACTTGGCGGTCGTCGCCCGGCAGCTCGATCGGCGAGCCGTCCCAGCTCTCGTGCACGATCGGCGAGACGCCCGCACCTGTGACGTCCGGGGTCGTGTCGACGTGTGCGATGAGCCCGACGACGGGCGCGCCCTCCTCGCCGGGCAGGCCCGAGAAGACGTTGGCGCCGTCCGTCAGCTCCGCTTCGAGCCCGAGCTCTCTCAGCTCCTCCACCAGCAGCCGGGAGAGATCCAGCTGCTTCTTCGTGCTCGGGCGCTGAGGCTCGCGGTACGCGCCCTGCGTGTCGACCTGGACGTAGCGGAGGAACCGCTCGAGGACGTCGCCGGCGAGCTCCTCCGCAAGCGGGCTCACGAACGCTGCCTTCGTGCTAGCCAAGCTCTCCGAGCCGACGGTAGGTCTCGCGGACGACCTCGACGCCCCTGCTCAGGGAGGCGGCCGGAAACTTCTCGTTCGGCGAGTGCGCGTTCGCGTCGCGCGTCGCGATGCCGGTGATGATCGCCGGGATCCCTCGGGCGACGATCCGCTCCGCGACCGGGATCGAGCCTCCCACGCGCACGAGCACCGACTCGTTCCCGAACACCGACTCGAATGCTCCGCGAGCGAGCGTGAGCGCAGGTGCGTCCGGAGGGACGAGCGCGGGCTCGCCGTGCGAGTGGAGCTCGACCGAGACCTCGGCGCCGGCGGGAGCCGCTTCGCGGAGAAGGCGTTCAAAGGCTTCGGCGACCTCGGCGACCTTCTGGCCGGGCGCGATCCGGATGGAGACGTTCGCGCGCGCCTCGACCGGGAGCACGGTCTTGACGAGGTCCGGGGAGCCGCCCGCAAGCCCGTGCACGTCCACCGAGGGCTCGGCCCAGGTTCGGATGTAGAAGTCCTCGGCCGCGGACTCGTCGACGGGCCGGACCCCGGCCGCGGCGAGCACCTCCGAGCCCGGCTTGAGCCTCTTCCAGGCTTCGAGCTCCTCCGCAGTCGGTGGCTCGATCCCGACCCGCAGCGGGTCCGGCAAGCGACCGTCGCGCGGGAGGACGCCCGAGAGCGTCTGCATGAGAGCGTGCATGGCGTTCATCCCGACGCCGCCGAAGAGGCCTGAGTGGAGGTCCCGCTCGCCCGTCCGGACCGTGACGTGGAAGTAGCAGAGCCCGCGAAGCGCGGTGTAGAAGGTCGGGACGTCGCCGTCGAGCATGTCTCCGTCGAAGACGATCGCCGCGTCGGCGCCGCGCTCGTCGGCCGTGACCCACTCGCCGACCGACTGCCCGCCGACCTCCTCCTCGGAGTCGAGCGCGAAGCGGACGTTGACCGGGAGCTCGCCCGCCTCGGCGAGCTGGCGCGCGGCTTCGACGAGCATGAACAGGTGCGCTTTGTCGTCGGCCACGCCGCGGGCGTACAGCCAGCCGTCGCGCTCGGCGAGCTCGAACGGCGGCGAGTCCCAGAGCTCGAGCGGGTCGGGCGGCTGCACGTCGAAGTGCGCGTAGCTGAGGACTGTCGGTGCCGAGTCGGCCTTCTCCGACGCAGCGATCTCGCCGATGACGAGCGGCCGGCCGCCGTTCCAGGGGACGACCTCGGCAGTCCCGCCGGCGCCCTCGATGCGCTTGGCGACCCACTCCGCCGCCGCCTCGACGTCCTTCGCGTGCGCGGGATCCGCGCTCACCGACGGGATGGCGACGAGCTCGGCCAGCTGGTCCCGAAGCTCTCCGTGAGAAGGCGCCACGGCCGCGAGTCTATCCCGCGGGGGATGGCTCGAAGAACGGATAGCGGCCCCGCCCCTCGAGGCAGTCGGCGACGTAGAGGGCGACGCCGACGTCTCCCGTCCACAGCGAGTACCGTCCGCGGCCGCGCTCGGCCCGCAGGCGCTCCACCTGCTCGAGCGCGTGCATCGCGAACCGCCGGGCGCGCTCGAGCCAGCGCTCGTCGCCGGTCCGCGCGAACGTCCTGAGGAACGCGTGCCCGTTCCCGGCCGTTCCGTGGCAGATGCACGGGCCCTTCTCCAGGCCGGGCGGGCCGATGCGCCAGACGAGGTCGGCGCCGGCGAGGAGAAGCTCCTCGTCGAGATACTCGTGTGCGCAGACCAAGATCCCAGGCGCGCCGGCGCACCATTGCACTCTGATCTGGCCGTCCGGCCCCGCGAGCGTCGGGCGGTCGCGGGGCGGCCAGTTCGCGAGACCGTCCTCGACGACCGCTGTCCGCTCGAGAACCGCCGCGGTCTCGCGTTCGAGCCGCTCCCGGCTCGTGTCGTCGAGGAGCGCACGAAGCGCCTGCACGTTCCCGACGAGACCGTGCGGCGGAGTGAGGCTGCGGAACTCCTCGCCGCGCGGACGCCCGATCCAGAGACCGTCGTCGCCACGCCTGGCCAGGAGCGAATCGGCGCCCTCGTTCCACGCCTCGCGCCAGCGCTCCTCGCCGGTCCACTCGAGCATCGTGCGCGCGGCGAGCAGTGTCCCGGGCGTCCCCCACATGACACTCGAGACCTCGTTCGAGTCGTTGGCCCGGACGCGGGCGTGGAGCTCGTCGGCGAGCCCGGCCGAGGGCGCAAGGCGGAAGGCGACGAGGAGAATCCCGGTCTCGCCGCAGAGCAGCGACGACTCCTTCGGCTCGGGCAGCTTGATCTTCATGAAGTCGGGCCGCTCCCGAAAGAGCTCGAGGTTGCGTAGCGCAAGCTCGACCAGGTCGAGCCGCGTCTCGGCGTGGCCGCGGCGGCGGAGCTCGTCGAGGGCGAACAGCACGCCCGCCGTGCCGACGTAGAGGTTCTTCATGGGGCTCGTCGCCTGCCAGCGGTCCCAGTCGTCGGCCGGCCAGAAGAGCCGCCGGTTCCGGTACGCGCTGTCCGTGTCCTCGACGATCCGGCGGATCCCGTGGCGTGCTCGGTCCTCGTCCCAGGGCGCGTCGGTGAGCGGCTCGAAGACCTCCGGCCGGTAGAGCACGACCTGACTCTACGAAGAGGAGATCAGGCGACGTCGCGCACGCGCGCCGCATCCGCGAGCGCGCGCAGCTTCTTCAGTCCCTGGTGCTCGATCTGGCGAATGCGCTCACGCGTGACGTTGAACGCGCGGCCGACCTCGTCGAGGGTGCGAGGCTGGTGGCCGTCGAGCCCGTAGCGCAACTCGAGGACCTTCCGCTCTCGCTCGGAGAGCGCGCCGAGAATCGTCCGCAGCGCCTCGCGCTGGAGCGTCGTCTCCGCGAGCTCGTCGGGAAGCGGCGTCGAATCGTCGGCGAGGAAGTGGCCGAACTCGGACTCGTCGTCGTCGCCGACCGGCTTCTCGAGCGAGACGGGAGTTTGCGCGCTCCGCCGAATGTGCTCGACTTCGTCGGACGACATGTCTACGTCGCGCGCTATCTCCTCGATCGACGGCTCCCGCCCTCTCTCCGCACGCAGCTTGCGCTCCGAGCGGAGAATCCTGTTCAGCTTCTCGACGACGTGGACGGGCATGCGGATCGTGCGGCCCTTGTCGGCGATCGCGCGGGCGACCGCCTGCCGGATCCACCAGGTCGCGTACGTCGAGAACTTGAATCCCTTGCGGTAGTCGAACTTCTCGGCGGCGCGGACGAGCCCGATCGTCCCTTCCTGGATGAGATCGAGGAACGGAAGGCCCTGGTTCCGGTACCGCTTGGCGATGGAGACGACGAGGCGCAGGTTCGCCTCCACCATCGCCTGCTTCGCGCCGTGGTCGCCGCGCTCGATGCGCTTCGCGAGCTCGACCTCCTGCGCCGCGGTGAGGAGCGGCACCTTGCCGATGTCCTTGAGGAAGAGCTGGAGCGCGTCGGTCGTGATCTCGGTCTCGGCGCGCTCGACTTCGACCTCTGCCTCGACCTCGGCGCCGCCGGCGGGGACGACGGTGATCTGCGCCTCGTCGAGCGCTGCGTAGAACTCGTCGAGCTGGCTCGGCTCGAGCTCGAGCTCGTCCAAGGCGAGCGCGATCTCGTCCGCGTCGAGGCGTCCGTCGCGAAGCCCGCTCTCGAGCAGGCGCTGCGCTTCGTCGGTTGCGAGAACGTCGTAGACCGGCGCTCGCGCTGCCGTGCCCTCCTGTTTCGTTCCTCCCACACCGCCCCCAATGCTCATCGGCGGGTCACACGGTAATCGCAGCAACGGTCGGCGTCAAAGAAACCATCCGAAGGTCCGGTCAGACCTCGCCTTGCGGATATCAGCGATTCTCGACGGCCAGGATGTTGCCGTCCGGATCCCGAAACCAGGCGATCTCCGATGCGCCGAGCCTCGCGATTCCCTTCTCGTCTGTGTTGAGCGGCTCCCCGTACTGCTCGAACGTCACGCCGCTCGCGATCAGCGCGTCCACGACTCCCTCGACGTCGTCGACCATCCACGCGGCGAGCGTCGCCCCCGACCTGCCGGCGTTTCCGGGGGACGGGTAGATGTGAACGTACGAGCCGTCTCCGCTCGGATACGTGTGGCCGCCGTCGTCCTGGTCCTTCCCGCCCGAGAGGCCGAGACTGCCCTCGTAGAACTCGCGGGCTCGCGCCAGGTCCGAGACCGGGATGGTGGCTGCGACCGGATGCTCGCGCAGACTTTTCACCAGGCGAACTCTAAGACCTCGCCTTGCGGATCGTCTCCAGGTAGCGCGCGGCCTCACGGCCCATTGGAGAGTCTGGCTTCGTGCGCGACGCGAGCCGGAACTGCCGCTCGGCCGCGCCGACTCGGCCGGTCCACAGGAGGAGGACGCCGAGGTGGAAGCGGACCGTCGGCTCGCCCGGGTAGACGCGCGTGAGGGGGCCGAGGGTCCCGAACGCGAGCGCGGGCTCGTCCTTGTCGAACTTCCCGACCGCCGCGGCGACGCGCGCCTCGGCGTCCGCGGGTGCGCGGCGCGCGGCCTTAGCGAAGGCGTCGGCGGCCGAGATCGGCTTGCCGACGCGCTGGAGGCCGACGCCGTAGAGGAGCTGTTCGCGGACGCCGCCGCGCACCGCGCGGCGGCGGAGCGCCTCGAGCTGGCGCCCGGGCGGGAGTTTCGTCACCTCGTCGGGGGCCGAGAACGAGGGGACGAACGTCGGCAGTCCGCTCGGGAGCTTCGGATGCAGGACGTTCCCGGCGAGGATCGCGTACGGGGTGTCCGGCTCGGCCTCGATCGCCGCCCGCCAGGCCTCGACCGGGTCGCCGCGCTGCGCCCACAGCCGCGCCAGCCCGAGGTGGAGCTGGACGACGGCGATCTCCGGGTAGAGCTTCGCGAGCTGCTCGAGCCGGTCGTACGTCCCCTCCGGCCAGGTGGAGAACGCGGCGCCGACCTTCGCCTCCAGCGAGTCGTGCTTCGCGAAGAGCGGCGCGGCCTCGTCGAGCCGGCCTCGCGCATAGAGCGTCGAGCCGCGGCGGAGGTCGCGTGCCTCCGCGTCGTCGCGGAATCCGAGCGAGAGCGAGAGCGGAGGACGCCCCGGCCGCGGCTCCGGCAGCCCGGTGCTCGTCGCGGAGCCCCCGTCCGAGGAGACGACGGCGGCCGCCACCACCGCGACAGCGGCTGCGGCAACGAGCCCCACGAGGAGAAACATGCGGCGACGGGCGTTCACGCAAGGCGACGATAGCCAGCATTCGACGTACTGCCCGGCGTGCCCGCCCCCACCCTGGTGACCTCGCGAAAGAGCTGCAACGTCCGAAGCCGGAGGCCGGCTTAGCCGGCCGGGAGGCTGGCGCAAGCGTTCACCCAGCCCGGAACTAAAGGAGGGGGCACGTGGGGGAACCATGGGTTCCCCCACGCTGGCATGGGTTCCCCCACGCACGGCGACGCTATAGTTCGGAAAGTAATGGCGGGATATCGCGAGCTGCTCGCACAGGTGAAGGAGGAGATCGACGAGATCTCCTCGATCGAGGCGCAAGAGCGCCTCGAGTCCTCCGACGGCCCGCTCTTCGTGGACGTCCGCGAGCCGGACGAGTGGGAGGAGGGCCACATCCCCGGCGCGCTCTACACCGGCCGCGGCCGGCTCGAGCAGCGGATCGAAGGCCTCGTCCCCGACAAGGAGCGCGACATCGTCGTGTACTGCTCCGGCGGCTCGCGCTCGGCCTTCGCGGCGAAGGCGCTCGGCGACCTCGGCTACGAGAACGTCGTCAACCTCGCGGGCGGGTTCAGCGACTGGAAGCGGAACGGGTTCGAGGTCACGATCCCGCGCGTCCTCACGAGCGAGCAGCGCTCGCGCTACAGCCGCCACCTGCTGATCCCCGAGGTCGGCGAGGACGGCCAGCAGCGCCTCCTCGACGCGCGCGTGCTCCTCGTCGGCGCGGGCGGCCTCGGCTCTCCCGCGTCGCTCTACCTCGCCGCCGCCGGCGTCGGGACGCTCGGGATCGTCGACGCTGACGTCGTCGACGAGTCGAACCTCCAGCGCCAGATCGTCCACGCGACCGACCGCCTCGGCGAGCCGAAGGTGCTCTCCGCCAAGCGGACGGTCGAGGGGCTGAACCCGGACGTGCGCGTCGTGCCGTTCCAGGAGCGGCTGACGTCGGACAACGTCGACCGGATCCTCGCCGACGGCTGGGACGTGATCGTGGACGGCGCCGACAACTTCCCCACGCGCTACCTCGTGAACGACGCCTCCGTGTGGCACGGGATCCCCGTCGTCCACGGCTCGATCTTCCGCTTCGAGGGCCAGGTCACCGTGTTCGCGCCCGGCGTCGGGCCGTGCTACCGCTGCCTCTTCCCGCAGCCACCGCCGCCCGAGCTCGCGCCGAGCTGCGCCGAAGGAGGCGTCCTCGGCGTCCTGCCGGGGATCATCGGCTCGATCCAGGCGAACGAGACGCTGAAGCTGATCCTCGACCGCGGCGACACGCTCGCAGGTCGGCTCCTCCTCTTCGACGCGCTCGGCACGACGCTCGACGAGGTCACCGTGCGCCGCGACCCGTACTGCCCCGTTTGCGGCGACAGCCCGACGATCACGGAGTACGTCGACTACGTCGAGTTCTGCAACGCGCCGCTGGAGATCTGATGGCGGCGGTTCGCATCCCTCCCACGCTGCGCGCCGAGGTCGGCGGCCTGCGCGAGCTCGAAGCGCGCGGCGACACCGTCGGCGAGGTCATCGACGACCTCGTCGAGCGGTATCCGCCGCTCGCGCCGCAGCTCCTCGCGGGCGGTGTGCTCGCGTCGTTCGTCAACGTCTACCTCGGCGGCGAGGACATCCGGACGCTCGACGGCCTCGACACTCCCGTCTACGACGGCGAGACCATCATCCTCCTGCCGGCGATGGCCGGCGGCGCGTCCCCGGCCGGCCTCGGCTCCCCCGCGCAGTCGCGCGCCCGGAATTCGCGCGAGCGGATTCCGGGCTTGCGCATGAGGGCGAAGCCCGGCTCCGCCGAGGCCTGACGACGCTCGACTGCGCGATGCTTCGCTCGCGCGTGAGCGCCGCCCCTGGGAAGCGGCCGCCGCGGTGTCTAGAGCGCTCGCCCCCTCGCTCCTCGACCTGATCGGCTCGACGCCGCTCGTCGAGCTCCCCCGCCTCGCGCCGAAGCCGGGCGTGCGGCTCTTCGCGAAGCTCGAGGGCCAGAACCCGACCGGCTCGATCAAGGATCGCGTGGCGAAGGCGATGCTGGACGCCGCCGAGGCCTCGGGCGAGCTCACCCCCGGGCGCAGGCTGCTCGAGCCCACGAGCGGCAACACCGGCATCTCGCTCGCGCTCGTGGCGAAGCTGCGCGGCTACCCGCTGACGTGCGTGATGCCCGCGAACGTGACCGAGGAGCGCCGGCGCCTGCTTCGGCTGTACGGCGCCGAGATCGTCGACTCGCCGCCCGAGGAGGGCTCGAACGGCGCCGTCCGGCTCGCGCTCGAGCTCGCGGAACGCGACCCCTCGCTCTTCATGCCCTTCCAGTACGCGAACGAGGCGAACCCGCGCGCGCACCACGACGGCACCGGCTCGGAGATCGCAGCCGCGCTCGACCGGGTCGACGTCCTCGTTGCCGGGCTCGGGACCGGCGGGACGCTGATGGGGGCAGGAGAGCGCCTGCGCGAGTCGTTCCCGGAGATCGTCGTCGCCGCGGCGGAGCCGCTCCCCGGAGACGAGGTCATGGGCCTCCGCTCGCTCGCGGACGGCTACGTGCCGCCGATCCTCGACGTGTCGAAGCTCGATCGCAAGCTCCTCGTCTCGAACGCGGAGTCCGTCGCCGGCCTCAGGCTCCTGCTCGAGCGCGAGGGGATCTTCGGCGGGATCTCCTCGGGGGCGGTGATCCACGCCGCGCTCCGGCTCGCCGGCGAGCTCGACGAGGGCGTCGTCGTCTGCGTGCTCGCCGACGGCGGCTGGAAGTACCTGTCGGCCGGGTTCTGGGACGCCGACGACGTCGAGACCGCGATGGAGCGCTCCGTCTGGTGGTAGTCCCCGAGGAGGTGCGCGCGCAGCTGGCCGAGCACGCGCGTGCCGAGGAGCCGAACGAGGCGTGCGGCCTCGTCGTGCTGGAAGACGGCATCGCAGTCCGGTACGTCCCGGGACGGAACGCAGCCGAGTCCCCGTATCGGTTCGAGCTCGAGGTCGACCCGGAGACGTGGTTCCTCGAGGACGAGGGCTACGAGCTCGCCGTGTTCCACTCGCACATCTCGTCGCCGCCGCATCCCTCGCGGACGGACGTCGAGAACGTCGGGCTCTGGGCGGGACGCCCGTACCTGATCTACACGCTCCGCACCGGCGAGCTCGCCGGCTGGCGGATCGGGAACGGGGGAATCGAGCCGCTACCTCTCTCGTAGGGGCGAGGCTCGCCTCGCCCGCGGGGGCCTGGGGCTGGCGAGGGGCGAGGCAAGCCTCGCCCCTACAGCGTGACGGCGCGGCCCTCGGCGGCCGAGCGGTAGAGGGCGTCGATCGCCCGCGCCTGACCGAGCGCGTCGGCGCGGCCGAGCAGCGGCGGCGCCTCCCCGGCGATCGCAGCCGCGAAGTTCTCGAGCTCCAGCTCGAACATGCGCGCCTCCGGAACGTCGACGCGGGTGGTCTCACCGTCGCGGACGAGGAGCACGTCGCCGCCCCAGTCCGGCCGGAACGGCGTCTCGACGACGAGCTTCCCCTCCTCGCCGACAGCGGCGAGCCGCTGCCCGCGCGCCTGCACGAACGAGCAGTCGAACTGCGCGACGACGTCGCCGGGACAGCGCAGCGTCCCGTGGAACGCCAGGTCGATTCCGGTCTCGCCGACGACCTGCTCGCCGTACACGTGCTCCGGCTCTCCGGCGAGCAGGCGCGACGCGCTCACGCAGTAGCAGCCCACGTCCATCAGCGCGCCGCCGTCGAGCTCCGTGTCGAAGCGCACATCGCCTGCCGGAAGGGTGAAGCCGCTCGAGGAGCGGACCGTCCGCAGCCTCCCGACCGCGCCGCCGGCGACCAGGTCGGCCGCGATGCGGGTCTGCGGGTGGTGGCGGTACATGAACGCCTCCATGAGCACGAGGCCCGACTCGTCGGCGAGGTCGAATGCCTCCTCGACCTCGCCGGGGTGGCGCGAGTAGGGCTTCTCGGCGAGGACGTGCTTGCCGGCACGAAGCGAGCGCATCGTCCACTCGTGGTGGAGGCCGTTCGGAAGCGGGATGTAGATCGCGTCGACCTCCGGGTCGGCGAGCAGGCCCTCGTAGGAGCCGTGCGCTCGCGCGAGCCCGTGCTCGCGTGCATACGCCTCGGCGCGGGCGGCGTCGCGGCTCGCGACCGCGACGGCTTCGACGCGCGCCGGCATGGCCTCGAGGATCTCGAGGTTGATCCGCGCGGTCGAGAGAAGGCCGAGCCGGAGCACCGTCACGACGGCCCGACTTCTCCCGAGCCGCGCGGGGCCAGCGTCGTCGTCACGACGACGGTCGCCGGGCCCTCATCGCGGCCGGCGAGGCGCTCGAGGAGAAGGAGCCGTGCCTGGCGGCCGAGCTCGACCGCGGCCCCGACTGGACAGCTGAGACGCTCGCCTCGTGACGGCACCACGTTGCCATCGTTCACGAAACGGGATTATTCTCACGTTCGTGACATCCTGACGTTGACCTCGCCCGTACTCAGGGTCACGTCCCGTTCCGAACCCGCGCGATCTCGAGAGGGAGGAAAGATTGATGGTCAGTGATCCAGGTTCTGCAGGGAAAACGCGAAGGCTTCTCTGGCTTCTCGTGATCTCGGTCGTCGCCGCGCTTTCGGTCGTCGCGGCCGGTTGCGGCGGTCGACGACGACGAAGCCACCGATGGGACCGAGAACATCCGCGGCCGGAGGAGACTGCGAGCAGAGCATCTGGGTCCTCCTCCCGGACAGCACGACGTCGCCGCGCTGGGAGACCGACGACCGCCGCTACTTCGGCGAGGCGTTCACCGAGGCCGGCGTCGACTTCAACATCGTCAACGCCGAGGGCTCGGCGGAGACGCAGCAGTCGCAGGCGGAGCAGGCGATCGCAGACGATGCTGCGGTGATCATCCTCACGAGCAACGACAGCGGGTCCGGTGCGACGATCATCGACCAGGCGAAGGAAGCCGGCGTGGACGTGATCGAGTACGACCGCTTCAACACGGGCGGCTCGGGCGGCGCGGCGTACGTGAGCTTCGACAACGAGGAAGTGGGCAGGACGATGGCCACGGCACTGGAACCGGAGATCGACGCTCAGGACGTCGAGACGCCGGCGGTCGTGATGCTCAACGGCGGCGAGGAGGACAACAACTCCTTCCAGTTCCGCGCGGGCTACGCCGAGACCGTCGAGGCGAAGGTCGATGCAGGTGACTGGAGCCTGGCTGCCGACCAGCACGTCCCGGGCTGGGGTGCCAACGGCGAGGGGCAGGGGATCATGGAGCAGATCCTCACCGACGCGAACAACGAGATAAACGGCGTGTTCGCCGCCAATGACAACCTGGCGCAACAGGCGATCAACGCACTGCGAGGCAGCGGGCGTTGGCCAAATCCCCGTGAGCGGTCAGGACGCGAGCGCGGCCGGGATGCAGAACGTCGCCCTCGGGAACCAGACGATGAGCGTCTACAAGCCGTTCCCGGACGAGGCGGGAGTCGCGGCCGAGGTCGCGCTCGCGCTCTGCACGGGCGAGGACTTCCAGCAGGCTGCGACGGACTACCAGTCGGACCTCGCCTCGGGCGGCTCCGGCGCGACGATCATCGGGGTCGACACCGAGACGGGCGAGGCCACCGCGTCGGCCGACGAGGAAGGGTCGATTCCCTTCATCGCTCTCGAGCCCATCGCGATCACCGTCGACAACATCGTCGACACCGTCATCGCGGACAACTTCCGGACGATCGAGGAGATCTGCACGGGAGACGTCGCACAGACGGACTTCTGCCAGGAGAACTCCTGATCTCGCAGTCAACGGAGTCGGACGCGGACATCGTGGAAGGGAGGAGGCGCCCGGAGGGCGCCTCCTCCGCCACGCTCTCGCCGAGCGAGACGACGGAACGCGGAGCGACGCCTCTGCTCGAGACGAAGGGCGTCTCGAGGGCGTTCGGCGCGGTCCAGGCGCTCTACCAAGTCGACTTCGAGGTCCGCCGCGGTGAGGTCATGGCCCTCGTCGGCGACAACGGGGCCGGCAAGTCGACCCTGATCAAGGGCGTCGTCGGGATCCACCCGTTCGACGAGGGCGAGGTCTGGTTCGAGGGCCGCGACGTCGACATCCACGGCCCCCGAGACGCCGCGCAGCTCGGCATCGAGGTCGTCTACCAGGACCTCGCGCTCGCCGACAACCTCGACGTCGTGGCGAACATGTTCCTCGGCCGTGAGCGGGTGCACAACCTCGTCGTCCTCGACGAGCCGAGCATGGAGCGCGCATCGCGGGAGGCGCTCGACAGCCTCTCCGTGACGACGCTGAAGTCCGTGCGACAGCGCGTCGCCGGGCTCTCGGGAGGACAGCGGCAGGCGGTCGCCGTGGCGAAGTCGGTCATGTGGGACTCGAAGCTCGTGATCCTCGACGAGCCGACGGCGGCGCTCGGGGTCGCACAGACCCGTCAGGTGCTCGACCTCGTCCGACGCCTCGCCGAGCGGGACCTCGGCGTCGTGATCATCACGCACAACCTGCACGACGTCTTCGAGGTCGCCGACCGGATCACGGTGCTCCGCCTCGGCCAGCGCGTCGCGATGCTCGAGACGTCCCGGACGACGCAGCAGGACGTGGTGCACGCGATCACGGCGGGCACGCTCGACCACGTTCCCGGAATGGACGAGGCCGGTCCGCTCGAGGCATGACGACCGACGAGGCACTGCCGCCCGCGCACACGACGCCCGAAGTCGAAGCCGACTCGCCCGAGACTCTGGGCGGCTACGTGCGCCTGTGGTGGCAGGGCGTCAAGTACGGCGAGCTCGGCTCGCTGCCGATCATCGTCGGCCTCGGCGTCATCGTCGTCACGTTCGGGATCCTCGACGACTCGTTCCTGACGGAGCGCAACTTCACGAACCTCCTCCTGCAGATGGCCGCGATCGCGACGATCGCGATCGGCGTCGTGTTCGTGCTCCTCATCGGCGAGATCGACCTGTCGGTGGCGTTCGTGAGCGCCGTCGGGGGCGTCGTCATGACGCTCCTCCTGCGCCCGGACGACCCGGGCTGGCCGTGGTGGGCCGCGATCGCCGTCGCGCTGCTCTGCACCACTGCCATCGGGTTCGTCCAGGCCCTCGTCATCACCAAGGCCGGCGTGCCCTCGTTCGTGGTCACGCTGTCAGGGCTTCTCATCTGGTCCGGCGTGGTCCTGATCCTCACGACGCAAGCTTCCAGCGTCGGGACGATCCGGATCCAGGACGACACGGTCATCGGGATCGCCAACGACTTCCTGAGCGACGTCCAGGGGTGGATCCTCGGGGCGCTCGTCGTCGGCGTCTTCGCGATCGTGCAGGTGCAGACGACCCGGGGCCGGCGTGCCGGCGGCCTGATCGCGAAGCCGACCATGGTGATCGTGCTGCAGACTCTCGGGCTCGCAGCGGTGACCTTCGCCGCGGTCTGGTACGCGAACAAGGACCGAGGCGTGCCGAAGGTCATCGTCATCCTCGGGCTCTTCCTCGTCTTCTGGTCGTTCATCGCGACGCGAACGCAGTTCGGCCGCCACGTGTACTCGGTCGGCGGGAGCGCCGAGGCTTCGCGCCGCGCCGGTATCAACGTCGATCGCGTCCGCATCACCGTGTTCATGATCAGCGGCTTCATGGCGGGCGTGGGCGGGATCATGCTTGCGTCGCGGCTGCGCTCCGTCGCGACCAACACCGGCGGCGGAAACCTGCTCCTCCTCGTGATCGCGGCTGCCGTCATCGGCGGAACCAGCCTCTTCGGAGGGGTGGGCCGCGTCGTGTCGGCGCTCCTCGGAGCCCTCGTCATCGCCTCGATCCAGAACGGGATGGACCTGCTCGGCCTCGCGTCCGGGACGAAGTTCGTCATCACCGGCCTCGTCCTGCTCGGCGCCGTGCTGGTCGACGCGTATGCGAAGCGACGGCGCGTCGCGCGCGGCGTCGCCTGACGCGATCGGGGCCCGTGCGCGGGACAACTTCGATGCGGGTTGGGATCGCAGGCGTCGCCGCCGCGGTCGTGCTTCTCGCCGCCGCGTGCTCGTCCGGCTCGGAGGGGGAGGCGAGCCAGCCCGCGCCTCCGAGGACCGACCTCGAGCTCCAGGACGTCTCCCGCGAGGTCGGGCTCGACTTCCGGCACGGAGCATTCCGCTGGAGCGTTTCGCCGGACCCCGCGGCGATGATGGGTGGCGGCGTCTGCTGGCTCGACTACGACTCCGACGGCTGGCTCGACCTCTTCGCGGTGAACTCGTACTCGGAGGCCGAGACCACGCGCTGGGAGAGTGAGGGCGGCTTGCCGGAGAGCGCTCTCTTCAGGAACGACGAGGGCGAGTTCGTCGACGTCAGCGAGGAGTCCGGAGCGAACCTCGCCGTGCGCGGGAACGGGTGTGTCGCAGCCGACTTCGACCTCGACGGGAACACGGATCTCTACGTGACCACCGCGCGTGTCAACGCGCTGCTCTGGAACGAGGGCGACGGGACGTTCACCGAAGGCGCCGTCGAAGCCGGGGTCGCCGGCTACGACTGGCGGAGCGGAGCGTCCGTCGGAGACGTGAACGGAGACGGCTGGCCCGATCTCTTCGTCGCCGGCTACGCCGCCATGCAGAACCCCAACCAGAACGCGACCCTGGGCTTCCCGAATACGTACTTCGGCGTGCGGGACCTCCTGTTCCTGAGCGACGGCGCTTCGGGCGGCGGAAGGCCGACGTTCCGAGAGGTGGGCCGGGAAGCGGGGCTCGAGGTCGCCCGCTTCGAGTACGGCCTCGGCTCCGTGCTGGCGGACGTCGACCGCGACGGCGACCTCGACCTCTACCTCGCGAACGACACGAACCCGAACCGGCTGTACGAGAACGTTGCGTGGCCGGGCGGGCCCGAGGCCGATCCGGCGGGCATCGGCTTTCGCTTCGAGGAGCGCTCGGCCGCCGCCGGGGTCGCCGACACTGGCGCGGGCATGGGCATCGCCGCCTCCGACTACGACGACGACGGCCTGCCGGACCTCTTCGTGACGAACGCGAGGAGCCAGGTCCACGCCGCGTACCGCAGCGTTCCTCCGGACGAGAACGCGCCGTCGTGGTCCGACGTGCGCAGCGAGCTCGGGCCGAGCTTCACCGGCTCGACCGGCTGGGGTGTCACCTGGGCGGATCTCGACCTCGACACCGACCTCGAGCTCCTGCTCGTGAACGGCGACATCCCCGTGACCGATCTCGCGGCGGACGCGGAGCCGCTCGAGCTCTTCCGCGGAACGCGATCGGGAACGCTCGAGCCGGCGGCTGCGGCAGCCGGTCTGGACGAGGTCGGCGCTCTCGTGGGTCGGGGCAGCGCGGCAGCCGACTACGACAACGACGGCGACCTGGACGTCGCCGTCGGCACCATCGGCGGGCGACTCGTCCTGCTCGAGAACTCGGGCACGGGCGGGAACTGGCTCGAGGTCTCGCTCGAGGGCTTCCATCCGGGCGCGACGATCACCGCGGAGCTGCCGGACGGCCGGAAGCTCGTCCGCGACGTCCTCGCCGGAAGCAGCTACCTGTCGTCCGAGGACCCGCGTGCCCACTTCGGGCTCGGCGACGCGAGCCATGTGCGACGGCTCGTCGTGCGTTGGCCCGGCGGTGAGGAGACGACGCTCGAGGACGTGCACGCCAACGAGCTCGTCCGGGTGGAGGCACCGTGAGCAGAGCACGCCTCGCAGCGGCCGCGCTCGTCTGCGCCTTCAGCGTCTCCGCGTGCTCGGTCGGTGGCGGAGGGGAGGAGACGTACCTCGCCGACGACTGCACCCGCCGCGACCTCGAAGGCCACTCCGTCGCGCGCGTGTGGAACGAGGCACTGCTGGACGCCATCCGGCGCGACACACCGGCGCCGACGGTTCACGCCCGGAACCTCTTCCATGTCTCCGCGGCGATGTGGGACGCCTGGGCAGCCTACGACGCCGACGCCGACGGCTACTTCGTCCAGGAGAAGCTCGAGACGGACGACATACAGGCCTCGCGCGAGGCCGCAATGAGCTACGCGGCCTACCGGATCCTCCTCCACCGCTACTCGATCGCCGCCGGCCTGGAGGCGACGTTCGCGGAGCTCGCCTCGACGATGGAGGATCTCTGCTACCGCGTCGACTACACGGACACGGAGGGCGACTCGCCCGCGGCGCTCGGCAACCGCATCGCGGCGACGATCATCGAGCAAGCTCGGGACGACGGGTCGCTCGAGGCGACTCGCTACATCGACACCGCTTATCACCCGGTCAACCCGCCGCTCGTCGTCGCCGAGCCCGGCGCCGCGATGCGCGATCCGAACCGCTGGCAGCCCCTCGCGCTGGACACGATCGTCGCGCAGAACGGACTGCCCGTCCCCGGGAAGGTCCAGTCGTACGTCGGCCCGAACTGGGGCGACGTAACGGGGTTCGCGCTGCCGCCCACGGCCAGAGGGCTCCCCATCGATCCCGGCCCGCCGCCGCTCCTCGCCGGCGCCGGCGACGAGGCGTTCAAGCAGACCGCCCTCGACGTGCTCCGGTACTCGAGCTACCTCGATCCCGGCGACGGCGTCCGGGTCGACATCGGGCCGGGCACGCTCGGCGACAGCTCGCTCGGGACGAACGACGGCGACGGGCATCGCGTCAATCCCGCGACCGGGAAGCCGTACGCGCCGGCTCGCGTGCTGAGAGGCGACTATGCCCGCGCGCTCGCCGAGTTCTGGGCGGACGGACCGAGCTCGGAGACGCCTCCCGGCCACTGGAACGCGGTCGCCAACGAGGTCTCCGATGCCCGTGGCCTCAGCCGTCGCATCGGCGGAACCGGGAGCGAGGTCGACCGCCTCGAGTGGGACGTGAAGCTCTACTTCGCGCTGAACGGCGCCGTGCACGACGCGGCGATCGCGGCGTGGGGCGCGAAGCGTTTCTACGAGTCCGTACGCCCGATCTCGATGATCCGGTACCTGGGCGGGAAGGGACAGTCGAGCGATCCCGACGGCCCGTCGTACGACCCGGCGGGGCTGCCGCTCGAGCCGGGGCTCGTCGAGGTCGTCACGCCGGCTTCGAGTGCGCCAGGAGAGCGCCACGCCGAGCTCGCGGGCCACGTGGGCGAGATCGCCGTTCGAGCCTGGCGAGGCAACCCGGACGATCCCGACACGGAGCATGCCGGCGTCGGGTGGATCCGCGCCGTCGAGTGGCTTCCCTACCAGCTTCCGACGTTCGTGACTCCCGCCTTCCCCGGATACGTGTCCGGCCACAGCACGTTCAGCCGGGCAGCCGCAGAGGTGCTGACCGCCTTCACGGGCGATCGCTACTTCCCGGGTGGGCTGCTCGAATGGCCCGTCCCGAAGGGCGAGCTGAAGACCGAAGCGGGGCCGTCGGAGGACCTCTCCCTCCAGTGGGCGACCTACTACGACGCTGCCGACGCGGCGGGCACGTCGCGGCTGTACATGGGCATCCACGTCTCCCCCGACGACTTCGAAGGCCGCAAGATCGGCTCGAAGTGCGGGCAGGCGGCCTGGACGCGCGCGCAACGCTACTTCGACGGCTCCGCCCGCTCGTGACGGACGCCCCGAAGACGAGCCTCGGCATCTGGGCCCTGGGCCCAATGGTTACCCGCTTCGTCCCGGGCGGCTACCAGCCCCAGTACGCGGGGGAGTCGATCGAGGAGCGGGTCGGACGAGCCGTGGCGGGGCTCGGCGACCTGATCGACGACTACGAGTTCCACTATCCGCAGGAGCTCTCGGAGGAAACCCTCGACGCCGTGCGCGCGGAGCTCGGCGGGCACGGGATCTACGCGCTCGCAACCGGGACGCACCTCAACCCGTTGTTCGGCAAGGGCGGGCTCTCGTCGCCCGACGACGCGATCAGGCGGCAGGCGCTCGAGGGGGCACTCCGGGCGGCGGACTTCGCAGCGTCGGTCGGAGCGCAGATGATCCTGTGGCCGGGGATCGAGGGCTACAACTACCCGTTCCAAACGCCGTATCGCGAGGCGTGGGCACGGTTCGTCGACGGCGTCGGCGAGATCGCCGCCCGCTGCCAGGAGCACGGGATCATGCTCTTCCTCGAGCACAAGAACTCGGAGCCCGCGATGAAGATCCTCATGCGGAACGTCGGCATGACGCTGCACGTCATCCACACGCTCCGCGCCCGCGGCCTCACGAGCGTCAAGGTGAACATGGACTGGCAGCACCTGCTGATGAACGGCGAGAGCCTCGCCGAGTACGCGGCGCTGCTCGCGGCCGAGGGGCTGCTCGGCCACCAACACGCCAACTCGGGCTGGGGCACCTTCGACGACGACAACATGGTCGGCGCGACCGCCTTCATGGAGACGCTCGAGCTCGCGCTCGAGCTGAGGCGGGCCGGGTACGGCGCGAACGGAGAGCGGCTCGGCTTCGACCTCTACCCGTACACCGAGGACGGGGTCGCCGCGGTGAGGCGCTCGGTCGAGCAGTGGCGGTTCATCTGGGACGTGTCCGGCCGGATCGACGACTCCGCCCTGCGCGAGGCGCAGCAACGGAAGGACGCGGTTCGCGCGTACGAGCTCGTCTACGCCGCGCTCGGCGCCTAGCGATATGAACCTCGTCGCCGGGCTCGACGTCGGCACGACCGGCGTCAAGGCGATCGCGATCACTCCCGACGGGGAGGTGGTCGCACGCGCCGAACGCTCCTATCCGCTCGCGACACCGCAGCCGGGCTACGCCGAGCAGGATCCGGAGGACTGGTGGCGCGCGAGCGAGGAGGCGCTCTCCGAGCTCGGCGGCGGCATCGTCGCAATCGGCCTCTCCGGCCAGATGCACGGTCTCGTCGTGCTCGACGCCGCGGACCGGGTCGTGCGGCCGGCGATTCTCTGGAACGACCAGCGAACGGCCGCGGAGTGCGCCGAGATCGAGGAGCGGGTCGGTCTCCCGCGCCTACTCGACCTGACGGGGAACCGTGCTCTTCCGGGGTTCACGGCGCCGAAGCTCCTGTGGCTCCGCCGGCACGAGCCCGACGCCTACCGCCGCACCCGCCGCATCATGCTCCCGAAGGACTACGTCAGGTGGAAGCTGACCGGGGAGCGTGCGACCGACGTCGCGGATGCGTCGGGGACGCTCCTGCTCGACGTCGCCGCACGTCGCTGGAGCGGCGATCTGCTCGACGCGCTCGAGATCCCGCCGGACTGGCTTCCGGAGGTGCTCGAGTCCCCGGCCGTCTCGGGGGTGACCGCGGACCGCATCCCGGTCGCAGCCGGCGCCGGCGACTGCGCCGCAGCCGGCCTGGGCGTCGGCGTCGACCGGCCCGGGCCCGTGTCCGTCGTTCTGGGCACCTCCGGCGTCGTGTTCGCGGCGCTTCCTGCATATCGCCCCGATGACCAGGGACGAGCACACGTCTTCTGCCACGCCGTCCCCGACATGTGGCACGCGATGGGCGTGATGCTCTCCGCAGCCGGGTCGCTGCAGTGGCTTCGGGACGTCATCGCGCCCGAGGTGTCGTTCGAGGCGCTCGACGGCGAGGCTGCCCGTTGGCAGCCGGGCGCCGAAGGGCTCGTCTTCCTCCCGTACCTGCAGGGAGAACGCACGCCGCATGCCGATCCGGACGCGCGCGGGGCATTCTCGGGGCTCCAGCTCAGGCATGACCGCGGCGCGCTCGTGCGCGCGGTGCTGGAGGGCGTCGCCTTCGGGCTGCGGGACTCGCTCGACGTCGTGCGCAGCCTCGGGATCGAGGTGTCGAGCGCACGAGCTTCGGGCGGCGGCGCGCGCTCCGAGCTGTGGCTTCGGATCTGCGCCTCCGTGCTCGACCTGCCGATCGAGCGGACTGTGGTCGAGGAGGGCTCGGCCTTCGGGGCGGCGCTCCTTGGCGGTGTCGCCGGCGGCGTGTTCGCAGACGTGCGCGAGGCGGTCGCCGGGGCCGTGCGTACGAAGGACCTCGTCGAGCCCGACCCGGCGTGGCGCGAGGCCTACGGCGAGCTTCGTTCTCGATACCGCGCCCTGTACCCGGCTCTCCGCGATCTGAGCGGCACGTACGGTCGCCGGGTGAGGCCGCCAGTGGCAGCGCCTACGAGACCTCGAAGCTTCCGTTCATCTGGCTCGCGTGCGGGTCGCAGACGAAGTCGTAGGTCCCCGCGGCAACGTCGACCGAGAAGTGTTGCGTTCCGGTCTCGGCGACGTCCGTGGAGACGTCGACGCCCGGGCCCGTGAGGTGGAAGTTGTGCGCCGACGAGAGATCCTCGACCTCGAGGTCGTAGCTCCCCGCGGAGAGCGTCTCGACCGGGTCGCCGTCCGCCGTCGTCAGGGTGATCGTGAAGCCGGGGCCGACGGTGCCTTTGAGCGCCGAGCCGGTCTCCGTCGTCTCGGTCTCGGTGTCGGTCGGTCGTGTCGGTCGCCTCGGTCGTCTCGGTCGTCGTGCCGTTCGTATCGTCGTCGTCACCGCCGCAACCCGCACCGACGAGGGCGAGCGCTGCGAGCAGCACGACGAGCGTGAACCCGATTGCCTTCATGCCCCTCCTCCTCTCTGGCTTGAGCTCCTAACGTAACGATCGCTAGTCGCGAGGCGAGTGCTGGACGTCATGAGGCAAGGACGCAGGGAGCGTCCATACCGAATGAGGTTTGGGCGCGACTGAGGACGCGGCCTCAGGGCGTCCAGTGCCGCATCGCGACATCGGCGCTCGTTGCGTTAGGAGCTCTTCACCCGACGATACGCGACGCCGGTCGCTTCGGTTCGGGGACAATCGCACCGGTGGAGGTCATGCAGGTCGAGGCCGGGCTCTGGCGCTGGACGGCGTACCACGAGGAGTGGAAGGAGGACGTCGGCTGCGTGTACTACGAGTCCGGGACGGATGTCGTGCTCATCGACCCGCTCGTTCCGGCCGACGAGAGCGAACGCTTCTGGGCGGCTCTCGACCGCGACGTCGAGCGCGCCGGCGGCACCGTGCACGTTCTCGTCACCGTGTTCTGGCACGTGCGTGACACGAAGGCGATGGTCGAACGCTACGGCGCGCGCGTATGGGCGCCGACCCGCGGGAAAGGCGCGATCGAGCGTCGCGCAGGAGTCGTGACCGACGCGTACCGGCCCGGCGACCCGCTGCCCGGAGGAATGGCGGCGCACCCGACCGCGCGAGCAGCCGAGGTCGTCTTCTGGATCCCCGAGCACGGAGCCGTCGTGCCGGGCGACGTGCTGCTCGGGACCGAGAACGGCGGACTTCGCCTCTGTCCCCCGACCTGGCTCCCGGAGAAGGCGACCGTCGCGAAGGTCGCGGAGTCACTCCAGCCGCTGCTCGACCTCCCGGTGGCGCGCGTCCTCGTCTCGCACGGCGAGCCCGTGCTCGAGAACGCAGGTGCAGCCCTCGCGACCGCGCTGCACTCTTCATAGACTGCACCGCTAAGTCGTGCTCTGGCTCTGGATCCTCATCGGTGTCGCCGTCCTGCTCGTCGTCGTCGCCGTCTACGGCTACAACCGGCTCGTCCGGCTGCGCAACGAGGTCGACACGGGCTGGGCGAACATCGAGGTGCAGCTCCAGCGGCGCACCGACCTGATCCCGAACCTCGTCGAGGCCGTCCGCGGGTACGCGGCGCACGAGCGCGCCGTGTTCGACGAGGTGACGCGGGCGCGGGCCGCGGTGCAGCAGGCCCAGTCTCCCGGAACCGCTGCCGACGCGAACGACATCCTCACCGCCGCCATCGGGCGGCTCTTCGCCGTCGCCGAGGCGTACCCCGACCTGAAGGCGTCCGAGAACTTCCTGCAGCTGCAGGAGGACCTGACGGACACCGAGGACAAGATCAGTGCCGCGCGCCGCTACTACAACGCGACCGTGATGCACTTCAACACCGCCGTGCAGAGCTTGCCGTGGCTCCTCCTCGCGAAGCCGCTCCGCTTCCGCGAGCGGGAGTTCTTCTCCGCGCAGGGCGACACCGCCGTGCCGGAGGTGGCGTTCTCCGGCGGCGCTCCTGCTCCGTGACGCTCCAGCAGCAGATCCGCGCGAACAGGCTGCGGAGCCTCATCACGGTCGCGGGGTTCGCGCTGCTGCTCCTCGTGCTCGCCGGGCTCGTCGGTCTCGTGCTCGACATCTCGATCGGCGTCTTCGCGCTCGTCATCGCGGTCGCGTACGGGCTCTTCGCCCTTGTGCGCTCTCGGAGCCTCGTGTCGCGCCTCACGCACGCTCAGGAGGTCGATCAGGAGCGCATCAGGCCGGTCCGGCGGCTGGTCGAGAACGCCTCCATCGCGGCCGGGCTGCCAGTGACACCCGAGGTCCGGATCGTCGACGATCCGGCGCCGAACGCGTACGCCGCGGGCCTGCGACCCGAGACGAGCTACGTCGGTGTCACGACCGGGCTGCTCGCGACCATGCCGCAGCGCGAGCTCGAGGCGGTCCTCGCGCACGAGGTCGCGCACATCCGGAACCGCGACACGTATCTCATGACGGTCGCGACGGTGTTTGCGGGAGTCATCGCGCTCATCGCGGACATCGGCTTCCGCACGATCGCCTACGGCGGCGGACGCTCACGGGGCGGCGGCGCGCTCGTCGCAATCCTGGCAATCGTCGGCTTCATCCTCGCGCCGTACGCCGCGCTGCTCCTGCGGCTGAGCCTCTCCCGCCGGCGCGAGTACCTCGCCGACGCGGGCGCCGCGGAGATCATGAACGACCCCGAGGCAATGGCGCTCGCGCTGCGCCGCCTCCAGGCCGACTCGACGACGGTCCGCTACGCGGAGGCGTCGACGGCGCATCTCTGGGTCGAGAGCCCCACGGATCGGGTCGACAGCGAGCGGAGGGGTGTCCTCGCGCTCTCGAGCTTGTTCAACACGCATCCGCCCATCGACGCGCGGATCGCAGCCCTCGAGGAAGCCGGAGGCTTCGAGACTCCCGCTACCCTGGCCGGGGATGTCCCGTTCGGCGTCGAGCACCGTCTGGTCTAGGCCCCACCGATTCAACGGAACGAGGGGGAAACCGGGCTTAGCCTCCAGCCGATTGAGGTCGATAATGGGTGGGTCGTGAGAAAGCTGCGCATCAGCCGCCGCCGCGGCAGAGGCGACGAGCTCGCGCTCTCGCCCCTCGAGGTCGCCCTCCACCCGGCCATTGCGGACGGGCGTTGGCAGGTCCCGGATCACTTCAACTTCGCGCGGGACGTCGTCGAGGCGCTGGCCGACGACCCCAAGCGGCGCGCGGTCACGTTCATCGGCAAGGACGGGATCATCGAGCCGCGCACGTTCCACCAGATCGCGGAGCGGAGCGCACGCTGGTCGTGGCTCCTGCGCGAGCGCGGCGTGCGGCCCGGTGACCCCGTGCTCGTCATTACCGGCACGAACATCGATTGGCTCGAGATCGTCCTCGCCTGCCTGAAGGTGGGCGCCGTCGTCGTGCCCTGCTCTCCGGCCGTCACCGCCGAGACCCTCGACGCGCGCATCTCGAGGACGGGAGCGGAGCTCATCGTCTCCGAGCCGAGCGTCGCGCCCGAGATCGGGCAGATGACGGAGCGCCCGCAGGTGCTGTACGTCGACGAGGGAGACGCCCTTCTCGACACGGTCTCCGGGCAGGCGTCGACGCACGACTCGTCGGCTCGGGACATCGCCTTCGTACTCGCGACCTCCGGGGCCGGAGGCGGCAGCTCGAGGCTCGTCGGCCACTCGCACGGCTCCGTCTTCGCAGCACGCGCTGCGGCCGAGCACTGGCTCGACGCAGGACGCGGCGACGCGGTGTGGGCGCCCGCCGACGCCGGCTCCGCGATCGCGACCTGGAACGCGCTCGTCGGCCCCTGGTCGCGCGGCGCCGAGACGCTCCTGCAGGACGGGCCGTTCGACCCGCTCGAGCGGCTCGACCTGATCTACCGGCTGGGAGTGACCGTCTGCTGCATGAGCCCCGCCGAGTACGCCGCGGTCGCGGAGCTCCGCGAGGTCGCGCGCTTCCAGCCTCCCCAGCTCCGCCGACTCGTCTCGACGGGCGACTACCTCGACCCCGAGGTGAGCGCCGTCTTCCAGCAGGCGTGGGGCCTCACCATCCACGACGCGTACGGCCAGACCGAGACCGGCATCGTCGTCGCCAACAGCGGCGAGGCGGGCTTCAAGCCGGGCTCGATCGGGCTCCCGCTCCCCGGCCACCAGGTCGCGGTCATCGACGAGCAAGGGAACGAGCTCCCACCGGGCATCGAGGGCGAGCTCGCCGTGCGCGGACGCCCGCCGACGCTGTTCGCCGGCTACTGGGAGTCCCCGGAGGAGACGAGGCAGGCCTTCCGCGGCGACTGGTACGTGACGGGGGACATCGCGACGGTCGATCAGGAGGGGTTCTTCTGGTTCGTCGCGCGGAGCTCGGACATGATCACGAGCAAGGGCGAGCACTTCGGGCCGCACGAGACCGAGCGCGCCCTCCGCGCCCACGAGTCAGTTGCACACGCGTCGGTTGTCGGCGTCCCCGACCTCGAGCGCGGCGGCCAGTTCGTGCGCGCGTTCGTCGTCCCCGCCGCGCGCTTCCAGGGCTCGGAGCAGCTGGAGGCCGAGCTGCGCCAGGAAGTCAGCCAGGTCGTTCCGGACCACGCGGTCCCGCGCGAGATCGAGTTCGTCGACGTGCTGCCGACGGCGCCCGGCGGCAAGGTGCGCCGCAACGAGCTGCGCGAGCACCTCGTGGTCGGGCGAATCGCTTTGGGACCTCCCGCCGACGACGGACGCCGAGCCCGAGCCGGATCCGTGGGGCTCGATGCTCGCGCCCTGGCCGGGGCCGGAGGCCGAAGCCGAAGCCGCGCCCGAAGCGCAAACCGATCCGGCGCTCGAGGCGCTTCCCGACTACATCGTCCGCCCGGCCGAGCCCGAGTCCGCGCCTCCCGTCGAGCACGAGCCCGCCGTCGAGACCGAGCCCGAGGTCGTCGAGCCGGAGACGCCGCCCGTGCTCGAGGCGGTTCCCGCGGAGCCGCCTCCGGAGGAGCCCCAGCCTGGGGTCGAGCCCGAGCTGCCGGAGCTCGAAGGAGAGGTCGTTCCCGAGCCTCCGCCTGCGCTCACCGTCGTTCCCGAGCCCGCCCCGGAGGAGGAGCCGGTCGCACTTAGACCTCTACCGGACCCGATGCCGGTGGAGGACACCACGCTTACGGAGCCACCTCCTCCGGAGCTTCATTCGGAACCGGAGCCCGAGCCGCCGGAGCTCGAGCCCGAGCCCGTCGCGGAGCTCGAGCTCGAGCCTGAGCACGTCTCGGAGTACAGCGCCGTCGTCTCCTTCGACCCGGAGCCGATCCGCGAGCTGGCGCCGCCCGAGCTCGAGGCCGTGCCGGAGCTGGAGTCGGTGCCGGAGCCGGAGGTCGAGCCGGTCCTTGAAGCGATGCCCGAACCCGAGCCGGAACCGGACGTCGAGCCGGAGATCGAGCGGGAACCAGAGCTCGAGCAGGAGATGGAGCCGCTTGCGACCGACGCCTGGAAGCCGCTTCCGAGCCTCGAGCCGCTTCCCGACCTCGAGCAGGGAGCCGAGGCCGAGCCGGAGCCCGAGCCGGAACCCGTCGCCGAGGTGAACGCGGAGCCCGAGCCGGCGCCCGAGCCCCTCCCCGAGGCGGTCTGGACGCCGGTGCCCGGAGCAGAGCTCGAGCCCGAGCCCGAACCGGCTGCCGCGTTCTCCGAGCTGGTTATCGAGCAGTCCGAGGCCCCGGCCGTCGTGCCGCAAGCCTCGGCCCTCGACCCCGAGCCGGAGCCCGACAACGGCGCGCTGCCCGACTACATCGTCGACCCTGACAAACAGACCGACCAGCCCCTCAAGCCGGTCCCGCCCCCACCCGAGCCCGAGCCGGAAACCCAGCAGGCGCCGACCTCTCCCGGCAGCGCCGCGGCCAGCGCCGAGCCGGAACCGTCGCTGGAGAGCCTCGCGCTGCCGCCCCTCACCGAGTTCCCCGGCACGACGCCACGACCGTCCGCCCCTCAAGCGCGCGCGCCCGGGGCGCAGCATCGCGGAGCCGTCGGAGCGGCCGGCCGAGCCCGACAAGAAGCGACGCCGACGGCGCACCCGCACGGCGGGCGAGCCGGGCGACGAGCCGGAGGGCCTGGGCTGGATGGACGGCCTGTCGAACCGCCTCAGCGCCTACAGCCTCGCCGACGAGGACGAGGAGGCCGCGACTGGCGACGACGAGGTCGATACCGAGGACGAGCCGACCGGATAGCGGTCGGCCGGCAGCGGCCGCAATCCTCTAACGTCCCGCCCGTGGCCGACCAGGCGACCGTGAGCCTGCTGCGCTGGCTCCGGCGGCAGCTGCGGCAGCCGACGCCGTTCCGGGAGCACCTCGAGGCGGCGGTCGAGAACGACGACCCTGCCGAGGCACGCCGCCTCATCGAGCAGGTCCCGTTCACCGATGCTCAGCGCCGCCACGTCGACGGCCTCCTCGCCCAGTGGGAGGAGTCCCGTGGGCGCCTCTGAGAACGAGGCTCTCGTCCGCGCGATCTTCGCCGCGTTCGCCCGCAAGGAGGGCTTCGCGTTGCGCGGGCTCCTCGCCGAGGACGCGGTCTGGACGGTGCCGGGACGAGGAGTCATGGCCGGCGTGTTCCGGGGCCGCGAGGAGATCTTCCGCTTCCTCGCGCGGCTCCCGAAGGAGACTGACGGGACGTACGGCTCCTCCCTTCGCGACGTGCTGTCGAGCGCCGACCGTGCCGCGGCGCTGTACACGGCGTCCGGCAGGAGACGCGGCCGGACGCTCGAGCTCGAGCAGGTGCTGCTGTTCCGGATCGAGGACGGCCTCGTCCGTGAGGTCCTCGCGCTCCCTAGCGACCCGGAGGCCTTCGAGGAGTTCTGGTCGCCGGACTAGGCTGAGCGCGGCATGAGGATCGCGATTCTCGGCTTTGAGGGCGAATGACGAGCGCCGAAGAGCAGGAGGTCGGCCCCGTCACGGCGCCTGAGGAAGAGAAGCGGACCGAGTTCATCGAGCTCTTCTTCGACCTCGTCTTCGTCTTTGCGTTCACGCAGGTCACCACGCTCGCCCTCGAGGACACGTCTGCGGCCGGCTTCGCGCGCGCGGCGCTCGTGTTCGCGCTCATCTGGTGGGCGTGGTCGGCCTACGCCTGGCTGACCGACGCGATCGACGTCGAGAACACTCCGACGCGGCTCTTCATCTTCGCCGCGATGCTGGCCGCGTTCTTCATGGCGCTCGCGGTGCCGAACGCGTTCTCGGACGAGGCGCGCTGGTTCGTGCTCGCGTACTTCGTCGTCCGCGTGCTGCAGATCGTGCTCTACATCTGGGGCGTTCGTCACGACCCGGTGCAGCGGATCGCGGTCGGCAGGCTCGCGCCCTGCGTTCCTGATCGCACCGGTGATCGTCGTCGCAGGCGGATTCATGGACGATCCCGCACGCACGACGCTCTGGGTCGTCTCGCTCGTGGTCGACGTCGCGGGAACCCTCTTTGCAGCGAGGGCCTCAAACGGGCAGTTCCGGGTCGCGGCCTCGCACTTCGCCGAGCGCTATGCCCTGATCGTGATCATCGCGCTCGGCGAGTCGATCGTCGCCATCGGGCTGGCGGCGGAGGGGCTGACAGAGGACAGCGTTTACGCCCTCGCGGTGGCGGTCTCGTTCGCCGGCGCTGCGGCGGCCTGGTGGGCGTACTTCGACTGGGTCCAGATCGCCGCGGAGCATGCGCTCGCCCGCGCCGAAGCGGCGATCCGCGGCCCGCTCGCGCGCGACGTGTACACGTTCTTCCACTACCCGATCGTGCTCGGGATCATCTTCCTCGCCGTCGCTGCGAAGAAGACCCTGGCCGCGCCGACGGAGCCGCTGTCCGGCGCGGGGCGCGCCGCGCTCGGCCTCGGCATGGCCGTCTTCCTGCTCGGCTTCGTGCTGATCCGGCTCCGCGTCGTCCAGCGCGTCGCCTGGGAGCGGATCGGCGCCGCGCTCGCGGTCGTGCTCGTCGTGCTCGTGCTCGACGACGCGGACGCGCTCGTGCTCCTGACGCTCTCGGTCGTCGCGCTCGCCGCGGCGCTCGCGATCGAGGCGGTCCGGCTGCGCGAGGCTCGCACGCGCTTTCGCGAAGCTGCGCACCCTACACTCGGCGAATGACCCTGCCGGCGTCTCTCGCGGGCGAGCTGCGCGGCGCGCTCGGGAGCGAGCACGTCCTCGCCGAGCCGGAGCAGCTCCGCGTGTACGAGTGCGACGGCCTGACAGGGCATCGCGCTATCCCCGAGCTCGTCGTGCTCCCGTCGTCGACCGAGGAGGTGCAGGCGATCGTCCGCGCCTGCAATCGCGAGGGCGTGCCGTTCGTCGCGCGCGGCGCCGGCACTGGGCTCTCGGGCGGCGCGACGCCGTTCGCCGGCGGCGTCGTGATCTCGCTCGCCCGCATGAACCGGATCCTCGAGGTCGACCTCGAGAGCCAGCGCGTCGTCGTGGAGCCGGGGGTCGCGAACCTCGACGTGACGCGGGCCGTGGCCGCTGGCGGGTTCTTCTACGCTCCCGACCCCTCGAGCCAGCAGGTGTGCACGATCGGCGGCAACGTCGCCGAGAACTCCGGCGGCGCGCACTGCCCGAAGAACGGCTTCACCGTTCACCACGTCACGGGCCTCACGCTCGTGCTTCCCGACGGCGAGGTGGTCGAGCTCGGCGGCAAGGCGCTCGATCCGGACGGCCCGGACCTGCTCGGGCTCGTGATCGGCTCGGAGGGCACTCTCGGGGTCGTGACCGGCGTCACGCTGCGGATCGTCCGCGTACCCGAGACCGTCCGCACGCTGCTGGCCGGCTTCACGTCCACCGACGCGGCCGGCGCCGCCGTCTCGGCGATCGTCGCGGCCGGGATCCTGCCCGCGGCCACCGAGATGATGGACCGGCTCACGATCGAGGCCGCCGAGCTCGCGGTCGCGCCCGGGTACCCGGCCGGAGCCGGCGCCGTGCTCCTCGTCGAGCTCGACGGCGTCGCGGAGCAGGTCGAGGAGGACGCGGCCGAGGTCGAGCGGATCTGCCTCGAGTGCGGCGCCTTCGAGCTCCGCGTCGCGGCCGACGACGCCGCGCGCGCGCTCCTCTGGCTCGGCCGCAAGTCGGCGTTCGCGGCGATGGGCCGGATCGCGACCGACTACTACGTCCAGGACGGGGTCGTGCCGCGAACGCGGCTTCCTGCCGTCTTGCGACAGATCGAGGCACTTTCGGAGGAGCACGGCCTGCGCGTCGGGAACGTCTTCCACGCCGGGGACGGGAACCTGCACCCGCTCGTCCTCTACGACGCCGAGGCCGGCGAGACGGAGCGCGCGCGGGTGCTGGCCGAGGCAATCCTCGACGCATGCCTCGACGCGGGCGGCTCGCTCACGGGTGAGCACGGCGTGGGCATGGACAAGGCGTGCTCGATGCCGCGGATGTTCTCCGAGCGCGACCTCGAGGTCTTCGTGCGCGTGCGGCGCGCGTTCGACCCCGACGGGCTCTGCAACCCGGGCAAGGTCGTCCCCACGCCGCGCCTCTGCGGCGAGGTGCCCGGGCCGTACCGCGTCCACCCGCTCGAGAGGATCGGCGTTGCCGAGCGTCTATAGGGGCGAGGCGTGCCTCGCCTTCCGAGCGGCCCACGAGGGCGAGGCAAGCCTCGCCCCTACGACGATGCCCTGATGCCCCCGCTACAACCCTCGACTCTGGAAGACGCCTCGGCGGCGCTCGCAGCGGCAACTGCCGAGGGCCGGAAGCTTCGGATCGGCGACGATCTGACGACGGACGGGCTCGACCGGATCCTCGAGCACGAGGCAGGCGATCTCACGTGCACGGTCGAGGCCGGGGTGCGGCTCTCCCTCTTGCAGGGCGCACTCGCGGAGAAGGGGCAGCGGCTCTCGCTCGACCCGCCGGGCGACCCGACGATCGGCGCACTGCTCGCGGAGAATGTCTCCGGCCCGTTGCGGCATCGTTTCGGCGCGCCGCGCGACCTCGTCCTCGGCGTGACGCTCGTCCTCGCCGACGGCACCGTCGCGAGCGCGGGCGGCAAGGTCGTCAAGAACGTCGCGGGCTACGACCTCGCCCGGCTCGTCTGCGGCTCGGAGGGACGGTCTCGCGCTGATCGCGCGGGCGAGCTTCCGGCTCCACCCGCTGCCGACGGCAGCGCGCACGCTCGTCGTCGAGACCGAGGACACGCCGGGCGCGGTCGCGGCTCTCCTCCGCTCCCAGCTCCAGCCGAGCGCGCTCGACGTCCTCCACCCCGGCCGCGTCTCCGTGCTGTTCGAGGGGTCGGAGCGCGCGGTAGACGCGCAGCTCGAGAGCGCGCGCAGCCTCGTCGGCGGAACCGTGGAAGGCCTCGAGATCTGGGACGAGTCGCGTTCGCGCCAGGCCGAGGCGCAAGGCCGCGTCCGCTTCGATCCCGGCCGCCTCGGCGACGCACTCGCGGGTCTGGACGAGGCGGTCGTCCGCCCTGCCGCCGGAATCGCGTACACCCCGTCCGAGCAAGCGCCGGTCGAGAACGAAGCCGCGCGGGCACTCGTCGAGCGCATCGCCCGCGAGCTCGACCCGCACGGAGTCCTCAGCGCGTGATCCCCGAGCTCACCGCGGACTGCGTCCATTGCGGGTTCTGTCTCCCGACCTGCCCGACGTACGTCCTCTGGGGCCAGGAGATGGACTCGCCGCGCGGCCGCATCAGCCTCATGGACGCGCGGCTCGACGGGACGCTGACGCTGAACGCCACGGTGACGACGCACTTCGACCGCTGCCTGGGCTGCATGGCGTGCGTCAGCTCGTGCCCCTCCGGCGTGCGCTACGACCGGCTGATCGAGACGACGCGCGCGGCCGTCGAGCGGGAGCACGACCGCGAGTGGGGCGACCGCCTGCTGCGGTGGCTGCTCTTCCAAGTCCTCCCCCACCCCGGCCGCATGCGGACGGCGCTCAGGCTCGCGCCGCTCGGGCGCCTCGCGCCGCTGCCGCGGAGCTTCCGGCCGCTCGTAGAGCTGGCGCCGCGCTGGCGGGCGCGAGCCGAGGTCCCGCCCGTGACGCCTGCGTCGGGCCCGCGCCGCGCGCGCGTCGGCATCCTCACGGGCTGCGTTCAGAGCGCGGTCTTCCCCGACGTGAACGCGGCCACCGCGCGCGTGCTCGCCGCCGACGGGTACGAGGTCGTCGCACCGCCGCAGGGCTGCTGCGGCGCGCTCTCGGTACATGCGGGCCGGCTCGTGGAGGGGAAGATCCTCGCGCGGAGACTCATCTCGAAGTTCCAGAACGTCGAGCTCGTCGTCGTGAACTCGTCCGGCTGCGGCTCGCATCTGAAGGAGCTCGGCTGGCTGCTCGGCGACGAGGAGGGCGCGGCCTTCGCCGACAAGGTGCGCGACCTCGGCGAGCTCCTCGGCGAGACACGCCCACGCGCGTCTCGCCATCCGCTGTCGCTCCGGGTCGCGCTGCAGGACCCGTGCCACGTGCGCCACGCCCAGCGGCTTCCGCTCGCGTCGCTCGACATGCTCGACCGCATTCCGGGCCTCGACGTCACGCAGCCCGCGGAGCAGGACCTCTGCTGCGGGTCGGCCGGGATCTACAACGTCACGCAGCCCGACGCCGCGCGCGAGCTCGGCGACCGCAAGGGTGCGAACGTCCTCGAGACCGGCGCGCAAGCACTCGCGAGCGCGAACCCCGGATGCCTCGTCCAGGTCTCGCAGGCACTCCGCCGCGCGAAGCGCCCGCTGCCGGTGCTGCACCCGGTCGAGCTCGTGGACGCCTCGATCCGCGGCGTCGGCGCGGAACGCCTGCTGGCCGAGGCCCGGCGCTAGCGCCAGGCCTCGAGCGACTCCACGACGCGGATGAGCTCGCGATCGCTGAGCCCGCCGGCGACGGTCACGACGAGGTCACCATGCCGAGCCCAGGCGTGCGGGACCCCGCGCGGCTCGATGACGGCCTCGGCCGGCAGGCCATTCAGAGCGCCCCTGGTGATCGTGACCACTCGCGGGTTGTCGACGTAGCCCTCACCGGTGGCGACCGGATCGCTCCAGAGCCCCGCCCCGGCGTCCCGCGTCGTCACGACGAGCTGGTCGAAGCCGCGGCGGTACGAGAGCGACACGACGTTGCGGGAGACCGGGTTGCCGGCCTCCTTCCCGGTCGGGTCGGCGCGCTCGGCGACCGCGACCTCGGCGAGCTCGTACCCCGCGGGAACCCAGCGCGGCACGAGCGGCGCGTAGCCGACGATCGACCGGATCTCGTCCAGCCCGACCCGGCGGAAGCCGTCGTCGCTCCGTGAGACCTCGGCGCCGGCGGGGAACCGGAGCCGGAACGCCCCCGGCGCGAGCTCCCCGTCGATCTCGAGCTGCTCGACGCGGAGATCCCGCAGGACGGCCCCGGCCTTGCGCTCGACGACTCGCACGGGCACGCCCGTCTCGCGGTCGACGGTGATCTCGAACCGGTCCCCCGTGTACTCGGGGACGATCGCGTTCGGAACCGCGCCGACCTCGAGCGCCCAGGCATCCCGCCCGTCGTACACGACCTCCCGCACCCGCGGGTCCTCTGCGGCCAGGAGCGCTCGCACGAACGCACCGAACTCCGCGGGGAGGACCCACGTCGGCGGCCCGACGTCGGGCGGGCCGGGGGCGACTCCGCGGCGCTCGGCGTAGAAGATCGTGTCGCCGCCGGCGCTCGCACTCCGCTGCGCCGAGCGAACGATCCCCTCCGAGGCGGAGTACGTGAGGATCTCGCCGTCACCGGGCCCGGCCAGCCGAAGATCGCCCTCTGACGTGACCAGGAAGCGCCAGCGGGTCTCGCTCGCCTTCGGCGGGTCGACCGCGAGCGTGCTGCGGTGGACGAGGACGCCGCTCAGGCTCCGGAGCGAGCCCAGCGACGCGCGAACCTGCGCCTGGACCTCCGCCGCGCTCGCGGTCTCAGTGCTGCCGACGCCCGGGACGCGATCCGCGAGCGGCAACGCGATTGCGAGCACCGCGAGCGCGGCGACCGCGAGCGCGATCACCGGGCGGCGTGCCCAGCGGCGACCGGCGCGGCGTGGCATGCGCAGCCTGCGCACGCCCCGGCGCGGAGGTCGCTCATCGGCGAGCCGCCGCTGCAGGTCGAGGTCGAAGCGAACGCCGTGCTCCGGCGTCTCCAACGCGCGCAGCGCGGCGCCGAGCTCCTCGTCACGGTAGGTCGGCGAGTTCTGGGTCATCGTCCTGCATCTCCTTCTGGATCGTCTTCGAGCGCCCGGCGCAGCGTTGCCCGTGCGCGATTCAGCCGCGACGCGATCGTTCCCTCGCGAGTGCCGAGGATCTCGGCCGCCGAGCGGTAGTCGAACCCCTGAGCGTCGACGAGGAGAACGGCCGCGCGGTCCTCCGGGGCGAGGGCCGCGAGCGCGTCCTCGAGCCCGGTGCGAAGCGCCACCTCGTCACCGACGTCCGCGGCCGTCCCGTGCTCCACGGCGTCGTCGAGCTCGAGGAGCCGAAGCCGACGCGAACGTCGCAGCTCCTCGACGCAGACGTTGTAGACGATGCGATAGAGCCAGGTCGCGAGCGACGAGTCGCCTCGGAACGTCGGGAGCCCGCGATACGCCCGCGCGTATGCCTCCTGGAGCGCGTCGTCCATGCGGTCGCGGTCTCCGAGCATCCGGAAGGCGAGCGCCCTGAGGCCCTCGTCATGGCGTGCGACGAGCTCCATGAAAGCCTCCCGGTCGCCCGCGCGAGCGAGCTGCGACTCCCATGTTCTCCCGCGCCGTGATCGCGCTCATACGGTGTTAGACGACGGAGGCCCCGAAATCCTTCACGGCGCTCGTCAGGTGGGCTCGAGCGCCACGGGTCTCAGCTCGTCGAGCCGGTCGACATGGGCGAGCGCGGGGAACAGCTTCCACCACACACCCGCGACGACGATCGTCGCGATACCCCCGACCACCACGGCAGGCACCGCGCCGATCAACGCCGCCGCCACCCCGGACTCGAACGCACCGAGCTCGTTCGAGGCGCTGATGAAGACCATCTCGACCGCATTCACGCGCCCGCGGAGCTCGTCTGGCGTCACGAGCGGGAGGATCGTCGCGCGCAGGACCATGCTCACGAGGTCGAACCCGCCTCCAAGGGCGAGCGCGAGCATCGAGAGCCACATGCTTCTCGAGAGCCCGAACAGCACCATCGACGCGCCGAACCCGGCAACGACGATGAAGAGCGTCGGCCCCGCGCGCTGACGGATCGGGCGGCGGGCGAGGAAGAGCGCAGTGAGGAACGCCCCGGCCGGTGCCGAGGCGCGGAGCAACCCAAGACCCGTCGGCCCCACCTCGAGGATGTCCTTGGCGAAGATCGGGAGCAGCGCCACCGCGCCTCCGAGGAGCACCGCGAAGAGGTCGAGCGAGATGGCGCCGAAGAGCACGCGCGTCCGGCGGATCAGGCGAACGCCCGCGAGCACCTCCCCGAGATCGGCGGCGCCGTCTCCCACCGGCACGCGGCCCGAGCGAACGGCGAGCGCGAGCGTGAGCGCGACGAGGGAGAGCCCGATCCCGACCATGTAGACGAGCGCGTCCTCGATCGCGAAGAGGACGCCGCCCACCGCGGGCCCGGCGACCACCGTGAGCTGAAAGCCGATCGAGCGCTGCGCGAGAGCCGCGACGAGGATCTCCTGCGGCACGAGCGAGGGCATCAGGGCTCGGCTCGCCGGCGCTCCGATCGCGCTCCCGATTCCCTGGATGAACGCGAGCGCGAAGAACGGCCAGACCTCACCAGCGCCGGACAGCGTGACCCCGAGCAGTCCGCAGAGGACGAGGGTGTCGAGCGCGATCATCGACGCCCACAGCTGCCGCCGCGGCAGGCGGTCGGCGAGATGCCCCGCCGGCAGCGCGAGCAGCGGCAGCGGCAGGAACTCCGCGAGCGCGACGAGCGCGAGGTCGAGCGGGCTCTCGCGCACCGAGTACACCTGCCAGCCGATGGCGACGGTCGCCATCGTCAGCGCGAAGCCCTCCGTCATCTGCGCCGCGAAGTAGAGGCGGAAGTCGCGGTGCGAGAGCGGCGACTGCTCGCGCGGCCTCATGTTCTGGTGCGCAGCGGCCGGAATCCCCGGGTGGGGATTCCGGCCGCGCGAAAACCCCTGAAGGCGTCGGCTGCGCCGGCGCGATGCTGTGGCTTCCACGGCCGGCTTATGCAGGTTCAGGCTCGCCCGCCGGCGGCTCGACCCCGAACTCGACCTCGAGCTTGAGGATCCTCGTGCCCTCGACCTCGAGGACTGTCAGGCGCAGCCCGTCGGCACTGACGGAGTCCCCGACCTCGGCCGCGCGCCCGAGCTCGCCGAACACGAGCCCGGCCATCGTGTGGAAGCCGTCCTGCTCGAGCTCGGTCCCGAACTCCTCGTTGAAGTCGTCGATCGTGTACGAGCCGTCGATCCGGATGTGCTTGTCGTCGATCCGCTCGATCGACGTGTCGGGCAGGTCGAACTCGTCCTCGATCTCGCCGACGATCTCCTCGAGGACGTCTTCCAGGGTGACGATCCCGTCCATGTCCCCGTACTCGTCGACGACGATCGCCATGTGCTGCTTCTCCCGCCGGAAGTCGGCGAGCAGCGCGGCGAGGTCCTTCGTCTCGGGGACGACGAAGGCCGGACGCGCGATCGACTCGAGCGTAACGGCCGAGATGCCGAGGTCGTGCATCGCCGCGAACAGATCACGCACGTGGAGGATGCCGATGACGTCGTCGAGCGATTCCCGGTAGACCGGATAGCGGGTGTACGGCGAGTCGACCACGGTCGTGAGCGCTTCCTCGGGCGGCATGTCCGCCGCTATAGCGACGACGTCGGGCCGCGGCACCATGACCGCGGAGACTTCCTTCGACGCGAAGTCGAAGACCTTGTACAGCATCTCCTCCTCCGCCTGCTCGAGCTCACCGACGTCCTCGGCCGCGGCCACGCTGTACCGGATGTCCTCGCGCGTGTAGGCGATCATCCCGGCCGGCGCGGGCCGCACGCGGAGCAGGCGCAGAACGAGGTTCGCGGAGACCTGCAGCGCCCACACGATCGGATACGTGATCCGTGCCAGCAGGTCGAGCGGCGCGGCAAGCGCGATCGCGAGCACCTCGGGTCGCTGCAACGCCACCGCCTTCGGGACGAGCTCGCCGAGGACGACTGAGAGGTAGGTCAGGATCGCGAACGCAATCAGGAACGACACGGTGGTCGAGAGCGGCGGCTCCATCAGGTCGGAGATCAGCGGCTCGCCGATGGCGCCGAGCAGGATCGCCGAGACCGTGATCCCGACCTGAACGGTCGAGATGAAGCGGACCGGGTCGTCCATCAGCCGGAGCGCCGTGCGCGCGCCGCGACCGCCACGCCGCTCCGCCCACTTCTCGAGCCGGCCCCTCCGTGCGGTCACGAGGGCGTACTCCGCCGCGACGAAGATCGCGTTTCCGAGCACGAGCAGGAAGACGATGACGATGCGGAGCGGCGTGCTCACGCGCGTCCCCCGCGCTCGAGGGCGACCCAAGGGTCGCCCCTACGCCACACGTCTCGTAGGGGCGAGGCTTGCCTCGCCCTCGGCGCTGTCCGGACCTGCTCGCTGACAAGAGACGCCCCAGAAGGGGCGCCGGTACTAGGCGGGTGGTCGTCCACCATCGATCAGGCCGCAGTATAGGTGACGGTCCCGCCGTCCTCCCCTCGCCGGGCCGCTCCCGCGAGCACGAGCCGCTCTGCGTGCGAGAGCGACTCGGCGATCGCAAAACGCCTGCTCACGGGCTTGAGGTCGTCTCCGAAGAGCGCGAACGAGAGCTCGTAGCCCGTCTGGGGCTCGGGACCGAGCGAGGCGACGGTCTCCTCGAGCCGGAGGCGGTGGTGCTCCTGGAGCTCGCGCGCTCGTCCCGCCGGGTCCTCGATCGGCTCGCCGTGGCCGGAGAGCGCGATGCGCGGGTCGAGCTCCTGCGTGCGGTCGAGGGCGGCGAGGTAGTCGCCGAGCGGATCGGGCCGGCTCGCGGGCCAGAGCCCGACCGTCGGCGTGATCCGGTCGAGGAGATGGTCGGCCGCGATCAGCACGCCGTCCTTCAGCAGGCAGAGCTGGCCGTCCGCGTGACCCGCCGCGCCGACGAGCTGCCAGCCGTCGAGCAGCTCGCCCTCGCGCATGAGCAAGCGGGTCGCGCTGGTAGCGGATGAACGGACGGTAGAAGGAGCTCTGCCCGACGAGCTCCGCGGTGACGTCGTCAGGCGCGCCGTGCAGCCGGAACCAGTCGACGAGCCGCTCCGACCAGGCCGGGTTCCCCCACACGAGCTCGCACTGCGCGTAGTCGAGCGCGCCCTGGTGGACGGGAGCGCCGGTCAGCTCGTGGAGGTCGGCGGCGGCCCCGATGTGGTCCGGGTGGAAGTGCGTGACGAAGACCGCGGAGACTGGCCCGTCGACCTGAGCCAGCTCGGCCGCTCCAGTTCTCCTTGGCGTCGGGCAGCCCGATGCCGGTGTCGACGACGATCCACCCCTCCTCGCCCGGGAGCAGGTACGCGTGCACATGCCCCGGCCGCGTCGGCAGCGGCAGGGTGACGCGGCGAATCCCGCCCTCGAGCTCGTCCATGGCGCGCGACTCTAACGGTCGCGTGGCTGATCGAACACATGTTCTATACTCGATGCGTGCGCGCCGAGTACCGGCTGGAACCCTGCAAGTCCGCGCTCAACCCCGTGCGCGGGATGCCGTTCCGCTGGTCGCTGAACCCGTACATGGGCTGCGTCCATCGCTGCACGTTCTGCTACGTGCGGCACTTCGAGCAGCGCGCCGACCGCCCTGCCGACGACCGCTACGGGCGCTCGATCCGCGTGAAGACGAACATCGCCGACGTGCTGCGCCGGGAGCTCGCGAGGCCGTCGTGGGAGCGGGACGAGGTCGCGCTCGGGACCGCAACCGACCCGTACCAGCCGGCCGAGGGCCGCTTCCGGCTCACGCGTGCCTGCCTCCTCGAGCTCGCTGCCTCCGGCACGCCGTTCTCGATCGTGACTCGCGGGCCGCTCGTGGTTCGTGACATCGACGTCCTCCAGAAGGCATCGACGCAGGTCGAGGTGAGCGTGTACTTCTCGGTGCCGACGCTCGACGAACGCGTCTGGAGGACGACCGAGCCCGGCACCTCGCCGCCGCGCAGCAGGCTCGAGGCCGTCCGCCGGCTGTCCGGGGCCGGGATCGACGTGGGCGTCGGCATGGCCCCGATCCTGCCCGGTCTGTCGGATCGCCCCGAGCAGCTCGACGAGGTCGTGCGGGCGGCGCGCGAGGCGGGCGCGCGCGGGATCTGGGCGAGCGTCGTCCACCTCCGACCGGGCGTCCGCGAGCACTTCCTCGGGGCGCTCGCACAGGACTGGCCCGAGGAGGTCGCGCGCTACGAGGCGCTCTTTGCCGAGCGGGCGTACCTGCCCGCCGCCCTCACGCGTCCCACGATCGAGCACGTGCGCTCGGTCTCCCGCTCCATTCCCTCACCACGCCGCCGCGAGGCCCGCCGAGGCTCGAAGCCGCGTCGCGGCGGAGCAGCTGAGTTTGGCGGTGTAGGCAGGAATGGCCCGAGGCGCCTCGTAGAATCGTTGCGTGGCCGATGAGATCACGTGCCTGCTCGCGGACGATCACGAAGTCGTACGCGAGGGGCTCCGCCTGGCGCTGTCCCGATCACCCCGGATCCGTGTCATCGGCGAGGCGTCCGACGGCGCCTCAGCGGTGGCGCTCACCGAGCGGCGCCGCCCCGACGTCGTGATCATGGACCTGCGGATGCCGGACATGGACGGCCTCGAGGCCACCGAGTTGTTGCTCGAACGCGTACCAGGGACGGCAGTTCTCGTCTTCACCGCGTACGGCGAGCGCTCGCTCCTACAACGCGGCCTCGAGTCGGGCGCGCGCGGCTACATCCTCAAGGAGACGCCGCACGAGACCCTTCTGCGGGCGATCGAGAAGGTGGCCGCCGGGGAGACCTTCGTCGACCCGGGGCTCATGGCCGAGTTCGTCTCGGGCAAGAGCGGCGTCGACATCCTCACACCGCGCGAGCGCGAGATCCTGCAGCTGCTCGCCGACGGCATGTCGAACGTCGACGTCGCGGACAAGCTCTTCATCAGCCAGGAGACCGTGAAGAGCCATGTCCGTCACATCCTCGCGAAGCTCGAGGCGGACACCCGCACGCAAGCGGTCGCCATCGCGCTACGCGAGGCGATGATCGATTGAGCAGCGAGCCTCTCCGGACGGACGACGCCGAGCGCAAGCTCTTCGCCGAGCGGATCCTCGCCGAGCAGGAGGAGCGCCGCCGCCTCGCCGAGCTGCTCCACGACGGCCCGGTCCAGCATCTCGCCGCGATCGCGCAGATCGTCGACGCCGGGCTCGCGGCGTTGCGGGCCGGTGAGACCGATCGCGCAGACGAGATCTTCGAGCGCGGGCTCGTTCTCTCGCGCGACGCGAGCCGCGAGCTCCGCGCCCTCTGCGAAGACCTGGAGCCGAAGGTGCTCCGCGAGCTCGGGTTCGCGGCCGCCGTCGGCGCGCTCGGCCGACGGTACGCATCGCGGCACGACGTGGAGATCGACCTCGACGTCGAGCACGGGGACGAGCTCGGAGAGCACGCGCAGACGGCGCTGTACCAGATCCTCCGCGAGGCGGTCGACCAGTCGGTGCGCCGCGGAGCGCCGACCCGGATCGAGATCGGGCTGCACGCCACGGCGGGCGGCGGCGCCGAGCTCGTCGTCTCCGACGACGGCCCACCCGAGCGCCGAAGCGCCGTCCTCGAGGCGCTGGCCGAGCGCGCGGCGACGCTGAATGCCCGCTTCAGCTCGGAGATCCGCTACCCGCGTGGCTCGACCGTGCGCGTGGAGCTGCCGCCGACCGCCGCACGCCGTTAGCATCTTCCAAGGCATGGACGAGAACGGCCGGGGCGCATACCTCCTCTTCCGCTGGTCGCCGTCGGGCTACACGCTCGAGGAGCGGTCCGGAGACCCGCCGGAGGTCGGCGCCGAAGTCGAGGACGACGAGGGCCGCTTCCGCGTCGCGAAGATCGCGCCGTCACCGCTGCCCCGCGACCCGCGGCCGTGCGCGTATTTGCTGCCGGCCTGATTATTCGAGCGGCGGATTCTGAACGTTGTGCTCGGTGGCGTACTTGTCGACGAGCGAGTTGATCTTCTCGGGAGCGGGGAAGGCGTAATTGATCTCGACGAAGGCGTTCCACTTGTCCGGGAGCGCGTCCTCCGGAAAGATCGCCTCGACCGGGCACTCCGGTTCGCACGCGCCGCAATCGATGCACTCTTCCGGATCGATGATCAGGATCCGCTCGAACTCGTGGATGCAGTCGACCGGGCAGACGTCGACGCACGAGAGGTCTTTGATGTCGATGCAGGGCTCGGCGATGATGTACGTCACGACGCATCGAGTGTAACTTTTGCCCATGGGCGCAAGACCGGGATCCGCGAGTGCGGATCCCGTTCGCGCAAGATCCCTAAAGCCCTAAACGCGTCCGCTACGCGGCCGCAAGCCGCCCACCCACCTGCTCAGTGCGATTCAGCCTCGGTCGCTCCGATCAACTCGTCCACGAGCTGCGACGCGCGCTCCACGAGCGCGGATTTCGCGACCACCTGGTCGAATCCGGCCGTGTGAGCGCGCTGGAGGCCGGCGCGGTCGGTGTGGTTCGTGAAGCCGAGGATCGGTACGTCCGGCCACGTGTCGACGACCTCCTCGGGCTCGACGCGTGCGATGTCCGCGACCACGAGGTCGGCGGCGCCGACCGTGTCGGTCGTCACGAAGCGGTGCGCAGGGAGTAGCCCTTCGAGCTTGCTCCGAAAGAAGAGGTCGACCCCAACGAGCAGGATCGTGGCCACGGCCGCGAATCTAGCACCGTTCGCGGACGTCGATAATCCAAGCGATGGGACTGGAGCGAGGGCTCGAGCTGATCCGCGCCGGCGAGTACTTCGAGGCGCACGAGGAGCTCGAGGACGAGTGGCGCGAGGCGCCCGCCGCAGAACGCGACTTCCTCCAGGGGCTCGTGCACGTCTCGGTCGCGTGGCTGCACGCGGGGCGAGGCAACCGCCCGGGCTGCGAGCGCCAGCTCGAGAAGGCCGCGCGCCGCCTGGGGCCGTACGCGCCCGAGCACCGCGGCGTCGACGTCGCGAGCGTCCTCCAGCAGGTCGAGACGGCGCAGCGGACCGTCGCGGCGGACGACCTCGTTATCGGTCCGGTGGACGTCTAGGCAGCGCTCTCAGAACGCGGGCTCGAGACCGAGCCACTCGAGGAACCGGTTCAGGTAGATCCGCAGCACGTAGAAGCGCTCGAAGAAGAGCAGGAGACCGAGCGCGACGAGCACCGTGCCGCCGACGAACTGGATCGCCCGGTAATGGTCGCGGAGCCAGCGGAACGCGCCCATCGCGCGCGTGAACACAGCGCCCGCTACGAGGAACGGCACCGCGAGCCCGAGCGCGTAGACGGCAAGCAGCGCCGCGCCCTCGAGCGCGGACTCGGAGGAGCCGGCGAGCACGAGGATGGATGCGAGCACCGGCCCGATGCAGGGCGCCGCGCAAACCGCGAATGCGCCGCCGAGAAGGAAGCGCGAGCCACGGCTCCGTGCTCCCTGTACCAGCTCGGCGCCGAGCAGGCGCTCCGGCCACGGCAGCAAGCCCATGAACGCCAGCCCGAAGACCACGAGAACGAAGCCCGCGACCTTCTCGAGCAGGAACTGGTTGGAGAAGAGGCGACCACCGACGAGTCCGGCCCCCACGCCGAGCAGGACGAAGACCGCCATGAGGCCGAGCACGAAGGGGATGCTCGACGCGACCACCCGCCGCGCCGTTCCCGGCTGGCCGAGCCGCTCCGCGTCGACCGCCGACACCGCCGAGAGGTAGCCGGGGACGAGCGGGAGCACGCAGGGTGCGAGGAACGAGACGAGCCCGGCGACGAACGCAACCGGGACCGACGGTGACGGCTCCCGAGAGCCGAAGGCGACGTTCAAGAGCCCTCGAAGCGGGCGAGCTCCTCGTCCACACGGCGCTCGAGCTCGGGGTCGAGCGGCGGCTCGGCGTCGTCCGCGACCGCGCGCCCGCGACTCCACGAGCGCACGAGCACCGCCGCGGCGACCGCGCCGACAGCAAGCCCGACGAGCGGTAGGAGCCACGCGAGCAGGCCGAATCCGCCTTCCGGCGGCCGCGCGAGCACCCCCGGGCCGAACTGGTCGACGAGCGCGTCCTTGATCTCGTCCTCCGTATCCCCTGCCGCGATGCGCTGGCGGATGAAGAGCTTCATGTTCTCGGCGACGGGCGCGTTCGACTGGTCGAGCGTCGTCTCGCAGACCGGGCACACGAGCTCGGCCTCGAGATCCGCGGCGCGCGGCGGATCGGCGGCTGCTGCGGCCCCGGCGCACGCGAGCGCGCATACCGCCGCAGCAAGCCAGCGCAGCATCACGCCTCGAGCGCGAGCGCCCGGTCGATCGCGGCGCGCAGGCGGGCCTTGTCCTCGTCGGTGTTGACCTGACCGAGTATCGCGTCGACGACGCGCCCCTGGCGGTCGAGCACGAACGTCTCCGGAAACTTCGGCACGCCGTACTCGTTCGACAGGTCGCCCGGGCCGTCGTACACGAGCGGGAACGTCAGGTCGAACTCCTGCGCGAACCTGCGGGCGTCTTCACGAAAGTCCTTCGAGTCGAGCCCGATAACGACCACTCCTTGCGCGCGGCGATCACGCCAGACCTGCTCGAGGTACGGCGCCTCCTCCCTGCACGGGAAGCACCACGACGCCCAGAAGTTGATGACGACGGCCTTGCCCCGCAGCGACTCGAGCTCGAGCTGGCCCTCACTATCGAGCCGCTCGAGCGCGAACGACGGAGCCTCGGGCAGCTCCCCGCGCGCGGCCCGCTCCCCGAGGTCGTTCCCCTCCTCCGTGACGAGCGCCCACACGAGCAGGACGAATAGCAGCATCACGAGCCCGATCGCGATGCCCTGGGCGACGAGCTTCGCGCGATGCGCAACCACTAGACAGAGACGATAAAGACCGGCGTCCCGACTTCGACGTGATTGAACAGCCATTCGGCTTCGGAGATGTGCATGCGCACGCATCCGTGGGAAGCCGAATAGCCGATCGAGGCGGCGTCCGGCGTGCCGTGGATCCCGACGTACGGCGCCGAGATGCCCATCCACCGCGTCCCGAGTGGATTCCCCGGCCCCGGCGGCACCGGGTCCGCGTCAGCCGCCCAGTCGGACGGCGGCGGATACCACCAGGGGTTGCGCTGCATGGTCACGATCTCGTAGTTGCCGGTCGGGGTCGGGAACTCGGACTGCCCCGTCGCGACCCCGAACGTGCGCACGAGCCGCGAGCCCTGGAAGTACCGGAGCCGCTTCGAATCGCGCATGATCACGATCGACGCGCCGAGACTCCCCTCCGTGATCTCCGGCTTCACGGCGCTGAGCGCGAGCGAGAGCGGCCCGCGGCTGCTGCGGGCCAACGCGGAGCGGATCATGCGCGCGTTCGTGAACAGCGGCAGGCGGCGACCCTCGACCGAGGGGGTGACACGCACTGCTGCGCCGCGGAGCACGATGCGAGCGTCCACGGGCTCGACGCGGAGCTGACGCGCGAGGCTCTTGACGTACCTCCGGACGCGCTCCCGCGAGACGCTGACGTCGAGAGGAATGGCCGCCCCCGGCCGCGCCCAGCGCGCCCGGTTCACGGCCTTCTTGATGTATGGCGTCGCGCCGAGCGTCCACGGCCGTGGGCGGTACCGCCGGGTGGGCGTCGCGACGAGGATGAGCGGCCGCGCGTAGGCCGCGCGCACGGCGGCGGATGCTTGGTACGGCAGGAGGCCACCGACGTCGACGCTGCCGATCGTGACCCCGCTCGGGATGCCCGGCTGCCTCGGCGGTTCCGGCGTGGTCGTCGTCGGCGGCTCGGTGGTGGTCGTCGTCGTCGTCGGGTCGGTCGGCTGCTGCGGGGACGCGGTCCGCGCGTCGTCCACACTGCCGAGCGCGAACGCGGCCGCGGCTCCGGCCAGTGCAAGGGCTGCGAGGAGCCCGATCCCGATTGCCTTCCCCGCTTTTCTCACGGCGTCAGTGTAGATACGAAGATCGACGGATCGTTCGTCACAACTGCGTCGACCCCTGCGTCGTCGACGCGCGAGAGGTCCTCGACGGTATCCACGGTCCAGGCGACAACGGGCGCGCCACGCCCGTGCGCGCGCCGGACGACGCGGTCGGAGACGAGCTCGTGATGGAGCACGAGCGCGGCTGCCCGGGACCGCGCGAGGAGGACACGAGCGAGGACGGGCCCAACGGCACGGAGCGTGCGCAGGCCGACCCGGACCGCCGGCGCGAGCCGCTCGCGCTCGCTGACACCGAGACGATCGCGCGGGAAGGAGATGCCGGTGCGAATCCGTGGATCGCGCCGCCGGAGCCGACGGAGTGCGCCCGCATGAAACGAGCTCACGAGGCTCCTCTCGACGAGCCCGAACCCGCCCAGGGCGGCCGCGACGGCGTCGAAGGCCGCGGCGGACTTGAGGTCGACGTGGACGCCTGTCTCGGGGGACTCGACTGACGAAGAATGCGAGCGCCTCGTCGAACGTCAACAGGTCCGGGCAGAGGTCGCGCACCTCGGCGAGACTCCGGGCGCCGATCTTGCCCTCGGCCGCGCCGTGGCTGATCTCGTGCAAGTCGTCGGAGTGCGCGACGACCACCTCGCCGCCTTCGAGCTGCAGCACGTCGAGCTCGACGAGGTCGACTCCGGCAGCGACCGCGGCCCGGAAGGACGCGATCGTGTTCTCCGGCGCGAGCGCGGCCGCGCCGCGGTGCCCGATCCGGAGCACCCTGCCGTCTCGTCGCTCGAGCGCGATCACGGCGCCTTCGGCCGGGTGGGCAGGTAGTCCTCCTCCAGCCGGCCGCCCTCGGCCGCGTACGAGACGATCATCCGGTCGGTGAGCCACTCGACGGGCGCGCGATCGTCCGTCCACGGCGTCCCGCCCGGGTCAATGGGGGCGGCGTCCCGCGCGAGGAGGTCGCGCAGCACGGCGAGCTCGTCCGGGCCCTCGCGCAGGCGGCTCCGGAGCTCCTCGGTGGTGAGCGGCTCGGTGAGCCCGAGCACGATGCTGTTGAACCGCAGCGCCGGCCACTCGAGCACCTGCGGAAGCTCCGCCGCCATCGTGCGCCCAATCGCATGCACGAGCCGCTTGTCGTCGGGAACGGCCGCGACGTTCAGCGCGACGATGCCGCCGGGCGCCAGGCGCTCGCGCGCGAGCGCGAAGAACTCGCGCGTCGCGAGGTAGAAGGGCACGTACGGCTGGTGGTAGGCGTCGACGACGATGAGGTCGTAGCGCTCGTCGGTCGAGCGCAGGTACGGGCGCGCATCCGCGTCGTGGACGGTCAGGCGGGGGTTGTCCTCCATCCCGAAGTAGCGCCGCCCAACGCGGCTGACCGCGGGGTCGAGCTCGACTCCGTCCACGGCTGCCTCGGGGTAGTAGACGCCAAGCGCGCGAGCGGTAGTCCCGGCCGCGTTGCCGAGGATCGCGACCCGCTCGAGCGGCCGCCCGAGGAGCGGCGGCACGGCGAGGAACGCATCCCAGACGCCTCCGGTGAGCACGGAGTCCGGTCGCCACAGCGAGTGCACCGCGACGCCCTCGTTCAGATGCAGGAGCCGCCGGCCGTCGTCCCGCTCGACCACCTGGATGTACTGGTGGTACGAGGTCTCCTCGTGGATGAGCCCCTCGGTCGGCTTCACGATTCCTGGCGGGAGGGCGACGAGCGCGGCGAGCAGGGCTGCGACGACGAGGTAGCGCGCGCCGAGGAGGAAGCAAGACGAGAGTGCGATCAGCGCCGCGATCACGAGGAACGTCCGCTGCGTACCGATCGCCGGGATGAGCACGAGCGCCGGGAGGAACGTGCCGAGGAGCGAGCCCGCCGTCGACAGCGCGTACAGCCGTCCCGCGACCGCTCCGGCGGTCTCGATGCTCGAGACCGCGAGGCGGATCGCGAAGGGCGACACCATGCCGAGGAGCAGAACTGGAGGCGTGCACAGGAGCAGCACCGCGAGAAAGCTCCCGACGACGGCGCCGACTGAGGCCTCGTCGAGCCCTTCGACCGTGAGATCGAGGAACGGATCCGCGACGAACGGGATCGCGGCGACGCACACCGAGGCCGCGAGGACGATGAAGCCGAGGAGCGCGGGCTCCGGCCGCCGGTCGGCGATGCGTCCGCCCAGCCAGTACCCGACCGCGAGCGCGGCGAGCACGACGCCGATCAGGTTCGCCCACACGATCGTGGACGAGCCGAAGTACGGCGCGAGCAGACGAGATGCGGTTATCTCGGTCGCGAGCGCGCCGATGCCGGCGCCGAACACGAGCGCCCCGAGGGCGAGGCGACTGCCCCTCCCGGCCTCCATTGTCGTCAGAGCCCGAAGAGGCGCTCGATCTCGTCGAGCGTCCACGCCGCCAGGAGGACCGCCGCAGCGAGGACGAGGACGAGCACGAGCCAGAAGCGCAACCCCGCCCAGCGCCGCTCCCGGTGCCAGCGAGCGCGTGCCGCGCGGCGAGCACGGTGGAGCCGGTACGCGCGCTCGACCGCCTGTGGGTCGAGTGGCGGCGCCTCCTCCTCGGCCGCAACAGTTGGCTCCACCTTGGCCACGCGCAGATTGTAGGGGCGCGCGCCGGGGCGGGCAGGAGGGCTTGGCGGAACATGCCTCGTCGACGGGGTGCCGCTGCCCTCCTAACGTGGTCGATGCGTGCCAGCCGCCGCCGAACCCATACTCTTGTCCCGATGGAAGGCCCTACGGAGCGTCGGCGCGGCCGGCTCCCGCTCGCGGGCACGGGCAGCGTGCCCGGGCTCGGCGGCCGGCTCATCTTCGTCTTCGGCCTGGTGCTCGCCGTATCCGCGCTTACCGGCTGGTACACGGGCGAGGGCGTGGGCACGACCGTATCGGTGCTCGGCTGGCACACGGGGACGATCGGCAAGATCGTCCTCGTCCTCGGTCTCCTCGCGGCGCTGCTCGTCGTGCTGCGCGAGTTCGGCATCGACCTCCCCGCAGCGGTCCCGGAGAGCCTGGTCGCGATCGCAATCGGCTCGGTGGCGACGGTGCTCGTGCTCGTGCGTCTGATCTCGATCCCGGAGGAGTTCTTCTTCGCGAATCGAGCGCTCGGGATCTGGCTCAGCCTGATCTGCGCGGTCGGCATCATCGTCGGCGGCCTGCTCGAAGCCTCGGAAGAGCTGTAGCGCCGTTACCGCGTCGTCACGGTCACGGTGACCGTGCGGGCCGGAGGTTGCTGCTCGAGCGGCGTCAGCGTGCGGACGTCCGTCACGAGATCGCCCCGCTCGGGCCGCTCGTCGAGCGTCTGCGCGAACGCGATCCCGAGCAGGAACGCCAAGACGAGGAGCGCGAGGGCTAGGACGGTGCGCGCGCGCGGCCTGCGCCGCTTCCGTGGGCGCTCGCGCCGAGGGCGGCTGGACGGGATCTCGCTCACGGCTCGTAGTCGACTGCGCCCCGCGCGTAGAGCCGGAACGCGGCTCCTTCGACGATCGAGAGCGTCCCGAGCCACTGCGGTCCGAGCTCGTCCGCTGCGACCGCGTCGTACGTCCAGGAGTCTGCGCGCCGGTACTCGGCTGCCAGCTCGCCGAGCGTGAAGGTCGACCCGACGCGCTTGCGAAGCTCCTCGGTGACGGCGCGCAGCTGGAGTCGCAGCCCGTCAGCCCGCGCGGAATCGCGCGAAGCCTCCTCGAGCCTGCGGTACGCGTCCTCCCAGTCGCGCCTGGCGCTCTCGACGTCCGAAGTCACGCCCTGCGGACCCTAGATGATCGATGCCGCGATCTCGCGTGTCCGGATGCGCGATCTGGCGCGTCGGGGCCGCTTCTGCTCGGACAGAAGTCGCTTCACGACTCCTGTCCGAGCGTGCGCTTCGCGACGGGAGAACGGCCCCCAGGCGTCCAGCCTTGCGACCGCTCTCCCGTCGCGCCCCCGAGCGGCCAGCTCGCGCCCCGGAAGAGACGATCTCGCGGCATCGATCATCCGCGATCGCCGGTCAGCGCCTCGGAGCAGCAGCGCGCGGGCCAGAGCGGATCGAGCTCGGCGAGGATGCGCTCCCCGAGCACGTAGCCGGGCCGCGCGAGCGCGAAGGCCGCGTGCGCGTGCAGGCACTTCAGGCGGGCGGGGTTGCCGGAGCCGCCGATGCCGAGGTCGAGCGAGGCGCCGCCGTCGCGACCGCATCGTGATCCGGCGAGCTCACGGCGAACTGCGCGCTGGTCCTCGGTCGCGGCGTCGAGGGACTCGGCGAGGGCCGGATCCTCCTCGGCGGCCGTACTCCAGCGTTCGACGCCACCGGCCGCCTCGACGCGGGCGAGCGCCGCGACGAGGTGAGGACAGGTCAGGTAGTACGTCGTCGGGAACGGCTCGCCGTCGCGGTCGTACGGTGCCTGCTCGGTTACCGTCGGGAAGCCGAACGGACAGCGCGCGGCCACGCGCCCGAAGGCGCGCGGACCTCTACCGAGCTGGCGTGCGACGACGGCTTCGTCATCCATTCCCACGCAGGTTACGGGTGGCGCGGCGCCACTCCGGGATGCCCTTGACGACGAATAGCTGCTCGGTCGGAAGGACGAAGCCGATCCGCCGCGCCTCGCGCTGCGTCGCCTCGAGGCTCGTCGCGTTCACGAGCCGGAGCTCGAGCTCGGCCTTCGTGATGCGGAGGCTCTCGACGTGCGCTCGCTGCGCGGCGAGCTCGTTTCGCGTCTCGAGATACGACGACAGCGGGTGGTAGTAGAGATACGAGACGAGCCCGACGAGCGCAAGCGCCCACAGGAGCCGTAACCGCCGCTTCGACCGCGACACCGGGCTCTTGCGGCGTGTCTTCTTCGAGGGGCTCCCCGCCATGGCTTCCATCTGTTCCACGCCCGTCCGCGGCTCCCTCCCGCGGGCTCGCGCTCGGCCCGAAGTCGGCACGAAGTCGGCACCCAGGCGTGAGCAGATCCCCGATACCGTGTCTTCAGGGACACGGGAGTGCCCCCGGGGCGCGTTGGGCGTGGTTTCGCGGCGGCCCGCGGCGCGCTCGCGCTCGGCCGGCGCCGCTACGCCGTGTCGACCTTGATCACGTTCGTCGAGCCCGGGATGTTGACCGCCGTCCCCGCAGTGAGGACGACCCGGTCGCCGGCACTGACGATCCCGGCGTCGCGCGCGGCCTCGATCGAGTGGCGCCAGAGGTCGTCGACGTCGGTGGACTCCGGGATCTCGAGCGGGGTGACCCCCCACTCGATCGCCATGTGCTGCAGCGACGTCGCGACGTGCGTCAGCGCGACGACGGGCCGGCGCGGGCGGAGTCGCGCAACCGCCGACGCGGTCCGGCCGGTGAAGGTCGGGACGAGGATCGCCTTTGCGGCGAGCGCCTCTGCGAGGTCGCAGGCGGCGTTCGACATCGCCTGCCCGACGGTCGGCGCCTCTTCCGCGCCGGGAAGCTGGTGGCGGTAGCCGAGGCTCGGCTCGACCGCGCGCGAGATGCTCGCCATCGTCTCGACCGCGGCGAGCGGGTAGGCGCCGATCGCCGTCTCGGCGGAGAGCATGACCGCGGACGTCCCGTCGAGGATCGCGTTCGCGACGTCGGACGCCTCCGCCCGCGTCGGCTCCGGGCGCTGCACCATGGACTCGAGCATCTGAGTCGCGGTGATCGCCGGCTTTCCCCGCTCGAGCGCCGCCAGGATGATCTGCTTCTGGAGGAGCGGGACCTGCGCCGCGCCCACCTCCACGCCGAGGTCGCCGCGCGCGATCATCACGGCGTCCGTCTCGTCCAGGATCCCGTCCAGGGCCGCCACGGCCTCTTGGAGCTCGATCTTCGCGATCACCCATGCTTGCGCTCCCGCAGCCTCGATCCGCGCGCGGAGGGCCGCGACGTCCGCCCGCGTGCGCACGAAGGACTGCGCGACGTAGTCGACCCCGAGCCCGAGGGCGAAGTCGAGATCCGCGAGATCCTTCTGCGTCAGCGACGGCACGGGCAGGGCGACGCCGGGCACGTTCACGCCCTTGTGCTCCTCGACGACGCCGCCGGTGACGACGCGGCAGAGGACGCGGCCGGCATCGACTTCGAGCACACGCAGGCGCACATGTCCGTCGTCGACGAGCACGTCCTGGTCGGGCTTCAGCACCGAACCGAGGACGGCCGGTGCAACCGGGAGATCCCCCTCGCGTGCAGCCTCGGCGCCGGCGACGACGATGGTCTCGCCGACTTCGAGCTCGACCTGCTCGGGCAGGTCTCCGACGCGGAGCTTCGGCCCCTGCAGGTCGGCGATGAGGGCGATCGGCCGCCCGGCGGCCGCCTGCGCCTCCCGAACCCGCTGCGCGCTCAGCGCGTGCTGTTCGTGCGTCCCGTGCGAGAAGTTGAGGCGCGCGCCGTCCATGCCGGCCGCGATCAGCCGCGAGAGCATCGGTTCCTCGTTCGAGGAGGGACCGATGGTGGCGACGATCTTCGTGCGGCGGTCGGTGAGAGCCACGGTCGCCGCAGGCTACAACGTGCGCGGGGGAACCCATGGTTCCCCCGCGGGCCCCTCCTTCCGTCCGGGGGCTGAGAGCACGCGGCGACAAGCCTCCCGGCCGGCATAGCCGGCCTCCGGCTCGGACGTTGAGTAGGTTCCCACCTGACTCCCCAACCCTGCTTTCCTCAATCCCCGCCTCGCCCCGCAAAGGCCGTCCACCCCGGATATACGGCGCGCGGTCCCAGCTCTTCCTCGATCCGCAGGAGCTGGTTGTACTTCGCGACGCGGTCGGTGCGAGACGGCGCGCCCGTCTTGATCTGACCGGCGTTCACCGCAACCGCGAGATCGGCGATGGTGACGTCCTCGGTCTCGCCCGAGCGGTGCGAGATGACGGTGCCGTAACCGGCCCGCCGTGCGACTGCGATCGTGTCGAGCGCCTCGGTGAGCGTCCCGATCTGATTGACCTTGACGAGAATCGCGTTCGCGACGCCCTCGGCGATGCCGCGCTCGAGGAACTCGACGTTCGTGACGAAGAGGTCGTCGCCGACGAGCTGGACGCGGTCGCCAGCCGCTCGGTGAGGCGGCGCCAGTCCGCCCATGCGTTCTCGTCGAGGCCGTCCTCGATCGAGACGAGCGGGAAGCGCTCCGCGAGGTCGGCGTAGAAGTCGATCATCCCGTCCGGCCCGAGTGTCCGGCCCTCGCCCGCGAGCACGTACTTGCCGTCGTCGAAGAGCTCGCTCGCCGCCGGGTCGAGCGCGATGGCGATCCGCTCACGGTGCCCGGCGCGCTCGGCAGCCTCGAGGATCGCCTCGATCGCCTGCTCGCTCGACTCGAGGTCGGGAGCGAAGCCGCCCTCGTCGCCGACGCCGGTGGCGAGCCCGCGCTCGTGCAGCACCGCCTTCAGGTGCTGGAAGACCTCGGCGCCGATCTCGAGCGCCTCGGAGAACGTCTCGGCCGCGGCCGGCACGACCATGAACTCCTGCAGATCGAGCCGGTTCTGCGCGTGCGCGCCGCCGTTGATCACGTTCATGAGCGGCACCGGCAGCGTCTGTGCGTCCTCGCCGCCGAGCCAGCGGTAGAGCGGCAGCCCGGCGCTCGCGGCGGCGGCCTTCGCCGCGGCGAGCGAGCAGCCGAGGATCGCGTTCGCGCCGAGCCGGCTCTTGTTGGGCGTCCCGTCGAGCTCGATCAGGAGCCGGTCGAGCGCCGGCTGGTCGGCCGCGTCGACGCCCCGGAGAGCCGCCGCGAGCTCGCCGTTGACGTTCGCGACCGCGCGCGTGACGCCCTTTCCGAGGAACGCGCCCGCGTCGCCGTCGCGGAGCTCGACGGCCTCGTGCTCGCCCGTCGACGCCCCCGAGGGCACGGCCGCGCGCCCGAACGCGCCCGACTCGAGCCGGACGTCGACCTCGACCGTGGGGTTGCCGCGCGAGTCGAGGATCCAGCGTCCGTGGACGTGCTCGATCGTGCTCGTCAGCGCAGCTCCCCTTTCGCCTCGTCGTAGTAGCGATCCTGAGCCTCGAGGCCGAGCTCGGCCCACCGCTCGCCCCGCGCCCCGGCCAGCTCCTCCGCACGACGAACCCGGTCGACGAATCGCTGCGTCGCCGCTCGGAGCGCCAGCTCCGGGTCGACGTTCAGCTTGCGGGCGACGTTGACGGCCGCGAAGAGCACGTCGCCGACCTCGCCGAAGACGTGCGGGTCGGGCTCGGTCTCGGGCGCCGGGTCGCCACTCCCAACGAGCAGCTCGGCGAGCTCGTGCAGCTCGTCCTCGAGATCCGCCTGTGCGCCGGCGACGTCCGGGTACTCGAAGCCGACGGTCGCCGCGCGGCGCTGCACCTTGCGCGCGTGCAGGAGCGCGGGGAGCGACTCCGGCACGTCGTGGAAGATGCCTTCGCGCCCCTCCTGCTCCGACTTGATCTCCTCCCAGCGGTCGCGCACGCGGCCGGCCGTTCGCGCCTCCGCATCCCCGAACACGTGCGGATGCCGCCGGACGAGCTTCTCGTGGATACCACGGGCGACGATCTCGAGGTCGCCCTGCCCTCGCTCGTCGAGGAGAAGCGCCAGGAAGTAGACCTGGAAGAGAAGGTCGCCGAGCTCGTCGAGGAGCTTGGCGTCGTCGTCGCCGAGGGCCGCGTCCGCGACCTCGTACGCCTCCTCGACCGTGTGCGGCACGATCGTCCGCGCCGTCTGCTCGCGATCCCACGGGCAGTCGCGACGAAGCCGCTTGGTCAGCTCCTGGAGGTCGAGGAGAGCCTCCGCGAGCGCCATGTCGGGAAACCTACTCGGACCCGGGCGTGGTCTCGGTCTCGGTCGTGTCCGTCGGCTCCTCCGGGAGCTCCGGCGGCTGGAATCCCGCCGCGTACCGCGTCTTGCCGTCGTACTCGTCGCGCAGGTCAGCGGCCCACTCCTCCATGAACGTCGACTTCTTCTCCTGGAGCAGCGTCGCCTGGATCGACGCACGCACCTCATCGAACGGCGTCGTCTTCGCCTCGCGCACGGGCGAGAGGGCCTCGATGACGTGGTAGCCGTACGTCGTCTTGATGGGCTCCGAGACGTCGCCGACCTTCGCGTCGAACGACCACTTGTCGAACTCGGGGACGGTCTGACCGCGCGTGATCGTGAGCTTGCCGCCGTCCTTTGCCGAGATGGTGTCGGTGGACTCCTCCTTCGCGAGCGCCGCGAAGTCGGCACCGTTCTGGAGCTCCGCGTAGATGCGATCCGCCTCGCGTCTTGCTCTTCGCGAAGTCCACCTCGTCGTTGGCGCCCTTCTCGGAGATGAGGATGTGCCGCACGTCGCGCGACTCGGGCGTCGTGTACTGCGTCGAGTTCTGCTGGTAGTAGGCGAGGAGCTCCGACTGGGGAACCTTGACGTCCTTCGTCACCTCGTCGAAGAGCTTCTCGCGAGCACGGAGCTCCGGAACGTGTCGCGCAGGGCCTCCATCGGTGAAGCCCTGCTCCTTCAGCGCCTTCTCGAGGTCAGCTGGCTTGCCGTCGAAGCGGGACTCGATGAACTTCTCGAGCTCGGCGTCGACTTCCTTCTCCGTGACCTCGATGCCGAGCGTCCTCCGCCTCTTGCTCGAACTACTCGCGCTGGACGAGGCCGGCGACGTACTGCTTCTGGACGTTCTGATACTCGGGCGTCCCGACGCGCGGGAACTCCTGCTGCGCGCCTCGTAGGTCCGCTTCGCCGTGCGCGATGAGCACGTCGAGCTCCTCCTGCTGATCTCGGTGCCGTCGACGACGGCGACGGCGCCGTCGGGAACGTCGCCCTCGCCGCCGCACGCCGCTCACGGCGAGCGAAAGCGCGGCCAGGGCGGCGAGGAACGTGAGATGCAGGGGCTTCATGCGGGCTGGAGGGTTATAGCCGAGTCGGTGTTAGGCACGGGTTGTGAACAGTTCGGCGCACTCCCCCGAACGGTTTGCCGCAGCGCGTCAGGCCGCGAGCCGCGCCTCGACGATGGTAGCGGGAAGCTCCAGGGCCGCCTCGAGATTCTCGACGCGGAGCGACACCTCTCGCTTCGAGGTCGAGTAGATCGCGGTCGGGGCGGCGGCGCGGAGGAGCTGGAGCTCGACCGAGCCGAGCGCGACCGGGCCAACCGTCGCGCGCCCGCCGCGGTAGACGAGGTAGTCGGCGCCGAGCCGCGCGAGCTTCAGCTTCGCCTCCTGGATCGCGAACAGGTTCTCGACCGGCTCCGGGACCGGCCCGTAGCGGTCCTCCGTCGCGGCGTGGAGCTCGCGCAGCTCGTCCTCGCTCTCGGCGAGGGCGATGCGGCGGTGGAGGTCGATCTTGAGCGCCTCGGCGGCGACATAGTCCGCCGGGACGTAGGCGTCGACGCGCGCGTCCACGCGCACCGGACGCACCGCGATGCGCCGCTCGCCGGAGAGCTCGGCGACCGCCTCGTTCAGCATCTCGACGTACAGCTCGAACCCGAGCGCGGCCACGTGGCCGGACTGCTCCGGGCCGAGCAGGTCGCCGGCGCCCCTGATCTCGAGGTCGCGCATCGCGATCTGGAAGCCCGCGCCGAGCTCCGTGTGGTCAGCGAGCGTCACGAGCCGTGCCCGCGCCTCCGCTGTCAGCTCGGAGGTCTCCGGATAGAAGAGGTACGCGTGCGCGAGGACGTCCGAGCGCCCGACGCGGCCCCGAATCTGGTACAGCTGGGCGAGCCCGAGCAGGTCCGCGCGCTCCACGATGAGCGTGTTCGCCTGCGGGATGTCGAGCCCCGACTCGATGATCGTCGTCGAGACGAGCACGTCCGCGTCTCCCGCGAGGAACGAGTGCATCCGCTCCTCGAGCTCGCGCTCGGGCATCTGGCCGTGGGCGACGAGCAGGCGCAGGCTCGGAACGAGCTCCTGGAGCCGCGTCGCCGCGTCGTCGATCGACTCGACGCGGTTGTGCAGGTAGAACGACTGCCCGCCGCGCGCGTGCTCCCGCTCGAGCGCGAGCTTGATCAGCTCGTCGTCGTACTCGCCGACCGTCGTGCGCACGGGCCTGCGTCCTTCCGGCGGCGTCTCGATGATCGAGATGTCGCGGAGGCCCGAGAGCGACATGTGCAGCGTGCGCGGGATCGGCGTCGCCGAGAGCGCGAGCACGTCCACCTCGAGCCGCAGCGAGCGGAGAAGCTCCTTCTGCGCGACGCCGAACCGCTGCTCCTCGTCGAGGACGACGAGCCCGAGCTCCTTCGGGATGACGTCCCGGGAAAGAACCCGGTGCGTCCCGATCAGCACATCGACCTTGCCCTCCTGGAACTCGCGCAGGATGCGCGTCTGGTCCGCCCTCGTGCGGAAGCGCGAGACCATCTCCACGCGCACCGGGAAGTCGCGATACCGCTCGCGGAACGTGTTCCAGTGCTGCTCGGCGAGGATCGTGGTCGGGCAGAGGACGAGCGTCTGCTTGCCGTTCAGCGCAGCGGCGAAGGCGGCCCGCACCGCGACCTCGGTCTTGCCGAAGCCGACGTCGCCGCAGAGGAGCCGGTCCATCGGTCTCGGCGCCTCCAGATCCTCCTTCACGGCCTCGATCGCCTGGCGCTGGTCGTCGGTCTCGCGGTACGGGAACGACGCTTCGAGCCGCTCGAGCCAGTCCTGGTCGAGGTCGAAGGCGAAGCCCGGCGCCTGCTGGCGGCGCGCGTAGAGCGCGAGCAGCTCGCCGGCCAGCTCCTGCACCGACGCGCGGGCGCGGCTCTTGAGGTTCACCCAGGCCTTGCCGCCGAGCTTCGAGAGCGCGGGTGCGGTCGCGTCGGCGCCGATGTAGCGGCTCACCTTGGGCAGCTGCTCGTGCGGGACGTACAGCCGGTCGTCGCCGCGGAACGCGAGGTGGAGGTAGTCGCGCGTGACGCTCGCGACCGTCTTCGTCTCGAAGCCGAGGAGCTTCCCGACGCCGTGGTCCTCGTGCACGACGTAGTCGCCGGTGCGGAGGTCAGCGAAGGACTGGAGCGCGCGCCCGAGCCTCGCATCCGCGCGCGGCGGCCGCTTGCGGAAGACCTGGACGTCGGGGAGGAGCGCGATGCCGAGGTCGCGCCAGACGAACCCGCGGCGGGCGGGGCTGACGACGAAGCGGAGCTCGGCGTCGTCGGGGAGCGGAAGCCCCTCCTCGACGACTTCGGGCTCGACCTTCCGCAACAGGCGCTGCGTGCGGAGCGCCTCGCCGCGATGCGGGAATGCGACGAGCACGCGCCGGCCCTGCTTGAGCATCCCGGCGAGCTCGTTCTCGGCCTCCGCAAGCCCGCGCGCGGCGATCGCAGGGCGCTGGGCGTCGAACGAGTGGCGCTGCGCGCGCGGGAACGGATCGAGCTCGGCGGCGTGGGCGAGGTCGGGGGCGGAGACGCCTTCCTCTTCCCAGATGTGACGAACGTCGTCCGGCAGCCAGACGAGGTCGGGCGGACGGTCGACCGGCGGGACGAGGTCGTCTGGGGTTGTCGCCGTCGAGAGACGGCTCGACGAGGTCCTGGCGGCGCTCGGCGGCCGGGTGGATCACGGCCTCGTCGACGGGGTGCAGCGCGCGCTGGGTGAAGGGCGAGAACGCGCGAACCTGCTCGATCTCGTCGCCGAAGAGCTCGATGCGCAGAGGCTCGCGGCCGGTGCTCGGGAACACGTCGACGAGCCCGCCGCGGACCGCGATCTGCCCGCGCTCCTCCGCGCGGTCGGCCCGCGCGTAGCCCGCGAGCGTGAGTTGCTCGACGAGGGCGTCGAGGTCGATCTCGTCTCCGACCGAGACGCGAATCGTGTCCGGCCGCTGGTCCGGCGAAGGCAGCCCTTCCGCGAGCGCTCTGGCCGACGCGCACACGAGGCCCCCCTCGGCGAGCACCGCGAGCGCCCGGGCGCGCTCGCCGACCAGGTGCGCGGGCGGGTCGAGGCCCGAGCCGATCGCGACGCCGCGGCTCGGCAGCAGCGCCACCCGGGCGGGATCGACGTACCAGCCCACGGCCTCGGCGGCGTCGCGCGCGTGCTCGTCCTCGGGCAGGACGCAGAGCAGCGGGCCGTCGCGCGTCTCGCGGAGCGCCGCGAGCAGGAGCGGGAGCGCCGACTCGGAGACGCGCGCATCGGCCGGGAACGCGTCCGCGAACGCACGGAAGTCGTCGCTCTCGGCGAGCGTCGTGACGAGACCACCCAGCGGTGAGAGTGCGGTTGTGGCTGCCTGGTCCATACGTCAGGCGGGATCTGCGTCCCGTACGGCCATCGTAACCCCGCCGAGGCGGGCGACTTCGGCCGCGTACGAGCTCGTGCCGAGCATCTCGCCGCCACCTCTCCGCCGACATCGCGCCCCGCCTCTACGCGCTAGGCCTCCAACCTCCCCCAGGGGCACTCCCGTGTCCCTGAAGACACGCTATCGAGGAAGCCGTCACGGGTGGGACACGCCTTCGTGCCAAATGTGTGCCGATCGGGTGCGCTCCGCTAAGCGCCGTCCCGCGGGCCGCGTTGCCCGGTTCGCGTTCAGACCGTCACCGCATCGCGCACCCCGCCGGAAACGACGACACGAGGTCGAGCTTCAGTTGAAGCGCTGCTGCGTCTCGCCGAGGCCGTCGGCGAGCACCGACTCCACCGCATCCGCTGCGCGCGTGATGAGCGACTCCACGTCGTCCTCCGGCGAGAACGGCGAGAGCACGTAGTCGGCCACGGGCCGCGGGTCGCCGCGCTCAGGCCGCCCCACGCCGATCCGGACCCGCAGGAACTCGGGCGTGCCCAGCGCCTGAGAGATCGAGCGCAGCCCGTTGTGGCCGGCCAGCCCGCCGCCGAGCCGCACCTGCAGCCGCCCGACCGGCAGGTCGACGTCGTCATGGACGACGAGGACGTCCTCCGGCTCGACCTTGAAGAACCGCACCGCCGCCGCGATCGAGCGTCCGGACTCGTTCATGTACGTCTCCGGCTCGAGCAGCGCGACACGGGAATCGCCGACGCGCGTCTCCGCAAGCCGGCCGCTGAACTTGGACTTGAAGGACCCGGAGTGCCGCCGCGCGAGCTCGTCGACCACCATCCATCCGGCGTTGTGCCGGTCGGCCGCATGCTCGCGACCCGGATTCCCGAGACCCGCGATGAGCAGGTCGAGCGTCGAGGCGCTCGTGCCCCGACGAAACAGGCGCAAGGATTACTCCTCGTCCGACTCTTCGGACGCCGGCTGCTCGCCCTCTTCTGCGGCGGCCTCCGGCTCGCCCTCCGGCGGCTCCTCGCCCTCGGCCAACGCCTCGATCTCCGCCTCCGCCGCGGCCGCAGCCTCGGCCTCCTCGAGCTCCTGGAAGCCGCGCGGGATGGACACCGTCGCGATGACGGTCTCCTGCGGGTCGTCGAGGAAGGTGACGTCCGGGATCGCCCGGACGTCCTCGAGGCGAAGGACGTCCCCGACGTCGAGCGCCGTGACGTCGACGTCGATGTGCTCGGGCACGTTCATCGGCAGCGCCTCGACGTTGATCTCGCGCGTAACGAGTGAGACGAGGCCGCCCGCCTTCACGCCGACCGCCTCACCGACGAGGTCGATCACGACCGACGCGTGAATCGGCTGGTCGAGGCGTACCTCGCGCAGGTCGAAGTGGATGAGCGTGCCGCGGATCGGGTCACGTTGGTAGTCGGCCAGGATGGAAGGGTGCGTCGTCTTCTGCCCCTCGAGGACGACGTCGAGGATCGCGTGCAGCCCCGACGGCCCGGTGACCGCAGCCCGTAGCTCACGCTCTCCGACGACGACCGCGCGAGCATGCCCCTTCCCGTAGAGCACGCCCGGGATCAGCCCCTGCTTGCGCAGGCGCCGCGTGTGGCGCGAGCCGATCTCGTCGCGTTCGCGCACCTCGAGCTTGATCCGGTCTCCGGACATCGGCGGCGGATTGTAGCGAGGGCACCGCCGACTACGAGCAGATCTCAGTCGTCAGCCTCCGACGTGGAAGGCGCAGCCGCCCCGCGGGGCAGGGAGGCGGGGACCCCTGCGGGCCTCGCGAGGCGGCTGCTCGACGGAGAGCTCGGGGAAGGGAAACTCTCCGCAGACCGGCACGGCAACTTTGGTTGGAACGCAACCGACGTCCAGCTGTCGCGCATCGCGTACCCCCTCCATTGCCGCACACTATAAGAGCTTCACCGGCGAGGGCAGGAGACCCGAACAGAGCCTCGGCCAAGTCGCACGGTCGTCCTCGACGTTCCAACCCGGCCGGGAGCCCGAACGCCGTGACGGGTAAGTCTAGACGCTCTCGCTGACCAGGTCAAGCAGGAGCCGCGCCGTCGTCGGCGCTCGGCCCCGCCGGCCCCATCAGGAAGAGCTCGACCGCCACGTCCGGATCGTGTGTGACCTCCGAGAAGAACGCCTCGACGGGCCGCCCCGTCGCCCCTTCGACGATCTCGGTGAAGTGTGGGCGCATCCAGTCCTGGAACATCGTCCGCGTCTCGCGCACTTGCCCGAACGCGCCCTCGGCGATCATCTTCTTCTCGACCGTCGTGAAGCAGTCTTCGAGCCTGGTCATGACGACGTCCTGGTAGATGAGGGTGCGCGTGCGGTCTGCGCCGCGCCCGTAGTGCTCGCGATGCATCGACGCGATGCCGTCCGAGATCGTGGTCGCCTGACTCTTGAGATCGGCAGAGCCTGCTAATTCAGCCACAGCGCTTTCCTTCCAATAAGGCTCAGACCTGGCGCAACCCGTGACGAGCGCAGCGGCGGAAGGAGAGAGCTCGTCCTAGACCGAGTCTACACCCGCCCGGACCAGTATCCGGTCGACTTAACGCAGGGTCAGAAGAGCTGGTTCTCGCCGCCGAAGATCGCCGACACCGACTCGTCGGCGAAGACGTTCATGATCGTCTCCGCGAGGAGTCCCGAGACCGTGAGGACGGTCAGGTTCTTCGGGCGCACACGGACGTCGATCGGAACGGTGTCCGTGACGATGATCCCGGCGATGTCGCTCTTCGCGAAGCGCTCGAGCGCGCCGTCGCAGAACTGGCCGTGCGTCGCGAACACCCAGACGTCCTTCGCTCCCTGTTTCTTGAGCGCGTCGACGTTCGCGAGCAGCGTCCCACCCGTGTGGATGACGTCGTCGCCGACGATCACGGTCTTGTCCTTCACGTCGCCCGTGATCGCGATGACGGAGACCTCTTCGTGGGCCGGGCGGGTCTTGTGGATGAGCGCGAACTCGGCATCGATCATCTCCGCGAAGCGCACGGCGAGTCGCGCGCGGCCGGCGTCGGGCGAGACGGAGACGACGCCGGGGCCTGTCAGCCCCATGTCGCGGAAGTGGCGCGCGAAGAGCGGCAGCGCCGTCATGTGGTCGACCGGGATCGTGAAGAACCCCTGGATCTGGCCCGCGTGCAGATCCATCGTCAGCACGCGGTCGGCGCCGGCCAGCTGGAGCATGTCGGCGACGATGCGCGCCGAGATGGGCTCCCGCGGCTTCGCCTTGCGGTCCTGGCGTGCATACGGGAAGAGCGGCATGACCGCGGTGATGCGCTTCGCCGACGCGAGCTTCGCGGCCTGGATCATGAACACGAGCTCCATGAGGTTGCGATCAACGGGGTCGCAGCCCGTCTGCAGGATGAAGACGTCGGCGCCGCGGATCGACTCGCCGTAGCGGCAGTACGTCTCGCCGTTCGCGAACGTCTTGAGCTCGACCTCGCCGAGCTCGACGCCGAGCTTCTCCGCGATGCGGTGTGCGAGCTCGCCGTGCGAGCGGCCCGCGAAGACCATCAACCGTTTCTGCGGCGTGAGCGGGATCGCGTGGCCGGAGCTCACCTCGGGCCGCACGATGTCGACATCGAGACCTGGAAGCGTCTGCTCAATCGTTCCGCTTTCCACCCCGACCCTCCTTGTTGACCTGGCGAGCGCGCGCAATTGCAAGCGATCCCGCGGGAACATCCTCGGTGATGACTGAGCCGGCTGCGATCCATGCGTCGTCGCCGATCGTCACTGGGGCGACGAACGCATTGTCGACTCCGGTCCTGACGTTGCTCCCGATCACGGTCCGCTGTTTCTGCCTCGTTTGGTGATCCTGGTTGACGCTGACGTTCGAGGCGGCGATGTTCGAGTCGGCGCCCACGTCGGTGTCGCCCAGATACGAGAGGTGTGGAACCTTCGTCCTCTCTCCGATGCGCGAGTTCTTGATCTCGACGAACGTGCCCGCTTTGGCCTCGGCCTCGAGCACCGTGCCCGGCCGAAGGTAACAGAACGGTCCCACCAGCGCGCCAGGTCCGACGACGGCGTCGACCACGACCGCGTGCGGGCCGACCTCGGCGCCCGCGGCGATGCGCGAGGCGCCGCGGACGACGGTGAACGGATGGATGACGGCGTCTGGCTCGATCGTGACCTCGGCATCGATCCAGGTCGTCGCGGGGTCCACGATCGTCACCCCCGCGAGCATGTGCTCGTGGTTGACGCGGTCGCGAAGCCCGGCCGCCGCGTCCGCGAGCTCCGCTCGGGTGTTCACGCCCTCGGCTTCCATCGGGTCACCTCCCTTGTGCACCGCCACCGACCCGCCCTCCTCGACGAGGAGCGCGACGGAGTCGGTCAGGTAAAGCTCGCCCTGCGCATTCTGCGGCGTCAGCCGCTCGAGCATGGGCCACAGCCGCTCGGCCCGGAAAACGTAGATCGACGAGTTGACCTCGCGCACGGCGAGCTGCTCGGGGGTCGCGTCCTTCGCCTCGACGATCGCGGCCAGGCGACCGTCGCCGTTCCGGATCACGCGCCCGTATGCCTTCGGGTCGTCCGGCTCGAAGGCGAGCACGGTCGCCCACGCGTCGGCCCGGTGATGCGTGTCGAGCAGTTCGAGGAGGAGCTTCGGCGTGAGCAGCGGTGTATCGCCGGAGAGCACGAGGACTTCGCGCGCGCGCCCTTCGAGCGCCTCGCGGGCGCTGCGGACGGCGTCGCCGGTTCCGAGCGGCTCGTGCTGGACCGCGACCTCGACTCCGTCGAACGCGCCGGCCGTCGAGGGCGCCGCGACGACGACGAGCGGGTCGGCATCGAGCTGGCGCGCTGTCGCGAGCACCCAGTCGACCATGCGCCGGCCGAGCAGCGGGTGCAGGTGCTTCGGTACCTGGGAGTGCATGCGCGTGCCGAGGCCTGCGGCCATGACGACCGCGCCGAGCTCCCTCTCGTCCGTCGCCATCGTGGCTGGGGCGCCAGGATTCGAACCTGGGATCACGGGACCAAAACCCGTTGCCTTACCACTTGGCCACGCCCCAGAGCGACGTCATCTTGCCATTCGCGGTCACGAGGGCGGAGCTGGGCGCGTGAGCCAGGTCAGGCCCGTCTCAGCGAGCGTCCTCTCGGCCGCCGCTGCCTGGTCGTCGCGGTCGAAGAGGCCGTAGACGGCCGGGCCGGCGCCGGTGACGTCGGCGCGGAACGCGCCCAGCGCGCGAAGTTCGTCGGCGAGCGGTGGGGACGCGAGGTCGTTCGGCGGGAGGTCGGCGAGGTCCCGCGGCCGGCTGACGCGGTCGAGTGCGGCCAGGAGGTCGGCTCGGCGTTGCTCGAAGCCCTCGGCGCCGTCGCGCTCGTCGAACGTTGTGTAGACCTCGGCGGTCGACGCCTTTCGCTCCCTCTCCGGCAGCACGAGCAGGACGCCATAGTCCCTCGGCAGCTCGAGCGGCGTCAGCTCGGAGCCGTCTCCCGTGCCGAGTTGCGGCCCTTCGCGGAGGAAGAACGGCACGTCCGCGCCGAGCGTCGCCGCGACGTCGTGCAGGGCGTCCGGCGGAAGCGGATCGGGGAGGAGCGCGTTCGCGAGACGGAGGGCCGCGGCCGCGTCGGAGCTGCCGCCTCCGAGACCCGCGGCGACCGGGATTCGCTTGCCGATCCGCACGCGCCAGTGCGGCTCGACTTCGGCCGCGGCGGCCAGCGCTTCGAGCGCCGCTCGGACGAGCGTGTCCTCGGCGAAGCCCTCGACCGCGAGCTCGTCGGCCGGCTCGAGCTCGATGTCGTCGTGCAGGTCGATCGCCTGCAGCACGGTCGCGACCTCGTGCTTCCCGTTGCGGCGGAGCGGCCCGACGACGAGCGCGAGATTCAGCTTCGCGTGCGCTTTCATCGAAGCGCGGCGGCGAGCTCGACGAATGCGGGCGGCGCGAGCTCCTCGGCGCGCGCGTTCGCCGGCTTGCCGATCTCTGCGAGCGCCGCCTCGGCCTGCTCGCGGGAGGCGAGCCCCGAGAGCGCGACGGAATTCGCGAGCGTCTTTCGCCGGTGAGCGAAAGCGGCGTCGACGACGGGACGGACCGGCTCTAGCGGCGGTCCGTCCTCTCGGACGAACGCGAGGAGCGCAGACTCGACGCGCGGCCGCGGCCGGAAGACGGTCGGCGGCACCGCGTGAAAGCCGACCTTCCGTGTCGCGAGCTGGACGAGCACCGAGACGGCGCCGTACGCCTTCGTCCGGGGCTCCGCGAAGAAGCGGTCCGCGACCTCGCGCTGCACCATGACGCACCAGCGCTGGAGCGACGGGATGCCCTCGAGGCTCTCCGCGACGATCGGGGTTGCGATGTTGTACGGGAGGTTCGCGACGAGCTTCGACGGCACGGGAGCGAGCGCGGCGAGGTCGAGTGCGAGCGCGTCGCCGAAGACGAGATCGACGTTGTCGCGGCCGACGAGCGCCGCGCGCAGCGGCACCTCGAGCGTGCGGTCGAGCTCGATGGCGTGGACGTGCGCGACGCGATCCGCCAGGTAGCGCGTGAGCACTCCGAGGCCGGGGCCGATCTCGAGCACGACGTCCTCGGGTTGGAGGTCCGCGAGGCGGCCGATGACGCCGAGGATGTTCTCGTCCACGAGGAAGTGCTGGCCGAGCGACTTCTTCGGCGTGACGCTCATGCGAGGCCGAACGCGGCGGCCGCGTTCTCGTGCGTGCGGGCGGCGAGCGTGGCGGCGTCTTCGCCGCGCGCGTCGGCCAGGGCCGCGACGGTATGGACGACATACGAGGGCTCGTTGCGGCGACCGCGGACCGGCTGCGGCGCGAGGTACGGGCTGTCGGTCTCCACGAGGATCCTGTCCGTGGGCACGGCGGCGGCGGCCTCACGCAGCTCGGGCGCGCTGGGGTAGGTCGCATTGCCGGCGAACGAGACGTAGTACTTGCGCTCCAGGGCAGTCTCCAGGAGCTCCGGCGAGGAGAAGCAGTGCAGGATCACCGTGCCGCCGAAGCCCGCGAGCGCTGCGGCCGTCTCGGCAGCGGCCTCGCGGCTGTGGATCACGACGGGCAGGCCGAGCTCGGCGGCCAGTTCGAGCTGGGCTTCGAAGAGCCGACGTTGGTCGTCGGGAGTCGCGTGCTCGCGCACGTTGTCGAGCCCGGTCTCGCCCACTGCCACGGCCTTCTCGTGCGCGAGGAGCTCGCGCAGCTCGTCCACGCGACCGGCCTCGGGAGACGAAGCCTGGTGCGGGTCGATCCCGAGCGCGGCGAAGACGCCCTCGGTCGCCTCCGCAATCGCGAGCGCGAGTCGGCAGGACTCGATCCCGGTGCCGATGGTCACGATCCGCGTCACTCCTGCCTTGCGCGCCCGCTCCACGAGCGTTGCCGCGGGCTCGTCGCACGCGTCGAGATGCGCGTGCGAGTCGGTCACGCCGGCCAAGTCATGCCGGCGTTGCGGCTTCCATGCGCGCGAGCTCCTCGGCGACGACCGTCTCGGGATCGAGCTTGGCGAAGAGCGGTTGTGGCTCCCGCAGCGCCTGCCCGGCGGGGAGCGTGCTCGGCTCCCAGCGGCCAGTCCACGTCTCGTAGTCGCCGGTGAGCACGACGTGCTCGCGGCCGTCGCCGTCGTCGCTCGTCCGGAACTCGAGCGGTCCGGCGATCACGTCCTCGTAGCCGAGCAGCTCGTGCAGCCGCTGCGCCGAGAAGGGGAGGAAGGGGGCGAGCAGGATCTTCAGGCTGTCGACGGCGCGCAGGGCGACGTGGAGGATCGTTCCCGCGCGCTCGCGATCGGACTCGAGCAGCGTCCACGGCGCCTGTTCGGCCAGGTACTGGTTTCCGAGCGCGGCGACCCTCATCGCCTCCTGAATGGCCGCCTTGAAGCGAGTCGCCTCGATTTGCGCGCCCACGGTCTCGAAGCCCTGGGCGACGTCTGCGAGCAGGGTCTCGTCGGCCTCGGTGAGCGGCCCGGGCTCGGGCACGGCGCCGAAGTTCTTGTATGCGCTCTGGAGTGTTCGGTTGACGAGATTGCCCCAGGTCGCAACGAGCTCGTCGTTGTTCCTGCGCACGAACTCGGACCAGGTGAAGTCGGTGTCCTGGGTCTCGGGGCCTGCGATCGACAGGAAGTAGCGGAGGGCGTCCGGGTCGTATCGGCTGAGGAAGTCGCGCACGAGGATCTGCGCGCCTCGGCTGGCGCTGAACTTCTTCCCCTCCATCGTCAGGAACTCGCTCGACGCGACGTTGTCGGGCAGCTCGAGGGTGCCTCGGCCAGCGCCGTACTCGCCGCCCTCCCCATACCCGAGGAGCATGCTCGGCCAGATGACCGTGTGGAAGACGATGTTGTCCTTCCCCATGAAGTACGCGTGCTCGGCGTGCTCGTTCTGCCACCACTCGCGCCACGCGTCGGGCTCGCCGCGGACGACGTAGGCCCACTCGATCGCCGCCGAGAGGTAGCCGATCACCGCGTCGAACCACACGTAGATGCGCTTGTCGTCGCGGTCGTCGTAGCCCTCGACCGGGATCGGCACGCCCCAGTCGAGGTCACGCGTGATCGGCCGCGGCTTGAGCTGCTCCACGAAGTTCAGCGAGAACCGCCGGACGTTGGGCCGCCAGTGCTCCTGCGACTCGATCCACGCCGTCAGCTGCTCCTTGAACGCCGGCAGGTCGAGGAAGAGGTGCTTCGTCTTCCGGAACACCGGCGTCGTGCCGTCGATCCTCGAGCGCGGCTCGATCAGGTCGACCGGGTCGAGTTGGTTCCCGCAGTTGTCGCACTGGTCGCCCCGCGCGCTCTCGTATCCGCAAATGGGACACGTGCCCTCGATGTAGCGGTCGGGGAGCGTGTGACCGGTCGAGGCGGAGAACGCGCCGAGCGTCTCCTGCTCGATGACATAGCCCTTCTCGTAGAGGGTTCGGAAGAGGTCGCGGGTGACGCGGTAGTGGTTCGGCGTCGTGGTGCGCGTGAAGAGGTCGTACGAGAGCCCGAGGTTGCGCAGGTCCTCGCGGATGAGCTCGTTGAACCGCTCGGCGGTCTCACGCGGCGACTCGCCCGCGGCGTCCGCCGCGACCATGACGGGCGTGCCGTGCTCGTCCGTCCCGCTGACCATGAGGACGTCGTTCCCCCGCAACCGGTGGTAGCGGGCGAAGGTGTCCGAAGGGACTCCGAACCCCGCTACGTGGCCGATGTGGCGCGGTCCCGACGCGTATGGCCAGGCAACCGCAACCAGGATCTTCCTCGGCGTCTCCGGCGTGCTCACGGGCGTCAATCATAGGGAGTGACTTTCTGCACGCCGTCCGGACGAGGAGGCGCCACAGGCCCGCGGCGCCGAGCATCGCGACGGCGACGAGCGCGATCGCGAAGAGGTGTAGACGTCGATCCGCCGCTTCGCCTCCAGGCCCGCTGTCGACGCGCGCGACGTGAGCTCGCGGTCGCTCCACCGGCAGCGACAGGTCCGAGACGGCCGCACTCGGCGTGGCGGCATGCGCCTTCGCGCCCGTGCGGGAGGGCGCCGCTCCCAGCGCGTCCGAGGAGCGCACCCCTACTCCCGGCGCCGAAGCGCGCGTGCGGCCGACGAGCTCGACTTGGTCGCCCGCGGGAACGCGGCGAGGCGCTGAGCTCGAAGCGCCGGCCGGCTGCGCAGAAGGGTGCGCGGCGCGACGCCCCGAGCCTGCGCGGGCGGGACGACCGTGCGGTGACTGCGGCGGCGTCACTGGCAGGGGCTGCGCACGGTCGACACGATGAGCTGGTGAAGCGACCGGCGCCGCTGGAACGGGCGGCGCGACGAGCGGCGGCTCGGGCGCGGGCTCCGGAGGCGTGGGAGCAGGTGCGGGCGGCGCCACGGGCGCCGGCGGAGGGGTCGCGGCGTCCCGTGGCGGAAGCAGCGACAGTGGATCGAGGTAGGTGTCGTCGGCCGTGCGAATCCCGAGATGCACGTACGGGACGGCATGCTCGGGAGTCCCGGACGGCCCCGGCTCGGCGATCGGGTCGCCTTCGTCCACGACCGCACCGCGCTGCACCAGCAGCGCGCCGAGGTGCGTGAGCGACGCCTTGTAGCCCCCCGACGTCTGGATCGTGACCGTCCGCCCGTGGGTCGGCACGGTTCCGGCGAACGTCACCTCCCCCGCTGCCGGCGCGCGCACCGACGTCGCGTCGCCGAGTGCGAGGTCGACGCCACGGTGCTGCCCGCCCGCGTACGGGTCGTCGCCGACGGAGAACGCGCGCAGGATCTCGCCGTCCGCGGGCCAGGCCCATGACTGCGCGGCCGGTGCTGTTGCGAGCGTCCACGCCACCGACACGAGCAGCGCCGAGGCGGCTCGGGTTGCCCGTTGGAGAAACACGGATCGACCGTAGCGGCCGGTCGCCCGGTTCACCCCGGCACTTGACTGTCTTGTTACTGGTGTTCCGCGATCTTGTTACAGAGAGGCGCGGTAGAGGGCGTTGCGGGACTGTCCGGTGAGGCGGGCGACGACGTCCGCGGCCTGGCGCCGCCCCACTCCTGCGGCCACCAACTCGGCGACGGCGGCGAACGCGTCCTCGGCGGCCACATCCGAATCCCCGATGTCGCCGGCACCGAGCACGAGAGTGATCTCGCCGCGAGGCGGCTCCGCGAAGCGCTCCGCCAACTCGGCGACGGTCCCGTGCACAACCTCCTCGAACCGCTTCGTCAACTCCCGGCAGACCGCTGCCGGCCGCTCGGCCAGCACCTCAGCGAGCACTCGCAGCGACGCCGGAAGCCGTCGCGGCGACTCGAACGCCACGACCGGATGCGGCCAGCGCGCGAGCTCGGCCGCCAGCGCCCGCAGCTCCCCGGCCCTGCGCGGCAGGTATCCGACGAACTGGTACCGCTCGCCCACGAGGCCGCTCGCGACGAGCGCGGTCTCCACCGCGGACGGCCCCGGCAGCACCGTCACCGCTAACCCCGCGCCCACAGCGGCAGCGATCAGCCGCGCCCCCGGGTCGTTCACGCCCGGCAACCCAGCGTCGGAAACCAGCGCCACCCGCTCCCCACCCTCCAGCCGCCGCAACGCCTCCGCGGTCCGCGCGGCCTCGTTGTGCCGGTGATAGCTGAGCAGCCGCGCCTCGATCCCGTGCCGGTCGAGCAGGATCCGCGTCCGCCGCGTGTCCTCGCAGAGGACGACGTCCGCCTCACGTAGCTCCGCGAGCACGCGGAGGGTCACGTCGTCGAGGTTCCCGATCGGCGTCGCGCACACCGCGAGCGGCATCTCAACCCTCGGAGTCGAGCGCGGCGAAGCCGACGAGGCCCGCCCCGATCAGCCCGGCGTCGGTCCCCAGCTGCGCCGAGACGACCCGCAACGTCCGGTCCGCCGGAGTCAGCGCCTCTTCTCGCGCGACGGCCTGCGCCCGCTCGAGCAGGAGATCCTCGGCGGCCTCGCCGAAGCCACCGCCGACGACCACGAGCTCGGGGTCGAACAGGTTCACCAGCGAGCCGATCGCGGCCCCGAGGTACCCGGCGATCTCGTCGACCCGGGCTGCCGCGCCCTCGTCGACCTTCTCGCGCTCGCTCGATCAGCTCGCGTGCGTCCGCCTCCTCGCCGAAGAGCTCCCGCGCCGCGCGGTCGGCCGCGGTCCCTGACGCGAGGGCCTCGAGATGACCGTGCCCGTGGCAGTTCCCCTGGCAGGGCGGACCGCCCGCGAGCACGACCATGTGGCCGATCTCGGCCCATCCGCGGTACAGCTCGCCGTCGAGCACGATCCCGCCGCCGACCCCCGTCCCGAGCGTCAGCACCACGAGGTTCGACACGCCCCGGCCGGCTCCCAGCTTCCACTCCGCGAGGGCGGCGGCGCCCGCGTCGTTCTCGATCCCGACCGGGAGCCGGAAGCGCGCACGCACGAACTCCGCAAGATCGAAGTCGTCGAGCGGAAGGTTCGTCGCGCGCAGCACCTTCCGCGTCTTCCGCTCGAGATTGGCGGGCACGCCCAGCCCGATCGCCCCGACGCGCTCGTCGAGGAGCGCCTCGATCGACTGCTCGAGCGCGGCCAGCACGTTGGCTTCGGAGCTCTCGGGGCTCTCGACGAGATGCCGCGCGACCACCTTCCCGTCCCGGTCGACGACGCCAGACAGGATCTTCGTCCCTCCGACGTCGACTCCGATGACGAGAGGGACGTCCACGGCCGCGGGCTACCATAGCGCCCCGGATGGCCGAGGGAGTCAAGCCCTACCGGCGCTACCGCGGTGGCCGAGTCAAGGGCAGGGTCCCTCTCGACAGAGCCAAGCGCGCGCCGTCGAAGCCCCCCACGAGCACCGCGCCGAAGGGCCGGCGCCGGTGGGGGCGCATCGCCGCGCTCGCGGTCGGCGGGCTCCTCCTCTTCTTCGTCGTCTGGGGCCTCCTCGGCTATCTGTCCTTCTCGCGCGGCGTCGACGAGGCGAACGAGCGGCTGCAGCCCCGCGCGTACAACCAGCTCGCCGAGCACGACGGCTCGATCCTCTCCGACCCGTCGACGATCCTGGTCATCGGGACGGACGGCGGCTCGGCGCCCGGACGCGGCGACTCGAACCGCTCGGACTCGCTCCTTCTCCTGCGCACCGATCCGGACCACCATCGCCTCTCCTACCTCTCGATCCCGCGCGACCTCCGCGTCGAGATCCCCGGCTACGGCTCGTCGAAGGTCAACGCAGCGAACCAGTTCGGCGGTCCCGCGCTCACGATCGCGACCGTGCGGCAGTTCACCGGCCTGCCGATCCACCATGCCATCGTCCTCGACTTCGACGGCTTCAAGGAGCTGATCGACGCGCTCGGCGGCGTGGAGATCGACGTCCCGAAGAAGATCCTCTCGAACAAGTTCGACTGCCCGTACAAGGCCGCGCGCTGCGCCGAGTGGGACGGGTGGCGCTTCGAGAAGGGGAAGCAGACGATGGACGGACGGCGCGCGCTCGTCTACTCGCGCGTTCGCACGAACCAGCTCGACTCGTCCGACAACGACGTCACCCGCGGCGGGCGCCAGCAGGCGGTCGCGGACGCGGTCGGAGACGAGATCGCGAGCTTCGGGACGTTCCTCAAGCTCCCGTTCGTCGGCGACTCGCTGGCCGCACCGCTCACGACCGACATGTCGGCCGGGGATCTCGTGAAGCTCGGGTGGGTGCGCTTCCGCGCGGATGCGAGCCGCTCGATCCACTGTCGCCTCGGCGGCGAGCCGGCGACGATCGGAGGCGAGTCGGTGATCCTCCCGAGCGACGAGAACCTCGAGGTGGTGGCGATGTTCCTGCGCCGCTCGGCGCCGCAGCCTCCGCCGAAGGGCGCGCTCTACGACGGCGGCTGCACGCGGCGCCCCGGCTAGCTGGTGTCCGAGGCCTTCTTCTCGCTCTTGTCGCCCGCCGTCTTCTCGGCAGGTTTCTCCGCGCTCTTCTCCGAAGAGGCGTCGCCCGCTGCAGCCTTCCGCCCGCCACGGCCGTAGTCGGTCGAGTAGAACCCCGAGCCCTTGAAGTGCACCGCCACCGGGAAGAGGATCTTCTCGACCGGGCCGGCGCCGCAGGTCGGACACGTCTCCGGCGGCGCGTCCGTCATCTTCTGGAAGACCTCGAACGTGTGCCCGTTGGGGCAACGGAACTCGTAGATGGGCACGTGCGTAAAGAGGCTAGCGCCCGGACCTGACCTCGGACTCCTCGCGCTCGCGGTCGAGGAGCTCCTGATAGCAGGGCGCGCTCTCGAAGGCGGCGAGCCCCCTTGGCCGACCGCGCCGCCTCGCGATCCGGCGGCGGCGGGCCATGGCGGCGACGGCGGCGGACGCGCCGACGACGCCGCCCAGAGCGAAGGGCCTGAGCCTGCCGCGTCGCTGCTCGCCGTCCATCCCTCTGATCTTACGATTGGTCGCGGTGCTCGTCTGCGCCTTCGGAGATCTCACGCTCGACGTCCTCGTCCGCTTCTCGGGGCCGGTCGCGGCCGACGGCGACACGCCCGCGGAGATCACGCTCTCCGCCGGCGGGCAGGCGGCGAACGTCGCGGCGTGGGCCTCGGCGCTCGGCGCGACCGCGCGGTACGTCGGAAAGCGCGGCGCGGACGACGTCGGCCGTCTGGTCAGTGAGCGGCTCGAGGCGGCCGGAGTCGAGGTGCTCGGCCCGACGGCCGGGCGGACCGCCGTCATCTGCTCGCTCGTCTCGCCCGACGGCGAGCGCTCGATGGGCGCGGATCGCGGCACAGCGGTCGACATCCGGCCGGACGAGCTCGAGCCCGCCTGGCTCGACGACTGCGACCACCTGTTCCTGTCCGGGTACGCGCTCTTGCGCGAGCCCGCACGCAGCGCCGCCTTCCGCGCGGCCGAGCTCGCGCGCGGGAACGGGGCCGCGGTCAGCGTCGACCTCTCCACCTGGAGCGCGATCCGCGACGCCGGCGTCACGGAGTTCCGGGCGGCGCTCGCGGCGCTCGCTCCCGACGTCGTCTTCGCGAACGAGGACGAGGAGCGGGTCGTGGGCGGCATGCTCCCGGGCGTGACCTGGATCCGGAAGCGCGGGCCGGCAGGCGTGTGGTTCGACGGGGACGAGCGCATCGCAGCGCCGGCCGAACGGGTCGTGGACACGACCGGGGCGGGAGACGCACTCGCCGCGGGATGGATCGTCGGCGGGCCCGACCTCGCCCTCGAGGCTGCCGCCCGCTGCGTCGCGCAGGTGGGGGCGATGCCGTGAACGAGCTGCTCGCGGTCTCCGAGGAGGTGCGGGAAGCGCTCGACGCAAGCCGGCCCGTGGTCGCGCTCGAGACCACCCTCGTCGCGCACGGGTTTCCGGCGCCGGACGGCCTTGAGGTCGGGCTCGAGAGCGAGGCGGCCGTGCGCGAGGCGGGCGCGGTGCCCGCGACGATCGGCGTCCTCGACGGACGCATCAAGGTCGGGCTGGGGCGCGACGAGCTCGAGCGCTTCACGACCGACGCGCGCAAGGCCGGGCCGCGCGACCTCGCCGCATGCGCCGTGCAGGGCGCCGTCGGTGCGACCACCGTCGGCGGCGCGCTGACGGTCGCGCGGATGGTCGGGATCCACTTCCTGGGCACGGGCGGGATCGGCGGCGTCCATCGCGGCTTCCCGTCACCGCCTGACGTCTCCGCCGATCTGCTCGCGCTCGTCCAGTCTCCTGTCCTCGTCGCGTGCTCGGGCGCGAAGTCGCTCCTCGACATCCCGGCGACGATGGAGTACCTCGAGACCCTCGGCATCCCCGTCCTCGGCTTCCGCACGGACACGCTGCCGCTCTTCTACTCGGCAGAAGGCGGGCCGCCGGTGCCGCAGCGCGTCGAGGACTCCGGCGAGGCCGCGCGCGTGGCCGACGGGCACTGGCGGCTCGGCGGCTGCGGGCTTCTGCTCGCGAGCCCGCCGCCGGAGAGCTTCGACGCGACCGATCTGATCGAGGAGGCGCTCGCCGAGGCGGCGCGTGAGGGCGTCTCCGGCCAGGCGGTGACCCCGTTCGTGCTCGCGCGCCTGCACGAGCGAAGCGGCGGGAAGACCCTCGAGGTGAACCGGGCGCTGATCGTCTCCAACGCGCGGCTCGCGGCCGAGGTCGCTGTAGCGTTCGCCGCGCTGTGAGCCGCTACGACGCCGTCCGGGACCTGCCGCTCGAGCTCGAGAGCTACGACCTCGAGCTGCTCCAGCTCCAGGCCCGCCCGGACTTCCTGCGCAAGACCACGGTCGTCCACCTCCACGGCGGCGGCGAGGAGGGGATCGGCGAGGACGTGACCTACCACGCCGAGCAGCACGACCGCACGCAAGAGCGCGGCCCGGATCTCCCGCTCGCCGGCTCGTGGACGCTGCACACGTTCTCCGAGCACCTCGCCGAGCAGCCGCTCTTCGACACGGAGCCCGAGCAGCACGCGTACCTCGACTACCGCCGCTGGGCGTACGAGAGCGCGGCGCTCGACCTCGCGCTGCGCCAGGCCGGGACGTCGCTCGGCGGAGCGCTCGGCCGCGACGGCGCGGCCGGTGAGCTTCGTCGTCTCGATGGGGATCGGCTCGCCGCCCTCGACGGCGCCCGTCCACGACTGGCTCGAGCACTACCCCGACCTCCGCTTCAAGCTCGACGCGAACGTCGAGTGGACGGACGAGCTCGTGGCCGAGCTCGCGCAGACAGGCGCGGTCGACTCGATCGACCTCAAGGGCCAGTACCGCGGAACCGTGGTCGACACGCCGCCCGACCCGGAGCTCTACCGCCGCGTCGCCGAGGGGCTGCCGGACGCGTGGATCGAGGATCCCGCCCTCACCGAGGAGACGATTCCCGTGCTCGAGCCGCACCGCGACCGCGTGACGTGGGACGCGATCATCCACGCGGTCGAGGACATCCAGTCGCTCATCTGGGCACCGAAGACCGTCAACGTGAAGCCGTCCCGCTTCGGCTCGGTCGAGCGGCTGTTCGCCGCGTACGACTACTGCGAGGAGCAGGGGATCGGCGCCTACGGCGGCGGGCAGTGGGAGCTCGGCCCGGGGCGCGGCCAGATCCAGCTCCTCGCCGCGCTCAACCACCCTGTCGACGCCGAACGACGTCGCGCCGCGTGAGTACAACCTCGCGCCGGTCGCCGGGCTGCCGACGAGCCCGCTAGCGGTCCGCCCGCGCGCGACCGGGTTTCTCGCCCTGTAGGGGCGAGGCTTGCCTCGCCCCTCGTGAGTCGCCGGCGACCGAGGGCGACCCAAGGGTCGCCAGGCCCCTACGCATTCACCTGTAACGGATCAGACTGTCGGGCGCGGCGCGCATGTCGTTCGCGTTGCCCTCGAGCACGTTGCCCCAGACGGTTGCCTGCCCGTGGAAGTGCGAGAGGATGGCATGCCCGTGCGCCAGGCGGTCGCTCGACCTCAGGTTCGCGCGCGTGTCGCGAATGGTGTTGCGGCTGATCTCGCAGTGCGAGTAGTCCCCGCAGTAGATGCCGACGCCGAGCGCGTCCTCGACGACGTTCTGCCGCACCATCCCCATCGACATCTCGCTCACCGTGATCGCGCGCAGCCTCGTCTCGCGCACGTGGTTGCGCCGGAAGTCGACGTGCGACATGTGCGAGACGATCCCCTCCTGGCCGCCGACGACCGTGCACCGCTCGACGCGGCTCATGGGCAGGTCGAACGCGAACGAGAGGTCGATCGCCTGCGTGTACTCACCGTGGAGGCGGATGCTGCAGCCCTTGATCATCACGGAGCTGCGGCGCGCCTGGATGCCGTCCATCTTCGACTCGGAGATCGAGACGTTCTCGAGCCGGACGTTCGTCGAGTCGTGCACCTCGATCCCGTTCATGCCACCGACGACGACGAGGTCGCGCACGGTCACGCCGTCCGAAGTGATGACGATGCCGCCGCGCACGACCGTGCCCGGCTCGCCACGGAGCGTTTGCGGACTGTCGAGGACGATCGGCCCCTGGTGCAGGCCCGACTCGAGGACGTACGTCGGAGGTTGCACGGCGGCGGCCGTGCCGAGGACGGCGAGCACCGCCGTCGGCGGCTGCCAGCGCGAGCCCGTGGCCGGAGGTCCCGAGCTCGCCTCCGTCCTCGGCGTACGTGAGGCGGACATACGGGAGCAGCGCATGACCGAGGATCTGCAGGAGGAGCCAGGAGCCGGCGAAGAACCAGAGCGCCGGGCCGAGCGGGGCGGCGATGTCGAAGACGCGGACGAGCGCCATCGTCAGGCCGAGCTCGAGGAGGCCGAGCGGGACGGCGGCCCAACCGGGCTGGTAGCTGAGGAAGCGCTGGTAGAGGGAGGCGTCGAGGACGAGACCGACCCCGACCATCGCGCCGACGAGCTCGACCGGCCACCAGTCGCGGAGCAGGAAGGCGACCACGCACGCGACGAGGAACGGGAGCACGGCCGCCGCGAGGCGCGTCTCGATGCGGCCCCTCAGCGTGAACGACATGCCTCGACCTTTCGCAGGAACCTGCGCGCGACGTACTTCATCCCGACGAGCGTGTCCGCAGCCGGATAGGCCCACTGCGCCGGGACGCCCGCGAGCGCGAGCGTCCGCGTCGCGTCGGTGAGCGCGGGCACGGTGCCGTCCGGCGCGAGCACGATCCAGCGCTCCTCGGTCTCGAGGCCGTGCTCCTCGACGAGGCGCGCGCAGCAGCTCGTCGTTCTCGAACCCGCGCCGGAAGCCCGTCGCGCAGATGACCTGCGCCTCGCCGTTCACCGACGCCGACACGCGGAAACGACCCTCCCGCGTCGCCCACTCGACCGGCTCGTCCCACTCGCGCCCCGGCGGATACGAAGGCTCGCCGAAGCGCGCGAGCAGCTCGACCTTCTGAGCCCGCCCGGCGGCGTGGAACGAGGCGAGCCCCGCCTTCGAGAAGAGCGGCCGCGGGACGTTGAGCGGCCGGCGCGCGGGCTCGCGGCGCCGCACCGACACGACCTCGGCGCCGGCGGCGAGCGCGTTCAGCCACTCGGTGGCCGCGGCCATCCCCGCTCCGACGACGGCGACGCGATCGGCGTAGCCGTGCGGCTCGTACGCGTGGACGGTTCGCGGGTCGCCCGCGAGCTCCGGAGGCAGCGAGAGCCCCGGATGACCCGGCGCGAGCAGCACGTGCCGGAAGCGGCCCCGGTCGTCGATCTCGAACCCGCCCTCCGTCGCCGAGACCCGCTCCGCACGATGCCGCTCGAAGCTCTCGATCCCACCCGGACTGCTCGCGCAGCTCCTCGACGTGGCGCAGGAACTCCTGCACGCGAAGGCCGGTAGCGGTTGACCACGGTCTGGACGAGCGGCGCGGCCGAGCGCGTCCGCAGCGCTTCGCGCGGCGCGAGACCCGGGAACGAGCGCGGATAGCAGTGGCCGTCGCTCTCCGAGCGCATCCGCCGCTGGCGGATCGCCTCCGCGCGCGGCCGCCACGCCGCAACGGGATCGGGATCGGTTCCGAAGACCGCGATCTCACCGGGCGCGAGCCCGCCGTGGCGGAGCGTCACGTACGCGACGAAGCCCGCGAGCCCGCCGCCGACGATCGCGACGGAGCGCTCCATCTACTTCACCGACCCCGCGAGCAGCCCCTGCACGAAGTAGCGCTGGAACGCGAAGAAGACGGCGAGCGGGATCGCCATCGAGAGGAACGCGGCCGGCGCGATCAGCTCGATGTTGGCGCCGAACTGCCGGAGCTGGGAGAAGATCGCGACCGTGATCGGCTGGGTCGACTGGCCGAAGGTCAGCGCGACGAGCAGGTCGTTCCAGACCCACAGGAACTGGAAGATCGCGAGCGCGGCGATCGCGGGCAGGCCAAGCGGAAGAATCAAGCCGCGTGAAGATCACGATCTCGGACGCGCCGTCGATGCGCGCCGCCTCGATCAGGTCCTTCGGGATCCCGAGGAAGAAGTTCCGCAGCAGGAAGATCGCGAACGGCAGCCCGAAGGCCGTGTGGAAGAGGATGAGCCCGGCGATGGTGTCGAAGAGCCCGAGGTCGTTGTAGAGCGAGAAGATCGGGATCAGCGCCATCTGGATGGGAACGACGAGCAGCGCGACGACGAAGAGGAACCACCAGTCGCGCCCCGGGAAACTCGAGCCAGGCGAACGCGTAGCCGGCGAGCGACGCGATCACGATCGGGAGGATCGTCCCGCCGAGCGATATCCAGAGCGTCGTCCAGAGCGCGCCCGTGATCGCGTCGTTCCCGAGGACGTCGCTGTAGTTCTCGAGCGTGATCTTGCTCGGCGCGGAGATCACCTCCCACCACCCGGTGGTCCCGACCTCTCCGGGGGCGAGGAGCGACGTGAACAGGAGGCCCAGAGTCGGGACGAGCCAGAGCAGGCCGAGGACGACGATGATGACGTAGACCGGGGTCTTTCCGAGGAAGCGGACGATCCTCGACGCGATGCTCTCCTCGACGACGACCGGGCCTTCGACGTCGGCTGCGGCGGTCGCCACGCGCTAGACCTCCCTCCGGAAGCGGCGGATGTTCAGCGCGAGGATGGGGATGACGAGCAGGAAGAGGAAGACCGCGATCGCGGAGCCGAGCCCGAAGTCGCGCACTCCTCCGAACGACGTCCGCCACATCGCGAGCGCAATGACGTTCGCATCGTCCTGGACGGACCCGGGCGCGACCGCGATCACGATGTCGAAGACCTTGAGGACGTAGATCAGCATCGTGATGAAGACGACCGTGAGCACCGGCGCGAGGAGCGGGACGGTCACGCGCCTGAAGACCTGCCACTCGTTGGCGCCGTCGGTGCGCGCCGCCTCGAGCAGGTCGCGCGGGATGGCGGCGAGACCTGCGGCGATGACGACCATCGAGAAGCCCGCCCACACCCAGATGTACGCGATCATGATCGCCGGCGTGATCAGGCTCGGGCCGAGCCACGAGTAGCCCTCGAAGGGGGCAGCGAACGCGCTCCCGGGGATGGCCACCCGATAGGCGCCGGGGTCGACGCTGTCGAAGACAAACTGGCCGTTCGTCTCGGTGCTCGCTGTGGCGACGGACGAGCCCGAGTCGTCGCGGAGCTCGACGGAGAGCCCCGGAAGCCCGAGCTCCTCCTCCTCGACCACGCCTTCCTCTCCTCCGCCCGGCTTGAAGTCTCGCCAGACGACGCCGGTGATCCCGCCCTGGAGCGCCTCGGGCCGGACGGCCTGCTCCGCGTCCTCGGGGATCTCCGACGTCGAGATGGCCGTGAGACCGAGAGCCGCGACCGCGCCGGGCTCGACCGGGTCGACCAGGACGAGGGTGCCGTCGGGCTCGGCTTCGACGGCCTCGGTCGAGGGCCTGGCGTCCGAGATCGTTCCCGGATTGCTGAAGGAGTCCTTCACGACGCCGATCGACGCGTTGACCGCTCCCTGGTCGGGGTCCTTCTCGTACATGACGCGCCAGATCACGCCGGCGGCGAAGAGCGAGATCGCCATCGGCATGAACACGATCGTCTTGAACGCGACCGAGAAGCGCACGCGCTCCACGAGGACCGCGAACACGAGCCCGATCGCGGTCACGAACGCCGGCACGAAGAGCACCCACAAGACGTTGTTCTTGAGCGCCGTGACGAGCGTGTCCTGGCTGAAGATCTCGCTGTAGTTGTCGAGCCCCACGAACTCGTCGCCCGACCGGTCGAAGAAGCTCCGGTAGGTCGTGTGGAAGGTCGGATAGACGATCCAGACGACGAGAAGGAGGACCGCGGGCGCGAGGAACGCGGCCGCGATCCCGTACGACCGCCAACGCTCCCCGCGGGCTCCGCGCTCTCGGCCGGGCGGGGCGCCGGTTAGGCGCCCCGCGTCAGCTGCTGCGCCTGAGGCGTCAGACATCTACGACCCGAAGGCCTCGTTGGCGGCGTCCTCCATCTCCTGCGTGATCCCGTCGATGTCCTCCGGATTCGCGAGGAAGTCCTGGAAGAGCTTGAACAGCCCCTGGCCGACGGTGCCGCCGAACGCCGACGGCTGCAGGTCGGAGAGGTCGAAGCGGAAGGTCTCCGCCTCACCGACGGCCGCCGCTGTGGTCCGGACGAGGTCGTTCGGGTAGAGGGACGGGTCCACGTTCTTGTTGGGCGTGGCGATGCCGAGCGTCGCCCACTCGTCCCCGGCCTCGACGGTCGCCAGGTACTCGACGAGCGCCTGCGCGGCCGGGCTGTCCTTGAACATCGCCACGAAGTCCCCGGCGCCGATCACCGCCGTCGGCGAGTCGTCGATCGCCGGGAAAGTGAAGACGTTGTAGCCGGTCTCCGCCTCGAGCGTCGTCTCGACCGCGGTCGGCACGAAGTCGCCCTCGATGACCATCGAGCCCTCGGGGTCGTCGGTGAGCACCTTGGAGATCGAGCCAGGGTTGTCCGTCTGCAGCGCTCCCTCCCGACCGCCGGCGATGTTGTCGGTGTCGTTGTAGATCTCCGCCATCCGCGTGAGGGCGTCCTTGACGGACTGGTCGGTCCACGGGATCTCGTGGGCTCGCCAGCTGGTCGTACTTCTCCGGGCCGGCGGTCCGGATGTAGATGTTCTCGAACAGGTCAGTCAGGGTCCAGCCGTCCGCGCCGGCGAGCGAGTAGGCCGGGATGCCGGAGGCGTTCAGGGTCTCGGCGGCGGCCAGGAAGTCGTCCCACGTCTCGGGCGGCTCGACGCCGGCTTCCTCGAACGCGGCGACGTTGTACCAAACGGTCGACTTGTTGATGGCCTTGACGTAGACGCCGTAGAGCGTGCCGTCGACCGACCCCGTCGCGACGACGTCCTCCCCGAGGTTCTCCGTCGCGGTCTCCTTCGCGAACTCGAGCGGCTGGATGTCTCCGCTCTCGGCGAAGTCGGCGATCGACGCCCGGCTGGGCGACCGTCGCGAGGTCCGGCGGGTTGCCGCCCTCGAGCGCGGTTCCGAGGCGTGTCACGAGCTCGTCTCCGGCCGGGAGGTACTCGACCTCGACATTCGGATAGGCCTCCCGGAAGCCCTCGAGGACGTTCTCGATCGCGTCCTGCTCCGTCCCCACCCAGATGCCCATGAGCGTGATCGAGCCGCTGACGTCCTCGCTGCCCTCGACGCCGCCGTCCGTCGTCGTCCCCTCCGCAGCCCGCGGCGACGACCGCGAGTGCGAGGGCGAGCCCCGCAAGGAGAGTGATGAGTAGTCGTCGCCGCTTCTGCATGTTCGTGCTCCTTTCGTTGGCTAGCTCTGGTCGTAGATACCGAGGCCCGTCTCGAGGTCGAACGCGTGGACCGTGCTCATGTCGACCGCGACGTCGACGACGTCTCCGGTCTTGCACGCGCGAGCGCGGTCCGAAGCGGCCGACGAACATCGTCTTCGAGGGCTCGCTCGCGGCCGCCTGGACCGTGCTCTCCTGGCCGACGTCGCGCGCGAGCTCGCGGACGTCCTCGGTCAGCGCCGGAGGTGCGTCGACCTCGAAGTGCGCGACGATCTCCGAGCCGAGCGGCTCGCGGAGGACGAGGACGCCCTTGATGTGCCGGTCCTCCGGGATCTCGGGCTCGAGCGCCGCGTCCTCGAGGCCCTCGGGCCGGATGCCGAGCACGATCTTCTTCCCGACGTAGCGCTCCAGCGCCGGGCGCCGCTGCAGGATCTCGTCGCCGAGCGTCAGCGACTGGCTGCCGAACTGCGCGACGAGCGTGCCGTTCCGCCGCTCCACGTTCGCCTCCGCGAGGTTCATCGCCGGCGAGCCGATGAAGCCGCCGACGAAGAGGTTGACGGGCCGCTCGTACAGCTCCTGCGGCCCGGCGACCTGCTGGAGCTCGCCCTTCCGCATGACCGCGACCCGGTCGCCCATCGTCATCGCCTCGACCTGGTCGTGCGTCACGTAGATCGTCGTCACCCCGAGGTCGTCCTGGAGGCTCGAGATCTCCGCGCGCATGTGCACGCGGAGCTTCGCGTCGAGGTTCGACAGCGGCTCGTCCATGAGATAGGCCTGCGGCTGCCGGACGATCGCCCGACCCATCGCGACCCGCTGGCGCTGGCCTCCGGAGAGCGCGCGCGGCTTCCGCTCGAGGAACTCCTCGAGCCCGAGGACGCGCGCCGCCTCGCGCACGCGGCCGTCGATCTCGTCCTTCGGCAGCTTCCGCAGGCGCAGGCCGAAGGCGATGTTGTCGTAGACGGTCAGGTGCGGGTAGAGCGCGTAGCTCTGAAACACCATCGCGATGTCACGGTCGCGCGCGGCGACGTGGTTGACCACGCGCTCGCCGATCCGGAGGACGCCCTCGCTGATGTCCTCGAGCCCCGCGACCATGCGAAGCGCCGTGGTCTTGCCGCAGCCCGATGGCCCCACGAGCACCATGAACTCCCCGTCGCGGATCTCGAGATCCATCCCCGACACCGCTCTGGTTCCGTCGGCGTAGACCTTGCCGACTCCCTCGAAGGACACGGCGGCCACCAGCTCTCGGATGAGACTATACGGTGAAGCTTGCTCCGTGAGCCGCGGATGCCGCGGAAGTGGCGCTCTACTGCAGGGTTCCGAGGAGGTCGTCGATCGAGATCAGGGGCAGCGACTCGAGCTTCGCGCTGCCGCGGGCGCCCAGAGCCACGGAGACCTTCGCGATCGTGATGTCGTCGGGCGCCTCGACGATGTTCACGAAGTCGTACTCCCCGAGCGAGGCCCACTGGTGCAGGACCTTCGCGCCCATCTCCTCGACGTCGCGGTTCACCTCACGCAGGCGCGCGGGGTTCGCGTGCAGGGTCTGCACTCCCTTCTCGGTCAGGGTCGTCAGCATCAGGTACGTCGGCATCTCGCTCCTCTCGCTCTGCTCGTTGGTCGCCGCGCGAGCGTAACCGAGCCTCCTGGTCGACGTACAGGAGTGCTCCGCCGAGGAAGAGCACCGGCGAGACGACGAGCGTCGCGAGGATCGCCGCCACGCGCTGCGTGTTCTCCGCGTACTCGCGCAGCACGAAGAACAGCGTCGCCTGCGTGAGCAGGCCGATGAGCCCGAGCGTCGCGAGGCCGCCGAGGACGTGGACGAAGTCGGCGCGAGCGAGCCGGAGGCTCCGTCTGAGCGCTGCCCGCAGTCCCAGGCGCTCGACGAGCGCCACGGGGACCGCCAGCCCGAACAGGGCCAGCCAGACGAGCCCGGGCACGACGAATGCGGTCGCGAGGAACGGGACGGGGGCGAACACGAGCATGCCGACGCCGTACGCGCGCAGCGCCGGACGCGCGCGCAGCGCAGTCCCCGTCGCGAGCGCACAGGCGGCGACGAAGCCGGCCGGCATGAGGACGATCGAGACGGCGACGACGAGAAGACGCGCCTCGGACGACGACCCGGCCCAGGCCACCGCGTTCACGAGCGCGGCCGGGATCCCGAGCGGAAGCGCGCGCGTGAAGTGCGCGCCGTAGAGCCGGATCGACTCGGCTACGAGCTGGCCGACGGTCCGCCGCTCAGGCGGTAGCGGTGGAGGGAGCCCGCGCGGGCTCGACGTCGCTCGCCGCGCCATGAGGCGCAACGCTAGTCGCGATCGCGTCGAGTAGCTGCGGGATCGCCTCGTCGAGCGCCTCGAGCGCCCGCCGGATCATCCAGCGCGAGCGGTCGCCCTCGCCGAGGTCGTTCGAGATCGCCCGCGCCTCGACAGCTGGGATCCCCGCGAGCGTGCAGGCCCGGAGGACGCCGAAGCCTTCCATCCCCTCGACCCGCAGGTCATGGCTCGCCACGCCGTCCGCGACGGCTGCGCTCGTCGCGATCGGGAGCGCGATCGCGCTCGGCAGCGCGAGCCGCGCGGCGGCAAGCAGCGCGGCATCGGCCTCGGCCCGCTCGACGACCGGAATCATCGCCGAGAGGTCCGTATAGACCGCCTCGGTGCCGATCGCAAGCGACCCGGGCGTGATCCCGCGTCCGCCTGCGACCCCGACGTGGAGAACCGCGGCCGGGCGGGACACCGCGATGTGCGCGGCGGTCGTCGCGGCGGCCTCGACAGGCCCGACCCCGCAGACGAGCCCTGGATGCCCACAGAGCTCCAGGTCCGTCGCGCCCACCAGCAGAATTCCCCTCTCGGCAATCGTCATCGCGATTTCCCCAGGGAATCCTACGGACGATTCGCCGATCCGCCAGTTTGTGCGGCATGCGTCACGAGCCCGGCGCGTCGGGCCGGAGGCGGAACACGGGGTGCCGGGCCGCCTCGGCGAGCCAGTCTGCGTCCGGAGAGTCGAGCGTCGCGTCGAAGAACGGGCGCGTGACGCGGCCGAGCTCGTAGTAGCGCCGGAGCACGGGAACAGAATCCTCCGGCGATAGCTCCACGACGGCGAGACGCTCGCTGCGGCGGCCGCGCCGAAGCTCGACCCGGCCCGCCGCACGTGCGTTCAGCACCCAGTTCCGGTCGCCGGACGGCGCGACGAGCCAGCGCTCGCCGCCCTCCGCGACGATCGAGACCGGAGTCGACCAGGGCTTGCCGGTGTTGCGGCCTCGAACGGTCAGGAGATGCGTGCGCGGCCCGGTGAGACCGAGCCGCGCGAGCGGTCGGACGAGGGCGTTGAGCCCACGGCGCCACAGGCTCTTGCGATACGGCCTCTTGCGATACGGCTTCGGAGACGCGGCCAACGCCGCGAACTTAACGTCCGCGTACCGCGGCCGCCCCGCCCGGGCGGCCGCGGTACTCCCCGTGTGGACCCCCACTCAGTGCGCCGTGCGGGTGCGCGTAGCGCGGAGAGTCATGTAGAGGCCGAGCATCAGCAGAAGCCCGATCGCGAAGCCGAGCCCGAGCTGCGGCCACGTCAGCTCGTCGTCGGACGTCACCGAGATCGACTGCGTGCCGCTCGTCGGATCGAGCCGGAACCGGTCGTCGACGACGGGCTCGAAGATGGCGACGGGTGCGTTCACCGAGAGCGCCCGCTCACGCTGATCGAGCATCGCCGCCTGCCGCTGCTGATCAGCGGTGGCCGCGTAGTCGGTCGTGTCTGGCGAGACGCGGACGGTCCCCTGCGCCCGGTCTCGTCCCCAGTCGTCGCCCGCTGCCGGCGGGACGGCGAACACGAGAGCTGCGCCAACGGCGGCGATAAGAAGTGAGATCTTGGGGGTCATCGTGCTCCTCCTTCGCTTCCTGGTGGCCCTTCTGACCACCCGCTACGAGGCTAGGGAGCGACGGGATCTCCCGAAACGGGGGAATCCCCTGGGTTTGACAGCCGCGACCTCGCGACCTCCCGGGAGACATCGCGTGCGCCCGCGTAGCCGCACTGCCCACACGCACGGCGCCGCGGCCGCCCTCCCCAGCGAGGCGGCCGCGGCTGCGGCTCGTGGAGTTCAGGTCAGTGCGCCAGCTGGCGGACGCGCGCGTAGCGCAGGACGAGCCCGAAGCCCAGCATCAGCAGGATCCCGACGGCGAACCCGACCCCGATCTGCGGCCACTCGACCTCGTTCCCCGACGGCGACGACACTGGCGCCGGCTTCACAAGCTCGGCCGGGTCGTACCGGAAGTGGTCGTCGATCGCTCGCTCAGTGCCGGGACGCTGCCCCGTAACCGCGCGCTCGATCGCGTCCGGCGGGTAGACCTTCGCTCGAGAGGACTCGCTGAGCCCTTCCTGCCGGTTCAGCTCACGACCCCGGGCCTGGACCGCCTGCTCCATCTTCTCCAACGCCTGCGACCGAGCGAGCGCCGTGGCCTCCTCGTCAGACGTCGTGACCGACTGCCCATTCAGCTCCCGACCCCGGGCCTGGACCGCCTGCTCCATCTTCTCCAACGCCTGCGAACGAGCGAGAGCCGTGGCCTCCTCGTCAAACGTCGTGACCGACTGCCCATTCAGCTCACGACCCCGGGCCTGGAGCGCCTGCTCCATCTTCTCCAGCGCCTGCGACCGAGCGAGCGCCGTGGCCTCCTCGTCAGACGTCGTGACCAGCTGCCCCTTGCCCAAGGCGGGCGCCGCGACCAGGAGGGCCAGGCCGGCGACCGCAGTTACGACTGAAAGCTTGCGGATCATCGTTCCTCCTCTTTCCTGTCCCCGGTGGCCCTTCTGACCACCTGCGTCGAGGCTACGAGGAGGACGGCACGCCCGAAACGGGAGAACCTCACGACTTTGGAGCGGCCGCCTCGCGATCTGCGTCGGCGAGCACGCGTGCGAGCTCGGTGCGGGAGCGGACGCCGAGCTTGCCGAACGCGTGCGAAAGGTGTCCTTCCACGGTTCGTTCCGAGAGAAACAGCGCCGCGGCGACCTCGCGATTCGTCTTTCCCTCCGCGACCAGGGCGGCGACGCGCTGCTCGGACGGGGTCAGGGCACCGGGGGTTGGCGCCCGTCCGCTGATGCGCTTGATCTCCGCGCGCGCCCGCTCCGCCCAGAGCGCCGCCCGGATGCGCTCGAACACCGCGAGCGCCTCCTCGAGTGTCGCCCGCGCCTCGCGCCTGCGCTTCGCGCGCCGCTGGGCTGCGCCGAGTGCGAGCAGCGTCCGGGCGCGGTCGAGCGGAAGCTCGATCGCGGAATGCCAGCTGAGAGCTTCCTCGAAGGCAGCGGTCGCTGCTTCGAGGTCGCCCACCTGCGCTGCGAGCAGGCCGCGACAGCGCATGCAGTTGGCAAGCGCCGACGCGCGCTGGAGGCGCCGGGCGTTCGCCTCGTGCCAGTCGAGGAGCTCGACGGCCTCGTCCCGTCGCCCGAGCTCGACCAGCGCCTCCACGCAGTCCGTGACGAAGTGGGTCAGCCCGGGCTCGACGATGCCCTCACGTCGCACGAAGGCAACCAGCCGCTCGAGCTGCGCCAGGCCCGTTTCCGGCGTCCCGAGCGCGAGCCCGAGATGGCAGAGCGCCGCTCCCGCGACGCGGCCCGTGAAACGGTCTCCGTTGAGCTCGCGCGCGCGGTGCACCGACTGCCTCGCCTCCTCGGCGCGCCCCAGCTGCGCGAGCACGACGCTCTCGAGCGCCTGCCCGAGCCCGCTGAAGAGCGGCTGGCCAGACTGGTCGGCGGCCTCCCGAGCCTCGCGCGCGAGCTCCAGCGCGCGCACGAGGTTCCCGTCCCTGGACTCCACCTCGCTCAGCAGGCAGAGGAGCCACGGGCCGGCGTTCTCGTCTCCGGCGTCGCGCGCCCGTCGGATCAGGTCGATGAGCGCCTCGCGCGACCGGGCGTGCTCGTCGATCCAGATCCAGTACTCGGCGAGCGAGGCGAGTGGCTGGTCGAGGACGCGGAGCTCCGTCGCCTTGCTCTGCAAGGCGAGCGCCCGCTCTGCCGTGGTCACCGCCGCCGGCCGGCCGAGCACCGCCTCGGCCGTCAGGCGCACCATGAGGACGTCCCCGGCCAGTGCCTCGTCACCGAGCTCGTCGGCGAGAGCCAGGGCGACGTCGGTGTGCCACACGGCCTCGTCGAAGCGCTCGAACACCCAGACGCTGCAGGCGGCGGCCCCCTCATGGGCGAGCGCAAGTGTCCGCCGATCGTCGCCCGCCTCCTCGATCACCTGCGCGAAGAGCCGCTTCGCCTCGGCAGGCGCCTCGTAGAGCTTGATGCGCGCCAGGACCACCACTGCGCGGGCGCGCAGCGGGCCGGGCTCGAGCGGAGCGATCACGTCTCGAAGCTGCGCCTCCGCGCGTCGGGAGTCCCCGGACTCGAAGTGCAGCCACGCGGCCTCGACGGCCCGCCGCACGCTGTCTTCATGACGGTCTGCGGGCGTGAGCTCTGTCGCGCGGTCGAGCAGGAGCGCGGCCGGCCGTGGGGCTCCGAGCGAACGGACCCCCTGCGCCGCGTCCTCGAGAACGGCAGCGACCTCCTCGTCCGGCTCGTCGACGGAGGCCGCCAACTGCCACGCGCGCGCCTCCGGCCGTTCGAGCAGCTCTGCGAGCCGTGCGTGCACCTCGGAGCGGCGGAGCGGATCCGCCGTCTCGTAAGCGCCGGCCGCGAGCAGGGGATGCGTGAACCGCACGCGCTCCCCGTCGAGGGTCAAGATGCGAGCCTCGAGCGCCGGAGGCAGGCCCTCATCGCAGGGGATCCCGGAAGCGGCCTCGGTGACCGCGAGCGTCGGGTGCGCGTGCGCCGAGGCCGCGAGCAGGAACTGGCGGCTCTCGGGCGGGAGCGCGAGCAGCCGCGAGTGCACGAGGTCGTGCAGTGACTCGGGCACGGGGAGCGGATGCCCTGCCTCGACCGACGTGCCGGTGCGCCTGAGCATGCGGACGATCTCGAGCGCATAGAACGGATTCCCGCCGGACGCCTCCCGCACCTCGGAAAGCAGCGGCCGCGGGAGTGCGGCTCCGAGATGCTCCTGGACGACGCCGTACAGCTCGGTGACGCTCAAGCGGGCCGACGTCGACGTGCACCGACCGCGCCGGCGGCAGGCAGCGCGCGACCTCGTCGAGGAGCACGCTCTCGACGCCCGTCCTTCGCGCGAACAGGACCCCGACCCGCTCGCTGCGCAACCGCCGCACCGCGAACGCGAGCGCTCCCGCCGATGCCGGGTCGAGCCACTGGACGTCGTCGATTGCCAGGAGCAGCGGGCGCGTCTCGGCCAGCCCTCGGAGTGCGTTCAGCAGAGCGATGCCCACGGCATGCGGATCGGGCGGAGGGCCGTCGTCGTCACCGAGGACGAGCGCACGGGAGAGCGCGCGCTTCTGCCCCTCCGGCAGGGGATCGAGCGCCTCGTCGAGCACGGGATGGAGGAGATCGCCGAGCGCGCAGAACGTGAGCGCGACCTCGCTCTCGGCGGGCCTCGCCTCCAGGACGAGGAGCGACTGCTCGCCGGCGAACGCGACCCCCTCGGACCACAGGGTCGTCTTGCCCATGCCCGCGTCGCCCTCGAGCACGAGCGCGGCCGCGCCGTCGGTGACGCTCTCGACGAGCGCCCGGATCGCCGAGAGCTCGGCGTCGCGCCCAACGACCCCTGCCATGGAGTGATCGTACGCCCGCGCACGAGCTTCCGCGATACTCGCGTGCATGGGCTACACGATCTTCCGCCAGCCCGAGCTCGAGTGGGAGCCGCGCGGCGAGGACGACCCGCGCACGATCGCGCGTCTCTCGGACGGGCTCTCGCAGTCGCGGGCCAACGTCTGGCGCTACCCGCCGGGCACGCGTGGGAAGCGCCATGCGGATCACGCGCAGGAGGAGGTCTTCGTCGTCCTCGACGGGACGCTCACGGTCGACCTCGGGGAACCTCCCGAGCGCCACGAGCTCGACCGCGGCAGCGTTCTCGTGGTCGAGAGCGGCACGGCGCTCCAGCTCCGAAACGTCGGCGATGAGGAGCTCGTGCTCTTCATCTACGGCGCCCCGCCCGTCACCGGGCAGGCGGAGTTCTTCGACGACGTGCCCTAGGTCCTACGCGACGACTGCGACCTCGGCCTTCTCGAACACGAGCTCGCCGTCGCGGGCGTCGACGCGCACCGTGTCGCCCTCCGCGAAGCGACCCTCGAGCAGCTCGAGCGCGAGCGGGTTCTCGAGCAGGCGCTGGATCGCGCGCTTCAGCGGGCGGGCGCCGTAGGCCGGGTCCCAGCCCTCCTCGGCGATGAGCTCCTTCGCCGCGTCCGTGACCTCGAGCTCGATCTTTCTCTCCGCGAGGCGCTGTCGGAGACGACCCAGCTGCAGCTCGACGATCTCGGAAAGCTGCTCGCGCGTCAGCGGCTCGAAGCGGACGACCTCGTCGATCCGGTTCAGGAACTCCGGCCGGAACCGCTCGCGCAGCTCCTCCTCGGAGCGGATGTTCGAGGTCATGATCACGACCGTGTTCCGGAAGTCGACGGTGCGGCCCTGGCCGTCGGTCAGGCGGCCGTCGTCGAGCAGCTGGAGGAGCACGTCGAACACCTCGTTGTGCGCCTTCTCGATCTCGTCGAGCAGGAGCACGGCGTACGGGCGGCGGCGCACGGCCTCCGTGAGCTGGCCGCCCTCCTCGTAGCCGACATAACCCGGCGGCGCACCGACGAGCCGCGCGACGGTGTGCCGCTCCTGGTACTCGGACATGTCCAGGCGCACGAGCGCGCGCTCGTCGTCGAACATGAACTCCGCGAGCGCGCGGGCGAGCTCGGTCTTTCCGACTCCTGTCGGCCCCAAGAAGATGAACGAGCCGATCGGCCGGTTCGGGTCCTGCAGCCCCGAGCGCGCGCGGCGGAGCGCGTTCGACACGGCCTCGACGGCCTCGTCCTGGCCGACGACGCGCTGGTGCAGGCGCTCCTCCATGTGGATGAGCTTCTCGACCTCGCCCTCGAGCAGGCGCGAGACCGGAATGCCGGTCCACGACGCGACGACGGCCGCGATGTCGTCCTCGTCGACCTCCTCTTTCACCATCGGCGCCTCGCTCGGCTGCTCGCGCTCCGTCGAGCTCTTTCTCCAGCTCCGGGAGGACTCCGTACCGGATCTCCGCGACGCGCGCGAGGTTCCCGGCGCGCTCCTCGCGCTCGGCCTCCATGCGCAGCTCGTCGAGCTGGCGCTTGATCTCGGCGACCCGCTGGAGCGACTCCTTCTCGCGCGACCAGCGCGCGGCGAGCTCGTCGCGGGCGGCCTTCGCGTCCGCGAGCTCGCGCTCGAGCGGCTCGCGCACGGTCTCCGGCTCGTTGACCATCGCGGCCAGCTCGATCTCGAGCTGGCGGACGCGCCGCTCGGCCTCGTCCAGCGCGACGGGCGACGAGTCGATCTCCATCCGCAGGCGCGAGGCGGCCTCGTCCACGAGGTCGATCGCCTTGTCGGGGAGAAAGCGGTCGCTTACGTATCGGTCGGAGAGAACGGCGGCGGCGACGAGAGCGGAGTCCCGGATCTCGACGCCGTGGTGCGCCTCGTAGCGCTCCTTGAGCCCGCGCAGGATCGCGATCGATTCCGCGACCGACGGCTCGCCGACGAAAACGGGCTGGAAGCGCCGCTCGAGGGCGGCGTCCTTCTCGATGTGCTTGCGGTACTCGTCGAGCGTCGTCGCGCCGACGGCGCGCAGCTCGCCGCGCGCGAGCATCGGCTTCAGCAGGTCCCCCGCTGCGACCGCGCCCTCGGCCGCACCCGCCCCGACGATCGTGTGCAGCTCGTCGATGAAGAGGATGATCTCGCCGGCCGCGTTCTGGATCTCCCCGAGAACGGCCTTGAGCCGCTCCTCGAACTCGCCGCGGTACTTCGCGCCGGCGAGCAGCGCGCCGACGTCGAGCGCCCATACGCGCTTGCCCTTGAGGCCCTCGGGGACGTCCCCGGCGACGATGCGCTGCGCCAGCCCCTCCACGATCGCGGTCTTCCCCACGCCGGGCTCGCCGATCAGGACGGGGTTGTTCTTCGTGCGCCGGGAGAGGACCTGGATCACGCGCCGGATCTCCTCGTCGCGCCCGATGACCGGGTCGAGCTTCCCGGACTCGGCAAGGGCGGTCAGGTCGCGGCCGTACTTCTCGAGCGCCTGGAACGTGCCCTCCGGGTCCTGCGAGGTCACCTTCTGCCCGCCGCGGACGCCCTCGAGCGCGCCGAGCAACGCCTCGCGTGGCACCACGTCGAGCGCCAGCAGCAGGTGCTCGACCGAGACGTACTCGTCCCCGAGCCCGCGCATCTCGTCGAACGCCTTGTCGAGCGCGCGCGTGAGAGCGGCCGAGGCTCGCGGCTGTGCCGCTGCCTCGCCAGAGACGGACGGCAGGTTTCGCAGGCGCGCCTCCGCCTCGGAGCGCAACTCGGCCGACGCATGTCCGGCGCGATCGACGAGCGTCCGCGGGAGCTCCTGCTCGAGCAAGGCGACGATCAGGTGGTCGGGCGTCAGCTCGGGGTTGCCCATCCGGCGCGCGAGCTCCTGCGCGGCCGCGATCGCCTCCTGCGACTTGAGCGTCAGCTTGTTGAAGTCCATGTCAGCTCCTCGGGGCAGGGTGCTCGCTCGTCGGGCGGAACACGACGAGCTCCCGCTTGTAGGTCTTGTGGACGGAGGCGATCTCGGCGCGGAGCTCGCGCTCGAGACGGTTCATGCGCGCCTGCATCTTGCGGAGCTCATCCTCGAGCCGGAGCACGTGTTCGACGCCCGCGAGATTGAGCCCGAGCTCGCTCGTTAGCCGACTGATGAGACGCAGGCGTTCGATGTCGACCTCCGAGTAGAGCCGCGTCCCGCCGGGCGTGCGTGCGGGCCGGACGAGCCCCTTCGACTCGTACAGCCGCAGCGTCTGCGGGTGCATCCCGACGAGGTCTGCGGCGACGGAGATCATGTACCGGCCGCGCTCGGGCATCACCGCACCTCCGCAAAGCGCTCACGCGGGTTCTCCCGCGAGACCTGCTGGTAGCCCTCGAGCGCCTCCTTCTCGGCCTTCGAGAGCTTCTTCGGGACGGAGACCTTCACGCGCGCGAGCAGGTCGCCGCGCCCCTTGCCCCGCAGGTGGGGCGCGCCGCGGCCCTTGACGCGGAGGAGCTTCCCGCTCTCCGTGCCAGACGGAATCTTGAGAGAGACCGGGCCGTCCGGGGTCGGGATCTCGACCGACGCGCCGAGTGCCGCCTCCGCGAACGTCACGGGCACCTCGAGAACCAGGTCGGAGCCGCGCCGCTCGTAGAGAGCCGACGGCTCGACCTCGACGACGACGAAGACGTCGCCGGGCGGCCCACCGTTGCGGCCGGCCTCGCCCTTGCCCTTGAGCCGGACGCGCGTACCGCTCTTCGCGCCCGCCGGGATCGTCACCGCATAGCGCTTCGTCGTGCGCTCGCGACCGGTGCCTCGGCAGTTGCGGCATGGCGTCTCCACGATCGTCCCGTTTCCCTGGCAGCGCGGGCACGGCTGTGAGAAGGCGAAGAGCCCCTGCGAGTCGGAGACGACGCCACGCCCACCGCACTGCGGGCAGACGACCGGCGACGTTCCCGGCTCCGCGCCCGTGCCATGGCAGACGGAGCAGACCGTCTCGGTCTGCACGGGGACGCGCACCTGGACGCCCTTGAGCGAGTCCTCGAACGAGATCCGCACTCGGGCCTCGAGGTCGTCTCCGCGGATCGGCTGGCGCATGCCCGCGCCGCGTCCGCCCCGGAACATCCCGCCGAGCAGGTCGCCGAGGTCACCCAGGTTGAACTCCTCGTAGCGGACATCGCCGCCGCTGGGGAAGCCGCCGCCCGAGAACCCGCCGCCCGGGAAACCTCCGGGCCGGGCGGAGCCGAACGCGTCGTACTGCTTCCGCTTCTCGGGGTCCTTGAGCAGGTCGTACGCGGCCTGCACCTCCTTGAACCGGTCCTCGGCGCCGTTGTCGCCGGGGTTGCGGTCCGGGTGGTACTCGCGCGCGAGCTTCCGGTACGCCTTCTTGATCTCCTCGTCCGAGGCATTCTTCGCCACGCCGAGCGTCTCGTAGGGGCTGGGCATCAGGAGGCCGTCACCCGCCTTCGCCTGCGCACGGCGCCCGCGGGCGAGGCAAGCCTCGCCCCTACGAAGCTACGGAGACCCGAAAGGGTGGTGTAGGGGCGACCCTTGGGTCGCCCTCGGGCGCCACTTGCGTCCGCGGGCGAGGCGAGCCTCGCCCCGACGAGGTCACGTGCGATCGTCATTCCGCGACGATCACCTTCGCCGGCCGGACGACGCGGTCGCCGACCCGGTAGCCGCGCTGGACCACCTCGAGCACCGAACCGGGCTCGGCGCCGTCACCGGGTCGCGTGAGCAGCGCCTCGTGCACGTGCGGGTCGAAGCCGCCCTCGGTCTCGATCTCCGCGAGGCCCTCCTTCTCGAGCGCCTGGCGCAGCGACTTGGAAACGAGCTTCACGCCGTCGACGAGCGCCGCCTCTTCGTGCCTCTCGGCCGCCTCGAGCGCCCGCTCGAGGTCGTCGAGGATCGGCAGGAGCTCCTTCACGAGCCGCTCGTGGGCGTGCGCGACGAGCCGCTCCTGCTCGCGAAGCGCACGCTTGCGGAAGTTCTCGAGCTCCGCCTGCTTGCGCTGTGCGAGGTCGAGGTACTCGTCGCGCTCCGCGGTGATCTTCGCGAGCAGATCCCTCTCCTCGGACGGAGCCTGTTCGTTCTCATGCCCCGATTGGGCGGAATCGGCTTCGGCCGATTCCGCCCCGACGGGCTCAGCGCGGATCGGTCACGATCTCTTGGCCTCTTCCTCTTCGTCGATGACCTCGTAGTCGGCGTCCTCGACGACCTCGTCCTCGGTCGCGCCGCCGCCGTTCCCGGACGGCTGCGAGGTCGCCTGCGCCTGCGTCGCGGAAGCCTGCGCGTAGATCGCGTCCGCGAGCGAGCGCGACGCCTCCTGGAGCGCATTGGTCTTCGACTGGATATCCGCGACGTCGGAGCCCTCGAGCACCTGCCGGAGCTCCATGACCCGGCCCTCGATCGTCGACGCCTCGGCCTCGTCGAGCTTGTCGCGGTGCTCCGCGAGCGTGCGCTCGGTCTGGTAGGCGAGCTGCTCGCCGAGGTTGCGCGCGTCCGCGAGCTCGCGGAGCTTGTGCGCCTCGTCGGCGTGCGACTCGGCGTCCTTGATCATGCGCCCGACGTCGTCCTCCGTCAGCCCCGAGCCGCCCTCGATGCGGATCTGCTGCTCGTTGCCGGTGCCGAGGTCCTTCGCCGAGACGTTGATGATCCCGTTCGCGTCGATGTCGAACGAGACCTCGACCTGGGGGATGCCCCGCGGCGCCGGCGGGATGCCGACGAGCTGGAACTTCCCGAGGGTCTTGTTGAACGAGATCATCTCGGACTCGCCCTGCGCGACGTGGACCTCGACCGAGGGCTGGTTGTCCTCCGCGGTCGTGAACACCTCGGACTTGCGGGTCGGGATGGTCGTGTTCCGGTCGATGAGCCTCGTGAACACGCCGCCCTTCGTCTCGATGCCGAGCGAGAGCGGGGTCACGTCGAGCAGGAGCACATCCTTGACGTCTCCCTTGAGGACGCCCGCCTGGATGGCGGCTCCGACGGCGACGACCTCGTCCGGGTTGACGCCCTTGTGCGGCTCCTTGCCGGTGAGCTCCTTGACCTTCTCCTGCACGGCCGGCATACGCGTCATGCCGCCGACGAGGACGACGTGCTCGATCTCGTCCGCCGTCAGGCCGGCGTCCTTCAGCGCCTGCTTCGTCGGCTCGACCGTGCGCTCGAGCAGGTCGTGCGCGAGCTCGTTCAGCTTCGCGCGCGTGAGCTGGAGGTCGAGATGCTTCGGCCCCTCGGGCGTGGCGGTGATGAACGGCAGGTTGATCTGCGTCGTCATCGTCGAGGAGAGCTCGATCTTCGCCTTCTCGCCCGCCTCGTACAGCCGCTGCAGCGCCATCGGGTCCTGGCCGAGGTCGATGCCCTGGTCACGCTTGAACTCCGCGATCATCCAGTCGACGATCGCCTTGTCGAAGTTGTCGCCGCCGAGGTGGTTGTCGCCGTTCGTCGCCTTGACGTGGTAGACGCCCTCGCCGAGCTCGAGCACGGACACGTCGAACGTGCCGCCGCCGAGATCGAAGACGAGGATGTTGTGCTCGGCGCCCTCCTTGTCGAGGCCGTACGCGAGCGCCGCCGCGGTCGGCTCGTTGATGATGCGGAGGACGTTGAGCCCGGCGATCTTGCCGGCGTCCTTCGTCGCCTCGCGCTGCGCGTTGTTGAAGTAGGCGGGGACGGTGACGACGGCGTCGTTCACGGTCTCGCCGAGGTACGCCTCGGCGTCCGCCTTGAGCTTCTGGAGGATCATCGCGGAGATCTCCGGCGGCGCGTACTCCTTGCCCTCCGCCTTCACCCGCACGTCTCCGTTCGGGCCTTCGACGACCTCGTACGGGACGATCTTCATCTCCTCCGAGACCTCCTCGTACTTGCGGCCCATGAACCGCTTGATCGAGAAGATCGTGTTGGTGGGGTTGGTGACCTGCTGCCGCTTCGCGGGGGACCCGACGAGCCGCTGGCCGTCACGCCCGAAGGCGACGACGGACGGGGTCGTGCGTCCGCCCTCGGCGTTCGGGATGACGGTGGGCTCGGAGCCCTCGAGCACGGCCATGCACGAGTTCGTCGTGCCGAGGTCGATGCCGATGGTCTTGGCCATAGGTGGTGGTCTCCTTCCGGTGTTGAGTGGTTAGAAGTCGAAAATCTAAGTCTGACCGTAGCAGATCACGCCAAGCAGGAACGCGACCCGTCCAGTGAGAACTGGAGACGGGATGCCGCTGCTCTCGGAACGCCGCCTGGAAAGGCTCAATCGCGCCGTCGTCTCCGGGCGGATCCTCCCGTACCTCGCGTTCGTGACGCTGATGGTCACGGTCGCCTCGGCCTTGGTGGTTCGCGTACTGGCTCACAACGAGTTCGCGAGCTTCGGCGAGTCGCTCTGGTGGGCCGCGCAGACCGTGACCACCGTCGGGTACGGCGACGTCATCCCGGAGACGGCCTTCAGCAAGTTCGTCGCCGCCTTCGTCATGTTCTTCGGCGTCGCCACCGTCTCGCTCTTCACGGCGATCGTGACCTCCGTCGTCATGGCCTCGTCACAGGAGCGCCTGCAGGCTGCGTCGACGCAGGATGAGGACGCGCTTCTCGACGTGCTCGAGCGCATCGAGCGGCGCCTCGCCGAGCTCGAGAACCGCCTCTAGCGGAACGATCCGATCAAGACCCCGCCGGCGACGACGAGAAGCGCGCCGGCGACGAGGCGCGGGCCGATCCGCTCGGACCGACCGAGCACGACCGCCGAGAGGGCGACGCCCCAGAGCGACTCGGTCGCGACCAGTGGCGAGACGACGGTCACGAGACCGCGGTAGTACGCCTCGAAGAGGCAGATGTAGCTGAGCCCGAAGAGCACTCCGGCCGGAGCGAAGGCACGTGCGTCGTGCGCACGGAGCGGCGCCCGGCTGCCGAGCACGAAGACGGCGATGAGCGCGGCACCGGCCGCCAGCGTCGCGCTCGCAGCGACGCCGGGCGCGACCTCGGTGTCGACGGCGAGCCAGCGGATGAGGTTGTCGCGGGTCGCGAAGACGACCGTCGCGGCGAGCGCGAGGCCGAGTCCGAGAAGGCGCACGTGCTCCGGCCGCTCCCGCTCGCCGACCAGGAGGAGGCCGCCCGCCACGATCAGCACCGCGCCGGCGACGAGCCCCGCCTCGAGCGGCTCGTCGAGGAAGACGAGGGCGATCGCGACCGAGAAGAGCGGCGCCGTGCCTATGACGACGGACGTCCGCGAAGCCCCGGCCTCGCGTACGGCAAAGGTGAAGAGAAGCTGTGACAGGCCAGGGCCGAGGAGCCCGGCCAGCAGAAACGGCCATATCTGCGCGGGGTCGCCACCCTCGAAAGCGGCGAACGGCAACGTGACTGCCAGCGCGGCGAGGACGGTGAAGAGCGCACCGCCCTCGGCGAGCGCTCCTCGACCGAATGCGACCCTGATCGCAACGGTCGTCGCCCCGTACAGAAAGGCCGACGAGACAGCGAGGAGGACGGCGTCTATCGCGCCGCTCCCCGGGCGCCCCCGTGGATCGATCGGCACACACTTGTGACCGGAAGCGCGTCCCATTCGGACATGACGAGGGTCTGTCCCCGGCTCATCGGCCCGCCGGGAGGAAGCGGCGCAGCGCGGCCGCTGCCGCAGGCTCGGCGAGCAGGATCCCCGTCATCGTCACCGCACACCCGAGCCAGCCCGCCCAGCCGAGCACCTCGTCCGCGAGCAGGACGCCGAAGAGCGCGGCGAACGGCGCCTCGAGCGTGAACAGGAGCGCCGCCCGCGCCGCGGTCGTACGCCCCTGCACCCAGGTCGCGACGAGGAAGCCGAGCGCGCCCGCGAAGAGGCCGGTCACGAGGAGCGCGCCCCACACCGTCCACCCGCGCGGCACCTCCACCTGGCCGAGTGCGACCGCGATCACCGCGAATCCGACGAAGGCCGTCGCCATCTGCAGGAAGGTCAGCGCGCGCGGGTCGTAGCGCGGCGCGTACCGCTCGAGCGCAGCGATCTGCAGCGCCGCGACAAGGGCGCTCGCCAGCACGAGCGCGTTCCCCGTCAACGAGCCGCCCGGGGCTCCGTTCAGCAGGAGGAGACCCACGACCGCGAACGCGACTCCCGCCCAGACCGCGCGCGGCACGGCGGTGCCGAACCACGCGAGCGCGATGAACGGCGTGAAGACGACGTAGAGCCCGGTGATGAAACCCGTGCTCGAGACCGTCGTCAGCTCGAGCCCCGCGGTCTGGAACCCGTACGCGCCCGCGAGCAGGACGCCGACACCCGCACCGGCGAGCCACCCTTCCCGCGGAAGGGCACGAAGCGGCCGCCAGGCGAACGGCGCGAGCGCGACGGTCGAGATCGCGAAGCGCACCGCCAGGAACGCGAAGAGCGGGTACAGCTCGAGCGCGTCCTGCACCTGCACGAAGGTCACGCCCCAGACGGCGGTGACGCCGACGATCGCCACGAGCGGGAGCGCCCGGCTCTGGCTCACGTCGGCCACGCAGCGATTCTCTACGCTGTCCTGCGTGGAGGTGCTCGACACGCTCAACCGGCCGCTCCGCGACCTCCGGATCTCGGTCACCGACCGCTGCAACTTCCGCTGCGTCTACTGCATGCCCAAGGAGGTCTTCGGGCACGAGTACCGCTTCCTGCCCCGGCGCGAGCTCCTGACCTTCGAGGAGATCGAGCGGGTTGCGCGCGTGTTCGTCGGCCTCGGCGTCGAGAAGCTGCGCATCACGGGCGGCGAGCCGCTTCTCCGGCGCGACCTCGAGCAGCTGATCGGCAGGCTCGCCGGCCTCGGCGACCTCGACCTGACGCTGACGACGAACGGCGCGCTGCTGGCGCAGAAGGCGCGGGCGCTCGCGGAGGCGGGCCTCACCCGCGTCACCGTCAGCCTCGACTCGCTCGACGACGAGGTCTTCCGCGCGATGAACGACGTCGACTTCCCGGTCGCGCGCGTCCTCGCCGGGATCGACGCCGCCTCGGCGGAGGGCCTGCCCGTGAAGGTGAACGTCGTCGTGAAGCGCGGGCAGAACGAGGGGTCGATCCTCGACATCGCGCGACGCTTCCGTGGAACGGGCCACACGGTGCGCTTCATCGAGTTCATGGACGTCGGCGCGACGAACGGCTGGCGGCTCGACGACGTCGTCCCGGCAGCCGAGGTCGTACGGATGATCGGCGCCGAGTTCCCGCTCGAGCCGGTGGAGCCCGCCTACCGCGGCGAGGTCGCCGAGCGCTACCGCTATCTCGACGGCGCCGGCGAGATCGGCGTCATCGCGTCCGTCACGCAGCCTTTTTGCGGTGACTGCACGCGGGCGCGCATCTCGGCCGACGGAAAGCTCTACACCTGCCTCTTCGCCGTGCGTGGCCACGACCTCCGCGCCGTGCTTCGATCGGAGACGAGCGACGAGGAGCTGGAGGAGGCGATCCGTGCCGTGTGGACGCGCCGCACCGACCGCTACTCGGAGCTCCGCACCGAGGACACGGCTGCCCTCCGCAAGGTCGAGATGTCCTACATCGGCGGCTAGGCGCTCGGCTCGGTGACGGCGGGCGTCTGGGTCGCCTTGCGACGAAGGACGCCCCATCCAGGCTCGAGCTGGTCGCCGCTCGCGCGGACGATCATCGCCACCGAGACCACGACCGCCGCGCCCGCGACGGCCATCTGCAGCGTGATCTCCTCGTCGAGCAGGAGCCAGCCGAGAAACACGGCGACGATCGGGTTCACGTACGCGTACGTCGCGACGAGCGACGTCGGCGCGACCTGCAGGAGCCACAGGTAGGCGGTGAACCCGACGAAGCTCCCGACCACGATCAGGTAGCCGACCGCGAGCAGCGCGTCGGTCGAGAAGACCGCGTCGCGAAACTCGCCGGTCGCGAGCGAAGAGATGACGAGCAGGACGCCTCCGCAGAACGACGCGAGCCCGGCGGAGACGAGCGGCCTCCGCGGCAGCGGCGCTCCCCGCGAGTACAGCGAGCCCGCGGCCCAGGTCCCGGCCCCGAGCACGATGGCGATCGCGCCGAGGCGATCGACCGAGCCCTCGCCGAAGGGATCGACGAGTAACGCGAGCCCGAGGAAGCCGAGCGCGAAGCCGACGTAGGCGGAGCCGCGCAGGCGCCTCCCGAAGGCGACGCGGTCGAAGAGCGCCATCCAGATCGGGATGCTCCCGACGAGCAGCGCCGCGACCCCGGCGGGCACGGTCTGCTGCGCCCACGCGAGCGAGCCGTGGCTGAGGACGAAGAGCAGGAATCCGAGCACGAGCCCCGCACGGATCTGCGTCCAGCCGATGCGGTCGCCCTCTCGGTCTCCGCGCGGCAGCGCGAACGCGAGCAGGATCGCGCCGGCGACGAAGTGCCGCATCGCCAGCGCGAGCAGCGGGGGCAGATCGCGAACCGCGATCGCGAGCGCGATGAACGTCGAGCCCCAGGCGAGGTACACGACGACGAGGGCGAGCCAGATCCTCGCGTCGGGCCGCGCCGCCATCTCCGAAGGATGACCGCGGCGCGAGGATCAGCTCAAGTCGAGTTCCCGCGCAGCTGGATCACCGCAGCTGATCGACGCGCGCCGCGGCGCGGATGGAATGGCCACCGTCCGCCCGAGCGTTAGAATCCTCAGTTCCATGTCGAGCCTCGTCGCCGAAACCTCGAGGCGTTTGCCTCGCGGCTGGTCGCATCTCGCTTTCCAGTTCGTCATCTGGATGGGCTTCTACTTCGTGTACCAGCTCGCGCGCGGAGTGGCCGACCGAAGCGTCGCGGACGCGTTCCAGAACGGCGAATGGGTGCTGCGCACGGAACGCGAGTTCGGCGCCCTGTTCGAGCCGGCGGTGCAGCGGGTCGTCGACACCTCGTCGATCCTCGTCACGCTCACCTCGTACACGTACTGGCTGTCGCAGTTCGCAGTCGTTGGAGTCACGCTGCTCTGGGTCTACTTCCGCCACCACGAGCGCTTCGCCGGCTTCCGCAACTGGCTGATCGGCGCGAACCTCATCGGGCTCGTCGGCTACATCTTCGTGCCGACCGCGCCGCCGCGGATGTTCCCCGAGTGGGGCTTCGTGGACACGCTCTCGCAGTTCTCGTCGGTCAACCACGACAGCGGCTTCATCGCGCTGGCGTCGAACCCGTACGCCGCGATGCCGAGCCTGCACGCCATGGACGCCTTCATCGTCGGGGTAGTCATGTTCGGCCTCGTCCGCTCGCGGCTTGCGAAGGCGCTCTGGGTCGCGTGGCCGATCTGGGTGTCGTTCTCGGTGATCTCGACCGGGAACCACTACTGGCTCGACATCCTCGCGGGGATCGTCCTCGCGATCCTCACCGCCTACGCGCTCCGGCACGTCGGCAGGCTCGGGCTCCGCCTCCGCCGCGCCCACGCATGAGCGACGCCGAGCGGCCGCCCGGGAACGGGCAGCCCCGCGGCAGCCAGCTGGACCGGGTCAAGCAGGAGTACACGCAGGCCGCGCGCGAGATCCTCGCGCGCTCGATGCGCGGTGTCGCGAAGACGAAGCTGACGCCGGACATGCTCACGCTCGCGGGCGTCTCCTTGTGCCTCGCGGGCGCGGTGCTGGTCGGCTTCGAGGAGCGAAACGAGATACCTCTTCTTCTGGCTCGGAGGCTTCCTGTTCGTGATCGGCTCGATCGCGGACATCCTCGACGGCGCCCTCGCCCGGGCCGCAAGCAAGGGAACGGTCTTCGGCGCCTTCCTCGACTCGACCTTCGACCGGCTCGGCGAGGCCGCGATGCTCGCCGCGATCGGGCTCGTCTTCATGCGGGACGGGAACGAGCTCGCGCTCGTCGCGACCTTCGCGGCCGTCATCGGCTCCTTCCTCGTGAGCTACACCCGCGCGAAGGCGGAGGCGCTCGGGCTCAGGGGCGACATCGGCTTCGGGTCCCGTGTCGAGCGAGTGGTCCTCATCTCGGTCGGCCTCGGGCTCGCGCCGTGGGGCTGGCTCGAGTGGCCGATCTACGCCCTCGCCCTGCTTGTGTGGATCACCGTCGGCCAGCGGATGCTCTTCGTCCGCCGCCAGCTCCGCGAGCTAGCCGAGCAGACCCCCTAGACGACCGACACCGAGCACACCGCGGCAGCGTACGCATTGTTGTGTTGCGTCTTCGCATAGCGCACTTGCTATGCGCGTGGTAGGACCTCTATACTGCTAGCACTTTGCGTGATAGCAGTTCAACCCGAACGAGCATCCTGGTACGGATGCCGCCCTCTCTGAAGGAAGCCCTCGTTCGCGAGACCGCCCGCCGCGGGTCGAACCTCAACGACATCGCGGTCGGCATGCTCGCGGACTCGTTCGGCATCACGTACCACCCGAGCGGTCGCCGGCGCAAAGTGCTAGCAGGCGGCAGCCCGGTCGTCCTCCTCCGCGTCCCAGCGGAGCTGAAGAACGAGATCCACGCGGAGGCGGCCCGGTCGGGCGCCAACGCGAACGACGTCATCCTCGCCGAGCTCTCCGACGGGCTCGGCCTCCCGCACACGGTCAAGAGAAAGGAAACGATGGCAACCACGAACGGCACGAAGAAGAACGGCGCCCGCGCGAAGGACAAGGTGCGCGTCGCGATCATCGGCGTGGGCAACTGCGCCAACTCGCTCCTCCAGGGCGTCGAGTACTACAAGGACGCGTCCACTGAGGACTCCGTCCCCGGCCTCATGCACGTCGATCTCGGCGGCTACCACATCTCGGACATCGAGTTCACGGCCGCGTTCGACGTCGTGAAGGGCAAGGTCGGCGCCGACCTCTCCGAGGCGATCTGGGCGCACCCGAACGACACGATCAAGTTCGCGGACGTCCCGAAGACCGGCGTCAAGGTATCGCGCGGCATGACGCACGACGGCCTCGGCAAGTACATCTCGCAAGTCGTCGAGAAGGCGCCCGGCCAGACGGACGACGTCGTCGGGATCCTCCGCGCGACCGGCACGGACGTCGTCGTCAACTACCTCCCGGTCGGCTCCGAGGCTGCGACGAAGTGGTACACGGAGCAGATCCTCGAGGCAGGCGTCGCGATGGTGAACTGCATGCCGGTCTTCATCGCGCGCGAGCCCTACTGGCAGAAGCGATTCGAGGACGCCGGCGTGCCGATCATCGGCGACGACATCAAGTCGCAGGTCGGCGCGACGATCACGCACCGCGTCCTGACCACGCTCTTCGGCGACCGTGGAGTCCACCTCGACCGCACGATGCAGCTGAACGTCGGCGGCAACTCCGACTTCCGCAACATGCTCGAGCGCGACCGCCTCGAGTCGAAGAAGATCTCGAAGACGAACGCGGTCACGTCGATGCTCGACTACGACATCGGCGAGGACAACGTCCACGTCGGCCCGTCGGACTACGTGCCGTGGCTGACCGACCGCAAGTGGGCGTACATCCGGATGGAGGGCTCGTCGTTCGGCGACGTCCCGCTCAACGTCGAGCTGAAGCTCGAGGTCTGGGACTCGCCCAACTCGGCCGGCATCGTCATCGACGCCGTCCGACTCGCGAAGCTCGCGCATGAACAACGGGATCTCGGGCTCACTCGAGGCGCCGAGCGCGTATCTCATGAAGTCGCCGCCGAGGCAGATCCGCGACGACGACGCGCGCGAGCAGATCGAGCGCTTCATCTCGAAGAATGCGTACAGCAAGAGCGGGCGGAAGGCTGCCGCGAAGGCGTGACCGGGCTCCGGCTCAGCCGGATCTTCTGGATCGGGGCGGCAGCGATCCTCATCGTCGCCGCCCTGGTCGCCCTTACCGCGGTCCTCCGAGGCGACTTCTCCGACACGGACGGCCGTATCCTCGGGACGCTCGCCGCCGCCCTGCTCGGAGGCGCGACGCTGATCTCAGGGCTCGCCCTCGTCGATCGTGGCGGGCGTGCGCTCGGATGGGCCGCCGTCATGGTCGCCATCCCCGGCTTCGCACTGCTCGTCTACGCGATCTGGGACTTCGTCTTCGACGGCGAGGACGGCGCCTGGCGCTGGGGATGGTCCGGCGCGCTCGCGCTCGTGGCGGCGCTCGTCGCGGCGACGGCGCAGCTACTCGCCCGCGCTCAGCGGATCGTCCTCCTCGCATGGCTCGCGGGGGGCCTTGCGACCGCGGCGTCCAGCGCCTCGATCGTGGCCATATGGAGTGAGAGCCCCGGCGACACGATCGGGAAGCTGATCGCCGCGCTGTGGATCCTCACGGCGCTCGCCTACTTCCTCGTGCCCGTGCTCCAGCGGTTCACGTCGGCCGGGGCCCCAGAGACGGCCGAGCGTGTCCTCGCGGAGCTGAACGGCGTGAGGCTCGTCGCGACGACGTCCGGCGACGGGATCGACGTACGGCTCGCAGCGGGCGAGCGGCTGGCGCTGCGCCGAGGCTAGGCCTCGACCCGCGGCGCGACGTCGTCCGCGACGAAGCACGACGCGCCGGTGGCTCTTGTCGCAGAACGGCTTCGTCCGCGAGTGACCGCAGCGGCAGAGCGCGATCCCGCGTCCTTCGGGCGGGACGAGCTCGCGCCCTTCTGCATCCACGATCCGCACCGGCCCTTCGACCTTGTACGGGCCGTTCGTACGCACGATGATCGTGACCTCGCTCATGAAGCCAAGGTACATGGGCCCGCGAAGTCGCCTTTGCGACTTTGATTTCTCGCGTGGCGGCCGCGAAGCGGCCGGAGGCTCTCGCGCGTCCGGAATCGGCGCTAGCCGATTCCGGACTTGCGCACAAGGCATGGCTAGACTCGACCGACCGTGAGCCTCCGCATCTGCTTCGTCACGCCGTTCGCGTGGTCGCAGCCGCACGAGGTGAACGCCCACGTCGAGGGTGCCGCCGCCGCGCTCCGCCGTCGCGGCCACGACGTGACGGTGCTCGCTCCCTCGTCGCGGGCGCGAGACCTCCTCGCGGGGCGGCGGGCGCTCCAGCTCGGCCTCGAGGACGCTGACGTGATCGCCGTCGGGCCGTCGGTGCCGATCTCAAGGCGCTCGTCGCTCGGCGTGCCCGTCGGGGTGCGTGCAAACCTGCGGCTCGCGCTCGCGCGCGGCCACTACGACGTCGTGCACGGGTTCGAGCCGGGACTGCCCAGCCTCTCGTACCTCGCGCTCACGTCCGCCCACGCGCTGACCGCGGCGACGTTCTTCTCCGCGGATCGGCTCTCGTACCCGCCGAGGCGGTCGCGCCGCGATCGCCTGCGTGCCCGCGTGGACGCGCTCCTCGCCACCTCCGAGGCAACCGCCGAGGCCGCGGCCGAGCGCTTCGAGGGCGACTACACGCTCGTCCCGCTCGGGGTCGACACCGCGTTCTACGTTCCCGCGACGAAGAGGCCCAAGATCGCGATCGAGCTCGAGCCGGGCGGCCGCGCCGTCACGCGCGCGGTCCTGAGGATGCTTCGCGAGCTCCCCGACTGGGAGGCGGCCCTCCTGCACACGAAGCCGCTCGGCTTCCGGCCGACGATTCCGCGCTGGGTCCGGAAGCGCGTCCGCGTCCGCGCTGTGCGGCGTCCCGACCAGCGGCTGGCTGCGCTCGCGGACGCGGCGATATTCGTTCCCGCCCCCGACGGCGAGGAGCGCCTCGGCCTCGAGGCGGCGGCGTGCGGCGCCGCGCCGGTCGCACTCGAGCGATCCCCCGAAGAGGTGGCCGCGGAGGTCCTCGAGCTGGCGGGCGACGAACGGCTTCGCGAGCGGCTCGGCAAGCAGCAGCGCGCGCGCGCCGAAAGTGAGAGCTTCGACCGCGTCGCCAAAGAGCTGGACGCGCTCTACACGCGGCTCGCCCGCAAGCGCCGCGATCGCGCGACGCTCGAGGAGGACGACCCGCTGGCCGGACGCGACTGGATCACGGTCGACCTGCACATGCACACGGACTGGTCGAACGACTGCACGACGCCCGTCGCCGACCTGCTCGACCACGCCGAGGAGATCGGGCTCGGCGCGATCGCGATCACCGACCACAACGCGTTCGGCGGCGCGCGCGAGGCCGTCGACCTCGCAGCCATTCGCGACCTCATCGTGATTCCCGGCGAGGAGATCAAGACGGACGGCCAGGGCGAGGTGATCGGGCTCTTCCTGGAGGAGGAGATCTCGCGCGGGCTCTCGTTCGCCGAGACGCTCGAGGCGATCCGCGAGCAGGGCGGCCTCGTCTATCTCCCCCATCCCTTCGACAGGCTGCACTCCCGGCCCGACCCGGCGACCCTCCACCGCCACCTCGCCGAGATCGACGTGTTCGAGGTCTTCAACGCGCGCCTTCTGCGCGACACGTTCAACGACGAGGCCCTCCGCTTCGCCCGCAAGTACGGGCTGCTGCAGGGCGCGGGGTCTGACGCGCACGTGCTCCAGGGCGTGGGAACCGGCGCCGTGCGCATGCGCAGATTCGACGGCCCGGAGGAGTTCCTGCTGTCGCTCCGCAGCGCCGAGATTCTCCGCCGCCCGAAGTCGCTCGCGTACCTGCAGTCGCTCAAGTGGGTGGCTCAGGTCAAGGAAAAGGTCCGCTAAGGGAGAAGGTGAGCCGGACTCCGTGTCAGCGGCCGTGCCCACCGACGAGATCTACGAGCGCTACCTGAAGAAGGCCATTGCCGAGATCAACGAGCTCGGCGACGAGCTCGCTCGGGCCGGCGACGAGCTGCGCGTGCCGGTGGTCGGCTCCGGCCACCCGCTCGCCGACGTCTTCCTCCTGAAGCACGCGCCGCAGCCCCAGGAGATCCAGGAGGGCGTCGCCTTCTTCGGCCGCACGGGCGCGGCCGTGCTCAAGTCGCTCCAGCGCCTGCACGTCGACCCGCTTGCGGTGTACGGGACGAACTGCCTCAAGTTCGGGACCGAGGATCCCGCGGACGCAGCCGGCTGGCTCACCCGCGAGCTCCATATCGTCCAGCCGAAGCTCGTCGTCGTCATGGGCGTCTCGGCCGGCGAGTTCGTCAACGCGCTCGGGTTCCCGCTCGCGGACCCGCTCGAACCGGAGACGCGCGGCGTGCTCCAGCGGTTCACGCCGACGATCGAGGCGCTGGTCACACCCGATGTCGACGAGTCGCTCGACGACCAGGCGGCGAAGACGGCGTTCTGGAAGGACTTCAAGGCGCTCGGCCCGTGGTGGGCGGAGCAGCCGCCGTACTAGAGCTCGTGGGCCGCCAGCGCGCCGTCGCGCTTGCGGCTCTCGTGACGGGGTTGATCGCGTTCGGCGCGGTCGCGGCGAGCCTGCCGCAGCTCTCCGAGGGAGGCGCGATCGCGGTCGCGAGCCTCCTCGTCCTCCCTGCGTTCACAGCGGTGATCTGGGTGGCGCTCCCGCTCGCTCGCGGGAATCGCTTCTGGCTCCTCGGCTGCGCCGCGCTCGCAGGCATCGCGTGGGTCGCCCTCTACTTCGCCGGGATGGGCATCGCCTCCAACGCCGCGCGCCTCTCGTGCTTCGTCCTCGTCGGCTTCTGGTTCCTCTCGCTGTTCGAGGAGCTCTGGTGGCTGACTCTCGTCTCGATCCTCGTACCGTGGGTCGACATCTGGTCGGTGTTCTTCGGCCCGACGAACTACGTCACCGAGGAGCGTCCCGGCTTCTTCGAGAACGTCTCGGTCGCGCTGCACGTGCCCGGCGAGACATCGACCGCGAACATCGGGCCGCCGGACATCGTCTTCTTCGCACTCTTCCTCGCGGCCGCGCAGCGGTTCGGGCTGCGGACGGGGCTGACCTGGATCGCGATGACCGGGTTCCTGTCGCAGACGCTCGTCTTCGTGTGGTGGAGCGACACGTCCGGGCTGCCTGCGCTCCCCGCCGTCTGCCTCGGGTTCGTCGTCCCGAACGCGGATCTGCTGTGGCGCGACATCCGTCGGGCGTGGGCGGCTCGTGGCTCGGGCGAGGCCTCGTAGGGGCGAGGCTTGCCTCGCCCTCGCCTACGAGTGCTCGAGCAGAGAGACCGACTCGACGTGCGGGGTGTGCGGGAACATGTCGACCGGGCGGCAGCGCAGGAGCTCGTAGCCGTAGTCCTCGCGCAGCACCTTCATGTCGGAGGCGAGCGTGGTCGGGTTGCACGAGACATAGACGATCCGGGGCGCCTGCAGCGCGCCGGTGCGGCGGAGCGCCTTGCCGGCGAGGCCGGCACGCGGCGGGTCGACGACCACGAGGTCCGGCGATCCCGCCTCCTCGGCGAGCTCCTCGAGCGTCTGCCCCACGTTCCCCGCGAAGAAGCTCGCGTTCTCGATGCCGTTCAGCTCGGCGTTCTCGATCGCGCATGCAACGGCCTCCTCCGAGATCTCGAGACCCCAGACATGGCTCGCGTCGCGCGCGAGCGAGAGGCCGATCGTGCCGGTGCCGCAGTAGAGGTCGTAGACGTTCTCCGACCCCGAGAGCCCCGCGAGCTCGCGCGCGATCCCGTACAGCCGCTCAGCCATCTCCGTGTTCGTCTGCAGGAACGCGTTCGGGCGGATGCGGAAGCGGAGCCCGAGGATCTCCTCCTCGATCGCGTCCTCTCCCCAGAGCAGGCGGGTCGGGAGGTTCGTCCGCTCCGCGGGCGTGTCGTTGATGGCCCAGTGGATCGAGCGAACCTCGGGAAAGCGCCGGAGGACGTCGACGAGGTAGCCGGTCTCGAAGCGCTCGCCGGGCGCGGTGACGAGGACGACGAGCACCTGGCCAGTGCTCCTCCCCTCCCGGTAGACGAGGTGCCGCAGGTAGCCCTCCCCGGTGGCCTGGTCGTAGGGCTCGAGCTTCTCCTCGCGGGCCCAGTCCCGCACGGCCAAGCGGATCGCGTTTCCGAGATCGGTAGTGAGCAAGCACTCCTCGATGTCGATCACCTGGTCCCAGCGGCCGGCGCGGTGAAAGCCGAGGGCGACCTCGCCGTCCTCGCCGGTCGAGAACGAGTACTCGAGCTTGTTGCGGTAGTGGTAGAGCGATGCCGCGGGGACGATCGGCTCGACGGGCGGCTCCTCGAGGCGCCCGATGCGGACGAGCGCGTCGCGGACCTGCTGCTCCTTCGCGGCGATCTGCGCGTCGTACGCGAGATCCTGGAAGCGGCAGCCGCCGCACTTCCCGATCCCGAAGTGGCGGCACGGCGCCTCGACGCGCTGCGCGCTCGGGTCGAGGACGGTCTCCGCGGCGGCCTCGGCGAACCCGCGCTTGACCTTCGTCACGCGCGCGCGCACCCGGTCGCCGGGAAGCGCTCCGCGGACGAACACCACGAACCCGTCGACGCGGCCGACCCCGCTCCCGCCGTACGCGAGCGAGTCGATGCCGACCTCGACCTCTTCGCCCCTCTGCACCGGCGCAGCCATGCCGGCCAGGGTATCCGTGGCGCGCTAGCCGAGAACCGAGACGTGCAGCGAGCGCTCGCGCGGGCCGTCGAACTCGCAGAAGAAGATCGCCTGCCACGTGCCGAGCGCGAGCGATCCGTCCTCCGCTAGAGGAATGACGACGCTCGGCCCCATGAGCGAGGCCCGCACGTGGGTGGGAGCGTTCTCCTCGGGCGGCTCGTGGTGCTGCCAGGGCCAGCCGTCGTCGACGATCCGCTGGAGCGCTGCCTCGAGGTCGCGCGCCACCGCCGGATCCGCGCCCTCGTTGATCGTCACGCCTGCTGTCGTGTGCGGGACGTAGACGAGGACCGCAGCGCCGCTCGCGCCCGCCGCGGCCTCGCGGACGTCGCGCGTCACATCGACGACCTGCGTCCGCCGCTCGGTCCGAACCCGGAGCTGCTTCACGGGACGATCGTTACAGAGCGCCGCCGGCGGCCGGAGGCGCCCCGGCCTCGAGCGGGTTGTCGCCGGCGCTGCGCCGCGAGATGTACTCCTCGACGTGGAGGAGGTTGTCGCGGCCACGCTCAACGATCGCGAACAGCTCGGTCATCGACGCGACCTCCTCGCGCTGCTCCTGAAGGAACCAGTGGAGGAACTGCTCGCCCACGAGCTCGCCGTCGTCTCGCGCGCGCTTCACGAGCCCGACGATCTGGTCGGTGACGCGCTTCTCCTGCTCGAGTGCGAGCGCGACCGGCGCGACCGCGTCCGAGAACGACGTCTGCGGCGCGTCGACCCCGGGGATCACGACTTCCTCGTCCGCGTCGAGGAGGTACTGCACGATCATCAGCGCGTGGTTCCGCTCCTCGAGCGCCTGCCGGTAGAAGTGCGCGCCGAGCACGGGCAGCGTCTCCGAGTCGTAGTAGACGGCGATCGCGATGTACTGCTGCGACGCGGCGAACTCATAGCCGATCTGCTCGTTCAGCGCGTCCGAGAACGCCGACATGGCGCGACTCTACCGCGGTGGGCATTGGCTCTGACGCACCCGTAGCATCCGGCGGATGGCGGGAGTCCCCGAGACGCTGAAGGGTCGCAGCTTCACCCGCGTGGCGGCCTGGTCGCGAGACGAGCTCGAGACGCTGCTCGACCTCGCCGACGAGCTGAAGGCCGAGCGCGCGCGGCGTCCCGAGCTGCGTGTCCTTCCCGGCCGCACGATCGGGCTCATCTTCCACAAGCCCTCGACGCGCACGCGGGTCGCGTTCGAGGTCGGGATCGCGGAGCTCGGCGGCATGGCGCTCTTCCTGCCGGCGGCGGAGCTCCAGCTCGCCCGCGGCGAGTCCTACCGCGACACGGCGCTCGTCCTCTCTCGCTTCCTCTCCGCGCTCATGATCCGCACCTTCGAGCAGGCGGAGGTCGAGGAGTTCGCCGAGCACGCCTCGATCCCGGTGATCAACGGCCTCACCGACGAAAGCCACCCGCTCCAGGCGCTCGCCGACGCGATGACGCTGCGCGAGCGCTTCGGGACGCTGGACGGCGTCCGGCTCGCGTACGTGGGCGACGGCAACAACGTCTGCCACTCGCTGATGCGGATCGCAGGCAGGTTCGGGATGACCTTCGTCGCCGCGACCCCTCCCGGCTACGAGCCGGACGCCGAGTTCGCCGCCGCGGCCACCGAGGACGCGCGGGCGAACGGCGGAAGCATCGAGCTCACGACCGACCCGCGCGAAGCGGTCCGAGGCGCCCACGCCGTCTACACGGACGTCTGGGCGAGCATGGGCCGCGAGGACGAGCGTGAACCGCGCCTCCGCGACCTCGATCCGTACCGTGTCGACGCCGACCTGCTCGCCCTCGCGGACCCGGAAGGCGTCGCGATGCACTGCCTTCCCGCCCACGTCGGCGAGGAGATCTCGGCGGAAGTCCTCTATGGCCCGCGCTGCCTGGCCTGGGAGCAGGCCGAGAACCGCCTGCACACACAGAAGGCTCTGATGGCCCTCGTCATCCGCTGAGATGACGTTCGACGATCACGTCCGCGCCGCGCTCGATGAGATCCCGCCCGAGCTCGCCGCGGGCCTGAAGAACGTCGCCGTCGTGGTCGAGGACGAGCACCCGGAGGATCCCGATCTCTTCGGCCTCTACCACGGCGTGCCCCTCCCCGACCGTGGGGACATGGCCGGCCAGCTCCCGGACAAGATCTCGATCTACCGGATCCCGCTCGAGGAGAGCTTTCCCGATCCAGACGAGTTGCGCGAGGAGATCAGGATCACCGTGCTCCACGAGCTCGCGCACTACTTCGGGCTGGACGAGGAGCGGATCTCCGAGCTCGGCTACGAGTAGCCGAGTCGACTCCCGATCCGACCCTCGAAATCCGATCGCGCGACAAGGTTTGAACGGTTGGCAGCAAGGGGAATGAAGGCCCCGTGGCAGCCGTTTCAACCAACATGACCCCGAACCAGATCCACGACGAGATCGAGCGCATCTCTGAGGAGCGCCAGGAGCTCTGGCAGCAGCTCTCGGATGGGCTCGATCCCGCCGTACGCGAAGAGATCAAGGCTCTCGACACCCACCTCGAGGGGCTCTGGCAGACGCTCCGCATGGAGAAGGCGCGACTCCGATTCGGTGAGCGCGAGGACATCGTCCGCCGCGCCCGCGCCGAAGAGCGCCTCGAGCGCGCCGCCTGAGCCGAGAGCCGATCCCTTAACCACCGGCCGCGCGGGCAGGAAAGTCGATCGCGCCCGCATATCATCGACGCATGCCCCTTTTTGGACGCCGTGAGCTCGTCGAGCCCGCCACCGTCGACGCGGAGCTCGATCGCCTGCGCGCGATCCGCATCTCCGCGGACGAGGAGCTGGGCCGGCTGCGCAAGGAGCTCTCCGAGCGCGTGGCCAACGTCGAGAAGAAGGAGCGCGAGCTCGCGGACGCGCTCGCCAAGGTCAGTCGCGGGGCCGTCGGGCGCATCCCGCCCGGCGCCGACGAGGCGCTCGTCCACGCGCAGGTCGGCCTCGCCGCCCGCGCGCAGGAGCTGAGCCGCCGGGAGCGCGAGCTCACCGCGCGCGAGCGGGAGTACGTCAAGGCCGAGGCTGAGCTTGCGCATCGTGTCGTCGAGGCAGCGAAGACCCCGCAGGAGATGCTCGACCGAATCGAGGCACGCGTCGCCGCGCTGCAGGAGATGGAGCAGGCGTTCGCGCGGACGCAGGCCGAGCTCGCCGAGCAGAGCGACGAGCTCGCCCGCCGCGAGGCGCAGCTTCTCGAGCACGGGCGCGCGCTGAGCGGCGTCGGCGCCGGAAGCGGGGCGATGAGCCGAGCCGAGCTGGACGAGCTCGACGAGCGCATCCGCCGGCTCGAGCAGCAGACGCGCGAGGCGGCGGCGGACAAGAGCTTCGGCGACGGACTGCGCACCCTCGAGCGCCGCGGCCTCGGTGGGCTTCCTCCAGGCTGACCGCGGCCGTCGCGCCTACACTTGACCCTCTCGGGGCGTTAGCTCAGCTGGGAGAGCGCCGGCTTTGCAAGCCGGAGGTCACCGGTTCGATCCCGGTACGCT